>JBOGNO010000010.1:0-158153 GCA_050747245.1 Candidatus Acidiferrales bacterium
GAGGAGTACAATCACGACCGGCCTCATCGCGGCGTCGGAAATCGCACTCCGCACGAGGCCTTCTTGGCTTTCACAGCTGTACTAAAAAACGAGGCCCTGACTGTCTAAATTAGAAGGGTGCACTACACAGTCTAAGTTAGGGGATACCGATACTTACGGTCAAGTTTCATGGCAAAATATTAATGGAGTTAAATCTTACGAAAGGAGCCTTGCCGAAACACCGCGAGTTCCGGGTGACATTGTAGGCGGGGAAAACGGTTGAATAAAAATCTGAATGTCGTCCGCAATCATAGAAGTCCAGCAATCTTTATCAAGTGTGACGCCAGAACAGCGAGCCAGAAAAGGGAGGAAGTCTATGGCTCGACGATCTGGACAATGTGGTTATCTCGAACGGAAGGGCAAGAGCTGGTATGTCCGGTTCTGGATGGATGTGCCGGGACAGGAAAAGCGAGCGCATAAAAGCGTTCGCATCTCCCCGGCGAAGGGATCGGGAACACTAGCGAAGCCTGAACGGGAAAGGGGGGCAAAGGAAGTGATTGCCGCCAGCGGTGCCGATACTGTAGAGCATTTCGAGAAGGTCCAAGCCCTGAATCAGGGCACGACTTTCCGGCAGCAGTCCGCATGGTGGTTGAATCACGCACAAACGAGAAAACGCGAACGTATCAAGCCTGCAACAGCAGTCGGCTATCAGAGCTATATCAACAAGTGGCTCAATCCAAATCTGGGAGACATGCCGCTTTCGCAAGTGGACAATAAAACCGTCAAGGAATTTGTTGAGAAACTAGCGCAAGCAAAGCTGGCTCCCAAGACCATTGTTGAAATCGTCGCCGTTGCGAAGCTGGTAGTCGCATCGGCGCGAGACGACAATGGTACGCAACTCCATCGTCGGGAGTGGAATCACGAATATATCGACTTGCCGGTAGTGAAGTCGAAGGATCAGGACACTCCTACAGTGGAGGGTAGGGAAGTCTCCGATATTCTCTCTAAGGCCGGTGGCCGGTACAGGGTGCTGTACGCCCTGTTTGCCGGAACGGGCCTTCGCATCGGTGAAGCCCTAGCAATTCGGATAGAGAATTACTGTGAGAATCACACGACGATTAGCTCCGACTGCAAAACCATCTACGTCCGCAAGAGCGTATGGCGGGGCAAGGAACAAGCCCCGAAGACCGACAACGCCATTCGAGACGTTGACGTGCATTCGTCTCTTGCGACTGTCCTGAAAGAGTTCATCGGATCTCGCACGGTAGGCTTTCTCTTTCAGACGAAAGGCGGCAAGCCGCTCTCGCAGCGCAACATCATGCGAGACAGCTTGCATAAACTAGGAGTGCGTGGCTTCCATCCGTTCCGAAGGTTCCGCGTTACTCATCTTCGGGATCAGGGAACGCCGGAAGATATCCTGCGCTTCTGGATCGGCCATGCTGACCAGTCGGTGACGGATCGCTACAGCAAGATGTCAAAGCGAATCCAGAGCCGCAAAGAGTGGGTGGAAAAGGTCGGACTCGGCTTTAATCTGCCCGCGTTTTGTACGAAATGTACGAAAGAGAGCGTCATCTCGATTCAGGAAAATGCCGCGTAAAGTGCTACAATTCGAGAAGTTAGGAGCACGGTTCCCCGGTAGCTCAACGGTAGAGCATTCGGCTGTTAACCGAAGGGTTGCTAGTTCGAATCTAGCCCGGGGAGCCATTCTTCCCCCGATTCTGCAAATACCCGCTGCGGTTTCCATTTTTTGAGAGCTTGGAGCACTTGGAACAACTTCGACCGCCTCGCGATGGAAGACAGTGCCTTCCCTGTTGTTACCGAGGCAGGTACGGAGCCAATTTCCTAACGAAGGATGCAAGGCCGCGCTCCCAGCTGCAATGTCTTCGGCACTTGCACTCGCTTCTGCTAAACCGGCTGGTCGACATTCAGGGTGTCACGTTTGAAATGCTCCACTTCCATATACTGGTTCATTGTGAAACCCGTATTGCCACCCCATGCCACGCTCTTGTTTCTATCTTGCTGATTCTAGGCGGCAATCCCAACGCGAAAGGGCGCGGTGCGTGCAAGGTAGACGAGGGGCAAGTGAAATGATCTCGCAGCTGACTGTGGACACACTCCCCTGGAGCGCCTTCTGCGATACCGAAAGAGAAGACGCCCGGCAGATTCAGCGTTCCTTGGTGAGCACTGGGCCACTCTCCGGCCCTTCGTTTGAAATTGCCTGCAGATACTCACCTTTGGCGGAGGTGGGCGGTGACTTCTTTGACTTTTTCAATCTGCCTAACGGGAGCGTCGGCATTTACGCCGGCGATGTCGTGGGCAAGGGCCTCGCTGCGGCCATGTACGCGGCGCTGGTGATGGGAACGTTGCGAGGGATTCACAAGTCGGGCGAACAGACTGCCGATGTGCTCGCCTTGCTGAACCGGCGGTTGCGCGTGCGACCCATCGCGGGCCGATATTGCGCGACGCTTTACTCCTTGTTCGATCCTGCCACGCGTGAATTGAGCTTTTCGATGGCCGGACTGCCTTTTCCGCTGCTCGTCACGGAGACCGGCTGCACGCCGCTCGGCGATGGAGGGTTTCCCTCCGGCCTGCTTGATGATTCCTTATACGATCAACATAAGGTCCGGCTTTCTCCCGGGGACGCAGTCCTGTTTGCAACCGACGGAATTTACGAATTGGAGAATCATCGAGGGAAAATATTCAACGACGGACCACTTTTCGATCTTTGGCAGGAAGGTCGAAAAAAGTCCGCGGAGGAGTCGCTTGAGCATTTATTTGAAGGAGTCCGCCTGTTCCTGGATGGCGCCCCGCAACAGGACGACATCGCCGCCGTGGTCTTGAAAGTGTCGGGGTGAAGTCGATCGTCAAGGTGCCGGCCCCGCGCCGGCAGTCTCCGCTGCCATTCCGGCGCCCTTCAATTGCCTAAGCTCCTTCTGCACCCGGGTCCACTCACGCGGTTTTCTTTTCGTCGTATTGGGAGCGTCCGGATCGGAATAGTACCGCAGTATTTCTGCGCGCAGCTCCGGCGTGGCCTTCGCGAAGTTTTGCTTTGCCAGGCGGTCAAGCAATTTCGCGTACGCTTCATCGGCGAGTTCGTACTTCCCAGGCCCCGTTTGTTCACCCACGTCGAAATTGTCGTTGAGCAAGTCCACTTTTCCGGCTGCGAGCTGAGCGAGCAGGCCACGGTATCGGTCCAGTGTAGAATTAAAGCTCGCTTCAAATAACTTCTCCGTTTCCGGCGTTGGCGTCACAAATGTCAGCACTTTCAACGGCCCCCATTTGGGGATCAGCCGGAAAAGCAACGCAAAAAACTTTTCCGCGAAATTCGGCTTGCGGTAATCCTTGCCCCATTTCTTTTCGTAACTCGCTCGGGAAAGATTGAATAGGAATTTTTCGCGCGTGATTCCTGGCAAATCGTTCTTGATTTCATCCTCTTTGATTTCCCACGCTATCTTGGTCGCTTTGGGAATCAGCGAGCTGACGTCATGACGATATGAATTGAGCGCCTTCTCTTCATTTTTCAGCACCATTTTCAGCTCGAGGCCGTACGTTTCTTCGAAGGCTCGCTCCAGCAGCGGTCCTGCCACCTCGAATCCGATAAAATCGTGATAGGCATCGGGGGCGAAGCGTCCCTGCGCCACCTCCAGCACGTCGAATCCGAATTCCGTCTTGATGTGCGCCAGCGGATCCTCCTCATACGTGATCACATCTCCGTATTTCTTTTTCAATTTGGGATATAGCAGCGGAACCGCCAGATTTGTCCCCAGCCGGTGGCCTTCGTTGTCCGCGGCGTAATGCGCCAGAGATCCGATCGCGAAGGCGTATTCGTTCAAATCCTGCGCATCGCGCAGCAGCGCTTCGATGAAATCCCCGCTGCGCACGTAATGTGTCAGATCGCTGAAGAACGTGCTGCCGTACGGGTAGTAGCCCAGGTCCTGGATGATCGCCCCGCCATAGGCGTACGCGTGCGCCCCGCGCAATTCTTCCTTCGTGGCCTGCGGAAATCTCTTCAGCAAGAGCGGGCGGATGTCCGAAGCCCACACCACATCAATGATGGCTTCATGCGCGAGCACGGCGTAGCCTGTCGCTGGCTGGGGCGTCGCAAGCCGCAATAAAGCCGCGCAGGCCAGCGTCAACTGGAATCTCGCAGCAATTCGTTTGGCACTGCTTCTCATGGGGAATTTAGTCTATCAGCCCGCCGGACTTCCGCGTAAGATGCGCCGGTATTTTTGCGAAGGCTGGGAGCTTGTCCCCAACCCGTCTTCATACAAAGGAAAAATGTGGTCGTGAAAGGTCATCTCGGCAAGAGTTTTTCATGGCCGATTATCCTGGCGTTCCGTTTTGCGAGGCAGCATCTTTCGCGCGCGGCGAGCGGCAATTTAGTCGAGGTTTGTGGAAATGTTTGCGGGATTCAGGCGCAATTGACCTCTGCGGCGGAGATCGCTCTGTGGGCGCGCGTTCGCGGCCTCCGTCGAATTCAAATTGAAGCCGCGCTCTGGAAAGATCGCTCCTTGGTGAAGTCCTCCTTCATGCGCCAGACCATTCATTGGATCCCGGCATCGGATTTCTCCCTCTACACTGCCGCCCTTCGCACCAGGAACCGCGAAGCGTTCTTTCGCATCATGTCGCGTTTCGGCCTCACTGCCCGCGACTATGATTCTTTCAATGAGTCGGTTTTGAATGCGCTTCGCTCCGGCCCTCTCACCAAGACCGTTTTAACCCAACGAATCTACCAACAAGCCGGCAAAAGACTACAGGCGTGGATGAAACGCATCTGGAATCCCTTCAAGCCGGCGCTCGCGGAAGGCCTGATCTGTTACTCCTCGGAGCGTGGAAACGAAGTGTGTTTCGTCCGCGCCGGCGATTGGTTGCCGAAACAAAAGAAAGTTGCCGAAATTGAGGCGAGGCAAATTCTATTGCGTCGCTATCTCCGATCCTACGGCCCCGCAACGCGCCACGATTTTTCGAAGTGGAGCGGCCTCTCCATGAAGGAGGCGCAGATTGTCTGGGACTCTTTGCAGGATGAGTTCCAGGAAATTTCCGTCGCTGGCGAGCAAGCCGCCATCCTTCGCAAGGATATTGCTGAATTGCGAGATGCCCGCCCGGCAACTTTGACTTTGCGTCTCCTCCCTAGTTTTGATCCTTACCTGTTGGCCCACGCAGAAAAAATTCATCTCGTGGATACGCGTCATTACAAGCGTGTCTATCATCCGGCCGCGTGGATTTCTCCTGTAGTCCTGCGCGATGGCCGCGCCATCGGCGTCTGGTCCATTTCTCGCGGTGCAAGCCACGCGTGCTGTGCCGTAGAATTCTTTGCAAAGCAGCCAAATACGATTCGCGCGGAAATTGCAGAAGAAATCTTGTCGCTGGAGCGCTTTCTCAAAATATCCCTGAAAGTAAGCTTTACTTAAGAGAGGTTACTCGACATGCCGGACACATCATTGGGATTGCTCCTACTAGTGGTTGCCGGAGTGATGAACGCCAGCTTCACGCTGCCGATGAAATACACGCGCCGCTGGGCGTGGGAGAATACTTGGCTGGCCTGGACGATTTTTGCCCTGCTGATTTTTCCGCCCGTAGCCGCCTGGCTCACGCTTCCGCAGCTTGCTTCCGTCTACCACGCCACCGGAGCCTCCCGTGTTTGGATCGTCGCCGCTTTCGGCGCGGGCTGGGGAGTGTCTCAGGTGCTTTTCGGTCTCGCCGCGGAATCCATCGGCATTGCCCTCACTTTTTCCATCGTCCTGGGAATTTCCGCCGGCGTCGGAAGCGTGATCCCCATGATTCGCAACCATCCGGAAAAAATTTTCAGTACCGTTGGTGCCGGCCTTTTTGCCGGAGTGGCGTTGATTGCCATCGGCGTGGGCTTCTGCGCCGTTGCGGGACGCCACCGGGAAGCCTCTCTTAGATCAGCATCTTCCGCGCCGGGCTCCTCCATGGCGCGCGGCCTTGTGATGGCCATCATCTGCGGCTTTGGCGCTTGTTTCGTGAATCTCGGCCTCGATTCCGGCAAGCCCTTGCTCGAGGCCGCGGAAAAATTCGGCGCCTCGCATGTTTGGTCGGCGAACGCCGCTTGGCTTCCGCTCATGGTTGCCGGCGCGCTTCCCAATCTTGTGTACTGTTTCTATCTCCTCGCAAAAAATAAAACCCGCTCGCGTTTCGGCTCTTCCCGAACCGTCTCTCACTGGCTGATGGCTCTGTTGATGGCGATTTTCTGGTTCGGCAGCACGTCGCTCTACGGCGTTTCAGCCGGCAAACTGGGTTCCTGGGGCACGACCCTTGGCTGGCCTTTGTTCATGTCCTTGATAGTGATTACCGCGAGCCTCCTCGGCATTCTCACGGGTGAATGGCGCAACACCGGCACGAAACCACTGCGCGTTCAATTGACCGGTGTGGCCGTGCTCGTTTTGGCTGTTTTTGTGCTCGCCGCTGCGAGTCGCTCGATCTAGTGGCGTCGTTTCATTCGCGGTCGCGGCTTTCATTCGAGCAGAAGTTAAATGAGCGGGTCGCCTTACTTGAACCAGCTGTAGCCGAGCGTGAAAAGTATTGACCCGTTGAAGCCGGGATTGTGCCGGCCCAGGCTCGCGTTGGAGAGATGCATCGCTGCGCCTTCCAATGTCAGCGCGTGGTGCGAACTCGAAAAAATTCTTATCCCCAGCCCGCCCTGCGACGTGAAATTTACATACGATGTGTTTCCGGGCGGAATGTTTTGCGTGCTGAAGAGAATCCCGCCCGCAGCATTGATGTACGGCGCAAACTTTTGTCCTCTCGTGAAGTTCCATTGAAAAACCGCCGGCCTGAAACCTCCTCCATACACGGGTCCAGCGGTGCTGAAGACCTCATAGAGCGGCAACAGATCCACGGCCAGTTCGAAATTTCCGTGCGCCCAGCCGCTAAGGTGCTCCTTCGTCATCACCCGGCCCACGCGCACGCCGGCGAAAATGAATTGTGTGTTGTCGGATTTCCCCAGCCCCGTCCCGCCGCCGACAATCGGTGTAAGCTCCCATGTTCCTCTCGCGAGTGATTGCGAAGGAAGCCCCTGTGCGGAGGCGATTCCCGTCATCACAAAAAACGCAAGAATTCCCGCAATCCTTTTCATAGTCCCTCGCAATCTGCGCGCATCATCTCTTCTCTTACCCGCGAGCCACTTTGGCAGCTCCAGCCGTTTCTCGAATGGCCGCAAGAAACCCGTTAGGCTAGCACAGCCCGCGTCGCCTCGTCACCCATGCGGAGGCCAAAGACACTTGACAAACATGATTCGTGATGCAGTTGCCTTCGCCCGCATCTATACTGGCAACTCATGGCGCGCGGAGGGATATTCCGCAGCGCCGAATGAGGGAGACTCGCGCGCATGGCAGTTTCCACCGAATCCCCGCGAGTGGAACAAGCATTCGCGCGTGCTGCGGCCGGTTGTGGCCTCGAGCGCGCCGATGCGTTGCTCCTGTACGAGCGCGCCGATCTTGCTTCGCTTCTCTCCGCGGCTGGTTCTCTCCGCGCGCGTTTCAAAGGCCCCATCATCAGCTTCTCGAAAAAAGTTTTCATCCCGCTCACGCATCTTTGCCGCGACTATTGCGGCTACTGCACTTTCCGCAATGATCCCGGCCCCGACGGCCACCTTTTCATGTCTCCCGACGAGGTTCTCGCCGTCGCTGAAGCGGGCCGACGCGCCGGGTGCAAGGAAGCCCTCTTCAGCCTCGGCGACCAGCCCGAAAAAATTTTCCCTGAAGCGCGTGAAGCACTCGGCAGGCTCGGCTACGAGCGAACACTGAATTACCTCGCCGCCATGACCGAGCTCACTCTCGCGCAGACCGGCCTCCTGCCACATTCCAATCCCGGCCTGATGTCTGCGCGCGACCTCGACCGCCTTAAGGAATCGAACGCGAGCCTTGGGCTGATGCTCGAAAACGCGAGCCCGCGCCTCCTGCGTCGAGGAGGTCCGCACGCCAAGGCTCCCGACAAACTTCCCTCGCTTCGCCTCCGCACGATCGAAGAGGCCGGCCGGCGCAACATCGCTTTCACGACCGGCATTCTTATCGGCATCGGCGAAAATCCAGCCGAGCGCGTGGACTCGCTCATCGCCATCCGCCGCCTCCATGAACGTTTCGGCCATATTCAGGAAGTCATCGTCCAGAATTTTCGCGCCAAGCCCGCCACGCCGATGGCTCTTGCCCCGGAACCTTCGCTCGAAGAGTTGCTGCGCACGGTCGCTGTGGCTCGCCTCGTTCTCGGCGGAGAAATAAATCTCCAAGCGCCGCCGAATTTGAGCGACGTGTATTTTCCGCGGCTCCTCGAAGCCGGCATCAATGATTGGGGCGGCATTTCACCCGTCACGCGCGATTTCATCAATCCGGAAGCACCCTGGCCCGCAATCGCGCTGCTCGAACAAAAAACGTCCGCCGCGGGGCTCGAGTTGCGCGAGCGCCTCGCCATTTATCCCGAATTCGCTTTGCGGACGGAGTTCGTTCATCCGGATCTTCGGCCCGCCGTTGCGCGTCTTGCGGATTCGCACGGATTCGCGCGCCACGAGAGGGAGGTGCATGTTCAAGTCGCTTGATCCGAGTTGGCGCGCCGCTTTGCTCGCGGACTCGCTCCGCGAGGCTTCGCCGGGTATCCGCGCGATTCTTGAGCGCTCGCTCGAGGGCCGCGAACTCGATTTCGACGAAGCCCTTCAACTCACTTCTGCCGACGGCCCAGACCTCCTCGCCCTGGTGAAGACCGCCGATGCAGTTCGCCGCAGGATCGTCGGCGACGCCATCACCTACGTCGTCAACCGCAATTTGAATTTCACAAACGTTTGTTTTGTGGGCTGCTCTTTTTGCGGATTCAGCCGCGGGCCTGGCGCCGCGGACGCCTATCTTCATCCCATCGACGCGCTGGTCGCCAAGTGCCACGAGGCCGTCGCTCGCGGCGCCACAGAAGTTTGCATTCAAGGCGGCTTGCCGAGAAATTTTGACGGCTCTTTTTACGCCGCGCTTCTTCGCGCCGTCAAGGGGGAGCTTCCCGGCCTGCACATTCACGCCTATTCGCCGATGGAAATTTCCTATGGCGTCGAGCGCACGGGCCTCGAGCTTCGCGAATATCTCGCCACGCTGCACGCCGCGGGGCTCGGCAGCATCCCCGGCACGGCCGCGGAAATCCTCGACGACGAAGTCCGCCGCGCCCTCAGCCCCAACAAGCTTTGTGCCGCGCGTTGGGTGGAAATCATCCGCGCCGCGCATTCGCTCGGCATTCCCTCCACCTCGACAATGATGTACGGCCACGTCGAGCGCCCCGAACATTGGGTGCGCCACATGATTCTCCTCCGCGAAATTCAAAAAGACACCGGCGGTTTCACCGAATTTGTTCCCCTCGCGTTCATTCATCCGCAGACCCGCCTGTACCAGATTGGAGGAGCGCGTCCCGGGAGCACGCTGCGCGAGGACCTCATCGTTCACGCGCTCGCCCGCCTTCTCTTCCAAGGCTGGATTCGCAACATCCAGGTTTCTTGGGTGAAGCTCGGATTCGATGGCGCGCTCGCTTGCCTCGAAGCGGGCGCCAATGATTTCAGCGGCACGCTGATGGAGGAAAGCATTTCCAAGGCCGCCGGCGCGGGTTTCGGCGAATCGGTCGAACCTCATGAATTTCATTCGCTCATTCGTTCCATTGGCCGCATTCCTGCCGAGCGCAGCACCACGTACAAAATTCTGCACATCTTCGCGGTTGTTCCCGGCGAAGGAAATGAATCTTTGCCGCGGTCTGTGGCCCGCGAGCCAAATCTGCCCGATGCAGCGCTTCTGGAGACAACTTCCTGATGAAAATCACGGCCCTGGCTGGCGGCATAGGGGCATCGAAACTCCTTCTTGGGCTGTACCGCGTAATGGATCCCGAAGATCTGACCATCATCGTGAACACCGGCGATGACATTGACATGCACGGTCTCTCGATCTCTCCCGATGTGGATATCGTCACGTACACGCTGGCGGGAGTCGTCAACCCCAAGACGGGGTGGGGCTACCGCGACGAGACGTTTCAGGTTCTCGAACTTCTCAAAGGCTTCGGACGCGCCGGATGGTTCCAGCTGGGCGACAAGGATTTTGCCACGCACATTCATCGCACAGCTCTGATCCGGCGGGGCAATCCTCTTTCGCAAGTGACCGAAGCGATCCGCACTTCCATGGGCGTCAAGGCGCGCATCCTTCCCATGTCCGATGAAATGGTCTGCACCATGATCGACACCTACCAAGGCTCCATCCATCTACAGGAGTACCTCGTCAAATTTTCCACTGAGCCGGTGATCAGCAGCATCACGTACGTCGGCAGCGAGGAAGCCCGCCCTGCTCCCGGCGTTGTCGAAGCGATCGAGGCGGCAGATGGCATCATCCTCTGCCCGAGTAATCCGCTCATCAGCATCGGCCCGATTCTCTCCGTGCGGCAGATTCGCCAGGCCCTTGTGAAACGCCGCTCCAGAGTCGTTGCGGTTTCGCCGATCGTGGGCGGCAAGGCTCTCAAAGGCCCGCTCGAAAAAATGATGGCGCAACTCAAGATGGAATGCTCGGCTGCAGGCGTCGCGAAAACGTATCGCGATATCGCGGCCACGTTCGTGCTCGACACCGTGGACGCGGCGGAGAAGTCCGCCGTCGAAAAGCTCGGCATGCGCGCCGTGGTCCTCCCCGCGGTGATGAATACGCTCGCCGACAAGGATCGCCTTGCCCACGGCGTCCTGGCGCAATTCGCTCGGAAAGCGAAGCGCGCCCATGGTTAGCGTTTCGTTCGGTGCGGCGCGACCCGTCACGGAATGAAGGCGCTGCTCATTCCCGTCAAGGAATTCGCGCGCGCCAAAGAGCGCCTCGCACAGCATCTTCCCGCCGCCCGCCGCGCCGGCCTGGCCCGCGCTTTCGCGGAAGATTTTTTTCGAGTCGTGCAGGCCGCGCGCGGATTCGAGCGCGTCTTCGTTGTCTCGAACGAGCCCGAAATTCTCGAGCGCGCGCGAACGCTCGGCTGGGAAACGATTCCCGAATCGCGGCAGAATTCGGAAAGCGATTCCGTGGATTCCGCCTCGCGGTGGTGCGCCGAGGGCGGCGTCACATCGCTATTGCGCCTGCCGGTGGATTTACCCATCGTCGCGCCGGAGGATATCGAGATGCTCTTCGCGCAGCAGCCGGCCGCGCCCGGCATGGTGATCGTTCCCTCGCGCGATGGCGACGGCACGAACGCCCTGCTGCGTACTCCCCCGGCACTTTTCAGTTCACATTTTGGTCCGGGAAGTTTTCGCAAGCATCTTGACGCCGCGGCCGGAGCGGGAGCGGGGATTTGCGTCGTGCGCAACCCGCGTCTCGAATTCGATGTGGACGATTGCGACGACCTCGGTCTCCTTTCTTCCACGCAGTCGCTCGGCTCCGCCACCGCAGCGTGGCTCGCGGATTACCGCGAGAGCCAATCGCGCTCCCGCTCCGCGAGTTTGTGATCACCTCACTCGCATTCCGGAAAGATTTGCAGTAGCGCGTTACGAGGGAGTGGCCAGCGAATTTGGGCTCAGCCTCTTCGAGTTTTGATTATTTTTACTGGTCGTCTATCTCCTTTGTTTTCGTCATTTGATTCTGCCTGATTCCCAAGACAGTGTTTGTGTCTCGATTAGAAATTTGGAACTCGTTGTTTTTAAATGAGTTAGTTCGGATCTTGTTTCCGGGTGTGTCTCGATTAACTTTTTCTTCGCCTCGGCGGTTAATATGTTTTTTGTTTTGTTTGATTTGACAGCAGGTGGCAGGCATGTGAAGACCCGCGCGGCTTAAGAAAGCCGAAGGGCGGGGATTTGGGCCCCGCCCTTCGAGATATTTTTGAATAGACTTTAATCGTACCACAAGATGGCCGAAGAGTCCAGAGAGAAACAGGGACAGTCTTCACGCGACATGAAACGACTGCCGTGCGTTGACTTGGGTACGAGCGCGGCCTAAGATGAGCGGCAAATGGCGGACTCCGCGTCTCTAATCGGCCAAACCGTCTCGCACTACCGCATCCTGGAAAAAATCGGCGGCGGAGGGATGGGTGTCATCTATAAGGCGGAGGACACCAAGCTCCACCGTTTTGTCGCGCTGAAATTTCTGCCAGAAGATATGGCCCACGACCGCCAGGCGCTGGAACGGTTTCGACGCGAGGCACAGGCCGCCTCCGCTCTGGATCATCAAAATATCTGCGCCATTCACGACATCGGCGAAGAGGACGGCCGGGCGTTCATCGTCATGCAGTATCTGGACGGCCAGACGCTGAAACACCGGATTGCCGGCAAACCGCTCCCGGTCGACGAGACTCTAGGCCTCTCGATCGAAATTGCCGACGCGCTCGATGCCGCGCACACGAAGGGTATCGTGCATCGCGACATCAAACCCGCCAACATTTTAGTCACCACCCACGGCCAAGCCAAGATTCTCGATTTTGGCTTGGCAAAACTCACTCCTGTTCGCGGTGCGGCGAGCGAATCCGCAATGCCTACGGTGGATTCCGCCGACCCCACACTGACAGCTCCTGGCTCGACCATCGGCACCGTCGCTTACATGTCGCCCGAGCAAGTGCGTGGAGAAGAGCTGGATGTGCGGACGGATTTATTTTCATTTGGCGTGGTGCTCTACGAAATGGCAACGGGCGTGTTGCCTTTTCGCGGCGACACCTCGGGCGTCATCACCAATGCCATCCTGGAACGATTGCCGGTCCCTTCGGTGCGGCTGAATCCCGATCTCCCAGCGGAACTGGATCGGATTATCACAAAGTGTCTGGAAAAAGACCGAAACCTTCGATACCAGCACGCCTCCGAGCTGCGGGCGGACCTCATCCGCGTAAAGCGCGACAAAGACGCGACGGGATCGGCAGCTTCTGAATTACCTCCTCCCCCCAAGACAATTGCGAAGCGCGCTGGTTTGACATTCGGCGCGCTTGCTCTGGCAGCAATCTTGATTGTAGCCGCGGTTTATTTCCATCCCGCCGGGAACGCCGGGAGCATCGACTCCATCGCGGTCTTGCCGTTCGCTAACGTGAGCGCGGATCCAAACACGGAATACCTGAGCGATGGTGTCACGGAAGGGCTTATCAACAGTCTTTCGGAACTGCCCCATCTGACCGTGATGTCGCGCAGTTCGGTCCGCCGGTACGCAGGACGGGATACGGATCCCCAAGCTGCTGGGCGCGAGCTCAAGGTTCAAGCCGTTCTGACCGGCGGGGTGGTTCAGCGAGGCGAGGACCTCACAATCAGCGTCGAACTGGTGAAAGTAGCGAACAACAGCCATCTCTGGGGCGAGGAGTATCACCGTAAAGTGTCCGAGCTTCTGTCCATACAAGGCGACATCGCAAGAGACGTCTCAGACAAGCTGCGTCAGAAGCTCACGGGAGAGGACAAGGAGCGGATGGCCAAGCGCTCCACAACGAATCCCGAGGCGTACCGGCTCTACCTCGAGGGCCGCTACTACTCGGAAAAATACACGAAAGAGGGGGCGGACAAAGGAATCGAGTGCTTTCATCGGGCCATTGATCTGGATCCGAACTATGCTTTGGCCTACGCTGGATTGGCGTATGTGTACACCGTCATCGACAACGACTTTTTTTCGTCACCCCGCGAGGTCATGCCCAAGGCGAGCGAGGCGGCCAAAAAAGCCGTGGAGTTGGATGACACGCTTCCCGAGGCTCATCTGGAGATGGGAATCGTTCACTCCTGGTATGACTATGATTGGAATGCCGCCGAGAAGGAATACAGGCGCGCCATTGAGCTTGAGCCGAACTACGCCCACGCCCACGAATACTACGGCTACTATTTGCTCACGCTGGGGCGCACGCAAGAAGCCATCGCAGAGGGCAAACGGGCCCTCGAACTGGATCCGCTTTCCCCTGAAGTTGGCGCGAATGTCGGCGATATTTTTTATTACGCACGCCAAAATGACCTGGCGATCGACACACTCCGTAAGACGCTCGAATTGGACCCAAATCTTTGGCCCACCCACATGTTCCTTGGATTGGCCTACGAGGCCAAGGGTGATCTTTCGCGTGCCATGTCCGAGCTTCGCAGGGCCAGTGAACTAGGGGCAACCGTACCCTGGCCGGAGGCAGAGCTTGCCCACGCTTATGCCGTGTCAGGGAAGAAAAGCGAGGCTCAAGAAATCCTCAGGCAGCTCGAAGAACATTCCAAGCAAAGCTACATCTGTGCCTACAACTTCGCCGAAATTTATATCGGGCTCGGCGACAGGAGGCAGGCCCTCACGTCGCTCGAGAAGGCCTGTGCGGATCGTTCCCAGTTATTGACAATCTTAACGGCTGATCCAGAACTGGACAGCCTGCGCTCCGAACCCCGTTTCAAGGATTTGGTGCGCGGCATGGGTCTGCCGTAGTAGCAAAAGCCATTCGAGCTTTTCTCGCCTTGTGGAAAGAGGTCGAGCCCGATATCCCCATCCTCCGCGCCGCCAAATCCGAATACGCTGCGCTTCGTTGACTTGGGTACGAGCGCGGCCTAAGATGTGCGCCAAATGGCGGACTCCGCGTCGCTAATCGGGCAGACCATCTCGCATTACCGCATCGTCGAAAAACTCGGTGGCGGCGGCATGGGCGTGGTCTACGAAGCCGAAGACTTGACCCTCGGCCGCCATGTCGCCTTGAAATTCCTGCCCGATGAACTGGCCCGCGATTCCCATGCGCTCGAACGCTTTCAGCGCGAAGCGCGGGCTGCTTCAGCGCTCAATCATCCCAACATCTGCACGATTTACGAGATCGGCGAGGGCGGCGGCCAGGTGTTCATCGCCATGGAGCTGATGGAAGGGGCCACGCTGAAGCAGCGCATCGGCGGCCGCCCCATGGAGCTGGAGGGACTGCTCGATCTGGGGATCGAAATTGCCGACGCTCTGGATGCCGCGCACGCCAAGGGCATTGTGCACCGCGACATCAAGCCGGCGAATATTTTTATAACCGAACGCGGCCACGCAAAGATCCTCGATTTCGGCCTGGCGAAGCAGACGCGAGCGGGCGGCACAGAGGGCCTGACGTTCTCCGCGGGGATGACCGCGGGCGTGGGCGAGGAGCTGCTGACCAGCCCAGGCACGGCCGTGGGAACCGTCGCCTACATGTCGCCGGAACAGGTGCGCGGCAAGGAGCTGGACTCGCGCACGGACCTCTTCAGCTTCGGCGCGGTGCTCTATGAAATGTGCACAGGGACCATGCCATTTCGCGGGGAAACCTCCGGTGTCATCACCGAAGCGATCCTGAACCGCGCGCCGGTGGCTCCGGTGCGGCTCAATCCGGACCTGCCGGCGAAACTCGAGGACGTGATCAACAAAGCGCTGGAGAAGGACCGCGAGCTGCGCTGCCAGACCGCTGCGGAGTTGCGCGGCGACCTGAAGCGGCTCAAGCGAGATACCAGCTCCGACCGCAGGCCCGCGGTTGACCGCAGCGAGTCGATTCCGGTGAGCGGGGCGACGACTGCCGCTTCCGGGGTGATGCCGACGAGCGGTTCCTTCCCCGCGGCAACGAGCGGAGTGGTTATCGCAGCACCCGCCGCGCGCCCGCTGTGGCGACGGCCGTGGGTTGTCGCCTGCGCCGTAAGCGTTTTGGTGTTCGCGGCGCTGGTGTGGAAGCTGGCATTTAATTTCGGGTTTCAGGGGCGCCGCGCTGGCGATACGGAAACCGCGCCGATGCAGATTTCCCAACTCACCAGCACCGGCGATGTGCAGGTTGGAGCGATCTCTCCGGACGGGCGGCTGGTGGCCTACGTGCGGCAGCAGCACGGGAAGTCGAGCCTGTGGATGCTGCAACTGGCCACGGGGAGCACGGCGCAGATTGCGGAGTTGCGGGATTCCCTTGGGGGCGG
The DNA here is from genome assembly GCA_050747245.1 of Candidatus Acidiferrales bacterium. Taxonomy (GTDB): domain Bacteria; phylum Acidobacteriota; class Terriglobia; order Acidiferrales; family UBA7541; genus JBOGNO01. The sequence continues at coordinate 15,791 of JBOGNO010000010.1, forward strand.
CCCGCGTTTTTCGCCCGACGGCAACTATATTTATTTCTCGCTTCAGGCGGCAGGGGCGCCCCAAGCAACGCTTTATCGCGTGGCATCGCTCGGCGGGCAGCCGGAGATCGTTCTGGATGACGTGCTCAGCACCATCGCGTTTTCCCCAGACGGCAAACGATTTGCGTTCATCCGGCCGGCGGCTGCGAAACACGAGAGCTATTTGATGATAGCGGAGTCAGACGGTTCGAATGTTCATGTGGCGGCGACGAAGAAGGAGCCCCAGGCATTCGTTCCTGTCGGGCCCATCTGGCTACCCGATGGCCAGCACGTCGCGGTTGTGGCCCTAGATAATGTCGCCCGCATCGGTGAACACATCGAGGTCGCGGACCTGGGGACCGCGGCGTCCGCCCCCTTGGGCAGTTTCAGCTGGTTCTCCGTTGGCCGTTTATCCTGGCGTTACAACCCGGACGCTGTCGTCTTTGCCGGGTATGAGAAGCTGGGTGAGTATCGGCAGCAGATCTGGGAAGCCCTCTACCCGAGCGGGCAACTACGGCAAGTCTCGAATGACCCGAATTTCTACAGTGTTCCCGGACTGACGGCGGATGGCAACAGGCTGGTGGCCGCGCAAAGGCTGCCGCGCGGCGGCGTGTGGTTGGCGCCAGCCTCCAATCCCGACTCCGCGCGCCAAATCACACCCGGGACAAGCCGGCTGGACGGCAGTGGGCTGACCTGGAACGGGAATGGCCAGATCGTCTACGGCTACATCGGCGGCAGCAGTTTTCGGCTGGCGAGGCTAGATATTCAAGGCGCGCAGCCCGTGGATCTCCACCTGCCGGGCGAGGGCCAGATGGTTCCGGCATCGTGCGGGAACGGCTCGATAGTGTACGCGTCGGTTGTGAAAGCGAGCTTCTCCATCAGGCGCGCGGACCTTAATGGAGGAATGCCGGTGGAGCTGGATTCCGGCCCCTCCAGTTTTGACCCTGTTTGCACCCCGGACGGCAAAATCGTTGTGTTCACAAAATCGGAGGGTAACGAAACCCGGTTGGTGCGGGTGCCGGCGATCGGCGGCACACTTCAAAAACTGAACGAGCTGAACATGGCTTGGCCGGCGGTATCTCCCGACGGCCGGCAGATTGCCGCGCTGTACTGGACTGATCCGACGGCGGTGCCCAAGCTGGCGCTGGTCCCCGTCGAAGGTGGGGCGCCGTCACAAGTGATTGACCTGCCAAAAGAAGTGGATCTCAACCCCGACGGAATTGCGCGAGGGCTCGCTTGGACCCCGGACGGCCGCCGCGTTGTCTTCCCGGTCTTGCTGAAGGGTGTGACTAACCTGTGGGTGCAGCCGGTGGGGCCCTCTCAGGGCAAGCCCGCTCCGCAGCGGGAGTGGACGCATTTCTCCGCGAACAGCGTTATAAAATTTGCATTTTCACCCGACGGCAAGCAATTGGCGCTGGCGCGCGACGCCTCCACTACGGACATTGTTTTGATCACCCGTCTACCCTGACTCGACAGGTGTAGCAGTTCTCCCGTTCGTAGAGCTCACTCCAGCCGCGCGTTGACTTGGGTACGAGCGCGGCCTAAGATGTGCGCCAAATGGCGGACTCCGCGTCGCTAATCGGGCAGACCATCTCGCACTACCGCATCGTCGAGAAACTCGGTGGTGGCGGAATGGGCGTGGTATATGAAGCGGAGGATTTGACCCTCGGCCGGCACGTCGCGATGAAATTCCTGCCCGATGAACTGGCCCGCGATTCGCATGCGCTCGAACGCTTTCAGCGTGAAGCGCGCGCTGCTTCAGCGCTCAATCATCCCAACATCTGCACGATTTACGAGATCGGCGAGGGCGGCGGCCAGGTGTTCATTGCCATGGAGCTGATGGAAGGGGCCACGCTGAAGCAGCGCATCGGCGGCCGCCCCATGGAGCTGGAGGGACTGCTCGATCTGGGGATCGAAATTGCCGACGCTCTGGATGCCGCGCACGCCAAGGGCATTGTGCACCGCGACATCAAGCCGGCGAATATTTTTATAACCGAACGCGGCCACGCAAAGATCCTCGATTTCGGCCTGGCGAAGCAGACGCGAGCGGGCGGCACAGAGGGCCTGACGTTCTCCGCGGGGATGACCGCGGGCGTGGGCGAGGAGCTGCTGACCAGCCCAGGCACGGCCGTGGGAACCGTCGCCTACATGTCGCCGGAACAGGTGCGCGGCCAGGAACTCGACGCGCGCACGGATCTTTTTTCCTTTGGTGTGGTCCTCTATGAAATGGCGACCGGAGCTGTTCCGTTTCGCGGTGAAACGTCCGGTGTGATTACCGAGGCGATTTTGAATCGCTCACCCGTATCTCCGGTGCGGTTGAACCCGGATCTTCCTTCGAAGTTCGAAGACATTATCAACAAGGCGCTCGAAAAGGATCGTGACCTTCGCTATCAGTCCGCGTCAGATATGCGCGCTGACCTGAAGCGCTTGCGGCGGGATACCGACTCGGGCCGAATTTCCTCATCGCCAAGCAGAGCGGCTCAAAATCTTGCGCTGGAGCCCGCTAGCAGCTCGAGCACCGCAATCGGCGCTCAACCCTCATCGGGGCCTGTGCGTAAGAAATATATCGTTGTAGCTGCGTGCGCCGTTCTGGTGGCAGTCGCATTTGCGGCGTATCACTTCGGCGTTGGTTCGAGCGCTCCCAGAGGGCCCGCGAAGATTACGCAAGTCAGCCATTGGGACCAGCCTATGGACTTTGCGAGGCTTTCTCCCGACGGCCACACCGTGGCATTCAGTTCGCCGGTAGGGGGCATAGCACAGGTGTTCGTCATGCTTACTTCCGGTGGCGAGCCTCTTCAGCTTACGAATGACGAAGGCGACAAAATTGTGGATAGCTTCTCCCCAGACGGGACTGAGATTTATTACGAGAGATACTCCGGGCGCGACGAGGGCTGGGCCATCCCCACACTCGGCGGAAACCCGAGCCGTGTCGTATCGGGCTCCTCTTTGGCTCCATCTCCCGATGGCGGCTCAATCTACTACGTGAAGACTGGAAGCCGGGGCATCTTTCGTACCAACAGGTCCAGGTTGAGTGAGGAACAGGTGTACAGTTTCGATGCTACCGAATTTCCTCCCAGGCATATATTTCCTTTCCCTGATGGCAACCGCTTGCTCGTAGTTGCCTCCGACCCGGTTACCCTGCTTCCGCTATCCCACGCCTACGAAGTTGATCTGTCTGGACGATCGGCAGTTGATCTGGGTGAGATACCCGTGGATCCGATTGACGTCACATGGGCCGAAGCCGGAAAGGCTGTGCTGTTTAGCCGTACCGTGAGTGGGCTGACTAACATCTGGAAGTACAGCTTGCAGGACAAGGCATTGACGCAGATAACTTTAGGAACCGGGCCGGATTCTTCCCCCATGCTGGCGCCGGGAGGAAGAGGGATTTACTTTGTGAGTGGCAAGTCCACTGGGCTTTTGACCGCTTACAACCTCCATTCGAAGCAATCCACAGACATCGCGTCGGAAAACGCAACCCAGCCCACGATCTCGCGTGATGGAAAACGGGTGATGTATATCACGGCCCCCGCAAGGGATCGGAGCGAACTCTGGGTATCGAACATCGACGGCAGCGACAAAGTGAAACTCGCCAGTTCGGGATCCCTGTCAACGGCATCCTGGGCGCTCGACAATTCTCACCTTTCTTTTTCGGAGACGGAAGCTGGCACAGCAGACAAGGTTTACGTCGTGGGAGCCGATGGCAGCGGTCTTCGCCAGATCCCGTGGCCCGGAGGGAGTCTCCAAGGATTGGTATGGAGCGCTGACCAGAAATCCGTTTACCTGACTGGTTTCGAAAAAAGGGCCGCGACGTCGACCATTTGGAGAGAGAACGCGGACGGGTCGAACCCGGAGAAACTAGCTGCCGGTTGTGGCGTTGCTTGGGAAATTACACCCAGTGGCCAGTACCTGCTGGATGTAGTGTTGTCGGGAGAAAAGACCGGAATTAACGAGTTCTCTATCCCCGATAGAAAGTGTATTCCGCTGTTGCCCGGCGTGGTAACGTTCGGCGTTTTTTTTGGTCGCGATGGCAAGTCCTTCTTGTACGCCATTCCGTCACGCCACGATGTTACAATTTATCGTCAGCCCTGGCAGGACGGAAAACTCATCGGCCAGCCCCAGGTTGCGCTAAAGCTCCCCTTTGCTTTTCCCTTGATCTACGGCGGCAACGCCTACGACTTTGCGCGCGATCTCTCCACCGTCGTCTATGCGCGTCCCGGCGGCCACGCCGACCTGTATTTGTTGAGCCAAAAGTGATTTCCCGACCTCCGGCTCCTGACCGCGGAGTGGCGAACTCTAGGCATTGCCGGGCGACGCGGCAAACCCACGCACCGCTTACAAGGAGTTCCTCACGCTCTGGAAAGAGGCCGATCCCGACACCCCCATCCTCAAGCAAGCCCGAGCAGAATACGCAAACTTGCGATAGACGCCTGTCCGCTGTTCTCATTCAGAGGGCCGCCTTACGGCCCGAAGAATCTCCGATCAAACTCTTCGTCTCTTTTCTGTACCTACGGGTCTATCCCGCCAGCTTTGTGCTTCGGCCCCTCTATCGCCGGGCTTGCTAGCGCCTTCTGCTGGCAAATCACCAGCCTTCGCGTTTGAATCTGTTTACGTGCCGCCACCCACCCCCGTCGCTCCCTGAACCGCCCCTCTCTGAGCGAAAAACCAGCGCTGTCATTCTGAGCCCCGATGCATTTCATCGGGGCAAAGAATCTCTAATCAAACTCTTCGTCTCTTTCTTGTACCGCTAAGCCCATCCCACCCTACTCGTCGCCGCGCCGCCAAATCCGACTACGCAAACTTACACTGATCCCACAACGTCAGCTGCGAGCTCCTATAATTGTGGCGCCGGGCTCGCGGCAGGTCAGTATTCCTAGTCCCGGTACTTGACTTTCTACTTAACCTATGCTATGCTTACCCTATTGAAATAAAACGATTTAGCGGGTCGGGGGACAACTTCCCCATTACGACGCTTGCAGGGACAACATTTTCTAATCGAGACACATCACATGTTTCCCCACCTCCCATATCTCCGTGACTCAGTGGCCTCCGTGGCCAATCCCGAGTTGCAAACTGGCAGAAATCAATCGCTACAAAACAGTCATTTTCAAAATGGGTTCTAGTACCACATTCTGGGGCGCGTAAAGGAGGGCCAAAGGCAAAACACAGCTAATGTCGCCGACGTCGTGGAGAATGGCGCTGGCGTGGGAAAGGGGCTTGGCGCGGGCGTTGAGTAATAGGACAGCGCCGCGCAGGCCCCGCGCTCGCCTCGCGGCGGCCTCGCGAGGAAAAAAGGGCTAACCAGAATCCGGAAAATAAATGGAGTTTGCGCAGCCACTGCCAGCGCGACGGAAAATGTTGACGCGCGGGAGGAATGCGGGGCGTGCTATACTTTTCGCCCCTGGGTTCGGTTGTGCGCGGCTGAAGGGCCGGTTTCAAAAATTGCCGCCGGGCAGGATTGGGAGGTGGGTTTATCGCATCGGATCGTGGCGGTGGGTTGCGGGTGAACGAGCGCATTCGGGCGCGCGAAGTCCGCGTGGTGGATGATCTGGGCGGACAGCTCGGAGTGATGACGTTGTTTGACGCGCTGAAAGCGGCGCGGAATGCCGGCCTCGATCTGGTGGAAATTTCGCCGACCGCCGTTCCTCCGGTATGCAAGCTCACGGATTTCGGAAAATTTCTTTACGAGCAAAATAAGAAAGCTCACGAACAGCGCCAATCGCGAAAAGCGACGCATGTGAAGGAAGTGAAGTTCCGGCCGGCGACGGCGGAACACGATTACCAGGTGCGCAAAAATCAAATCATCCGCTTCCTCGGCGATGGATATAAAGTGCGGGCCATGATTTTCCATCGCGGCCGGGAGATGGCCCATCAGGACGTCGGACGCGCCAAGATGACGCGGCTGCTCAAAGATGTGGGGGATCACTGCCAGATTGAATTCGGGCCCCGCATGGAAGCAAATATATTGCTGGCGCTGCTGTCTCCCAAGAAGGGCGCCGCGCCAAAACCCGTGGCAACAACGACGCCGCAGGCCGCGCCAGCTTAGAATGAAATAAATTCGAAAACAAAAGAATCGGGGGATTTTCGTGGCAAGACCAAGAAAATTGAAAACGCACCGCGGCGCCGCCAAGCGATTCAAGGTGACGTCTACGGGAAAAATCATGCGCATGCGCTCCGGCAAGCGACACTTGCTGGGGACCAAGGCGCCCAAGCGCATGCGCCGGCTCGGCAAAGCGATCGAAGTGCATCCCGCCGATCGAGCAAACGTGCGGAAGATGCTGCCGTACGCCTAAAAAGAATTTCGAGTTTCCGAACTCGATGAAATTCCGAGCCAGGCAGCGCGCAATCCGCCACGACGGGCCTGCCGGCCGATTGAGCCGGAATCAAGGCTCGTTGCGCTCCTCGCCCGAATGGATCGGGAGCGAGGAGTTTTCCGAACACGCCGTGGAGTGGATGCTTTTCCGTGCGCTGCATTTGCTGAGAGGCTGCGCTTGGGAAGGAATTCCTCCGCGCTGATTGATTCGCCAGAATTGTTTTCGAGGAGAATTGCGACATGGCAAGAGTGAAGCGAGGCACGAAGCGGCGCGCGAAGCGCAAAAAGCTGCTGCGCAAGGCGAAGGGATATTTCCTCACCAAAAGCAAACTGTATCGTTCGGCACGCGAAGCGGTGAATCGTGCGGAACGCTATTCCTATCGCGACAGGCGCAGTCGCAAACGTGACTTCCGCCGGCTGTGGATTCAGAGGATTGGAGCGGCAGCACGGACGAACGGAATTTCCTACAGCCAATTCATGCACGGTCTGAAAGGTTGTGGGATCGAGATTGACCGAAAGATTTTGTCCGACATGGCCACGCAAGACGCGGCGGGATTTGCTTCGCTCGTCGAGCAGGCCAAGCAGCAACTCGCGCCACGTGCAAGCGCATAACGCCGCCACTCGACTGCATCCGGCGACGGCCAGCGTCACGCTGGAAGTAAATGTCCCGGGCGAGCTTTGACGCTTGAACAATTTATGAACGAAGAAGCACCGAACGTCGAAAAGTCCCTTGTGGAACGCGGTGTGAGCGACCCGCAGCAAGTGGCACGCGATTTTGAAGATATTCGCAAGAGATTTGACAAACAAGCTGCCGAAACACATGACGAAGTTCGTTGGGCAATGCTGCGAGACGCTTGGCTCGGACGAAAATCTGGAATCATCGCAAAGATCGCTGAGAATTGGTTGAAGGGCGCGCCGGGAGCGCTCAAGTCCATAGTCGGCCAGCAATTCAATGAGCTTCGCGCTTATGTCGAGGCGTCACTCGAGAAACATCATGCGGCTGTGCGAGGGGCGGCCGAGCAGGCGGCGCTTGTGCGCGAGCGCGTGGATCTGTCTCTGCCGGGCGTCCAGCGGGCCATCGGCACGCGGCACATAATCCAGCAGACCCTTGAAGAGCTCTACCGCATTTTCATGTCCATCGGATTCTCGGTGGTGGAAGGACCTGAGATGGAAACGCCTTATTACAACTTCGAGGCGCTCAACATTCCGGAGCACCATCCGGCGCGCGACAATATGGACACGTTTTACATCGAGACGCCGCCGGGCAGCGAAAAATATCTGCTGCGAACGCACACATCTCCGATGCAGATTCGCACGATGCTGAAACAAAAGCCTCCGGTGCGCGTGATCGTGCCGGGAAAGGTCTATCGCCGCGACAACCCGGACGCGACACATTCGTTCATGTTTCACCAGGTCGAAGGACTGGCGGTGGACGAAGACATCACGTTTTGCGATTTCAAAGGCACGATCGAATATTTTGCGAAGGAGTTTTTCGGACCGAAGACGAAAGTGCGGCTGCGACCGAGCTATTTTCCGTTCACGGAACCTTCGGCGGAATTCGACGCTTCCTGCCACGTCTGCGGTGGGCGCGGCTGCCGGACGTGCAAGAACTCCGGCTGGATCGAGCTCTTCGGCGCGGGAATGGTGAATCCGGCGGTCTATGGCTTCGTGAATTACGACGCAAAACGGCTGAGCGGATTTGCATTTGGATTGGGCGTGGACCGCCTGGCCATGCTGAAATACGGCATCAACGACTTGCAGCTCTTTTTCCAGAACGATGTGCGGTTTTTGCGGCAGTTTCCATAAGGAGGTCAAGGTGACTGGGAAATCCACTGACCGGGCCACAGAATTCTCAAAGGATCTGAGGCGCTGCCTCCAAGATAGCCATGGCGCCTTCAATCGAGCGCTGGGTGACCTCAAGTGGCATGTGAATTGGAAACCGAGGGGAATTAGTCGGGAAAGTGTTGACGTGGTAGGCGTCAATGGGAGAGGCCGGGAGGTCATATTGATTGAAGCGGAGCTCTTGCGAGAAGACCCTGCATCGAACGTGGTCAAGATATGGAAGTGGGCTACCGAGGGAAAGCTGAGAAAGCACATCCTATTCGTTCAATCCTTTTCGAAGGCCTACCTTAATAAAAAACGCGAACGGAGAGCCCGCGCTTCGTTCGTAGCAAAGAGAATGGTGAAGGAGCTTCCATCTATCCTCTATAAGGAGGTACGCCTAAATTACAACCCACGCCCAGGCGGCAAGGTTGGAGCTGGGCGAAGACGGCATCATTCCCAAAACCTCGCCGCAAGTGTCGTCCGTTTGGGTAAGGCCCTAATACATTCGCGATGAAAGTGCTGTACAACTGGCTGAAGGAGTTCGTGGCCGTGACGGCGACGCCGGAAGCGCTGCGAACACGATTGTCGCTCGCGGGAATCGCGGTGGATGCGATTGAGGAGACCGCGGACGGGCCGCTGATGGACGCGGAAATCACGATTAACCGGCCCGACTGCCTAGGACACTATGGGATCGCGCGGGAAGCGGCGACGCTCGAGCGGCTGCCGCTTAAAAGAATTCAGCCAAGCATCAAGGAAACGACGGAAAAAACATCGGCCGTGACTCGGGTAGAAATCGAATGTCCCGAACTTTGCGGGAGGTATACGGCGCGAATTCTGCGCGGCGTTAAAGTGCAGACCTCGCCGGAATGGCTGCGGCGGCGCCTGGAGGCGCTCGGGCAATCGTCCATCAATAACGTGGTGGACGCGACGAACTACGTGCTGCTGGAACTCGGCCAGCCGCAGCACGCGTTTGATTTCGACCGCCTGAGCGAGAAACGAATCGTGGTACGGCGGGCGCGCAAGGGCGAAAAAATTCGCACGCTGGACGGCATCGAGCGGGCGCTCTCTCCAGAGATGTGCGTGATTGCCGACGCGGCGCGTGTCGTGGCCATCGGCGGAGTGATGGGAGGAGCGGATAGCGAAATCAGTTTTGCGACGCGGAACATCCTTCTTGAATCCGCATGGTTTGATGCCATTTCTATCCGGCGGACTTCGAAGACGCTCGGGTTACGAACCGAAGCCTCCACGCGATTCGAGCGCGGAACGGATCCGGAGATGGCGGAATTGGCTTCGCGCCGCGCCTGCGAATTGATCCAACAACTGGCGGGCGGCGAATTGCTTGCGGGAGCAGTAGATGTGTATCCCGGACGCCAGACCGAACAAAAGATTGCAGTGACGCGCAAGGAATTGCTTCGCGTGATGGGCGCGGACGTTCCTGACAAAGAAATTGAGGCGATCCTTGACGGCTTGGGATTCGCGCCGCGGCGCGTGGATGCGAACCGCGGCAGCAACGGCTCGCTGGCCGCGGAGTGGGAGACGCAGAGGCCTTCGTGGCGGCAGGACGTGACGCGGGAAATTGACTTAATCGAAGAGATCGCGCGGCACTACGGATTTGATAAGTTTCCGGCAAGGCTGCCTCCGGCGCGGCAGGCCGCGGCCAGACTTCCTCACGCCGCGGCGGAGGCGCAAGTCCGCGAGCGGCTCATTGCCCTAGGTTATCAGGAAATTCTCGAGATTCCGCTCGTGGACGCGGAGGCGGATTCTTTCTTCCGTCGGGCCGGTACGACTCCGGCGAAGATTTCAAATCCACTTGCGGAAGATGCCGCAACGATGCGGACATCGGGAATCTTGAGCATGCTGCGCGCCCTGGAATGGAATTTGAACCGCGGACAAAAAAACCTGCGGCTGTTTGAAACAGGAAAAAGATACGAATTGCGCGAAGGGAAGCCGCTTGAGACGCGCCTTTTGACACTGGGCGCGACGGGAAAGGCGCGCGAAAAGAGCGTCTATGAGGCAGCGCGCGAATTCGCATTCGAAGACCTCAAGGGAGATCTGGACTGCGTGGGGGAACTCGCGGGCGGATTCAGGTGGGCGAACGGAGCGAAAGGCGCGCCCGACTGGCTGCATCCGGGGCGATTCGGGAGCGTGACGACAAATCGCGGAGAAGCACTCGGTAGAGCGGGACAGCTCGCGCGGCGAACGGCGGAACATTTCAAGCTGCGCCAAGATGTGTTTCTGGCAGAATTTGCGCTTGAGACTTTTCTCGAGGCCGCGGAGTCCTACGGCGCTGCGCTGCGCTACCGGCCGCTTTCGCGCTTTCCCGCCGTCGAGCGCGACTATTCAGTGGTGCTTGCAGATGGAACGCCGTTCGCAGCGGTCCGCCGGACGATCGATATGCTGGGCATCGAGGAAATTATCCGAGTAGAGGCGGTAGATCTTTTTCGGGGAGGACAGGTTCCGTCGGGAAATTATTCGCTGCTGGTGCGCGTGACATTCGAAAGTCAGACGACCACGCTTGCGGAAGAACAACTCTCCAATTTTTCGAGCCGCATCATGGCCGCGCTCGAAAAAGATCTCGGGGCACACATCCGAACTGCTTAATCGCCACAGGAAAAATCCGCGAAAGTGAAAAATGAGGAAGCGCGGAAGTTCCACTTGTGGGGAAAGTGGCAGCCGAGCAGAATGGGGTTGATCGGCGGAATCGGGAGGCGAAGGCGTGAAGGTCGAAATCTATGGCCAGATGTACAACATCCAGGGCGAACAGGACGAAGCATACGTTCGCAAGCTGGCGCAATTCGTAGATGAAAGGATGCGCAGCGTGGCGGAAGCTACGCGCACGGTGGATTCGGTGAAGGTGGCAGTGCTAGCGGCGCTAAATCTGGCGGATGAGCTATCCCAGGCGCGGGAGCGAAGCGACGAGCTCGAAGGACCGCTTAAGAAGCGGGTGGAACGGTGCGTGGGACTGGTGGAGCGAGCTCTGGAACAATCTTCGTGAGGCAGCCTTGGGGTAACTGAGCTGCGACAAGAGCCGGATTGTTGCGCAGCGGCAGGAAATTCGAGATAAAATAGTTGGGTCTTAAGCGGCGAAGAACCACCGAGATATGCAACATCATAGAGCAATTCGCGTCCTTGCAGCATCGCTGGCGGTGATTCTGGTGTTCGCCATCACCGTGGGCGTCATGTGCCATCACCACGACCGCTCGTCCGAGGCAACTTGCTAGATTTGTCATTTCGGGCACCAGCCGATCGAGCAACCGCTGGCAACTCATGGGGCTCTCGCGCTTGAGATTGTCGCGGCGCACATTTCTTCAACCGAGCTGGAGGCAGCGCAGAACCCGCTTCTGCGACGCACGCCGGCGCGCGCACCCCCCTCCCTCTAAAACCATTGCAGGCGCATGAAGTGCGCCTTCCGGCCCCCGCACGTCTCTACCGATCGAGGTATTGAAAGCCATGTTTGCTAAACCGTGGAGAAAGATAGGGCTGTTCACGCTGATTCTTTTTACAAGCGCCGTAGCGCGGGCGCAAACAAGCCCGCAAGGGCCGGTGAAGATTACGCTCGACGAAGCCGTCCAGCTCGCGCTCGAGCACAATCACGCGTTGTTGGCGGTGCGCACAACGGTGCCGCAGAGCGAGGCACAGGAGATTACCGCGAACCTCCGGCCGAATCCGGTGCTGCTTATGGACTGGCAGTTCATCCCGATATTCAGCCCGGGAAATTTCTCTGCAGACAACCTGAACACGTCGCAGCAAAAGGATGCCGGCGTGAGCTACCTCTTCGAACGAGGAGGAAAGCGGGCGCGCCGGCTGGAAGCGGCCAAGGATCAAACGGCGGTAACGCGATCGCTGGTCTCAGACAGCGAGCGAACGCTGGAATTTCAAGTCGCTTCGCAATACGTAGGCGCGCTGCTGGCTGAATCCACGCTGGCGCTGGCGCAGCAGGACTTGAAGAGCTTCCAGAATACAGTGGATATCAGCGAGAGCCGGTATAAGGCAGGCGATTTGAGCGAAGGCGATTTTCTGAAGATCAAGCTCCAGAAGCTGCAGTTTGAGACCGACGTTTCGGCAGCGGAACTCGGGAAAGTACAGGCCCTGCAATCACTGAGACAGTTGCTGGGATTCGAGTCGGTTCCGGAAGGCTACGACGTGGCGTCGGAGCTGGATTACCGGCCGTTGAACAAGAAGGTGGAAGAACTCGAGGTGATGGCGCTGCAGAACCGGCCGGATCTACGGGCTGCACAGCAAGGAATCACGGCCGCAAAAAGCCAGTACACGCTCGCACAGGCAAACGGAAAGCGGGATCTGACGCTGCAATTCAGCTATTCGCACGTTTCCGATTACAGCGGCGGAAGCTTTTTCGGAAATATCGAGCTGCCGATTTTCAACCGCAACCAGGGGGAAATTGCGCGGACCCGAATCGCCATCACGCAATCGGAAGAGCTGCAAAGGGCGGCGACGGAGCTGGTGCTGAGCGACGTGAGGACCGCGTTTGCGGGCGTACGAAGCAACGATAAGGTGGTTGGTCTTTATCGCAGCGGATACCTGGACGAGTCCAAACAATCGCTGGATATCAGCGAATACGCGTACAAGCGGGGAGCGGCAAGTCTGCTTGATTTTCTGGATTCCGAACGGAGCTACCGCGCGACGCAGCTTGCTTACCGACAGGCGCTAGCTTCCTACATGCTGGCGCTCGAACAGTTGCGCGAAGCCGTAGGAGTGAGGAACCTGCCATGAGAGCTCAGAAGATTTGGCGTCTGGCAATGGGATGCGGGCTGAGCACAGCCATCGTGCTAACAGGGTGCAGCTCGCAAGTGGACAAATCCGCCAGCCAGATGACTTCCTATTCGAGCGGGACGCCGGGTGGAGAAAAAGCCCAACTCTTCACACTATCGGCGGAGGAAATGCAGCACGTCAAGGTGGTGACGCTCGCTCCAGTCACGCTGACGCGCACCCTGCGGTTGAGCGGAGCAGTAGCTTACAACGCATTTCGCACGACGCCGGTAATCACGCAGGTGGGAGGACCCGTCAGCCGCATCCTGGTAGCGCCCGGGCAATTCGTGCACAAGGGCGAGCCGCTGCTCGACATCACCAGCCCGGATTATTCACAGATGCGCTCCGCGTACCTAAAAGCACGAGACACGTACCGCGTGGCGGACAAGAATTATCTGCGGGCACAGGATCTGTATGCGCATAACGCGATTGCGGAGCGCGACCTGCTGCAAGCGGAGTCCGACCGCAACCTGGCGCAAGCCGATCTGCAATCGAGCGAAGCTGCGCTGCGCATTCTTGGAATTCCCAAGCCGGAAAGCCTGGGAGATCTGCCACCTTCGGCCGAAATTCCGCTGCTCTCACCAATGGACGGCGAAATCGTGGAGCGTCTGGTGGCACCCGGACAACTGCTGCAGGCCGGGGCCACGCAGGCATTCACAATCTCGGACATGAGCACGGTATGGGTGCTGGTGAACGTGTACCAGCAGGATTTGCCCTTCGTGAAAGTGGGAGACACCGTGGCGATCGAGACAGATGCCTACCCGGGTGCATTCCAAGGAAAAATTTCGTATATCGCGGCGGCGCTGGACCCGAACACGCGAACGCTGCAGGCGCGGGTCGTCACGAATAATCCGGGCGGGAAACTCAAAAAGGACATGTACGTGACCGCTTCGGTGGCCGCAGGGACGATTGCCAACGCGCTTGTTGTTCCGGACTCCGCCGTGCTGCGCGATACGGAGAATTTTCCATACGTATATGTCGCGACTGGCAAAGACGCTCAGGGGCGATTGCAATTCTCGAAACGCGTTGTGCAGATAGGCCAGAGCCAAAGCGGCCAGACGCAGATCACCAAGGGACTCGCCGCAGGGGATCAAGTAATCGCAGACGGCAGCATCTTCGTGCAGTTTAAGAATTCATTGCAGCAATAAAGGACCGAGTCCTCGAGCCATGATTCATCGAATCGTCCAGTTCGCGCTAAGGCAGAGATTTCTGGTGCTGATGCTGACGGCTTTTATCACCGTCGCGGGCGCAATTTCATTCCAGCGCATGCCGGTGGACGCCTATCCCGATTTGTCGCCGCCCATGGTGGAGCTGATCACGCAGTGGCCGGGACACGCCGCCGAGGAAACCGAAAGGTTGGTGACACTGCCGATCGAAGTGGTGATGAACGGCGTGCCGCACATGACCGTGATGCGATCGATTTCGCTCTATGGGCTAAGCGACATCCGCCTGACATTTGAGGAAAACACGGACGATTACTTTGCCCGGCAGGTGGTATTCGAGCGGTTGAGCGACGCCTCGCTGCCCCCAGGTGTGACGCCTTCGATCGCGCCGCTTTTCAGCCCGAGCGGACTCGTCTACCGCTACGTGATCGAAAGCCCCGACCGCAGCCCGCAAGAGTTGAAGACATTCGAGGGTTGGGTCATCGAGAGACAGTACAAGCAGGTGTGGGGTGTGGCGGATGACTCGGGGATCGGCGGAACGGTGATGCAGTATCAACTGCAGCTGGATCCTTCGCGACTCTACGGTTATCACCTGACGGTACCGCAAGTGATCGCGTCGCTAGGGGCCAACAACTCGAACGCGGGGGGCGGATTCTATTCGCAAGGCGGTCAGTTTTATTACGTCCGTGGCCTGGGTCTGCTGCGGACCACCGAAGATATCGGCAACGTCGTGGTGGGAAGCATGAACGGAGTTCCCGTGCGCGCGCGGGACGTTGGCACGGTGGCGATTGATCATGCGCCGCGTCTGGGCGAATTCGGCTTTCAGGGGAACGATGACGCGGTCGAAGGCGTCATCCTGATGCGCCGCGGCGAACAGACACAGAATGTGCTGCGGGGCGTGGAAAATAAGACGGAGGAGCTGAACAAATACATTCTCCCGCCCGACGTGAAGATTCATCCGTTCTATGACCGCAGCGACCTGGTGCAGCTGACCACCGACACGGTGGAAGCAAACCTCCTCCGCGGAATGATTTTAGTATTGATCGTCCTGATTTTCTTCCTGGTCAGCTTTCGCGCCGCCATTATTGTGGCGCTCACGATCCCGCTGGCGCTGCTCTTTTCGTTCATATTCCTTCACGCGCACGACGTAGCCGCAAATCTACTTTCCATCGGCGCGATCGATTTTGGAATCATCATTGATGGCACGCTGGTCATGGTGGAGAACATCTATCGCGTGCTAGGAGAAAAGCAGGGAGAGGAATACAGTCTGCATGGAGTCATTTTAGAAGCGGCGAAAGACGTCGACCGGCCAATTTTTTACTCCGTCGCGGTAATCATCGCCGGCTACATTCCCATTTACGCGCTTTCGGGACCCTCAGGAAAGCTGTTTCACCCGATGGCCGACACCATGTCGTTCGCGCTGGTGGGAGCGCTCATTCTGACGCTGACGGTGGTGCCGGTGTTGTGCTCGTACTGGTTCCAGCGTGGCGTCCGAGAGAAAGAAAACAAGCCATTCGAATGGGTGAAGCGAAAATACGCCGGGCAGCTCGCGTGGTGCCTCGACCACCCCGGCCTCACGATGACCGGGGCCACAATCATTTTCGGGCTGACGCTCTTGCTCGTCCCGTACATCGGCGGCGAATTCATGCCGCACCTGGATGAAGGCGCGCTCTGGGTGCGAGCCACGATGCCCTATACGATCTCCTTTGACGAGGCGAGCAAGTTTGCGCCGCAGGTTCGCAATCTTTTGCGGTCGTATCCCATGGTCACGGAGGTCGGCTCGGAGCTGGGACGCCCCGACGACGGCACGGATCCGACCGGCTTCTTCAACTGCGAGTTTTACGTCGGGCTGAAACCCTATGGCGACAAGGCGTGGACGCAGGGGCCGGTCCACGACAAAAAAGAACTCGAGGCAGACGTCCAGAAGCGGCTCGAATCTTTCCCCGGTGTGATTTTCAACTATACACAGCCCGCTGAAGACGCCGTGGATGAGGCTCTAACAGGTTTGAAAAGCGCATTAGCTGTGAAAGTGTATGGCTCGGACCTGCAAACTCTGCAGGACAAGGCCTTGACCATCAAAAAGACTCTGGCCCAGGTTCCCGGCTTCACGGAATTGACCGTTGTGCGCGAGCTCGGACAGCCGAGCCTGCTCATCGACGTGGACAGGGAGAAGATTGCACGCTTCGGCGTCAATGTTGCGGACGTGGAAACGGTGATTCAAGCGGCCGTGGGCGGGCAGGCCGCCACGCAAGTGATCCAAGGAGAA
Source organism: Candidatus Acidiferrales bacterium (assembly GCA_050747245.1). Classification (GTDB taxonomy): domain Bacteria; phylum Acidobacteriota; class Terriglobia; order Acidiferrales; family UBA7541; genus JBOGNO01. Next base: position 32,139 of record JBOGNO010000010.1, read on the forward strand.
AAGCTCTTTGATCTGGTGGTGCGCATGGAGCCGCAGTTCCGCGAGAGCGAGCAACAGATCGGCAACCTGCTGGTGGGAACGCCTGCGGGGCAGCAAATTCCCTTGAAGGAGCTGGCTGACATCCGCGTGGGAAACGGCGCTTCTTTCATCTATCGTGAAAACAATTCCCGCTATATCGGCGTGCAGTACAGCATCGAAGGACGCGATCTTTCGGGCGCGGTAGCGGAGGGGCAGCAGGCCGTGGCCAAGGCGCTTGGCGCCCTGCCGGAGGGTTACCGGATCGAATGGGGCGGAGAATACAGTGAATTTATCGAAGCCAAAAAACAAATGTACGTGATCGGCCCGCTCGCGGTGCTGTTGATTTTTCTGATTCTTTTCGCGCTATATGGGAATTTCAAATTCCCGGTCACGATTGCGCTCGGCGTGGTGATGACCGAACCCGTGGGAGCACTGATCGCGCTCAAACTCACCGGCACACCCTTCAGCGTTTCGTCCGTCCTGGGCCTGCTCGCGTTGATGGGAGTCTCGGTCGAGACGGCTGTGATTTTGGTTTCTTACATCAACAAGTTACGGCTCGAAGGAAAAGGAATCCGGGAAGCAACACTTGATGCTTCGCTTCTGAGGCTGCGGCCAATTATGATGACCGCCCTGGTGGCGTGTCTCGGATTGCTCCCCGCGGCGCTTTCAACGGGCATCGGATCGGACACGCAGAAACCATTCGCTATCGTTATCGTGGCCGGATTGATATCAAGGCTGTTCTTGGGGTTTTTCGTCAACCCCGTGCTCTATGAATCGGTAGCGCGGGAAGGGGACGTGTTGCAAGTTTGATGCGGGTCAATCGTAATATTTGAAGACGGCGGCGAAATAAAAAAACAACAGCAGCAAGCCAATCAAAAGGGCACAAACAAAAATGGTGAGCCCATCTCTGGTGGTCAGTTTGCGGAGCAGCCTCGCCATGGCAGCGCCTCGCGTTCACGCGCTGAGCGTCTTCAGGCGGCCAGAATGCGGCAAGAGCCTGGCCGAATTCAAGATGAAAGCAAGTTCGGAAGAGACATGAATAAAAGCTGCCAGGAGCGGATTGAGGAAGCCGAAGGCGGCCAGGCCCACGCCAGCGGTATCCACGAGCAGCGTGCCCGTGAAATTCGCCATGATGATCCGGCGGCAGCGCTTCGCGATGCGAAGTGTCTCGACAAATTTCAGGAGATCATTTCCAAGCAGCACTACATCGGCGCTTTCGCGGGCCACGTCCGTGCCGGAACCCATGGCGACGCCGACACTGGCTTGAGTCAGAGCAGGGGCATCGTTGATGCCATCGCCCACCATGGCGACTTTTCGCCCTTTGGCGAGAAGTGATTTTATGCGCGCCATTTTTTGATCGGGCAAAAGCTCCGACGCGATTTCATCAACGCCCAGGGTCTGCCCGACAGAATCGGCAATGGACCGAGAGTCGCCCGTGAGCAAAAGCGTCCGAATGCCCATGGCACGCAGCGAAGCGACGGCCTTCTTGGCTTCGGGGCGCAAGGTGTCGGCCAGCCGCAAGGCTCCAAGGAACTGTCCGTCACGCGCAACAAAAACTTCCGATGAACCGTTGGAGATTTGCTCGAGCGCGCCCAGTGCAATCATTTGCTCGGCCAGAAATGCCTGGTTGCCCACAACGATCCGCGAACCGTTTTGCTGCGCCACGATGCCCTTGCCGGGCGTGTAGCTGAAACTTTCCGGTTCGGGCACGGCGAGAGACATGGCATCTGCCTTTCGAAGGATGGCGGCGGCCAAGGCGTGTTCGGAAAACCGTTCAGCGATCGCGGCGGCTTCTACGACCGCCTGCGGCTCCAGGCCGTCCGCTGAGTATATGGATACGAGTTCAGGCTGTCCAAACGTGAGTGTGCCTGTCTTATCGAGGACCACTGTATCCACAGTCCCGAGGGCTTCGAGATAGAGACCTCCCTTGATGATCGAACCTTGGCGCGCGGCGCGGCCGATGGCGCCCAGGATGGCCAAAGGAGTTCCCGCAGCAATGCCGCAAGCCCCGGCAACAATCACGACGGAAATCGTGGAGCGAATGTCACGCGTCAATAAAAAAGTGAGGGCTGCGCAGTCGATCGCGAAATACACCAAATAGCCGGCCAGGCGGTCGGCTGTTTTCTGAATGGGGGCGCGGGATTTTTCTGCGCTTTCCACAGCCTCAATAATTTTTCCGAAGGCCGTGCTTCGACCGATCCTCTCGACCTGAATTTCCAGAGCGCCGGAGAGATTGATCGTGCCCGCATACACTTGTGCACCGCGCACTTTTTCCGCAGGCAACGATTCGCCGGTGATGGCCGATTGATCCACGGAGGTGTGGCCACTCGCGACGATTCCGTCCACGGGAATCCGTGCAGCGGGCCTGACGATTACGATTTCTCCGGCGCGAAGTTCGGATATCTTTACGTCCGCAATCTTGCCGTCACGCCGGATCGCGGCGACCTGCGGCAAGAGGTCGATCAGGCTCTTGATCGCCCGCCGCCCGCGGCGCACGGTCAAGCCCTCGAGCACTTCGGCTACAAGCACGAAGAGCAGTATTACGAGGGCCGTGAAAATCTCGCCGATGGCCGCTGCCGCTGCGATAGCAATGCTCATGGAGAGTTCCATGGTCATGCGGCGCTCAACAATATTCTCAAACGCCTCTCTAAAAATCGGGAAACCGCCCACGAGAACGCAGACTATGCCGATGACCGCGTAGATGGCGGTGGGTTCCGTTCTTCGGAACAAAAAAGCGCCCCCTGCGGCGGCGACGAACAGAATTCGATTCGCGTCGCGCCAACTGAGGGCGTGCTGATGGTCAGTCTCGGCGCCGGGAGGAGAAGGGTGTTGCTGCGGGTCAAGGGTGGCCGACGAGTTCGCGTCCCTGCCAGTGAGTTTTGTTGCCGCGGTGTGTGGCGATTCCAAGGAGGCTTCCTCCGCCAGCCTTTTCTATTTTAGGTAGGCGTTGACCACGTCGATTAATTCCTGAGCGGCGTGGGCCTGTTCCGAAGCTGGTTTTTGGTCAGGATCCACTATGTGATAGCGAATGTGGCCCTCCACGACTTCGGCCATAAGGCCGTTAATAGCGCCGCGGCAGGCCGCAATGGTTTGGAGTACAACGGAGCAATCGTGCCCCTCATCGACGGCCTTTTCGATGGCGTTGAGTTGGCCGCGAATGCGCTGCACGCGATTGAGCAGTTTTTTCTTATCGCGGATGATATGAGCCACGGTCGCCTCCGGGACAGATAATATACCGGGGTATAGTATATAGCAAGCGCAACGATTCGTATGTGCGGCACAACCCGCCAATCTCCGCTTGCGCCCCGGGCGGAGATGTGTAGTAACCTCTAAATGGGGACAGCACCTAGAAGCGCATGAGTTCTAGACGAAGCCGACGGGGCTTCCTTCCAGAAAGAAGTCACAACCAAGAACTGTTTGGCTGCGTCTAACGGGGAGCGGGGTGCGGTCCAGGTCGAAATGAACAGAACCATCAGCAAGAAGAAAAACCTAACGAGGTTTATGGCGTTCAGCCTGGCGCTGATTGCCGTTCTGTTTGTCATTGAAACATCGGCTCACTTTCATGCGAATGGCATGGACGACGGCATCTGTCAGGTGTGTCACCTGGCGCACATCGGCCCGCTACAGCAGTTTTCCAGCCCCGTGGCAGCCGGGACCCCTGTTGAGCTCGGCAGGGTCAAGCCTGCCGACTCCGCGAAAGCCGGACTGCAGCTATTCTCCCGGCAACATCCATCGCGCGCACCACCCGCCTAGTCAAATCCCTCTCGAAGCTAATTGAATCTATTGGCACGCCTCCGCGAGGCGCGCCAACTGTCTCGACACTGGCATTCATAAGCGGCCATCCCTCGACAGGGATTGCTCAGCAGTTCATAGGAGAGAATCTAATGATTAGGGCAAGGGTGACTGTGACGATTTGGCTGGCGCTGATTGGATTTCTGGCGCTCGGGGCGACTGCTTTCGGACAGTCGAATTCTGCAAGCGTGCAGGGAGTTGTGACAGATCCGTCGGGCGCCTTGGTTCCGGGGGCAAAGGTTGAAATGCGGAATCCTGTCAGTGGATTCGATAGCACGGCCATAACGGATATTAATGGCGCTTTCGCATTCTCAAATGTCGCGTTCAATCCCTATCACCTGACGGTGGAGGCGAAGGGGTTCAACGCATCCGTTCAGGACATAGATGTGCGCTCCTCAGTGCCGATCAATCTCAAGATTTCTCTAGAGGTGGCCACTGCGACGGCCACGGTGACAGTACAGGCAGAGGCAGGCGATTTACTCGAAAACGATCCGACAGCGCACACCGACGTGGACCGCAAGCTCTTCGATAAGCTTCCGCTCGAAAGCGCCTCTTCCTCGGTCAGCTCGCTTGTGACGCTTGCAAGTCCCGGCGTCGCCGCGGATTCGAACGGCCTCTTCCACGGTCTGGGCGACCACGCGGAGAACTCCTTTTCCGTGGACGGGCAACCCATCACCGATCAGCAGAGCAAGATTTTTTCCAACCAGATCCCGCTGAGTTCGATTCAATCTCTCGAGGTGATCCAAGGCGCACCGCCCGCGGAATATGGCGACAAGACGAGCCTGGTGATCAACGTCACGACACGCTCAGGAATTGGGCAAACGACGCCGCATGGGAGCGTAAGGCTTTCTTACGGCACATTCGGCACATCCAGCGCAGGTTTCGACCTCGGATATGGCGGCCAGAAGTGGGGAAATTTCATCTCCGTGGATGGGCTGAATACCGGGCGTTTCCTGGATCCTCCAGAATTCACGGTGATGCACGACAAAGGAAATGAGGAGAACGTATTCGACCGCGTGGACTTTCAGCTGTCGCAGGCGGATACGGTCCATTTGAACTTCGGCTACTCGCGCTCCTGGTTTCAGAATCCCAATTCATTCGACCAACAACTTCATCCCGGTCTGGTCAACAATGTAACCGGCGGGCTCTTGGGACTGACAGACCAGCGCTCGTTGATTAAGACGTTCAACATCGCGCCGACTTGGACGCGGATAATCAACTCCTACACGGTGTTTAACTTCGGCGGGTTCGTAAGACAAGATCAGTACAACTACATCCCCAGCGGCAATCCGCTGAATGATCTTTCTCCGGATCTCCAAAGTGAAACTGTGGCGCAAGCACGCAAGCTCACCAATGCCGGTCTTCGATCGGATCTGTCGTACGTGAAGGGCATAAACAACGTGAAGGCAGGGATCGTATATGAACAAACCTTCCTCACGGAGAACGACCGCATTGGCATAGTGGACCCGACACTGAACCCGGTGTGCTTCAATTTCGACGGAAGCCCCAACACCAATCCTGCATTGACGAACCCGAGCCAGTGTGGAGGCTTGCAGAATCCGGGCGGCACCGTCAATGCTGGCTTCAAGCCATTTCTGGCTTGCCTGGACCTCACGCGGCCCGTGCCTGACCCATCAGATCCCTGCTCCAACTCGCCCAATAAGAGCATCCCGTTTTTCTTTCCCGGACACACGGACGTGAAGGAACTCGCCCTCTATGTCCAGGATTCGATTACCAAGGGGCGATGGGCGTTCAACGTCGGCGTGCGCGGGGACTTGTACAATGGGCTCGCCAAGGCAAGTCAGGCAGAGCCGCGGCTAGGAATTGCCTACAACATCAAGCCGACCAATACAATCCTCCGCATTTCCTACGCGCGTTCACTTGAAACCCCTTTCAATGAAAATCTGGTGATCGGAAGCACGGGGTGCCAATTCCAAGTTTTGGCCACCATTGTGCCGCCGCCAGGTGTCATGTGCAACCTAGCGGCGATCCAGCCGGGCTGGCGCAATGAATTCCACGCCGGATTGCAACAAGCATTTGGACGCTACCTGGTCATTGACGGCGAATATATCTGGAAGTACACGCATAACGGCTACGATTTCGGGATCGTGGGTGCCACACCGATCACTTTCCCGATTGAGTGGCACAACTCGAAGATTCCCGGCTATACAGTCCGCGCAAGCGTTCCGAACATTCACGGATTTAGCGCGCTCGTGGTGATGTCCGGAGTGTCCGCGCGTTTCTTTCTCCCGCAGGTCGCCGGACTCCCTATCATCCCTGTGGGGAATAGCGTTTTCCGGATTGACCATGACGAGCATTTCAACGAGACCACGCACTTGCAATACCAGCCATGGAAGCGCGGACCCTGGGTGGGATTCAATTGGCGATATGACAGCGGGCTCGTGAGCGGATCGGTACCGTGTTCCGCGCCGACGGCGACGTGCTTCGCTTCCACACCGATCGCGGATGGGGGAGGAGCCAATATTCCGAGCGGGCAAGTTGCCCTGGTAAACGCCATCACTGGATTGCCCCTCACAGCGGATCAGGAGTTTCAGGCGGGCCTGACATGCAATGGCAAGCTTGCAGCTCCGAGCCCGACCGGCCCCGCGTTGGCCACTTGCTCTGCCGGAGGGCTAGGATCCCTGTTTCTTCAAGTGCCGGCGCCCGGGAAAGAAAACGACGACCACAACCCGCAACGGATAGCACCGCGCAATCTGTTTGACATGGCTGTGGGGGTTGACAATCTCTTCCATGGCGACAGGTATACGTGGAGTGTTCGGGTGACGGCCGTCAACATCACCAATAAGGTGGCACTCTACAACTTTCTTTCCACGTTCAGCGGCACACACTACGTCACACCGCGAGCGCTGACCGCTGAAGTCGGCTTCCACTTCTAGCCGAATTTCGGCGACAACCGGGCGGGTACGTCCCGTGCGGCGTCCCTGCCCTCCTTTTAGTGAACCACAACCTTACGGTCAAATACGTGTCCTTCTGGAGCCCCCTTGGCATGCTTCCGAATTTCAGGAAATATACTGGTACTGGTACTTGACTTCTGGGTTTACCCGAGGTATAATGTGGTTGTGAATTCGATAGGTTTCCAAGGCGGGGTCATCCCCGCCTTTCCGATTTTATGCTCAAGAAGATGCTTTCTAATTGGGACAAATCGATTGGGTCGCGAGATGCTAAGTGATTGAAAACAAAGACACGGCCCACTTTCTAATCGGGACAAAATTGCGTTTGTTCCGCTTGGGGATTCAGCCCATAATCTGCCCTGAGTCAATGGATACGCGGCCAATACAACCGCGATGGATTGAGCAGGGAGAAAGGAAGGTCGAGCCTCCGAGGTTCGGACGATAAGAATGCGTATCTTGTTCATTGGAGACATTGTGGGCTCGCCGGGCCGGCGAATTGTGCATGACCGGCTTGGGGACATTATCACCCAGCAGGCCATTGACCTGACAATCGCAAATGGCGAGAACTCCGCCTCTGGTTTCGGCATCACGCCCCGGCTCGCCGAAGACCTCCTTCACTCGGGCATCGACGTTCTTTCGGGAGGCAACCATATCTGGGACCGAAAAGAAATTCTCGAATACTTTCCGCACCAGCCGAGAATTCTTCGTCCCGCCAATTTTCCCGGCAACTCCCCCGGGAGCGGATTGTTTCAAGGAGCAGCCAAGAATGGCGCGGCCTACGCGGTGCTGAATTTGCAGGGGCGAACATTCATGACGCCCATCGATTGCCCGTTTCGAACGGCCGAGAGAATCCTCGAGAGCATCCCCAAGGAAGTGAAGGTCATCATTGTAGATATACATGCTGAGGCAACCTCGGAAAAACAGGCCATGGGATGGTTCCTCGACGGCAAGGTGACGGCGGTGATCGGCACTCACACACATGTGGCCACCGCGGATGAGCGGATTCTTCCCGGCGGCACCGCGTACATCACCGACGTCGGCATGACCGGCCCCCACGATTCTGTCATTGGGATGGACAAGAACGGAATCATAAAACGCTTTCTTGACGGACTTCCGGCACGCTTTGAGGTTTCAGAGGGCGACATTCAAATGAATTCCGTACTGCTCGAGGTGGAGGAAACCACCGGGCGAGCCAGCTCCATCACGCGGCTTCGATTTCTCCTGGACTGATCGCGAAAAAATATGTCCTGGTCTGGCTTGAGAAGAAAATTGACGCGAAGTCAGGGCGTGCGAACTTTGTGCCGCGCCGGAGCGATCGCTCTCCTATTGCAGTGGGGAATTGTTGCAGGGTCGCAGATTCTAGACCACGAACTGGAATCCCAAGGCCGCCTCTTCCCGGAAATCGGCCCGGGGTTTCGAGCGATCAAGCGCGATGCCGCCGGGCGTTACTACATCCTCACCGCACCCAGCGCGGTCGTTCAAGTTTATGACGCCGGGGGAAAGCGCACGGGACAGATTCCCGCGAATCCTTCGACGAATTCCGCGATTCTCTTCGGCGAAGATCTAGACGTGGATACGGACGGCCGCGTGTATGTAGTTGACGCAGGCGCCAACGCTGTAAAAGTGTTTGATGCAAAGGGAAGCCTGATGATCGCGATTCCTGTTGCACGGCCGCTTTCCGTAGCAGCGCTTGAGATGGGAGAACTCGCCGTGACATCGCTGAAGTCCGCGCGGCTAGTAGATGTGTATAACCTTCAGGGAAAGATCGTTCGGCAATTCGGAGATTTCGTAAGTCTCGCGGATCGCCCCGATCTCAATCGTTTTCTCAACCTCGGGCGTCTAGCGAGCGACCCCTCCGGTCATCTTTATTATGCATTCACCTATTTGCCGGAGCCAACCGTGAGGAAGTACGATCGCCTCGGCTATGCGGTTTTTGAAGCGGCGCTAACGACTCTAGAATTTCAACCCGAGGCACAAGCTATGCGGCGCGAGATCCAGCGCCAAGAAGAACATTCCGCACCTCTCAGTTTCAAACCTGTACTCCGCACCGTGGGCGTGGATCCCAAAACGCTCGAAGTCTGGGTGGCAATGGGCGATCGACTGGTCGAATTCGATAGGGACGGCAATCACCTTATAACCTTCCGCACATACGCACAAGGATCCAGGATTGAGTCGCTTGCCATTCTTCTGGAGCCCGGCCGCCTGCTCCTGGGCGACGATCCGCAAGGAATCTACGAGTTTGCACGGCCCCACGCAGTTTCTCAGGGAGCGCTTTTCTAGATCTGCCTAGATTTTTCGCGTAATCATCACAAATTTTCGAACTATCTTCGCCTGTGAATATGCTGTGGATTCTCTGTGGGTGGAGTGCGCTTGCAACGAAGATTTTTTTCTTGCCGCCGTCGCTTGATTTGTGCACAATCCCCGCTCCTAGCAAGAGCGGTGCATGCAGTCAGCACTCCTAGGTCGCGGGCGGATGGGGAGAAGGAGCCGCAGCGTCCGAGTTGGTAATTTCCGAGAAGCAGGACCACCTGGCAAGGAAGGTTGTTTTCCACAAAATTTCCACAGCGGTGGAAATCTGAGAAGGGCGGGATGTTCTGATGAATGCGTGGGAAAAAGTTCTGCAGCACATGGAGCGCCGCGTTAATCAGCATAGTTTTACTACTTGGTTTCGGCCGACACGACTGGAGGAATCCTCAGAAGCGCGGTTGGTTGTTCGCGTTCCCTCGCGCCTGTTTAAGAAGCGCCTAACGGAAACCTACGGCCAACTCCTTCAGGCCGTTCTCGAAGAAGTCGGGATGCCCGATACCCGCTTGGAGTTCGTTTCAGCAGAAGCAGCGCCCCCCGCGCCTAGCGCACAAGCCCGGCTGGATTTCGACAGCGCCCACCATCAGCTGAATCCGCGCTACACCTTTGAGAGCTTCGTGGTGGGTGCATCGAATCAATTTGCTCATGCTGCCGCACGGGCTGTGGCCGAACAGCCTTCAAAAGCATATAACCCGCTTTTCTTATACGGCGGCGTGGGTCTGGGCAAGACTCATTTGATGCAAGCGATCGGCCACGCTCTCAAGCGAGCCAATCCTGCCGCGCGGCTCACGTATATCAGCGCGGAGAAATTCACGAATGAGATGATTGTGTCGATTCGCCTGGAGCGCATGTCGAGTTTCCGGGACCGCTTCCGCTCGATGGACGTTTTGCTGGTGGACGACATTCAGTTCATCGCCACGCGCGAACGGACACAGGAAGAGTTTTTTCATACCTTCAACGCTCTCTATGACCAGCAGAAGCAAATTGTCATCTCTTCGGATTGCCCACCCAAAGAAATCTCGGCGATTGAGGAGCGTCTGTGTTCGCGGTTCGAGTGGGGACTGATTGCTGATTTGCAGCCACCCGACCTCGAGACCAAAATTGCTATCCTGCAAAAAAAAGCTGAGAGTGAACGCGTCCGTGTGGGCGATGACGTGGCGGAGTTCATCGCGCGCGCAATCAAATCGAATATCCGTGAACTCGAAGGTGCACTAATTCGCCTAATTGCTTATTCCTCGCTCACGGGCGTGGAAATCAACCTTGCCACAGCGCAGCAAGTGCTTAAGAATCTGATCGACACGCAGGATAAGAGAATCTCAATTGATCAGATCCAGAAACGGGTGGCCGAACATTTCGGAAAGCACGCGCAAGACCTGAAGGTGCGGAGCAACAGCAAGGAAGTCGTGATGCCGCGCCAAGTGGCCATGTTCTTGGTCAAGCAGCTCACGGCTGCGTCCTTGCCGGAGATCGGGCGACAGTTTGGAGGTAAACATCACACGACAGTTCTGCACTCGATCAACAAAATTGACAATCTCCGGCGTACCGACAAGGATTTGAACAAGACCATCAACAGGCTACTCGATTCATTCGGCTAGGTTTTCGGAGTAAGTTTCCCTCCGGACGTGTGCGCCCCTGTGGAAGGCCTGTGCGGGAAGTGGACAACAGCGGCGCTCCTGGGTGCTCGCTGGAGAATGATTCACGATTTCGACAAAGCTTCCTCCGTAGGGCTGGCGCCGGAAGGCGGTGTGTTAAGGGCGGTTGGGGAGATATCCGAAATTCCCCAACTCCGGCTGCGACTGCGGGTTTCTCTAAATAAGTGTAAAATGAATTGCTGTAAAGCAGTGGCCCTCCAACGAGCCAGAGCGAGGTTTTCGAGTCATGGAATTCAGCATTAAGAAATTCGACCTTCTCGATGAACTAAACTTGACGCAGGGTGTAGTCGAGCGCAAGACAACCATTCCCATTCTCTCGAACCTGCTGCTCGAAGCAAAGGGCAGCCGCCTCAGCATTACGGCCACGGACCTGGAGCTCAGCATCCACACCTCGTGCGAGGCGAAGGTTAAGAAGGAAGGTTCTGGCACCGTGCCGGCAAAAAAGCTCCTTGAGCTTGTGCGCCTGCTCCCCGAGGAAGAGATACGGTTCAAGCTCCTTGAGAATCACTGGATGCAGATTGTCTGCGACCGCAAGACCTACAAGATGGTCGGGATGTCCCGGGACAATTTCCCCTCCCTGCCGTCGTTTCCTCGTGCCCTAGTAAACATTCCGGCGAGGCTCGTAAACGACCTGATCGCCAAAACAACGTTCGCCATTGCGACCGAGGAATCTCGTTATACGCTAAACGGCGCCCTCTTGATTTTGAAGCCGGAATCCATCCTCATGGTGGCAACGGATGGGCACCGCCTGGCAATGGTTGAATCAGACCATAAATTCACCGGTCTCGACACGGAGGTGCGTGTACTGATCCCGAAGAAAGCTATGACCGAAATTCAACGTCTTGCAGGAGAGGCGGGCGAGGAAGCAGCCATCGAATTTGCTCAAGATGAAAGCCATCTTTTCTTTCAAATTGGACAGCGGCTGCTGACCTCGCGAAAACTTACGGGGCAGTTCCCGAACTACGAGGCCGTGTTGCCTCGCGACATGAATCGCACGGTCGTGCTCGAACGCGGCGAACTCCAGGATGCCTTGCGGCGCGTCTCGCAACTGGCCGATCAGCGGTCTCACGCGGTGAAATTCATGCTGGCGAAAGAGGGGGTAGAAATATCCGCATCTAGCCCTGAATACGGCGAAGGAAAAGAGGCCATCGAAAAAGAATTTAAGGGTGAGCCGATCTCCATAGGCTTCAACGCACAATATCTTCTCGATTTCCTTTCCGCGGCCGCCGAGGGGCCGATCTCCGTCGAGCTGAAAGACGAGCAATCCGCCGGCCAAATGCGGCCACTCGCCGACGACTCCTGCCACTACCGCTATGTCGTCATGCCCATGCGAATTTGACCGAGAAGTGTGCGTATAAGTTTATACCATAGATAGTAATTATTGATCCCCCCCCCGTGGCCCTCCCACAGACCTGCCAGACAACCGCCCACAGACGCCCACAATTTGTTGAAATTAAGGCAGTTACACAAGAGATACGGCACAAAAATCGCCTTGTAATGGAACCCCATTTCGGTTAGAATTTTTGCTGGATTTATTGCGCTTTCGGTTCCTCCAAACCGGAGCGCTCTTGAACCGCCGCGACCGTCCAAACGCCAGGCTCGTTCCACGAGGATAGGGGCGGGGCGCAGCGAAGCAGCGAGTAACGGGTGATTCCCCTGCGGGGGCAAATGAGTCTTCGCCGCGTCCCACCGGTTCGCCGGAGCGGGGCGGGATGAAGCAGAGAACCCTTCGAGTCCCGCGAGCAACCGGGGCCAATGGGCAGGCAGAAGTCGAGCTAATCCGCGCGACCGCCTTCCCGAGTTCGCAAGTCAGGAGACTTCGAAAACCATGGGTGAAAGAGAAACTGCGGCCACCAAGGCCGTGGGGCACAAGTACGATGCGACTTCGATTAAGGTGTTGGGCGGCATCGAGGCGGTGCGCAAACGTCCCGCGATGTACATTGGCTCCACGGGCGAGTTGGGCCTGCATCACCTCGTCTGGGAAGTGGTGGACAATTCCGTGGATGAAGCGTTGGCGGGTTATTGCGACGAAATCACTCTGACCGTGCATGAGGATAATTCGGTGACCGTCGTGGACAACGGTCGCGGCATCCCAGTGGACATGCACGCCACGGAGAAAAAACCCGCCGCTGAAGTGGTGATGACCGTACTGCACGCCGGCGGGAAATTCGATACAGAAAGCTACAAGGTATCGGGTGGACTCCACGGCGTGGGGGTTTCCGTAGTCAACGCACTGGCGGACTGGCTGGATCTGGAAATCTGGCGCGATGGCGAGGTGTGGGAGCAGGAATACGAACGCGGCAAACCAACCTCCAAGCTCAAGGTAACCGGGAAGACGCGCAAGACGGGCACGAAAATAACGTTCCATCCCGATGCGGAAATCTTCTCCACTGTAAATTACAGCTACGACACTCTGGCGCAGCGTCTCCGCGAACTCGCTTTCCTGAACAAGGGTCTGAAGATCACGCTCGAAGACGAGCGCTCCGACAAGAAGGCGGAATTCCGTTTTACCGGAGGCATCGCCGAATTCGTAAAACATCTGAACCGCGGAAAAGAGACGCTCCACGACTCACCGATTTACATGGAGGGTAAACGCGAAACCGTGGAGATGGAGATCGCGCTGCAATACAACGATAGCTACACCGAAAATGTTTTTTGCTTCGCGAACACAATCAATACGGTGGATGGTGGCAGCCATCTCTCCGGCTTCCGGTCGGCACTGACGCGGACGATCAATTATTACGCCGGGCAGCTCGGATTGCTGAAAGAGCAGAAGGACGAGGTCTCGATCACCGGCGACGACGTGCGCGAGGGATTGGTCGCCGTCGTGTCCGTGCGGTTACCTCAGCCACAGTTCGAGGGGCAGACAAAAGGCAAACTCAACAGCGACATCAAGGGGTTGGTGGAGCAACTGATCAACGAAAAGCTCGGCGAATACTTCGACAAGCATTCTTCCATTGCGCGAAAAATCATCGGTAAATGCATCGACGCGGCGCGGGCCCGCGAAGCGGCGCGAAAAGCGCGCGAGCTCACGCGGCGGAAATCGGCCCTCGATTCAAGCGGCTTGCCTGGAAAGTTGGCGGATTGCCAGGAGCGCGATCCCTCCCGTTGCGAGCTTTTTATCGTCGAGGGTCCGTCGGCCGGCGGCTCGGCGAAAGAGGGGCGGGACCGCCGCTATCAGGCCATCCTTCCGCTCAAAGGAAAGATTCTAAACGTCGAAAAAGCGCGCTACGACAAAATGCTCGGCCACGAAGAACTGCGTCTAATCATCACGGCGCTTGGGACGGGCATCGGCAAGGACGATTTCGAAGCCGCCAAGCTCCGCTATCACAAGGTCATCCTGATGACCGACGCGGACGTGGACGGCAGCCACATCCGCACGCTGCTGCTCACTTTTTTCTTCCGCCACATGCGCGAGCTGATTGAAAAAGGGCACGTGTACATTGCGCAGCCGCCGCTCTTCCGTGTGAAACACGGCAAGACCGATCGCTACATCCGCGACGAGCGCGAATTCGCAGGTGAACTCATGAAGCGCGCCACGGAAGCCCACAGCATCAAGGCAAAGGATGGCCGGACGCTCGAGGGCGCGCAGCTAACCTCCTTCTTGCTAAACGTTCAGGAATTCGAGCAGATGAGCGCCAAGCTCGCTCGCCGCCTTCGCGAGCCGAAGCTCGTTGAGATGCTGATCGCAGGCGAGCTAGAAAAGAAAGCCGATTTCGCGGACAAGAAAAAACTTCAGGCGCTTGAAATGGTCATCGAGAAAAACAAGCTGGATCTCCAGACCAAGTTGGAATTCGACGAAGAACACAGCCTGTACGAACTGGTCATCAAAAACGGCGTTGAACGGCGCATCAATTGGGCGCTTGCGGCCTCACCGGAATATAAGCGCCTGCGCGCGCTGCGGCAGCTGATCCGCGAGCTAGATCGCCCCCCGTTCACCATTGCGCACAACGGCGACAAGGTGGTTAAAGAGAAAGCGCTCGCCGTCCTTGAATACGTGATGGAGGATGCGAAAAAAGATTTCAACATTACGCGATTCAAGGGCCTGGGTGAGATGAACCCCTCGCAGCTCTGGGAAACGACGATGAACGCCGAGACGCGCACGTTGCTTAAGGTGAAGCTCGAAGACGCCGTCGCCGCCGAGGAAATATTCGCCACGCTCATGGGCGAAAACGTCGAAGAGCGTCGCAAATTCATCGAGGAAAACGCACTCGATGTCGTAAACCTTGATATCTAGCCGCACGATCCTGAGCAAGGGGGCGGCATGACGTACCAACTCAGGTGGAAGATTTTGCCGGGGCTCCGGGGATTGAGCTGTTCGGAATTTCAAGCGACAGCCGTCGAGCAGCCGGACCACGAGCGCGGAGTCGCCGTCGAGCTTGGCTCGGAGGCCGAAGCAGCGGAGCTGATCGCCGCGCTCGAAGCGCAGTTCGGCGCTGAGCGGTTCTCGAATACCGCTGCGGCGTTCGATACGGTGAAGACATTCGTGTTCAACTGGGCAGCCAGCAAGCAGAACTGAAGAAAGAACGAGGGCAACAGGACAAATGGCCGAAGAACCCACACAGCAAATTGTGACGCCCGTAGATATCGAAAGCGAGATGCGGAAATCGTATCTCGACTACGCGATGAGCGTAATCATCGGTCGGGCGCTGCCCGACGTGCGCGACGGCCTTAAACCTGTCCACCGCCGCATCCTTTTCGGCATGTACGAATTGGGGCTGACCTCTACAAAGCCCTATCGCAAATGCGCGAAAATCGTCGGCGAAGTCCTGGGAAAATTTCACCCGCACGGAGATTCACCCGTTTACGACGCCCTGGTTCGCATGGCGCAGGTATTCAATATGCGCTACCCCCTGATCGACGGGCAGGGCAATTTTGGCTCGGTAGATGGTGACCCGCCGGCCGCCATGCGATACACCGAAGCGCGGCTTTCGAAAATTGCCGAGGAGATGCTGGCGGACATCGAGAAAGAGACTGTTGATTTCATTCCGAACTTCGATGAAAGCACGCAAGAGCCTACCGTCCTGCCAACGAAAGTCCCGAACCTGCTGGTCAATGGATCGAGCGGCATCGCCGTCGGCATGGCCACGAACATCCCCCCTCACAATCTGCGCGAAACTATCGAAGCGACGATCCTACTGATTGAAGATCCGGAAACAACTTTGAAGCAGGTGATGAAAATTATTCCCGGCCCGGACTTCCCCACTGGCGGGTACATCTACGGACGCGAAGGCATCTCCCAGGCATACACAAAAGGCCGAGGAACCTTTCAAGTTCGCGCCAAGGCAGCCATCGAGCAGCGCGGCAAGGACCGCCAGGATATCGTGGTCACTGAATTGCCCTACCAGGTAAATAAGTCGCGGCTCATCGAGCACATCGCGGAGCTGATTCAAAACAAGAAAATCGAGGGAATCGCCGACATTCGCGATGAATCTGATCGTGATGGCATGCGCATTGTCCTCGAAGTAAAACGCGACGA
The DNA here is from genome assembly GCA_050747245.1 of Candidatus Acidiferrales bacterium. Lineage (GTDB taxonomy): Bacteria > Acidobacteriota > Terriglobia > Acidiferrales > UBA7541 > JBOGNO01. The sequence goes on from JBOGNO010000010.1 coordinate 48,296, forward strand.
GGAACCGCAAATCATTCTGAACCATCTCTTCAAGCACACGCAGATGCAGGAATCTTTCGGAATGATTTTGCTCGCCATCGTGGGCGGCCAACCCCGTGAGTTGGGCATACTGGAATTGCTCCGCCTGTTTATTGAGCACCGCGTCGACGTCGTTCGCCGGCGAACGCAATTCGAGCTTCGAAAAGCCGAGGATCGTGAGCACATCTTGCTCGGATTCAAGAAGGCGCTCGAAGTTCTCGACGAAGTCATCAAGCTGATTCGCAGGTCGAAATCGCCTAAGGAAGCCAAGGAAGGCCTGATGGAGCGCTGGAAATTCAGCGACCGCCAAGCCCAGGCCATCCTCGATCTCCAGTTGCACCGCCTGACGCAAATGGAGCGCGAAAAAATCATCGAGGAGCTGAAAGCGATTCAGAAAAAAATCGCGGAGCTCAAGGAAATCCTTGCGAGCGATAAGAAATTGCGAGCTGTGATCGTCGCGGAATTGCAGGAGGTAGCAAAACTATACGGCGACGACCGGCGGACGCAAATCGTCGAGCGCGTGGAGGAGATCCAGCTCGAAGACTTGATCAAAGACGAGGAAATGGTCATCACGGTGAGCCACGCGGGCTATGTAAAACGCACGCCCGTGGACGTGTACCGCCATCAATCTCGCGGAGGAAAGGGGCGTATCGGCGCAAAGACCCGCGAAGAGGATTTCGTCGAGCATCTTTTCATCGCCTCAACGCACACGTACATGCTCCTGTTCACTTCGAAAGGCCGCATCTATTGGCTCAAGGTCTACGAAATTCCCGAGGCCGCCGCGGCCACGCGCGGAAAGGCCATCAATAGTTTGGTTCGCTTCCAGGAGGGAGAAAAGCTCACGGCTCTGGTTGCGTCTCGCAACCTCGAGGAGGAAGGCCGCTTCGTGTTTTTTGCTACCGGTAAAGGCACGGTGAAGAAAACGGCGCTGACGGAATTTTCCAACCCGCGGCCCTCAGGGATTATCGCCATCAACCTCGAAGCCGATGACGAGCTCATCGGTGCGAAGCTCACCAACGGAATGCAAATGATTTTTCTGGCCAGTCGTGGCGGCCAGGCCATTCTCTTCCGCGAGACGGAAGTTCGCGCTATGGGGCGCCAGGCGGGCGGCGTCAACGGCATGGACCTTGGCAAGGGAGATTTCGTCGTCAGCATGGAAACCATCCAGCCCGATTTCGAAATCATCCGCAAGGAATACAAGAAAACGACGCAGAATCTTGACGAGCTGGAAAGCGATCAGATTCGCGAATCGCTCACGTCGCTGATCCTGACCGTGGCGGAGAAAGGCTACGGCAAGCGCACGCCGCTTGCAGAATATCGCGTCACTTCGCGCGGCGGGAAGGGCGTCATCAACTTGAAAACGACTGAGCGCAACGGCTCGGTCGTGGCCGGATTGCAAGTTGCGGAAGATTCCGACGTAATGATTATCACCACGCAGGGCAAGGTCATCCGGGTGCACTCAGCGGAAATTCGTGAGGCGGGCCGTTCAACACAAGGTGTGCGTCTGCTGCGCCTCGAAGAGGGCGACCATATCGCCGCCGCCGCAGCCATCCTTGAGGAAGAAGGTGAGGGAGTCGCCGAGCCCGAGGGTAAGTAAGGAGCAAGCCGCGCGGGGGTATATTTTCGAATTCCGTGATTAAGCGGGAGGCGGAGCGATGTAATAGCCGGGGCGAGTCCGCACCTTGACGTCAGGCCGCGTGACTGTGATTTTGATCTCGTGATACCCCGTGGGTACATCGCCCGTGGGGTGGTAGCTCAGCATGTATTGGGTGTGAAGTTCTCCGCCGACTGTGTCAAACGCTTTTTCGATAGCGCGGTCGCGGAATGTGCCGATGTGCATCCCGCCTGTCGCGCGGCTCAGCATTTCCTGCGAATTTGATTTCACGGCATTGGCGCCCGTTTTCAGCAGCCAGAGCATGGCGCTCAGAAAATCAATGTTGCCCTGCGTCTCTTGCTCGGTCTGCGGAGTCTGGATGGTTCCCGGCGGCGTGGGCACGGGGAATGTCCCCGGAGGGCCGATCGAAGGCGACTCGGCCTGACTGGGCTTCTCGCGCAGCGCCGCAGCCGTAGGACTCAATCCAATCGTATAAATCGCGATATTCGCGAGTTGCGCTTCCCGCAATATATTTCCAAGTTTTTCCTCGCTGCCAGAATCGCCTGGCTCGCCGACCACGACGATGATGCGCCGCTCGCTCGCGGGCTCCTTTTCCAGATCGGAGATCGCGCGGGAAAGAGCGTCATAGAGACGCGCCCCGGAGGTGCCTTCCGGCAGCTTTTCAATCGCGTGCTGCATGGTGTCACGTGTCATCGTGAAGCGCTGCAGGAGGTCCACCGAATCGTTGTAGCCGATGAGCTCGGCTTCGGCCGTCTGTGCCATTACCGTTTCGGTGAAGACGATGCCCGCACGGCGAATTGCCGGAAGCATGGGCGCCACGCGAGAACTCGTCTCGACGACCAGCGCGACCGCCAGCGGGTCGCCTCCCAGATCAAAGTGGGAAACTTGTTGCTCCACGCCGTTGTCATAAACTCGGAAATCCTTCTGCGTGAGATTGAGGATGAGGTCGCCTTGCAAATCTCGTACTGTGACAGGTGCGCTTACCAGGTCTACGCGGACGCGCATCCGCGGCGTGTCCTCGGAGGGTGCCGGCGGAGCTTCCGGTTGTACGCCGGGTCTTGGATGGATTGGTCCCGGCGGCGATTGCGCTCGGGCGAGCCCGGTCAGGAAAAGCCCCGCCGTGATGAGGCCGAGCGCCAATGCAATTCTGCGAACCATAGTTGAAGTCTAACCTATTCGAAGCGCACGGCGCGCAAAGCGTTGCTAGCTGCATGCAAGGACGCAAAGCCCGTCTGGTGTTTCGCCGCACTTTTCTCCTACAATCGAAGCTCTAATAAATCTGCTCCGGGAGCAATGGAATGAGTCCGCGCAAGCAGCAATCCATGCCCAAGCTGGTCTATCGCGACATCGAATTTCTCCAGAGTCCCGCTGCGCGGCCCTTGCGGATTCTTGCCGAGTACATCGATCCTCTCACGCGTCTTCGCGAGGAAAATATCGGCGACACGATCGTAATGTTCGGTTCAGCACGGACGCTGCCGCGCTCTCAAGCAAAAGTGAAGCTAGATCGCTTACAGCGATCTCTTCGCGGCAAGAAACGAACTTCCCGAATACGCGAGCGGCTCCGCGCGGCGCGAGCGGATCTTGGAATGTCGCGCTACTACGAGGAAGCGCGCGAGCTAGCTCGGCGAATCACCGCGTGGGCTATGACGCTCGGCACCAATCCGCATCGCTTCGTTATCTGCTCGGGCGGCGGTCCAGGAATCATGGAAGCTGCCAATCGCGGAGCGACTGATGCAGGAGGTTGTTCCATCGGTCTTTCTATCGAACTCCCGCACGAGCAGTTTCCCAATCCCTACATTACCCCCGCGCTGAATTTTAATTTCCATTATTTTTTCACGCGCAAACTGTGGTTCGCTCAGCTCGCCAAGGCGCTCATCGTTTTTCCCGGCGGTTTCGGCACGATGGATGAGCTCTGGGAAATGCTCACATTGCTTCAGACTGGAAAGCTCCCGCAGAGACATCTCATCCTCATCTATGGCCGTCACTACTGGGACAAAGTTCTGAACTGGCGGGAAATGGTCCGCAGCGGCACGATCAATCAGCGCGAATTTGAGCTTCTTCGCTTCGCAGACAACGTAGATGACGCCTTCGAGCAGGTGCGCAACGGGCTCGAAAAGCACCACATGGAGCTGGATTTAGACTGGGCAGGCTAGCTTCCACCAATCATGCTTGCGCTTCCGGCGATATACTCCCGGCGGGGTGTCGCGCGAGACCGGCTCAAACCTCCGTGTAACTCCGAGAGAAAAGAACACGTCGAATAAGCAAGAATCGGCAGGCCGGCAACCACCCCAGCCGGAATTGCCGCCCGCCTCGGAGGCCAAAATGATGAGCAAAATTACAATCGCAGGGATGGCCATGGGAGCATTATTTCTCCTATCTGGTGCAGGGACGGCGAAGGCGGACGACTGGGGCGGCTGTGAATCGCACATCCGGCACGAGCAGAATGATCTGAACCGGGCCATCAATCGGCACGGCTACTGGAGCCCGCAGGCTCAGAAAGAGCGCCGGGACCTCCACCGCGCACTCGCGAATTGCGGATATTTTAACGAGTATCGTGGTGGCGACCGTAACCGCGATAATCATTGGCGGAGAGATCGCGATGGGGATCGCGACCGATACTAATCAATTCACACGCGCTCGCAGATAAGAAAAAAAAGAAAGCGGGAAACCCGAACCAGGGCTTCCCGCTTTACTTCTGGCTCAGATCTAATTCAGTTCGATGATGGAGTGAGGTCGGGTGAGAACACCGCCGCGAAGCGCCGTTTCTCATCTTCGTCATGAACCAGAACAATGGGAACCAGCCGCAATGGGCGATGGCAGCCGCGGCAAGTGGTGGCTTCGCCCTGCATGTCTTGCACGAATCCATCCGTGAAGTGATATGCCGCCCGCGGTCTGCGAGCCGCCTTGTCTCCCGGTGCGCTGCAATATGGGCACGTGAACTCGACGCGGTCGTCCTGCGGATCGCGGCCCAACGCTGCCCATCCCGTGTAACGAACCCCTACTGCTTCTATAGATTGCCTAGACATTAGTTAGAGGCCTCCTAAGGCTTTAGGCCTTTTTGGACTTTCACACATTTAGACGCAAAATCCAAAAATTCGATGCATGTACGGCCAGGGATTGCGCAACCCACTTATTTATCAACTCTTTACGGAGGATCCGCACCTCAAGAGGCCCAGGGCCGGCTATCGAAGCTGCTCCGCGGGACTGTCTGGAACACGCGGCAAGGTTTGGTGTCCAAGAAGCTGAGCCCACGCGGACGGCGCTAACGGTCGGAGATGGAACACCAACATTCCAGACCCCTATCTGCCGCAGATGGAGTTTGGTTGGAAAGGAGGCTGTATGCGCGAACACAAATTGCTTCAAGATTGTCTGGTTGACGGTGATCTGCTCGCCAACGCGCGGCGAAGAAATCTGCGCCGCCGCTCGCTCCTAATTTCTTTGTTGGTCGAAGCGGCCATTCTCGCCGCGCTGGTCCTCGTGCCACTTGCGGCACCGGGAAAGCTGTCGCGCAACGTCATGATACTGCCCTTGCCGCCCTACCGTGGTTCGGCGGAGCGCCCAGCCGTTTCTCATGGCCCGGTCGGCAATCGCAACTCGGCTTCCAACGTGATTCCTCTCGGCCAGGCTCAGCCGCCACGAATTCCGCCGAGAATTTTTCAGGCGGATGACTTGCCTCCAGGGGTGAGCTCGGCTCGGAGTGGCGAAGGAATTCCAGGCGACAAATCCTTCGGCTCCCAGATTCCCGGAGGCAATGAAGTCGGAACGCAACCACCGCAACCGCCGCGCCCTCGTTCAGTTGAGAAGCCGCGAATTCCGGTAAGAGTAAGCGAGGGCGTACAGCAAGCTCGGTTGATTGCGAAAATCATTCCGGTTTATCCCCTGCCCGCGCGCAACCTGAGAATCTCAGGATCCGTGCAACTCCACGCGATCATCGGCAAGGATGGGAGCGTGCGGTCCGTCGAGGTCGTGAGCGGCAATCCATTTCTCGTGGGAGCGGCGCTGGAGGCAGTCCGTAGATGGCGTTACGCGCCGGTGCTTCTCGATGGTGAACCCGTGGAAGTGGAAACGTCCATCACAGTCAATTTTGTCCTGACGAATTAGCGCAAGTACGAACTTGGGCGCGGCTCCCGCGAATTGTCGGCAGCTAGAAACGAAAAACAATTCCTGCCGAAATTCTCGCGTGGTGCACGTTATTCAGGACGAGCGATGACGTCCGAATATAGTCTGCTTGAACGACTCGGACCGAAAAATGGCGGTTCGCTTCCCAGTCCAGTCCTCCGCCGAGCGCGACGGCGAACGAGTTCTCGTTAAATTTGCCGAACGTGTTTCTCACGCCTCCCAGAAGCACATGCGCAAATGGAGAAAACTTTCCCGGGATCGAGAATTCAGGTCCGGCCATGAACACATAGTAGTGCTGGTTGGTGGCAATAATGGTGCCGTAGTGGCCGCTGAAGTCCCCGGTGATTCCCAGCCAACTCTTCGGCTTCACCGTCCCGGAAACCTCCCATCCATTCAGGTTGTAGCTGAAGGGGAGCTTCTGCCGAAAGAGCGAGTAGCCACCGAACACCTGAAAAGTGGTATGGTGCTCTGGCTCTTGCGCCTTTGCCGGCAGAGAGATTAGAAAAATGAGACCGGCCAGTATTGCGAGTTTCCGCATCTCGAAATCCCTCCTCTGTACTGTTGATTCAGGATCCGGATGAGCGCCTCTGAGACTCATCCCCCGATGGCTGAGCGGTTGCCCAAGAATCCCAAGACAACAGTATAGGATGCGCGAAGGCCCATTGTGTTTGCGTGTGATGTATTTGCTAAGGGAGGTTGCCGAATCTTATAACAGCGCCTCGCCCGTGCCTTCGGCGATCGCTTGGCGGGCGGCGTCGCGCAGCCGGACCATCTCGTGCCAGTCGCCGACCGCCTCTTGCGGATGCAACAGCGGGCCAAACGTTACCCTGATGCGTCCCGGCCTGGGGAGATACGTCTTGTCGGGGAGAATTTTTCTCGCTCCGGCAACGGCCACCGGGCAAACAGGCGAATTTGTTGTTACCGCGGCCTTGAACGCGCCGAGCTGGAACGGCCGGATCCCAGCGGCCGCCGTAAACGTTCCTTCCGGATAGATGGCTAGCGATTCGCCGTGCCGGAGCGCCGCTTCCATTTCCGCAACGTGTCTCACACGCGCCTCCAGACTCTCGCGATCGAAGCAAAGATGTCCGCAGCGCCGTAGAATCGTTCCAAATAGGGGCATGTCCACGGCCTCGCCCTTGGCCACGAATCGCACGCCTGCTGGAAGCAACGCCAGTGTCACCAAGATGTCTACGTAGCTGGAATGATTGGGCGCAAAAATCCACGGCCCGGAGTGCTTCCAGTCGCTCAGCAATTCACCGTTTACCACGCGAATGAACAGGCCTGTGGCAATCAGGGTCGATCGGGCAAAAATTCGCGTGATGCGTGCCGCCGCGGCCGAATTCGGCGTTAAGCAAACAATTAACCAGAGACAGAGCATGGAGACACTCACCACCGACATCACATACAAGCCGTAAATGTATCTCCAGAACCGCTTCCAGATACGTCCGGACACCTCCGCCGCTCGAACGGGGAGGGCCCGCAATCCCATCCGGGTGATTTGCATCCACGCCGGAGACTGAGTTTTCCCGAGGCGCCCGGCGAGATACATTCTCTTCGTCTCGCTCCGCCGCAGTTTGCCGCTCGAAGTCTTGGGAATACTCTGCGGGGCGAGCAACACGACAACATCGGGAGGAAGGCCCAGCTTGAGGGAGATTTCGCGGTTGATCTCAGCGGCAATCTCGGCTCGCTGGCGGAGGTCCCGGATTTCCGCGGCAATCACGAGTTGTTCAGTTCCGCTACGTTCATCGGAGATGCCGAACGCCACGATGCATCCTGCGCGCACTCCCTTCACGTGGGTCACGATGTCTTCCACATCCTGCGGACACAAGTTGCGGCCCGCCTTGATGATGATGTCCTTGGCGCGTCCCGTTATGTACAGTTCGCCGTCCGCGAGATAGGCGAGGTCGCCGGAATCGAGCCACCCGTCTCCGCGCAGAATTTCTTGGCTGGCTTCCGGATTTCGGTGGTAGCCGCTGGTGGCTGCCGGTGAGCGAAACCACAGCTGGCCTTCCACTCGGTCAGCAGCATCGTTTCCGCTCGTGTCGATCAACCGCACTTCCACTCCTGGCAGCGGGTGCCCGGCCGAGACGAACCGCAGCACGCTTGCGGCGCCTGACTCCGCCGGGATGGCGCGGCCCTCGCGTTCGTAAGTGGCCCGGTCGATGCTGTCCACACGTGCGCCCGTTCCCAACTGCGGTGTGGAAACGCCCAGCGTGGCCTCGGCGAGCCCATACACCGGCAGGAGAGCCTCCCTGCGAAATCCGCAGGGTGCGAAACGCTCCGTGAATCGCTCAAGTGTTTCGGCACGCACCGGCTCCGCGCCATTGAGCGCGGCGCGCATCGAGCTTAGGTCCAGCACCCTGAGATCCTCGTCCTTCACACGGCGCACGCACAGTTCGTATGCGAAATTTGGCGCGGCAGTCAACGTGCCACGATGGCGCGAGATTGCCTGCAGCCATCGCTCCGGACGCGAAAGAAATGCAAGCGGCGACATCGAAACCAGCGGCAAGCCGTAACACAGTGGAACCAGCCATGCCCCGATCAGCCCCATATCGTGATAGAGCGGCAGCCAGCTTACGACCACGTCCTCGGGCGTGGGCTTCACGGCTTCGCCGATGGCGCGCAGATTTGCCAGGAGATTTGCATGCGTCAGCACCACGCCTTTCGGCGTTCCCGTCGAGCCCGACGTGTACTGCAGAAACGCGATGTCGCTCCCGCGCGGACGATGTGAGATGGGATCTGCGGGGCGCGCTTCCGATTCAGGCGGCGGTGGCGGCCCCGCGGATTCTGCTAGCCGCTGCGCATTCAGCACCTCGCGCAGCGAAGGAACGCGCGGCGCCAGCAGTCGCGCCACCCCCTCCGCCGAACGCCACGTGATCAGAAACACGGATTCCGCATTTCGCAGGATCCCCGTCTGGCGTTCGGCATATTCCTCAATTCCGCCGGCCCGGAATGGCGGATAAATGGGCACCGGAATCCCGCCGGCCATCTGCACGCCAAAAAAACTGAAAAAGAATTCCGCGCATGTAGGCAGCATGATTGCCACCGTCTCGCCGGGGGAGATTCCCCGCTGGATCAATTCCCAGGCCGCGGCGCGAGCGCGTTCGTAGAGCTGCCCGAAAGTAATCTGTCGCGGATTACTCTCTTCCTCGTAGAGAAAAATGTGCGTTCGTTCCGGAATGGCGCGCGCTCGACGGCGCAGCACTTCGGTTAATGACTCAACGCTGTCAAGATCCGCTTCCGGCATTTCGCGCAATTCGCGTTCCGGCGCCGGCCGGACTCTGGCGGCCTGGGCAGACAGAAAGTGCGGGAGTTCAGAATCTGCACCCTCATGTCGTGCGATGGCGTCGAGCAGGTCCTGCACAGTTTCAGATTCCGCGACAACCGCATCCGGCAGGCGAAGGCCACAAGCATCTCCTGCGCGCAGCAGCAACTCAACGCGCTCCAAGCTTCCGAGTCCTAGGTCGCGCTCAAAGTGCGCGCGCACTCCTTTATGCGCAAATTCCTCCATGGCTGCTGTGTTTCCGAGTTCCGCAACCAGCCCGCGAATTACCGCAAGGATGCGCTCTCGCGTGGTTAGGGAATCAAGTTGGCTGCTGGGAGTCGCCACAGTTCGATGTGTTTCCCGGGCGGTTTCTGCCCCTTGCGTGCGGCGGACGGCTTCTTTGGCTTTTCGAAGGCTACCACGCATCTTGGCAGCCTTCAACCTTCACGGCTCACAAGTCGTTCGAAATGCCTGCGCAGGAAACCCGCTGCAGAGCCGTTGCGTCTCTACCGCCGGGTGTGGCGCGGGCAATGACCACGGGCATTGAGATTTCCGCACGATAGGATTAGCATCGCGCCCTGAATTCGGCAGCAATCCATACTGCTCAAGAAAAGGTGACAAAAATGAAGATTTTCTCTTGGCGCGCTTCGTTGAGCCTTCTGGTTTTTTGCCCGCTTCTTCTAGTTGCTTCGCCTCTCGCTGCGCAAAAGAAGGGCAAGAAGAATTTGGCGCCAGAGGTAAAGCAAGAGGCCGCGTCGGCCCAGTCCGCTGCCGCTCCTGCCTCTGCAGCGCCCACTCTCGATACGGCGCTCGAAAATCTGAAGCTCCGCGAAATCGGTCCGGCGATTATGGGAGGCCGCATCGACGACATTGCCGTGAATGAGCGCGATCCCAACACAGCTTATTTCGGCGCCGCAACCGGCGGCGTTTGGAAAACCACCAACGGCGGAGATACCTGGGAGCCGGTATTCGATCACGAAGGCACATCTACCATCGGCGCGATTGCTCTGGCCCCTTCGGACCCCTCCATCCTGTGGGTTGGCACGGGCGAACAGAATAATCGCCAGAGTTCTTCGTGGGGGGATGGCGTTTATAAATCCGCCGACGGCGGGAAAACCTGGGCGCACCTGGGCTTGGAAGCAACCCAGCACATCGGCAAGATTTTGATTCATCCTACAAACCCGGACGTCGTCTACGTCGCAGCCCTGGGCCATCTCTGGGGGCCAAATCCCGAACGGGGTCTCTACAGGACCAGCGACGGGGGCAAGACTTGGGCGAAAGTGCTCTCCATCAACGACGACACAGGCGTTGTGGACTTGGCCATGGATCCCGTGAGCCCGGACACGCTTTACGCCGCCGCTTACGAGCGCCGCCGCACGGCGTGGGGCTATAGCGGCGGAGGACCCGGCAGCGCAATCTACAAAACTACAGACGGCGGCGCGCATTGGACCAAGCTCACCAAGGGCCTTCCTGATGGCGATGACGGACGCATCGGTCTCGCTGTTTATCCGCGCAACGCCAACATCGTCTACGCCCGCATCGAAAACAAGAACGGAGGAATTTTCCGCTCCGAAGACAAAGGCGAGACGTGGACGAAGATGGGTTCGACCAATCCGCGGCCGTCTTACTTCAGCCGCATCGTGGTCGATCCCAATAACGACCTGCGCATCTGGGTCCTCGGCGCGGACATGTACTACTCCGAAGACGGCGGGAAAAATTTCCGTACCGACTGGGTGAAGAATGTCCACAGCGATTTTCATACGCTCTGGCTGGATCCCTCGGATTCACGGCACATTTGGGCGGGATGCGACGGAGGGATGTATACCAGCCATGACGGAGGAAAATCTTGGGAATCCGTCAACACCATCGCGCTCGGGCAATTCTATGAGGTCGGCTTCGACATGCGCCAGCCTTACACTATCTGTGGTGGGTTGCAGGATAACGCCGAGTGGTGCGGCCCCAGCCAGACTTGGTTTACTTCCGGTATCACCAACGACGACTGGTTCCGCGTAGGCGGCGGCGACGGCTTCTATGTGAAGCCCGATCCCGCCGATCCCCTGACCGTCTATGAAGAATCGCAGGACGGCAACATGGCGAGACGCGACCTCCGCTCCAACGAAGCACGCCTCATTCGGCCGAAGGAAAAAGAGGGCGACCCGCCGTACCGCTTCAATTGGAATTCGCCCCTGATTATTTCTGCGCACGATCCCAAGACGATTTATTACGGCGGCAACTTTCTTTTCAAATCCACCGACCGTGGAGACACTTGGACGAGACTCGGCGGCGATCTCACCACCGGAGTTGACCGCAACAAACTCGCAATCTTGGGAAAAACTCCTTCCAAGGATACCCTCTCGCTCAACGACGGCGTGGCGTGGTGGCCGACCATCACCTCCATTAGTGAGTCGCCGGAATCTTCTGCAGTGCTCTGGGTCGGCACCGACGACGGAAACCTTCAGGTCAGCCGTGATGGAGGCGAAACCTGGAAAAGCGTCGCAGATCGCGTTCCGGGTGTTCCCAAGGGCACGTACGTGAGCCGCGTCGTCACGTCCAAGTACGCGGAAGGCGCCGCTTACGTTTGCTTCGACGGCCATCGCTCCGACGACTTCCACGTATATCTCTTTTACACCTCCGATTACGGCGATTCGTGGCAATCCGTGGCGGGGGATCTCCCTCAGGACAATGGGATCTTGCACGTCGTCCGGGAAGACCTGCAGAATCCCGCCATTCTATTCGCGGGAACGGAGACAGGCGCCTACTGGTCTAACGACCGCGGCGCGCACTGGCACCGCTTCAAAATGAATCTTCCTACGGTGCCCGTGGATGACATTCAAATTCATCCGCGCGAGAACGACCTCATTTTCGGCACGCACGGCCGCTCCATCTGGATATTCGACGACATCACTCCGCTCGAAGATTTGAACGACAAACTCCTTTCCTCGGACCTCAGTGTTCTTCCCATCCGTCCGGCGGTCGAATGGCGCATGTATTCGAACGATTGGTTCCTTGCGCAGAAGCACTTCCTGGGCAGCAATCCGCCTTACGGCGCACTGATCGATTTTTATTTGAAATCCGCGCCACCAGAAAAACCAGCCGAAAAGGATAAGGACGACGCCAAGGACGCGGACAAGGACAAAGAAAAGGAAAAAGCGGTCCAGAAAGTAAAGATTACTATCTCCGACAAAGACGGAAAGCGCGTGCGCCAATTGGAAGTGGAAGCTCATGCAGGAATCAACCGCGTTGCCTGGGATCTTCGTTACGACCCACCCACCGAACTCACCGCCGAACAACGGGCGGCCCAGGCGCAGGGCTTTTTCAATGGCGGCTCGCGTGGACCGGCGGTCGAGCCGGGCACCTACACAGTAAACGTAGCGCTCGGCTCCAGCACAGGCAGCGAGACCGTGAAAGTCGTCGAGGATCCCCGTATCTCAATTAGCGATGCCGATCGTTCTGCGCGTCACGATGCCATCATGCAGCTCTATGCCATGGTCAAGACCGCGGACGAAGGCCGCAAGACCATCGTCGCGCTGAAGAATTCTCTCGATAGCGCGCGCGATTCATGGAAGAAGTCGGATGCCCCCAAGATTCCCGAGGCCATCCAACAGCAAGCCGAAGCGCTCTCCAAGAAAATCGAGGAAATTCACGCAAAATTCGTCCCACCGGAACGCACGCTCGGATTCGCAGGAGCTCCTTTGGTCTACACGCCCCCGCCATTGCCGATGCGCATTGGCCGGCTGATGTTTGAAATCTCTGGCTATACCGCTGCGCCGACTTCTGCGGAGAAGGAGGAGCTTGATAATCTCTCGAACTCGCTGAATCAGGAAATGGCCGCGCTCGATAAACTGCAAAAGGAAGACGTGGCGGCGCTGAACAAAGCCCTGAATGATGCGGGTGTGCCGCGCATCACGGCCTCGTCGGGCGAGAGTCGCGGTCCTTCACGACGTCGCTAGAGCCGCAACGCATTTACGCGCGCAGGAGTTGCGTAGGGTCGCTGGCGCGAGCCCGGCGGATGTAAACTGCCGGTACCCTGGTACTTCTCAAATTGAACCCCATGACCTATCGTCTTGCCCGATAGGTCGCGCGATCATACTTCTGCGTTCGAGGTGAGGCACCAGCCGCCGGAAGCCTCCTCCCCCAGAGGTTTCGTGGCGCAGGCCTGACCCCGGGCGTTTGCACCTCTATCACCCCATGCCCACAGCGGCCGGCTCCCCCACCGGCCGCTCCTTCTTTTTGGATTCACATGGCGAGCAAATGTCTTCTTGACGTCGCTGCGGAGAGAAATTAATCCGTTGGCGCGCCGTTCAATTCAAGCGCGGTCGCGGCATTACCTCGGGCGTCCTCCGGGACGATAAGTTCCCAATAATCTCGGACGCATTCTCGGGCGATGCGCCAGAGGTGGTGGAACAGTTCGCAGTGGTGCGCCGCAAAAGCCGCAAGAATCGCCCGTCGCAAAGGGCAGTCGCATCCAATGCCCACGCGAAGGGCACTGCGCGTTGACACACTGCACCATATGACCCGGCAAGTGCTGCACATTCCCCCCTTGCATTCGCGGAGACGGTCACTGAGAACCTGGCCCACCCCGGCCCCCACCGGCGTCGCGTGGCCGTCCTAGGAATGGGCGCATTGTGCTCGGATGCCGATAGTGTGTCAAGAGAAACTGCGCACAATTAGTAGCGGTATGGTTACGCGTTGGGGGAATTCATCGGCGAGTTCTCCGCCGGCGGCTCGGGTGCCTTTTCTTTGTGAAGCTTTTGCTCCAGATCTCTCACTTTTTGTTCCGCTGCCTGCTCGGCGCGGCGTTTGTCCTCCACGTTCTGAGTGAGCTGATCGATGTGCGCCTGACCGTCTTTGTCGGACGCGTAACCAGGCTTGCCGTAAAATTGCGCTTGTTCGAGGGTCAGGGTTCGCTGCGCGATATCCAGGTTGGTTTTCGCCGTCTCCAACTGATCCTTTGCGGCCGCGAGGTCGGCATCTGTGACCCCGGAATTATTGTCTGGGGCCGCCGCGCTCTCCGAGCCTTCCGGTTTCACTTCCGGCGGATTCGCTGGAGCCGATTCTGTTCCAATCACGCTGATGGCGCCGGGCGTCTTGGGGATGTTGTCATTGTCGATGACCTTCTTGGCCTTCGGATTTTTTTCCCGTTCGGCACGCGCCCGCCGCGCGGCGTCCGCCACCGATTCTTGGGAGCCCTGTTGCCCCACTGCCGGGGCCACTGCGAAGAGCAGTCCCAAAATGCAGAATCCTGCCAAGTGTTTGGCTCGCATCACAATTCCTCCATGCCGCTTCATCCCCAAATGATAGGCGCAACCCGTATCTGCGGCAATGGTACCGCGGGACAGTGGCGCAAAAGAGTGATACCGAAGCTTCAAACCGCTGAGTGTTTTTACCCCACAGGAGACATTCGCGCTGCACACGCTTGCAGCGGCGTTTCGCCGGTGGCATAGTTCCGTACGTTCTGGCGCGCCATAGAATCAACTCCTCAAGAGGAGTGCAACCGTGCCCCTGTCGCATCGGCTAACAGTCGGGCTACTTACGATTTCCTTGGTCGGCGCAATCAATTGCGGCGCGGCCTTCGCTCGATCGCAGAGAATTCCGTATTCGCATACAGTAGCCGCACTCGTGAAGACAAATTCTTCCGCGCAAACGCCCGCTCAAGTTCCGGCGTCGCAATCCTCCCCCAAAACGGATCAATACACGCTCAGTCCGGAGCGATATCAGCAAGCCGTGGAGTTCTCGCGCGCCCGCTACCGCCTCTATTTCATCAATGTGATTTGCGGTGTCCTGGTTTTGCTACTCGTGCTGCGCTGGCGTCTCGCTCCCAAGTTTCGCGACTGGGCCGAACGGCTCAGCTCGCGGCGATTTATCCAGGCAGCCATTTATACGCCGCTGCTGGTGGTGACGCTGGCTATCGCCGGGCTGGCCACCGCTACCTATGGTCACCATCTTTCGCGGCATTATGGAATTTCCGTCCAGGGCTGGGACTCCTGGATGTGGGACTGGGCCAAAGGCCAGTTCTTGACGATCGTCATCTCCGTTTTTCTGGTTTGGATTCTCTACGGTGTAATTCGGCGAAGTCCTCGTCGCTGGTGGTTTTATTTCTGGTTGGCCTGCTTGCCACTGCTGGTGTTTCTTATTTTCCTCGCCCCCGTTGTAATTGATCCTCTCTTCAATAAGTTCGAACCCCTTCAGCAGAAAGACCCGCAGCTTGTGAGCGCGCTCGAGCAGGTGGTGCGCCGCACCGGACTTGATATTCCGCCGGAACGGATGTTCTGGATGCAGGCCAGCGAAAAGACGAAAGCCCTCGACGCCTATGTCACCGGAATCGGCGCCTCGAAACGCGTCGTGGTTTTTGATAACACGATTCAGAGGATGTCCACGTCGGAGACGCTGTTTGTTTTCGGCCACGAATCGGGCCATTACGTTCTGGGACATGTCTGGAAGGGAATTCTCTTCTTCGCCGCGCTCGCATTTGTCTTGCTGTATGCAGGCTTTGCATTGCAGCGTCGGTTGCTTGCGCGCTGGGGAATGAGTTGCGGAATTCGCAGCCTCGAGGACTGGGCCTCGCTCCCGGTCCTGCTGCTGATTATCTCCGTTTTCGCTTTCTTTACGGATCCCGTCGCCAACTCTTTCAGCCGCCATCTCGAACACCAGGCTGATATTTACGGTCTGGAAGTGACGCACAGCATTACCCCCGATTCGGGCGAAGTCGCGGCTCGCGCATTTCAGGTTCTCGGAGAAGTGGATTTAGCCGACCCCGCGCCCAGTCCGTTTATCGAGTTCTGGCTCTACGATCATCCGCCGCTCGGGAAGCGGCTCGACTTTGCACGGACTTACAATCCCTGGGAAGCCGGCAAAGAGCCCGAGTTCGTGAAATGATTGGCCCGGTTGCGCGCCGTTTCCGGGTGCACGGTCACGCGGACGCCATTCTTGGGGCGAAGCGTCACCAGCGGCTCGGGTATTACCTGATGATCTTTTGCCAGCCGAAACCGGAACCGCGGTGCAATGACGGCCAGCAGAAGTCCTGCTTCCATCAGCGCGAATTCCTGCCCGATGCACCGCCGCGGTCCGCCGCCAAATGGAAAATAAGCATAGGCCGGGAGCTTATCGGCTCGGCCTTCCAGCCATCGTTCCGGACGGAATACCTGGGGATCTTCGAAGAATCGTGGATCGCGATGCATCACCCAGGGTGACATCAGTACCGTTGTCCCTGGTGAAAACTCGAAAGCTCCCACTTTCACCCGTTCGATGGATGAGCGGCTCATGATCCACGCCGGCGGATAGAGCCGCATGGATTCGCGAAGCACTGCTTCCAGATAAGGCAGTTTGGTGAGATCTTCGACGCGGGGCGGCCTCCCCTGCAGCACCTGCGCGAGTTCTTCATGCAGAATAATTTCTGTCCGGGGGTTTTCCGCCAGCAGGAACCATGTCCAGGTCATGGCCAGTGCGGTGGTCTCGTGTCCCGCGAGAAAGTGCGTCATCACTTCGTCGCGAAGCTGCTTGGGAGTCATCGTGCTGCCGTCTTCATCCGTCGCTATAATCAGGCGCGAGAGCAAGTCGTCCCCGCGTGTGCCCGTCGCCCGGCGTTCGTTGATCATCCCGTAAACCACGGAGTCGAGATAAGCATAGGCCTCCTTGACCCGCCGATTGAGCGGGGTCGGCCAGCTTGCGGGAATCTTAAACGCCGAGCGCATCCGGCGTAATTCATAGCGCATCACCGTGGCCAGCTCCTGGCCGACGCGCCGTGCTTCAGCCGGCGCCTCGGAACCGAAAAGCGTCTTAACTGCGATGCCCATCGTCAGGCGCATCATTTCGTCGGAGATGTCCAGCGAATCTCCGTCATGCCAGGTCGCGATTTGTTCTTGCGTGCGTGCCACCATGGTCTCGGCATACTTCGCGATGTGCGTGCGCTGAAAGAGCGGCTGGGAAATCCTGCGCTGGCGGCGCCAGAACTCGCCTTCGCTCGTTAACAAGCCCTTGCCCAGGATGCGCGCTGTGACCTTGAGCAGTGTCGGGCTCTTCTCGTATTTTTGATGATCCACCACCAGAATTTGCTCGATCAGTTCGGGATGGTTGACCAGCACGCGGCTCTGCCCGAAGGGTAGCCGGACGTGGATAACATCTCCGTAGCCCGTGCGAAGCCCGGTGAAGAATTTCAGTGGGTCGCGGCGCAGCTCTAGGCCGACCCCGACAAAGGGTAATCCGCGCGGGCCGGGCGGCAGGCGGGTTGCTCTTAAGGCCATCTTTTTTTGGATCTGGGGCGCCGGGGGACTCGAACTGCCCTATGCTACACAGCCTTTTTACACCAAACACGCGTCCGATGTCTCTCTCGTTTTTGTCTTCCCTCGATTTTTTCTTTTTCTTCTCCGTTTGAGTAAGATAGCTCTCCGGATGAGGGGAGAACCTAAACCATGACGGAAATTGAGCGGCCCGAATGGCTGGCGCAGATGGAGGGCATCCTCCAGACGCTGAACGAAGGCGTGATCATTTCAGATGACTGCGAGCAGATCATCTTTGCAAACAGTTGTTTCCTGCAAATGCTCGGAGTCGAAGAGAAGCAACTTCTAGGCCGCCATCCCACGAGTTTGTATCCTGGGGAGGATGCGCAAATTCTCAAACAAGAGATTGCCAAGAGCCGGAGCAAAGGCGAGCATCGCTTCGAATTTCATCTCCCCAGGAAAAATTCCACCGGCGTTCCCGTCGTCGTCGGAACGCGCGTGCTCGAAGATCCCGATGGGCGGGAATTCAGCATCGTCACCTGTACGGACATCACGGAACAGAAACAGGCCGAATCCGCACTGCGCTCCGCAAACGAAATGCTCGCAAAGCGGCATGAGGAAATGGAGCAGGAATTGCTTCTTGCTGCGCGCGTGCAGCAGAGTCTTGCCCCGCAGTCACTCATGTGGGGAGGCGTTGCGGTGGAGGCCCATTACAATCCGGCGCGAACGATAGGCGGTGACTTCGGCCTCGTGACTCCCAATGGCGATGATCAGCTCAATCTTGTCGTCTGCGACGTCTCGGGGCACGGAATAACGTCGGCGCTGGTGGCGAACCGCGTTCATTCGGAGTTGGTCTCTCATTTGCGCCGCCGCGATCCGCTTTCCACGATGTTGCGCGAGCTCAATCGTTTTGTGCTGCAGAGTCTGGGCGGCTCCAGCCTGTACTTCACGCTCGCGGCGGCCCGCCTCGAGGACCGCGGAAAGCGTTTGGTGTTTGCCGGGGCAGGTCATCCGCCGGCCATGATTCTTCGTAGTGGCGCGCCCACCCGCCAACTCGAATCCCGCAGTTCCGTTCTGGGGCTGATCGAGGATGCCGTGGGCGGCGACGTTGCCGAAGAAGTGCCGCTCGAATCTGGCGACCGAATCGCTCTCTATACCGACGGCCTTACGGAAGTCTTCAACCAGAATCAGGAGATGCTTGAGGTGGAAGGCCTGCAGAAAATTTTCGAAGAGTCCGCCCCCTTGCCGCTTCCGGAAATGAAACTGGCCGTGCTCGATCGTGTGGCACAATGGCGCGACGGTCCCGCTTCCGATGACGTTTCGCTCGTGCTCGTCGAAATTCCCTGAGCCGCGATGGCGGAGTTCTCTTTTGAAATTTTCATCTCCGCTCCACCGAATCTCGTTTCTGCATTTTTTGTTCCGCAGCGCATGCCCTACTGGTATGGCGCGGAGATGCAAGCCTGCTTCGAAGTGCAGGGCGGAGCGGCGGAATTTTGCGTCGGCCAGAAAGTTCGCATCACCGGCAAGCTCCGCAACCGCGAAGTCTCGCTCACGGCCGTAATCACGAATTTTGAATTTGGCCGCTTGCTCGAATGGCGATTCCAGGATGCCTACGGCGTTCGCGGGATGCAGCGCTGGGAAATCTCACCAAGTGATGGCGGCACGCAAGTGAAAATGCGAGACCATTATGAACTCTCAGGGCGCCTAGGAAAATTCTGGGACTGGCTCGTGATGCGCCACGGCGTCGCCCGGCGCGATCGCCACTGGCTCAAGCGGCTCGCAAATCTCGCGGAAGCTTCTGGAAGATGAAGCGAATCATTCGACAACGACCCGAAGGAATTTTTTCTTTCCTGCGCGAAGAAGAAAATCCACGCGCTTCGAGAGATCCATCTCCTTGCGAACTTCGGTGACGCGCTCTCCGTTGATCTCGACTCCGCCGTGCTTGATCAGCCGCTCGGCTTCGCTGCGCGAGGGCGCCACTCCGAGTTCGACGAGCAGCGCAGAAAGCCGCAGCGGCTGGGACGAAATCTTCACGCTGTGCTGCGGCGCTTCTTCGGGCGGCCGGCGGTCGCGGAAGACGCGCTGGAATTCTTCGGCGGCCTTGCGCGCCGCGTCTTCGCCATGGAAACCGGCGATGATCGTGTGGGCAAGCTGCATCTTCGCGTCCATGGGATGCAATGCGCCGGTGCGCACCTCTTCGCGCAGGCGCACAATCACAGGCGGCGCGAAATCCGTCAGAAGTTCGTAGTAAGACCACATCAGCTCGTCGGACACGGACATTAGCTTGCCGAACATTTGATCCGGAGGCTCGTTGATGCCCACGTAGTTTCCCAGGCTTTTCGACATTTTCCGTTCGCCGTCGAGGCCGACAAGAATCGGCATCGTGACGATCGCCTGCGCCGGACGGCCGTATTCGCGCTGGATTTCGCGGTGCACCAGCATGTTGAATTTTTGTTCGGTGGCGCCGAGCTCGACGTCGGATTCGAGCGATATCGCATCGTAAGCCGTGAGCAGCGGATAGAGCAGTTCGTGCACGGAAATCGGCAGATTTTTCTCGAGGCGCGAGCGAAAATCCTCGCGTTCGAGCATGCGCGCCAGCCGATAGTGGGAACACAGGCGGACGATTTCTTCCGCGGTCATTTTCCCGAGCCACTCGCTGTTGTAGCGCACCTCGGTTTTTTTCTTGTCGAGAATTTTGAAGACCTGCTGGAGATAGGTATCCGAATTTTGTTGCACCTGCTCGCGCGGGAGCGGCGGGCGCGTTTCGGATTGCCCCGTGGGATCGCCAATCATCGCCGAAAAATCGCCGATCAAAAAAACGGCGGTGTGACCGAGATCCTGAAAGTGTTTTAGCTTGCGCAGCACCACGGTATGGCCGAGGTGAATGTCGGGCGCCGTGGGGTCCACGCCCAGATACACACGGAGCGGCTTGGCGGTTTTTGCGGACTGCTCGAGCTTCGCGCGAAATTCGTTTTCCGGAATGATTTCGGCTGCGCCTTTGCGCAACAGCGAGAATTGCTCGGCGACGGAATGTTTGGGTGCAGGCGCGTTCATGATTGCGCTTTCGCGGAGAGCACGCGGCGGCCGGAAATGTGGCAGCGGCCTTCGAGAACCATGCGCACCGCTTCGGTGTAAAGGCGATGCTCTTGCTGCAAGATTCGCGAAGCGAGAGTTTCGGCGGTATCACCATCCAGAATTTCCACCACGGCCTGCGCGACGATGGGCCCGGCGTCG
The DNA here is from genome assembly GCA_050747245.1 of Candidatus Acidiferrales bacterium. Taxonomy (GTDB): domain Bacteria; phylum Acidobacteriota; class Terriglobia; order Acidiferrales; family UBA7541; genus JBOGNO01. The sequence continues at coordinate 68,763 of JBOGNO010000010.1, forward strand.
AGATTTTCATCCACGAAATGTACCGTGCAGCCCGTGAATTTTGCGCCGTGCTCGAGCGCTTGCCGCGGCGCTTCGAGTCCCGGAAACGCGGGCAGCAACGAAGGATGAATATTCAGAATGCGGCCGCGAAACGACTGGACGAAATAGGGGGAAAGCAGGCGCATAAATCCAGCGAGACACACCAGATCCGCATTTTTTTCCTGAAGCGCGGCGACGACCTTGCGGTCATATTCCTCGCGCTGCAAACCCTTGGACGGAATTACAACGGCGGGAATTCCGCGCGCGCGCGCTTTTTCAATTCCGGCGGCGCTTTCGACATTGCTGACGACGAGCGCAATTTCGGCGTTGGGGATTCGTCCGGTGGCAACACTATCCGCAAGGGCTTCGAAATTCGAGCCGCGACCTGAAAGCAAAACTGCAATACGTTTTTTCATGCGCTTCGCAAGTTAGCACAAGTCCGCCGCGCGGCAAAACGCGACGCGCGTGTTCGGCGAACATTGTGTTAGAGGGCAGCGAACGGGGCTCTTTTCCGGGTGAGAAAAAAGCGCGAAATTAACTCGCCGTTTTGTCTCGATTAGAAATAGGCTCGCGCCTTTGTTTTCAGCAAGTTAGGAGGAGCGCAGTTCGTGGAGTGTTGCGGGCAAAACTTGAAAATCTACGCGTGTAAACTCCTTGTTTTCAGCGGCGGGTCGGAATTCATAACTGAGGAGTGTGGTATTCGTGATTTCAAAGTGCAAGGCGTGGACAGGCGCTTCGGGCGGACAGAGAAGGCTCGTGAAGAATTCTCGGTGGGGGCCGTGAGTCTGAAATGTTCAAACCAAGAGCGGCCTCAGTCCACTGCGACAAATACGAATGCGCCGATAAGATCAGCCATGTGCTCGGGAGCCTGTCCAGCTGCGAGCGCCGTGCTGTGCTCGATCGCAGTGTACACACCGGGGCCTAAGTACACGTGACCAATTATCATGTATCCGGTCGGAGACGACCCGGAGCTTGGAGCGTCGACTTGCAAACCCGGAATGCCCTCAAGACGAATATCCTGCTGACTAGCAGCAAGTCCGATCACGACAACCAGCGATGGCGACGGAACGGTGAAATTCACAGACGCACTCGAGGCACCGGCTTCTGAATTGGAGCCATAGAATGCGTAAAAACTATCCCATGAGCCAGCAATCGAAACACCACCAATGGCATGGTACGCAGTATCGGTTGTGAAGCTGTTTTGGTTGTTCGTCTGGTAAGCGAGCGCAGCGGCCAATTGGCCCGACGCATTCACGGCCTGTGAGGCTTGCCCGACCGCAAAGGAGCTGCTGGGAGCAGCCCCTCCGGTCGCCATGCCATACAGATAAAATTTTCCGGGAGGCAGTGAAATTGCTGTTCCGCCCTGAATACTTGCCGCTACGATGATGGGTTGCCTAGATTCAGGAGGAGTCTCTGGATTTAGGTTTGACCTCACCGTCGCCGAGGCTATCCAGCTTCCGGAGTTGTCGTCCAATCTGTCATCATTTACACCCAAGAAAAGCTGCCCTGTATGTGGCGCCCGAATCTTGATTCCGTTCCCGACATAGAAGGTGGTCCCTTGCTCCCCGATACGGCCGATCAATGACCAGCAGGGAAGTTGCCCCGCCGGAAATCCGCCCATCACACCGCAATTAGGAGGCCTTCCTTCGGGCGGCATTGGTGGCCATCCTGCTCCCATAGACACAGTGCCCGACGCAGCGATTTCGACTTCATCGCCAATACTTACGAAAATTCCTGTTGGGGTCCACGCTTGATTGCCGGGCACCGAGATATTCCGAGTGGCAGGGATTCCCGCATTCGATGAAATTTTACCTAAGTGATAAATAACCATGACAACTAAAGTGAAAAGTAAGAGGACGGCGATCAAACTCCAGAACAGAATGGAATGAACTGCCCTCGATGGGGCGTCGTCATTTGTTTTCGTTCCACAGTTCGCGCAAATATGCTTTTCGGTTGGTAGGGGCGTTCCGCATTCCATGCAAAACATGTCGTCTTACCTCGAAACCAAGCGGATGCAAATCCAGAATCTCCAAGAAACATGTGAAGATCTTGCCTCCGTCACGTTGGTTACGCGCACTTAGTCCTCCCAATTAAGCTGCGAGTGCGCCGCCACAACCCTTGCAGAATTTCGCTGTACCAGGGTTGTCAGTGCCGCAAGAAGAACAGGCCTTGTGGCCCGGGGATGCTAGGGCTGCCGGAGCGCTCATCGCAGACCCACACTGTGGACAAAATCTCGTGCCCAATTCCACCGTATGCCCACAAACACTGCAGCGAACCGAATCCGTTGCCGGGACGGGCGTGACCGCCGTGCCGGAATGCATGATCATCGCGGTGATGGAATCCATATTGCGCGCCACAACTACAGCTAGTCCAACGAGGGGTGCCAAAACAAGTCCCAAAAATGTCCACCCGTAGATTTCCAGGTCGTCCGGATACAGAAACGGGTATGCCAATCCCTGGTACGAGTAGTAGGAAATTCCGACGACCACGGTCACGATGCATAGGTTCATCATCTGTCCGAGGTCGGGAAGTCGCGCATAGTGAGAGCGAAATAGCGACGCGAGGCTGAAACCAAAGAGAATCAGGAGAGCAAAGATCAGGGTATCAATCACTGCCTTGGCGATAGTTATCGGAAAAATAGCCAGATGCGCTGCAATCAGGTAATCGTTCTGGAGCCGCAAAGCTTCTGCCACGGAGTCGCTGGCAGGAAATGAGTTTTGCCTTTGCAGTTTTTGAAACTCTTCTTCCAGCGCCTGAATTTGAGCCTGTGTGAGACTCAGGTGAAGTTGATCCGGATTCGCGAGAGATTGTGGGTCGAATGCAGCCCCCAACACGGACGCTACGTACACAGGATTGGTTCGCAGCATGGGGAGAAGTGATAGAATCCCACGAAGAATCAGCAGACCCATGATGGCAATCGAGGTTCTTACAAGCCTCTCCGCTACCTGATGACCTAGCGATGGATTCGAAGCGTTCACACTTCCCCCTCACGGAATTCTGTCAACCGACCACATTAGCCCGGTCGCGTCTCAGGAGTTGCTGCCAGTTGTCTCTTGACGCGGCTTACGTACCCCCTGTAGCCTCTTGCCGCAAGCGAAAAACGCGTAAATCCAGCGACATTTGATGGCATAGCATGCTCGTCCGCATTTTGAAGAGCCACTGAAATGGCCCAAAACCACGCTAGTAAACTGACATCGTGGAAGGAGATAGCTGCTCATCTCGGCCGAGATGTGAGGACTGCTCAGCGTTGGGAGAGAGAGCTTGGTCTGCCAGTTCACCGCGTGCCGGGAACAAGAGGACACTCGATCTTCGCTTACACTGAAGAGATTGACGCGTGGCTGGAAGGCCGGGATGCGAGCCATCCTGGCACGGCTTCCGCCAATAGCACGCGCCCCAGCATGCACATTCATCTCGCCGCTGTGGTCTTGCTCTTGTTGCTTGCTTGTGGAGTGGGGCTGTGGGCGTGGCGGGCCCGCTCGGAAGAGAAGCCAGCTTCCGTGACTTTCACCGGCAGTGGGATGGCGGCATGGAGTGCGGGAAGGAATCTGCTCTGGAGCTATGATTTCGTCCACCCTTTGTGGGCGGTAACTCCTCAGGACGCACAAAATCGGGTTCAGATCGCCGACCTTTACAATGATGGCGAGAAGGAGGTGTTGGTTGCCGCTCCTCTCTGTATGACGAATCAGGGAGACCTTTCGACCGACGCTCTCTACTGCTTTTCCTCAAGAGGCAAACTTCTCTGGACCCACAAATTTGACGAGAAGCTCCGCATGGGAGGGACGGAGTTTGGATCCCGCTGGCTGTTCGGAACCATAATGGCCGACTCGGATAGAACCAATCAGTCGGTCTGGTGCACTGCAGTCGGTTTTCCGTGGTGGCCTTCGCTCTTGATTCAATTCAGCGCCGAAGGCAAGGAAATCGCGGAGTTCGTCAATTCGGGCCATCTTCACGCTCTCAATTCACTTCACAATTCTTCAGGGTCTTTTATTCTCGCGGGTGGAATCAACAACGAATATAACTCCGCAATGCTTGCAGTGTTGAGAGCAGATCAGCCCTCAGGAACCTCTCCTCAGTCGCCGGGTCCATTTCGGTGCGATGATTGTCCCAAGGGACAGCCGTATCGCTACTTTCTTTTTCCCCGGTCGGAAGTGAATAAGGTCGCTGGTCCTCCCTACAATCAGACAAGGGTGATCCAGGTGGATATAATGGGAGTCCACGTTGTGGTGAACGAAGCGGTTCCCGATAACGGGATTGGGGCAGACTGGGAAATTTATGATTTTTCGACAGACCTTGTCCCGCAATCAGTATCAGTGAGCGATTTTTATTGGGAAGACCATCGGCGACTGTCCGCCGAGGGAAAAATCAAACACTCTGTCGAGGAGTGCCCGGAACGGACGCAACCACGAACCGTCCGCGAGTGGAGTCCCGCCGAAGGCTGGAAAGAAATCAAGTTCCCTCCGGTTAGTTCGAGCCACAGGCGATGAACAACAAGCCTGCCCGCGTTACGGCGCGTACAAGAATACGCAATCCGGTGTCTGACGCTGGATGACTACTTGTATCGAGCGGCGTTTCCCCGCCTGGCGATTGTGACTATCTGAACTCTACTCCCTAGCGGCTCTGCAATAGTCAGCTTGTTCATGAGCTGCCCCCGCGGATCATTTGTCAGCTCAAACCATTCGGTCGGCTATTGAATTAGGGCTTGACAGCGGGGGCGCGCGTAGTATATAACCGAGTAGTTGTGGAACTACAAGGTTATGCAATGACATCTGGACAGCGCCTCAATGCCACATTTGCAGCACTTTCCGACCCGACGCGGCGGGCGATCCTCGCGCGGCTGGCTTCGGGCCAAGCGTCGGTCACGGAGCTGGCCAGGCCGTTTGCTATGAGCCAGCCCGCAATCTCCAAGCACCTCAAAGTGCTCGAGCGCGCGGGCCTGATTTCGCACGGCCGGGACAGACAGCGGAGGCCGCGGCGGCTCGAAGCCCAGCGCCTCGGGGAAGCGAACGGATGGCTTGAGCGCTACCGAGAGCTCTGGGAAAGAAACTTCGAGCGCCTTGATGCTCTGCTGGATGAGCTGAAGACGCAGAAGAAAAAACGCATGCGCACGAAACGCTAAAGGAGAATGCCGATGAAAGACACAGGAAAATTGAGCCTCACAGCCAGCGGCGAGCGCGAAATCGTCATGACGCGCACGTTTGACGCGAGGCGAGAATTGCTCTTCGATGCGTGGACCAAGCCGGAGCTCATGAAGCGCTGGCTCTACGGGCCGGAGGATTGGCCGCTCATGACTTGCGAGATCGATCTGAAGGTAGGCGGCGCGCTGCGGCTCGTGTGGCACCACCGCGATGGAAAAGACATGGGGCTGGGCGGGCGCTATCGCGAGGTGACACCGCCCGATCGTCTGGTATGGACTGAATTCTTTGACGAGGACTGGACCGGCGGAGAGACTCTAGTGACAACCGTTTTCACTGAGCATGCCGGCAAGACCACGATCATGATGACGGTGCTCTATTCCAGCCGCGCCGCCCGCGACGCCGTCCTCAAGACTCCAATGGGAGAAGGTATGGCGCAATCTTACGATCGGCTTTCGGGGCTGTTGGCTTCAGGGCTGGCTCGCGAAGGTTCGCAGGGCGCCGCCAAAGCCTGAAAGAAGCGCACATCCTAGGGCCTGCGATCGAAGGCGCTACGGCGCCGAGGCGTTGTCCGAGCGGCTGTCAGGTGACGAAGAGGTCGCCATCCAGGTACTTCAGGCCTGTATCCACGGCGACGGTGGCCACGGTGTTGCCCGGGCCGAGCTCCTTCGCGAGTTGGAGGGCGCCAAAAACGTTGAGCCCGGACGAAGTGCCGGCAAAAATTCCTTCCTCGCGGGCGAGGCGGCGGGCCATTTCACGAGCGGAGGATTCTTCGATGGCGCGCGCTTCGTCGTAATCTTCCCGGTGGAGGTGCGGCGGAATCCTGCCAATTCCGATTCCTTCGACGCGATGGGCGCCGGATTTTCCCGTGCTGAGAACGGGAGAAGACGCGGGCTCAAGGGCAACGACGCGGGCGGCGCTGCCCGCAGCTTTGAGCGCGCGGGAGACTCCCACCAACATGCCCGCGGTGCCGACCGCGCCGCAGTAGACAGTTAATTTTCCCTGAAGCTGCTCGAGAAGTTCCCGGGCGATGCCACCGTAGCCCACAAACACGTCGGCGTTGTTGAACTGGTCGGTATAGAACGTGCCCGGCTCGCGCGCAAGCGTTTCCGCTTCCGCTTTCAAGCGGAGAAAAAGGTCGGGCGTGATTTTCTTCCCTTCACTTGGGAGAACGCGCAGATCCGCGCCGAAGGCACGCATGGTTTGCAGTTTTTCTTTCGCGAAGCAGTCCGAGGAGATGGCGATGAAGGGATATCCCTTGACGGCGCAGACCATGGCGAGCGAGGAACCAGTGCTCCCTCCGGTGTATTCGACCACGCGCATGCCCGGCTTCAGGGCGCCGCGGGACTCCGCGCCTTCAATCATCGCGAGGGCCATGCGATCCTTATAAGAGCCAGTGGGATTGAAGTATTCGAGCTTTACCACTACGTCGGCGCTGCGCGGCGGCACCAGCTTGCGCAGCTTTACGGCCGGCGTATTGCCGATGGTTTTCAGGATAGAGCTCGAGATGTGCATGGCTTCAGGCATGAGGGCTTCTCCTTCGCGGATTGAGAATATCCAATATTGAATTCGTTTCGCGAAAGTGCATCGCCTCGAATCAGGGTTCGGGCGTGCGCAGGCCGCGGTGAATGATGTTTCGGGTGGCAAGAAGGAAATGGCGCAACCGCGGAAATATGAGCACGGGCCGGGCGGCTTCAGAATGTGACGGTGTGAGACTCGAAAGAACGAAATCCGCGAGGGCCTGCGGAGGAACGCGCGAGGCGGTGGTTTCCTTCGCGGCGAAGCGGACGCGACGGTCGCGATCGATCACGAAGACAGCGGGAAAGGCGATGCCGCCTTTTTCTGCTTCATTGAGGAGGTTCCAAGTGCGAAGAAGTCCGCGGCGGGAATCGCAGAGAAGCGGGAAGGGGAGAGACAATTCGCGGCGCACGGCTTCGGAGCGCGCGGGAGAATCCACGGAGATGGCGGCACATTCGGCTCCCGCGAGGCGAATGGATTCATACGCGTTCTGATATTCCGCCAACTGGCGGAGGCAGAAGGGTCACCAGTGGCCGCGGTAAAAGATCAGAATCTGCGGGGCGCGCGCGCAATTGCGGGCCAGCGACCAGAGTTCGCCCGTGGAAGTTTCGAGCGCGAAATCGGGCGCGGTTTCTCCGAGCTGCGGAGTCATTCCGGTGGAAGTGTACACCTTGCATCCGATGCCGCGGGGAGCGTGCCGGTCGCAAACGCGGCGAGGAGCCCCAACACTCCGCGCCGGGAGGGCGAGAAATTCTACAGATCGAGCGTCAGGGCGCGAGGACTTCTTCCGCAATTTTCGTCTGCGGCTGCATGCTCACGGGGCAGGCCAGCGAACGAGCGATGAGGCAGCCCTGTTCGGCTTTTTCGAGCAGGCGCGCGGCGCGCTCGCGATCGTGCTCGGTGTAAATCGTGAGCACGGGGCTTAGGACGATTTCCGTGAAGCGAAGTTTTCCTTCAGGCTTTCCGAGCTTGCCTTCGACAGCAAGTTGCAGGCTCAGGAAATCAAGTTTCGACATTTCCGCGATGGCATGGAAGGTGACCACGAAACACGAAGCCACTGCAGCGACGAGGAAATGTTCGGGCGTCCAGCGGCCGCTTTCGCCCTTGAATTCCGGCGGCGACGAAAAAGTAATCTCCGGAGTGATTCCCTTCACCGAGGCGACACCCTTGCGGGGGCCTGTCCAGTCGGCTGTGACAGTGTATGAGTAGGAATTGTCCATGGGTCCGCTCCTTTCCTGAGCTTCGCTCTTTGCTGCGACACAAAGATAGCAATGGCGGATGTGCGGAGCGGTGACGCCGCTCACCCGGCCGCGTGACGCGCGTCACGCGGATTCAAGCGAGCCTATCGCCCAATCGTCAGACGGAAAGCTGGCCGGAATAGGAGACGACAGGCTGGCCGTGGGGAGCGGCTTCCACGTGGCCGACGACGTAATATTTTTCGCGGCGACGCTTCAATTCGGTTTCAACGGCGCGGATATTTTTTGCGGGGACGACGAGAATCATACCAAGGCCGAGGTTGAAGGTGCGCAACAATTCTTCCTGGGAAATTTTGCCGAGGGCGGCGAGATAACGAAAGACGGGCAGCACGGGCCACGAGCCTAGATTGATTCTTGCGCGGGAGCTGCGCGGGAGAACGCGCGGCAAATTTCCGGTGATGCCGCCGCCGGTGATGTGGGCCATGCCGGAAAGCCATCCGTGGGCGACGATATTCTTGAGCAGGGGCCAGTAGCAGCGGTGGGGTTTCAGGAGCTCCGCGGCAATCTTGTTGTGAATTTCGGCGACATAAGAATTGGGCTTGAGGCCGGCGATTTCGAAAACGAGCTTGCGCGCGAGCGAATAGCCGTTGGTGTGCAGGCCGCTCGAAGCCAGGCCGACGAGAAAATCGCCCGGGCGCACGAGCGAGGGAGCGATTCTCTTGGAGCGCTCGACGACGCCGACGATAAAGCCGGCAAGATCGTATTCGCCCGGAGAATAAAAGCCGGGCATCTCCGCGGTTTCTCCGCCGATCAGGGCACAGCCGGCTTGTTTGGCAGCGCGGCTCATGCCTTCGATAATCTGCTCGACGACGCGGGGGTCAATCTTTCCCATGGCCAGGTAATCGAGGAAAAAAAGCGGCGCGGCGCCCTGTGTGAGAATGTCGTTGACGCAGTGGTTGAGGATGTCGGCCCCGACCGTGGAGTGAATGCCGGCGGCGAAAGCGATTTTTAGCTTTGTGCCGACGCCATCGGCGCTCGCGACGAGGACGGGCTGGCGCCAGCGCTTGCGATCGAGTTCGAAGAGCGAGCCGAAGCCGCCGATGGGTGCGAGGACTCCGCGCGTGAAAGTGTGGCCGGCGAGCGCGCGGATGCGGCGCTTGGCTTCATCGGCGGCTTCGATGCTGACACCTGCGTCTGCGTATTTCATCGGAACCCGTTTCGGGAAGGGGATTCGTTCTGCGCGTATTATGCGTCGAGGCGCAGGGCTAAAAAGTCCGGAACAGGCGCTTCCAGCGCACTTCGCTGGGGTGCGCGATGGCGTTCAAGTATGTGGCAAAGCGCTCGCCGAGATGCCCGGGCTCCCAGACTTCCTCCGGCGCGTCAATGGACATGTAAATCATCAGGGGCGTGCCCACAATATTGGCGCGCGGCACGAAGCCCCAATAGCGGCTGTCGTAGGAATCGTCGCGATTATCACCCATCATGAAATATTCGTTGGGTGGAACGGTGACCGGGCCGAAATTATCCCCGGGATTGGGCGGATCCTTGCGATAGGGCTCCGAAAGGGGCTTGCCATTGACGAAGACGACGCCCTTGCGGACCTCAATCGTGTCGCCGGGAAGGCCGATGTCGCGCTTGATGTAGTCGGGCTCGCCGGGCAGCGGCGCTTTGAAGACGATCACCTGCTGGCGCTGAGGATTGCGCCAGAGGGGAACATGCCAATCGGTGAAGGGCACACCGGCATCGAAGCCGATGCGGCTGACGATCAGATGGTCGCCGATGAGGACGGTTTTTTCCATCGAGCCGCTGGGAATTACGCGGGCCTGGACGAGCGTGCCTTCGATGAAGAGGAAGGCGAGGATTACCCACAGCCAGGAAACGGCTTCGCGCCGAATGCGCTGGCCCGTGGTCAGCTTCTTTTCTTCCTCAGCAATCACGATGCGTCTCCACTTCCAATTGTATCAACTTGGTGGGATAAACGGCCGTAAAGCAAGCATTGCAGAAATTCTTTTCGTCGTCGGCCCTGGCGGCGACGGCGGCGCGCATGTTTTCGAGCGAGAGATAGCCCAGGGAATCGGCGCCGAGAAATCGGCAGATTTCCGGGAGAGACATGCGCGCGGCGATCAATTCCTCGCGCGTGGGAGTATCAATGCCGTAATAGCAGGGGGAAATGGTGGGCGGCGAGCTGATGCGCACATGGACTTCGGTGGCGCCTGCGTCGCGGACCATGCGCACGATTTTGCGGCTGGTGGTGCCGCGCACGATGGAATCGTCCACAAGAACGACGCGCTTGCCTTCAAAGGCTTCGCGCACCGGGTTGAGTTTCATCTTCACGCCGAAATCGCGAATGGACTGCGCGGGCTGGATGAATGTGCGGCCGATGTAATGATTGCGGATCAAACCCATGCGAAAGGGAATGCCCGACTCGGCGGCGTAACCAATAGCCGCGGGAACTCCGGAATCGGGAACGGGAATGACCACATCCGCAGGGGCGGGATGTTCGCGCGCGAGCAGGCGGCCCAGGCGCTCGCGGCTTTCGTTGACGGATTTTCCGAAAATCACGCTGTCGGGGCGGGCGAAATAAACATGCTCGAAAATGCAGTACTGATGTTCTTTTTCCGGAGCGAAGCGAATGGATTCGAGCCCGGCTTTGGAGATACGCACCATTTCGCCCGGCTCCACTTCGCGGACGTAGGCGGCGCCGATGAGATCGAACGCGCAAGTTTCCGAAGCAACGACCCAGGCGTCGCCGAGGACGCCGAGATTCAGAGGGCGAAAGCCGCGCGGGTCGCGCACGGCGTAGAGTTCTTCGCGCGTGAGGACGAGCAGTGAATAGGCGCCTTCCACCTGGTTGAGCGCCTCGCTGAGCGCGGTTGCCAGACTGCGCGCGCCGCTACGCGCGACGAGATGGACGATGACCTCCGTGTCGCTGGAGGTTTGAAAGATGGACCCGCGGCGATCGAGCTTGCGGCGCCACTCGAGGGCGTTGGTGAGGTTGCCGTTGTGCGCGATTGCTAGCTTGCCCTTGTTGCAATCAATCACCACGGGCTGGGCATTCGTGAGCGTGGTATCGCCGGCGGTGGAATATCGCGTGTGGCCCATGGCCATCGCGCCGGGAAGACGCGAGATTACGCTGGGAGTGAAAATTTCCTGCACCTGGCCCATGCCTTTTTCGGCGTGGAGCTCTAAGCCATCCGAAGAAACAATCCCTGCGGATTCCTGTCCTCGGTGCTGCAGCGAATAGAGGCCGAGATACGTCAGCTTGGCGGCTTCTTCGTGGGCGAAGATGCCGAAGACGCCACATTCATCGTGGAAATGATCGTCGAGCAGATTTGTTGGTTGATTCACGCCATTCTCAGTCATGAAACTGCACACGTACCGACGGCAGCAAGAGCCAAACGATTATCGCGGCAGCAACGATCGATAGCGACACCGGTAACATTCCAAGATAGGCGTGGCCAAACGAAATCATTCCAGCGAGTTCAGCTAATATGCCAAGCACACAAAATACAATTGTCAGTATCTGGCCCCAGCGCCGCCACGTCCAGATTCCCCATGCGCATAGCAGCGCCGGGATCCATGCGATGAACTTGGCGGGAATATCAAAGCCAACCTCACCACGCCCCTCAATTAAGGGCACGCGTACTTGATGTAGTGACCTGAACAAGTTCGGGAACGATGGCACAGAAATCACCAACATCCACACGGCAAAAACTCCCAGGACCGCGAGAACCAACCAGTGTCCGACACGAACCATCGTGCTCATTTGATCTGGAGCGCAACCTCGAGGGCGCCAGCCCAGATTTCCCGGAGCGAAGCGATGTCGCCCTCGATACGAAGCTCGCCATTTTGTGAGATGCGGAATTCTCCGCGCGTAACGCGCCCGATGGTCTGCGCGTTAACTTGATATTGTCGCGCAATCGCCTCGAGGGGAGCAAGCGAAGCGGGCGAAACAGATACGAGCGCGCGTGCTCCGCGTTCGCCAAAGAGAGCGGATTCGGCGGGCTCGTTTGCGGGCAAGTCCACGATCGCCGAGAGGCCGTTGGTCTCAAAGCAGCATTCGGCAAGAGCGGCGGCGAGGCCGCCATCACTTACATCGTGAGCGGAGGCAATCGCGGATTGCGAGGCGAGCTCGACGAGGCAATCAATCAGGCGCTTTTCGGCGACGAGATCGGGAGCGGGAGGACCCCCGGCAACAATGCCCGCGATAGTCTTCGAATATTCCGAGGAGGAAAATTCGCGGCGCAGGGCATCAGGTGAAGCGGTGGGAGCCCCCGCGTCGAGGAGCACGATGATGTCGCCTTCGGCGCGAAACGACATGCCGAGCGCGTGGTCCACGTCTTCGAGCAGGCCGAGAACTCCCAGAACGGGCGTGGGATAAATCGCGCGGCCGAGCGTTTCGTTGTAGAAGCTGACGTTGCCGCCGGTGATGGGAATCGCGAGCGCGCGGCAGGCTTCCGCGATGCCGTCGATACAAGCACTGAATTGCCACATCACCTCGGGCTTTTCGGGATTGCCGAAATTGAGGCAATTGGTGGCGGCAAGAGGGCGTGCGCCCGAACATGCCACGTTGCGCGCGGCTTCGGCAACGGCGTACATGGCTCCCGCGCGCGGCTCGAGCCAGCACCAGCGGCCGTTGCCGTCGGTCGCGAGCGCCAGGGCCTTGCGCGTACCCTTCACGCGCACTACGGCGGAATCGCCCGCGCCGGGCCCCACGCGCGTGTTCGTGCGCACCATGGAATCGTATTGCGTGGTAATCCAGCGCTTTGATGCGATGGCCGGCGAAGCGAGCAGCTTCCTAAAATCTTCGGTGAAGTTCGTGCGGCGCGCGTCGAACTCGAAGAGTTTTTCGTTCGCGCGCGCGGGCGCGGGTGAAACGGGGCGATCGTACATGGGCGCTTCATCGGCAATCGCTCGCGCGGGAATTTCTGCGGCGGTGTGGCCACGATCGAGGACGCGAAGCATGCCGTCCGCAGTGACGCGACCGATCTGCACGCCATCAAGCCCCCATTTGCGGAAGACGCGCAGGACTTCTTCTTCGCGGCCGCGCTCGGCGACCAGCAGCATGCGTTCCTGCGATTCGCTGAGCATGATTTCGTAGGGCGTCATTCCCGTTTCGCGTTGCGGCACGCGCGCGAGCTCAATTTCAATTCCCACGCCGCCGCGCGAAGCCATCTCGCAACTCGAGCTGGTAAGCCCGGCGGCGCCCATGTCCTGAATGGCGACAATGGCGCCAGTGCGCATGGCTTCGAGGCACGCTTCGAGCAAGAGTTTCTCCATGAACGGATCGCCGACCTGCACGCTGGGGCGCTTTTGCTGCGCTTCTTCGCTGAACTCGGCGGAAGCAAGCAGCGAGGCGCCGTGGATGCCGTCGCGGCCGGTCTTCGCGCCCACGTAAATCACGGGATTGCCCGCTCCGCGCGCGCGCGCGAAAAAAAGCTCCTCTCGGCGCGCCAGTCCGAGCGCCAGCACGTTGACGAGTGGATTGTGCGAGTAGCAGGGCTCGAATTGCACTTCCCCGCCGACCGTGGGCACGCCAAAACAATTTCCATAAAACGCGATGCCGCTGATGACGCCGTCGAGCAGCCGGCGATTCTTCGCGGCCTCCTCGGCGGAAACCCCCTCGGTAGGCGCGAGCGGGCCGAAGCGCAACGGATCGAGCACGGCGATCGGACGCGCTCCCATGGTGAAAATGTCGCGCAGGATTCCGCCCACGCCGGTGGCCGCGCCCTGAAACGGCTCGACGAAACTTGGGTGATTGTGCGATTCGATTTTGAAAACGGCGCAGAGTCCTCCGCCGATGTCCACGACTCCGGCGTTTTCGCCCGGGCCCTGCACCACCTGCGGGGCGTGCGTGGGCAACCGGCGCAGGTGCGTCCGGCTCGATTTGTAGGAGCAGTGCTCGCTCCACATCACGCTGAAAATGCCCAGTTCCGTGAGGCTGGGATCGCGGCCCAGAATGATACGGACGCGGGCGAAGTCTTTGGGTGCCAGTCCGTGCTCCGCCGCGAGTTCCGCTGTGATTTTGATTTCCGTGTCCAACATGGTTGGCCAATTACTCCGCGCGCGAGAAGTTGTACACCACTTCCCACATCAGACGCACGCCGTTGGTAAACGAATCCACGGGAATGCGCTCGTCATCTCCGTGTACGCGCGCCGTATCGGCATCTGTGAGCGCAAATGCGCCGATGCCGTAGCTGACGATGCCGCGCTGGCGGAAGAAATGAGAATCCGTGAATCCGGTTTCGATTTCCTGGGCTATTCCGGTATCGGGATGCAGGCGCTTGACGGCCTGCTCGATGGCCGCGTAGAGCGGCGTATCGGTGGAAGAGGCCGTCGAAGCGAAATTCAAGACCACGTCCACGTGTATGGAATCGTCGTGGATGACGCGGCGGACTTCGGCGACCCAGCGGTCAATCGTCCAGCCGGGAAGGATGCGGCAATCGAGGAGCGCGGAAGCGTCGGGCGGGATGATGTTGATCTTCTTCGAGCCCTCGAGTCCGGTGATGGCGACGGTGTTCGTCAGCAGGGCGAGCACGCCCGGGCGCTGCTTGAGGTCGTCGTAGGCGCTGGATTTTTTCACGTAGGCGCGAAGATTCAGGAAGCGGCTGTGCCAGGGCTCGGCTTCGAAGGCCGCATGGGAACGCAATGCCGCCTCGACCGGGGGCGTCACCTCAAGCGGTGGCCGATAATTACGGAGCCGCTCGAGAGCGGCGACCAGGCGGTTCACGGCCGAATCGGGGATGGGAATCGAGCCGTGGCCGGAGCGCCCCGTGGCCGTCAGCTTGAGCCATGCCGGTGTTTTTTCGGTGGGCCCAACGCCGTAGTAAAAAACGTGCCCGCTCGGATCCGCCGGAGAGGAAGCGCCTTCGTTCAAGAGAAATCCGGCGCCCTCAATCCACTCCGGATGATTTTTCACCACCCATCCCGCGCCGAAGTCTCCTCCCGCCTCTTCATCGGCGGTCCCGAGAAAAATCACGTCACGGCGCAGCGGAACTTTTTGGCGGTGCAACTCGATAAACGATTCAAGCTCGGCGATGCCGAGGGATTTCATGTCAATCGAGCCGCGTCCCCATATGTAGCCGTCCTTCTGCACGCCCGCGAAGGGATCAACGGTCCAGAATTCGCGCGTGACGGGAACCACATCCATGTGATTGAGCAGGATTAGGGCTGGCTCGGTGCCGCTGCCTTTCAGCCGCGCGACGATATTCCCGCGGCCGGGCGCGGACTCGGCCGTCTCGTACGGAATGCCCTCGGCATCGAATATTTTCTTGTACCACTCCACGGCGCCGACTTCGTTTCCCGGAGGGTTGGAGGTGTCCACGCGGATGTAATCGGATAGCTTTTCGATGGCATCCTGATTGATTGCCGGCCAATCGAGAGAGACATCCGTGCGCGAAGCGGAAAAATTGCGGGGCAAGACTAGAATTGCGAGTACAGGAACAAGCGACGCGAAAAGCAGCCGCGACAAACGGTTTTTCATTGGAACTCCCGGAGAGTGACTCACGATTTACGCGGAAGCCGCCGTGTGCGTGACGAGGCTTTCCACCATGGACGCGAAAATTACCAGGCCGTCGGCGGAGCCCAGCGGCGCTTCGACGGCGCGCTCCGGATGCGGCATCAGGCCCATGACGTTGCGCTCGCGATTGGTGATTCCCGCGATTCCGTCGAGCGATCCATTGGGATTTGATTCGCGGTCGTCTGCATTGCTAGCGCGGCCATCGGGCGAAGTGTAGCGAAACACGATCTGGTCGTTGCGCTTGAGTTCGGCGAGCGTGGCGGCATCGCAGAAATAATTTCCTTCCATGTGTGCGATGGGAATTTTCAGAATCTGGCCCTTTCGTGCCGCGCAAGTAAAAGGCGAATTCGTGGTCTCCACGTAGAGGTGCACCTGGCGGCAGAGAAAACGCAGCCCGCAATTGCGCAGCATCGCTCCCGGGAGCAGCCCCGCTTCGAGCAGGATCTGGAAACCGTTGCAAATTCCCAGGACCAGCCCGCCGCGGTGCGCGAATTTCTCCACGGCCTTCATCACCGGCGAAAATCGCGCGATCGCGCCCGTGCGCAGGTAATCGCCATAAGCAAATCCGCCGGGAAGCACGATGGCATCGAAACCTGCGACGTTTTGCGACTGATGCCAGATGAAATCCACCGGTTGATGCAAAACTTCACCTATGGCGTGGCGCGCGTCGTCATCGCAATTCGAACCCGGGAAAACTACCACTCCGAATTTCATTCTGCAGTTTCTCCGGAGGAAATCTTACCACACCGCGAACGCTACATTCCGCGAGCCTCAGGAGCGAGTGTGCGCGGGTTTCTTCTTAGCGGAGGATTTGCGGTGCGGCGCTGCGGATTCGGGGCGCGCCGAGCCGTTTCCGGCAGGCGTAGCGGCGCGTTTCGCAGCGGGCTTAGGTTTCTGCTCCGCACGCGGGTTGGCAGCGATTTGCGCGCGGCGCGCGGCCGCCCAGCCGGGTTTGTTTTCGTGGCGCGCGCGGGCGATCCCCAGCGCATCGGCGGGAACATCCTGCGTAATCGTGGAACCGGCGGCGATATACGCGCCGTCGCCGACATTCACCGGGGCCACCAGTTCCGTGCCGCTGCCAACGAAGACGCGCTCGCCGATGGTGGTGGGGTTCTTGCGCACACCGTCGTAATTGCAGGTGATGGTTCCCGCGCCGATGTTCGTGCCGCGTCCGACCGTGGCATCGCCCAGATAGGTGAGGTGCATGGCCTTGACGCCTTCGCCAAGGACGCTCTTTTTTACCTCAACGAAATTGCCCACCCGCGCGCCTTCGCGAAGCCCCGCGCCATCGCGCAGGTGCGCGAAGGGCCCCACGGCGGTATTCGGCCCGAGCCAGCTCGAAGTAATCAGGCAGTGCTGCCTTACTTCCGCGCCGTCGGCGAGCGAGGAATCGATGAGCACGCTTCCCGTGCGCACGGCGCAGCCGCTGCCGATGCGCGTCGCTCCCAGCAGCTGCACGCACGGCTCAATCAGCGTGTCGCGGCCCACCTCCACCGCCGGATCAATCAGCACCGTTTCCGGGAGCTGGATCGTGACGCCCGCCTCCATCAATTCGGCCGCTTTGCTGCGGCGGAAGGCGCGGTCCACCTCGGCAAGTTCCGCGCGAGTATTGCAGCCCAGCACTTCGTGGGCGTTTTCGGCGACCTGCGCGAGAACTTTTTCCTTGTGCTGATTGAGGAGCGCGATGGCGTCCGTGAGATAAATCTCTCGATGGGCGTTGTCGGGACGGGCTTTCGCGAGGCACGGCCAGAGCTTCTCCAGCGCGAAACAATAAATGCTGGAATTGATTTCGCGAATGGCGCGCTGTTTCGCGTCCGCGGATTTTTCCTCCACGATGGCTGCAACGCTGCCGTCTTTTTTCCGCACGATGCGGCCATAGCCGGTGGGATTCTCAATGAGGGCTGTAAGAATCGTGGCCGCGGCGCGTCCGGCGCGATGCGCGCGCACCAGAGCGCGCAGCGTTTCCGTGCGTATGAGTGGCGCATCGCCCGGAAGCACGAGCGCGGTTTTCGCGCGTTCACCGATGGCTTCGCGCGCCACCAGCATGGCGTGCCCCGTGCCGTTCTGCGGCTCCTGCACAACCGCATGCGCGCCGTGCGGCTCGATTTCCGCGGTTACTTCCGCGGCCTGGTGACCTACCACGACGAAGATCTTCGCCGCGCCCAGTGGCACACAGGCGCGCACCACATGCTCGATGAGCGAACGCCCCCCCGCGCGATGCAGCACCTTCGCGACGTCGGACTTCAGCCGCGTGCCTTTTCCGGCCGCCAGGATCACTACGACAGTGTCTTCGAGCGCCATAGACGGATTATTCTCCGCCCCGCGCCGCTGTTTGGCAATCATTCCTGCGAGTTGACGTTCGAAGTTAGCCGCTAATTCGCCGCGGTCAGAAATACATCGTAGGCCAGCCGTCCGACCTTATTTCCGGTATTTGGATCGTGGGCATTCACTGTGGACTCATAACGGAATGAGTTCCCGTATTGGTCGGTTCGTTTCGAGAGGTGGTGGTTCAGGCTGATGGAGTCAACCCCCACCTGCGAAAGTGTAAAGAGCTCGTCCGGCTGGGCAATGCCATCGTGGTTCAAGTCGACCCAAATGCGCAGCAACGAATACACCTTGTCCTGTGCGTCGATAACCCCGTCGCCGTTGCCGCCGTGGTCCGGCTGGTCGTAAACGGCCAGGGCCGCGAACCCGTTTAGGTGTCTTGAGGGGGGCTGTGGCGTGAAATTTCCAAAAAGCTCTTTGCCGCTATCAATTACGCCATCATTGTCACGGTCAAACACCAGAAAGCCATTTTCTACGCTAGGCGCTGTCCACGCGATTTGGAACAGCCTGCCGGACCCCGTGATGTCAAACTGTACCCCGTTCGTCGCACTCGTGAGAAAGAATCCCTGTCCACTGAGGTCTAGAATGATCGGGCTGCAATTTGGGGCGGGATCTCCGTTGGTCGGCGGACACGTTGGATCGCTGCCGGGTGGGCAACAGTCTCCGCAGCTTTGCGCAATCACTGAGCCACTGCGACCGACGAACGACAAGCATGCCAAGGCGAGAACGAATACCGCGTACGAAAGACATCTCATAACCGCCTCCCCTCGAACTAGCGAAATCCGGTGCCGAGGGCCTATGAAGCATGTACGAAACTCCCGGGCGGAAAGCGTTGGCTCTGACACCCCTCACCGTCGGAGCAACGGCGTGGGCAGCTTTGCTAGAAGATCCTTGGCATCCTTGGCCTCGTTGCTGCTGGGTGCCATGGTGGTACAACCTGTGAGCAGCGCCGCCGCGACCTGCTCGTGGCCGCGCGCGAAGTGCTTCTTGCCGGCCAGACAGGACAGCTTTGCACCCAGGGGATCGGCTTCCACTGCCTGCGACCACCACCGCTGGCCTCCCTCACCATCGCCGCCCAGAAAGGCCGCCTCTCCCAGGAGCCTAAGCGCGCGCGCATCCTTTATGCTCGCGCTATAAGGAATAGATTGAAGTCGGCTGCTGTCACCAGAGAGAACTCCAACATAAGCCGCTAGGGCCTGATAGGACGCATTATTCGGATCCATCCCCAAGATGAAATCGCTATCCATCTTGGCCCGATGCAGGTTGCCGTACCGGGCATTTATCAAGGCTCGGTAAAACCGCGGCTCCGGATCGTCAGTCACATCCTGGGCGACATCCAAGTCGGCCATCCTGAGGTCAAAATCCGGCTTGGGGTTGGAATCGAGGAGATATTCGCTCTCGCTCATAGCGAGGCGGTATCGCCAGGAGGTCTGAACGGCCATCCCGGATTTGCGCGCGTCCGCATAAATGAGCGCTGCTTCCCCCTTCCAGCGCCACCAGTCACCGCGTGCGTAGTAGAGCTGCGAGGCCTGATAATGCGCAAAGGCCCTGACCTGATAGTCCTGGTTGTCACGAGCAATGGAGTCCAGAATGCTTATGGCACCAGGCAGGTCCCCGTGCACCGCCAGGTTCACCGCACGGTCAATCTCTCCATCGACCGGGGAGGGCAGAACCTTAAACTTCACACTTGAACGGACCGTTACGCCCACAGTCTTGACCTGCAATGAATAGGTGCCGGGCCGCAGATACGGTGTTGCCACCTCCAACTCGCCGTCACCTAGGAATCTCGTGTCACGCGCCTGAACACCGCCAAAATAGACAATTGCGTCGGGGGCAAAACCGATTCCGTGAATGTCTACAACACTTCCCGGTGTGGTTAATCCACTATCGGGCGTGACGCCTGCAACCTGGATCCCCCCAAGCCTCGTCGATAAGGGCGCACCAGTGAGGCACATCAGGGCAGTTAGCGTAAGCATGCTCCTTCCATGGAATCGCTGACTCCTCATGGTGCGTCTCCTTTGAGAGCTAGTAGCAAGGAGCTCCGTTCGGCGTCTTGCCACACTCCAAGAAATTTTGAGTGCCTACATTGGTATGGACATCACCGTAATCGTCGATGGCAGTCGTCGCTATCTCAAAGGTGTGGCGATTGCAATCTGAAGCGGCGAATGCTCCATTCGACGTAGAGGTCACCGATTGGGGTGCCCCGGCGAGGCCACCGATCGTGATGGTGCAATTTGAAGGCGTAAACGTGCCATCGTAGTGCACAGGTGTACAGGAAAAGCTGCATGCATCGCTATAGGCGCTGACACTGTAGACGTCGTATGGACTAACGCGAGACGGGCAAACCACGATGCCTCCCCCACCCTGTCCAGTCTGACTGATATTGCAGTCGCAAAGGTACTGCCCCATCGCAGCGGAGGTGCACGTCAAGAGAACCATCACTGCAAAGAGGAACCACTTCTATTTTGTTCTGCGGGACATCTCTAGGTCTCCTCTCTCGACGCTCCCCGTGACCAACGCACCCGAGCCGACTAGCAATCAGTAGGCGATCTGCTGCGACCTGCCGCTTTATATAGCTATTGGTAGTTACCTGTAAAGATATTTATGATAGCTTTACGTATCCTGATTAGAAGTCTTCCAGGCGAAGGGTGGTGTCAGCGCCCTGCCACGCCGATTCGAATTCGCGGCGGACCCATGCGGCGTCCGCGGTCTTCCGCCGAGCCTCGAGGCTCTTCTCGAGTCCGAAGAGCGACCGGCCATTGCGCGGATTGCGTTCCAGGTCGGCGCGAAAGACTCTTTCCGCCTCGGCGGGCTGGCCATTGAGCAGCAGCGCGGCGCCCAGCGTTTCGCGCACTGGGTAATACCAGTCGGGGGGCTCGTCATAGGCGAGCGAATCCTGAATTTCGACCGCCTTGCGGAAATGCTCGATGGCCGCGGCGCGATTGCCGCGAGCCATTTCGATACGCCCATCGAGAACATGGGCAGCGAGTTCAAAAATCGTCTGCGCGCCGTTGAAGCCGTAGGGCGTGTCGGCGGGAATTGCTTTGCGGACGCCCGCGAGCGCCGCGCCTTCGGCCTCGGCGTTTTTCACGTCGCCCTTCGCGGCAAATGCCACGCCCCGCGCGTAGTGCCACACCGCGGTCATCAATTGCAGTTTTGCCGGAGGCGCGGACGCGCTCAGGATTTTGTCCCAGCGCGCGAAACGCAACTCGATGAACGTGGAAACGGGCAGAAACCATTCGGCCATAGGCATGGCATCGAGAGCGGGCGTGACGTTCGCGACTAATTCATTCGAAGCCTTTTTCGCCGCGGCATAATTGCCGGCCATTCCTGAAGCCACCGCGAGGAAGTGCAGGTTGTGGCTGTAATACATCGTCGCGTAGAGGTTTCCCTGCGAGCCCGCAGCCCGAAAAAAGGCTTCGTCGGCGCGCGCCGCCCGGTCGTTGCTGCGCATTGCGGCCATGTAATCGCCCGTGCGGATGTAAATGTGCGCGGGCATGTGCACCAGATGGCCCGCCGCGGGAACGAGCGTTTCAAGACGATGCGCGCTTGCGAGCGCGTATTCGGGATGTGGTGAAGCTTCGAGCGCGTGAATATAGAAATGGTTCGCGCCGATGTGGTTCGGGTCGCGCCGCAGGACGGATTCTAGGACGGAAACGATCTCCTCCGTGCCTTCTGCGGGCTTGCCATCGGCGCTCCAGAACTTCCAGGGATTGAGATCCATCAGTGCTTCCGCGTAGAGCGTGGCGGCGTCGAGGTCGTCCGCATAGCGTTGGGAGAGTTGCTTCATTGCGGCGGCGTAGTCGGCGCCCAGTTTTTTGAGGTCGGCCTTGGGATCGTTCGAGTAGCGCCTCGCGAGCGCGGCAATATACGCGCGCTCATTTTCGGGCGCGCCCGCCGAAAGCGCTATGGCCTTTTGCACCGCTTCATATGCGGCCTTTTCGTGTTCCGGATCGACATCCAGATTGATATTCGGCCCCAGCGCGTAGGCTATGCCCCACAGCGGCATGGCCGCGGATGGATCGAGCTCCGCGGCCCTTTCAAACGACTTCACGGCGGCCTCATGATTGAACGCGTAGCAAAACGTCAGACCCTGGTCGAAATATTTCTGTGCTTCTTCGCTCCGCGTGGCGATGGGATGGTGCAGATTCCCCATTCCGGAGAAAAGCTGCGCGGGCTTCGATTGCGCTGACAGTGAACTGGCGCAGAGCAGCAGCGTGAGCAATTCGAACCGGCATTTCATAAGCGCCCCCCGAGGAACCTAAGCCAAGCGGGCCGGATTCTAGCAAACTCGCGAATCGCGCGCATCGTGCGTTGCGAGGTTACAAATTGCTCTGGCGGGAATGAGGGGACACAAAAGATCCGGGGCAGGTTGGAAAGCCTGCCCCGGCAAGCTAAACGCGCGGCGAATGGAAATCAGTTCGCCGCCGACTGGCTCTTAAGAAACGTGGAAAGATTCCCCTGCTGCAATGAGCGCAGCTCGATGCACGCGTTGGCCCGGTCGAGCGAGTTCTGCAGCACGCGCTCCGAGCCCGGCGCCTTGTGATCGGTGAAGAACTTCTGGGAATCGTCGCGCAGCTTCTCATCGCAGAAAATTCCGGCAACCTGGGCGAACGCTCCACCGAGCGATTCACCGGCTTTCGCCTGAATGTCCGCGAAGCGCGTCTTGAAGAGCTCCCACGCGACTGTCTGCGTGGCGTCGTTGGTCAACGGGCCGATCAGGAAGAAGAGATCCTGATTCTTGACCGCCGGGCTGAGAACCAGATCGAACGTGCGGCTGGCCAGCGCGGGATCCGGGAACGAGCCGAGCGACCCCAGGTAGTTGTAATACTCCTCTGGCGTCTTGGCCGTCTTCATGTGTTCCAGATATTTGTCGTAGAGCGCGGCATCGCCATTCTGCGCGGCTACGGCCAGGGCGTTTCCGGCGAGCCCGGGATCCACCGAGGTGGGATCTTTCATATACGCTTCGGTGATGGTGCGGGATTCGGCCACCAATTGCGGATCGCGACCGAAAGCGGCCAGCACTCCGAAGACGTCGGTGCGCAGTCCGCGGATATCATCCGATTCGCCGGGAGCGGGCTTCTCGCCCAGATCGTTGGCAATGGGACGCAGGAAAGTTCGCACCCAGCCTTCAAACGCGGGGCGATCGGCTCGCGCGACGAGTTGATCGTGGATTTCCGGGAAATGGCCGATGATCACGTCCACAACGGCGCGCGATCGCTCGCCTTGCATTTTTTCGAGCGTCGCCAGGTAGTCGCCGATGCTCAAGCGGCCCACGCGCACCATGGCCCAGGTATCGCCGAGGAAATGTATGCGCTCTTCTGGCGAGAACGAAGTCTCCAGTTCCGCGCTCATTTTTTGCAGCGTTTCGGGATCGTAGCTCGAGCGGTAATAGCCGCGCCCGCCGGAATTCACGTCCACCCACGCGGAGCAGCCGGGCAGCTCAAACGTTTGCTGCTTCGCGGTCAGCAAGAAGTAGGTCGAGTCCTTCGAACCCGCTGCGCGGACGTGCACCGGGATTTGCCAGAGCTCCTTCGAGCCCGCCGCGAGTTTCGCGGCATCGGCGAAATACCGCTCCTGTGAAAGCGTGATGTGCGTCGTTCCGCCGCTGCACGAAGTCTTCGCCGTGACGAGCGGCGCGCCGGATTGCTCCGTAAAACCGGCCATGATTTTGTCCACGGGCTTGCCGGAGGTCGCCGTCATCTGCCCCCAGAAATCTTCGGCGGCAGCGTTGCCGTAGGCGTGTTTCTGGAGATACGCGTTGGCACCTCGCCGGAATACGTCGGGGCCCACGTATGCTTCCACCATCCTCAAAACCGAAGCGGCCTTGCCGTAAGCCACGCCATCGAAAAGGTTCTGAATTTCGGCGGGCGTAGTGGCGTCGGCGCGCACCGTGCGCACGGAGGCGATGGAGTCCGTGCCGAGTGACCCGCCGGTCTCCTGGATTTCATTCCGCTCCGCATGCCATTCAGGCTTCCACGCTTCCATCGGCTTCCAGGACATCCACGTGGCGAACCCTTCGTTCAGCCAGATGTCGTTCCACCACTGCATGGTCACCAGATCCCCGAACCACTGGTGCGACATTTCGTGCGCCAGCACTCCCACCACGGCCTGGTGCGCGTCCACCGAAGCGGTCTTGTCGTCAATCTCCAGCAGCGTTTCGCGGTACGTGATCGCCGCGGTATTTTCCATCGCGCCCGCGGAAAAGTCGGGGAACGCTATGATGTCCAGCTTCTGGTAGGGATACTTGGTCGTGAAATAGTTGTCGTAAAAATGCAAAATGTATTCGGCGGAAGTCAGCGCGAACGAGAGCAGGTCCTTTTTCTCCGGCACGGCGCAAACGCGGATCGGAATGTCGTCCGCCGCGCCTTCCACGCACTTGAAATCTCCCACCATCATCGCCACCAGATACGAAGACATTTTTGGTGAGGGTGAAAACTTCAGCGTGTGCTTGCCCTCGCCGGGCCCGGGAGTGTCGCTCACGATGCGGCCGTTGGAGATGGCCGTGTCGTCCTTATCGATAATCAGCGTGATGCGGAAGACCGCCTTAAAAGCCGGCTCGTCGAAAGAGGGGAACGCGCGGCGAGCGTCCGTGGCCTCGAATTGCGTCACCGCGTAGCGGCGGCGCTCCGTTTGACTCAGATAGAAGCCGCGCAGCTTATCGTTCAGGATTCCTTTGAAGACGATGTGGATCTCGGCCGGGCCCGCGGGAATCGCTTTCGGGACGCTCAGCGTCACCGCTTCATTCTTCTCGTCGGGCGTGACCGTGGCGGTCTGCGTCGCGCCGCCCGCGGAAATTGTCGTTTCTTGGAATGTAATCTCCGCGGAGTTGAGCGTCACGGATGAAGCCGCGCTCGCGAAGCGCACGTGAATCGTTTCGTCGCCCGTGAATGTCGCGCTGGCCAGATCGGGAGTAAAAGTCAAATCATAGCTTTCCGGCGTCACGTTTTTCGGAAGCCGTTGCGCCGAAGCCGCCAGGCTCAGTGTGAGGACCGCCACTGCCGCTACAAGAATCCGTTTCATCAGTTTTCCTTTCGAACCTGCTTTGAGATTCGCGTGCACTCAGTATGGCTACGAAGATGGGAGACCAAATGTTCGTTTTCCGGCCACCCCCGGCCAGTGATACCAATCCTGTGTTTAATGGACGCGCGAAACAACCAAATGGATAGCAGCGATTTGCTCGCCCCGATGATTTCTATCGGGGCACTCTTGGAGTGCGGCGGCTTGACGCCGCTTTCTCTCTTGCCTCCATGACTCCATAGTTTAGATTTTGCTTTGCCGGGTGCCCATCATTTGCGCAGCGCGATGTTTGCGCTCCGAATGACTTTGCGGAGCGAAGCGTGGGGAAATTGCGTCACGGACAGTTCTGCTGGATGCGCAACCGTTTGCGTCTTTCTGCACCAAGCTCGGCTGACGCGCAACTTTGCGGCTATTCGAACCAGCCGACTTTTCCTTTTGAGTGGGGAAACGTGCCCGCATATCCGGCGCTATACTGGAGCGAGAGTTGGTCTTTCGATGCGGGGTCGTTTCCCTTGAGCGGGCTTTCAGCGCTCTCACCGGAAGCGATATGCATCATCCTGGCTAACGGAAGAACGAGAATGATTGAGAGGAGAATCCAAGCCGCCAATACCAAGAGCAATGTCGAAACCATTTTTGCCACCTCTTACTTAGGTTCTCGGTTCAGTGAAGCGCAAACTTGGGGCCGAACACTCGCGATTCTCTCTCTTACTGCAACTCAATGACGCTCTAGGGGATGACCGTCGCCAGCGGCACTAAGATCTGATTCTACCAGTACCTCTAGTCCTGCGTAATCCTTACGTGGAACCCTCCCAAAACGCCCCGCTTTGGCACACGAAGGCCCCCAAATCGTTGCTTATATCTTGTTGCCGTGAAATGTCAAATGAAACTCGGCCTGCGCGTCGCAATCCATCGTACGGCCGCTGCTTGCCTGCCCCGATGTGCGCCTCTCACACTCCGATGGTTTCTATCGGGACGGTAATCGGGGCTGCGCCCGTGAACTCGCTCAGAATTGTTGACTCTCACTCACCTTAAACAAGTCACACCATATGTAGTGGGTGGAGAGATTCGATCGTCTCAATTATCTCCGATCGGTTTCGGGAATATTCCATAGAGTCGCCAGCGTGAGGATGCTGCCCAGAATCAACAGAAGACCGAACGCTCTCAATTGGTTCTTTTGGTCCTTCATTTGGCCCTCACTTTGGAGAGGGTTGGCCGGAGCGGAATCCCTTATACAACTTAGATGCACTTTTCGGCTTGCGCGGAGTGGCAGTTGCTAACGTCAACACTGTCTCCGATCACCAGCGCGCTCTTGCAGTACGTGCACACCCGGGGGAGCACCACAGGTATAATCCATTCGCGTTGCGATCGAGGCGGGAGGACAAATGGCGGACCCATCCTATGAAGAACTGAAAGCGCGTGTCGCTGAATTGGAAAAACAAGGAACTGGACGGCATACCGGGGGACTTGATTTCAAGGTTGGGGAAAAGGGCGGCGTGAGCGTATACGGCCTCGGTCGCTTCCCTGTGACGCTGTATTACGAGCAGTGGATTCGACTCTTGGACGTGAGCGAAAAGCTGCGGTCGTTTCTCGAGGAAAACAAGGCCAACGGCAAGCTGAAACTTAAGCAGAAATAATTATCCTTTCCCCGCGCCAATTTTGATATTTACAGCTTTCACCTCGGGAGTAATGCTTGGAGAAGCTAACTTAGGGACGCCTCGCAGCGGCTTAACAGGGTTCATCCCCTGAATTGCCTTAGGAAAAGGACGAGCAATGTGGCGGCAGTCGCCAGATGCAGCAGGGTATGCGCCGTGTTCGGGACAATCCCATTGCGCTTCGGAAAGAACGAGTGCGTCTTCCCGAACATCCTTTGATAGCGCTTCGCCCGCTCTGGCTCGGCCTTAAGCAGGTAGGGCACCCACCAGGCGCGCATCTGGCCGACGAATAACACAGCATAGCTGATCCACAGCCACATATTGAGCCAGTCCGGGGAGTGCCGGCCGAAGTACCTCACACTGAAGAACAGGCCGATGGTAAACGGCACGCTCTGCACCAGCGTCACAATTACCATCCGCCGCGGCGAGTCCTGGCTGCGCACTGCGGAAACGTCGTTCAGACGCCCCAGCGGAATCCAGTCGTGAACCCACAGAAAAACAACCTGAAACGCTTGCAAAGCGAGCAGAACTTGCTCCAGCGCTTTGCCCGTCGAGGCTATTTGCTGCGTCAACCCTTGTCCCTCGTCAACTCCGCAGCGTAGAATTTGCCGCAACTAAGCCCCAAAAGTTCAATTTCCCCAACTTTCCTTAGGTACTAGTTCTTTACATTACGGTCATCATATGCTATCATAACGTTTGAAATGTCTGCACATCTTCACAGCCCGTACAGAAGGAAGCCGCGCCGCCCTTCGCGCCCGATGCCGGGGAGAGATTTCTAATCGGGACACCCCTGCGAATAGAAACGCATGCAACCCATTGAAAACAAACAACAGGAGGTCACTCTAATCGGGACAAATGCACGGTTCGCGCAGGGAGCAACTTTGCTCCATCTAGGCAGGAGCATCCGGGCCGCGGCTTTTTCTTCATCCAGGCCCACGCCTCCGGCATCTAGCTTCCAGAATTCTAATCGAGACACAGGCAGAAACAAGATGCAGGCTAAGTCATTGAAAACAAACCTAGGAGGCAATTTCTAATCGAGACACATCCCATGTTTTCCCGCGCCCATTTTCGGATCGGCTCTAGGGTGAGGTTCCTCTTTCCAACCTCAGACCTCAAACCTCCGACCTCTAGCAATCAATCGCCACACCAAAATATTGATTGGATCGTTAAAACACCCAATATCAGCAACTTCCAAAAAATCAGTCGCTACAAAACAGTCATTTTCAAAACGGGTACTGGAACCTCGCTCAAGGCGAGTTTTTGCCCCAGTTTTAGAGTCGTCATGGAGGAATAATCAAGAGGAGAGGAAAAAAGCGCTGCCGGAATGGGGAGGAACCGCACTAAAATTGAAAATTGCCCCGCGCGCAACGGAAGGCATGGCACCCGGGCTAAAAGAAAATCATGTTTGAAAATCTCACCGAAAAACTTCAGCGGGCGTTCAAAAACCTGCGCGGCCAAGGCAAGCTCACCGAAGAGCATCTGGACGCGGCCCTCGGGCAGATTCGCGAAGCGCTCCTCGACGCGGACGTGAATCTCGGCGTTGCCGACGAATTGCTGGCGCACGTGCGTGAAAGATCGCTTGGCGCGGAAGTGCTCCTCCAGCTCTCACCGGATCAGCAGGTGGTGAAAATCGTTCGCGATGAACTGGGCGATCTGTTGGGGCGCGAAGTGAAAGCGCAATTCGCCTCGCGGCCGCCCTCGGTGTGGCTGATGGTTGGCCTGCAAGGTTCGGGCAAGACCACGACGACGGGCAAACTCGGAAAATGGCTCGCCGAGCACGGTCACCGGCCGATGGTCGTCTCGACGGACGTGTACCGCCCCGCCGCGCGGGAACAACTCGCGCAGGTGGCGCGCGCGACTGGGACTCCTTGCTGGCCCGGCGCGGGGACGGACAAGCCCGTGGAAATCGTTCGTGGAGCGCTGCGCGAAGCGAAACTCGCCGCCAATGACGTCGTGCTCGTAGATACTGCGGGACGTCTGCACATTGACGACGCGTTGATGCGGGAGCTCTCGGAACTCAAGCGCGAGCTCGCGCCTTCGGAGATGCTCTTCATCGCCGATGCCATGATCGGGCAGGATGCGGTGCGCTCCGCGGGAGAATTTCACCGGCGTCTGGGACTGACCGGCGTGGTGCTCACCAAACTCGATGGCGACGCCCGCGGAGGCGCGGCGCTTTCCATCCGCAAAGTCACCGGAGCTCCCGTCAAATTTGTCGGCGTGGGCGAAAAATACGACGCGCTCGAGGCTTTTTATCCCGACCGCATCGTCTCGCGCATCCTCGGTATGGGCGACGTGATGACGCTCATCGAAAAAGCCGAGAAAACTATTGACGAGAAAAAAGCGCGCGAACTGCAAAGAAAATTGCGCGAGGATGATTTCACCCTCGAAGATTTTCGCGATCAGTTGAAGCAGATCCGCAAGATGGGCTCGCTCGAACAAATCATGGGAATGCTGCCGAAAATCGGACCGTTTGCGAAACTTCCCAAGGATACCGCCGTGGATGAAAAAAAGCTGGGATCGGTGGAAGCCATCATCAATTCGATGACCGCAGCGGAGCGCTCCGACCACCAGTTGATCGACGGCCGGCGGCGTAAACGCATCGCCCGCGGCAGCGGAACTTCCGTGCAGGAAGTGAATCAGGTGCTGAAGCAGTACGCCGACATGCGCCGGATGATGAAGCAGTACGGATCGCTGGCGAAAATGAAGTCGCGCGGCATTGGAAAATTTGCCGGCTTGAAGTAGCCGCGCGCTCGACTGCCGCGGACTTGGACCTGGGCTTAAATGCTCGCAGACAGTGTCCGGCGAAGCGACAGAGGCGTCCCGAAATCGGGCACTTAGCAGTCCGCGATTTGCCGGATGCCTGCTCTAACGTTTTCTCACTCAACCAGTTACAAATGCCGGGCATGGCCAGAGGTGTGCTGGATCTAAACCGTCTCTCGGTGGAGGTGTGTGATGGGTGCGCTCTGGCAGGACGTGCGATATGGCGCGAGGATGCTCGCAAAGAATCCCGGCTTCACAGCTGTCGCAGTGCTGACGCTGGCGCTCGGAATCGGAGCGAACACGGCAATCTTCAGCATCGTGAACTCCATGCTGCTGCGTCCCTTGCCCGTAAAGAACCCTGAACAGATCACGCTGCTGGCGATGCAACAGAAGGGTGGGCCGATCTTCAACCAACTCTCCATTGCCGACTTTCGCGACATCCAGAATCAGTCGCGCGAGATATTTTCCGGCGTGTTCGGGTATCAGTTTGGCTTGGACGGTTTGAGCGTGAGCGGCAAAGCCGACCGCCTCCTGACGAACTACGTGAGCGGGAACTTTTTCAGCGAATTGGGAGTTCAACCAGAATTGGGGCGGCTGATTCTGCCATCGGAAGGGGATACACCGGGCGCGGACCCGGTGCTCGTGCTCGCGTACAACTACTGGAAAACGCATTTCGGCGGGGATCCGGGAATCGTGGGCAAGCAGGTTTCGTTGGACGGCCATCCGGTGACGAT
Organism: Candidatus Acidiferrales bacterium; assembly: GCA_050747245.1. Lineage (GTDB taxonomy): Bacteria > Acidobacteriota > Terriglobia > Acidiferrales > UBA7541 > JBOGNO01. The sequence goes on from JBOGNO010000010.1 coordinate 98,637, forward strand.
TGTGGGTGTCGCGCCTCGGGGATTTCACGGTATCTATCCCATATTGGATGTGCAGGGCTATCTCCCACTCGGCATGGCCTCGATTGAAGGCGGGCCGAGCGGCTTCATGACCAACCGCGGACTGCGCAACTTCGCCACATATGGGCGACTAAAGTCGGGGGAAACTCTGAAAGAGGCGCGGGCTTCACTCGGCGTGGTGGGGCAGCGGCTTTCGCAAGAGTATCCACAGACAGACAAGGACATGAGTCTTCAGGCGTACGCGGAACGTCAATCGCGTCCGCAGCCGGACCCGAGTAATACACTTTTGGTGCTGTACGGTCTATTTCTAGGCCTCGCTCTGATGGTTCTTCTGCTGGCGTCCATGAATGTGGCCAATATTTTATTGGTGCGCGCGACGGTGCGCGAGCGCGAAATGGCTATCCGCGCAGCGCTGGGTGCGTCACGCTCACAGCTTTTGCGTCAATTGCTAACAGAAAGCCTCCTGCTCGGACTTCTCGGTGGAGCAGCGGGCCTGCTTTTCGGCGTTTGGGGAAGCAGTTTACTTGGCTCGATGCACTTCGGAACGGAAATGCCCTTGATTTTCGATTTTAGCTTGGACGGAAGGGTTTTCGCCTACGCGCTTGCAGCTGCGCTCTTGACGGGTCTCTTCGTCGGAGTCGTTCCAGCGATTCGCGCCACACGCGGCAATTTGAGTAGGATTCTGCATGAAGGCGGCCGGAGCGTAGCGGGCAGCCGGCACCGTCTGCGTAGCGCGCTGGTGATAGCACAGGTGGGCGGATCACTGATGCTGCTGATCATTGCGGGGCTTTTCACGCGCAGCCTCGGGAACGCGCAACGCTCGAATCTTGGGTTTGATCCCAACCATGTATTGAATCTTACGATGGATCCGAGCGAAATCGGGTACAGCAATGCACAAGGAATGGAATTCTACAAGAGCTTGCTGGAGCGCGTGGGCGCGATGCCTGGAATCGAATCTGCCAGCCTGTGCGCTTCCGTGCCGATGGGCTATTACAACAACTTCGATGCGTACGACATTCCGGACTACCAGCCGCCGGCAGGCCAACCGGAGCCGGCGTCGCTCAATAACGTAGTTTCGCCGGCTTATTTCAAGACGATGAAGATTCCTCTCCTCCGCGGCCGCGCGTTCACCGAGGCGGACAATGAAACCGCGCCGTACGTAACGATCATCTCCGATGCGATGGCCAAGAAATATTGGCCCAACACGGATCCTCTGGGACAGGAGTTTAGGCTTAAGAGCGACTTGTCGCACAAGATTCGCATTGTGGGCATCGCGAAGGATTCTCGCTCTCAAAATTTCACTGGTCCCATGCGCCCTTTTGTATTCCTCCCCTTCTTTCAGCACTATGGGCTCAATTCGCTGGAGACCCTGCAAGTGCGCACTGTGGGAGCACCGGAATCGATGATCCCGGATCTCGAGCGTTTGATCGCCACGATGGCTCCGGACCTTCCCGTCTTCGACGTGGCGACTATGACGCAGGGGCTCAATACTTTGAATGGGCTTTTGGTCTATAAGATCGGCGCGGGATTGGCGGCCATACTCGGAATCTTGGGGCTAATTCTCGCGATTGTAGGGGTGTACGGCGTGGTTTCCTACGCGGCCAGCCAGCGAACACACGAGATTGGCATCCGTGTGGCGTTGGGTGCGCTTCAAATCGATATCCTAAAAATGATTTTCCGCCAGGGATTTTTCATTGTCGGCCTGGGGCTGGCGGTGGGACTCGCCGCAGCCGCAGCGGCCGGGCGCGTCGTGGGAAATTTTCTTTCGGTGAGCGCCCTGGATCCGCTGACGTACATAAGCGTCTCGCTCTTGCTTACGGGCGTCGCGTTGCTGGCCTGCTATGTCCCAGCGCGGCGGGCCATGAAGGTCGATCCCATGGTCGCGCTCCGCTACGAATAGGAGATGAATGATGGCGGCGGTCTGGCAGGATGTGAGATACGGCGCGAGGATGCTCGGAAAGAATCCCGGCTTCACAGCCGTTGCAGTGCTGACGCTGGCGCTGGGAATCGGAGCGAACACGGCACTGTTCTCAGCCGTCAACGGGGTATTGCTGAATCCGCTTCCCTATCCGCATGCGGAGCAACTGGTCACGCTGCACGAGAGCAAGCCGAATTTTCCGACGGGTTCGATTTCCTATCCCAATTTCCGCGACTGGCAAAAGGAAAACCACACATTCGCGGCCATGGCTATCGCGCGCGGTTATAGTTTTGTACTCACGGGCAACGGGCCCGGCGAACAAATTCGCGGGGGCTTGGTTTCATCGGATTTCTTTTCCATCCTAGGTGTAAAGCCCGCGATTGGCCGTTTGTTCGCGTCAGGCGAAGACGAACCCGGAGCAAACCCGGTAGCGCTTCTCGGCGATGGATTCTGGAAACGGGAATTCGGCGCCGCGGCCGATGTTCTTGGCAAGAATATCACGCTCGACGGCAAAGATTACCGCGTGGTCGGCGTCATTCCGGCAAGCTTCGATCTAACGCTGCCCAACATCCAGACTTCGGATGTCTACGTTTCCATCGGACAATGGAACAATCCGTTCTTGCTCAAGCGAACCGCGGGCCTTGGAATTCACGGAATTGGGCGTTTGAAGACTGGGGTCACTCTGGCGCAGGCGCAAGCGGATATGGACAGCATCAGCCGAAGCCTTGCGGCCGAATACCCCAACGAGGACAAGGGCATCGGCACAGGGATGATTCCTTTGCGGAAAGCTATGCTGGGAGATATCGAGCCGTATCTTCTGGTTCTTCTCGGAGCAGTCGGGTTCGTTCTGCTGATTGCCTGCGTCAACGTTGCCAATCTTCTCCTGGCGCGGGCAAGTTCACGAGCGCGTGAATTTGCAATTCGCGGCGCGCTGGGCGCGAGCAAGGCCCGCGTCATGCGCCAACTTCTTACGGAGAGCGTACTGCTGTCCCTTGCCGGTGGAGCGCTCGGGCTGCTGCTGGCGGAATGGGGAACGCAGGCGGCGCTGAAGGTGGTTCCCGCAGCGCTACCGCGGGCCGCTGACATCCGGCTGGATGCGCGCGTGCTATTTTTCACCGTAATCATCTCTCTACTCTCCGGAATTCTGTTCGGGCTTGCACCTGCATGGAAACTGCTGCGCTCGAATTTGCATGAGACGCTCAAGGAAGGCGGGCGGAGCGCGGGCGGAACCCGTCACCGCACGCAGCAGACTTTCGTGGTGGCGGAAATGGCGCTCGCGCTGGTCCTGTTGATCGGTGCAGGGCTGATGATTCGGACTCTCGCAGCACTGTGGAAGGTTGACCCGGGCTTCCACCCGGAGAACGTACTGACGTTCGGGCTGAGCCTGCCGACGACAAAGCAGAATGCAAACGCGGATGCGGTTCGCGCCGCGCTGCGCGAAACGCATCGCGAGATGGAATCTGCTCCGGGCATTGCAGGCGTTTCTTTTTCGTGGGGCGCATTTCCAATGAGTAGCGATGACGAAGCGCTATTCTGGTTCGAAGGGCAAGCGAAGCCGCAGGCTGCCAACGACATGAACTGGACTCTGCGATACGTTGTCGAGCCGGAGTACCTGAAGACTATGGGAATTCCGCTCGAGAAGGGCCGCTTCATCACTGCGCAGGACGACGAGCACGCGCCACTGGTTGTCGTGGTTGACGACGTCTTCGCGAATAAATTCTTCGGCCATCAGGATGCCATCGGGAGGCGAATCTACCTATCTGGCCCGGACAAGCTGGCGGATATTGTCGGGATCGTAGGGCATGTGAAACAGTGGGGCCTCGATTCCGATGACACAAATGTTTTGCGCGCTCAGCTTTATTCGCCCCTCATGCAACTGGGCGATGACGATATCGTTCTTGCTCTCAACGGCACCAGCGTGATCGTGCGTTACAAAGGGTCCGACGGCGTGGCCTTCGATGGGATTCGCAGCGCGTTGGAACAAATGAACAGCGGAAACGTTGTGTACGGGGCGCAGACGATGGAGGACATCATTTCCAGCTCGCTGGCGGCGCAGAGATTTTCGATGATTGTTCTCGGATTTTTCGCGGCGCTGGCGCTGCTGCTTTCGAGCATCGGGATTTACGGCGTGATTTCGTACGTCGTCGGCCAGAGGACGCACGAGATCGGCATTCGTATGGCGCTGGGGGCGCAGCGCGACGATGTGCTGCGGCTGATCGTTGGTGAAGGCGTGAGAATGGCGCTCCTGGGCGTAACGATTGGCGTTGTTGCCGCACTCGGCCTGACGCGCGGGATGGCCAATTTGCTGTTTCACGTGAGCGCGACGGACCCGATGACGTTCGCGGGAGTGGCCACCTTGTTTTGCGGCGTGGCGCTCGCGGCCTGCTATTTGCCAGCGCGGCGGGCGATGAAGGTCGATCCGATGGTGGCGCTACGGTACGAGTAGGAGAGAAGATGGGCGCTCTCTGGCAGGACTTGAAATATGGCATGCGCATGTTGGCGAAGAATCCCAGCTTCACGACGGTGGCGATTCTTACACTGGCGCTAGGAATCGGCGCCAACGCGACGATCTTCAGTTTCGTCGATGCATTTTTCTACCGTCCATTGCCGGCGAAGGATCCCTACCAGCTGGTGGCTGTAGGGGCGAGCCGCAACGGCGAGCCAGCTTGGGGATTTGCATACCCCGAATACGCCTATTTCCGGGACCACTCAAAGACCCTCAAGACGCTTGCGGCGCATTATTCGACTTCGCCGCTGAACATTACGGCTAACGGAGATTCGCGCGAGGAAGAAGCAGCCGTGGTGAGCGCGAATTATTTTGAATTGCTCGGCATGCGGCCTTGCGCCGGAAGATTTTTTCTCCCCGAAGAAGACTCAGTTCCGGACCGTGATGCCGTCGCCGTGCTGGCCTATGCCTACTGGCAGAACCGCTTCGGCGGCAACTTGGGAATAATCGGAAAGCAAATCGGCGTCAACGGATTGCCATTTACCATCGTAGGTATCGCGCCCAAGGATTTTCACGGAGTGCAGCAAGGCGCGGACGATGCACTCTTCATCCCGACGATGATGTTGCACGTCGGATATCGCTGGACCAATTGCTTTCATACGGGATGTCACGCGTTATCGCTGCTCGGGCGGCTGACGGCAGGAAAAAATCCGGACCAAGCACGAGCGGAGCTTGCCGGGTTATATGAACAACTCCAATCCAGCTATCTTCCGGCCGAGACGCGGCGTGGCATTCTGCTCGCGCCAGCCCTCGGGGCTGTCGAATTTGGCGACCGCGCAGACTACACGGATCAAATGCGGCTGCTCATGGCTGTTGCGGGACTACTATTATTGATCGCCTGCGCGAATCTCGCGGGAATTTTGCTGGCGAAGGGAGCGGCTCGTCAAAAAGAAATGGCCGTGCGTCTCGCGCTGGGAGCCAGCCGAATCCGTCTCGTCCGCCAACTGCTCGCCGAAAACCTACTCCTTGCGCTGCCCGGAGGCGCCTCAGGATTATTGGCATCGGTCTGGGCAAAGGAGTGGCTCGCGGGTTATTACACTGCGGGCGGCGAAGGTCATCTTGGCTTCATCTATCTCAGCCTCGACGTCCTCGTAATCGTGTTTTCGATTGCTATCTCGGTCGCGACCGGCGTGATATTCGGCCTCGTTCCTGCGGTCGCAGCTTCGCGGCAGGAGTTGAATTCCGCTCTCAAGGAATCCGGCGCGGCGCGCGGCCGGCGAAGCGGTTTGCCAGGAATGTTGGTGGTGGGGCAAGTGGCACTTTCGCTGGGCCTGTTGGTTTCGGCGGGCCTGCTGATGCAGAGTGCTTCGCGCATCCGCGCCGGTGCGAATTTTGACCCGCGGCACGTGGCGTTGATGCGGCTGCGCCCGCGATTGGTGAACTACTCTCCGGAAAAAGCGCAGGTATTTGTGAAAGAAGTTGTCCGGCGGTTGGAAGCGCTGCCGGGTGTGGAATCCGTGAGCCTTTCGCGCGGCCAGGGTGGCGTTTGGGAGTTGGCGGATGCGGCGCCCGTTCGATTGCCGGGCCAGACATTCGCGCGTCCGGAAGATGTGCCGCAGATTGACTTCCAAGAAGTGGCGCCGCGGCTGTTCGAGACGCTGAGAATCCCTTTGATTCAGGGTCGCGACTTCAATGACGGCGACCACCCCGGCTCACCTCGGGTCGCCATCGTAAACGAAACGCTGGCGCGACGATTTTGGGGGAATGATTCGCCGCTCGAAAGGATTTTGATCTTCAACGATCGGCCCTATCAGGTGATCGGCGTTGCGAAGGACGCACAATTTCGCAGCGCGCTCGATCCGCCGACGCCATTTGTGTATCTCCCGTTCTGGCAGAACGACATTGCGCCGCAAGTGGACGCGCGATTCTGCGTGCGCGTTTCCGGAGACGCCGCAGGCATGATTCCTCTCCTGCACCGCGAGGTGCAGGCCGCGGATCCGGTGGTGCCCATTGCTGAAGAAATGCCTCTGACGGCACAAGTTGAGGGCCACTACGAGTCTGTGTTACTGACCAGGAGCGTGCTCGTTGTTTCGAGCATGCTTGCGCTCTTCCTCAGCGCCATCGGTCTCTACGGCGTGTTGGCATTCGCGGTGAGCCAGCGCACGCGCGAAATTGGCATCCGTATTGCGCTCGGAGCGCAGGCGCGCGACGTATTGCGCATGATCCTCGGACAAGGCCTGCGGTTGACGACTGCCGGCACCGCATTGGGCCTGGCGGGAGGGCTGGCGCTCTCGCACGCGCTCGCGCATTTCCTCTATGGAGTAAGCAGCAGCGATCCGCTTACATTTGCGGGAGTGGCGCTGCTGATCACCGCAGTGGCGATTCTTTCATCCTTCATTCCCGCGCGGCGGGCGACGAAAGTCGACCCGATGGTCGCGCTGCGGTACGAATAAACCAGGAAGCGAGCCGCGAATTCATCGCTTGGGCCGTGAAGCGCACTCGGCTATACTATTGGTCAAATTTGACGAGGAGGATTGCAGGAGTGCTGGCCATTCGACTGTCTCGTATCGGAAAGAAGAAGATGCCCTCGTACCGCGTAGTGGTAATCGAAAAAACCCGACCGCGCGACGGCCGCTTCGTGGAAATCGTGGGAACTTACGACCCGCTAAAGAAGCCCGCGGAAGTCAAATTGAATGCCGAGCGCATCAAGTACTGGCTTGGCTGCGGCGCTCAACCCAGCGGGACCGTGCGGAGTTTTATCCGTAACCAAAAGATTGCCTGACGCGTCGAACCCCCAGTGAGAAACACCTGAATCGCATTTCATGCTCCAGCGCATTTTCCCGCTGCAGCTTGCCCTGGGGGACTCATGAAGGATCTCGTTGAGGCGATTGCGAAAGCGCTGGTAGATCATCCAGAAAGCGTAGTCGTTCATGCGATTGAGGGAGAACAAGTAACTGTGCTTGAGCTGCGGGTCGCGCCCGACGACCTGGGCAAAGTGATCGGTCGGCAGGGCCGCACGGCCAAATCCATCCGAACTATTCTTGGAGCGGCGGGCATGAAATTGAAGAAGCGATTCACACTGGAAATACTCGAATAGCGCCGCCGAATATTCCGGAATATGTAACTCTGGCCCGAATTCTTCGCTCCCGCGGCCGAATCGGAGAAGTTGCAGCCGAAATCCTCACCGATTTTCCCGAGCGCCTCACGCAACTCAAAGAGGTGATCCTTTCCGGTGGCACGACTCCTCCGCGGCGCGCGGCGGTGCGCTCCTGTTGGCTGCACAGCGACAAGGCGATTTTTCATTTTGAAGGGTCAGATTCGATTTCCGCAGCCGAGGAGCTGGCCGGGTTAGAAGTGCAGGTTTCCATCGAGGAGCGCCTGCCTGTGCCCGCGGGAAGCTACTACGTCACGGACCTTGTGGGTTGCGAAGTATGGGAAGCGGGCGGTAAAAAAATCGGCGCGGTGCGAGATGTCTTGATACCCGGGGAAAAAACAAAGGGAACGCCGCTGCTGGCCGTGGATACGCCTACCGGCGAATTGCTCGTCCCATTGTCCGTGGATATTTGCGTGTTCATCGAGCCGGCCTCCCGCCGGATTGAGATTCGGCCGCCCGAAGGCCTGCTCGATTTGAATCGTGAAACGAAAAAAGACGCGTGAACACTCCAGAGTCCCGCTCCTAGGCCGCGACGGATTCTGGCCGCTGATTGCGATTGCTTCCCTCTTTCTCTTTGTGTGACATTCTTTGTGCTGCCCTGAAAGTGGAGTCGAGCACAAGATGCACTTCGACATCGTGACTATATTCCCCGAATTTTTCACCAGCCCGCTGGATTACGGCATCGTGCGCCGCGCCCGCGAGGCGCGGCTTATCGAAACGGAACTGCATGACCTGCGGCGTTTCACGCACGATAGACATCGTACCGTGGACGACCGTCCCTTCGGCGGCGGAGCAGGAATGGTGCTGAAGCCCGAGCCACTTTTCGAAGCCGTGGAATCCATCCTTGGAAGCTCTGGCGCAGGGCTTCCACTGAAAACCGAGGTCGTGCTCCTTTCCGCTTCCGGAAGATTATTTGAACAGGGGATGGCGCGCCGCTTCTCTCAACTCGAAAGGATTGTGCTGCTTTGCGGGCGCTATGAAGGAGTGGACGAGCGTGTGGCCGAACACCTCGCAACCGAAGAAGTGTCCGTTGGTAATTTTGTCCTGTCCGGCGGCGAGTTACCCGCCGCTATGATTCTCGATGCGGCGACACGGCTCATACCCGGCGCTCTCGGCAACGAGGACTCCTCTGTGGAAGAGTCTTTTTCGATCCTGAACGAGATTCCCAAGGACGTCGCGCTGGACACGATGAAGCCGGCACCCGCGGCCCGTTCAGCAGGCATCCTGGACTACCCGCATTACACGCGCCCGCAAGACTTCCGGGGCTGGGAGGTTCCGGAGGTGCTCGTGAGCGGGAACCACGAGGAAATTCGGCGCTGGCGCCACGAAATGGCGCTCCGAAAGACGCTCCGCAACCGGCCGGAGCTCCTCAGCAGCGTCGCGCGCGAAGAACTGCAACACGAGCGGCTCAAAGAATCCTGAGAACCGCGAGGGGGAAAATCACAATGCATCGAATTTCGCTCGTCATTTTCGACAGTGACGGCGTTTTGGTGGACAGTGAGCCGATCTCCAGTCGCGTCCTAGCGCAGGCGCTTTCCAATCTCGGCATTCAGATGTCGGCCGAAGAATCCCGAGCGCGCTTCACGGGGCTAACCATGGAGGATGTCGAGAACTTGGTTGCATCGGAACTTGGCAAGCCGCTGCCACCTGACTGGCTTGCAAATTTTCTGCATGCACGCGCGGAGGTGTTCAAGACCGATTTGCGCGAAATCCCCGGTGCCGGAGAGACGGTGCGCATGCTCAGCCAGTGCGGGTTCGAGATGTGTGTTGCATCCCAGGCTCGCATCGAGAAGACCTTGCTCACGCTCCAACTGACAGGTCTGCTGCCCTATTTCGAAGGAAGAATCTTTTCGGCCTCGATGGTTCGGCGGCCAAAGCCTTTCCCAGATCTGTTTCTCCACGCGGCCAGTGAAATGGGTCACGCTCCGGAATCTTGTGCTGTGATTGAGGATTCTCTCCCGGGTGTCCGTGCCGCGGGAGCCGCCGGTATGACGGTTTTCGGGTATGCCCCCAACTCGGACGGTGCATGGGCTCTCGAACGCGCCGGCGCCTGCGTTTTCGATGACATAGGGAAGTTGCCCGAAATTCTCGCAAAGCTTTGTGCAGTTCCTGCCTCATGATTTCGGCCTATTTTACTGGTTACATCACGTAAGTAAAAGAAACTAAAACACTTAATAAATTAATAATGAATGTTAATCTCGATGTTTTAAATATTTATCTTTTCTTGTTGACGGATTAAAATATTCAATATATAAATCCTAGCTGAGCTATTTTAACGGGAATTCAGGTTAATCATGACGCCAGCTGATTCAACCCCCAAGGAATGGCAAGAACTGACCCGACTGACAGAGGGTCAGCCGATCATCGTGGAACGCGTGCGCTTGACGGAGAAGTGCATTGCGATTGAAGGGTGTTTCGAGCTGCCCGAACTTGCTCGGCTGAACATGGAAGACCAGGTGTTCATCACTGCTTTTGTCCGGTGTCACGGCTCGATCAAGGACATGGAGCAGGTCTTCGGCGTGAGCTATCCCACCATCAAATCGCGGCTCACACGCATCGCCAACAGCCTCAAATTCGTGGAGTCCAATCCCAACCCCTCGCGCGCGGAAATTCTGGACCGGCTAAAGCGCGGGGAAATCACCCCCCAAGACGCCATACGGGATCTGGAGGCGTTGAAATGATTCCACTGGTAGCCTATTTGCGGATTCGCAGGCAGGCTCGCTGCGGCTTCGGAATATGGGCCCCGCTGGTTCTCGTGTGGCTATTGCTGCTGCCCATTTTTCTCCTGCTGCTGCCACTATTTTTTATAGGTTGTGCGGCTTGTCAGGTCAGCTCGTTCCGTGCTCTCTCGGCTTTCTGGGGAATCTTGACCGGGCTGCATAACACTCACACGGAAGTCGAGGATCGCAGCATCTCCGTCTTGGTTGACATTTTTTAGGAGGAAGAGATGAACGAGAACTGCCGTCAGATTCTAGAAATGCTTTCGGAAAACAAGATTACCGCCGATGAAGCCGAGCGGCTCATCGCCGCGCTGGAGCAGGGAGAGCCCGCCGCACCAACGCCCGCCCATTCGGAACCTTCCGCGAAGCCACGGCCGAAATACTTACGTGTCCTCGTGGATTCAACCTCAGGTTCCCGGGGTGGACCTACCAAGGTAAATATACGTGTGCCACTGCAATTGCTTCGCGCCGGAGTTAAGCTGGCGAATTTGATTCCCGTTCAAGCGCGCGTGCACGTGAACAGCGCCATGCGCGAACACGGCATGCAAATCGATCTTTCGCAGCTCAAGCCGGAGAACCTGGAAGAAATCGTTGAACAGTTCAACGATTTCACCATGGACGTGGATGACAAGGATGTGAAAGTTCGACTGTTTTGTGAATGACTGCGGTTCCCTCACGAGTCGGAACGAAGCAGCTTACGCTCAGGAAACGTTTATGCCGGAGGTTGATCCAAGGTGAGAGATCGCGTTTTCATACCGTTGCTCTTCGCAGGTTTTCTCGCGGGAGTCGCGTGCCTCGGGTTTCTCATGCCTCACGCTTTCGCCTGGCCCCTGAAGCTCGCCATGCGCCTCGTGATTGTGTGTCTCGTTGTTGGATCGCAGTTGGTTCTCAAAGTATTCTGATTGTCGCAGCATCAGAACGGCAGAAACGCCCGCAGGATGCCGAAGAAACCGGCCAGATGAGGCAAAACGCTGGAAACGCGGGCCAAATTCCGCTATAATATTGAATTGTCCACAAAGAGCTGGCCCCACCTGAGCGGGTCTGCCGGGAACAATTCAAATGAACCGCACGCTCGAAAAGGCATACGAGTCACACTTGCGCAAAGATATTCCTGCATTCAACCCGGGCGACACAGTTCGCGTGTACGTGCGCTTGAAGGAAGGCGAAGAGGGAAAAGAGCGCCTCCAGCCGTTCGAAGGCGTGGTGATCAGCCGCCGCGGCCGCTCCATTTCCTCGAGCTTTACAGTGCGGCGCGTGAGCTTCGGCATCGGGGTGGAACGCATTTTCCCCGTACATTCCCCGGTCATCAGTTCGATTGAAGTTCTCCGTCAGGGCCGTGTGCGCCGCGCCAAGCTCTACTACCTGCGCGGATTGAAAGGCAAAGCGGCGCGAATCAAGCGCGCCGAGCGCGCCGCGGAAGTTCCCGCCACGAAAGAATCGGCCGAATGACCGGCCGCGAACACGCACCATTTTCAAAATTCCAGCCGTCAGTAAAATTCCGCACCTAACTCTTTGCGCGCATTTCCACAGCCCGTTCCTCTGGTCTCGCACCGCCGTGCTAGAATTTCGCTGTTTTGAGTCGCCGCTGCTCTTCGAGACACGAACGGGCCGCGCGCCAGCATGGATGGCTGCGCATCGCCGGAATTGACGAAGCAGGGCGCGGCTCTCTCTTTGGTCCGGTGGTAGCTGCAGCAGTTCTGTTGAATCCGCGCCGCCGCATCCACGGTCTAGACGATTCCAAGAAGCTCACGCCGGAACGCCGCGAAGAACTGGCCCAGCGCATCCGGCAACATGCCCTTGCCTGGGCCGTCGCCGAGGTGGATGCCAGTCGCATCGATGCGTGGAACATCTACCAAGCGAGCCGGCAGGCGATGCTCGCCGCAGTACTCCGGCTGAATCCCGTGCCAGACTATCTTCTCCTCGACGCTATGGAAATTGATTTGCCCATAGAGCAGAAAGCGCTTATCCACGGGGATGCAAGATCGATTTCGATTGCCGCGGCTTCCATTTTAGCGAAGACCGACCGCGACCGCCTCATGCGTGAGTTTGACGAACTGTATCCGCAATATGGGCTGGCGCAGAATAAGGGCTATGGAACGCCTGATCATCTCCAAGCCTTGCGCCGGTACGGCCCTTCGCCGTTGCACCGGTATTCCTTCACACCAGTGCGCGAGGTCATGTGCTGGGCCGCGGGCGCCACACAGGTGGCGCTGCCTCTCGCCGCCGCATCGGCCTCGGCAGCCGAGTGAACTTCCGCACGGCGGTGTTGTCATCTTTCGAACTCTCCCTCGGGCGTTTCGTTGACCCCGCTTTTTTCCGCGTGCTAACGTAAGTTAGCTTCTGTCCGTCTAGCTCGTGCTTCACGGCCCTCGCCGCGCACCGGAGCCAGCGGGACGGGGATCTCGACCAGACCATGGCCTCGCAAAAGACTAAAGCCGTCGAATCCGCTGTTAAATTTCTCAGCCAGGGAAAATTGAGCGAAGCCGTGGGCGAATACCAGAAGGCCCTGCGCGCGGACCCCAAGGACCAGAACATCCTGATGACCCTGGGCGACCTATTCGTCCGGCAGGGGGACACTCGCCAGGCCATTGAGTGTTTTGAGAAACTCGCCGATTTTTATTTGCAGGATGGTTTTAACAGCAAAGCTATCGCGATTTACAAGAAGATTGCAAAACTTTGCCCCTCAGAAACCGGGCCGCTCGAACGCCTGGCCGAACTTTACGTCCAGCAGGGTGTGCTAAGCGAAGCGCGGCCGATTTTCCTGCAACTCGCGGAGATCCACTGGAAGGCTGGCCAGGCGCAGCGCGCGGCAGAAACGCTGCGTCGTCTGCTGGAGGTTGAGCCGGAAAATCCGCGCGTCCTCCTGCGCCTGGTGGAGATGTCGCAGGGCCTTGGACAAAGGACGGAAGCGGCAAAGACACTTCTCGCCGTCGCCCGCCGACTTCTCGAGAGAGGCGATGTTCACGAAGTCCAGAAACTGGCGGACAAGGCCCTCGAGCTCGATGGAAACAATATGGAAGCGACCCTCCTGAAAGCTCAGGCGCTTGACACCTCCGCGCAGTCCGACGCAGCGATCATTCTGCTCGAGGCGGTTCCCGCCGAAATGGCCCCGCGCGTTTCCGATGCGCTTTTCGAATTGTGTCTGAAGGCGAAGAAGAATTCGCGCGCCGCGGAAATTGCGCTTCGCGATTTTCACTCCGACCCGGCTCAGCACCCCAAGGTTTACAGAGTTGTTTGCGTCATGCTCGACACGGGCGCGGCAATGGACGCGCTGAACCTTTTGCGCGAGCTTCGCGATCCGATGTTCGAAGCAGGCGAAACTGAAAAACTCGGCCAAGCGCTAGCCTCCGTCGCCGACCAATTACCCGGAGAACTCCAGCCACTGGAATGGCTGGTGGAGCTGTATCGTCGCACGGGCGATTCGTTCCGCTTGAAAGCGGCGATGCTGCGCGCCGCGGAAGCCAGTTTCGTGGCCGGTCAGTTCGATCGCGCCGAGCCGCTCTATGAGGAGATCCTGAAGCGCGACCCGGAAAATGAAAGGCTCCTCGCCCGCATGAGCGAAATCCGCAATCGCCAGGGGCCTGAGGCACGCGCGGACTCGGAGCGAAGAAACGTCGAGAGCGTGCAGCAGCAACCCGCAGCGGCCGCCGCTCCGCAGGAGCCCGCCCTTGATGAGGAGACCCAGCGTTTCCTCGCTCAGTCGCTCACCGATGTTGATCTCTTCGCCAGTTATGGCCTTACAGCCAAGGCGCTGGAACTACTCGAAAGCGTGCTCGAGCGCGCGCCAACGCACACGCCCGCGCTCGAACGACTCCTCGATATGCACGTCGGCGCGGGCGATGCGGTGCGCACCGTGGAAATCGCCGGCAGGCTTGAACGTATCCATCTGGAGCGCGGGAATAAGGAAGTGGCGGAACGCTACACGGAAATGCGTCGTCGCTTCCGTCGTTCAGCCGCGCTGGGTCCGGATGAAACTGTCTCCGAGGTCGCGGAACCTACTCTTGTGAACTCTGGGGAAGGCGATTCGACCGTCCTTTTCGCGGACGAATCCCAAATCCACGCGCAGGAGTCTGCTGCCTCCGCTGCAATGAACAGTACGGCCACCGCTCCTGCGCAGCGGCCGGAATTTGAGATTTCGCCTTCAGCGCCAAGTTTCGAGGAGGACTTCGAAGTCTCCCTCGTCACGGAAGGGAATTCAGCGCCCGAGGCCGAAGCTGCCGTTCCCATTTCCGCCCCTGCGTCACCCGAAGGCGCGGAATCAGCCGCCGCTTCCTCGAACGGAGAAATTGATCTCTCCGATGAGTGGGAAGCGCTTTCCGCCGAACTGAGCGAGCCAGCCGAACTTTCGATCGCGCCGAATTCTCCAGCGGCAGAAACAGCTGGCACATCTTCTGCCGTCAAGTCGATTGCAGATCAAGGGGCTATCAACGCAGAGCCCGCCGCTTTCGAACTCGAACTAGTCGCGGCGAAGAGTAATGCGAAAGCCCGTCAGGCCGAAGAGGCTCCCGCCGCGATGACTGCGGAGACATTTCTCAGCCAGCTAGCTGCCGAAGTGGAGGACATGACTCCACCTGTGACGGAAACCGAGCCATCCGTCGCGAGTTTCGTTCCCATTGTGACCGTGCCCCCTTCGCCCGCGCCCGAATCGCCGAATGAATTGGGTGATATCTTTCAGGAATTTCGAAGTGAGATGGACACGCCCTCCGACGAAGAGGAAGATCTCGAAACCCACTACAACCTCGGCATTGCTTACCGCGAAATGGGTCTGCTTGATGAATCCATCGGTGAATTTCAGCGCGTTGCCAAGGCCATGGAAAGCGGACATCCCTTCCGGTATGCCATGCAGTGCCGCACGCTGCTGGGGCTTTGCTTCATGGCCAAGGACGAGCCAAAGATTGCAGCACTGTGGTACGAGCGCGCGCTCGCGACGCCCGGACTTGATCAGGAATCTATTCTCGCTTTGCGATATGATCTCGGAGTGGCTCAGGAGTTGGCCGGAAGCAGGGCCGCGGCGCTGGAGGCTTTCCAGCACGTCTACGCGATGAATATAGACTATCGCGACGTGGCCGAGCGCATCGCCGCACTCCAAAAGCACTGACTCCCGAATGAATCGCCTGCTAGGATTGCTGTTGCTCGTATTGTGGTTGCTCGTGGGCTGGGTGCTCATCGTCGCGCCCTGGTCCGGTTACTGGGAAAGTAATGTGATTCTCAGCCGCTTCCCAAGTTTGATCCCCGTCCTTCTGAACCCTTATTTCCGCGGAGCAGTGACCGGCTTGGGCGTTGTTGATGCCGTGCTCGCTACCGAAGCCTTTCGACGAAAATTGGTGACGCTCGCTACCAAGAGTTGACGTGAAAATAATTTGTTATGTCACGGACCGCCGGCAACTCGAGCCGGATCGCGCTACGCGTGACCTAATTCCACCGATTCTCGCATCCGTGTTTGCTGGTGTGGATTGGATTCAAATTCGAGAGAAGGATCTCTCCGCGCGGGAATTGCTCGCCGTGGCACGGGACGCTGTCACACTTGCGGGCCGCGGGACGCGCGTCCTCATCAATGATCGGCTCGATGTAGCGCTTGCTGCGGGTGCCGCAGGAGTGCACCTAGGAGACGAATCCTTTCCTCCCGACGTCGTTCTCCGGTGGTGCCGCGGAGACCATGTCCCGCCGGATTTTCTCGTGGGCGTTTCCTGCCATAACGCCCAGCAGGTCGAGGAGGCTCAAAAAGCCGGAGCTAGCTATGCATTCTTTGGTCCCATCTTCGAAACACCATCGAAGGCCGTGTTTGGCCCGCCAGTGGGAATCGAGCGCCTCGCTGAAGTTTGTCGTGCGGCGCGCATCCCCACCCTAGCCATTGGCGGGATTAACGCGGAGAATGCAGCGAGATGTTATTCCGCTGGCGCCGCCGGGATCGCCGCCATCCGGCTATTTCAGGACGCCGCGAATCTCGCCGAGGTTGTTGGCGCCCTCCGCCAAGCGGACGAAAGTTGCAGTTCTGAGAAGTGACCGGCCAGCGGACATTTCTGGTGGGCTTCATAATTTTCTGGAGAAGTTGCGGGGGGCCTAACCTTACGATTATGCGCCCAGCCACCGGCCGACCGGCTGCCACGGCTCGATGTGGTCGCACACGACTTTAATGCTGGCGGTGATGGGAATCGCCAGCAACAAACCCGGCGCTCCCCACATCCACCCCCAAAACAGAATCGAGATGGTCACGGCCACGGCATTTAATTGAACGCGCCGCCCCACCAGCAAGGGGAACAGCACGTTTGCGGCGAGCAGGTGGAAGACACTGAGCATGCCGAGGATCAGCGCGAAATCTGCTAAGTGAAAGGATAGCTTCAGGCCAATCAAGATTGGCGGAAACCAGGCCAGAACCACGCCGAGGTAGGGCACCAGGTTTAGCATCCCGGAAACGAGCGCGGTTAGAAACGAGTAGTCCATTCCCATGGCCCAAAAAAGCAGCCACGAAGCGAGCACCAGCATCGCACCAACGATCATCGTCCCCACCACGTAGCCGCGCAGCACGCTGCCCAGTTGGTCGAGCGTGTTTTTCACTTGCGTTCGCTCGCTCGAAGGAAATAGCTGCATCGTGGCGTGCCACACTTCGCGCTTTGCCGCGAGCATGAAGAACACGAGGAACGGAACAAACGTCGCCGCGATAATTGCAGTGTAGAGTCCGCCCAGGTGCTCAAGGATCGCCGTGCGCGCCGGGTGAGGTTCGGCCACTTCTACCACGTTGTGCCCCGCCGGGTGTTCTTCGGGAGCGATCTCCGAGGCGCGTTCTTCAAACCGTTCCAGCCGTTGGTTCACGTCGTTGGTGAGACGGTGAAGCGGCTCGCGATATTTTGGCCAGTCCGCGCCGAACTGGTCGACACGGTCCACCAAAACGTAACCGACCATGCCTAGTCCGGAAAGCATCACTAGCACCACTAGAAACGCCCCGAAGGCCCGTGAAATCTTCAAGTTTTCGAACAAGACGACCACCGGATCGAGAAAATACGCCAGCAAAACCGAAAAGAGCAGCGTCACCAAGACACTCGAGGCGAGATAACAGAAAGCCACGACGATTCCCGCAGCGATAATCCGCTGACTGGGGGTGGAAGGAATATGAATTCGAACGTCTTCTTCGCTCATGGTTTGCAAGGCGCAAAACGCGCACGGTTAAGATACCACACGAACTTTTCTCAGTGGCGCCCGCCCAATTGGTTGATGCTCGAATGAGAATAGCCCGATGACTAGCACGATTATCATCGGCACTCCGTTTCACCGGGACATGCGTTGTCGGTTCGGCCACGCCGCGTCCGAGCCTTGGAGGCCGCCCGTAGGGCACATGCTAGAATTTTACTTTCCTTCCGCGGATCAATTCCCGCGTAAGAAAATGGCCAAACAACTTTTCGGCACCGACGGCATCCGCGGGATCCCGGGACAATTTCCGCTCGACGACGCTACGCTCGACCGCGCCGGAGGCGCGTTGGGAGAATATGTTCGCGAGCACACCCTGCACCCCCGCGTGCTGATCGGCATGGACACCCGCGAATCGGGTCCACACATCGCCGCGCGCATCGCCCACGGTCTTGCGTCCGCAGGCTCCGAGCCCATTTTTGCGGGCGTGCTCACCACTCCGGGCGTTGCCTGGCTCGTTTGCCACAATGATTTCGCTGGAGGCGTGGTGATTTCGGCTTCCCACAATCCCTACCACGACAACGGCGTAAAACTCATCGCATCCACGGGAATGAAATTTCCCGACCAAGTCGAGGAAGAAATCGAAGGGCTGATGGCGCGCCGCGCCCCGCTCGACACGGCCAACCCCGCAAAACTTGTCGCGCAGGAGAATTTACACGCGGAGTATATCGCCGGCCTGAAGAAGGCTCTCTGTACTGGGGCGAGCCTTGCCGGAATGAGAATCGTTCTTGATTGTGCCAATGGCGCGGCTTCGCATCTTGCCCCAGAGCTCTTCCGTTCGCTCGGCGCCGAAGTGATGGCCATCAACGCGCAGCCGGACGGAAAAAATATTAACGCCAGCTGCGGCTCCCTACATCCCGAAGGAATGCAGCGCAAAGTGACCGAATCGCGCGCCGATATCGGTGTCGCTTTCGATGGCGACGCCGACCGCGCCATTTTTTCGAGCGCTTCCGGCAAGCTTGTCGATGGCGATGGTGTGCTCTTCGCGGCGGGAGAGTATTTGAAGGCCACCGGCAAGCTTAAGGGCCCTGCGATTATCGGCACCACGATGGCGAATCTCGGCCTGGAGCGCGCCCTGGCTGGCGTTGGATTGCATTTTAGGCGGGTGCCGGTCGGCGATCGCTATGTGCTCGAAGAAATGCTCCGCTCTGGCGCCAATCTTGGCGGAGAGCAATCCGGCCACATCATTTTTCTCGACGATGCCACGACTGGCGACGGGATGTTGACGGCATTGAAGATTGCTTCGCTCGTTTCCTTGCGTGGCCCGCTCGATGAATTGGTGAAGGAACTAAAGATTTTTCCGCAGACCATCGTTAATGTAAGGGTCCGTTCCAAGCCGCCCCTCGATTCGCTTCCCGAAGTCGCGCGCGAACTCGCCGCAGCGGAAAAAGCCCTTGGCCAGTCCGGACGCATCGTCCTGCGCTATTCCGGCACCGAGCCGCTGGCGCGCGTCATGGTCGAAGCGGAGGCGGAAAAGGATGTCCGCCGCTGGTCCGCATCCGTCGCCGCCGCCCTCCGCTCTTCCATTGGTGCCTAATTCGCTTCGGCATGGAAACGGAGTGCCGTCTTCCGTTAAGATCTGCTTTGCAATGACTGAGTCTCTTTCCTAGAAAAGGGGCTATGGCCCGCTGGATACTTGGACTTGTTTTCTTTGTTTCCTTGCTTACCCCCTTTGCGTCCGCGCAGGAGCAGGCCGCAGCAACCGCTAATCCGGATTCCACGGCTCTCCTGCAGGCCCAGCTCGGTGCCGTGCTCGAATCCTATCGCTCGGGTAATCAGAAGGAATTTCTCGCCCGGCTTCAGGACTTTTCGCTCCCCGATTCGCGCGATTGGTGCCGCCATGCGTTCGACCCTTCCGGAGCGGGCCCCTTGGCCGACGCCTACAATCAGGCATTCGATCTCTTCCGCTCTCACGTTCAACTGCTGGTCACCACTTGGGGAAAAAATGCAGGCGCGCACTTTCAGGTCGCATCTTCCGAGGCTCCCGAGCCGCTGCAAAATATCGGCCCGGAAGCATCACTCCCCCGGCCCGTCGTTCCCGTAAAGGTAGAGGACTTTCTCATCACGCTCGCCGTCGGCGATGACAATCCGCCCTCTTTCGTCAATTCCTTCGTGCGCGTGGACGGAGTATTCCGCGTGATAGGTGGAAAGTTTCCGTTCTGGGCCGCGGGAATTCAGCAGATTCGCGCTGTCGAAAGCGGGGTCACCTCGGCGCGGCCCATTTACATCGTGAAACCGATCTACCCTAAGGAAGCGAAAAAGGAAAAGATTGAGGGCGATGTCGTTCTCCGCGTCACGGTTGCAACCGACGGCACGGTCAAAGACATTCTCATCCTGAGCGGCGATCCTGCTCTCATTGACGCGGCGCGCGATGCCGTCTTGAAGTGGCGCTACGCTCCCCAAACCGTGGGCGGTCAGCCTGTCGAATCCATTACGCGAGCTACGGTTCCATTCCGTCTTCGCAGGAGCAAGTGGCTGCCGGAGTGAGTCTTCCAAAGGTCATAGCATCTGCCCTGCATCTTGTGAAAAAACGGAGAGTGCGCCGGAGCTGCAGTTTGTGATGTTTAATCAGTTCCTCTAAACGGAACAATTTCAGATATCTGGCGGCCCGCAAGAATCGCGCACGGGTGGCACGATGCTTGCACCTGCTTCGCCAAGCTGTCTCTGAATGCCCGGGGTGGGTCGGTCTCCACGCGCGGAGACCGCTACTTATGGGGTGAAGTCACAGGGGGTCCTAGACAGGACCCCCTCTCTTTTTTTCGATGCTCATCCATCTGACAGCCATGCAGGTCCGCCGAGGCGCACGCCGCGAAAAACCATTCCCCTACGATTTGCCGCTCAGCTGCAACCGGAGGTGCTGCCGCAGTTCGAGCACTTGTAGCAGCTGCCGTTCGGCGTCATCAGCATTCCACAGTCGGGACATGTGGGAGCGTCGGAGGTGACTCGCGGCCGCGCAGTGGAATTGGATTCCACCGGGCGGGAGGACTGGAGTTGCGCGGGCTCGCCTGCAGCAATTTCAGCAGAAGTGGAAGTGAAACCTTGCGGTTCAGGATCTTGATTGAGTTTCAAGTATTTTGCTGAAATAAATTTCCCACCCAGCCAGCGCGCGATGTAATCCAGCACGGAGCTAGTCATGCGGATCTCAGGATTTTGCGTGAATCCCGCTGGCTCGAAGCGCGTGTCCTTCAGCTTATCCACGAGCGCCTGGAGCGGGACGCCGTATTGCAATCCGATCGAAACAGCGAGCGCAAACCCGTCCAGTAAGCCAGAAATCGTCGCGCCTTCTTTGGCCGTCTTGATAAAAATCTCGCCAGGAGTGCCGTCTTCGTACATTCCAACCGTTAAATAGCCCTCGTATCCGGAAATGCTGAACTTGTGTGTGATGGATTTGCGCTCCTCGGGCAATTTCCGCCGGCGCGTTCCCAGAAAGAGTTCTTCTTGTACGGGCGTGGCCACGGCTTCGGGCTTTTCGTCCTTCTTTCCGCCCGCCGCGGAAAGCGGCTGCGAGCGCTTCGAGTTGTCGCGGTAGATAGCCACGGCCTTGAGTCCCAGTTTCCACGATTCAATGTACGCGTTCATGATGTCTTCGAC
Organism: Candidatus Acidiferrales bacterium; assembly: GCA_050747245.1. GTDB lineage: Bacteria > Acidobacteriota > Terriglobia > Acidiferrales > UBA7541 > JBOGNO01. The sequence continues at coordinate 119,666 of JBOGNO010000010.1, forward strand.
CGTGGATTCTTCCGGCATGTTGATCGTCTTGCTGATCGCGCCGGATATGAAGGGCTGCGCCGCCGCCATCATTCTCAGGTGTCCACGCCAGGGAATCGAGCGCCCGCCTCCCGCCGGCGCCAACGAGCAATCGAATACCGCCAGGTGCTCGGGCTTCAACCCCGGTGCACCTTCGATCTTTCCCATTTCGTCGATGTGCGAAACGATCTGCGAAGTCTCTTCCGGAGAATAGCCCAGCCCCAGCAGCGCCTCCGGCACCGTGTTGTTGACGATTTTGATCATTCCACCGCCCACCAGTCTTTTCTGTTTCACCAGTGCCAGGTCCGGCTCAATGCCGGTTGTGTCGCAATCCATCATGAATCCAATTGTGCCGGTCGGCGCCAGAACGCTCGCCTGCGCGTTTCGATATCCGAACTTTTCACCCTGTTCCAGCGCCTTGTCCCACGCTTCCTGCGCCGCGCGCAGCAGTGTGGGTTGCACGTTCTCTTCCTTGATGGGTCGCAGCGCATCGCGGTGCATGCGCATTACATCCAGCATCGCTTCGCGGTTTCGCGCATAGCCGGCAAACGGCCCCAGCCGCTCTGCGATCTTCGCGGACTGGAAGTAGGCCTCCCCGGTCATCAGCGCCGTCACTGCCCCACACATTTCCCGGCCTTGGTCGGAGTCGTAGGGCATGGCCATGGACATCAGCAGCGCGCCCAGGTTCGCGTAGCCCAGCCCGAGCGGTCGATAATCATGAGAATTCTTGGTGATTTTTTCCGTTGGATAGCTGGCATTGTCCACCAGGATTTCCTGCGCCGTAATCGTAACGTCCACGGCGTGGCGGAACGCCTCAACGTCGAACTGTCCTTGCTGCGTGCGGAATTTCATCAAGTTCAGCGAAGCCAGGTTGCATGCCGTGTCGTCCAGGAACATGTACTCAGAGCACGGATTCGAAGCGTAAATGCGGTCCGTGGCCTTCGAAGTGTGCCAGCGGTTAACGGTCGTGTCGTACTGCATCCCGGGGTCGCCACAGTGCCACGCCGAATCCGCCGCCAGACGCAGCATTTCGCGCGCCGCATGTTTTTCCACCGGCTGGCCGTCGGTCACGTTGCGCGTCCACCAGTCGCGGTCTTCTTCCACCGCCTGCATGAATTCGTCCGTTACGCGCACGGAATGGTTCGCGTTCTGAAAGTACACCGACGAATAAGCTTCGCCGTCAATCGCCGGATCGTATCCCTGCCCGATCAGCACGTGCGCCTTGTGCTCTTCCTTCATTTTCGATTCGATGAATTCCACGATGTCGGGGTGGTCGATGTTCAGGATTACCATCTTGGCCGCGCGCCGCGTCTTCCCGCCGCTCTTGATCACACCCGCGAAGGCGTCAAACCCTTTCATGAAACTCACCGGCCCCGAAGCGATTCCCCCTCCGGAAAGCGTCTCCCGGCTCCCGCGCAGAGACGAAAAATTCGTTCCCGTTCCCGAGCCCCATTTGAAGAGCAGTCCTTCCGTCTTCGTCAGGTTCATGATTGATTCCATGTTGTCCTGGACGGAATTGATGAAGCAGGCCGAGCATTGCGGTTTGGGCTGCACTCCCACGTTGAACCACACCGGTGAATTGAACGCCATCTTCTGTTCCACCAGCAGATGCGTCAGTTCGTCGCGGAAAGCGTCTCGCGAGGCCGTCCCGGCAAAGTAGCCGCCCTTCTGTCCCCAGTCCACGATCGTGTCCACCACGCGGCCGATCAATTGCCGCACCGACGTTTCGCGCTCGTGTGTATTTGGCTTGCCGTGGAAATACTTCGACGCGACGATGTTTGTCGCCGTCTGCGACCACGTCTTGGGCACCTCGACGTTGTCTTGGCGGAAAATTACCTGGCCCTTCTCGTTCCCAATTTGGGCCGTTCGCTTCTCCCACTCCACTGCGTCGAACGGAGACGCTTTTCCGTTCGTAAAAAAGCTTTCGAATTCCAGCCCCGTTTTGGGGAGGCTTTGCCCGTCGAGGGCTTTGCTATTGATTGCCATGCGAGTTTCTGCCATCTCTGCCTCCGCGCCGGCAGTGAATCCGCCGTATGTATGCGTTCGCCGGTAGGCGGAGGAAGATTCCCCTATTGTACTCCTGCGCGCCTTATCCGGGTATTTACGGCTGTCGTCTGGGTAACACGCCGCTCGATTCGAAGTCGTCGTGGCAGGCTAGCTATTTGCGAAAAAAACCGGCTATCCCGACGCGCTCGGCGCGGATTGAAATCGAAAAAAGACAGATGGTTCCCCGCTGGCGGCCGAAAAGCTGATTGAAACCGGTCGTCCCCTGGGGCATGCCCCTGAATGTTTTCGTTTAAACCCGGTCAGGCGTCGTGGTCATCTGTTTTTTTCCGAAACAACTCCGACCACAATCCCCCGAATCTGAGTGCCCAGTTGTAGCGGACTGTGAAAAAACTGTCAAGAAAAATCCGCACGAAAAGCGCAAAATATTTGTATAGGCGTGTCGAAAGCGTCTATCTGTAGTGGTGTCGTTTCAAAATCATACTTCTTCTTACCCGTAGGCGGCGTACATAGGCTGCCTTCTACCTTTGCGCCAACTTCGCGCGAATTCGGCTAAAATGAACTTCGCATGAATTTTCTTTTCCGAAACTCTATGCAAACTCTCGGCTTGTGCTTGCTTGTGCTTGCAATTCTCGGGCAGTTATTACCTCTCCCTACCCAGCAACAAGTTCCGCCCGCAGCATCGTCACCGCCCATGGCGCAAAAAATCAAACTGGCGGGCGTCTCCAATTTCGGCAAAGTCAGCGATTCGCTCTATCGCGGTGCCCAACCCAGCCGTCAGGGTTTCCAGAATCTTGCCAGCATGGGAATTCAGATCGTCGTGGATCTGCGCCCAGGCGCTCGCTCTGAAAAATCGATTGTCGAAGAAGCCGGCCTCGAATATGTTTCGATTCCTTGGACCTGCCGCCATCCCAGCGACGATCGTGTCGCGGAGTTCCTAGAGCTCCTTCGCGACAATCCGGGAAAGAAAATCTTCGTGCACTGCTACACGGGAATCGACCGCACCGGAATGATGATTGCCGCCTACCGCATGGCCGAGCAGGGCTGGACCGCCGCCGAGGCGCGCCGGGAAATGAACGCTTTCGGCTACAATCTCCTCCACCGCAATTTGTGCAGGTCGCTGATCAAGTACGAACGGAACTTTCCGAATGAGCTCGAGAACAACCCTCGGCTTGGCGCCCTCGCCGCGCACACTTCAACTCCATAGTGCGTCCCGCTCCGCGGCGTTTCGCTTTCCGCAGCCTCTTCTAATTCGAGGGTGAATCATCCCCTGTGTAGGGTGGAAAACTGTTGTAGTCCGGGTTGTAATTCACGTTCGGGTAGAAATTGTATATTGGCGGCGGAGGCGAAACCCACCAAGGGTCGTACCACCACGGGTCATACCAGTAAGGCCATGGCCCCGACAAGCCGGCCCATCCCCAACCGGGCCCCCACCAACCGCCGAATCCCCAGCCAAATCCGCCATCGAATCCAAAGCCGAACCCACAGCCAAAGCATCCGAAGCCGAAATCATCGTCGTCGAATCCCCGTCGGCCGAATCCTCTTCCTCGAAGGCCTCTTCCCCCGAGAGACCTTCCGCCACTGAGAGCCCGAAAATTCGTCCCCGCTCCAAGACCGCGGCCGAATCGCGAACCGGTTAAAAGCCCGCCGTTTCTAAAGCGCGAACTCGCGAAATTCCCGTGGTTGAGCGCCGAGTTGCCCAACCCCATGCTGTTGAATCTAAACCCTGCCGAATTGCTCAGCCCGCGCGAGGACATGCCCCGGCTCATCACTCCACTCAAGCTTGGCGATGACGAGCGGCCGAACGAATTGGATGCGCCCCTTCCCGTTCCGCCAGCGCTCAAGCCCAATGCCCGCGAATTCGTTCCCGATACGTTGCCGCCATTGCCGAACGTATGCCACTGTCCATCCGCCCGCGCCTGAGAAAAGTGTGCGAATCCGCTGGACATTCTGTTCGGGCTAAAATGCGCGTTCGCTGGCCCGGAGCTTCCCGGCCTTTCGCCGCCCATCCTGCTTGGGCCTCCGAAACCGCGATTCCCTGCCTGCCCTCGTGCGAACCCGCCGCCGGGTCTGCCAAACGACCCGCCCGAATATCCGCCGCCGTTGTGCGGGATTCCTCCTCCCGGTGCGCCACCGCGAAATCCTCCTCCTGAACCGAACCGCCCGCCTCCGAATCCTCCGCCGCGGTACATTCCGCCCCCAGGATGGAAGCCTCCACCGCTCCCGTGGAAGCCGCCGCCACCACCTCCGTGGAATCCACCTCCGCCGCCGTGGAAACCGCCACCCCCGCCACGAGAGCCGCCTCCGCCCGCATGGCCGCCGCGCTGAGCGAATGCGGGTGAAGGCGCAACGGCGATTCCTGCCGACGCAATGAAAATAAAAATGAGTTTTAAGAAGGTGGGTCGTTTCATGTCAGTCCCTCCAACTCACGGCTGCCGGTTGCCTGCGGACACTGGAACCCTAGCCTTCGTTAGATTCGATGCTCGTGCCCGAGGTTGCAGGAGCCATTCCTCTGCCTGTCGCGAGCATGCCCCTGCATCCCGCGATTGTCAACGCCGCAATTGAGCGGCAGGATCACCTTGCAGAGTTTGAGAACTCGCGCCGGTATTTCTCCCAATCGCGCCGGAGTTCGCCGAGCAGCTTGACGTATTGCGCGTTGTTGCGCAGCGTTTGAAAATGCGGGTCGTCGCGGAAAACAGGATAGTTCGGCAGTCCCGTCGCACTGGCCTTTCGAAGCAGCGCCACCGCCGGCGCGGGCTTGCCAATCGTGGCATATACGGCAGCCGCAGTATGAAGCATGTGGTGCGTGTGCAGGACGGTCTTGCCGCTCTTGAGCGCGCGCCGCACGACTGTCTCCGCCTTCCGAAACTCCCCGCGCTTCGCCCAGAGTAATGCCTCCCAGGATGTCAGGAACCCATCGCCGGGAACGATCTGCTGTGCGGAACGAATTCTCTCTGCGGCCCCCTCAGGACTCTTGGTGTAGAGAAGGTTCATCGGCGCGAACAGGTTGGCCCACAAGTTGGCCGGGTCCAGCGTTAGTGCTCTCGCCAGAAAATCTTCGCTCTCCTCGTGATGCCCCTGCAGCATCAGCGCCTGCGCCAGGAAAGTAAGCGTGAAGCCGTCGTCGGGATGGCTCGCGAGCGCCTCCAGCAGACCTTCCTTCGCTTCTTCGAGCAGGCCCACGTGTAGAAGAATCAGACATTTCCACACCAGCGCGGGATGGCAGCCAGGGCTGAGATCCAGAGAATGGTTCAACGCACGCAGCGCATCGCGATTCCTAAAACCCTTCAATGGCGTCCACAGCACACGCCCCCGAGCGCAATGTGCTTCGGCGTTTTCTGAATCGAGCGCCAGCGCACGCCGGATCGCCTTCTCTGCTTTCTCGAACCATTTTGGAACTGGCTCAAACGTCCCGCCCATGAAAACGCAGGCATCGGCCAACCGTGCCCAGGCATTGGCAAAATTCGGGTCGAGCTTTGTCGCACTCTCAAGCATCTCGATGGCCGTGCGGGTGTCCCAGCGATTCACCCGTGAGAGCCGCTCCACCGCACGCAGGAAAAGCTCATACGCCATCGCATTCCGGGTCGGAGGCTCAGGTTTCGTTTCCGGGCGCGCGGATTCCTTCACGCCGAAGCTCCGCGCCAGCCCTTCCGCAATTTCGTCCTGCAGGACGAAAAGGTCTGCAATCTCTGCATCGTGCTTCGCCGAGAAAAGCGATGTGCCGCCAGCGGCGTTCCAGGCCTGCACGTGCACGCGCAACTTCGGGCCGAATTTCTGAATGCTTCCGTCCACCACCACCTGCACGTTCAGCTCCCGCGCCGCCACGAGTGGATCCACTGACTGCTTCGCGTACCTCTGCACCGTGCTCGTCGGACGCACCAGCAGCTCTCCGCTCGCGCTCAACTGATTGATCACCGCGTCGGCGAGTGCCACGCCGAGGTACTCGTCTTCTGGGTTCGGCGTCAGCAGTTTGAACGGCAACACAGCCACCGTGCGTTTTCCCGCCACGGCCGCAGGAAGCGTTGCACCGAATTCCAGCTCCCGTGCTAGGTTTGCCAGGTCCACCCGTAATTCTCTCGCGGACGCATAGCGCAGTTCCCGTTTCTTCTCCAGCAGCTTCTGAACAATTCGCGCGAGTTCCACCGGCACGATCGAATTTACGCCGTCGAGCCGTGCTGCAGGTTCGCTTAAGATTTGCGCGATGAGTGCCGTCGCCGTCGGCCCAAGAAATGGCCGCCGGCCCGAGGTCAATTCATAGAGCACCACTCCTGTCGAGTACACGTCCGATCGCCCATCGAGCTCCTCTCCGCGCAATTGCTCCGGAGACATGTATGCGAGTGTGCCGGCGATTCGCGAATCTGGCACCGCGGCTGCGGTCGCCTCTAGGCTGCGTGTCAGCGTCAGGTTTTCCTCTGCCTTGTGTCGCGCCACTCCAAAATCTAGCAGCTTCACTCCTCCGTCCGCCTGCACGACGATGTTTTCCGGCTTCACGTCGCCGTGAACCACACCGCGCGTGTGTGCCGCTTCGAGCGCTTCCGCCACCATCCCGCCCAGCCGCGCGAGCGCCTTCGGCTCCATTGGGCCAGCGGCCAAAATTTCTCGCAGCGTGCGGCCGGCTACCATTTCCATCACGATGAAAATTAGCTCGCCTTCTTCTCCCACTTCATAGATGGTCGCGATGCCGGGATGATTGAGCGCTGCTGCCGCCCGCGCTTCCCCGAGGAGTCGCTCGCGACGCTCCGCATGGCTAACCAGTTCTTCGGTCAAGAGCTTGATGGCCACGGCGCGCCGCAATCGTTCATCGCGTGCGCGATAGACTACGCCCATCCCTCCGCGGCCGAGTTCTTCTTCGATGCGGTAGTGGGAAATCGTTTTGCCGATCATGATGGCCACCGATGGAATGATGCCGAGGCTACGCACACACTGTTCAAATGTCAACGCTCGCATGCGGCCTTGCGTTTGGGATTTTTTCGATATTGGCTGAACTGAATCGCCCTGTTAGAAAAGGAAAAAGACCCCGAAAGTGGTCACCCGCTCGGAACTCTGTCATTACTTCCTTACGTATTCGAAAAGCCCGTTCGCCTCGCCAAATGGAATTGCTCCCAGCAACAAGTCGTCGTAAGTGCCGTGCGCTTTCATATTCTTGACCACTCGCCGCGTCGCGCCCATCGCCGCCCGCATCACCCACGATCCCAGACTCACTCGCGACACTCCCAACTCTCTAAGCCGCGGTATCGTCGGTGAGCCCGCTGTCGCCAGAATGTTTATCGGAAACTTCAATCTCTCCACGAATTTCCTTATCAATCCCTCGTCGCTCACTCCTGGAATGAAAAGGCAATCCGCTCCCGCGTCCCGATAAGCCTCCAGGCGCTCGCAGGCGCACTCGAATCGCGAGGACGTCTCGCCGATTTCCTCGAGATACAAATCCGTTCGCGCGTTGATCACAATGCTCACGCCTAGCCGCTTTCCCACTTGCTTCACCGTAGCGATTTTCCGGACCTGCCTTGCAATTGGCAGCAACTTCTCTTTCTTCCCGCCGCGTTCCAAATCCTCCAGATTGAGCCCCACGGCACCGGCCTCGATTAACGCCGTGGCAGTCCTTGCCACGTTCTCGTAGCCGCTCTCCAGGTCCGCGGTCACCGGAATCCCCACGCACCTGCTGATCCTATCGACCGCTGCCAACATTTCTTTTGCCGGTATGCGCTGCCCATCCGGATATCCTGCGGCAAAGGCCACTCCCGCGCTGGTGGTGGCGATGGCTGGAAACCCGGCCTCTTCCAGAATCCGCGCGCTTGCGCAATCCCAAACGTTCGGGAGCAGCAGAATATCCGGCCCCTGGTGAAGCGACCTCAGCAACTTTGCCTTTTCCGCTTGTTTTTTCATGGCGTCATTATACTCGCGGCGCGAATGGCAATAGCATGACGCGAAACCTCTGACAGGTTAGTCACATCCCGCCACGGCTCGCTGCTCTCATGCGGCCGTCTCGATAGAACGTAAGCATGGCCCAGCCGGTGATCGTAATCGAAGGCCTGACGAAAGATTATGCGCAGGGCGTCTTGCGCAAGCGCACCTGCCGCGCCCTCGACCCCCACTTCATCCACGCCTACAAATTTGGAGCTCTTTTTCTTCCCGAACCCTCGCCTCGCGGTGCGGGTCAGCCGGAGCTCGCCGCCGCTTTTATCCGCCGCGGCATGGTGAACAATCCGCAGAAATGGCGTTTCTATGTTGATCTCGGATTTATTCATTATTGGGACGAGCGCGATTTCCGCAAAGCCTCGGAAACCTATCTCGAAGGCAGCAAGCAGCCCGGCGCGCAGCCTTGGATGGCCGTCATGGCTGCAAAAATTGCCGAAGAGGGCCAGTCCTCTCGCATCTCCTACTTCATTTGGAAGCAGGCGTACGACACGACTCCGGATTCCATCATCCGCCACAACGCCCTGGAACACCTCAATGCCCTAACCGCGGCGGAAGATCTCGGCCAGCTCACACGCATCGTAGATGAATACTCCCAACAATTTCATCATCCGCCTGTCGCCATGCACGACTTGATCGCCTCGCACATGCTTCGCGGCCAGCCGCTCGATCCTGCGGGGTTTCCGTATTCCCTTACGTCAGCGGGTGCGCCCGTGCTCGACCTTTCGAGCACCATCGACCTGAAAATTCTGCAGCCGACCGTTCCGCGCTGATTTTAGTTTGGAATTTTGAAGCTAAGGTTGGGCCGTTCCGCCGCGTGCCGGGTTCTGATCCGCATTGTCGAAAGCCGCGTCCATCACTCCCGCGAACGCCAGCACGTGTTGCTCGAATTCCGCGAGTCGCGGCGCCATCGCTTTGTCGAGTTCCAGCACTTTTCGCGCGTAACCCAGCGACGCCTTTTGCTCCGCGCTGCGCGGGCTTGCGGGATTGGCCAGGTCGCTTTCCAGTCGGTCGAAATCGCGCACCAGTTCATTCAAGTCCACCAGTAGCAGAAAATCAAATTTCAGAGTCTGTTTTTCGCGCAGCCTCGCGACTTCCGAATGTGAATGTTCGATAGCCTCCAGGCACAGCGCACGGCCCTGTTCAATATCCTTCTTGTCTTGCCCAGAGAGTCCGAGCCCGTTGAAATCCATTGCGCCAATTTGATTTTGCGCCGCCGATAGATCGAATTCCAGGCGATCGAGGTACAGCGTGAATTCGCTGTTGCTCATCAAGTGCAGCGTGGGCTGATCGCTCTTCGGTTTGTCCGTACGCGTGTCTCCCTTAGCCACGGCCGCAAGCGCCAGAAAACCAACCAACACCATCCATTTGCGATTCATGCGAGTCCCCACTCTCTGCCCCTCTGGTTCGCAGGCCACCGTGTCTCCCGCGTCCCTCTAGAAGTAGCAGCCGCAGGCGGCTGCCCGAATAGCCCACAAGTACTCTTTTGGCATGCGTGTTGCCCTTCTGGAAAGTTCCGGCCCGGTAAAATCACTCGCGCCGCGTAAAAAGGAATGGTTATAGAACCATCCTCAGCTTTATCTACGAGCACCGATGTCCTTATATGTCCCTTTATATCAATGGCTTGCCATCATTGGTCATGGGAACTTAATTGGCGCATCGCATGCTCTTAATCCCCGCGGGGATCTCACCAAGACTTTCGAAGTAAAATTTTGAGGAGGGTGCAAATGTCCGACGAACGTGTGGATAAATATGAAGGCGGCAGCACACCGGGATGGATTGCAGTCATCGTGCTCGGTTTGATTGCCATCGCAGGCGTGGGTTTCGGATTGAAGGCTAGCGGCGACACCTCCGCCACGAAGACGGACTTGACGACCCAGATTGCCGCGCTAAAGCAGACCTCCGACACCAATGTGGCGCAACTCCAGTCGCGTTTGACGGACGATGAGAAGGCCAACACGCAGCTCGAGAGCGATCTCACCGTGGTCACCAAAAAACTCAATATCACGCAGGGCCAGCTGCGCAAAGCGCGTGAAGAAGCACAGCAGATCCGCGATGATAACCAGAAGCAGCTCGCCGACATGGATACCGCAGTGAAGGGCGAGCTCGCCACTAAAGCCAGCACCGATGATGTCAAGAGCGTCGCCACCGACGTCAGCGGCGTCCGCACCGATCTCACCGGCACGCAGAACGATTTGAAGATGGCGCGCAGCGAGCTCGGCACGCTCATTGCACGTAACCACGACGAGGTCCAAGAATTACGCCGCTTGGGTGAGCGCGATTACATCGAATTCACGATCGCGCAGAAGAACCAGCCCCAGAAGGTCGGCAGCGTTACGGTCGAACTTCGCGGCACCAATCCCAAGCACAATCAATTCAACGTTGCCGTCACCGTGAACGACAAGCGCACCGAGAAGAAGAATCGCAACGCCGATGAGCCCATCTTCTTCTACGTCCACGGAACTAAGCAGCCGCTCGAATTGGTTGTCAACCAGATCGACAAAAACAAAATCACCGGCTATCTCAGCGTTCCTAAAGCGAACACCACGGTCGCGGCTGGCTCCAGCAACTAGCAAGGAGCCTCCGAGCAAGAGCGGGGACAGGACGAGCCGCCTGTCCCCGTTTCTTTCTCTCCTTCCTTTTTATTGATTTTCCGTTTCCCGCCTCCCTCATGATCCTAGGTAGAAATCGTAGCCGCGCGCGGGCGTATGCTTTACGATGGAGCGATTTTGCCGGACCTTACTCCACAAGACACTCTCCCTCCGCGTCGCGGATTCTCTCCGCCTCGCCTCGTAGCGAAACTCGGACTTTTCGATGCCACCATGGTGGTGATGGGCGGCATCGTGGGCGCAGGCATTTTCATCAACCCTTATGTCGTCGCCCGCGAAGTTCATACCTCGGCGCTAATCCTGGGTGCCTGGGTGCTTGGCGGACTCATCGCGCTCGTCGGAGCATTCATCTATGCGGAGCTGGCGGCGCGGCTGCCTGCTGTGGGCGGCCAATACGCGTATCTTCGCGAAGCGTTTCATCCTGCGCTGGCATTCCTTTACGGCTGGGTTTTGCTGCTTGTGATCCAGACCGGCGGAATGGCCGCCGTCGCGGTTACATTCGCTCGTTATTTCCTTCAGGTGACGCATCTCCGCATCGGTGACGCCGGCATCGCCGCGGCGGCATTGGCCCTCCTGAGCATCATCAACTGCCTCGGGGTCCGCCCCGGGAGCGCCGTGCAGAGCGCTCTGATGGTTTTGAAGATTGTCGCTATTCTTGCTCTGGTCGCAACCGGACTGTGGTTTATTTATCGTTCGCCTTCGAGTACCTCCTCCCATCTCGCCGGGCCCATTCTCGATCGCGGTGTTTCTCCAGGCTTGCTCGCCGCGGTCGGCGGTGCGATGGTGCCCGTGCTTTTCAGTTACGGTGGCTGGCAGACATCCAATTTCATCGCTGCGGAAATTCGTGAGCCGCAAAAGAACCTTCCGCGCGCCCTGCTTCTTGGCGTCGCTGGCGTGATCGTGCTCTATCTCGCCGTGAATTTTGTTTGCGTTGGAGTTCTCGGCCCTGGGGGTTTGGCCGCTGCAGGAACGCCGGCTTCCTCCGTGATGCTAGTTGCCGTGGGCGGACGCGGCGCCCAGTTCATCGCTCTGGGCATCATGGTTTCCGCTCTCGGATTTCTCAGCCAGTCTATCCTCACCGCCCCGCGCGTCTATTTCGCCATGGCCAGTGACGGTTTGTTTTTCCGCGCCGTGGCCTGGCTCGACCCACGCAGCCGCGTTCCCGTGGTCGCTATTCTCTTGCAAGCCGCCTGCGCCATCGTCATCGTAATGATGGGAAAGTATGAACAAATTCTCAGCTATGTTGTCTCCATGGATTTTCTTTTTTTCGGACTGACGGCTCTTTCTCTCTTCGTTTTTCGCCGCGGCGATTCGCGCTCTCCGGAAAATCCATCATTCCGCGTTCCGGGTCATCCCCTCACTACGATCTTATTTATCGCCGCCTCTTGGGCCGTTGTGCTGAACACGATTTTCCGATTTCCGCGCAATACCGCCATCGGATTTGCCATCCTGCTGGCCGGTTTGCCGGTATATTTTCTCTGGCAGCGTAATCAAGGGAGGCACAGCGAATGAGTCCGTCTCGCCGTGAAGTCCGCACGCCCTACATCGAGTGGGCCAAACTTCGTGCGAACGCGCGGTTCAATCTCGCCACCAGCGGCATGGCCGCTTACCCCCTTGAGAAACTCGGCGCGCGCCTCGAAGATTTTCAGGTTTCCGGCTCCGACTCCTACGGCTATCCCCCTTTGCAGGAACGCCTCGCGAAAAAATGCGGCGTCACACCTGAATGTGTAGTCGCTGCCATCGGCACTTCCATGGCCAATCATCTGGCTATGGCCGCGCTCCTCGAGCCCGGCGATGAAGTCCTCATCGAGCATCCCGCCTATGAGCCCCTGCTCAAAGTTGCCGAGTATCTCGGCGCTCGCGTCATGCGATTTCATCGGCGGTGGGAAGATGATTTTCGCGTGAACCCCGCCGAAATCGAGCGGCAGCTTTCCCCTCGAACTCGCCTCATCGTCCTGACAAATCTGCACAATCCTTCAAGCGCGCGGGTGGACGATGCCACGCTTGCCGCAATCGGCAGCCTCGCACACCGCGTGGGGGCGCAGGTGCTCGTGGATGAAGTTTATCTCGAAGCGATTTTCGATGAGCCGTGGCGCTCCTCTTTCCTCCTTGACGACAATTTTATTGCTACTAGCAGTCTCACTAAAGCCTACGGCCTCTCCGGCTTGCGCTGCGGATGGGTGCTCGCGCATCCTGCTCTGGCCGAGCGCATGTGGCGATTGAACGATCTCTTCGGAGTGATTCCCGCTCATCTCGCAGAGTGCTTGAGCGTCCTCGCCCTCGATCATCTTCCGGAAATTGCCGCCCGTGCGCGCGAACAGCTCGAAAAAAACCGCAAGCTTGTGCGTGATTTCTTGAGCACTCGCATCGATCTCGCCGTCGCGCGCATTGATTGCGGAACCGTTGTCTTTCCCGAAGTGCTCTCCGGAGACCCGGAACTTTTTATCGCCCTCCTCCGCGAAAAATACCAGACGACTGTAGCTCCCGGAAGATTCTTCGAAATGCCGCGGCATTTCCGGTTGGGTCTTGGCGGTGATTCGGGAGTTCTCGAGGAAGGATTGCGCCGCATCGGCTGCGCCCTGGGCGAAATTTCCCGCTGATTTCGCGCCGCACCCGGTGCGAAAAAAGTTCGCTAGCGGCGGGCTATGCTTTTCGCAGCACCAAGCAGCTTGCGATCATGTCGTGCAGCGCCTGCTTTTTCTCCGTGAATCCGGCCATGATATACCCGATCATCAGAGGAATCATTCCGGTGATGAGCTTCGCAAAATAGCGTCCTGTCGCGCGTCCGAATGAGACGCGCTGACCATTCATGTCCGTCACGATGATTCCCATCGCCATTTTTCCCAGCGTGGCCTGGTGGCGCGAGCTCTCAAACCAGGCGTAGTACAGCCACATCCCGGCGAGCGCCACCACCACGATGAGCATGATCATTAGGACGCCCGCGGCCGCCAAAAAACCTGCCGCATCTTCGTTTGATCCCGCACTGAGCATTCCACCCATCCCGGTGGCAAAAATCAGTACAATAAAAACCAGCCCGATCGGCAGCCCTACGATTAATCCGTCAATCAGATAGGCTACTGCGCGCAGCCAGAATCCCGCATACGGTTTTGGCGGCGCGTAGGCGGCAGGCGCGTAGGACGGCGCAGCAGCGGGCGCCACGGCTCCCACTGCCTGTCCGCACGTGCCGCAAAAAGTAGCGCCCGGAACGAGTTGAGCGCCGCAGCGAGAACAAAACATTTTCTCTCCTTGCGCAGCGCCCGGCTATCCGACTCGCTTCATCACCAGGGTTCCGGCCAGCATGTCGTGCAAAGCCTGTTTTTTCTCCGTGAATCCGGCCATGATGAAACCTATGTAAAGGATCATCCCGGAAATAATCTTTCCGAAAAATCTTCCGGTCGCTTTGCCGAAGCTGATGCGCCGACCGTTCATGTCGGTCACGGTCAACCCCATCGCTTTCTTCCCCAGCGTTGCCTGCCACGAGGAGCTCTCGCAGAGTGCAAAGTAGAGCCATCCGCCCACGATGGCGAAGAGGTAAATCGGTCCCAGGGCTGCAATCATGGCCGACGGGTCGCCATTCGCCATGGATGCGCCTAGCCCTATACCGACAAAAACTCCGATGATTCCGCCAACCACGCCGAGCGCGAGTCCGTCAATAATGTAGGCGACGAAGCGCAACCAGAAGCCCGCGTAAGGAGATACGGGAGCCATCACAGGGGGCTGCCACGCGGGTGTCTGCGGATAGGTCGGCGCGGCCTGCTGCGGCGGAGGCGGAGTATATTGTGGAGCAGGCTGCGAATATTGCGGCGCAGGTGGCGCGTACTGAGGAGCAGGCGGTGCGGGCGGAGGAGGCGGTGGGGGAGCAGCCGCCGGCGGAGGCGGTGGAGGCGGTGCTGACGCCACAGTATTTCCGCACCGCGGACAAAAAGAAGTCCCTTCAGCAACCTGATTTCCGCATCTCGCACAGAACATGACTCCTCCTTCCGGAGCCGGGAATATGACGGTCTGGCAACCCGACTTGGCTGCGCATCCTACTTGCAGGCTCGCGCGGGGTCAACAACCAAGTGCGGGAGTTCCGGTTGCCTTGGCGTTCGCAGCTTTCGTACACTTGTTTGCGCCGAATTTTTTTGCAGAGGAGCATCGTAGATGCGCAACAAACGAAATGCTGTCGCTGGAGCCGCGGCGGTTGCCGCCGGCATCGCAATTTTTTCATGCGGATTCGCGCTGGGCCAGAGCCGCAACGCATTCGGGATGCCGCACACCGTCCTGCACATCGTCGAGCTGCAATGGAAGCCGGATACGCCCGACGCCACCAAGCAGGAAATCATCAACGGCCTAAGAGATGAGGCTCGGAAAATTCCCGGCATCAAGAACATTTGGCTCAAAGCCGGCCGCGTCCAGCCGCGCGATTTCAGCACCGCCTTTGCCATCGAATTTAGGAGCCGCGATGCTGCCGACAATTACGCGGAATCCGAGATTCATCAGGCCTGGTCGGACAACTATCAAAAATACCGTCAGGCGTCCATCTCGATTCAAGTAACGAATCCGTAGAGCTTCCCGCGATTTTTTCGCGCATCTGCCGCGCCGGTGCTACACTCCCGCCACTGCTTGGGCGTGGAGATTCCATCCGTGCGGCGACTTGGGAATTCTTCGGGAAAAAAAGGGCCCGGGCAGTGGGAGGAAAATTCATGAATGCGAAACGGCTCCTCGGCGCGATTTTTGCGGGCTTCGTAATTTTGTTCATGGGCGGGTTTGTGGTGCACGCGGTGTGGCTTGCCCCTGTGTATGAATCCATGAGAGCGCTGGGGTTCTCCTTCCGCCCGAAGGCAGACTTCGCTCACAAATTCTGGATCATCGTCGTCAGCGATTTGCTGTACACGGCGCTTTTCGCCTGGGTGTACGTTCGCGGCCGAGAGGATAAGCCCTGGCTCGGACAGGGAGTGCGTTTCGGCGTGCTGATGACGCTCTTCACCGTGGTGCCAAGCGCGCTCAATGATTACATGAGCTACGATCTGCCCTACACGCTCGCGCTCAAATGGATGGCGGCGGGCCTCCTCGTCCTGGTCTTGATGGGTATCGCTGTGGCCGGCATCTGCAAAAAATCTTCCGCGTAAAATTTATTTGCGCGGCAGCTTCACGCCGAGCGAGCGCAGCATCATGCGATCCACCATGCGGTCGCTCAACACGCGGCGCATGATCCCCACGGCGTAGGCCGGGAGCGTGACCGGGTATCTCGCCTTGGGCCGCTCGGCGCGCACCACGCGCAAGATCACTCGCGCGCAATCCTCGGGCGTGTAGCGCGGCGCCTTCGTAGCTTTTTTCCATTTTTTGAGAAAGCCTCCGTAGATTTCCTTGTACGGACTCGTCGCGGCGCGCGAAGCGTACGCCGAAGAAAGTTCCGCGGCCGCGGCGTTCATCCCGCTGGGGATGAATCCGGGCTCGATGAGAATCACGTGCACACCGAAGGGAGCGAGCTCCACGCGCATGGCGTCGGACATCCCCTCGAGCGCGAATTTGCTTCCGCTGTACGGGCCGAAGAGCGGGCTGGCCATTCTTCCGCCGACCGAGCTCATGTTGATGATGCGGCCGCTGCGGCGCTCGCGCATCTCGGGAAGCACGCGCTGCGTCACGCGCACGACGCCGAAAAAATTCGTTTCGAACTGCTTGCGCAGATCCGCGAGCGTGATCTCCTCCATCACCGCGACGATGGCGACGCCCGCGCTGTTGACGAGAACTTCAATCGCACCGGCCTTTTCGCGCACCGCGCGCAGCGCCTGATCTACCGAAGCGTCGTCGGTCACATCCATCTCCAGCGCTTCGAGAGGAAGATTTTTTGCGCGCGCTTCTTCGTTGAGCGCGGAGATTTTTTGCGGATTCCGCCCCGTGGCGAACACTCGAAAATTTTCTTGCGCGAGGAGCAGCGCCGTCGCGCGACCCAACCCGTCCGTCCCGCCGGTGATGAATGCGACCTTCGAATTCTCCGCCACGGCCACGCTCCTTTCGCGGTCAGAAGGTACTGCAAAATCTTGTGAATCTCCAATTTCCCCGGCGCGCTGCTTGAATTTCCATTTTGCCCGAGCAAGATTTGGGGCAATGAGGAGGTGACGGAGGTGAGCGTGATTAAAAAGGTGAAGGGCGGATACCAGGTTCTTTCGAGCTAGGGACGGAATATGGGCGGGCCATACAAGACTCGCGCGGAAGCGCTTAAACGCCTTCGGCAAGTGGAATTTTTCAAACGCAGAAAGGGATGAAGCCGTTGAGCGAGGCGCCGAGCGCCTGATTTGGCAGCGGCCGAAAGGAGCGCATGCTTGTGGTTCCAGTACCCGTTTTGAAAACGACTGTTTTGTATCGATTGATTTTTTGGATGTCACTGATTCTTGGTGTTTTAGAGATCGAATCAATATTTTCGTGTAGCGATTGATTTCTAGCGGGCGGAGGCTCGAGGCTTGGGGGTGGAAAGCGGCGCCGCAGGTGCGGTGGGCGCGAATGGCGAAGCTGGAATTCTTAACTGGCACATGTGTCTCGATTAGAATTTGCTACAAGCGTTTGTTTTCAATGACTTAGCCCCAATCTTGTTTCTGACTGTGTCTCGATTAGAAATGCCCCCCTCGCAGAGAACTCCAAAAGCGGACGTCTCGGCGGTGCCGCCTCTTGAAGCTCGTATTTGCTGTGAATTTTGAGTGAATTATGACATAGATTAGCCGAATTGTCAAGGTACAGTACCTAGTTATTTTGGACCAAATCGTAGGCGTGCCTCGCGATACCAGCCATCGGGTCTAATGTCGAGACTTCCTAAACCGAAGATTCAGAATACGCACCCGCTGGGCGTCAATAAGGAAGAGCTGCAGCGACGAGAAGCAGACCCCTCGACTGCGCTCGGGGTGACAGCAGGCTGCGCGGCGTGGGAGGCAAAGTCCCCCCGCGCCCCGACAAATTGCGTAGGGGTGAACGCCTTCGGCATGTGGGGCACCCACTAGAAGAGTCGAAAACCGCCTAGATTGCGGTCCCGATGAAAACCATCGGGATGCAGAAAGCGCACATCGGGGCGGCACAGGCGACAAAGTCAAGGGCCCCACCCTTCGCTCCGCGAAGGATGGGTACTCACACTCAGCTGAGGAGCTAAGATCTCTTGGTAATTCGTGAACGGCGCAGGCGCTGGCGAGTTGCGTAGGCGGCGACCTTGGCGCGGTTCCCACACAACTGCATGCTGCACCAACGCCGATTGCCTTTTTTGCTGCTGTCATAGAAGTGCGCAACGCAGTGTTCGCACTTGCGGACGCGGTTGCGATCCACACTGGCGAACAACTCCGCCGCGCTGTGCGCCAGGGGGGCAAACAAATCTTCGGGCTGGCGCGGTTCGAAATACAGCTCCGTCGAGGAGCGGCCTCCGCTTGCCTTCAGCATATTACGCATGGGATGTTGCTCCATGAGGCCATTCAGTTCGTCCACGGTGGAGCGGCGAATGGCACGGCCGCGTTCCCAGGCGAGAGTTTCCCTCCTGAGTTTTTCCCGCAGTTCGCGCATCGCCTCCGCCGTTCGCCGGGCGCGGGCCGATTTTCCCCATTGCCGTTGGAGAATCTTTGCTTCGCCAGAACGTAGAAGATTTGCCGCGCGAAACCAGCGCAAGACCGCGCGGAAGTCAGAGAGCAACTCAAGGGATTCACTGTTCTGGACGAGATGGGTATTCAGGAAATCAAGCGCCAACTGGTTTCCCAGGAAGAGAAAGTCGTTCTTCCAAAGCGAATTGTGTTCTCTTCTGGCCATACTCATGTTTCGACTCCGCTCAGCCCATAATTATAACACCTTTAATGAATCTTTTTAACGGTTAGCATATCTGATGACGTGAAGGAGGGGCCGGATGCACGGAGGAATAGAAGTCGGCGCCCGATGAGGCCACTGGCCGTACCTTCAAAGGAGATCCAACATGACCAGCTATAAGCATGCCAGCGTGGACGGCAACAAAGTTTTTTATCGCGAAGCGGGCGCGAAGAAGGCTCCAACGATTCTCCTGCTGCACGGCTTTCCCACGTCGTCGCACATGTTCCGCAACCTGATTCCGGCCCTCTCCGGCCGCTTTCATGTGGTCGCGCCCGACCTGCCGGGCTTCGGATTCTCGGATGCTTCCGACCGAAAACAATTCCGCTACACGTTTGAACAGCTGGCCAAGACAATCGACAAGTTCACAGAAGCAATCGGCCTCGAGCGCTACGCAATTTACGTCTTTGATTACGGCGCACCGGTGGGATTCCGCCTCGCACTGGCGCATCCGGAACGAATCACGGCGATTGTTTCGCAGAACGGCAACGCGTACGAGGAGGGCCTCAGCGCAGGTTGGAATCCGATCCAGAAATACTGGAAGGAGCCAACCGCGGAGAATCGCGCTGCGCTTCGCGAATTCCTGACGCCGGAGGCGACCAAGTTTCAGTATCAGTACGGCGTTCAGGATGAAACGCTTGTGGCGCCGGAGGCCTACGCACTCGACTCCGCACTGCTTTCGCGGCCCGGCAACGACGAGATCCAACTAGATCTATTCCTGGATTACGCGAGCAATGTCGCGCTCTATCCCAAGTTCCAGGAATATTTCCGCACCCAACGGCCGCCGCTGCTGGCCGTCTGGGGCAAAAACGACCCGTTCTTTCTTCCGCCTGGCGCCGAAGCCTTTAAGCGCGACATTCCCAGCGCCGAAGTGCATTTCTTTGAGACCGGACATTTCGCACTGGAAACGCACCACGAAGAGATTGCGGACGTCATTCGAAACTTCCTCGTTCGCAAACTGGCAGCGCGAGCCGGGGCGGCATAGGTAATCTCAACGCAATAGCAACTCCATTGCGGTCAAGGCAAAGTCACGCAATTGTGTGGCATGTTCAGACGAATCGTGTGGGGGCCCGTGGCGACCATCGGATTTCCCTCCAACCGGGCAAGTTCCGCCCTGGTGAGGACAAAGGCGGGAGCCGGCCCCCACTTGATTTCATCGGCGGTAAATGTGTTCTTCGCGTGCACGGCGGTCTCGTGCGGTGCCGGCGTCGGCTGCTGAACGAAAGCCGTGCGCAGCAATACAAGCTAGAACAAAAGTCCGCGCATGCATTTCCTGCTTGTGATGGAGTTATGGACTTTATAAATTCTCGGCGGGAGCCGGAAATTCAGACCGCAGGCTAGTGATCAAATCCTCGAACACGGGTAACCCTTGCAAGTTTTTCAGGCTTCGATCGCGCAGGAAAAACGGCCAGCAGGGAAAGCCGGTGTCAACGGCACGTTCCAGCCAATGCATGGCGGATTGCTTTTCACCCAGGACCGCATGGATGCAGGCGATTTGGTAATCCGTGTGGTGCGTGTGGCCAAAAGAGAGTGGCGAAGCGCAGGCCTTGGCCATGGCCTCCCTGGCCAGATCCGTTCGGCCCATGTGTGCGTGCACCAGTCCTTGCAGAGAAACCATGAGGGGCTCCTCCGGGTAATCTTTGACAGCTTCGGCCAGGAATTGGGAAGCTCTTTCCAGGTGGCCAGCCAGCAGCGCCGGCTGCGGCCGAAACCAGAGGCAGTACTTGTTTCCGGGCTTCGCTTGATGAAAGGCCTCCAGTGTTTCGGCGGCTTGTTCATACTGCCCACCCCAGATGTATGCCTGCGCGATGTTGTAATGTCCGAGATTTTGTGGATTGATGCGCCGCGCCGTCTTGTAGGCTTCGAGCGCCTGTTCGATTTGTCCAATGTGAGCCCGAATCGTGCCCAGCCGATTGTAGGCATGATCCAGATTGGGCTGCATGGCAATGGCCCTGTTCAGATCGTTAATCGCCTCCTGGTGGCGAAAATTCCTGTGCGGGGTCCAGAGCATGTAGGCGCGGGCCATGATCGCTTCGGGCAGATCGGGATCCAATTTCAAGGCGCGTTCGCAATGCCTTTCCGCCAGTTGCAATGATTTGAAACGCGCTTCATAGCCGAAGTATCTGGCCGCCGACGCGTGCGCCAGCATGGCGTGTGCCAGGGCAAACTCCGGGTCTTGCTCAACCGCGGACGTAAAGCAGCGAATGGCCTCGTCCAAATCTTCCAGCGTTTCGCTGTAGGTTGCATCCAACCCCCGCAGATACATGCCGTAGGCTCGCGAGTCGCTGCTGTAGCGTTCGCGCGATTTTCCAACGTTCGAATGAAACCGCTGCTGGAGCGATTCCGCGACCTGTCTTCCGATCTCGTCCTGAATTTCGAAAATGTCATTCAAGTTGAAGTCGAATTTTTCGGAGAGCACCGTCGCTCGCGATTGCGTGTCGAGCAACTGGATGGAGACTCTCCAGTGGCCGCCGATTTTTTGAATGTTGCCCTGCAGAACGTAGCGCACGCGGAGCTCGCGGCCGATCTGCTGCGGGTCGCTGCCGGCGGCATATTTCAGAATGGCGGCTGTCGGCGGAACCCGCAAACCTTCCAGCCGTCCGAGCGTGGTGATAAGGGAATCGGCGAATCCCAGCGAAAGAGACTCCTTCTCCTCCATGGGCGTAAGGAAGACAAAGGGCGGGACGGCAATCGATTTTTCCGCGCGGGCCGCCGTGGATTCCGCCGACATACCCGGCTGGCTGCATATTCCGCGCAGATCCGATAGCAGGTCGCGGGCCGAATCGTAGCGGTCGGCGGCGCTTTTCTGCAGAGCTTTCCGGATGATCTTTTCGATGTCTTCGCAATTCTGCAGAGCAGAGGGGAGGGCCGGCGGCTCATCGTGAATAATGGCGCGAACAGTTTCGACTACCGCGGCGCGCTTCCAGGGGTGGCGCCCTTCCAACATCTCGAAAAGAACGATGCCGAAGGAAAATAGATCGGAGCGTTGGTCCACCGGCTGTCCCAACGCCTGCTCCGGCGACATATACGCCGCGGTCCCCACGATGCCCGTGACCGATTTGGACAAAGTCGGAGAATCATCCCCATCCGCCGCTTTGGCCTCCAGCAACTTGGCCACGCCGAAGTCCATCAGCTTCGCGCCTGTATTCGTCAGCATGATGTTGCCCGGCTTAAGATCGCGATGGATGAACCCCTGCCGATGCGCCGCTTGAAGTGCATCGGCAATTTCCATTGCTGTTTGCAGCGCCTGATCGCTGGGAAGTGGTCCCCTAGCCAGTCGCGCGGCCAGTGATTCCCCTTCGAGATATTCCATCACGAGATAATCGGTGCCGTCCTGCGAACCAACATCGAATAGTGTGCAGATATGCGGATGCTGGAGGGCGGAAATGGTGCGGGCCTCACGCACGAAGCGCTGCCGGAGGTGCGGATCGTTGCACAGATGCGCCGGCAGCACTTTGATTGCGACCGTGCGCTCTAGCCGGGTGTCCAACGCGCGGTACACTTCTCCCATTCCGCCGGCTCCGAGCAGCGAAACGATCGCATATGGTCCCAGCCGCGATCCCGTAGAAACAGGCATATCGTCTCCGACGATTGGCAGGTGATTATAGCTCCCTTCGCCCGGATCACGCGCGAGTCGTAGAACTGAAATCCTTAACAAGCCCGAGAATTAGGCTAAGGGGAGTTAGTTAGACAGAGCTATCGGAGGCGCGCGACGAACGCGAGGCCTATGCGCGCCTCGGATGCGTCAAGACCAACTGCGCGGCGAAGAGATCCTCAACCGCGAGGCCCAGCGATTTGAAGACGGTGATCTCACGGTCATTCTGTCTCGCCGGGAGTTCGCCGAGCTCCGCGGCGATGTGCGCGGCCGTCCAGCGGCCCTCGGCGATGCCCATGACCACGTCGCCCGCTTCCTTGAGCGCCGCGGCTCGCGAATCAACGATCAGGCGGGAGCGCTCGACCAGCGCCGGGTCGAGTTCCCGTTGCGTTGGCAGACACGAGCCGACGGCGATGACGTGCGTCCCCGCGGCGACCCATTCGCTCTGAACCACGGGCGTCGGCGACGCGGTCGCAGCCACCACGACATCCGCGCCGCGGACGACCGATTCGGCGCTCTCCATCGCGCGCGCTCCGGTTTCGGCCGCGAATTGCCGCAAGCGGGCCGCGGTCGGGCTCCACGCGCGCACTTCGCGAAATTTTCGCACCAGGCCGAGCGCCTCGAAGTGGCTGCGGGCCTGCACTCCCGAGCCGAGGATTCCTAACACCTGCGCGTTACTCCGCGCCAAGCGTCGGGCCGAGACCGCCGAAACCGCGGCGGTCCGCGCCTCGGTGATGTAGCGCCCGTCGAGGATGGCCTCAGGCACGCCTGTTTGCGGATCGAGCATCACGATAATGGCCTGATGCGTGCCCAAGCCGCGCGCTGCATTTCCCGGGCAGACGGTAACCAGCTTCGCGCCAAGCGCCGGGAGCGACGGCACGAACGACGGCATCAAACCGAAAAACGATCGCTCCGCGCCAAATTCGAATATCAGGCGCACCGGCTGCTGCACGCGTCCGGCCGAGAATTCGACGAGCGCCCGCTCCATAGCGTCGATCAGATCGGACATGGGCAGACGCGCGCGCACGGCGTCTTCGTCGAAAAACTGTGGGGTCTTCACGCCGTGTTGCAATTGACGCTGGTAAGCGGCACTGTCGAAATGGCCGTGCGACTCGGCGACGAGGCCGTCAGCGCCGAGCTTCCAAACTTCTAAGCCGCTGATGCGAACCCTGTGCCCGCTCCCGCCCGGGCCGGTGTTGGTGCCGCTGAGCGTCCAATGGTAGGCAGCGCCCGCGCCCTGAACGAGGACGCTATCCATGAGCACCTGCAGATCCGGAAACGAGCTCATGAATCCCCGAGCGACTTCCGTGATGGCGCTGCGTCCCACGGCAGGAGCGCCGCCGTTGATGGTTAACGAGGCGTTCGGTGCGAAAAATGCGGCCACGGATGCAGGCTTCCGGCTGCACCAGGCAGCAGTGTAGCGCCGGGCAAAACTTTGTAGATTCTCCCCATCAAGCGTCATCAACATTTCTCCTAAATTTCACGGTGTGGCGCACCGAGAAGTAAAAAGTGCAGGCAGACATTGCGGGATTGTATTGGAAGAAGAGAGAGTATGCCAACTAGGCTGCGATTGGAGCAGGACGGTCAGCGGGCCAGCGAGCGACGATAATTTTACGTAAATCCGATTTGTGATTCCCAAGATGAGCGATGTTGGCGTAGTCTGCTCACGCAAATCTCCGATGAGGAGACGAGGCGGAACGCGATGTTATGACTGTATGCTTTTGAGGGCCAGCACGAAATCGGTCGGTGGATTTTGTTTTTCGCCGTGTGAAAAACACTTGGACGCGAATCGCGCATGAACATACTTGACGTCGTTGTCGGCAAGCCCATCAAGACCAGCGACGAACGCGCCGAGCAGATCGGTCCCGCGCGGGGCATCCCGATCTTCGGCCTCGACGCGCTGAGCTCCGCTGCGTACGGCCCGGAAGCGGCGCTGAGTCTTCTGATTCCGCTCGGTATTTTGGGCGTTCAGTACATCATTCCAGTCAGCGCCGCCATCATCACGCTGCTGGTGATCGTGTATTTCTCGTATCGGCAAACGATCGCCGCATATCCCACGGGCGGCGGGTCGTACACCGTGGCGCGCTTCAATTTAGGAGCACCGGCGAGCCTGCTGGCCGCGGCGGCGCTCCTCGCGGACTATATCCTCACGGCCGCCGTGGGAATTTCCGCGGGAGTGGGCGCGCTGGTTTCCGCCGTTCCGTCGTTGCTGCCGCACACGGTGGCGCTGTGCGTGGGGATTCTGATCGTCGTCGCGATTCTCAATCTCCGCGGCGTGCGCGATGCGGGGCTGGCCTTCGCGCTGCCCACGTATCTATTTCTCGGCACGCTTCTCGTTACCATCGTTGCGGGCGTTCTGCGCGTTCTCCTCAGCGGGGGGCATCCGACACCGGCGGCTCCGATGCCGCCTCCGCCGCACGTGACCGAAGCCGTGACTTTCTGGCTGTTGCTCAAAGTTTTCGCCAGCGGTTGCACGGCGTTGACCGGCGTAGAGGCGGTGAGCAACGGCGTGAAGGCTTTCCGCGAGCCCGCGGTGAAAAACGCGCAGCGCACGCTGACGGTGATTATTTTTCTGCTGGCCGTGCTGCTGGCAGGAATTTCGTATTTGGTGAAGATTTACGGCATCGCGGCAACGGATCCCGGCCAGCCCGGCTACCAGAGCGTTCTCTCCCTGCTGGTCGCCGCCGTTTTCGGCAAAGGAGTTTTCTACTACCTGACGATCGCCTCAATTCTGATCGTACTTTCGCTCTCCGCCAACACCGCGTTCGCCGATTTTCCGCGCTTGTGCCGCGCCATAGCGCAAAACAACTACCTCCCGCACGCCTTCGGGTACCGCGGGAGGCGGCTTGTCTATACCTACGGCATCGTTGTGCTGGCGGTGCTCTGCGGCGGGCTTCTGATTCTTTTTGGCGGCGTAACGGATCGGCTGATCCCGCTCTATGCCGTGGGCGCTTTTTTGGCGTTCACGCTTTCGCAGGCCGGGATGGTGATGCACTGGCGGAAAAATCGCGGGCCGCATTGGCTGAAAAGCGCACTGGTGAATGGGCTGGGCGCGGTGGTAACCGGCATCACCGTGGTTGTGGTGCTGGTTGCGAAATTCGTAGAGGGCGCATGGATAACGCTGCTCTTCATTCCGTTGACGATTTTTCTCTTTGTTGCTGTCCGCCGCCACTACCATTCGGTGAGGGTCCTCACCACGTGCAAGGATCCCGTAGATCCGGCCGACCTGAGCCAACCTCCCATTGCCGTCATTCCCATCGACCGCTGGAGCAACATCACCCGGCAGGGAATTGAATTTGCTTCGCGGCTCACGCCGGAAGTGATCGCGCTGCACGTCGATCCCAGCGAACACACTGAATTGCTTCGAGAAGATTGGGAGCGCTACGTGGAGCAACCCTTCCGCGCGGCAGGCAAGGAACCACCGAAGCTCGAGTTCCTGCCTTCACCCTATCGCTTCGTCATCATTCCCATCGTTCAGTTTGTTCTCGAGCTTGCGAAAAAGAATCCCGGTCGCAGCGTCATCGTGGTGATACCTGAGCTTGTGGAAGACCGGTGGTATGAGTACTTCCTCCACAATCAGCGTGGCCGGCTTCTGGAATGGGTACTGCTCGCGCGCGGCAATGACCGCATCTTTACGGTGAGCGCGCCGTGGTACGCCGGGGGGCAAACCTGATTACGTCTGGAGGCAAAGATGATTTGGGA
Organism: Candidatus Acidiferrales bacterium; assembly: GCA_050747245.1. GTDB lineage: Bacteria > Acidobacteriota > Terriglobia > Acidiferrales > UBA7541 > JBOGNO01. The sequence continues at coordinate 145,319 of JBOGNO010000010.1, forward strand.
AGGTTCTTTGTCCGGTTCCGCGACAGCTCACTCCGTGCTGATCATAATATTTCGCCTCCTTCTCGTGTAGAGGAATTAGAACTCCAGACGCGCTTGAAACGCGATCATTCGAGGGGTGCTATCACCGCCCAAGCCTACACCGAGCAAGCCCGTGGGTGGAGAGGTGGCGTAGGTAAGAGCTCCGAATCCAGTCTGTGTGAAAGGCTTACCCGGAATGCCGGCAAGCACCATGCTGGGAATGCCGAAATTCGGATGGTTGAAGACATTGAAGAATTGAGCGTCCAGCCGCAGTTTCACACGCTCGGTCAAAGGAAAATATTTCGTGAGGTAGAAATCGCTCCAAGTGAAATCAGGACTTCGCAGCGCGTTGCGCCCGAGATTGCCGAACTGGCAATTCAGGGGGTTATCGCCTCCGGCGCACGCTCCTGTGCTCGGATCAACGATAGAAACGAAAGCATCGGGATTGAGCCACTGCACCGTGCCCGGCTGCGTGACGCCCGGAATGGGATTGTGTTCATAAAGCGAAACGCCAGGGACAACGCTCGCGAATTGCGGCCCACTGCCGTTCACGATGCCATTTCCATTTGCTGAATAGGGCGTGCTCAGGACAGAGAATGGAATTCCGCTGTGCCAAAAGATGGTGCCAGAGAGTTGCCAGTCATTCAATGCGAAGCCCAGCGCTTGATTCCGAATCTTGAGCGGCAATTGATATACATATTGAGCGTTGAGATTGTGGCGGATGTCGTAGTCGCAAGGGCCGTAGTCGCGCGCCAAATTTCCCGGAAGCGGCGAGAGGATTCCTCCTGCCGAGAACTGCAGGACTCCACCATTTGAGACGGTGTCCATGCAGCGGCTCCAGGTGTAGTTTATTTGTCCCATCAGGCCGTGCCCAATACGCTTCATGGCCGTCAATTGCAGTCCGTTGTAGTGGCTGTTCGCGCCGGTAGAAAATTGCGTCACGGCCCCGAATCGCGGATCAGTGGGCTGCGCAGAAGGAAAGGGCGCAAAACACCCATTGCAGACGGTTTGATAGCCGTTCACTTGCGTCAGGTAAGGCTGATTAACGGCACGGGTGCCGACGTACTGCGCGTGGATGCTTCCCGTCGCTCCCAACTGATGTTCCAGGCCGAGACTCCACTCCATGAAGTACGGCGCGTGGAGTTTTCCATCGGGCACGGCTGCAGTGGCGACAGGAGGAAGACAAGTTGCAGGATTCGCCTGCGCGGAAGCGCAAGAAAGCTGGCCTTGGCCAAAGCCGGCACCAAACTGTTGGTTTGCGGCGATGGTTGCGTCAACCGCGCTGCCGGGCACGCCCGGAGCAATGGCCGTGCCGCCGACAGTGCCTAAGAGTCCGCCTTGGAAAGTGCGAACGAAAGGCGGATTGACGCCAACAACGTCGGCAATGCTGCCGGGAAGCATGTCGCTGAACAGTCCGAACCCTACGCGGAGTACGGAGTTGGGGGCAAACTGCCATGCGAGCGCTGTTCGGGGTTGCAAAATCGCGAGCGGGGTGGAGGCAAAAACGGTTCCCAGGTGGGTTTGAATCGCCGCGTTCAGGGGCTGATTCACATCATGGGAGATCGAAGCGAAAGAGCCGCGAAGACGAGCGATTTCCTGGTGTGGATTCAAAGGATTGGAATTGAGCGTGTCGCGAAGGCCGAACGTCCAGGTCAGCTTCTTGGTCACTTTCCAGGTGTCTTGTGCATACAGGTCGAGGTTCAGGAAGTTGAAAGGTTCGTTGGCCGAAAGCGGAAAAGTCTTCGTAGCGGTAGAGGCGACTCCGTAAATGTATTGCGGCAGGGTGGTATACGTCACAGTCGGAACGGTGCCTACGCCGAAATCGTAGTCGTTCAATCGGAAGATTCTGGAGTTCGTTCCAAACCGGAGTTCGTGAGCGCCGTGGCTCCAAGCCAGATTGTCATTGATAAAGAAGCGAGTGGCGCGTCTTCCCTGCACCCAGGTGTTGTCCAGTCCGCCGACGGTGGTGAAAGGGGCGTTCGCACCACTGCCCTGAAGCACAATCGGAAACGCGGAAAGTGTTTTCTGAAAATCAGCCGGTCCGAACAAACTTTCATACCACGAAAACGCCGGGTTGAAGTAGTTCACAAGGTTCTGCGAAAAGACGTGGGTATATCCCGCGGCAAAGGAATACAGGGGTTGCGGGGAAAGTGCGTTGAACAGAGGGTTGATGGGATCTGTAAAGGCAGCTTGGACGCCCGTGTCGGCTTGAAAGCGATACCAGGTCGTATTGTTCTCATTGATGTTGTAGTCGAGGCGAACCGTCTGGACCTGTTCATGGTCATCGCTCGAATGCGAAACGCTCTGGCGATTTGCACAGAAATTTCCGTCGTTAGGTATCGCGGGCGTGACCATACCCACATCGTAGGGACACGCGAGAACGCGGAGCGGCGTGCCGTTCGTATTTCCGTAGAGTTTAAACATCTGCTGATAGAACGACAGCACCGATTGCGGCTCTGGCTGATACATCGACCCAGTCACAGAATCGGTCCCGCCCAAGGGGAGTTGCTGCAACACGTAACTCTGAAACTTAGGAGTTGGAACGGTAGTGGCCGTGACGATGGGCAGTGCAATGCGAACCCATTCGCTATCGAAGAAGAAAAATAGCTTCTCGCGGATAATCGGCCCGCCCACACTTCCTCCGAAATGATTCACCGTTGAGCGCGGCTTGTGACTCCCCGGCGTTGCGTTGGTAAAAAAGTCAGCGGCGTTGAACCTCGCACCGTTCCACAGTTCGTACAGGTTCCCGTGAAACTCGTTGGAGCCTGACTTGGTGACGTAGTTGACCTGAGACGCTCCATAGCGCCCCTCATCGACGGAATAGGAAAGCGTATTGACCGTCACTTCGGATATCGAATTCAGGCCAAGGACCAAATTTGTCGAGAGGCCGCTATTCAGATTGGTCAGCGGGTCGTTTGATTCCAAACCATCGACGATGTACCCGTTGGAGAGAGCGGGCAATCCATTGAACTCCACGTTCCCGAACCCATTCGTGCCGCCGACGAAATCGTTGCTGCTGCCGGCCGTATTCACGAGCGCGCCTGCGGCAAATTGGAGAGGGTAGGTCAAATCACCGCCCGGATTGGGAAGGTTTTCCAGCGCAGGGGCATTCAAATTCGTGGATGTGTTTGGGTTTTCCGGGTTGATGAGAGGAGTTATGCCGCTTACCTCAACCGTCTGCTTCGATTCAGCCACTCTAAGTGTGAAATTAACGGTCTGCTTCTGTCCCAGACCTGAAAACACATCGTCATTCTGCTGCGGATCGAATCCTGGTGCTTCCACTGCGACGGAGTAAACACCTGGTTTTAACTGGGGTAAATTGAAGCGGCCCTCGTCATCGGTCTTGGCGCGGCGCTGCAGGTGGGTCTCGCGATTTGTGGCTGTGACTGTGGCGCCGGAAATAGCCGCGTTGTTTACATCGGTCACCTGGCCGACGATTGCGCTGGTGGACTCTCCCTGCGCCGGGGTTCGCATGGGGAAAGCAAATATCGCGGCTGCCAGGATCAGACTGGAGAGACTTGCCCGCAACAAGGCTTCAAACCTCGCCGGCTTTAGAAGTGTCACCGTGGAAAGAGGCTAACGGAGACCGTTGTGGCCAGCAGGCTCATATTAACCTAAGTTAATGTCATTAGTAAATGGGAGTATACATAGCCGTGACTTAACCCACACCCGACGATCGGCTCGACTGAACTTAGTGCATTTGGCGTTCGAGGCGTGCGCGGCTAGAATGCGGGGCGGAGGGGACATGTCAAAATCGCGCAGACAATTCATGACGCAAACAACTCTGGCGCTGCTGGGCGCGGCGGCGGGGTGCCGCAGCAAGACGCAGAAGCCAAGCGAACCGACGCCCGGAGCGCCGCCGGCTTTCGGCACGGCTCCAGAGGTTGGGCCCGAAGTGTCGGCGGAAACATTTGCCCAAGCAGAGAAACTGGTTCAGGTGGAGCTCACGAATGCGGAACTTGAAGTGGCGGCGCGAAGCTGGCGCGCGAATATGGCGGCGCTCTACGAACGGCGAACGGGCCCGCGCAAAGTGGCGCTGACGCCGACGCTTGCGCCGTGGTCGCGCTGGGATCCTGTACTGCCCGGAGAGAAGGCCGGTCCGGAGCGAAACAAATTTGTGCGCAGCAAAATTGATCCCGGGCCATTGCCTGCGAACGACAATGAGATTGCCTTCGCGCCGGTAAAACAGCTTTCGCGCTGGATTGAACAGAGAAAGCTCAGCTCACAGCGGCTCACGGAGATTTATCTGGGGCGGCTCGAGAAATTCGACGCCAAGTTGCGCTGCGTAATCACGCTGACGCGCGAGCTGGCAATCGGGCAGGCCAAGAAGGCCGACGAGGAAATCGCCGCGGGCAAATATCGCGGGCCGCTTCATGGAATTCCATGGGGCGGGAAGGACCTGCTGGACACCGCGGGAATCCCGACGACATACGGCGCCGAGCCATTTCGGAACCGCGTGCCCGCGGCGGACGCTGCGGTGGCGAAGCGACTGCACGACGCGGGCGCGGTGCTGGTGGCCAAGCTGAGCATGGGCGCGCTGGCGCTGAACGATATCTGGTTCGGCGGACAAACGATGAATCCCTGGCTGCTGGAGGAAGGGTCTTCGGGCTCGAGCGCGGGGCCCGGAGCCGCAACCGGGGCGGGACTGGTGGGCTTCGCGATCGGGAGCGAGACGGGAGGCAGCATCGTAAGCCCTTCGATGCGCTGCGGGATTACGGGATTGCGGCCCACGTACGGTCGCGTGCCGCGCACGGGCGCGATGACGCTTTGCTGGTCGCTCGACAAGCTGGGGCCCATGACGCGCAGCGTGGAGGACGCCATGCTGGTGCTCGCTGCGATTACCGGGCCAGACGCGGGCGACCTGTCGAGCGTGCCGAGCAAGCTGGACTTCGACGCAGGCGCGAGCGTGCAAGGCCTGCGCGTTGGCTACTTTCCCGGATGGATGAAAGAACCGCCCGCGACCGACGTGGACCGCGCTGCGCTCGAGGCGGTGCGCAAGGCGGGCATGGTGCCTGTGGAAGTGGCGATTCCCGACTGGCCGTATGACTCGCTCGACTTGATCCTATTCGCCGAATCGGGAGCGGCGTTCGAGGAGCTCACGCTGAGTCACGGCGTGGACCAGCTCAAGGTGCAGGTTCCCGATGCGTGGCCGAATATTTTTCGACAGTCGCGGTTTCTTTCCGCGGTGGATTTCGTGCAAGCGGATCGATTCCGGCGCAGCGTGGCGATGGAAATGGCGCGCGTCTTCACACAAGCGGATGTGCTCTTGGTGCCATCGTTGCGAGATGAAATGCTCACCATCACCAACTTCACCGGGCAGCCTTCGCTCACGTTGCGCGCTGGATTCGTGGAAGTGTCCGAGGCGCGCAGCGATTGGGCGCCAGATCCGAATCATCCGCTGCCGAAATTTTCGCCGCCGCGGCGCGTGCCGCACGGCGTCACGCTGATCGGGCGTCTATTTGAGGAGGGCACGCTGGGGCGCGCGGGACTTGCGCTGGAGCGAATCTTCGGCGTTTCCGGAGAGAGGCCTCCGGGATTCTGAATCGGCACCACAATGGAATGCATGAGGCAGAGAGGGGTGGAAAAATTTACCGGAGCTAGTACCACGCGCTCCCCCGACCGAATTGCCACGGTTCAGGCTGCAACCAAATGTCATTTATGGACTTAAGACCAATCATGATGTCGCGCACCGGTCTGGAAGAGATATTGCGACAAAGGAATATTGGAATTGTAGGGGCCATAAGACCAGAGGGCTCGCACGCGTTTGCGGAATGCTGCATGCGAATGCGGGGAATTCCACGCGAGCCAATTAAGCAGGAGGTATCAAAAATGTTTAGCCTTCGCTCCATTCGTTTGTTGCTCTTCGCGATCCTCATGTGCGGATTCATGACGCTCGCGCTGCCGGCTCCATTGTCCGCTCAGGTCTCTGTGGGTGTGTCGGTTTCGTTTGGCCCACCGGCGCTGCCGGTGTACGAGCAGCCTTTTTGTCCGGGCGATGATTACATCTGGGTGCCAGGTTACTGGGCGTGGGACGGCGACTATGATGATTATTACTGGGTGCCCGGGACATGGGTGCTGGCCCCGGAACCGGGCCTGCTGTGGACCCCGGGCTACTGGGGTTGGGGCGGCGACGCCTTCTTCTGGCATGAAGGTTACTGGGGCCCGGAAGTTGGCTTCTACGGCGGGATCAGTTACGGCTTTGGTTACTTCGGTGAGGGTTACGAGGGCGGACGCTGGGACCACGGTCACTTTTTCTACAATCGTGAGGTAACCAACGTAAACGTCACCGTCATTCACAATGTCTACAACGAACGGGTGAACATCAGGAACGATAACCATGTCAGCTATAACGGCGGAAACGGCGGAATCAATGCGCGTCCGACTGCTCGAGACGACGCTGCGATGCACGAGAAGCATGTCGCGCCCGTAACCGTACAGCAGCAACACGTGCAAGCCGCGCGCAGCAATCCGGAGCTGCGTGCCTCCGCAAACCACGGCAAGCCGGCCGTCGCGGCTACTCCGCGACCGGGAGCATTCAGCGGCGGCGAAGTGAAGCCGGCCAAACAGGCCGGAGCGCCTTATAGCCCGCCGGCCAATCGTGGCGGTGCTCGCTCAGAAAACAACTCGTCTCGGCCGAGCACGGCAGTTCATCCGAAAGATCTTCCTCCGGCGACACGGCCAACAGCTCCAAACACGGGGAACCCGAAGCTCGATCAGAAATACCAACAACAACAAGATAAGATGATGCAGAAGCAGGAGCAGGATCGGCAGAAACTCCAGCAGAAACAGGATCAGGAGCATCAGCGGCTGCAGCAACAAAGAGCCAATGACGCAAGACAGCAGCAGCTCGAGCAGAAGCACCAGCAACAGACGCAACAAATGGAGCAAAGGCACCAACAGCAGCAGCAGAACATGCAGAGAAAGCAGCAGCCTCCGCCTCCCAAGCAACAGAGGCAGCAGTCGCCGCCTCCGAAAAAGCCCGGGCCTCCGCCGCAGCACGAAGGCCCCTCTGCGGAGAGGTAGTCTCAATCAGGAGAAGAGAACCCACTGGACTCAGGGAGGGCAAGAGACGAAGGGCTCTCTAACTACCATGGCAACCTCCACAGCTGCGGATTTCAAAGGCACGCGGGACACCAGCCCTTCCGCTTTAGCAGCAGCCTTCGCGCCTTTCTTCGAATGGTTTGGCGACCTAGGCAGCTTCTGCTTCCAATTGCTTCGCGCTACCTTCTCGCCGCCGTTTGAAGCCGCTGAATTCGCCCATCAACTCGATGAGTTGGGTTCGAAGTCGCTTCCACTCGTAGCATTCGCCGGAGCAGCCACGGGCGTCGTTCTCTCGCTCGAAACTCACCAGAGTCTTGTGCGATTTGGTGCCAGATCCCTGCTTCCCGCGCTTTTGATCTTTTCAATCATCAAAGAGAGCGGCCCGATCATCACCGGATTGATCGTCAGCGGTCGCGTTGCGGCGGGCATTGGTGCGGATTTGGGCGCCATGAAAGTCACCGAGCAAATTGACGCGATGGAGGCTTCGGCCGTCAATCCCTACAAATACCTGGCGTCAACACGCATCCTGGCCTGCGTGGTTATGATGCCACTGCTCACGCTCGCGGCGGATTGCTGCGGCATCTTTCTCGGTTGGGTGACGAACACTTTGACGGATTCAATTTCGTTCCAACTCTTCATCGAAAATGGTTCCAAGAACGTGACCTTCAACGACTTTCTGCCGCCGACGTTCAAGACCGCTGTTTTCGGTCTGATTATCGGACTGGTCGGCTGTTTTCAAGGGATGCGGGCGCGCGGAGGAACGGAGGGCGTGGAACGCGCGGCCACCAGCTCGGTGGTCCTCTCCTCGCTTTTCATCATTCTTGCTGATGTGGTGCTGGTCCGGTTGATCCAGGTGTTCTTCCCATGAGGGCGGTGATGGAACCCGGGAAAACTGCACCGCCGATTCAGGTAAAAACAGTGCGCAAGTCATTCGGCAAGCAGAAAGTGCTGAACGGGATTGACCTCGAGGTCGCGGAAGGCGAGACGCTATCGGTGCTCGGGCGGAGCGGCACGGGCAAGAGCGTGCTTCTAAAAATGATCATCGGACTCCAAAAACCGGACTCGGGTTCCATTCGCATCCAGGGACGAGAGATCACTCACCTTGCGCGCGAGCCTTTGAACGAGATCCGCAAACAGATCGGATTTCTCTTCCAGAATTCCGCCCTCTATGACTCTCTCACTGTGGAACAAAACGTTGCGTTCCCTCTCGAACGCCACAGCGACATGTCCGATGCCGAGCGCAAAGAACGCGTCCGAGAGCTGCTCGCGAGCGTGGGGATGGAGAAGGATTTGAACAAATTGCCCGGCGATATCTCCGGAGGAATGCAGAAGCGGGTTGGGCTGGCGCGAGCGCTGGCGCTTTCACCTAACATCCTACTCTTCGACGAGCCCACCGCGGGGCTTGACCCCGTTACGGCGTCAGAAATCAGCGCGCTGATTGTGCAGATGCAGAAGGAAAGAAACATGACGTCAATCGTCGTCACGCACGACCTGACGAACGCGCGGGCGATCTCCGATCGCCTGGCGCTGATGAAAGATGGACTGATTCTGATCGAGGGAACGTTCCAGGATTTAAAAGAAAGCGAAGACAACTTAGTCGTCAAGTTTCTGAACAGCGGTTGTTAGGAGATTGCCTATGTCGCGCGCATTCCGATTGGGTATCTTCATCGTGGGATCGCTAGTTATCCTGGTCGCCGGAGTCTTTCTGATCGGAGACAAGCACTTCATGTTCCGGCGAACTTATCGGCTGTCGGCGGAGTTCCAAAACGTCGCTGGGCTCAACAATGGCGCCGACGTGCGCGTCGGCGGGATTCACCTAGGGACGGTGGAGCACATCTCTCTGCCGGGCGGTCCGAGCGGGAAGCTCACCGTCGTGATGAGCATGGCCAGATCCTCGGAGAACATCATCCGCCAGGATTCCATCGCAACGATCAAGACAGAAGGTTTGTTGGGCGATAAATACGTAGAAATCTCCTTCGGATCGGAGAAAGCACCGGAAATCAAGAGCGGAGATACCATCAAGGGCGAAACTCCCGTCGAATTCTCCGACGCCGCACTGGCGGCCACGAACCAGACTAAAGCCGCGGCTGCCGCGTTCACTGAGGATGCGGATGCGCTGAAACAGAATTTTCTGCTTCGCGGCTACTTCAAGCGGCGCGGTTATGAAAATGTAAGCGAGCTCGAAAAGAACAGGCTTTCGCAGTTGCCTTCGCGACGCACCAGCAGAGAATTTGAATACGACGCCAAAACCGTTTTCGACAAATCCGACAATGCGAAACTCAAGAATGAACGGGTTCTCGATCCAGCGGGGAAGTTCCTGGAACAAGAAAAATTCTCTCTAGCCGTAGTGGCCGCTTCCAACGAAACCGGCGATACAGATAAGGATCGCGAACTTACCTTGGCCCGCGCGAAAGTGGTCCGCGATTACTTGGTCCAGAATTTCAAGTTCGACGACAGACGGCTAAAAATCGTTGGCTTGGGGAAGACTCTCAAAGGAGGCGAAACCAGCAAGGTCGACATTCTCATCTACTTTTAGAAGTTTCGCAAACAATGGAGGTGTGTTTGAGCTCAGCGGAAATAGGAGGTGCCCTATGACAGCACAGAAGCACCTGCGCGGCGTCAGCAGCAAGGAACAACGCCAGTACAAGCATATCAAAGCAAGCGCTGAGGCGTCCGGCCGATACGGAAGACGGGCCAAAGAGGTGGCTGCCCGGACTGTGCTGAAACAGCACAAGAGAAGGGGTCATCGAGCGGGGCAATAACAGTGACTAGAGCAAGCCGCCAAGCCATACGCCCAGTTTCAAGGCCTATTTGAAGGGTATCGCTAGACTCGAACGATGGGGGATCAATGTTCTATTTGGTTTGTGTTGTAGTCATCGGGATCTTGGCCGGATGGCTTGCAGGTGTGGTCACGAAGGGGCGCGGGTTTGGCCTTCTCGGAGATTTGATCGTGGGCATTTTGGGTTCTCTGGTGGGCAGTTTCTTGTTTGGACTATTGGGGATCGCCGCCTATGGTCTGCCCGGCAGGTTGGTGTTGGCCACGGTCGGCGCCATCGTGCTCCTCTGGCTGATCCGGTTAATCAAGAGAGCATAGTGCGAACAGGCCGTAATATCGGGATCCATGGCTCGCCCGAACTTCCGCGCTACTCGGCGGAAGTGGTTTTTGTACCTGATGAGGCGAACCAGAAATCAGCGTAAGGGAACAATGGCCGGTTTGCGGAACCAAGCCTCATCCCCAATGATGAACCAGCCGATGGGGAACCCGCCTTCATGGGCGATTACTAAACCGAGTCCGCTCGTGTCCGCGGGGACTTCGAAAACGCGGGTGGTTGCGATGGATTGCTGTGGCTGGAGCTGCGCATCGAAGGGCACGGCAGAGGAATCCAGGGCGGGATCGAAACGACGGCCGTGGTTGTCTGTCAGATAGACAACCACGTTTTTTTCGCGTTGAGTCACGCGTCCGGCGCGGCTGGAGAGCTGGAACCGCACGACATTGGAGACGCCGTTCTGCCGCGGAGTGCTGCTGAAGCTTTCCACGCTGATGCACCAGTCGTCGAAACATTCAGGCTCGCCGACGCGGAGCACGCGGCGCGGCACAAAGAGAGAAGCAATCGCGACAATTCCCAGATAGATTCCCAGGCAAATGGCATATGCGCGAAGAATGCGAAGGGCCCTCGGGCCGCGCTTGCAAATTGCGCACACTGCGGCGGTGATTAACGTGGCGACGCTTGCGAGGAAAGACAGAATGAACAGCAGATCGAAGAGGCTCACGCACTCCCTCTCACGAAGTACTTTGTATCGTAAAGTATGTAGAGCAAGAGGTCAAGCCCGATTTGTCCATGCATGACTCGAGCTGCCGTTGACCCAGAAAGTGCACACACCCGGGGATTTCCACATGGGAGAGACAAAAACCTGAGGAAGAGGGCTTGACGAGGTGAGAAAAGCTGATATACTTCTCGGAAGTCGGCAGGAAGGCGAAAGCCTTGTGGCCGATAGGGGGCCAATCTCGCCCGCAGTACACGAGGTGAAGTTGGTAACGAATCCCGGGTAATCCGAATCGAGCTTCGAGTTCTTCCCACGTGTGTGGGAAATGCCCGGCGCTCGACGCCGGGTTTTTTGTTTTAGGCGAAAGCGGCCGCAAGCCGCATTCGCGCTCCGCCGGGAGCGGAGCGAAGGCTCTTTGACAATTGAAGGAAGCAGGCAAACGCCTGGCGAGTCCGCAAGGAAACGCCGGGTGTGACTGCAAAATTTGCTAAAAAAGCGCAAAGTGGAAAGGCGAACTTCTCCACCACGCGTTCGCGCGCCGGTGTCCTCGCAAGGGGCGCAGGCGGGAGAGCGACGTGTTGGGTAAGTTTTATGGTTAAGCTACTAAGAGCGTACGGTGGATGCCTTGGCGCCAACAGGCGATGAAGGACGTGGCAAGCTGCGATAAGCCCCGGGGAGCCGCAAGCAGGCTTTGATCCGGGGATTTCCGAATGGGGAAACCCAATCCGATGAACTCGGATTACGGCCCTCTGAATCCATAGGAGGGCACGAGCAAACCCAGGGAAGTGAACCATCTCAGTACCTGGAGGAAAATAAATCAACCGAGATTCCGAGAGTAGCGGCGAGCGAAATCGGACAAGCCCAAACCGTCGTGCTTGCACGGCGGGGTTGTAGGACCGCATGAGTAGAGTTACCAATCCGGAGGCTAGGTGAATCCGCTGGAAAGCGGGGCCAAAGAATGTGATAGCCATGTAACCGAAAGCTTACCGGACTCGAAGCGGTATCCTGAGTACCACGGGACACGAGAAATCCCGTGGGAAACTGGGGAGACCACTCTCCAAGGCTAAATACTCGTTGGCGACCGATAGTGAACCAGTACCGTGAGGGAAAGGCGAAAAGCACCCCTGCGAGGGGAGTGAAATAGAACCTGAAACCGTATGCTTACAAGCAGTCGGAGGGCTATGTCCCGGCTTCGGCCGGGAAATGCCTGACGGCGTGCCTCTTGCTTAATGAGCCGGCTAGTTATTCTCACGCGCAAGGTTAAGCGAAAGCGAGCCGAAGCGAAAGCGAGTCCGAACAGGGCGATTAGTGCGTGGGTATAGACGCGAAGCGGGATGATCTACCCTTGGCCAGGTTGAAGGCCGCTTAACCGCGGCTGGAGGACCGAACCGGTGTTGGTTGAAAACAGCTCGGATGAGCTGAGGGTAGGGGTGAAAGGCTAATCAAATTCCGTGATAGCTCGTTCTCCCCGAAATGCCTTTAGGGGCAGCCTTGTGTGGTCTGCCACGGTGGTAGAGCACTGAATGGACTAGGGACCCATCCAGGTTACCGAATCCAATCAAACTCCGAATGCCGTGGACAGCAGCACGGGAGTGAGACTACGGGGGATAAGCTCCGTGGTCGAGAGGGAAAGAACCCAGATCGCCAGCTAAGGTCCCCAACTGCAGACTAAGTGGGAAAGGAAGTGTGAGCGCGAAGACAGCCAGGAGGTTGGCTTAGAAGCAGCCATCCTTTAAAGAAAGCGTAACAGCTCACTGGTCAAGCGTTCATGCACCGACAATCCAACGGGGCTCAAGTCTGCGACCGAAGCTGTGAAATTTTCCGTTCCTCCGGGAATGGAAATTTGGTAGGGGAGCATTCTGTGGAGTCCGAAGGCAGACCGAGAGGACTGCTCAACGCCACGGAAGAGACTCTGCCGGCATAAGTAGCGATAAACACGATGAGAACTCGTGTCGCCGAAAGTCTAAGGTTTCCTGAGGAAGGTTAATCCGCTCAGGGTTAGGCGGGTCCT
>JBOGNO010000011.1:0-146442 GCA_050747245.1 Candidatus Acidiferrales bacterium
CCGAGCCGGTGGTGGTAATGGACTCATCTTCATCCCCGCTGGTGGCAGCGATGGCGGCATCGCGCAGTGTAAATCCCGTGCCCGGTGCAAAGGTCATTCCTCCGCTATCCACCGAAGCCCCAGCCACGATGATTTCGCCCACCTTGGCAGGTGTCAGTGCAGAAGTCGCGCCGCTGGTGGCGGAGGTCGTGCCGCTCCCGGTGGCCTGGGCATCGAGCGGGTTGTTGGGATCGGCTCCGGTGTACTGCAACACGCTGATGGTCACGAAAGCGTCCGGGGAGGGGAAATTACAAGTGACCACGTTGCTGGCATTGCCTTTGATGTTCTTGGCATACCACATCTGCAGCACACCAATGCTGGAGTTGCTCACCGGGGTGAGGCCCACGAAGGTATCTCCCGCGGTGTCCGTGGGCGGGTTCTGAGCCGTGAAGTTGGAACCGTTGCGGCAGATGACCACCAGGAGATTGCCGGTGATATGGTTGGCGGCCGGAGCGGAAAAGGATGAAAAGCTCTTACCGCTGGTGTCTCCTGCGCTCACCTGGCTCACCAGCGTTACCACAGTTGCACCCGGCGGGGTCAATGAGACTGTTGAAGTGGAGGACTTCGTCGGATCCGCGACGCTTTGCGCGCTCACATTCACCGTCTGAAGATTGTTAATGGGAGCGGGTGCGGTGTACATTCCGCTTGGCGATAGAGTACCGATAGATGGCGTCATCGCCCATGTGACTCCACCATTGCTCGTACCAGACACGCTCGCAGTGAACTGTTGGGTCTGTGATGCGAATAAACTGACAGCTGGCGGGTTTATCTGCACGCCCACTGGAGCCCCCACGAGAGAAAGCGTCGCGGACGAAGACTTCGAAGGGTCAGCGATGCTTGTGGCAGTAATGGTTACATTCTGGCTGGTGCTGACAAACGAGGGTGGCGTATAGAGCCCAGACGCGGAAAGCGTGCCTATTGATGGGCTGAGCGACCAGATCACACTCGTGAACGTAGTTCCCGACACCGTGGCTGAGAACTGTTGCGTCTGCGTGGCGGGAATACTAGCAGATGCAGGACTGACCTGGACTCCTATCGGCGTTCCGGATTGATTCTGCACGGTGACAGTCGCGCCAGTAAACCCGTATGTGCGATTGTCGGCAGCAAGGGCTCGAACTCCCAGCGCGTGTTTTCCATTCCACAACGTTGTCGTATCAAAGAGTCCGGTGGTGCCCTGGTTGAAAATATATGGCGATACCGAATCCGTTTGCGTGAGAACTCCATCCACATAGAACTGTACAAAATTGACAGATTGCGACGGATTGGCCGACCACTGAACACTTCCATTAATGGTAGAGCCGTCTTGAATGGTGGAAGAAATGGCGAAAGGCGAGGAGGATGCCGCGACAACTGAGCTCGCGGCCGATTGGGCAGATGTGGTTCCGAAGTTGTTTGACGCTGTTACCGCAACGGCCAGCGTCACGCCGAGATCCGCGGACCCCAACGGGGAGTATGTTGGGGACGTCGCGCCAGCGATAGGAAAGCAATTTGCGCCGTTGCTATCGCATCTTTCCCACTGGTAAGTGTAAACCGATGGCAATCCCAGCCAAACGCCAGTGGATTCTCCCAAGACGGAACCGAAGTTCGGCACTCCGTTAACCAACGGCAGGATTGTATCCACGGGTGTGCCCGGAGAAGCTGAAGCGCAACCAGGCACCGCTTTGCATACGTTCAATCGGCCGCCGGTCGCCACTTGCTTGGTCAGCGAAGGGAGATCATCGACGTTGCTGAGAATTATGGATTTCAGGTTTGCGACAGACTGATAGCCCGTTGAAAGAATCAGCGCCGCAGCACCCGAGGTCTGCGCTGCGGCCATGGAACCGCCGCTGATGTACGCGTAATTGCTCTGTCGGAGCGTCGAGAAAATGTTTGATCCTGGCGCTGCCAGGTGCACTGTCGTCGGCCCGAAATTGGAATTGATCCATAGATTGTCGTTTTGATCGCTCGCCGCCGCGCAAATTTCCGTCGGGCGGTTGTAGGAACATGGATATCGCGGGATAGTGTCGTTGTTCTGGTTGGTGTTTCCCGCCGCAGCGACAAATAGAATGTCATTGGTGCCCAGCAGGTCGATTTCATCGGAAAGGGCTTGCGAGAATGCTGTGCCTGGCCACGTCTGTGAGTCGTTTACCACCCTCACGTTCACACCGGATTGCTTCGCCTTTACTACCCAATCCATCGCAGAGATTAAATCGCTCGTGAAGCCGGTCCCTCCGGAACCGACCCACTTGACGGCCATGATGCTGGTTGTCCAATTGACTCCGGCCACGCCGGCAGCGTTATTTCCGACTGCCCCGATTATGCCGGCGACGTGTGTCCCGTGACCTTGGAAAGCGGTGTCGTCATCCATCGGATCGCAATTTGCTGCCACTATGTTGTAACCGTACGTGCCGGCGGCGCAACCTCCGATCCCGCCTGGATTGACCCACATATTTGTCAGAAGATCCGGATGAGAATATTGCACTCCCGTATCCAGCACGGCGACAACGACGGAACTTGTTCCCGTCGTGACGCCCCATGCAAGGGCTGATCTTTCGTCGGCTCCTGCTGTCCCAGGAGTCCCATTCACAATTTGCCCCTGATTTTGCGCGGCCCATTGGTTTCCAAAGTTCGCGTCGTTGGGTATGGTGCCCCCATCGACAGTCTGCAAGTAATCCGGTTCGGCGTAGACGACTCCGCTTCGCCTCCGCATCGATTGAATCGCCGTCAACACATGTCCCTTTGGAACGCGTACCACATGGACATCCACACCGATGGTCTTGATGTCCCGGGCCTTTGTGCCTCCTAAGATCGACAGAATTCGCCTTCGCGAGGTATTCTGTTGAAATCGGATGAGGATCACACCCTCGCGATAGGCTGGAGCTTGAGATTCCTCGGTCGACCTCTCCACATCACTCGACACGGGTAAGAAACTCTCCGAAGAACCTGCTCCGCCTTTCCGTGCACTTCCCGGCTCTGCAGGTAAGGGGGTAGTAGTTGCACTGGAGTCTTTATGGTTGGAATCGCCGTGCTTATCCGGATTCGGGTTCCGCCGTTCCACAGCGCGCGCGGATGACTCCTTCCTTTCGGCTATCCGCCAACTCGTACCTGCCAAGGGGAGAGCCGGGAGGGCAAGAACGGCAAATATTAAGAGAGGCAGGCGAAGTGTGGCGCATACTCTGCGTTGAAGGATCATCAATTCTGCCCGGCGTGACTCACATTGCACTCTTGTGAGGTCAGCTTTGGAATTCACCCCTCTATCCTCCGTCGCAGTCAACCTGCGAATCACTGACTAGGATTTGTGGTTCAACAAGTCCTCACCCCTGCATCCCCAGGGTAAAGACAGCAAGCCGCTTATGAACAAGGCAATCTCACTTCCAAGGAGCCTATTTATAAGCCATTTATTATCAATCGATTACATCGACATGGTCTTGTGGCTGGAGGGAGACATGCAGGGATTTTGACTGAAATGCGAAAAGCCATGACTTAGTCACTCCGGTGCTCCCCGCCAAAACTGTACACCAAGCATGAATAAGATCCGGGTCTCCAAGTGGGGCAACCTAGGCAGGACACCGCGGGGAACTCGTGTTGATAGTCTGCATGACCATTGCCCCCGTACTAAGAAAATCCAAGCCTTGGTTACCTGGCTTTTGTGGGGCAATACATTAACATGTCCGTAGCTCTCCGATTAAACTTACTTGCCCCTGGTATAGGGATTGGATAGGCTCAAATTGTGACGAAAAGTCGTCTAAACCGGCGTGTCTCCGTATGCGTGTTGTCAGCTCACCCACTGGTATTCGGCGAATTAGATCGCTTGTTGGACAGCGACGAATTTCGAGTGGTTTCAAAGCGTCTCGATCTAGCCTTCGTGCATGAATTGCGCCAAATGGTCCTGCCGCTCGCTAAGGTCTACGTCGTCGATGCGCATACAACGCGGCCTGCGGCAGCTTCGCTGATTTCCAATATTTTGCGTCAGCACCCTGCCTCACGGGTATTGGTGGTCCAGGAAAAATTCTCGCCTCAGGATAGCTACTCATTCCTTCGCCTCGGTGTGAAAGGCCTCCTGACATACACCGAAACCAAAGATCAGCTCGCAAAAGCATTGGCGATGACAGCGAAAGGCGGTTTTTGGGTTCCACGAAAAGTGCTCTCGGGCTTCGTTGAAGCCGTCCTATCCGATTCGCGCGGGAATTCTCTGAGAATTAAGAGCGCGGTGAGCCTGAGCCGCCGCGAACAAGAAGTCCTAGATTGTCTGCTGGAAAATCTTGCGAATAAAGAAATCGCTAGCAAATTGAACATTTCCGAGAGGACCGTAAAGTTTCATGTCTCCAATCTGCTTTCGAAGTTTGGTGTACAACGACGCGCGGATCTTATCCTTCTGTGTTACCAAGGGCGCTCATTTCCCTCTCTAGGGACCTGAATTTTCTCCCCATTGATCCCGTAGTCGAAGGCCACCCTGGAACCTGAAGGGAGAAAATGGGAAACGGCTTACCATGTTTCTCACTGTGTTTGATAGTGCGCCTTCCAGAACAGGTGCTCTAGATAATTCTCTCCGAATCAATCAGATGTGGACATCAGACCCCGAATGATTTCTTTGGCGGGTTGATTGCTCCCTGCTCGTCTGCGGAGGCATGCAAATTATGTGTGGCATCGTAGGGTACGTTGGCGCTCGGGAGGTAGTTCCTGTGTTGCTGGACGGCCTGAAGCGCTTGGAATATCGCGGTTACGATTCCTCGGGTGTGGCAATTGCAGGAAATGGCCACGGGCTATCGATCCGCCGCCGCCCCGGAAAGCTTGTGAATCTGGAGCAAGAGCTCCACCTCTCTTCAATTCAAGGTAGCTTCGGTCTCGGGCATACTCGATGGGCCACTCACGGAAAGCCAAGCGAACGCAACGCCCACCCCCACAAGGATTGCAAGGGACGCCTGGCTGTCGTTCACAATGGCATTATTGAAAACTTTGCTTCCCTCAAGGAACAGTTGCGAACGCATGGGCACGAGTTTGCGAGCGACACTGACAGCGAAGTAGTCGCGCATCTCATAGAAAGCTATATGGAGGGAGATCTGGTGGCGGCCGTGCGCAGGGCCGTTGCTGAACTGCGAGGTGCCTTCGCCATCGCAGTGATTTCCCTTGATGATCCCGAGAAAATAGTGACGGCCAGGCTGGGAGCGCCCGTGATCGTGGGAGTAGGCGAACACGAAACGTTTCTAGCTTCCGATGTTGTCCCGGTCCTTCCCTACACTCGCCAAATCATCTACTTGGAAGATGGCGAAATTGCAGTTCTGAACCGCCGTGGCGTGGAATTGACAGACTTCGTCGGTATCCCCCGCACACGTGCTCCCCAGGAAGTGCTCTGGGATGCCAAGCGCGCTGAAAAGTGTGGGTTCCGACATTTCATGCAGAAAGAAATCTTTGAGCAACCTTGTGCCATTCGCGACACGCTCGAGGGCCGCGTCAATTGGGATGTGGGGCGGGTATCACTCGACGAACTCTTGCCGCTCGGCGAAGCGCTGGCTTGCACGGAGACTGTCCATTTGATTGCTTGCGGCACTTCTCTCCACGCCGCCATGGTCGGCAAATGGATGATCGAGACGCTGGCGCGAATTCGAGTTGAAGTGGATCACGCATCCGAATATCGCTATCGCGACCCTCTTGTCACGCGAAAGACTCTCGCTGTACTCATCAGCCAGTCGGGCGAAACGGCAGACACTATTGCCGCCGGTCGGGAGGCACGCGAAAAGGGCGCTATTTCAATTGCCATCTCAAACGTTCCCGGAAGCACGCTCACACGAGAGGCGGACGCGCATCTCATTACTCAAGCTGGACCTGAAGTTGGCGTGGCGGCCACAAAGACTTTTACCGCTCAACTTATGTCTCTTCTGCTTCTTTCACTCGAACTTGCCCAGCGGCAGAAGCGAATTTTGCCCGCGGTCGCGAAACGTCTGCTGCAGAACGCAGCTTGCATTCCTGCTCAGCTTGAGCGGGTGCTCACCAAGGACGCGGACATCGAAGCCCTGGCAAAGCGATTCAAGGAGGCGCAGAGCGCGTTATTCTTGGGCCGCGGGAATCTGTTTCCCATCGCTCTGGAAGGGGCTTTGAAATTGAAGGAAATCTCATATGTTCATGCCGAGGGCTATCCTGCGGGTGAGATGAAGCACGGCCCCAATGCTCTTATCGACGAAAACCTGCCCGTGATTTTCCTCGCCACGCGCGAGCCCGGCAATCCTGTTTCCGAGCTTCGCTATCAAAAATCACTCAGCAATATGCAGGAAGTGCGTGCCCGAAGTGGCAAGGTGATCGGAATTATCAATGAGGGCGATGAACAGGCCCGCATGCTCTGCGATGCCTTCTTTGAGGTTCCCGAGGCTTGCGACCTGTTGTTGCCATTTCTTGCCGTGCTGCCTCTGCAACTCCTGGCCTATCACATTGCCGCGTTGCGCGGATGTGACGTCGATCAGCCGCGAAATCTTGCCAAGTCCGTTACCGTCGAATAGCTGCTAAATTTAAGAGCAATTTCCTCGGTCGCCAGCGTTTCAGTGGAGCAAGCCGAACACATCGAGATGGTCTTGCGTCCCGATGTACACCTTGCCGTTCGCGACGGTAGGCACAGAGAATTTCACACTGACATGTGCCAGGTCGCGATTTCCCGGCGCTTGGTTGGTGTTGTAGAGTTCCAGTGACACATCGCCGGCGTTGTAGGCGTGAAGAATTGCCGCTCCTCCTGTGAACTCTGTGGTCCAAACGATGCCATTGCTTGTTCCATCGGCTGAAATCGAAGATGTCGCTCCTGGAAAACCAAAAACAGTGGAGCTCTGAAAAATGGGCTGCGTCGAAATTGTGGCGTTCGCGATAGAAAACTGCTTCAAAGTGTCGTGGACGCCTGCAAAGTAGAGAGCCCCGTTGAAATAAGCCGCAGTGCTGTAACTTTGCGCCCCTCCTCCATTATTGCCAATTGCACCCGGAATCGACTGGATGGAACTATCGACGATGGCACTGAATTTCCCCATGTTGTCACGGTCCACCAGATACAGCGTTCCGCCTTTACCGCCTCCTACCAGCAGGTGTCGGTGCTGACCATTCCCGGTTGAATCGGGCAGCAGTACGGCGGCTGCCGAGCCCAGATCCTGGTCTTGATCGTTCAAAGCCTGCTGATTGAATGGGGTAAAAAAATCGTTCACTGGCAGCGCGCTTCCCGACAAGGTGAGTTTCACCATTGAATCCCCGTAATCCGGACCCCCGATGTTTGCATCGAATGTTCCATTTCCGGTGACGGCAAAAATATTATTGTTCGCATCTGCCGATGGTGCCGCGCCGGCCTGCCAGATAGCAGCTTCCGATCCGTTCGGCGAGACGTTTAATACGGCTCGCTGTGCCAGAGTGGCTGCATCGAATGCGAAGAGCCAGCCGTGATACGTACCCTGGTCGCAGTGCGACCCGAAACTGGCATAAACTACTCCGTTAACCAGAGCCAGCGCCGCGCGGTTCTGTTGCGATTGCGCGTTGAATGTGACGTTGTTTCCGCCCTCTCCTGTCCCCGGCACGGTCGCTGTGATTTCCACGGGGCTGCCCGCCAGCTCCTTTCCCGAGCTGATGTCCAGAGCGTACAGCCGCTGAAAAATGGTCGCGCCATTTCCGCTACCTTTCTTGGATTTGGCGACCACAAAAAGAATGTCGGTCTGGGGATCAATCACTGGCGTTCCTGTAATTCCAATTAGAGGTGCTAAATCGCCGCAGCCGAACACTTCGTTGGGCGTCACCGCTGATTCTCCTGCCCCCAGCAGGCTCGTGGTCCACAGCGCTGCTCCCGAAGCGTCCGCATCGAAAGCGAACATCGTGTCATTTTCCGTCCCCGCGTACACCACATTGTGTGTGCCGTGTCCTGCCACACCCACTCTGGGCACATAGAGAGGCTGCGCGTAGATCGCGCCGTCCACGGCAACCGTGAACACCTTTCCGAAACTGTTTACGTTTGCGTTCGCAAGCGTCAGTTTTGTCTCTGTTAAATCCTGTCCTGTTCGTGCCAGATCGTTGTGGTATGTGAGCACTGTCTCGGCAGCCTGTGTAGCGTTCACTGTGAAGTTGGTTGCTCCTGTCACTCCGCTTTGCGAGGCTTGCATCGCTGCAATTCCGATGGCCACGCCTGTCGCCATGCCAGAAGATGAAATCGTCGCCGCCGAGGTGTTCAGAGACGTCCATACCACAGAGTTGGTCAGGTCCTGCGTGCTGCCGTCGCTGAATCTTCCCGTGGCTGTAAATTGCTGGTTCGTCCCGGGCGGGACGGAGATTCCGGTAGGCGTTACGCTGATCGAGGTCAAGAAAGGGGCTCCCGAATTTCCGGAAACGCTCGAGTGGCTGCAACCCGCCAGCATCGCCACCGCGCAAATTGCTAGTACCGCCGATGAGAAACCGGTTCCTGATCGCATTGTTCAGCGCTCCCGAGGGCTGGACTGTGGCCTTTCAGATGCTACACTACGATCTTTTGAGCCGGTCTTGGAATCTCGCGGGGCCTGACCTCTTTTTGGAAACGGTGCCAGGAGTTAGGAGCCACATCCGGAATGGCGTCATTTGCGGTAGAAAATTTTGGTTGCCGGGCCACTCAGGCAGATGCCGCCGCTATTGAGCGCCAACTCATGGCGCAGGGCTTCGAACCCAGTTCTGAACCTGCACGCGCCGATGTAATCGTGTTGAACACCTGCACTGTGACCGCTTCCGCTGATCGCCAGGCTCGCGAAGCGATTCGCCGCATTCATCGCGCGAATGCATCGGCGCGAATCATTGTTTCGGGCTGCTACGCTCAGCGTGCCCCCGAGGAGCTCGCCGTGCTCGAGGGCGTTACCGCTGTCGTTGGCAATTCACACCAAGCTTCAATTCCCGGTCTTGCCGCTTCCTTTTTCTCGGCCGTTCAGTCCGCCCCGCCTGCCGTCGAAAAACTTATTCCGCTCGACGCGCTCGCTTCCGGCGCGCTTTCTCTCGCTCGCGCTCCAGCGAAAATTCTTACCGGGGACATTTTCGCGGAGACGGATTTTTGTTTCGAGCCCGCGACGCCACAATTCGAGCGCACTCGTCCGGTTTTGAAAATCCAGGATGGTTGCAACAACCGTTGCTCCTACTGTGTCATTCCGTTTGTCCGCGGCCGCAGCCGAAGTCTGCCTCCGCGGTGGGTGATCGAGGAAATTCGGCGTCTCGCTGCCGCCGGTCATCGGGAAATCGTCGTAAGCGGGATCAATCTCGGCAGCTACGGCCGGGATCTTTCTCCTCGCATGAATCTACTGGAGTTGGTTCGCCTCATCTTGGATGAATCGCCCCTTGAGTTCCTGCGGCTCAGTTCCATCGAACCCATGGACGTCACTCGCGAGCTCATAGAATGTGTCGCCTCCTCGGGCCGCATCGCACCGCATTTTCACGTTCCGCTGCAGTCCGGCTCCGATCGCATCCTGCGCGCCATGCACCGCTGGTACCGGGCGGAGCACTATGCCCGGCACATCGAATTGATCCGCGAATTGCTTCCCCACGCTGCCATCGGTGCCGACGTAATCACCGGATTTCCCGGCGAGACGGATGATGACCATCGCACCACGCTTGAGTTCATTGCCGCCCTGCCGTTCACTTACCTGCACGTCTTTTCCTTTTCTGCGCGACCGGGTACGGCAGCCGCTCAATCTGGCAGCTTGGTTCCTCTCCGCGTGATTCAGTTGCGGGCAAAAGAATTGCGTGCGCTTGCAGAACAAAAGAAGGCCGAATTCCTCGGCTCACAATCGGGGAGCATTTTGCGCGCCCTGACGCTGCACCGCCGCGGAGACGATTGGACCGAAGCCTTGTCCGGCAACTACATCAAACTCCGCGTTTCGGGCCTCTGGCCTGCCGGCGAATGGTGCGAAGTCAGCTACTCGCCCGGCGATGCGCCTTTGCCTGCTTCTTTCCGCCCCGTCCTCTGACACTAATTCTCAAAGATCACTTGCGCCAGCGCCAGGTTTCCGCTGTGCGTGATGCTGAGCGAGACATTTCTCACGCCCAGCCTCCCCGCGATTTCGCCGGCCACGCCGGAAATCTCCAGCTTGGGTTTTCCCCCGCGCAGGTTTTTCACCTCAAAGTCACGCCAGCGCACGCCTCCCCGCCATCCTGTTCCCAATGCCTTCATCGCTGCCTCTTTGGCCGCAAATCGCCCGGCATATCTCTCGAATTTGTTTCGATGACCCTCGCAATAGGAGATTTCTGCTGCCGTGAAGACGCGTTCGCAAAAAGCCCGGCCGTGCCGTGCCATGGCCGCTTTGATGCGGTCAATCTCAGCAATATCTATTCCCAGCCCGACGATCATCGTTCCCCGCCTCGCGCAACCTCCGTGACCGCATTATAACTCCCGCACCATTTATCTCAGGCGCGTTTTGTCCCGCATACGAAATGGAATAGATTGTTTGCCTATGACCGCCACCTCGAAATCCAGGAAGGCTCCGGCGTCGCGATCATCCCGCGCTCTTACTTTGTCGGCAGAGTATTGGAAGATCGCCCGAGCCTCGGGCATTCATGTGTTGCAAGCGAAGCCATTCACGCAAGCCGCGTGGCTCGTGCATGGTTTCAGCACGCGCCCGGGCGGTGCGAGCCGGCTGGAGTCAGGGCACGACGGCTCTCAATCCGTCGAAAAAGTATTAAACTTGGGACTCACGGATTGGGATTCGCGTGAACGCGTTGCCGGGAACCGACGGAAATTTCTCTCCGCCCTCGGCGCCAGCCGAATGAGGTTAGTCACTCTCCGCCAGGCCCACTCCGATATGATTCACGTTATTTCTCGCGCGCCAGAGAATTCTCCTCGCGGCGATGCCGCAATCACTGCTGTAGAAGGATTGCTACTATCTGTGCAGACAGCGGACTGCGTTCCCATTCTTTTGGCGGACATGCATTGCCGCGTCGTCGCAGCCGTGCACTCCGGCTGGCGGGGAACCCTTAAGCGAATCGCTGCCAAGACCGTCGGTCGGATGCAGCTCGAATTCGGCACAAATCCACGCGACATCGTCGCCGCCCTCGGCCCTGCCATCGGACGGTGCAGCTACGAAGTCGGCTCAGAAATCGCGAAGGAATTTGCGAGCCAGTTCGCCGAGGCGCGCGATTGGTTTGATGGGCCTTTCGATCGGTTGGCATCGGATGATGATCCCAATCCGCTCCCATGGCTTTCCATGGCCCCGCCGGGACATCAGCCGCCTTCGCCCCGTTTGAAACTCGATTTGTTCGCCGCTAACCGCGCCATCCTGCTTGAATCCGGTGTGAATCCCGAGAATATCTTCGCCTGCGGCCTCTGCACTGCATGCCGGACCGATCTCTTCTTCAGCTATCGCCGCGAACATCACACCGGCCGCATGATGGCCGTTATCGGCCTGCCGTAAATGCCCTTAGCTTTCGAGCGATGAAGGGAAATCCTGCGTTGCGGTTTGGATGGACTCGATCAGTGCAAGTTGTCCGCACGCCGCCATCACGTCCTGCCCTCGCGAATGGCGCACAAAACACGGGATCTTCTTTTCTGCAAGGACGCGCCGGAATTCTTCGACCCGTTCGGGCGCAGGCGTGTGATACGGCAGCTCTCCCGGGTTCCACGGAATTAGGTTCACTTTGGCGCGAAGACTTGCCAGCAACTTTGCTACCCGGCGAGCGTCATCGGGCGAGTCGTTGAATCCGCCAAGCAGCACGTATTCAAATGTCAGGTGCTCCCACGTTCGTAAGGGATACCGCCGGCAGGCGTCCAGCAATTCCGCAAGCGGATACTTGCGGTTGATAGGCATGATTTTGTCACGCTGGTCGTCGCTCGAGGCGTTCAGAGAAATCGCAAGTTTCGGCCGCACCTTCTCTCCGGCCAGCCGCTCGATTCCCGGGACGATTCCGGAAGTCGAAAGCGTCACGTGCTTAGGCGAGATCCCAAAAGTATTCTCGCCCATCAGAATCCGCAGTGCCGCCATCACCGCGTCGTAATTGAGCAGCGGTTCCCCTTGTCCCATCAGCACGATGTTCGTTTGCGGCTTGAGCGTCGCGCGATTGTCCTCGAGCGCAACCATCGCCTGTCCCACGATTTCTCCCGATGTAAGATTGCGTATCAGCCCCAACGTCGCTGTCAGACAGAAATGGCAATCCACCGCGCATCCCGCCTGTGTCGAAATACAAATTGTCTGTCTGTTTTCTTCTGGCATGAACACGGTTTCCACCAGGCAGTTCGCATCGCTCCCAACCACGTAGCGGATTGTCCCGTCCGCGGAACGATATCTCCGGCTCACCCGCGGCAGCGTCATGCTCGCTTCCCTCGTCAGCTGCTCGCGCAGTCCGGCGGGAAGATTTGCCATCACCGCGAAATCGAGTTTCCTCTCCGCATAAATCGCATGATAAATCTGCGTGCCGCGATACGCCGGCTCTCCCAGCGACACCGCGAGCGCGCGCAGTTCCTCGGCGCTTAAACCCAACAATTCCAGCTTGGTTCCATGGAGAGGGGAGGGAAATTCTTTCATCGCCTAATGTCTCTGCTGCATCATAGCACGCGCGATTGGCCCGCATTTTCGCTTTGCGGCTCCAACCGAACGAAACCTTGCCTTCCCGTCATCGCGCCATGCGAAAATGAGAAACGAATGAAATGAAAGAGTCTGAAAACAACATCGAACTCCTTACCTTGCCAAACGGCCTGACCATCATTACCGAGCCCATGCACCATGTGCGTTCCGTTTCCGTAGGCATCTGGATTCGCAGCGGCTCGCGTCGCGAGCCCGCGCGCCTCAACGGCATTTCCCATTTCATCGAGCACATGGTGTTTAAAGGCACCGAGCGTCGCTCCACTGAGCAGATTGCCCGCGAGACCGATCGCATTGGCGGCATGTTGGACGCATTCACCTCCCGCGAGATGGTCTGTTTCAATACCCGTGTCCTTGCCGAGCATTTGACACAGGCCTTTGACCTCCTCGCGGATATTGTCCGTCGCCCGCTCTTCTCGACCCAAGAAATCGTTCGCGAAAAATCCGTGATCCTAGAAGAAATCAAAATGACCGAAGACAATCCCGAGGATCTCGTTCACGAGCTCTTGACTCGGAATTTCTGGTGCCGCCATTCGCTTGGGCGCCCGATTCTTGGCACGCCGCAAACTGTCAAACCATTTTCCCGTTCCGTTCTTCGAAACTGGTTCTCTCACTGCTACGCGCCAAACAATATGATTGTCGCCGCGGCGGGTAGCGTCACTCACGGCCAGATGGTCGAACTCGTCGGCAAAGAATTCTCGACCGCTGTTCCTCTCAGCCAGCCGGGCCCTGTCCGGCCTCCCCGCCCGGATTTTCCCGTAACCCTACGCAAAAAGCGCGAACTCGAGCAAGTTCACATCTGCCTCGCCGTTCCCGCGTATTCAGCTTCACACCCGCGCCGTTTTGCGGCTTCGCTCCTCAATACCATTCTGGGCACGGGCATGTCGTCTCGACTATTTCAAAACATCCGCGAAAAGCAGGGCCTCGCCTACTCCGTCTTCAGTGAAGCGAATCCCTGCGCCGATGTCGGAATGTTGTCCGTCTATGCCGGTACAACGCGTGTATCCGCACTTCAACTCGTCCGTTCCGTCATCGCCGAATTTCGCAGCCTCAAGACCCAGCCGGTCAGCGAACAGGAGCTGCGCCTCGCCAAGGATCACCTCAAGGGCTCAATTCTTCTCTCGCTTGATTCCACCGGCTCGCGCATGTCCACACTCGCACGCCAGTATTTTTATTTTGGCCGCTTCTTCACGCCCGAAGAAATCATCGCTTATCTTCAAGCCGTCACTCCCGAAGAGATCCAGCAGGTCGCTTGCGATTTTTTTCAGACAGGTCGCATCACCGCCGCTGTCCTCGGCAACTTGCGCAGCTTCAAGCTCCCTCCCGAAATCCTTGCTTGCTAGGAAAGCAAGGCATTGACGCGCGCCCGCCGCTTTGCCATCATCCTCGGCAGCCGTTCGAGTTCACTTGACGGCCGGGCGAGGGGCGCATCGGATTTCGCATCTCCATTCTTGCTTCGGGCAGCTCGGGCAACGCCACGTTGCTGGAAACCGAGCGCACTTGCCTTCTCATCGATGCGGGTCTCGGCCGGAGGGAACTTGAGCGGCGACTCGCCGTGCTTGGCGTCCGCCCGGAACATCTCGACGGGGTCCTCATCAGCCACGAGCACACGGACCACTCAAGCGGCTTAGGCCAAGCTCTTCGCCAGTGGCGCGCCACCGCTTATCTCACCGAGCCGACGCATCGCGAAATTAAAAAAATCCTGCCCGAATCCTCCACAAAAAAAATCGAGCGCGTCGAGCACATCCAGGCCGGCCAACGGTTCACCGTTGGCGACATCGAAATCTCCGCGTTTGCCGTTCCGCACGATGCCGCCGATCCTGTTGCCTTTACGTTTCGCTCCAATGGCGCAAAAGTCGCCATTGTCACCGACCTCGGCTATCTACCCCAGCTCGTCAAGCAGCATCTCCGCGAATGCGATTGCCTGATTCTCGAATCGAATCACGATCTCGAAATGCTGAAGGTTGGCCCTTATCCGTGGTACATCAAGCAGCGCGTCATGAGCCGCACCGGGCATCTTTCCAACGAAGTGGTCAGCGAATTCCTCGCCGATCCCGATGGCTTCGACGCTCGCGCGCGTTTTCTCGTCATGGCCCACATCTCGGAGACCAACAACAATCCCGACCTCGTTCGCATTTCCGCCGAGGAGGCCTTGCATCGCCGTCCCACCGAATCAGCTTTCTCGGGCGAGCTTTTCATCGCCTCCCAGCGCGTCCCCATCGGCCCGTTCGAGCTGTCGTAGCTGATTCCTTCGCCAATCGGCCTCCGATTCAAGTATCATGGGACAGGGAGTTTTCCCCGCCGGAAATCTGCTTTCTGGGATCCATGCCGAGGGCTGATTCCTGCGCCCTGGCACTTGAGGATCCGGAGGGAACGCACTTGATTTCACGCTACACCCGCGCGGAAATGGGCCGTGTCTGGAGCGAGGAGAACAGGTTCCAGAAATGGCTCGCGGTGGAAATTGCGGCTGCCGAAGTTTTGGCCGAGGCCGGCATCGTCCCTCACGAAGCTGCCCGTAAACTCGCGGAGCGGGCGCACGTGGATATCGCGCGTATCGCGGAGCACGAATCGCGCGTGCGCCATGACGTGATTGCTTTTACACTCGCTGTCTCGGAATCCGTTGCGGATCCCGAAGCCGCCCGCTGGCTTCACTACGGCCTGACTTCCAACGATGTCGTCGACACCGCGCAGGCCCTCGTCCTGCGCGACGCTTCTCACCTGATCGAGCAGGGTATCGAGCGCCTCGGCAAAATTCTCGAAATGCGCGCATGGGAATTCAAAGACGCCCCTGAAATTGGCCGCACGCATGGAGTTCATGCCGAACCCATCACGTTTGGCCTCAAGCTAGCCAACTGGTACGCGGAAAATCGCCGCGGCCTCGCACGCTTTCGCGCCGCTTCGAAACAGGTTGCTGTAGGAAAAATTTCTGGCGCCGTTGGGAATTGCTCTCATCTTGGTCCCGAAGTGGAAGAGAAAATCTGCCGCCGTCTGGGCCTTGAAGTCGCTCCCATAACCTCTCAAGTCATCGAGCGCGATCGCCATGCTGAATTTGTGGCTGCGCTCGCCATCCTCGCTGCCTCACTCGAGCGCATCGCCCTCGAAATCCGCCATCTACAGCGCACCGAAGTTCGCGAGGCCGAAGAGCCATTCGCCGGCGAGCAGCGCGGCAGTTCCGCCATGCCCCACAAACGCAATCCCGTTGGCTGCGAACAGATTTGTGGCTTGGCGCGCGTCGTCCGCGGCAATTCCGTTGCCGCCATCGAAAATATCGCTCTCTGGCATGAGCGCGACATCTCCCACAGTTCCGTCGAACGCATCATTCTTCCCGACTCCGCCATTCTTGTGGACTACATGCTCGCGCGCATGGCCGACATTGTCGAGAATATGAAGGTATTTCCCGCGCGCATGCTCCGAAATCTCAATTCCACGCAAGGCTTGGTTTTTTCCGGGACTCTTCTGCAGGATTTGGTCGAGCACGGCGCTCCACGCGAAGACGCTTACGAATGGGTGCAGTCTCATGCCATGGCCGCGTGGGAATCGGAATCAAGTTTTCGCGATCGCGTCGCCGCCGACCTGAACATCCGCAAATTCCTCGATGCCCGCGCGCTCGAAAACGTTTTTGATTTGCGTCGCCGGCTCCGCTCCGTCGACGCAATCTTTTCCCGGGTCTTCGGCCGCAAGTCCACTGCTGCCCATTAGCCGCCCTTTAGCGTGGCTTCCTCGGAACAAATTTTAGAGCCCCGGCTTCAGCTTGAAGGCCATGAAAACCTCTTGCTTGCGTCCCGCTTCCAAGTCCAAATTTTTCCGGAGATTTACTGCACTCGCTGGATGTAACGCCCTTCGGTCGTGTCCACTTTCACCTTATCGCCGTTGTTGACGAATGGCGGCACGTTGATCGTAAGCCCTGTTTCGAGTTTCGCCGGCTTCATCACCGAGCTGGCCGTCGCCTTTTGCACCGTTGGTTCGGTATCCACCACCGCCAGATCCACCGTGTCGGGGAGTTCCACGCCGATAGGCTTGCCTTCGTAAAATTCTACCTTTAGCGTCAAATTCGGGATCAAGTATTCCGCCGCATCGCCCAGCAGCTCCTTCGAGAGGGCGATCTGCTCGTACGTCTGCTGGTTCATGAAGTGGTACCCTTCGCTGTCGCTGTATAGGAACTCGAATTCCACCTCGTCCACGATGGCTCGCTCTACAAAATCCTCTGCGCGGAATCGGTAGTCGGTTATCGCCCCGGTCTTCAGGTTGCGCATGCGCGTGGCCATCGCCCCACGCTTGTTTCCCGGCGTGCGATGATCCACGCTGAAGATCGTATAAAGGCTCCCTTCGTGGACGATGACCATCCCGGGGCGCAGTTGCGTCGCTTTCACCATCTCTCAGCTCCTGAATTCTGCTTGGGGTGATTCCCGCAGGCAGCTTCTCGGATGAACCAAACGAGGATTGCAAAAACATTATAGCGGTGCGGCGCGGTTTCGGGCAAGCTAATGTCCGCTCATGCGCCCTCTCGGCTCGTCGCGTGCTCACGTTCTTCCGCTTGCTGCCTTCCTCGTTACCTGCTCGGCCGCTCCTTCGCTCGCACAGACGCGCGCCCCGGTTCCCACCGAAGTCACGCGCGTCCCGCAGACTGCCTTCTCTCTCTGTCCTTGTTTGAACGTCGTCTCCCGGGAGGAGGTCATCCCCGGCACGGCCCTGGCTGTTTCTCCCGATGGTCGGTTCCGCCTTTCCTATTTCCAGACGCCCTCGGGGGCCCATTTCGATCTTCTCGACCGCGACTCTGGTGAAAAAAGGCAATTCGACGCAGCCGTGCCCAAGATTCCGCCTGGTATCGTCTGGCGCATTTTGGAAGCCGAGTTTTCTCCCGACAGCCGCTGGCTCGCCGTTCGCACCATTGGTGCGACGTGGATTTTTCCGGCAGGCCTCACGCAGCCCGTATGGACGATTGCCGCGGACAGCGATAAGGAAATTTATCCGGGGAAAATGTCCTGGGGTGGAGACCATCTTGCCGTGATTTTCTGGCCTGCGGAATCTTTTCTTGCGGATGCCGAGCCCAAAAAACCTGTACAGGTGAAAATCTTCGACGCTCCTACCGGTGCTGTTGCACTCACTTTCAATTTGCCCCTCGCACTTTCCGACTCCTGGACTGTTCCGCGCCTCTCCCCCGATGCGCTCGAAATTGCTGTTCTCGAGCGCGCGCGCCGCTGGCCCGGCAAAGCGCGCCTGCTGCTCTTTTCCACGCGAACGGGAAAATCTCTCTGGGAGCGCAACCTCAGCGCGGAAGACATCGCCTGGTCTGCGGACGGAAAGCGACTCCTTTCCCTCGGCAGCGAATTGACCTGGCTCGATTCTTCGACCGCCACGCCCGTCCGCCAGACTGCGGGCTCAAGTGCTCACAGCGATCTGCAGCGCTTGACCATAAATGAAAATGCCGGTTTGGCCCTCGGCCGTTTCGCTGAGTATAGCGCCTTCGCACGCGCCTTAGGTGGCGGCAAGAAGCGCGTCACTCATTTCATTCTCTGGAATCTCCCCGCCAATCGCGATTTTTGTCAGGAAACCTTCGTCCCGGAGGTCTCCGCCGATCCGTGGATCACTTCTCGCGGCGAGATTATTTCTCTCGAGGAAACCTACGACGTCCGACCACCCCTTCGTCTCCTGAAATCTGCGCGCATCATAACGTACAAATTCACTCCGCCCCCATCGGCGCAATCTCCTCCACCGTCCAAGCCTGCCTCCCCCTAGTCTTTTTTGAAAATACAAATTTTATTGTCATTCTAGGCGTAGCACGCCTCTTGCCTGCGGCATAATTCTGCGGGACGAGTAATCTGCTATTCCCAAATGTGGATTTAGAACCCCGGCGCTCCGGCTGCCGCGGTGCGTTCTTCGCGTCGCCGGCCAAACCGCAACCGCTCGTAATAGGACTGTCCCAGAGACATCAGTCCCGTGTAGAGGTATCCCCACACGAAGAGCAGGAGGAAGGGAACCGTCGCGTAGTTTTCCATTTCGAGGGCGTAAATCACTGTGGCCGCAAAATAGATTCCCAGGATCACTTCGGCGAATGGCATCCAGCCTGCCTTGGGTCTGTATTTGTTCTTCAGCCACGATCCGCCGCGCTGTCCTTCGATGCGGTATTTCGGAGTCCGCGTGAATTCAGATTTCTTTCCCACGATGGCTTCCAGCACCGCCAAGGCGTTACGCACCGAGAGTCCGATTCCTACCGCCATCACGAACGGCAGATACAAAAACGTTCGCTTCCACGTCTTCGGGTAAAGCGCTCGCTCCGCAGCAAGATAGAAACTTGATATCGAGCACGTCGAAGCTAGAAACAGCGGCAGGTCGATCAGCAGCACCTGAAACCACCCTTGGTAAAACCGCACGATCATCGCCGGCAGCAGGATGATCGAAAGCAAAACCATCAGTGGGTAGCTGATGTTTGCGGTCAGATGAAAAAACGCTTCTGCCTTCACACGCGCGGATAGTTTCGTGCGAAACACTTGCGGAAGAATTTTTTTCGCGGTCTGCATCAGGCCTTTTGCCCAGCGTGCTTGCTGCGATTTGAACGCATTCATCTCCACCGGCAATTCCGACGGGCAGTCGATCTCCGGCAAGTAGAGGAAGTGCCATCCGCACAATTGCGCGCGGTACGATAGGTCTGTGTCTTCCGTGAGCGTGTCGTGCTGCCATCCCCCCGACTCCTCGATGGCCTTCCTGCGCCACACTCCGCCCGTGCCATTGAAGTTGAAAAACACACCGCTGCGGAATCGCGCGCTGTGCTCGATCACAAAGTGGCCGTCCAGCAGGATCGCTTCGATCTCCGTGAGCGTCGAGTAGTTGCGGTTGATGTAACTCCATCGTGTCTGCACCATCGCCATTTTTGGTTCCGTCGCGAAATGCGGAATCGTGCGCTTCAGAAAATCCGCCGGCGGCAGAAAATCCGCGTCGAAGATAGCGATGAACTCCCCCGTCGCCGTTTTCATTCCCTCCTGAAGCGCACCGGCCTTGTAGCCATCGCGGTTTCCTCGGTGTAGGTATTCGATCGGCACGCCGAGTTGCTGGTATCGTTCCACGCACGCCCGCGCCACTTCCTGCGTCTCATCCATCGAATCGTCCAGCACCTGGATCTCGAGTTTCTCCCGCGGATATTCAATTTGCGCCACGGCCTCCACCAGACGCTCGATCACGTACCTCTCGTTAAATATCGGGAGCTGTATGGTAACCTTGGGCCATTCCTCCGGATCCGGCGCGGGGGCGGGCACGCGATTTCGGTATTTGAAAAAGTTGTACACCAAGGCATACCGGTGAATTCCATATGCAGCCAGAATTCCCAATACGATGAAATACGGCAGCATCATGGCCAGGTCGAATCCATTCGCCTGGTAAATCCCCGTAAACGTTTTGTCCGTGAGTCTGTGCCAATAAGCCGAAAACCGGCTCGGCCCCAGAATCATGTATGCCGTAACTGCCCACTTTCCCATCAACGTTTCACTTGCTCCGCATGACCAACGCCGCCGAGCATTCCGGCCCCGCTCGCGGCCGCCTGCAAACTTTTATCACCCTCGCCGGTGTGATAACTTTCGAACTCTTTTTCCTGGCTCTCTATCGGCTACGCGATCTCAGCATTCACGTGGTCGCCGCGATTTCTATTTGTCTCGCCGCCGGAGCTTTGTATCTCCTGCTGCTCCTTTTTCTCTCCCGTTCCGCCGATTCTCGCGCCGCCTTCTGGCTGATTCTTTTGGGCGCCGTCCTTTTTCGCGCCACGCTCTTTCCGCTCACTCCTTCTTTATCCGAAGATATGTTTCGGTATCGCTGGGAAGGCCGCATCCAGAATTACGGCTGGAATCCTTACGCCCAGCGTCCCGACGATCCCCGCCTCGCGTATTTGCGCATTCCCTCCGAGTCTCGTTTTCCCGGCCACGACATCCCGGCCATTTATCCCCCTCTCCTCGAACTCATCTTTCGCGCCGATGCTTGGCTCTTCAAGAGTCCGGTCGCCTTCAAATTTCCGTTCGTCGCCGCGGACCTTGCAGTCGTCCTCATGCTCGCGTGGTATCTCCGCCGCACCGGCGGTCGTAATTTTCAGTTGGCGATTTATGCCTGGAGTCCGCTGGCCGTGGTCGAATTTTCGGGGAGCGGTCATGCGGACGCTCTGGCCATTGCGGGGCTGGTTGCCGCGCTTGTGATTATACGGTCGCGTCATCTAGTGTCAACGTTTGCTCTCGCTTCGGCCTCGCTCATGAAATCTTTTCCTATCCTGCTCTTTCCCCTCTGGTTTCGTCTTCAAGGCTGGCCTCGCTCTCTCCGTTCCTGGCCCGGCGCTGCGCTCGCCGCGCTCTTTGCTTTCGTCTGTTTTTGGCCCTATCGTTCCGCTCTCCCACTCTTGCCTTCCACGATGTCCTACTACGCTTCCCGCTGGCAGAACAACAACGCCAGCCTGTGGCGTCTCCTCGAAAAATTTTCCGGCTCCCCTCAACTTGCTGATGGTCTGGGAGTCGGCGTCGCCGTGGGTATCGCCCTGTGGGCCGCTGCGCGTAAGCTCGATCCCGCGCGTGCCGCCTATCTCATCATCGGCGCGGTCCTTCTTCTCTCTCCCAACGGCTACTCCTGGTATTTCACGTGGATTCTGCCGCTCCTATGTTTTTTTCCCAACCCCGCCTGGCTGCTTCTCACCGTCCTTCAATTTCTCTCTTACGAAGTCCTCATCGATTACGAAGCCCGCGGAGTATGGCATTTTGATCCCCGCTTCGTCTGGCTGACCTACGCCCCGTTCTATGGCCTCTTGCTGTGTACCTGCCTCCGAAAAAGGAAACCTGCCTGATGCGTCCCGCATCGCCTGACGCATCGCATCGTCCCTGGCCGCTTCCTGCAGCGCGTTGGGTCATGGAGCAAACTTGGCACGAACTGCTCTTCGCTCATTGGCCCCTACCTGCGAGCGTCCTTCGCCCCCTCATTCCCGAGCCTCTCACGATTGACACCTTCGATGGCCAAGCTTTGCTCGGCGTTGTGCCCTTTCGCATGAGCGGCGTTCGCGTT
Organism: Candidatus Acidiferrales bacterium; assembly: GCA_050747245.1. Classification (GTDB taxonomy): domain Bacteria; phylum Acidobacteriota; class Terriglobia; order Acidiferrales; family UBA7541; genus JBOGNO01. The sequence goes on from JBOGNO010000011.1 coordinate 21,579, forward strand.
CGCGGCCTTCCCGCTCTTCCCGGCCTTTCCGCCTTTCCCGAATTGAACGTGCGCACTTACGTCACGCGCGATGACCGTCCCGGTGTTTGGTTCTTCAGCCTTGACGCTGGAAATTCCATTGCGGTGGCAGCGGCGCGCGCCTGGTTTCACTTGCCTTATTTTCGCGCCCGCATGTCCCTTGAAAATCTATGCGGAGAAATTTTGTATCGCAGCCTTCGCACGCATCGCGGCGCGCCGCCCGCCGAATTTCGCGGCCGCTATCGTCCCGCAGGTGAAGTCTTCGCCGCCGCGCATGGCACGCTCGAATATTTCCTCACCGAGCGCTACTGCCTCTACGCCGCACATCGCGAAAAAATCTTACGCGCCGATATCCATCATCCGCTCTGGCCGTTGCAGTTGGCGGAAGCAGAATTCGAACTCAACACCATGGCCGCCACGCTCGGCATCGCGCTCCCAGCCGCGCCGCCGCTTCTCCATTTCGCCTCACGCCAGCATGTCCTCGTCTGGCCCCCGCGAGAAATAAACCGCTAGCAACCCGCGAATTTTTTTGTCATTCCGAGCGGAGCGAGGAATCTGTTTTCGTGGAAATCAAACGTTTAGCGTGAGCGTTGTCTCAGGAATGAAATCATCGCCGCGCGAAGCGCGCGAGCTCGCGGGAAACGGCATCTTCGATCGATCCACGGGACGGTAGAACGTGTCTCTCTCGACGGGCGTGCTTCCCGCCGCGCGAATCAGCCTTTCGAGTTGCGCCCGAGAAGTGAACTGCGCCGTCGTCGCTCCGGCGTCGTGATAAATTTTTTCTTCGATCACCGTGCCGTCAATGTCGTCGGCGCCGAATCGCAGCGCCACCTGCGCGATTCGCGGCGTCAGCATGATCCAGTAAGCCTTGATGTGCTCGAAATTGTCCAGCAGCAGCCGCGAGATGGCCATGGTCTTCAAATCGTCGAATCCCGTGGGCTTCGGCAAATGCGCGAGCGCAGTATTTTCCGGATGAAACGCCAGCGGGATGAACGCCACGAATCCGTGCGTCACATCTTGCAATTCGCGCAGCAGCAGGAGGTGTTCCACGCGTTCTTCGTGCGTCTCGATGTGCCCGTAGAGCATCGTTGCATTCGACCGCAATCCAACCTCGTGCGCCGCCCGCGCAATTTCCAGCCATCTCCGCCCGCTTACCTTGTGGTCGCAAATTATTTTGCGCACCCGGGGATTGAAAATTTCCGCTCCGCCGCCGGGAAGGGAATCCACTCCCGCCTCTTTCATCTTGAGCAGCGTGTCGCGAATCGACAGCTTCGAAATCCGCGCGTAGTAACCCACCTCCACCATCGTGAACGCCTTCAGATGCACCTGCGGGAATCGCTGTTTCAGCCCGCGAATCAGCTCGAGGTAATATTCGAACGGCAAATCCGGATGCAGCCCGCCCACGATGTGAAATTCCGTCGCGCCTTCGTTCACTCCCTGCGCCGAGCGCTCCCAGATTTCCTCAAGCGCGTACGTGTACGCCCCCGGCGCGTCGGGCGCGCGCCCGAATGCGCACAGCCGGCAATGCGCCACACACACGTTGGTCGGATTGATGTGCCGATTGACGTTGTAGTAGCAGGTGTTCCCGTGCTGCTTCTCGCGCACGTAATTCGCCATCCATCCGAGGCCCAGCAAATCGTTCGACTGGTATAGTGCGAGCCCATCCGCGGCCGTCAGCCGCTCACCCGCGAGCACCTTTTCCGCAATCGGCCCCAGCCTCTTGTCGTCGAGAATTGGGTTGCTGTTTTTCATGCTGCAAGTATTCTGAGAATATTACGCCGCGTGCAACAGTCCTGTCGGACATGGCGATCGACAACTCGAGTCACAGCCATCCGCCAAGTACGCTTCTCGTCATTCCAATCCGTTTCAAATTGAACTCGATCTGCCATCAGCCTGCATATCCGGTTCCACCTCGCCTCGACAGCATCTACCTCCGGTAGTTTGTAGCAATTTCGAAGCGCCCTTTCGAACCGCCTCAGAAATCTACTTGGGAACCATGGTATCTGCATTTTGACTCTCCCTTTTCTAGCGGGGCGCTACCATTATTGCCGCGCCCCAGAAAATCAGGAACAACAGACTAATATAGCCATTCACGGTGAAAAACGCAGCATTCATCTTCGAGAGGTCGTTCGGCTCGACTAGCGAATGTTCGTACGCGAGCAGCGCCGCCACCACGCCGATTCCCGCCCACGCCGGCCACGCCAGATGAAAGCTCGCCGCGAGCCACGCGAGCAGCGCCACCATCAGCACATGCATCCCGCGCGCAATCCCGAGCGCCCGCGCAATCCCGAATCTCTTCGGCACGGAAAATAATCCCGCGCGCTGGTCGAATTCTACGTCCTGGCACGCATAGAGCACGTCGAATCCGCCCACCCAAAGTGTCACCGCCGCGCACAGAATCAGCATTCGCGCATCGAGCGAGCCGCGCACCGCGATCCACGCCGCCGCCGGAGATATCCCCAGGCTAAATCCCAGCACCACGTGTGACCACGCCGTAAACCGTTTCGTGTAGGAATAAAAGAACAGCACCGCAAGCGCCACGGGCGAAAGTTCGAGCGCCAAGCGGTTCAATTGCCACGCCGCCACCACCAGCGCCGCCGCGGCCGCGATCGTGAAGCCCCACGCGAATGAAACCGAAAGCGCCCCTTTGGGTAGCGCGCGATTCTGCGTGCGCGGATTCATCGCGTCGTAGCGCACGTCCGCGATGCGGTTCATGGTCATCGCAGCGGAGCGCGCCCCCACCATCGCCACGACAATCCACACTATTTGTCGAGCCGTAGGCCACGCCGCTCCGGCGTCTCGCGCCGCCAGCAGCGCTCCCACCAGCGCAAACGGCAGCGCGAACACCGAGTGTTCGAACTTGATCATCTCCAGGACTGTCCTGATCCGCTTCACCATGTGCCTCGGCGCCCTTTTGCGCCCCAGTCCACACTGTTATCCTGAGCCCGCCGTGGCGGGCGAAGGATCTCTCAAAGAAAGTGCCTGCTTCCTTGTTTCTGTTTCTAATTTCTGATTTTTCCTGCGCCTCCGTGGCTATTTTTCTTTTCCGCCCTTCCACCGGTACTGCTTCTCCTGCTCGAAGCCCATCTGCGCCAGCACGCGAAAGACGAACTGTTCGGCCATCTCGTCGATCGTCTTTGGCCCGTAATAAAATGCCGGAATCGCCGGCATGACGATCGCTCCCGCATCCGTCACGCGAAGCATGTTTTCGATGTGAATCCGGTTCAGCGGAGTCTCCCGCAGGCAGAGCACGAGGCGCCGCCGCTCTTTCAGGCAAACATCCGCAGCCCGCGCGATCAAATCATCCGCAAGCCCGCTCGCAATCGTCCCCAGCATTCCCGCCGAGCAGGGAATCACCACCATGGCATCCACGGCCGCGCTGCCGGATGCAATCGACGCACCTACATCTTTGTTCGGCAGGTATTCGATTTTCGCGGCTCGCGTTCCGGTCAGCATCCCGGGCAGTTTTTTTTGGTCCTGAGCGACAATTCCCAGCTCCGTCGCAATCAGCCGCAGACCCGTCTCGCTCACAACCAGCGCCACGCGCCCGACGCGGCTATCCGTATCGAGCGCTTGCAGCATCTTTTGCGCATAGATCGCCCCGCTCGCGCCCGTCACCCCCACCGTCACGAATTTGCCTTTATTCTTCGGCATTAGCATCGCTCATCGCCGGGTGCGCTGAACATGATCTGCCACTGGCAGCATTGGCAAAAGGGCAAAGTCACAGGTGCTTTTGGTAGTTCCAGTACCCGATTTGAAAATGACGTTTTTGTAGCGATTGATTTTTTGGAGGTGGTTTGTTTTCTGTAATTTGCAAAAAAATCAATATTTTGGTGTAGCGATTGATTTTTGTGATTTTGCTGAGGAAGATTGGCCACGGAGACCACGGAGTCACAGGATATTGCGAACTGTTCTTGGGGCGGCTCGATTATATGGGGCCTGAAATGAGGCATATAAACCTCAAAGGCACGGTAGCACGAATCCGGGAAGTTGAGAAGGGGACCAGTACTGTGGAAACCTGTGGAAAAGTGGGGCCAGCAACGGGGGGGCTGGGGGCGCTGCCGGGAGTGGTAGAATCGGCCCGGCCATGAACGAACAAGATATTCGCGGGCTGCTGGAAAAATTTGGCGCGGGGAAAATGACCCCCCATGAGGCATTGGAACGGCTGCGCAAGCTGCCGTTCGAAGACTTGGGATTCGCGAAAATTGACCACCACCGCGGGCTCCGCCAGGGGTTTCCCGAAGTGATTTATGCCCGAGGAAAAACCGCGCAACAGGTGGCGGGAATCGTTCGCGGGATGCTGCGCGCGAAATCCTCGCACAACATCCTGATCACGCGCGGAGAAAAGAAGATTTTTGGCGCGGTGCGGCGCATAGCACGCGCGGCGAAATTTCATGCGCTTTCCGGAACCATCACCATTCAACGCGAGAAAACGATACGCGGCAAAGGGCGAATCGCAGTGGTCACAGCGGGCACGAGCGACATTCCCGTGGCTGAAGAAGCGGCGGTGACGGCAGAGATGATGGGGAATCGCGTGACGACGATTTACGACGTGGGCGTCGCGGGGCTTCACCGGCTGCTGGAGCATCGCGAAGAGCTCACTTCGGCGCGGGTGATTATCTGCGTCGCGGGAATGGAAGGGGCTCTCCCGAGCGTCGTCGCCGGACTGGTTTCCGTGCCGGTGATCGCCGTGCCGACGAGCACGGGCTACGGAGCGAGCTTCGGCGGACTTACGGCGCTGCTGGCGATGCTCAATAGTTGCGCTTCGAACGTAAGCGTGGTGAACATCGACAATGGATTCGGCGCGGCGTGCGTCGCGAGCGTGATTAACCGGCTGTAGAAAGAAGAGGAGCGCCGGAAAGATTTTCAGCGGAGGGCGGAGAGGAGCGCCGCGGCAAGCGAATCTTCTTCCTCCGGAAAAACGGTGCGGAGGTCGAGGACGAGGCGGCCCTCTTCGATTCGGGCGATGACGGGCGGACCCGCTTCGGGCCGGCGGAGCCGGGCTTCGATCTCCTGCACGGAAGATTTATGGCTTGAAATAGCCACGAGCCGCGTGAGCAATTGCTGATCCGGCGTGGAGCCTCCGCCGATCACCGAAAATCCGGGCAAAATTTCCACCTCGGCATTTTCCGGGAGGCGCGGCTTCAAGCGCGCCGCAAAGGCCGCCGCGCGCTTTTCAATTTCCTCGAGGGGCAAACGAATCATGCGCAGCGCGGGAATTTCGTCGAGCGCGTTGCGCACGTAGGCGCCGAGGGTGGCCTCTAGCGCCGCAATGGTGAGCTTGTCCACACGCAGGGCGCGAAAGACGGGATTGCGGCGGATGCGCTCCATGATTTCTTTTTTTCCGGCGATGATGCCCGCCTGCGGGCCACCAAGGAGCTTATCGCCGCTGAAACTTATCACATCCACGCACGCAGCCAGGCTTCGCGCCACCGCGGGCTCATCCACTCCGCTCGCGGCAAGGTCCGCAACACAGCCCGAGCCCAGATCTTCGTAGAGCGGGAGGTTTGATTTTCGCGCGAGGGCCACAAGCTCTTCGAGCGCGGGACGCGCCGCAAAGCCCACGATGCGAAAATTGGATGGATGCACGCGGAGCAACAGGCGCGTATTTTCGGTGATGGCATTCTCAAAATCGGAGATGTGCGTGCGGTTGGTGGTTCCTACCTCGCGCAGAGTGGCTCCGCTTTCGGCCATGATTTCCGGAATGCGGAATCCATCGCCGATTTCAATGAGCTCGCCGCGCGAGACGATCACTTCGGCGCCCCGGGCGAGCGTGTGCAGTGTCAGGAACACGGCGGCGGCGTTGTTGTTCACGACGATGGCGGCTTCGGCGCCCGAGAGCTTGGCGAGCTTTGCCGCGGTGTGGACGTCGCGCTGACCGCGTTCGCCGCTCGCGAGGTTGTACTCGAGATTGGAATATCCCAGAGCGGTCCTGGAGATGCGTTCCGCGACGGCGGGAGCGAGCGGCGCACGGCCCAGATTCGTGTGCAGGATTACGCCCGTGGCATTAATCACTTGGCGGAGGGAAGAATCCGCGGCGCGCGCGGCTTCGGCGGCGATGCGCCGCTCGATGAGTTCGGGCTCAAGCGCGGCGGCATCGGCATGGCCGTGGGCGATGGCCAGGCGCAATTCTTCGAGCACTGCGCGGGTGGCGGAGAGCGTCAATTCGCGGCCGTATTGGCGAGCGAGTTCGACGATCGCGGGACGGCTCAAAATTTCGTAGACAGAGGGAATTTGGCGGAGCAGGGCGCCCGTCGCGTTCGCGGAAGACTCGGCCGGGGGATTCATAGCACGCTATTTCATCACAGGGGCGTATCGCGGGCAACTCGCGGCGCGCCCGGGCGTACTTCTCCGGCAACCGAAGCGGAGGTACTATTGCCCCGGGCGAAGATTGCCGCTAGTTTCGAAGTGGGCTTCTCGTCCGGTTGATTGCCGGTCGGGAAGCAACACCACGGATCCGAACAATGCCCGCGCCTCCCCCAGAAAAAACCAAGACCGCCAACATCGAAGCGGATCTCGATCAGGTGGAAAAGGGGCTGCGCATCCTGCGGATCGAATACGAACAATATTTCGGCGGCGGGCGACGGCTGCCTCCTACGGATGCGCAATGGCGCGTGGATTCTCTGCTGAAGCGCTACGCCGACCGCGTGGCGGAGATGAATTACAACCAGCGCTTCCGCTATACAAACCTTTCCGACAGCTTTGCGAAGTACCAGGACATGTGGCGCAAGAAATTGCAGCAGCGCGAGGAAGGGCGAGGGCGGCGGGTCTTCGGCGCGGCGGCGCGGGAAATCGAGGAGCAGCGCATGCGCCTGACCGGAAGGCCATCGCGCGGCGGGGCAGAAGGCGATTTCGCCGTAAGATTTTCCGATCCGCGTGCGGAAGAAGATAAAATACGCGCGCTTTTCGACAAGATGATGGAACTCCGCAAGCAAGCGGGCGAAAAATCCGGCGCGCCGAAGTATCGCGATTTCGTGAAATTTATCTCCGCCAAGACGAAGGAGATTCAGGCGGAAAATCGCGGCGTCGAAGTGGAATACCGCGTCGCCGCAGAGAAGGACAAAGTCCGCCTGAAAGCGCAGCTGGTGAGCTAACCCGGCAGAGCTGTCGCGGGAATTCGCCGCGCGCGAAAAATTGTAAAACCTAGAGGCAGAAATCTTCAGGACCAAATTTCTTACAACATTCCGCACTTTTCGAATGCGCGCCAAGCGCTTACACTAATCACTTTCAAAACTGGCGGAGGGAAGCGAAGTGGCTATCGAGCGGGCGTTGATAAGCGTGTACGACAAGACCGGACTAGTGGAATTCGCGCGACAGCTCGCAGCGCGGAAGATTGAGATCGTTTCGACCGGGGGCACCGCACGGCTGCTACGCGAGGCCGGCATCAGCGTCCGCGACGTTTCGGAGCTGACCGGCTGGCCGGAGATGCTGGGAGGCCGCGTGAAGACTTTGCATCCGAAGGTGCACGGTGGGATCTTATTTCGCCGCGGCAACGCGGGCGACCGGAACGAAGCGTCCGGGCATGGAATCGGCGCGATTGACCTGGTGGTGGTGAATCTTTATCCCTTCGCGGCGACGGTGCGGAAGGAGGGAGTGACGCCGGCGGAGCTGATTGAGAATATTGATATTGGCGGGCCGGCGATGATCCGCTCCGCGGCGAAAAATTTTGAGAGCGTCGCGGTGGTGACGGATGCCGCGGATTATGCACGCGTCGCGGCCGAAATCGCGGAGAAAGGCGAGTTGAGCATCGGCACGCGCCTCGAGCTGGCGAGGAAGGCGTTCGCGCACACGGCGCGATACGACGGAGAAATCACGACGTCACTGGAACAGCTTTCGACGGAGGGCGGGCTGCACTTCGGTGAAGCGCCGCGACTTCCGGAACGGATTCACATCGCGCTCGAGCGACGGCAGGCGATGCGCTATGGAGAAAATCCGCACCAGTCGGCCGCGCTGTACGCTTCGGTGGCGCTGCCCGCGGGGCTTACGGGCGGGAAGCAGATTCAAGGCAAGGAGCTTTCCTACAACAATCTGGTGGACCTGGACGCGGCGTGGAAGCTGGCGGAAGAATTTTCGCGGCCCGCGGCGGTGATCGTGAAACACAACAACCCGTGCGGCGTGGGGGAGCAGGAAACCCTGGGCGAGGCGTACCGGAAGGCGCTCGAGTGCGACCCCGTTTCGGCGTTCGGAGGAGTGCTGGCGTTCAACCGGCCGCTCGATGCGGCAACGGCGGAGGAAGTGGCGAAACTGTTTGTCGAATGCATTGCCGCGCCTGGGTATGAGACTGGAGCGCTCGAGAAGCTCGCAGCGAAGAAGAATTTGCGGCTGCTGGAAATTGTCGCGGCAGCGCCGGAGGAACTTGAACTAAAGCGGATTTCGGGTGGCGTCTTAGTGCAGGAGCCGGACCGGCACGCACTGGAAGAGAGCGAGCTGAAGATTGTCAGCGAACGGCGCCCCAGCAAAGAAGAAATTCGCGCGCTGCTTTTCGCGTGGAAAGTTTGCAAGCACGTGAAGTCGAACGCCATCGTCTTTGCGAGGGAAGGGCAAACGCTCGGCGTGGGAGCGGGGCAGATGAGCCGCGTGGATGCGGTGAAAATTGCGGTGATGAAAGCGGAGACAAACCTGGCAGCAGCGAAAATCGCGGGAGCGGGACACACGAGCGGCGCGGATGCGAGCAATTCCTCAGTCGCGAAGACATGCCATCATCCGCTGGAAGGCAGCGTGGTGGCTTCCGACGCGTTCTTTCCATTCCCCGATGGCGTCGAGGAAGCAGGCAAAGCCGGAGCAAAGGCCGTGATCCAGCCCGGCGGCTCGGTGCGCGACGCGGAAGTGATCGCGGCAGCGAACCGACTGGGCATGGCCATGGTTTTCACCGGCGTGCGGCACTTTCGGCACTAATCTTCCAACTTGAATAGCAGCCTCAATCGCCGCGGGCGCATCTAAATTCAGCGGCGATACTTCGACGAAATGCGGGGAAGAATCGTTTTGACCCACCTCGCGGACATGGCCCACAATTAGAGTTTTGGTGAACGAATGAATTTTCGACAGACAGCAATCTTTCTGGCAGTGGGACTGATTTCTCCCGGCGCACGGGCGCAGCAGAGCACTCCCCCGGCACAGACCGACGAGGCGCGCCACGCCGAGGCCTACAGCGACTTTGCCATAGGGCATTATCTCGAGACGCTGTATGGCGTGACGGGGCAGGGCGACTACGCGAGGCAGGCGATTGATTCCTACAAGAAGGCACTGGAGCTCGATCCCGATTCCGAGGCGATTGAATTGCGAATCGCGGAGACGCTGGCGGAATCGCAGCAAATTAAGGATGCAGTGGCAGAAGGGGAAGCCATCCTGGCGCGCAATCCATCGAGCGCGGGGGCGCACCGTCTGCTGGCGCGGATTTACGTGCGCACGCTGGGCGACCTGAGCAACGTCAGCCAGCAATCGGAAACCATCAACAAGGCCATAGGGCACCTGGAGGCGCTGCGCAAGCTGGAGCCGACGGATACGGAATCGAAACTGTGGCTCGCGCGGCTCTACCGCTTCGAGAACAAGCATGATGAGGCGGAGGCGGTGCTGCGCGAAATTTTGAAGCAAGATCCTAACGAAGAAACGGCGCTCGAACAACTGAGCCAGCTGCTGGTGGATGAGGGACGGGCTAGCGAAGCCATCACGCTCCTGCAACAATCCTCGGGCGCTTCGACGCCCGAAGTGCTGGATCTGCTTGGCAATGCCTATTCGCAAAACCACGACTACGCGAAGGCGGAAGAAGCGTTCCGGCAAGCCGCGCAAGAAGATCCGGATGAGGCGAATCACGTTCGCGGGCTGGCGCAAACACTGATTTCCGAGAACAAGCTCGAAGAAGCCGCCGAACAGTACAAGCGCCTGACGGAGATGGAACCGGAGTCCGGGGAAAACCATCTGCGGCTGTCGCAGATTTACCGTCGGCTCGGGCAGCTCGATCTGGCGGAGAAAAACCTGATGGAGGCGAAGCAACTTTCTCCGGGAAGCATCGAGATCATGTACAACGAGGCAATTCTCTACGATGCGCAGGGACGCTTCGAAGAAGCGGAGCGCATCCTGACCGACGCCATCGCAGGGATCAAGTCGCAACCCGGCGGGAATCCCGGGGCGCTGGCGATTCTTTACGAGCAACTGGGGCAGACGTACCGCGACGCGGAAAACTATCCGGCGGCGGTGCGAACGTTTGAAGAGATGGGCGGGCTCAGCCCGGAAGCCGCGCGCCGCGCGCAGATGCAGCTGATCGACACGTACCGTGCGAGCCGCGACATTCCCAAGGCCGCTGAGGAAACGAAGAAGGCGCTCGACACCGATCCCGAGAATCGCGACTTGGTGACATCGTACGCCATGCTGCTCGGAGAAGAGCAAAAGCTGGCCGACGCGCAGAAGATCCTGCACGCTCTGCTGAAAGGCAACGCGGAGGACGGAGAAGTGTATCTGGCGCTGGCGCAGGTGGAGGAGCGCGGTCGTGATTTCAGCGACGCGGAGACGGATGGAAAACAGGCCATCACACTCGCGCGGCAGCCTGCGGAGAAAGCCAATGCGTATTTCATGCTGGGGGCCATCTACGAGCGACAGAAAAAATACGACGATGCCGAAGAGGGGTTCAAGCAATCGCTGGCGCTAGAGCCGCAGAACGCCGCAGTGCTGAATTATTACGGCTACATGCTGGCCGAGCGGAACGTGCGGCTCGACGAAGCCGCGAAAATGATCACGGCGGCGGTGAAACAGGAGCCGACCAACGGCGCTTATCTCGACAGCCTGGGCTGGGTCTATTTCCGGCAGAACAAGTTGGCAGAAGCGCAGGAATACTTGGAGAAAGCTGCTGCACACACGCCGCACGACCCCACGGTGCTGGGACATCTGGGCGATGTTTATGCGAAGCTGGGCCTCGGGGAGCGCGCCGCAGCCGCATACGAAAAAGCGCAGTATGAATGGCAGCACTCGCTGCCCGCCGATTACGAGCCGGACCAGGTGGCGCAACTGGACCAGAAACTGAAATCGTTGAAGCGTCGGCTCGCGCAGAAATCCCCCGCGTTGGAGGAAAAACCGCTGTAAGCTCTCCGGGATGAGCGCAACCATCCGCGTCCCGGCGTTCGCCAAAATAAACCTGCGCCTGCAAATCGTGGCGAAACAGGCGGACGGTTACCACGAACTGCGAACGATTTTTCAAACCATATCGCTACACGACACGCTGGAACTGGCACGCGTGCGAAAGCCGGGTATTTTTCTGGAACTAAGCGATCCGGATCTTGTGGCGGGGCCGGAAAACCTTGTTTGGAGGGCGATCGAAGCCGCGGGCTGCGAATTGAAATTTCGCGGCGGAGTTCGCGCCGCGCTCACGAAGTGCATTCCGGTCGCGGGGGGACTGGGCGGAGGCTCGAGCGACGCGGCAGCGGCACTCATCGGGATGCTGCGGCTTACCGGCAAAAAGATCCCTCTCGGGCGGCTCAATGAAATCGCGGCAGGTCTGGGGGCCGACGTACCGTTTTTCCTGCTGGGGGGCAGGGCGCTGGGAGTGAATCGCGGGGACGAAATATATCCGCTCGCTGAAACGCCGAAGCGAAGCATTGTAGTAATCTCTCCGCGAGAAATTGCGGTGAGCACGCGCGAGGCTTTTGAGTGGGCCGGCGCGCGATTGACAAACGAGCAAAGGCCCCGTAAAATCCTTGAGTTCTGCGCTCTGTGCTGGAGCCCGCGGGAAGGCCAAATCCTGAACGATTTTGAGGATGTGGTTTTTGAGCGGTATCCGCGCCTGGGAAAAATCAAGGCGCAATTGCTCGAGGAAGGGGCCGCAGAAGCCGCGCTGGCGGGTAGCGGGTCGGCGGTGTTCGGAATATTCCAAACCCCAGCGAAGGCGCGCCGAGCCGCGCGAAGGTTCCTAGAAGATCAGGTCTTCGTGGTCGAAACCCTGTCGGAAAAAGACTGTGCGCGCGCGAGGAAATGGCGCGCGAGCGCTTGAAGCGCAAGGGGAATTCCGTTGTACGACGAGAAGTTCAAAATCTTCAGCGGCACAGCCAATCGCGCGCTGACCGAAGCGATCTGCAAGTTCCTGGACGTGCCGGTAGGTAACATCGAGCACGGTTGCTTCAGCGACGGAGAAACGCGGCTGCAGATTCTGGAGAACGTGCGCGGCGCGGACGTCTTCGTCGTGCAGCCCTGCTGCCATCCGGTAAATCATCACCTGATGGAGCTGCTGCTGATGCTCGACGCTTTCAAGCGAGCTTCGGCGTGGCGCATCACTGCGGTGATTCCGTATTACGCCTACGCCCGGCAGGACCGTAAGGACCGGCCGCGCGTACCTATCTCCGCGAAGCTGGTGGCCGATCTACTGGAAGCTTCAGGGGCAAGCCGGGCGCTGACTCTGGACCTGCACGCGCCGCAGATTCAGGGATATTTCAATGTGCCGGTGGACCACCTATTCGCTTCGCCGGTGTTGGTGGAATATTTTCAGAACAAGAGACTGGGCGCGCTCACGGTGGTTTCGCCGGATGCGGGCGGAGTGGAGCGCTCGCGATACTTCGCGAAAAAGATCGATGCGCCGCTGGCGATCGTGGACAAGCGGCGGATTGACGTGAACGTGAGCGAAGTGATGCACCTGATCGGTGACGTGCGGGGAAGGCCGGCGCTGGTGATAGACGACATCATTGACACGGCCGGCACGCTGGTGAAGACGGCCGAGGCGCTGTTGGAAAACGGCGCGACAAAAGTTTATGCCGGATGCACGCATGCCATTCTTTCCGGGCCGGCAGTGGACCGGCTGACAAGCGCGCCCATCGAAGAGGTGGTGGTCACCGATTCGGTACCGCTCTCTCCGGCAGCGCGGAAGCTTTCCAAAATAAAAGTGCTGAGTGTTGCCGAGCTTCTGGCGCGGGGCATACGCAATATTCACGAGGAATCTTCGATCAGCGAACTTTTTAACTAAGCAAGGAGCGGGGAAGGGACGTATGGAACAGTTTGTTGTGGAGGGAAACATCCGGGAAGCACGGGGCAAGAGCGCGGCGAAGGCTGTGCGCCGGACGGGCATGGTCCCGGCGGTGCTCTATGGAGGCAAGCGCGATTCCATCTCGATCACAGTGAACGCCAAGCAAGTGGCGCGCATATTGCGATCGGAATCGGGTCACAATACGATTTTTACAGTGCAGGTGGCGGGCGGAGCGGAAGAAAAAGCAATGATGAAGGACTGGCAGGTGGATCCGGTGACAGGAGTGTTGCTCCACGCGGACCTGTTGCGCGTGGCCATGGACGTGCGCATGCGCGTGAAAGTGCCGGTGCACACGTTTGGCGAGCCGGAAGGCGTGAAATTGCAGGGCGGTATTTTCGAAATGGTGACGCGTGAAGTTGAGGTGGAATGCTTGCCCGGGGACATACCCGAGGAATTCAAGATGGACGTGAGCGCGCTGACGATAGGCAAGCAGCTTCGCGCCGCGGATTTGCCGTTGGATCCGAAGAAGGTTCGCCTCGTGACAGATCCGCAACGCGTGCTGGCACACGTGGTGACGCTCAAGGCCGAAGTGGAAGCGACTCCGGCGGAGGCAGCGGCTGTGACGGAAGCAGTGCCGGTCGAGCCCGAAGTCATCAAGAAGGGCAAGAAGGAAGCGGAAGAGGGCGAAGAGGGAGCGGAAGCGCCCGCGCCGCCTGCGAAAGGCAAAGAGAAAGAAAAGTAACCCGACGCGGCAGCGTCAGGGGAATTGCGGTGTGCGCCAAAGAGCTTGGCGAACGAAAACGAATTGGGCGCTCGGATGCGATTGATTGTGGGCCTCGGCAATCCCGGGCCGGAATATGCGCGCACGCCGCATAACCTAGGGTTCCTGGGGATCGACCGGCTGGCGGAAGAATCGGGCATCCGGGTGACACGCCCGGAATGCCAGGCATACGTGGGGCTCGGGCAGATTGCAGGACACCAAGTTGCGTTGGCAAAGCCGCAGACGCACATGAATTCGAGCGGGCGTGCGGTGCGCGATCTGGTAGAGCGCTACGATTGCGATCCGGCAGAGATGATTGTTCTATCGGATGATGCGGCCCTGCCGTGGGGGATGTTGCGAATCCGCGAGCACGGCAGCGCAGGCGGGCACAACGGGCTGAGGTCCATCATCGGAAGTTTGGGCACGGACCAATTCTTGCGGGTGCGGATGGGCGTCAGACCCGAAGGTAAGATCCGGGACTTGGCCGCCTATGTGCTCTGTCCGATGACCGGGAGCGTACGCGCCATCGCCGCCGAGATGATCGCAGACGCGGCGGAAGCAGTGCAGTGGATTTTGCGGGAGGGCGCGAGTCGAGCAATGTCGCGATTTAACGAGCGGGTTACGCCCGAGGGCGAGGCAAACATCTGATCCGGGGTGAGAAAAGCTAACCGGAAAACCGAGGAGCTATGGAAGAACGTCTGTATGACCTGGTTTTTATCTGCCGCCCGGATACTCCGGAAGCGGACGTAGACAAGCTGATATCCGTACTCGAAGCCGCCGCCACGGAAAAAGGCGCGAGGGTGGAGAAGATGGAGAAATGGGGAAACCGGCGGCTCGCCTATCGGGTGCAGAAGCTGCGAGAAGGATTTTTTGTTTATCTCGTGATTCGATCCTCGCATGGCGAGGTGATCAAAGAGCTCGAGCGGAGATTGAAGGTGTCCGACGCGGTGATCAAGTATATGACCGTGCGGCTGGACGAAGAAATCAAACGGCAGCAGAAGCTGGTCCACCGGCGTGAACGCCGCGCCGCGCGGCGTCCGCGAAAACCGCAGCCGCAAGCCGCGGCGCCTTCGCAAGCACCGCCTTCGGGCGAAGCGGCCCCGCCTGCCACGCCAGCGGCCGCGAGTTAAAGGGAGAAAGCAATGCCTGATGAACAAGGTGCAAGACCGGCAGGACCTTCCGGCGGGCCGGGACGCTCGGCCGGGCCGGGCGGCGGCGCGGGAGGTCCCGGCGGCCCCGGCGGGCCGCCAAAGCGCGGGCGGAGGCAGTACGTCCGCAAGAAGAAGGTGTGCAGGTTTTGCGTGGACCGCGTGGACTACATTGATTACAAGAAGGCGGAAACGCTTCAGAGCTTCATTCAGGAGCGCGGGAAAATCATGCCGCGGCGCGTGACGGGAACGTGCGCGCGCCACCAGCGCTGGCTTACGGTGGCCATCAAGCGCGCGCGAAACATCGCCCTGCTGCCCTTCGGCACAGAGCTGTAGCGCGCGAAGCGAAATTCGAATCGAAGAGGAAGCGAGCATGCAAGTCATATTGCAGGAAGACGTCGCAAAACTGGGAGATCGCGGTCAGATCGTGGAAGTGGCCGCGGGGTACGCGCGTAATTATCTGCTGCCGCGCAAGCTGGCGCTGGAGGCTTCGCCGGCGAACATGAAGCGAATGGAGAAAATGCGCGTCATCTTTGCCAAGAAGGAGGCCACGGAGAAAGAGAGCGCGGCCAAGCAGGCTGAACTTCTTGGTACTATTTCCGTTACGCTGCGGCGCAAGGCGGGCGAGAACGACCAACTGTTCGGCTCGGTGACTTCCGCGGATCTAGCAGAGGCGCTCGCGGCGCAAGGCTTCCAGGTGGACAAGCGCAAAATCGCGCTCGACGAGCCCATCAAGCTGGTCGGCGAATATCAGGTGCCCGTAAGGCTTCATCGCGAAATCACGGCGACACTCAAGGTCGCCGTTCAGCGCGAGGAATAAAAGTCCAGTTTGAGGCGCCGGAGATTTCCACTCCTTTCCACAGAGATATTCCTCCGGGTGTGCTTGACGCATGCTCCGGCGGCGATAGAATCGTAGCGTGCTCAGCGAAGCCGACAACGCGCGAGCGTCTGAAAACATCGCGGTGAAGGGGATCGAGATGGCCGCGAAGGCTCGCGCCGGCAAAACAGTTGCAATTCACGGTCGATAAGGCGAAAATAAAGCGAAAGATGCATGGCTACCCCCGGTACTACACTTGAACGCCCGTTGCCGCACAATTCCGATGCGGAGCGCAGCGTGCTGGGCGCGATCCTGCTCGACAACCATGCCTTGAACGCCGCCATCGAGAAAATAAAATCGCAGGATTTTTTCCACGAGCATCACCGGCGGATATTCGAACGCATGGTGCACCTTGGCGAAGCGCAGCAGCCGATCGACCTGGTGACGCTTACAGAGGATCTGCACCGCGCGGGCGAGCTCGAAGCGGCGGGCGGGTCGGCTTACCTCGCGCAATTGTTGGACGGTATGCCGCGCGTGGTAAACGTGGAGCACTACGCGCGGATCATCAAAGAAAAGGCCATCCTGCGCAACTTGATCCATGCGGCGGGAGACATTCAGCAGCGCGCCTGGGACGGTGAAGAAGAAGCAGACGCCATCCTGGATCAGGCAGAGACGAATATTTTCCAGCTCGCCGAGGATCGCATCCGCGCAGGGCTGATCGGCGTGAAGGAGCTCGTCCAGGAAAATTATGAGCGACTGGACCGCATGGTTAGCGAGGGGCGGCGCATCACCGGTCTGCCCACGGGCTATTCACGCCTGGACAGTGAGACGGCCGGTTTGCAGCCCTCGGAATTGGTGATCGTGGCGGCGCGGCCGTCGATGGGGAAGACCTCGCTGGCGCTCAACATGGCGGAGAACGTCGCGCTGAAGCAGGGCAAGAACGTGGCGGTTTTCAGCCTGGAAATGTCCAAGGAATCGCTGCTGCTGCGCCTGCTCGCCTCGGTGGGCAACATTGATGCGCACAAGTTTCGCACCGGCCATCTGACGCGGGATGACTCGCAGCGAATGATGCAGGCACTTTCGCGGCTTGCCGAAGCGCCGTTGTGGATAGACGATAGCGCTTCGCCTACGGTAATGGAGATGGGTGCAAAGGCGCGGCGATTGAAGCGCGATAAAGGGCTCGACATGCTGATCGTGGATTACCTGCAATTAATCGTGGCGCGAGGACGATTCAGTAACCGCAACGAGGAAGTTTCCAGTATTTCGAGGTCCCTGAAGGGGCTTGCGAAGGAGCTCAAGATTCCCGTGGTGGTGCTCAGCCAATTGACACGCGCGCCGGAGCGCGACCATCGCAAGCCGCAGCTTTCCGATTTGCGCGAGTCGGGCGCGATCGAGCAGGATGCCGACGTTGTTCTCTTCATCCATCGCGAAAACTTCTACAAGACGGAACTGCCGCCCGAAGAGCGCAACAAGGCTGAGGTGATCATCGCCAAGCAACGCAACGGCCCCACGGGAACGCACAATTTCGTTTTCCTGCCGCACCGCACGAGGTTTGAAGAGGCTGCGCGAGACGCTTTCGAGTCTGCCCCGGAGTTTTGAGTTCCCGCGCCCGAGTCCTTTCTTAGTTGCACACCTGAGTCCTTAGGGAGACGTGCGTGTCCTGGAGGACGCGGGGGCGTGCGGAAATCATGCGTGATCACCTCTCGTGAATTGGCGCCAGTGGCGAAGTCTCCTGTTTTCATCATGAAATACGGAAACCTGGATTAATGCCCAAAACTGGATTGGGTCCTTCGAGTGCATCACTCCCCAGCAGATGTTTACTAGACGGAGCGAGTTGCGGCGAAGGGCGGTTCAACTGCGACCGATTTTCGCATAGTCTCGAAAGCGGCGAGAAATGAAGCGCGGAATCGAATTCGACGGGCGGCCGGTCTGGGCGGAGATCTCGCTCTCGGCGATACTCCACAATCTGCGAGCGTTGCGGAAGCATGTTGGGAGGCGCCGCAAGATGCTCGCAGTCGTGAAGGCCAACGCCTACGGCCTGGGAGCAGTGTCTATCTCGAAAGCACTTGCCGGGGCCGGGGTGGACTGGCTGGGAGTCACCTGCACGAGCGAAGGGATGGAGCTGCGGGGAGCGGGCATTCGTAAGCCTATCCTGGTCCTAACGGGATTCTGGCCGGGAGAGGAAAAGCGCCTGTTCGAATACAATTTGACGCCGACGGTGACGCGCATCGAGCAACTCGGGCAGCTGGAACGAGCGGCGGCGCGGGGGCGCAAGAGTCGACAGAGGCGGTTTCAATTCCATTTGAAAATTGATTCGGGAATGAACCGCCTGGGAATTGCGCCGCCCGATGTCGAGCATTTTATCGCGGCGCTGGAGGGTGCTCCGCACCTGGAGCTGGGTGGCACGTACACGCACTTTGCTTCCGCTGACGATTTCACGAGTGAGCAGACCATCCGACAAGAAAGGGTTTTTTGCAGCGCGTTAGAGCAGTTGCGAGGAGCGGGAATTTCGCCCGGCATCGTACACATGGCCAATAGCGGAGCGATTTGCGCACGGCCGAGCACCTGGACAGACATGGTCCGCCCGGGCGCGGTGCTGTATGGCTACCATCAGAATTTGCAGCCACCGGAGCTGCGCACAAAGATGATGGCGGAGCTTCCACTGAAACCATGTCTTTCACTGCGCTCGCGGATCATTTCGTTGCGCGATGTTCCGCCCAGAGAAGGCGTGGGTTATGGAGCGACGTTTGTAACCGCCCAGGCAGCGAAAATCGCGGTCATCGCAGCGGGGTATGCCGACGGCTTGGTGCGGGCGCGAAGCAATCGCGGTTGCGTTCTCGTGCGTGGGCGCCGCGTGCCCCTGGTGGGGATTATCTCGATGGATCTAGCGATGATTGATGTCACTTCCACGCCGGAAGCAGCCCTCGGCGATGTGGTGACGATTTACGGCAAGGATGGCGGAGATGCCATAGAGGTGTCCGATGCGGCGCGCGAAATCGGAAGCGTCACATCCGACCTCCTTTGCGCGCTGGGGCGGCGCGTGCCTCGATTCTACGAAACCTGATTCCGCCGAAGTTCTCTCGCAGTGCTATAATGTTTCCAAGGGTATTACCCGGGCTCACAGGTCAGGGAACTCCGCGATCTCGGGGCGATTATAAGATGAGATAGCAGGAACCAATGCATCTGGGAATCGCATTTCATTCTATTCATATTCATTCTAAGAGGTCTCCATGGCGCGCAATCCTATTCAAGCGGGACGAAGCTCTCCTCTTGCGAACGGCGGCTTAAGAAATACCGGGCTCTCGCGTTCCAGCGATCATCGCGTGGGCAGCAATTTCGATATGGCCGCTCTCCGAATTCTGTTCACGGTAATCTGCATGGCCGCCGGGTTTCATTTCCGGCCCTTCAGCCTGACGGCAAAGACCGGCACGCTGGCTGGTTTCATCTTTGCCGTGGCGGTAATTCTCTTCGAGATTCGCCTGCGGCGCGCGAGCTTGAGGCGGCTCATAGGGGCGGCGGTGGGCTCGATCCTGGGGATTCTGGGCGCCTACCTGACGACGATGGTGCTTTCACACACCATCATGCCGGAAAGCACGCGATCCTTCGTGGGGCTGCTTGTCTTCCTGTTGATGACGTACGTCGGGCTGGTGATCGGCGCTTCCAAAGGCGACATGCTGAACCTCTCGGCGCTCGGCGGGCTGTTTGGCAGCGAGCGCAGTTCGAAGCGGATCTTCAAGGTGCTCGACACCAGCGTGATCATCGACGGCCGGGTGGCTGACATCGCCGAAGCGCAATTCGTGGATGGCACGCTGGTAATCCCGCAGTTTGTGCTGCGCGAGCTTCAGATGGTGGCGGATTCTGCGGATCCGCTGAAGCGCCAGCGCGGACGGCGAGGTTTGGAGGTGCTCCAGCGGCTGCAGAAGATGCCGCATCTCGAAGTACAGATCGCTGAAGACGATTTTGCGAACGTCGCCGACGTGGACATGAAACTGATCGAGATGGCCAAGCGCTACGACGCAAAAATCATCACCAACGACTACAACCTGAACAAAGTGGCCACGCTACAGGGAATTGAGATTTTGAACGTCAATCAGCTCGCCAACGCCCTCAAGCCTGTGGTCCTTCCCGGCGAATTGATGCGCGTGTTCATTCTGCGCGAGGGCAAAGAATACAATCAGGGCGTTGCCTATCTCGACGACGGGACGATGGTCGTGGTGGATGCGGCGAGAAAAATGATCAACAAGACGGTGGACATCACTGTTACGTCGGTGCACCAGACCACCGCGGGAAAAATGATTTTCGGCCGTTATGAAGATCGTGCGGCGGCGAATTCGACTGGAGCCGTACCGACAGAGGCCGGTCCGCGAACCGTGCCTGCGGGTGAAACGGCGATCGGCGGCGAGAAATCTGCGAAGCCCATCCTTCCATAGGCTTGCAACTGTTTATCTGACGCATACTTTGAGATAGACTGCTGGCCCCCGATGAGCCGAATTGTAGCCATAGTGCCTGCCGCCGGTCTCGGCACCCGCATGGGCGCCGACAAGCCCAAGCAGTACCTCGAGCTGGATGGTGTGCCGCTGGTAATATTCACGCTGCGCCGGCTGGCAGGCTCCGCGTCCATTACGGATTTCATCATTGCCACGCGCACCGAGGACCTCTCAACTTTTCAGGATCGCGTCTCGCGCGCACGGCTGGGCAGGCCAGCACGGGTAGTGGCGGGAGGCGAGACGCGGCAACATTCGGTAGGGAACGCCCTGGCACAAGTGCCGGGGGAAGTGGAAATCGTGGTGGTTCACGATGCGGTGCGCCCGTTCGTGACACCGGAGCAAGTGGACCGCGTCATTAGTGAGGCGCGCAGTCGCGGGGCCGCAATTCTGGGGATTCCCGCGGTGGACACCATCAAAGAAGTCAAACGCGCGAGCCTGCCTGAGGACGTGGCGCTCATCACCCAGACAATACCTCGCGAGCGCGTGGTGCTTGCGCAGACGCCACAGGCTTTTTCGCACGCGCTGCTGAAGGAAGCGTTCGCTAAGGCGCACGAGGACGGCATCGTCGCTTCCGACGAAGCCGCGCTCGTCGAACGCATGGGACGCGACGTTTTCGTCGTACTGGGATCGGAGCGCAATCTGAAAATTACGCGGCCCGCCGACATGGATCTCGCTCGGTTCTATCTCGAGCAGGAACATCAGAAGGCTTAGACATGTTCGAGCAATTCGATGAATCCTCGCGCCGCTGCATTTTTTGGGCGCGCTACGCGGCAAATATCGAAGGGGGCAAAGAGATCACTGTCCTCCATCTGCTCGCCGGAGTTCGGCGCGAGGCCCAGTGGCTCTTCAGAGAAACCAACCTGGAAAAGGCGAAAATCAAGCTAACCGTTGTATCCGATCAGGCGATCGAGAAGCTTTCGGCCGCGCGGCGCCTTGCAGTGGAAATCCCATTGGGCGCGGGGGCGAAAAAGGCTCTGACGAGCGCCGCGCAAATTTCGCAAAAAATGGAAGGTTCAAGCGTGACGCCAGCTCATCTGCTTGCGGGGATTCTCCATGCCGACAGTGCGCTGCGAAAAAAAATGCAGAAAGCGGGCCTGACGGAAAAGGAATTGAAGAAACGGCTGAAAGCCCCCTCCGCTAAGACGAGCGAAACGACCAAACCGCGAGTGACTCGCTGTGGCCTCGGCTACGACCTGCACCGGCTCGCGGAAAAGAGAAAACTCATCCTTGGCGGCGTCGAAGTGCCATTTGAAAAAGGCCCGGTGGGACATTCCGATGGTGACGTTCTGAGCCACGCGATTTGCGATGCGCTGCTGGGCGCATCGGGCATGGGAGACATCGGCACGCATTTCCCAGATTCCGATCCGCAGTGGCGGGGTGTCTCGAGCCTCGTGTTCCTGCGCCAGGTACGGCAATACTTGGAGCGCCGGCGCTGGCGCATCGCGCACGTGGATGCCGTGGTGATCACCGAACGTCCGCGGCTCGGGCCGCACTTTGCGGCAATGCGCGACACTCTGGCCAAAGCGCTGCGTATTTCACCCCATCAAATTAATCTTAAAGCGAAGACCAACGAAGGCGTGGACGCCATCGGACGCGGCGAAGCCATCGCCGCACAGGCTCTCGCGACAATTGAGAATTAGACGCTAATACGGGATGGAATCCGAAATCCGCTCTGCCTTCAAACATAGAATTCGAGAGCGATGAACGCCAAAGCTATGCACAATCCTGTGGTCGCGGCGGCGAATTGTTTCACGGCGCGCGATATTGCCAGCATTCTTCGCGAGCGGGAATGGTGGCAGGGAAGGGAAGCAAGCACGGAGATCGCAGCTTGGATGGATCGCGCTGCTGCACTGCTTGGTCAGTTTGCTGCGGACCGGGCGACGCTGGCTGGTTTGCTGGCACTGATTTTCGAATATGACGCGCGCCGAACCCTCGCCCGAACGGAAAGTCATGCGGTTCTTTCGCGCATGGGCGCTCGTGAAGTAATACGCGATTTGGGCAATCGCATTCTTGAAACGCCGGAACTGGACTCCGAAAATTTCAAACGAATCATCGAAGAGATGAAGATGGCGATGAAATGGCGCGGACGGGAACTCTTCCAGCCCATTCGACTGGCTCTGGCGGGACGCGCGGGCGAAGGCGAGCTCGATCGCGTGATATTGGTGGCGGAAGAAGCCGCGCGGCTGCCTTTTTCCGTTCGGGTTAAGGGCGCACGCGAGCGCATGATCGAATTCTGCGCGGCGGTGGATTGATGACGCGGCTTCTGGGCGTTCATGCCGTGGAGGAGGCGCTGCGCGCCGGCCATGCACTCGACCGGATCGTGGTTGCGCGCGGACGTCACGGCAATCGGCTGGAGGAGATTGTGCGGATGGCTCGCTCGCGTGGAATTCCCGTGCGATTTGAAGGCCGCGGGCAACTTGATATTATTGCGGAATCACGCCACCACCAGGGCATCGTCGCCATCGCCGCTTCGCGCGCCGCAGTTGCTCTCGAAGATATCCTCGATCAAGAAAAGTCGAGCAGTCTAATCGTTCTCCTCGACGGCATCGAAGACCCGCAAAACCTGGGCGCCGTCATCCGCACGGCGCTTGCCGCGGGCGCAAGGGGAGTCGTAATTCCGGAACGGCGCGCGGCGGGATTGACGGAAGCCGTCGGGCGCGCCTCGGCGGGAGCGTTGGAGCATCTGCCCGTGGCCCGCGTGACAAACCTCGCTCGCGCGATGGAACAGCTCAAGGAGGCGGGATACTGGCTGATCGGTCTCGATGAACGCGCGGGAAAAAGCTACACCGAGGCCCGATATGACGGACGGATCGGAATCGTGTTCGGCAACGAGGGCCAGGGACTGCATGAACTCGTCCGCAAGCGCTGCGATTTTCTGGTTTCCATTCCGACGACCGGGCCAGTACGCTCGCTCAATGTTTCTGTCGCCGCGGGGGTTGTTCTGTTCGAAGCCATGCGCCAGCGCTGCGCTAAACAGGGAGGCTAATCATGCGCTGGCGTGATCTTCGCCCTGTGCGGAGTCACTTCTCGTATTGTATCAGGGCGAAAACGTCAAGGCCGGGCAGTTTCGCGCGACCATTCAGAAAACTGAGCTCGACGGCAAACGCCGCGCCGATTACGTCTCCTCCCAATCCGCGCACGAGCTTTACGGCCGCCGAGGCGGTGCCTCCGGTGGCCAGCAAGTCGTCGCAGATGAGCACGCGCGCGCCGGGCTGCACAGCGTCCTGGTGGATTTCCAGTTTGTCCGTGCCGTATTCGAGCTGGTAGGTGACCTCTGAAGTTTTCCAGGGAAGCTTTTTCGGCTTGCGCACGGGGACAAAACCGGCATTCAAGCGATAGGCAAGCGCCGGAGCAAAAATGAATCCACGCGCCTCGATTCCGGCGACGATATCCACTTGTTTTCCGGCATAGTGATCACAAAGTTGGTCTATAAGCGAGTGGAACCCTTTCTTGTTCTGGAGAAGAGTCGTGAGGTCGTAGAACAAGATTCCGGGTTTTGGATAGTCCGAAATTTCCCGTATGAGTTTCTTCAGATCATCCATCGGGCGCCCCTTTCGACCTCAGTCCTCGTGTTCGATCGAGAATCCCGCAGCATAGGCAGGGTCGTTGGCGACTTCCTCCACCGAGATTCCTTCCACCAAGGCAGCGCGTGGCCCGCGATTCAGCTCAGCGCGAAAGGCCTGAAGCTGCTCCTGCGAGCCTTCAGCATAAACTTCTACACGACCGTCCCGCAGATTCTTCACGTAGCCCGAAACTCCGATTCTTCCCGCAATATGCCGGACAAAATACCTGTAGCCGACTCCCTGCACCATTCCGGAAACGTAATACCGTCTCGCTCGCGTTCCGTCCGGCACAACAAATCTCCGACCGCCGCAACAAAGGCCGAATTCTAACAGACCTCCAGCAATTCACCCCCGAATTCCGCGAGGGGAAAAGCGGCTGGCATCCTCGCGCGGTGTCATGTCAGAATCGCGCGCGATGCGGGTTCACCTTCTCCGGACGATTCACTGGCGATTGGCTTGTGCGCTGATGCTGACTTGGTCGCTTGTCTTAGCCGCGTCGCAGGATTCTTCTCCGTCGCGAACCGGCGGAGGATCTTCGACGGCTCGCGGTGTCAGCATTGTCGAAGTGGGAGGATATCCGGAACTCCGAGTGGACGGCTCTCCTTTTTTCATAAACTCCGCGGCGTTCTTCTACTTCCGCATCCCGCGCGACCTGTGGGAGTCGCTTCTTGATCGCTATCGCGAGCTCGGCATCAACACCCTCGATATCTACATTCCGTGGAATTGGCACGAACCCTCCGAGGGCGAGTTTGATTTCGACGGCCATTCGAATCCCCGGCGGGACCTGCGCGGCCTGCTTCACTTGATCGCGGAGAGGGGCTTCCGGCTCATTGCGCGGCCAGGACCGCAAATCCTGAATGAGTGGCGCAACGGCGGCTATCCCGATTGGCTGCTCGAACGTTCGGAGTACCACATGGACACCGCGGATAGGCTGGAAGGACGATACCCCCCGTTTTCCAACCTCAACACGCGCGACAGCGAAGCAGAAGCGGAAATGCTCCTGGCGAACCCCGTGCACATGCGTTATGCGCGTGAATGGCTGACGACGGTCGCCAAAGAGCTTTCGCCTTTCAGCTCGCGCCGCGTTCTCCAAGTGCCGCCTCCGGTTCACAGTCCTTCCGCCATCATCTCCGTCGAACAAGGCGGCCCACTGCTCTTCGTGCAACTCGAAGATGATCAGGCCATCGGCCGGACGAACACCGTGGGCCCCAACTTCTGGAAATATCTTGCAACATTGCGCGACGCGCTTGAATCCGGAGGAATCGATGTGCCTTCATTCATAAATCCGACAGACATGCGCGTCCCAGCCGCGGGCGCAAATCTCATACCTCCGATTGCAGTCATGGGGCAGTGGTACATGTCTCCGCAGGAAGAAGAAGATTCAGGCGGGCGGGAACTTGATCCTGAAGATATCTCGGAAATCGAGTATTTTACCGAAGAGCTGAAGGCCCAGCCAAAATTTCCGCCCGTGCTCATTGAGTATCAGGCGGGGTGGTACTCACCAGGTGACGACGATCGCCCCCAGGAAAGCGCGCCCGAAAATACGTTGCTGAGTTCACGGCTGCTAATCGCCAACGGACTGCGCGGAATAAATTATTTTCCTTTGCAGGATACGATCACGCCGGCCGGGTATTCGGTTCCATGGGCGAACCGCTTTTACCGCTGGGATGCCGCTCTCAGCGCCAACGGCGATCCGCAGCCGCGCGCGCGCGTCTTGATGCGCAACGGGAAATTGCTTGCGCGATGGGGAACATTTTTGGCTGCCGCACATAAACGAGCCGATTTCGGAATCATAAATCCGCTCAGTGCATACCCACAGGAGTCGCTCGAAAGCAAGGACGTCTTTCGCGTAAGCGGCGAAGTGATGCGCCTTGAGAGGCTTGGTACTCTCGCCGGACTCTCGAGTGAACTGATTGATCCCCAAAATGAGCCCGTGGAACAACTTTTGCGCGAGCCGATCTTGTTCTTGCCAGTTTTTGAGGCCTCTCATCCAAAGTTTTGGCTCGCTCCGCATGCGCAAACAACTCTTCTCGAGTACATTCGTCGGGGCGGAACCGTCGTTACGTCTCCAGGGCGGCCCGAAGGTTTCATCCTTGCTCCGCTCTGGCGCGAGCCGGGTTTGACCCAAGAATCCATGACTGTGCGAAAATTTGGCGACGGGCAGGTCATCGAACTCGAAAAGGATTTTTGCGCGTGGCTGGATATCCGGAAAGAACTGGCCGAGAACCTGCTGCAACCCGAAGTCTCCAGTGCGATGGATGTGCTGCGCAGCGCCATGGAAACCGCGCGAGTCCGGCCGGTAATTCGAAGAATTGTCGGGGCGCGCACCACTGGGACGGTACTGATTACGGAACTGGCGAGCGACGAAGGTACTGGAATCCTCGGCGCACGCACAAGTGGGAGCGGACTATTAAGCGTCACAAATCTTTCATCCGATACAGCAGGAGAGACCCTCGAAATTCTCTCCCCTCGGGCATCGTCGCGCCGTGCGGCAGGCGACGGCGATGAACAAGATTACATCGCGCTGCACATTTCGCTTCCTCCGCGGGAGTCCGAACTGCTACCGCTCGATCAGCCACTTTGTTCCGATGTTCAGAATGACCACAATTGTTCGGACCGCGTGGTCGCTGCTGGGGCGGAACTGCTCGGCGAGGAGCGCGAGGGCAAGACGCTCGATCTTGATTTTTACGCGCCCAGCCGCGCCGAGATTAAACTGGCTCTCGCATCCGGACCCTCTCGTATTACGCTCGAGGAAACTATCCCCGAAGCAAAATGGGATCCGCAGACCAGCCGGCTGCATTTCGTCATTCCGCGCGCGGCGTCGCCTGATTTCCAGCGTCAGGTAAAAGTAGATCTGCCTTACACCCCCTACGTCGCGAAGAAGCCGGCGCCTAGGACTCCCCTCGTCAGTTTTCGATACCGCGTCGTCAACGATGTAGGATTGCCGCTCGGCTCGGGCCCGAAGTTCAGAACCTTTCCTCCGCTTATTGCGCTACTTCCAGAAGCGAAAAACGAAGTGCTCTTCGAGGTTCAAAATCTCCAGCTGGAGAAAATGCTCGGTTTCCACGCCAGCGTCGATGGCCCGTTGCACGGCTCCGCAGAAATCTGGGTACCGCCAAAAAAATCGGGGTTTTTCGGATTGCGCCTGAAGAATAACGCGGGCCAGGACTCTCCCGGATCTGAGTTGAAATCCGAGGCAGATGGCTTGATTCATGCCACGCTGGAAGTGCGCGCCGGGGAAGAGCATCACAAATCTCCTATCTTCTTCATTCCTCCTCCAGGCGAAGGAACCACGCGGTTTGAATATGATTTTGATCGTGACGGCAGAAAAGAGTGGGCGCTCGAGAACAGCGGCTTGAGCCTTGTAATCTCGCCCGAATCCGGAGGCAGCGCCCTGGCCTTAGTGGACAAGAGTTCGCATACCGATGTGATCGGCAGTGCGGGAGCACTTCGCGATCATTTTTCTTATGCAGAGAATCCCCCGGGCGTTTCCGTCGAGCGGGCGCACGGGCGTTACGGACTTTTCAACCGTGCGTATAAGGCCGAGTGGCTCGATGAGAATGGGAATTCAGCCATACGCCTGAATTACATCGCTCCGGATATCTTTCCAGCGGGCGCAACCATCGAGAAAACCGTGCGCCTTACGGGGCCTGGCGAATTGCAAGCGACTTACCGCATACAACTCCTGGCGGCTGCCCGCGGCACGGAATTACCCCCGCAGTCGTTCGTGGCCGTGAATTCCATTCCAGCCTTTGCAGAGACCGACGCCTCTACACGCTTTTGTTGGGCGGCGAATTCAAATTCTGAAGCGAAGTCCGAGGCCGTGGGTCATGTCGCAAAAAATGAAATCTGCAGGGAATTTGAGCCGGGAGGGCCGCAAATTGTTCTGCCGGATGATGCTCGCTATTTAGAAATTCGAACGCCTTCTCGTCCCACGGTCAAGCTTTCCTGGGACTCTGGCCGTATGACAATCGAACAGAAGAATTTCTCCGCGTGGCTCAAACTTCAATTTCCACAATTGACGCCTGGAGGCGCCGCCGGAGATTATTCGCTCAGAATTCGCGTAACGTCTGCAGAGCCGCAGGTCACGCAGTAGTTTCTACCATCGAATTGAACTTCTTATTCTAGGGTGCGATCACTACCGGGATCTCAACATTGGAAGGGTGCCTCGGCGAGCGGTAAATCCGCTGCGTCGCTTTCTGATAGTCCGATTCCCTCGCCTGAAAAATATTGGGCACGAATTTCTGCGGATTGCGGTCGTAGAGCGGGAACCACGTGCTCTGCACTTGCACCATAATTCGGTGGCCTTTCAGGAACGCATGGCTGTTTGTGTGTAGGTCGATGGAAAGGGGCGTGATTTCGCCAGGCACCATCGCCTCGGGTTGCTCAAAACTTTTTCTGAAACGCCCCCGCAGGATCTCATCCGCGATCATAAGTTCGAACCCGCTCATTTTCCGGTCTGCTGCGAAATCGTCGGGATATACGTCGATCAACTTCACTACCCAATCGCTGTCTGTGCCGGTAGTGGCGGCGTAAAGATGTGTCGCGATGTCACCGGCGATAACGACGTCCTGTTCAAGCGGAGGTGTCTCCCATGTGAGCGTGTCTGGGCGATTGTCCGCGAATCGCTGGTCTTCCACGAGCCAGGTGTGCCAGCGGCTGCCTTCGGAATACGTTTCCTCGACCGGGCGGTGGCGATACGGCACAGGATGCGCGGGATCGGAAATGTAGCTATCGGAAGCTTCCACGGCCACGCGTTCCGGCGGCTCAAAAGAAAGAGAGGCGTTTTCGCGGAAGTAGAGCTTGCGGCGCAGAATTCCTTTTGTCGGCGGCCACGCGTCGTATTGCCGCCATTGATTCGAGCCGGTTTCAAACGTGAGCGCTTCCCGGAGCGGCAGCTCGCCGCGATCTTTCAGCCAGTAAGCAAACCAAGGTGCCTGCACTTTCTCACGAAAATAAGCGCTCGTATTGCTTCCAAAATCCACTTCGCCAAGCTTCTGGCCATCCATGCGCGCCCAGCCGCCATGATTCCACGGCCCGGCGATGAGATAATTTTTGTGATCTGTGTCTTTTTCTTCCATCATTTCGTAAATTTTTACCGGGCCGTAAAAATCCTCCTGGTCCCACCAACCTGCGACGTTCAGGTTAGGCACCGTCGGTTTGCGATGCATCAAATAGCGCGCAAATGTCTGCCGCTGCCAGAACTCGTCGTAATTCGGGTGACTCACAAAATCGTTCCACGTCGGGATTTTTCCCTGGAAATAAAGCTGATTTGCGTTTGAGAGAGGCCCGAGATGAAGATACCAGTCAAACGTGTCGTAGCGGTCGAAATGAAAAAGTTGATTCTCTTTCGAGGATTCGAGTTCCGTCGCGTACTCAAACCCATAACTCAGGCGGAACGCCCCGTTGTGGTGAAAATCGTCGCCGAGAAACATGTCTGCCGGAGAAGCCTGCTCCGAGACAGCCTTCAATGCCGCGTGCGGCTCCAGCAGGCACATGGTGGTCAGCCATCCCCCATAGGAGATTCCCGCCACGCCCGCGCGCCCGTTGTTCGCGGCAACGTTTTTGACGAGCCAGTCAATTGAGTCGTAGCAGTCCGTGCCTTCGTCGATCGCTTTGGCATCGGCCGCATCGCGCGGCGGCCGCTGCATCACGAATTGTCCCTCGGATTTGAACCGGCCTCGAATATCCTGAAACACAAAAATGTAGCCGTCTGTAAACATCTCGCGATAGAGGTTGAGCAGCCGCGAAAATCCCTTCTCGTCGTCCGCAGTCCCGTAGGGAGTGCGCGTCAGAAAAATTGGAAGCGACTCGGAAATACCCTTCGGCCGGAAAATTTCCGTGTGCAGCCTTACTCCGTCGCGCATCGGAATCATCACGTCCGTCTTGTCAAATAACTGGCTGAAATCCGGCCCTTGCTGCCCACGCGGTGCGCTTGTAGCTCCGAATATGATCACTGCGGCGAGCGAAAATGATTTCAGTATCTCTTTGTTGCTCATTGCGCCCTCGACTGAGATTTCTCTGCGCGCGGCATGTTACGCCTCAAGCAAATTCGACTCAAGTTTCGCGATGGCGGCTTGGAATTATTCCCGAAATGAACTTGTACCGTTCCATAGTGAAACAGGGGCCATAACTGCACCGCCCTCGATTGCTCCTTCGCGCCTCTCATTTCTGCACCCGATTCGCCTCAAATAACAACCGCAACTTCTGAGTTTGACGGCGATTAACTCGCTTTGGCTGTTCGGAAAATTAGCGCGCCTTAATGACGCCATGCACGGCTCTCATTCCTTTTTCCGATGGCATCAGTGTTGCCTCAACTCGGTCGCCCAGACTTGGGAGATACGAAATGCTGAGCAGAGCTACAGAGGCGGTAATCATCCGCGGCCATTCTGGATTCACACAGCAGCGGGCCATTTTTCTTCGAATAAACCTGAGGATGCTTCTCGGCGGATTTGCCCTGGCCTCTCTCTCTTCACTCGCCGCATGTGGCAGCACGGGCTCATCGCCGCCACCTCCCCCGCCGAATGTGATCGTGCAAGTCAGTCCTACTTCAACTTCCGTGCTGTTGGGAGTTTCACAGTCATTCTCTGCAGCCGTCACGGGCACCAACAATACGAATGTTTCCTGGAGCGTGAATGGGGTCGCGGGAGGAAATTCCACCATCGGCACGATATCCGCTAGCGGAATGTATACGGCACCGGCGGTGCTTCCGAACCCCGCCACGGTCACGGTAACCGCGACGAGCCAGGCCGCTCCATCAGCGAGCGGCTCCGCCAGCGTTGCCATTTCGAGCGATGTCACCGTGAAAATCGCCCCGACCTCGGCCAGCGTGCCCACCGGCGCCGCCCAAACGTTTTCCGCGAGCGTGACGAGTGCCGGCAATCCGAATTTGAGCGTCACATGGAGCGTGAACGGCGTTGCCGGAGGGAATTCCTCCGTGGGAACCGTCACCAGCACTGGGCCCGATTCGGCCAGCTACGTCGCGCCGCTGGCGCTGCCATCTTCGCAACCAGTGAGCGTCACCGCTACGAGCGTTGCAGACCCTTCGAAATCTGTTGCCGCAAGCGTCACAATAAATTGCTCTGCCGCCAATTCCTTGACGCCTCCATCGGCCAGTGTGCTGCTTGGGGCAACGCAATCCTTTTCGGCAGTCTTATGTGTTCCCGCGGGCTCACTAATCGTCTGGGACGTGAACGGCATCGTGGGCGGAAATACCTCTCTCGGCACAATCACAAACAATGGTGGAGCTTCGGCGGTCTACACGGCTCCGGGCAGGATCCCTTCAAGCAATCCCGTCTCCGTCCGAGCCACAGGCCAAACTACCCCTGCGCAAGCCGCGAGCGCACCTGTGACGATTTCGAGCAACATTAGCGTGAGTGTCTCGCCTCCCTCCGCCAGCGTGCCCGAGGGCCAGTCCGCGCTATTCACCGCTGTCGTCGCGGGCTCCTCGAATCAGGCTGCCACCTGGGCCGTGAATGGCATTAGTAATGGGAATACGGTCGTCGGCCAAATCTGCGTTCAAGGTTCAAATCCGTGCATGCCTCCATCAGGCTCCATCGCAGGCAGCGTGGATTACCTTGCGCCGGCTTCTTTGCCCTCCACCAATCCAGTCACCTTGACGGCCACGAGCGCCATAGATTCATCAAAATCCGGAAGCGCTTCCGTGACTGTGACTGCGGCAATTACTGTCAGCGTCTCACCTCCTTCTGCCACGGCCCCGGAAAACCAGCGAGTTACATTCACTGCGACGGTTTCAAGTACCTCCAACCAGGAGGTTTTCTGGACAGTCAACAACAATCCGAATGGCAACACTAATTTTGGCCAAATCTGTGTTCAAGGTTCAAATCCGTGCACGCCTCCACCAGGCCCCATCGCAGGAAGCGTGGATTACCTCGCGCCAGCCTCGTTGCCCTCCACCAATCCAGTTTCGCTGACGGCCACCAGCGCCGCCGATCCCACGAAATTTGCGAATGCCCCGGTTACCGTCGTGCCAGCTGGGCCTGTCAGCGTCAACATATCTCCGCCATTCGCCGTGCCCGGTCCCGCGGGCCGGATCAATGACACTGTGCAATTCTTCGCCAATGTTTCCGGCACGTCAAATCAACACGTCACGTGGAGCGTGGCCAGCGGAGTCTCCGGTCAGGGCTGCACGGGCAGCGCCTGCGGCACGATCTCTTCGAGCGGGCTTTACACTGCGCCCTCCATCGCTCCTTCCCCCAACTCCATCGCCGTTATCGCCACCAGCCAGGCGGACGCCACGAAATCCGCACACGCCAATGTCTCGCTTACGGACGGTCCGGTCATAGAAGCTCTCTTTCCCTCAAGCGTGATGGCCGGAGTGCCTTCGACTGTCACGTTCGCGCTCGAAGGTCAGAGCTTTGTCGCAGGCTCCGGCAGCAGCGCCTCAACGATCCTCATCAATGGCACTGCACGTACGACGACCTGTGCGAGCAGCACACAATGTGTAACTGTCTTGAATCTCTCCGACCTGGCAACGCCGGGCGCAATCTCCGTGCAGCTACAGAATCCCGGCTCGCCCGGACCGCTCTCGAATCCCGTTTTGTTCATCGTTGTCCCCTTCGTTGTTGCCGAGGATGTGATTCCGCTCTCGGCGACGCAGTCCACGGCCTCCGGTAAGGACATCATCGTGTTCGAGCCCACGACCGGACTTCAGTCGTCGCAGATCAACGTCGATTTCGCAGGCCCGCTCACTGGCTCTGGCTCAAGCGCTACCTGCACAATCGCTGCTTCTCCCATCACGATCGTGCGCCCCGTCTCGGGCCCCTCCGTCAGTTCCATTTGCGTCCATGGCAATCTGCTCGACCCGTCGTTCGCTTACGCATTCACCGGCCCAGCTGTGGGCGACATCAGCATCACTGCCTCAGCAATCACCGGGCTATTTCCCAATACCATCGAATTGGATTTGACAATCACGAATTCGACTCTCCCCGGCGTGAGGACCCTCTTTATCACCACGCTGAATAACGACAAGGCCGCCGCCGGCGGCCTGATTGAGGTGAAATAACAATGCACAAGATTCTGAAAGCAGCAGCTTTGGCGCCCATGATTCTCGCATCGTTTCTCGCCGGCCAACTTCGCGCCACCAGCATCGAAAAAATGTCGCTGGAGCAGATGACCTCTGCGGCGCGCGTGGTGGTGCGCGTCCGTTGCGTTGCGAATATCACGCGCTGGGAAAAGGGCGAAATCTGGACGCTCACAACTTTTCGGATCCTCGAATCATGGAAGGGTTCTGCGGAAGGAGATATCACTGTCCGGCTTCTCGGTGGCCGCGTCGCCGGCCTCAACTCGGTCGTGGCAGGCGTGCCGCGGTTTGCATCCGGCGAAGAAGTGGTCCTGTTCCTCGAGTCCACACGCGAGGGCGATTTCTCCATCACCGCTTGGAGTGAGGGCACATTTCGCATTCATCGCGATGAGCAAACTGGAATTTCCTTTGCATCTCAGGATTCCGCAGGTGCCGTATTCAATCCTTCCACTCGGCAATTCGAGCCGGTCGGAATCCTCCGTATGCCGCTCGAGCAATTTCAGGAGCGAGTTCGTCTTGCACTTCAAGCACAACCCAAGAGGCGGCCATGAAGCAAACTCTTTCGGCGATTTTCGCGATCACACTTTTGGCTAGCGCACTCTTCAATCGCGCCGCGGAAGGTTACACCATGGACTTCACCGTCCCGGATTCGGGTGGATGCCCGCAGCCCAACCATCGGAACATTTCGGCCTCATTTCCACAAAGCCGCCAGTGGAGCACTTCACTGCCGACCAATCCCAATACGATTCTCACAGTCGCCGCCAACGGTACTTTCGCTCAGCTCCATGAAATTGAGAGTGCGATTCTTGATTCCTTCGGTGCTTGGACGGGAGTCGCCGGAAGCATTCTGAATAGCCTCACAAATCCGAACGCGCTCGGCCCGCTCACACGCACCGCTGCCCAAGACGCCTGCGAAAACGATTCGGCTTCGAACGCCGACGGAATCAACACCATCTGCTTCAACCTATCCTCCAGCGGGTTTACTACTGGCGTCCTAGCCTTCACGCGCACGATTGTTGCTACCGCTCCGGGCCAGTCCGTTGGTTCGAGCGGCCCCGCGGCCTTTGCCGGGCAGATTCTTGACGCCGACATTTACTTTCGTCCCGATGGCCAAGCCATGTTCGCCACTCCCAGTGCGCTTTCTACTTCTCAGGGTCAGGGCTCGTACGATCTTGAGTCCCTTCTCATGCACGAACTCGGACATTCCTGGGGGCTCGACCATACCGATATACGCCGAGCCGTGATGTTTCCCTTTGCTCCTTCCCCTGGCACGTTTCTTGGCGATCGTCCCACGCCACAGGCCCCCGATGGTCCGCTTTCCGATGACGACCGCACAGGCCTGCGCTTTCTCTATCCCGATCCCAACGACGCCATAAATGTTGGGACAATCAGCGGAAGGATCCTCCCGGCCAATCCTTTTGCAATCTCCGTTGCGCCCTCGCCCTCCCCGGGGAATTCGATTACGGGGATCTTTGGGGCTTACGTAGTCGCCGTGGATGCGGATTCTGGGGCCGTCGTCGCCGGCGCTCTGGGCGGATGGTCCTGCAACGCGGCGAATCCACCCGCGCATTTCGACGGCACCTACTCAATTTCACGCTTGCCGCTGAATCGGAACTACAAGGTTTACGTCGCACCTCTCGATGGCCTCACGTTGGCTGGCGACGTCGCCAGCGTGACTTCGAGCCTTTGCCGCTCGAGCGTCCCCACGCCTTGCACGCCGCCGCAGGTCAACACGAACTTCACCACACGAGTTCGTCCGCCATCGCAGTGAATGCAAGTACCGCGGAGGACCATCGAGTAATGGCCGCAGTTCAAGCCCAGTAGGTGCGATCGAGCGTGCGGTACTGAATGGCTTCGCTCAAATGACGGCTCCCGATGTTCGATTCGCCATCCAGGTCAGCGATCGTCCGCGAAACCTTGAGGATTCGATCATGTGCCCGTGCGGAAAGCCCCAGGCGCTGAATCGCAGTCTCCAGCAGTTTTTCGCCTTCCGGCGAAATCTCGCAGTACTTGCGGATGAGTTTCGGCGGCATTTGTGCGTTCGAGTAGATGTGCTTTTCCCCCGCAAACCGGTGGTGCTGCAGTTCGCGCGCCCGGATCACGCGTTCCCTCACCGCAGCCGAATTTTCGATTTCCGAGTTCCCGCGCAGTTCTTTGTATTTTACCGCCGGCACTTCGATGTGAATGTCGATTCGGTCGAGCAGCGGCCCCGAGATTTTTGAAACGTAGCGCTGGATCTGCATGGGAGTGCAATGGCAATCGCGCTGCGGGTCTCCGAAAAACCCACACGGACATGGATTCATTGCCGCGGCCAGCATGAATCGGGAAGGAAAGCTGACAGAAAGCGCCGCGCGCGCAATCGTCACCGAACCCTCTTCGAGTGGCTGGCGGAGTACTTCAAGCACGTTGCGCTGAAATTCTGGAAGCTCATCGAGAAACAATACGCCGTTGTGCCCCAGGGAAACTTCCCCCGGCCGTGGAATTGCTCCTCCACCGATCAAGCCCGCGTCGCTGATGGTATGGTGCGGCGAGCGGTAGGGTCGCGTTCCCAGCAGGCCGCGGGAATCCTCCAGCGTTCCGGCCACGCTGTGGATGCGCGTCGTCTCGATTGCCTCCTCGATGGACATCGGCGGCAGTATCGTGGGGATGCGCTTGGCGAGCATGGTCTTACCCGCGCCCGGTGGTCCAATGAGCAGAATGTTGTGCCCGCCTGCGCAGGAAACTTCGAGCGCGCGCTTCGCCCCTTGCTGCCCCCGGACATCTCGCAAATCCACCGAATAGGCGCTCGATGCCGCGAGCATTTCCTCCAAGTTCACTCTGACGGGTGTGTGCGTTTCAGGCGCATTGATCAAATCCACCGTCGCCGGGAGTGAGCGCACCGCATACACTTCCACTTCACTGACGACCGCGGCCTCCTTTGCATTCACTTCCGGGACCACCAGTTTTCTTTTCCCGCGATCTCGCGCCGCCAGAGCGGCAGAGAGCGCTCCGCGCACCGGACGCACCCCTCCATCCAGCGAAAGCTCACCGAGGAAAACATAGTCGTCCAGTATTTTTCCGAAAAATGTTCCCTGGCATCCCAGGATGCCCAATGCCATCGGCAGGTCGAATCCCGAGCCTTCCTTGCGTATGTCCGCCGGAGCGAGGTTCACCGTAACGCTCTGCGGCGCGGGGAAATCGAAACCGCAATTTCGCAGCGCCGATTTGATGCGTTCCCGGCTCTCCTTCACGGCGATGTCCGGCAGACCCACAACATTGAAATCGTTCATGCGGCCTGAGCCGACGTCCACCTCGACCTCGATGAGGTACGCATCGATTCCGAAGACAGCGGCGCTCAGCGCTTTGAAGAGCATCTGCGGAGGGAAGCCTCAACTCCCAGGCCGCGAAGCGTATCCCAAATCGTTACGGTATTCCAGAGATAGTGGATGTCTGAGGCAAGTATGTTGTCTCGCTTTTCCAGGATCGCGGCGCCGCGCTTCCGCTATCCCGCCTTTACTCTGCGTGCCGGCCGCCGTATCCTGTCCCGGGGTGCTGCTTCCTGCAGGGCGTCCCTGATGTTTTGGGAGGAACAAATGTTTGGTTTCGTCTTGCTTGCGATCATCGTCGTGATCGCTCTGGCAGTGGTCATGATTTACAACGGCCTGGTACGCCTTCGCGTGCAGTGCGACAACGCCTGGTCGGACATCGATGTGCAGCTCAAGCGCCGCTACGACCTGATTCCCAATCTGGTCGAGACAGTAAAAGGCTACGCTGCCCACGAAAAGGGAACTCTTGAGGCCGTGATCAGCGCGCGCAATCGTGCAATTTCCACCGAAGGTCCTGCTGCAAAGGCTGAGGCCGAAGGCATGCTCACCGCCGCCCTGCGCCAGGTCTTCGCACTCGCCGAAGCCTACCCGCAGCTTCGCGCTGTCGAGAGTTTTACGCAGCTTCAAGGCACCCTCGCGCAGCTTGAGGACACCATCCAAAACGCCCGGCGCTATTACAATGCCGTCGTCCGTGATCTCAATACTAAGATTGCCGAGTTTCCATCGAATATCATTGCTGGCATGTTCGGCTTCAAGAACCGCGAATTTTTTGAAGTTGCCGCGCCCGCCGAACGCGAAACGCCGAAGGTCAGCTTCGGCGCGGCCGCCCAGTAGCGTGACTCCCCCAAGGGCCATGCTGCGGCGGGGATTGATTGCCTCCGCGTTTTTTTTGGCGCTTGCGTTGCCGGCGGCAGCGCGCGAACTGGTCATCAAGAATTTCAGTGCTGTCGTCACCGTGCATCCCGACGGCACGACGGAAGTTACCGAGATCATCGAGGCGCACTTCACTGGCCAGTGGAACGGAATCTATCGGACGATCCCGGTTGAATACACGAATCCTCAGGGCTTCAATTACACCCTTTTCATTGACTCCATCAGCGTCACCGACGACAACGGACATCCTCTCAAGTATGAGATGAGCCGTGAAGGTCGCGACCGCAAGTTCAAAATATGGGTTCCCGGAGCGCAGGACGCCACCCGCACCGTTATGCTGCATTATCGCGTGCGCGACGCCTTGCGCTTTTTTGACGACCACGACGAACTGTATTGGAACGTCACCGGCAACGCGTGGGAAGTTCCCATCGAATCCGCAAACGCCCGGATTGAATTGCCCGCCGGCGTCACCGGTTCGCATGCCGTCTCTTACATGGGTTCGAATTATTCCCGCGAGCAGGATGCCGATGTCTCGATTGAAGGCAACATTGTCCGCTTCGAAACCAAGCGGCAGTTGCGCTATCACGAAGGCCTAACCGTGGCAGTTGGCTGGGACAAGGGATTCGTGCACCAGCCGGGCCCGCTCGAGAATGCCACGCTCTTCCTCGAAAGCAACTGGCCGCTCGGTCTTCCCATTGCCGTTTTCTTCATCATGTTTTGGCTTTTCTGGACGCGCGGCCGCGATCCGCAGCGCCTCGCGATTTCCGTGCAGTACGAGCCTCCCGACGGCTTGACGCCCGGCGAGGCTGGGACGCTCGTCGACAACGAAGCGGCCATGCGCGATATCACCGCCACTATCGTGGATCTCGCCGTGAAGGGTTACCTGCTAATCGAGCAGAAAGAAAAATCCCAGATGCTCGGTCTGACGCACCATAACGAATACGTTTTTCACCTCAAGAAGCCCGCAGCGCAGTGGCAGCAAGCCAAGCCCCATGAACAGGAGATTCTCGATGCGCTCTTCGAGGGCGGCGGCCGCGAGCAGGTTTCCCTGGCCGAGCTGCAAAATCATTTCTATACGCATCTATCGGCCATCCGCGATCGAATTTTTGATGCGCTCATGGCCGATAACTACTACCTCCATCGTCCCGACAAAGTCCGCACGGCCTATCTGGGAGGTGGTGTGGTTGTCGGCATCCTGATTGTCGCCGCCAGTGGGTTCATTTCCGCCACCTTCGGTGCGGCCCCGTCAGCGGCTGTCGTCGCGGGCATACTGTCCGGCCTCATAATCTGTGGGTTTGGCTGGTTCATGCCTGCGCGCACCATTACCGGCGCCCGCACGCTAGAAAAAGTCCTCGGATTCGAGGATTTCCTCGGCAAGGTTGAGGAGCCGCGTTTCGAGCGAATCGTGAAAACGCCCGAGATGTTTGAGAAATTTCTGCCCTACGCGATGGCCCTCCATGTCGAAAAGAAATGGGCCAATGCGTTCAAGGATATCTACCGCACGCCCCCCAGTTGGTATCAAGGCCCCTACGGCGGAGGATTCTATCCGTATCTCTTCGTCAACGATCTCAATGCCATGTCCGTCTCGGCAGGAAGTGCCATGGCTTCTGCGCCGCGCAGCTCGGGTGGCTCAGGATTCGGCGGTGGGGGATTTTCCGGTGGTGGAGTCGGCGGAGGCGGCGGGGGCGGCTTCTAGCCCTCCGCCCATTCTGTTTCAGTGCTCGCGCGATTCCCGAATGGTGACGGCGATGTTTTCGCCGTCCTCTGTTTGATAGGAAATCTTGACGTGATCCCCGCGCGCAATTCCCGTCGTCGGTTGCATTAAGCGAAACTCCACTCGCTTTCCGCCGCCTTCTCCGGGGCATGCCAAGCAAAGGTGATCCTTTGACAGCTCCACCACATTTCCCGCGACGGCGTGATCCTGGGGGCGCGCGCCATTACGCAGCAATTTTTCGAGCCAGCCGCTCTCCCGTGCGCTCTCGTCCTCGAATTGGTGCGACCATGCGCTCAGCATGCTTGAGCGGTTCAGATATCCTGCAAGAACATGCGGCTCGTCGCGCCGCACCACCGGCAGCCGTCCGATATTGTTCTGCATCATGCGGCGGAGCGCAGTAAGTGCTGTCTCATCGGCGTAGGCCACAATCGGTGACCGAGTGCCTGCTTCGATCACTTTCATTTTTCCGGAGGGATCACTCCGAAGCGCCCTCAATAAGTCTCCCTGCGTGATGATACCCGTAAGTTTCCCGTCTGCCTCCGAGATGGGCATCCCCTGCACGGCGTTGTATCCCGGCTCACCCCGCCCCATGCGCTCGGCCAGTTCGCCAGTGCTCATGTCCCCGGGAATCGCCTTCACATCGCGCCGCATGATGTCTTCCACTTTCATTGTTCGCAGCGCGGAAACTTCGAATTCCGAAGGCACCGAGAGCCCCCGCCGCGTCAGTTTCTCGGTCATGATCGAGCTCGGGAGGTAGCGCAGGGCGATCATGTCAGCGATCACACATACGAGCATGAGCGGCAGAATCGCGTTGTAATCCCGCGTGATTTCAAACGCGAACACGATGAACGTGAACGTGGCGCGCGACGCCGCGCCGAATACCGCGGCCATGGCCACCAGCGCAAACGCACCGGGGGAGAGATGCGCTCCAGGTAGAATGCGATTGATTGCCATTGCGAATGCTTCGCCCATCGCCGCGCTGGACATGAACATCGGCGCCAGCAACCCGCCTGATGTGCCCGAGCCCAAGGAAATTACCAGCGCCAGGGATTTGAACACCGCGATGAGCAACAGCAGCTTGAGCGTCAGGCTGTTGTTTAGAATGTCCGAAATCGTGTCGTACCCCACGCCCAGCACCCGCGGCACGAAAAATCCGATTACGCCGAGCGCCAGCGCGCCGATGGCCGGGTGCCACAAATTGTCGAGCGGAAGCCGCTCGAACTGGTCCTCGACCCAGTAGAGCAATTTAGTGAGACCAATGGCCGAAATTCCGCAGAGAATTCCCAGCGCGATGTAGTACAGAACCCCATGGATCACGTCGAAATCCACGTTGCCCATCGTGAACATGGAGCGCTGCCCTAGAAGTATCGTCCGCACGCTCGTCGCCAGCGTGCTGGCAATCACCAGCGGTATGAATGAACGCGATCGGAATTCGAAGAGCAGCAACTCAATGGCGATAATCACTCCGGCGATGGGCGTATTGAATGTCGCCGCCATTCCCGCGCCTGCGCCGCACGCCAGCAGCACTTTGCGTTCCGACGCGGTCGTCGAGATAAACTGGCCCACGAGAGATCCAAAAGCTCCCCCGGTCTGGATGATCGGCCCTTCTGCTCCGAACGGACCTCCTGTGCCGATGGCGATCGCTGCCGATAGCGGCTTCAGAATCGCAACCTTCGCTTCGATCCGGCTTCGCGAAACGAGTACTGCCTCCATCGCTTCCGGAATTCCGTGCCCTTTGATTTTTTCTGTCCCGTATTTCGCCATGACGCCGACAATCAAGCCGCCGATCACCGGTATCAAGATGATCCATGCGCCCAGCGCCGTATTCTCGGGGCTGCGAAAGTGAAATGACCATTCGTGGTAGTACGCCAGATTGGTGAACAAGCCGATCAGGTCATAGAGCACGTAGGCAATCAATCCGGCTAAAATGCCGACAGCCGCCGCCATTACTGAGATGAAGCCGACGCGAAATCCCTCGGCCGTGTGCCCGCTTTCTGGAATCGTTCTTGCAGCTCTTCTTGCCAAATCTTTCTCCCCTTGCTCTTCAAACTAGGGCTGCGCCCGCTCCTCCGAATTCAATCGCACTCCGTCTATCTTCCGTGCGTCCTTAACGAATCGCCTCGCGAAGAATATGCGCGGCCTCTTCCCCGCGCTGAGTGGCGCATCGCCGCTTTGAGCGCTCGTAGCAGCGCGGGCCCCGCCGTGCGAAGTTCTGCCGTGTGCGTCGCCGTCAGCTTATGGAGAATGGCTTCCCCCGCCCGCGTGACGTGCAGCAACACCTCGCGGCGATCCGACCGGCTTCTTGTCCGTCGCGCCAGACCGCGCCGTTCCAGCCTGTCCAGCAGCTCGACCGCGCTGTGGTGCTGTGTTTGCAGCCGCTCTGCAAGCGCCCTGACTGTCGGCTCACGGTCAGCGGGCAATCCCTTCAGCGCCAGCAAGGCTTGATGTTGTTGCGGCTCGAGGCCTGCATTTTGCGCCGCCTGTTCGCTAAAAATCAGGAATCGCCGGATTTGAAACCGCAGCCCTGCGAGAGCCCGATAGTCGACTGACTCGCGCGCGTTCCTCTTGCTTTTCATATTGACATTATATCGTGACACGACATAAAGAGACAATCGCAGGGAAGACTTGTGAGTGCTTCGAAGTGAATATTGTTTCAGGAATCGCAAATCCGCTTGCGGAAAGCCTTCTGCGTCTTGTAGTGCTCGTAACCGAGCCGCGCGTAGAACGCGTGCGCTGCCTCGCGAAGGACATTCGACCGCAGGTTGATTAGTTTGCACCCACGTTTCCGTCCCCATTCCTCCGCTTGTTTCATCAACTCTTCTCCCACGCCTTTGCGCCTCGATTTATCCGCTACCACCAGTCCTGCTACTTCCACCCGCGCGTCGGATTCCGCCGTGATCATCACCATTACATCCACGTAGCCTAGAATCTCTCCGCCGCGTGCTTCCGCGACGAACACGTCGTGGTCCTTCGTCGCGGCAATCTCCTTCAGCCGGTGCTCGATTTCCGCCCGTGTCGCCGCATATCCCAATTGCCCCGCCAGCGCTGCCACCGCCGCGAAATCCGCGCGTCGCACACCGCGGATCGTGAATTCATTTCCTTCCCGTGCCATCGCTATTTCTCGTCTTCCTCAGAATGTTTTGTCGGAATCGAGCAGTATCGTCACCGGGCCGTCGTTCGTGAGCTCCAGGGACATTCGCTCTTGAAACACTCCCGTCGCAACGCGCACTCCAAGTTCCCTCAGCGCTTTCACAAATTCCTCGTAGAGCTTCTTCCCCACATCTGTTGGCGCTGCTTGAACAAAG
This sequence comes from Candidatus Acidiferrales bacterium, assembly GCA_050747245.1. GTDB lineage: Bacteria > Acidobacteriota > Terriglobia > Acidiferrales > UBA7541 > JBOGNO01. The sequence continues at coordinate 63,552 of JBOGNO010000011.1, forward strand.
CTCGGCCTGCGCTGGCCGCGTGCGTCGCCATAAAGCGTGAATTGCGAAACTACCAGTGCTTCGCCTTGCGTCTCCTCCAGCGAGCGGTTCATTTTCCCCTGTTCATCGTCGAAAATGCGTAAATGAAAAACTTTATCCGCCATTGTCGTCGCCACCGCCGCAGTATCTTCTCGCCCCACGGCCACTAGCACCGCTACTCCCGCTGCTATTTCTCCCGCGAGTTTTCCTCCGGCGAATACTCGCGCTCGGCTCACGCGTTGCACCACTACACGCAATTGCACTCCTCGGCTTTTCATTTGCTGCTGAGAAGCTCGAATTCTGCTGAGCAACAAGTTTAAGCGACCGCTGCACGCGAGACAATTGGTGTGACCTCCGCGTGTCTTCCACCCGCCCCAATTCAGACAGTTTCGTTCGGCGAAAAATTATGCTAGAAGAGAAGTTCAATTTTACCTGGAGAAAATTTTGAAGCTCGCACTCATCGGGACCCACGGCGTTGGCAAGACCACACTCGCGTATGAACTTTGCTCTCTCCTGAAGAAATCTGATTGCAATGTCGAGCTGGTCACCGAACTCGCTCGCCAGTCTCCCTTTCCCGTCAACGCTGCCACCACGCTCGAAGGCCAGCTCTGGATTTTGCACGCTCAGATTGCCGGAGAGCTGGATGCCGCGCGCCGCGCTCCGCACGTAATTTGCGATCGCTCCGTTCTGGATAACTACTGCTATCTCGTCAATAAATTCGGCCGTCAGCCGCAGCTCGAATCCTGGCTCGCCTGGTGGATGGAATCCTACGATTGGCTGGTCGGCGTGCCGCCGCTCGCCGGCGGAATTCAGCCGGATGGATTTCGCTCCGAGGACTCTGCGTTCCAGCGCCGCATCCACGACCTACTTGTCCAGATGCTTTCTGAGACTCCGTTCCGCGCCTTGGGCCCGCGCGTCCTCTGGCTCGAAGCGAGCGAGCGCAGCTTTTGGGGCGAGCAAATTTTCGCAGCTTCGTCCTCCTCTTTCCACGCCGTCTCACAAGCCCACAGTTCCGGCAGGTAGCGCGTGCCTTCTCGGGCCGAAGCGAATCGCTCTGTCGCTTCTCTTCCGCCTGCCGATTCGCGCTGGATGACGCGCGGCGTTCTCGGAATCGGTCTCTCAAGTTTGTTCAGCGACTGGGGCCACGAGGCCGGCACATCCGTCCTTCCTGTTTTTCTCGCCACCCTTGGCGCCCCACCCTTCGTCTTGGGAGTGATCGAAGGAGTTTCCGACGGCCTTTCGAGTTTCGCCAAACTCGCGGGCGGCTGGCTCGCCGACCGGCCCCATTGGCGCAAGCCTGTTGCCGTGGCGGGCTATGTCGCGACAGGACTTTCCACGTTTGCGTATGCCTTCGCTCATTCCTGGCCGATGGTCCTCCTGTTTCGCGCCCTGGGTTGGACCGGCCGCGGCGGTCGGGGGCCAGCCAAGAATTCGCTCCTCGCCGATTCTGTCGCGCCGCATCAGCTCGGCCGCGCCTTTGGCTTCGAGCGCGCCATGGATACTCTCGGTGCTGTCTTCGGCCCGCTGTCGGCCGCGGCTCTGGTTGGCTTTCTGTCCATTCGCTCCACTCTCAAGTGGACCCTCGTCCCGGGCCTTGCCGCTGCCCTCGCCTTTTTCCTCCTCGTTCCTGCGGGAAAGCGGCCCGAGCATCACCAGTCCGTTAGCTTCTTCGCCAGCTTGCGTCAATTTCCTCCGCAATTTCGTCACTATCTGATTGGCGTCTTTGTTTTCGGCTTGGGCGATTTTGCTCACACCCTGCTCATTCTTCGCGCCGTGCAGATTTTATCTCCGCATTACGGCCCCGTGCGCGCCGGAGCGATGGCCGTGGCTCTCTATACGTTTCACAATGTCGTCTACGCCGTCGTTTCCTATCCCGTGGGAGTGCTTGCCGATCGCATCGGCAAGCGCGGCTTACTCGGAGCGGGCTATCTGATTTCCGCGGCGATGTGCGTTGGATTTATTTTTTCTCCCCCGCGGATACTGGCTCTCGGCGGCCTCTTTCTGCTCGGCGGCGCATATTTCGCCATTGAAGATACGCTCGAGAATGCCATGACCGCTGATTTGCTTCCGCCGGAAATTCGCGGCACGGGATTTGGAGTGCTCGCAACCGCCAATGGTGTGGGTGACTTCGTCTCCAGTATTGCGGTGGGGTTCCTGTGGTCGAGCGTGAGTCCGGGTGCGGGGTTTCTTTACGCGGCCCTGTTCAGTCTCTTGGGCGCGATCTTGATCTTGCGCTGGCGCTGACCCTTGCGTCGCGTTTTCTGCCGGGGTGCTCGCTGGCATTTTCCGCAATAGAAGCTGCTCCGTCCCGCCACAATCGCTCGCTTGATGGCGCTGCCGCATCGCGGGCAGCCCTTGCCTTCGCGTCCATACGCGCGGTGCCGCAATTGAAATTCGCCCGGCGCTCCCGCGGCGTCCACGAAATCCGATATTGATGACCCGCCAAGCCGGATCGCCTCCGAAAGAATTTTCTGTACGGCGCTGCGTAAGTGCGCGATTTCATCTCGCCGGAGGTGCGCGCCCAGCCTCATCGGATGAATTCGCGCGCGCCATAGACTCTCATCCGCGTAAATGTTTCCGATTCCGCGCAAGACGCTCTGATCCAGCAGCAGCGCCTTAATCCGCGCGCGGCGCTTCGCGATTCGCTCGCAGAAATCCGCTTTTGTAATTTCGAGCGGCTCGGCGCCAAGTTTTCCCAGAATCGTTTCGCGCTCGGCTCTCCGCACCAGCGCCATGCGCCCAAATCTCCGGGGGTCCGTGTACCGCAACTCGCGCGCGTCGTTCAGCCCAAAAACAATGTGCGTGTGCGCCGCAACCTCATCCTCTTTGTCGCAAACGCGGAGTCGCCCCGTCATTCCCAGGTGAACAAAGAGACTCAGCGGTGACTGATTCGCCTCTGCGCGCTCCAGCATCAACTCCAGAAATTTTCCGTGTCGTTGGACGCTTCCAATCGCGCATCCCGGCGCAAGCTCCGCAATCTCGCCGGGATTATCAACGAAGTCCGTCTTGCCCATCTCGACGCGCAAGATTCGCCGTCCCGCGAGCAAGGGTCTGAGGCTGCGGCAAACCGTCTCGACTTCGGGCAACTCGGGCACGAATCTCTCTCCCGAAAAAGATACCACACTGGCCCGCACCATTTCTGTGTTCGGCAATTTCTCGGCGCTTCAGATTTTGCTGTGTTACAGTCTGGCGTTTTCCAGTTTCCTTGCGGAGGAGAATCCATGCGATTTCATCTTCTGATTGTTTTTTTGCTGGCCTCGATTCCGGCGAGCGCACAGACCATTGCGATCCGCGCAGGCTACGTCATTGATCCCGCGAACGGCACAGTCGCCAAGAATCAGATTATTCTGGTGAAGGACAAGAAGATCGCAGAAATAGGCCCCAATGTCACCATTCCCAAAGACGCCCAGGTTGTGGATCTATCCAGTGAATGGGTAATGCCCGGCATCATGGACGCGCATACCCACGTAACTTTTGGTGTCCAGTATTTCCGCGATGAGACCAATAATTATCTTCAGGAGGGCACGGGCTTCCGATCGCTCCGTGGCTTGCACACCGCACAGATTCTTTTGAATGCAGGCATCACCACGGTGCGCGACGTTGGCAATGACGCCAATTTCGCGGCCGTGGATTTGCGCAATGCTATTGCTCGCGGCTGGTTTGTCGGCCCGACCATCCTCACGGCCGGCAAAATCATCGCGCCGTTCGGCGGCCAGACATTTGGCATCCCGCCCGAAATGGGCCCCTTCTGGCACTATGAATACTACGATGCCGACAGCCCGGAAGAAATTCGCAAAGCCATTCGCGAAGACATCTATTACGGTGCTGATCTCATCAAGCTCGTCGCGGACAACAATCCTTACCCCTACTCACTCGAGGAAATTCGCGCAGCCGTGGACGAAGCGCACCACGCCGGGCGCGCCGTTGCCGTGCACGTGTTCGGCGGTGAAGCCGCGGACAACGTTATCGCCGGCGGCGTAGATTCCATCGAGCACGGATTTTTTCTGACCGACGCCCAGTTGAAACTGATGAAGGAAAAAGGCATTTTCCTCGTGGGCACGGATTTCCCGGAAGCCCACTTCGAAAAGGGAGGAGTCTCACAGGCCAAAGAAATCTCCAAGGCAATCATCGACCGCCTCTCGAGAGCCTACAAAATCGGAGTGAAGATGGGTTTTGCAACGGACACCGTGACGGACCTCCCGGACGAAACTCGCGCCGACATGACCTGGGATTACTTGGCCGTCTGGCGCGCTGCTGGTGTCCCTCCCGCCGAAATTCTGAAGTGCATGACCACCAACGATGCCGCACTGCTGCGAATCGAAAAACAGCGCGGAGCCATTGCCACGGGGTTTTACGCGGATATCATCGCCATGCCACAGAGCCCGCTCGAAAACATCGAGTCACTTCGCAAAATCAATTTCGTCATGAAGAACGGCGCCATCGTGCGGAAACCCAACTAGCGCCAATCACTTTCGATATCAGAGCAGGTTTCGAACCTGTTTTCGTTCGCGCTTATTTTTGCGACACCAGCGCAAACACTCGGCACGCTCCGCCCGACCCGCCTTCGAGCTTAATGGGCGCGGCGATCAAAAATGCTCCCGTTTCAGGCAATTGGTCGAGATTCGCAAGATTTTCCAAGTTGTAGAGCCCCGCAGGCAAGTCCACATGATGCACTTCAAAATTTTGTGAAGCCCCGTAATCCACGCTCAGCGTGTCGATCCCGATTCCGCTGGCCCCGCGTTCCATGATCAGTTTTGCCGCGGCCACCGAGAATCCCGGAAAATGCATCACTCCCTTTTCGTCCATATTGCGGTAACGCGCCTCGTCCGGCCAGCGCGAAGCCCAGCCCGTCCGTAGCAGAACGATCGCGCCGCGCGGAATCCTCCCGTGCAGCGCTTCCCATTTTTCTACGCGCGTCGTTTCCAGTCGGTAATCCGAATTCTGGTTGGCCTCTTCTCTCACGTCAATCACCGCCGCCGGCCCAAAAAAATTATTCACTGGCAATTGGTCTAGCGTGACAGAGCTGCCAGGAAAATGCGCCGGCGCGTCCATGTGCGTCCCATAGTGCTCGAGCATCCAAAAACTCCGCGTGAAGTAGCCGTTTTTCTCGATCGTCGCGTTCGCTGTCGCTTCGAATGTGCGCGAGTCTCCCGGCCACGCGGGCATTTTCCCGTTGATGGCGTAGCTCATGTCTACGACGCGCGTCGTGCCCGTGGCAATTCCCGCGAGCAAATCCGCTTTTTTCGCGGGCGTTTTCTTTTGCGCGAATGTCACCGTCAGCGCCATCGCCACGAGCGCCGCCAGCGCCATCATCATTCGCATCGAGCGCTTTTCCATTTTCTCCTCCCGGATAATTTCAAGTTTTCGCGTTGCTCGGCGTGCGGCGTTGCGTTCACTAATTCCATGCTCGCTGAATTTTCTGGCCGCTTACGGCAGAGGCATTCCGGGCTGCGCCACGATTCCCGCCAGTCGCAGAATTTCCTGATATTCCTCTTCGGTGAGCGCGCAAATCGTCATGCGCGTATTCTTGAGGAACCTCACCTTGCGCAGCGCTTTGTCCTCGCGCATTTCGTCGAGCGGAACTTGCCGCGGCAGCCGCTCGAACGCTCGCAGGTCCATCACCAGTTTTTTCTCTTCGGGGTCGTTGGGGTCGAGGTAGGGATCCCGCGTCACTTCGGCGATCGCGTACAGCGCGTGTTCCGGCTTGCTGTGGTAGCAAAGTACGCGGTCGCCCCGATGAATTATTTTCAGCGTACGCAGCGTGCCGGGTTTGTTCCCGGCATGCCGCCACATTTCTTTGCCTTTTACGAAGAGTGTATCCCAGTGATAGATACGGGGATCCACCGCCAGCAGCCACCTGCGCGGTTTGGATGGGGGGTGCGTCTGCGTCATCGGGACGATTTGTCGGGCGCACTATACACGCCCTGCCGCGGAAAGGGGAGAGCCAAAACCAAGAATCTTTTGCGCGTGTTTTTCTCGCGGATTCAGCCGGCGTCTACGAAGATATCGTCGCCGCGAAGTTCGATGGCATACTTCTCGACGCCTAGGGCCGGGTTGGCGAGGACTTTCCCGGTGGTGACGTCGTACTGCCAGCCATGCCACGGGCAGGTCACGCAAGTTCCGTTGAGCTCGCCTTGCCCCAGCGGTCCGCCGCGATGGAGGCATACATTGTTGATTGCAAATAGGTTACCGCCAACATTCGCCACCGCTACGGTCTTGCCATTGAGCTGGAATTCGCGGATAGTTCCTTCCGGGACTTCCTCTTTCTTCGCCGCGCGTATCCACGCCATCCCGGGACTCCTCGCTCATTTCTGCCTTCCGCTTACCTCGGCGAAGGCGTCTGCGCCACCATCACTCCCTGCTTGAAATCCTCCACCATTTCCGGCCGCAAACGCACTTCGGTCGGTCTCTTGGCCAGCGACATCTGGTCAATTTTGTCCTGGAGCTTCAGCAGCGCGTAAAAAAGCCCTTCCGGCCGCGGCGGACACCCGATCACGTACACGTCAACCGGCACAATCTTGTCCACGCCCTGCAGCACGGAATACACGTTGAAGGGGCCGCCGACGCTCGAACACGCTCCCATGGAGATGCACCATTTCGGCTCCGGCATCTGATCCCACACGCGCTTCAGCACCGGCCCCATCTTGAGTGTCACCGTCCCGGCCACGATCATCAAGTCCGCCTGGCGCGGCGATGGCCGAAAGACTTCCGCGCCGAACCGCGCGATGTCGAATCGCGAAGTCGTCGAAGCAATCATCTCGATCGCGCAGCAGGCGAGGCCGAACGTGAGCGGCCAGATCGCGCTCTTCCTCGCCCAGTTGAAAACGTAGTCCACGGTCGAGAGCACGTAACTTCGCTCAAACCGGTTGTCTATGACTCCCATTCACTCTCCCGCATTTCGTTCCGCCCCGCAGTATATTCAGCCGCCTAGCGCGAGTCAAACTCTCCGCCGCGGCGCTTCGCGCCTCTCCGCGGAGGCGATGTGCCGCGCGGCGGGCGCTGGTTCCAGTACCCGTTTTGAAAATGACTGTTTTGTATCGATTGATTTTTTGGAAGTTGCTGATTTTGAGTGGTTTGATCATGCAATCAATATTTTCGTGTATCGATTGATTTGTGACTGGAGAGGGCCATTCCCGATTTGGAACGCGCTCGAATTGTACTGCGCAAGACATTTTATTTGTCCCGATTAGACCGACCTCCGATTGTTTGTTTTCAATGAGTTGCATGTGTTTCTATTCGTGAGGGTGTCCCGATTAGAAATTGCCTCCCGTGTATAGACTCCGAAGGCGGAGCCTTGGCCCCGCCCTTTGACATGCTCAAGATCTTCTACCTCTCCGGCACCGCCCGGTTCGCAGCGCCTAACTATCATAATAACATAGCTTAACTCAGAAGTCAAGTACCGGGACCAGGAACACTTAGCAGCATGAATTCAACAGTTCCAGGAGAGGTGATCCCGGCTTCACGGCAGCCTAATTGCTCTGCATTGGTTTGCTTCTCATACGGATTTCTTATGTCGTTCGGCTTCGGCTCGGATGGAGGGAAGGATGAAGTTAGAGAGCAGGTTCACTAAAATGGGATCTTTGGCTCCCTTTGGACGCTGCAACGCTCGATTACAGGGCTTGTGTTTGACTACCATGATATGGTAGTCGCTTCGTGACGATGCCCCAACGATACAAAAGCGTCTATTTTGCGGATTGTCCCGGGGATTCTCCCAAGGAACGTAACCTAACACTCGCGTTCGGGGAGAAGGATTCGTTGCTGTTCAACGCGATCAAGCCTTTGACGAGCCATGAAATCCGGGAGGTCATTGAGCACGATTCTTATCAATCGCTCCAAGTAGGAGCATCTATGGAGCGACTTGGGGTCAACACCTATTGTTTGCGTCGACTGCGTGCCTGGGCGGCTGTGGATCAGGAAAATCAGCAGCTTTTCTTATTGCCAGGCGTGCCGGAGCGAGTGCGACCGTTAATTGATCCAGTGCAAGCTACCTATCGCGGCGGTCATGTCGAGCCTTTGCACGAGTGGTATCCATACTTAGAGGGTTACTCGCCGAAATTTGTAGCACAAGTGATTCAGGAATTTGCGCCGGGCGCCTTACGGGTTCTCGACCCGTTTGCCGGGATGGGTACGACTCCGTTGACGGTAGCACAGCTCGGCGGCGAGGCATTTTATTGCGAACTTAATCCGTTGCTTCAGTACTTGACAGCGACCAAGGTCATCGCGCTGCGGCTGAGCGACGCGGCCCGCACGAAGGCAGCGGAGGAACTACGGCAGCTAACCAAAAATCTTGTCGCACGGTTGCGCGAGATGACTCCCGATGAGGAACTGCGCTTGGGTTACAAGCAGACGTTCGGGGAAAGTAAGTTTTTCGACCCGCGTACCTTTGAACAAGTGTTGACTATGCGCGGGTTTGTCGAGCGCCTCGCGTGTGAGAATCCCATGGCGGCGCGGTTTTTGACGGTGGCGGTTCTGGCTTCTTTGGTTCCGGGATCGCGATTGATTCGGCGGGGTGATGTGCGGTACAAGACGGAAAACGAAATTCGACGCTTTCAGGTTGATTTTCTCGGCGCGGTCACAGAGCGATTGAGAGCGATGAGCGCTGATTTATTGCAATTGCGCCGATTGCCCAATGTCCCGCACTTGGTTTGCGAAGATGCCCGACATCTGGACCGAATTAAGCCGCTGGAGGTAGATGCGGTGGTGACAAGCCCGCCATATTTGAATGGGACGAATTACTTCCGAAACACGAAGCTCGAACTGTGGTTTTTACGCTGCTTGCGAAATTCGGGGGATTTGGCGGATTTTCGATTCAAGGCGATTACGGCAGGCATTAATGACGTAACTGTAACAAAGACGAATTGCGAAATGATTGCCGAGTGTGGCGAAACAGTACGGCAGTTGGAGGTGTGCGCTTATGACATGCGGATTCCGCGCATGGTTGCTAGCTATTTTGCGGAAATGCAGGCGATTTTCGGGGCCATCCGCAAGCATCTTGCGAGACGCGCGACTGTCGTGATTGATATCGGCGACTCGTCGTATGGCAATGTCCATGTGCGTACCGATGTAATACTGGTCGGCATTCTGAAGAGGTTGGGGTTTGCGCTCCGCCGGCATGTCACGCTCAGGAAGCGGCTCTCGCGCGGCGGTTTTCCGTTGCGGCAAATGCTGCTAGTTTTCGATTGCGCTAACACCAAAGCAAGCGTGCCTTGGGAAGCGCCGCAGTCGTCGGCATGGGCGCCCGAGTGGCAGAGATTTAAGTCTGACCTACCACATCAGCAGGGTGACTTCGCCAAGCGAAATTGGGGGCATCCTTTGCATTCTCTCTGTTCGTACCAAGGAAAGATGAAGCCGTCGCTTGCTCATTATCTGGTGAAGACGTTTGTCCCTCACGAGGGAGTGATGCTGGATCCTTTTGGTGGCGTCGGAACGATTCCATTTGAAGCGGCGCTTCGGGGGATCAAAACGTTCAGCTTTGAGATCAGCCCGGCTGCGCTGCAGATCTCGCGCGCCAAACTGGGTTTGCCCAAGCCCGAAGAATGCGCAGATCTTCTGAGTGCGCTTGGAAATTATCTGAGCGCGCACCAGCCGACCACTGAAGCGAAAACGTCAGCGCGTGGGATTCGGTTCAACGGTCCGCTGTCTGACTATTTCGATGCGCGAACGTTTCGAGAGATATTACTCGCGCGTCAGTTTTTCATGGAAAATCCACCGAAAACGGCGTCCGGATCCTTGCTCCTGGCTTCTCTATTGCACATTCTGCATGGCAATCGTCCCTACGCCTTAAGTCGGCGGTCGCACCCGATCACACCGTTTGCACCGACCGGTCCTGCCGAATACAGGTCATTGATGGAGCATTTGCGGGAAAAAGTTGGTCGCAGCTTTAGAGTCGATCGGCCGCCCGATTTTGCTGAAGGGCGCGTTTTCCATCAGGACGCCACCGCATGGTGGCCACAAGAGGTGGATCAAGTTGATGCCATCATTACTTCGCCGCCCTTTTTCGACAGCACACGCTTCTATCTTGCGAACTGGATGCGGCTGTGGTTTTGTGGCTGGGACGCTGCGGAATTCAAGTCGGAACCTCTTTCGTTTGTGGATGAGCGGCAGAAGAAAGGCTTCGAGGTCTATGAACCGATTTTCCGCCAGGCTCGTGAACGGTTGCGTCCGGGCGGTGTGACCGTCCTGCATCTCGGCAAGAGCAGGAAATGTGACATGGCGAAACGCCTAGGCGAGGTGGCTGCACGCTGGTTTCGGGCGGCGGATGTTTACGTCGAGCAGGTCGGTCACTGCGAGTCACATGGGATTCGCGACAAAGGGACAGTGACGGCTCATCAGTTCCTCGTCTTACGTTAGCCTTTAATTGAGTCCTAACGCCTTTCGATTTTGCGTGCTCAGTTGTGGGACGAGCTTGTTGTCCACGAGAAGTCTCTTGAGCTCCTTCACCCGTTTTGCCAAGTTGGATCTTTCGCGAACCTTTAGGTAACGGGACACGCACTCATCCACATCGATATCCGGATTCACCAGGGGATTGGCACTTGCCAGCAAACTGAGGTCGGCACCAGTCAACTTGCTGAGGCTGATTAACTGGTTGTTCGTGTAGAAGTCACTGGGCCACCGGCCGTGCTTTGTGTTGTTACACCCCGCGCACAACAGCGCTGCGTTCTCTACGGTGAGGGGGTACAGATACTTCGACGGCAGGATGTGATCTAGATCCCACTTGTTGTGTGCGCTGAAGGACAAGCGCTTGCCGCACTTGAAGCATTTCGAGCCGAACCGTTGAAACAGTCGGCTAATGTCGACGGGCCTATTTTCGCCCTCCAAGAGCAAATCCGCGACCCGTCGGCGCACGGCCGACTCGTGCAACTGCTGCCGAGTGCGCCGCGGATTAAGAACGGCGTTGATTGCGCCCTTGCAGCCGCGACATTCCATCTGCCGCTCCAAAACGCCCCACGCGGCGTGGCGGCTGAACGCCTCAAAAGGGAGAACGCGCCCGCAGACGTTGCACTGCTTCCAGTACGAGGACGGATGCTCTGTTGCGATTCGGAAAAACCCGATCCAAAATCGCTCCGCTGGCAATGAAATATGTTTACGGTATTTCGGCGGCCAATTCTCGAATGGTAAGTCGGAGTTTCGGCAATGCACGTAGGTACACGCCGCACACTTCCAAGCCTCCGTCTCGAATGCAGCCTGTGGATCGAGCAACGCCGAGCCGATTAGAATGCAATTGAGTCGGGAGCACTTGATGCAAACGAATCCCACCCATGCGTCATGATACGGGATTCGCTCGATCCGTCCCAAGCCAGTCCGATGTCTCGTCTTACGTCTTGACATGTATAAACGTGAATTAGGCGTTTTTGAGCCACAGGTAACATGCCAAGACTTGTACTCTAGAGTCAAGAGTCGAGGCTAAACTTACCGTTGTAGCGTTTGATTTCGGCGCGGGGCGGGCGATGGCTCGACGGCGCGGCGGCGAGAGATTGAACCGCGGGGACTGACTGAATGCGACGGGCAGGAAAAAATGGTAGCGGTACCGGGAATCGAACCCGGGTTACCAGATTGAGAATCTGGCGTCCTAACCCCTAGACGATACCGCCATGGAGAGCGACAGAAATGCGGCAGAGAGAAATCGCCGCGGCATCAATTTTATAACGAGGAGGGCGCGGCGCGTCAAGGAATCGGAAAGGGAAGAGGCAGCGCGGAGACGCCGCGAGCGCGGCGAATTTCAAGCGGCTCCGTGGTGTTGGGATAGGCGGCCTTCGGAATCCTGCTTCAGCTCGGCGGGCACGGGAAGAATGCGGCGGTAGATCCGCACAGAAAAAAACTTCCAACGGCAGGGATCGCAGCGAAACGCAGGGACGCCGAGAAATCGCTGGACCCAGCGGAGCTTGCCTTCATTGACGCGGTCGCGAGCGATGCGCTGCAAATCAAGATTGCCGCACTGCGGGCAGTGCGCGAACCTCGCGTAGCGGACCGGCACGCGCCAGGCATAGAAGCGCTCCTCGCAAGCGCGGCATCTCCAGGGGCGCAATCCGGCGGCGGAGATCAGAATATCCAGCGCGCCGTGGCGCCGAGAGCGGCGGCAGACTTCACTCTGACACACGGGACAAATCACGTTCCCCTCAGGCACCAAACTTGCGCAAGGATACGACCGCGCGGAATGGATTGCAATCGGATTTGGCGCGACGGGATAACGGTTCGGTTGCGTGTACAATGATCGCTCGGAGAAGCGCATGGCGAATTACACGGCGGAACACGCGCGAGCGGGCATCGAGAAAAAATTGCCGAAGCTCGAACTCTGGCCGAACCAGTTTCCCGGATACGAAATTACGATTCGATTTCCGGAATACACTTCGGTGTGTCCGAAGACGGGGCTGCCGGATTACGGCGCGCTCACGATCCAGTACGAGCCGGCGAAGCATTGCCTGGAACTGAAGGCGCTCAAAATGTATTTGCTCGCGTACCGCAACCTGGGAATTTTTTATGAGAACGCCGTGAACCGGATCTTGCGCGACATTGTCGCGGCGGCAAAACCGGTGCGCTGCCGCGTCATAGGCGAGTTCACTCCGCGCGGCGGATTGACGACGACGGTCGAAGCTTGCTGGCCACGAAACCGCGCGCGGCGGAGATAGACTTCTCAGCGCACGTCGGCGATAATCCTTTCATTCTTGACCGGCGGTTGCCGGAAGTGGTTCGAGGAGGTTCGATGAGTACAGCTCCACTCACACCCGCGCAGGGAAGTTCCGGGCACACGGACGGCGCGCTGCCACGCTGGGTGATCATCGCGTTCGTGCTGGCGTTTGTGCTGGTCGGCTACCTTCTCTATGCCGACCACTCCCAGCGCCAGGACATGCGCGACGCGGCGGACAAATCCGCCAAGCAGACTACGGCGCTGCAGCAGGAAATCGAAAGAACGAATTCGCGCATCGCCGATTTGAAGGGCGAGCTTGAAGTGAGCACGCAAAAACTTAACCTGACACAAGACGAAGTGGCTCGCGCGCGCAGCATCGCGCAGCAGTACCGCAAGGATCAGCAAACGAGCGATGCGCGGCTGACCTCGCAAATCGGGCAAGTGCAGCAGGAAACCACGTCCAAGATCGGCGAAGTGTCCACGGATCTGGCGGGAACCAAGTCCGACGTCGAGGCGACGAAAAAAGACCTGGAAACCACCAAAGGACAACTGCAGCGCGCTATGGGCGACCTGGGCGTGCAAAGCGGCTTGATTGCGCGTAACCATGACGACGTTGAAGAGCTGAAGCGGCTTGGCCAGCGGAATTATTTCGAATTCGACCTGGGCAAGACGAAAAGCCCGCAAAAAATCGGGCCCATCATGGTGCAGCTCAAGAAAACGGATACCAAACATTTTCGGTACACCATGAACGTGATTGCGGACGACAAGACCATCGAGAAAAAGGATAAGACGGTCGGCGAGCCGGTGCAGTTTTACGTCGGCGGCGCGCGAGTGCCGTACGAAATCGTGGTCTTCGGGGTCACCAAGGATCACGCCAAGGGTTATCTGAGCACGCCGAAAGACACGTCCCCCGCTCCGGTGCAATCGCCGAGCAATTGAGGAAGCTATGAGGGCCCGAATCTGGTTTCGACGCGCCGCGATTGCGGCCGCGCTGCTGATTTTTGCCGCGCCGGCGTTCGCGCAGAATTCTCCGATCGTCGAACGGCTCCCGAAAGACACGAAATTCCTGGTGCTGTGGCACGGCACAAAATCGCTGGAATCCGTTTCGCGATCGAATCCGCTGCTGCGTCTCATGGGAGAACCCTCGGCAGCGCCGCTGATGCACTATATTTCGTCACAGTTTTCGGAATCGTTTGAGAAGAATTCGAAAGAGGTGAATCTCTCCAAGGAAGACATGGACACGCTGTTGACTGTGGTGCGGGAGAACTCCGGAGCCATCGGCTCGATTGATCTCCCCGCGAGCAAAGAGGCGGGAGCCTCGCACGATGGGTCTGAAAAACAGTCTGTGACTTTCATCGTGTTCGATGTTTCCGGCAAGCAAGACGTGATTGGGAAAATAATTGCAAGGGAAAAGGCAGCCGCACCCGACGGTGCGATGCCGGAACACTTTCAGGTGGGCTCTGTCTCAGTCACGAAGAGAACGAAAGACGGCAAGGCCAGCTACGATGCGTTGGTTTCGCACTACGTGGTGAGTTGCGAGGATCTTGGCGTAATGAAGACGCTGATTGCGCGATTTGGCGCGACCGAAGCGCCGAAGGAATCGCTCCTCGATTCTCCCGGATACCGCGCGGTCGGCCACGCCATGAACCAGGGCGGAGGGGTGCTGGAATTTTATGCGGCGATGCCGGACTTGAAGGAAATGGCTCCGAAGCAAGGGAACAGTTTCCAGAACGATAAATTCATGCGCGCGATGAAGGCGGACCACATCCGGGCATTCGGCGGGAGCGTGCAATTCAATTCCAACGATACGCGTTTGAAATTCGGCGTGCTGGGGGATACCGCCGCGGGCGGACTATTTGACGCCGTTGGCGCGGGCGTGCCGTCGTTTGTGACCTTGCCTCTCGCAGGCCCCGGAAGCTCCTACAACGTCTGGCGGCTGAATCTTTCGAGCTTCTATCAGACGGTGAAGGCAGGGCTGCAAGCGAGCCTTTCCGAAGAAGATTTCGCCAAGATGAACATGGGCGAAGCGTTTGCCGGCGTCGCGCTGGGGATGACGCTCGATGAGGCGCTGGAACTTTTCACCGGCGAATTCGCATTCATTTCCAAAGGCAGCTTCGACAACAAAAATAACTTGCTGGTGGCGGTGACGATCGAGGATCCGGAAAAAGTCAACAAGGCCTTCGAAACGGCGCTGCCCGGGCGGCTCCATGCATTGCCTTCCAGCGGGACCACAAAATTTATGAGCATCTCGGCGAATGCGCAGGGAGGGGAAGGGAGTTCCGATCCGCCAACGCAGGTTGGTGTTGAGGCATCCGCGCCGAGCGCTGCATTCGTGGCCATTGCGCCGAACATGCTGCTGGTCGCCCAAGACGAAAAAACGCTGCGCGAAGCGGCGGAACGGCTCGGCAAGGGAGTTCCCCCAACCGGCGGCCTGGCGACGAATCCGAATTTTCTGGATGCGCGCGGCCTGCTGCCCGGCGAACTTTCCGGTTTTCAGTTCACAGATATGACCAACGTCCCGTGGAGCAAACTGGTAGAAGAAGCGCGGAAGGAAAATGCCACCAAAGCGGAGTCGGGCGACCACGACGCGCAGGGGCTATCGGACGCGCTGCGCCAGCTCGACCCCGCCATTTTCGCCGAGTATCTGCACATCGAAACGAGCGGATGCTGGAAGGACTCGAACGGCGTGTACTTCGAGACCGTCATCAGGTAAACCGCACGCGAAACATCCTCATCGCAGAATAGCAAAGCTCCCTTTGTTAACATCGAGCGGCGGATCCGCGTCTTAGCATGCGGAAGCGTGCGCGGCATGGGTGTAGCTCTTGAAAGGCGGCTCGAACGGAGAGAGGCTGCAGTAGCGGCGAGGCCGGTGGCGGACGAATTCTCCATGGATGAAGGGCTGGTGACCGCGGCGCAATCGGGCGACCGCGCGGCGTTTGGGCAGCTTTACGAACGCTACGCACGCGCCGTCCATGGCGTTCTCCTCGCACGAGTTCCCTATCCGGAGGTGGACGATCTGCTGCACGACGTTTTTCTACGCGCGCTGCGCAAGATCCGCGCTTTGCGCGAACCGGCGGCATTCGGCGGCTGGCTCATGCAAATTGCGCGGCATCGCGCCAGCGATTTCCATCGCCGCTCACGTCCGGCGGAAGAACTCAATGAAAATGCGGGCGCGCGGG
This sequence comes from Candidatus Acidiferrales bacterium, assembly GCA_050747245.1. Lineage (GTDB taxonomy): Bacteria > Acidobacteriota > Terriglobia > Acidiferrales > UBA7541 > JBOGNO01. Next base: position 79,374 of record JBOGNO010000011.1, read on the forward strand.
AAATGGAAGACTCGGCAGCACGCGAAGCCCTGGCAGCCATTCAGGCGCTGCCGGAAGCGTACCGCGAAACGCTGGTGCTGCGGCTGGTAGAGGGATTGACCGGGCCAGAAATCGCGGCGCGAACGGGGCTCACGCACGGCTCGGTGCGCGTCAATCTGCATCGCGGGATGAAGCTGCTGCGCGAAACATTGCAAGGGGAAGAAGGCGAGGCGCTCGAACATGAATGACGATTACCTCTGGGATCGCTCCGGCACGCCCGACCGGGAAATCGCGCGGCTGGAAAATCTGCTGGGACGATTTGGGCACAGCGGCCGCGCGATGGACTTTGAGAATATTCCGGCCGCGGAGATTGCGCCGAAACGCCGCGCGTGGCTTGTGTGGCTCGTTCCCGTGACAGCGACGGCATGCCTGATTTTTTGGCTGGCGCTGCGATTTTATCCATCCCCTCCAGGATGGCTGCTCACGAGTGTGTCCGGGGACGTGAGCGTCGCAGGAAAGGTCGTCACGACGGGAAGCCGGATTCGTCCGGGCGATTGGCTGGAAACCAGAGAATCAGGACGAGCCACTCTGGCGGTGGACGGATATGGCGATGTCGAGGTGAAACCGGGCACGCGGGTTTCGCTGGTCAAGGCAAGCAGCTCCGCGGAGCAACTGCGGCTCGCTTACGGCACGATTCATGCGGAAATCAACGCGCCGCCACAGGTGTTTCTCACTTACATGTCCTCGGCCTATGCGCTGGACATGGGTTGCGCGTACACGCTGCATGCAAATCCGGATGGGACGGGAATGATCGAAGTCACTTCCGGCTGGGTGCAATTCCAGCATGGCTGGAATCAGTCCATGGTTCCTGCAGGGGCAATGGCGGAAACGCGGCCGGGAATTGGGCCCGGAGCACCCTATTCCGCGGACGCCTCCGCGCGTTTCCGCGAGGCGCTCGCGACTTTAAATTTCAACACGGAAGGTACGCGCGCACGCGCCGAAGCCCTCTCTACAATTTTAGAGGAAGCCCGGCCGCGAGATGCATTTACGCTGCTGAATCTTTTCAAGCGCGTGGAACCCGACGAGCGGGGACGCATCTACGACCGCCTAGTTAAATTGGCGCCTCCGCCAGCGGGAGCGTCGCGCGCGGGCGCCATAGATCTTGATCCGCGGACGCTCGATCCGTGGTGGGACGCTCTTGGAATTGGACACGTGAAGAAGGGCACGAAGAAAATTCCGCGAATCGTTGAGTAAGGCTTCCGCATTTCTTCACCTGATGCCGCTGCTCCTCGGCATCCAGCTGTTAACACTTCAACGTTGCACCGCGTCTTTACCTGTGTAGTCGGAGAATCGGCGCAAGCCCATGAAGACGGCAACCCTCATCTTGGCGCTGGGAATTATGACGGCATGCTTCGGCGGAGGTGCTCCCGCAGCGCAGTCGAACGCACCTGAGTTCCGTCAGATGGTGATACCCGTTGGCAAAGGGCCCGGGTCAATCGCCATCGCGGACGTAAATCACGACGGCAAGCCGGACATCATCGTCGCCAACACGGGCGATGAAACGATCAGCGTGCTGCTCGGTGACGGAAAGGGGCACTTCACGCCCGCGCCCGGCTCTCCATTCGCGTGCGGGAAGGGTCCGAACGACATAGCAGTTGCGGATATGAATGGCGATGGGAATCCCGACCTGGTGATTGCAAATACCGGAACACCGTACCTGACCATTCTTCTCGGCGACGGGAAGGGCGGCTTCAAACCTTCGCCAAATTCTCCTTTCGCGACGCAGTCCTACCCGCACGTTCACGGCGTGGCGGTAGCGGATTTCATGGGCGATGGCAAGCTCGCGGCAGTCACCGACAGCTGGGGGCACGATCAAATACTGCTCATCCCCGGCGATGGCCACGGCAACCTGATTCTGCCCGGAAAGACTTTTTCCACCGGCAAGCGTCCGTATCAGCGCCTGCGCTCCGCCGATTTCAATAAAGACGGAAAACCCGACGTAGTTACGACCGACCTGGACATCAATGCCGTCACCATCTTGCTCGGCGACGGCAAAGGCGGATTCCACGAAGCGCCCGGTTCGCCGTTTTTCGCCGGGGTTTTTCCGTGGGGCGTGGCTATCGATGACTTGAATGGAGACGGGAACCTCGACCTGGTGGTTATTCCATACGACCGCGATATCCAGGATCCGAAGCAGCTCGGCGTCACTGTCCTGCTGGGTGACGGCAAGGGCGGATTTACGACGATGCGCGGCTCACCCTTTTCTCTCGCCGGGTGCAAGGGGCCGGATCGCGTGGCGACGGGCGACATCAGTGGAGATGGACTGCGCGATATCGTCGTCTCCTGCGGACAAAACGACAAAATAATTCTAATGCTGGGGACGAAAGACGGCACATTCCGCATTTCCAGCCGCGACGTGCAGACCGGATGGTCAGGCCTCGCCGTCGGCGACCTCGATGGCGACGGCAAGGATGACATCGTGGTGTCGAACAACTCCGCCGGCACATTAACGATTTTGTTCAGCAAATGAATCGGAGAGGAGAATCATGAAAATAAACCGCGCGCGTATCGTTGGCGTACTTTTGCTGGCGGCTTTCCACTCAGTCGCAATCGCGGCAGCGCCGAAATCGCAAGCGAAGACCTACCGCATCAGCAAGACGTACACGACGCTTTCGTTTACAGCCACGAAATGGATGGTTTTCAAGGAAGAAGGAATTTTTCAGGAGTTCAGCGGGACGCTGACTTACGATGCCGCGAATCCGGCGGCGAGCGCGATTGACGTCATCGTGCAGGCCGCGAGCCTCGACACGCGGAACTCCGCGCGCGACGGAGTGCTGCGCTCAGATGATTTTTTCGACGTGGCGCGCTACCCCACACTTACTTTCCGCAGCGTGGCTGTGACCGCAGCCGGGAAGGACACACTCAATGTGATGGGTGACTTAACGATTCGCGGAGTGACGCACCGGATCACGATTCCGGTGCACATAATCGGCGTGCGCGCGATGCCCGGAATCGGAGAGTTTGCGGGATTTGAGACGAATTTCGTAATTGATCGCCGGGATTATAGTGTGCTGGGAAGCCGCTGGAGCGGAGGAAAACTAGCGATTGATTACGCAGTGCCGATTCATCTGATCATCGGCGGGGTGAGGGAAGAGCGGTAGGAGCGCGTCAATTGAATTCCTTAAGTGTGGTTGCCATTTCGCGCAGGCGCTGATCCGCGCGCGCAAAGACGGTACCCTCCTCGAATTTTCCTGAAGCATCGCGCGCGCCGGCGCGGATGCCGCTGAGAAGTTCAATTCCTTCTTCGATGCTCGCGACGGGATAGATGTGAAATTTGCCCTCGGTGACGGCGGCAATCACGTCTTCGCGCAGCATGAGGTCCTCGACATTTTCGCGCGGGATCAGCGTGCCCTGTTTTCCGGTGAGGCCTTTGATGCGGCAAATATCGAAGAAGCCTTCGATTTTTTGATTTACTCCGCCGATGGGCTGGATGTCGCCCTGCTGGTTGACCGAGCCTGTAACGGCGATATCCTGGCGAACGGGGAGGCCGGAAAGCGCGGAAAGCAGCGCGTAGATTTCCGTCGAGCTGGCGCTATCGCCATCCACGCCGGAATAGGATTGCTCGAAACAAACGCTGGCGGCAAGAGAGAGCGGCTTATCCTGCGCGAACATCCTCCGCAAATACCCCGCGATGATTTGCATTCCCTTGTCGTGGATGCGGCCGCTCAAATTGGATTCGCGCTCGATGTTGATGATTCCGGCTTTGCCCAGCGCCACGGAGGCGGTGATGCGCGCGGGCTTGCCGAAAGCGTAGCCGCCAATTTCTAGCACGCTCAGGCCGTTGAGCTGGCCAACGCGCTCGCCTTCGGTATCGATGAGCAGAACGCCCTGCTCGATCATTTCGCGGATTTTCGTTTCGACTAGGTTGTGCCGCTCGACTTTGGCTGCCAGAGCCTTCAGGACGTGGGCCGCGGTGACCGGCGATTGGTTTTCTTGCCGCGCGAGGTAGCCGGATTCGCGAGCCACGTCGGCGACGTCGGAAAATCGCGCGGTGACTTTTCCGCGGCGCCCGGAAATGCGGGTGGCCTGCTCCATGAGCGCCGCGACGGCCGAGCGGTCAAAGGGGCTGAGGCCTTCGTCGTCGCACAACTTGCGCAGGCGTCCCACGTAGTTGTGGATCACGGCGTCGCCCCAGGGAGTTTCCTCGTCGAATTCGACGCGCACTTTGAAGATCTTTTTGAAGTCATCCTCGTAGTCGTACAGAAGTTCGTACATCTCGCGGTTGCCGATGAGGATGATTTTTACGTTGATGTCGATGGGCTCGGGTTTGAGCGCCGGCGAACTGAACGGGAAGAAAAAATCCACGGGCTGAATTTCGAGCTTGGCGTGATTGAGAGTGCGTTTCAGGGTGCGCCAGACACCCGGCTCGCTGAGCGCATCGAGCGCGTACATGAGCAGGTATCCGCCGTCGGCGCGGAGTATCGAGCCGCCGCGCAAATCCATGAAATCGGAGTTCCAGCCGCCGCGCGTGTCGTAGGTGCGATGAATCGTGCCGAAAAGATTCGCATAAGAAGGCGCCGTTTCGAAAATGATGGGGCAGGTTTCGTCTTCGCCATGAGCGAGAATCACGTTGACTTCGTACACACGGAAGGGATCGCGTTCGGTGCGCTCCATGCGCGGAATGGGGCTGCCCTCCGGGGATTCTTCTTCGCCCTCGCGCTCCTTGAACGGATCGAGGTTATCGAGGATGTGCAGGCGCACCTCTTCAAGATAATCGGCCACCAGGGGCGAGTTGTATCTCTCCTTCAATTCCTCGATGACGCCGTCCACCAATACAGAAGCGGCTTCCTGCTCTAGGTAACCCAGTTCGCTGTTTAGCTCGCGCGAAAGAGAAAGCGTTTTGCGATAGACCACGGTGAACTCTTGCCGGAACTGATCGTATTTGCGCTCGAGTTCCTCGGCACCGACCGCTTCCAATTTTCCTTCCTGGACGAGTTTCGGAATTTCCTCGATGGGCACCATCTGGCCGTCGAGCACGGGAAAAATCTCCGGCAAAGCGACGGCGCCGACCTGCATTCTTCCTAGCGCGAACTGTTCGCGGGAAATCCGCTGGGTAAAATCATCCATCAATTCTTTCTCGCGCACGGTATAGCGCTCGACGATGCGCGCCTTCTGCCTCTGGAAAGGATCGCCCTCGAAGAGCTGCGGAATTCTCCGGCGGAGGAATTCGATGCCGGAGTGCATTTCCTTCTTGAAACCGAGTGCCTGGCCTCGCGTCAGAGTCAGCAGGCGCGGGCGGTCGGTGTTCTTGAAATTGTTAACGTAGCAGCGATCCGGGGCCGGCTCGACGCGCAGGCGCATTTCCTCGATCATGCGCACGATCATGCCGCCGCGACTTCCGCCGGTCAGCCCACAAACGAAAATGTTGTAGCCGGGAGCGGAAAGCTCTACGCCCATGCGCAGGGCCCGCAGGGCACGGTCCTGTCCTACTTCGGCTTCGAGGGGCGCCACGTCGGCGGTCGTCTCACAGGGAACAGACGCCGGGTCGCAATGCCAGCGAAGCTTGCCGGGCGGAAGGCTCGAAATCGGCGTTGCTGGTTTCAGGTCCATAAGAGCCGTCGGAGCGCGTTACTCTAGCACGGTGTCAGATTACTTCCCAGCCGGTTTGCCCGGGATGTGGCGCGGAAGTGAAGTCCTCTCCTGCTGCGAGTAAATGTCCAGAATGCTCGCTGCGGTTGCTACAACAATGGGGCCAAGAACGACGCCCAGCACACCGAAAACCACAATTCCCCCGAGCACGCTGACAAAAACGAGCAGGCCACTTAGCTTTGCCCGGCCGCTGATCAGCCAGGGTCTCACAATACTGTCCGTCAGCGCGACGACACCGCCGCAGAGCACGAGGACGAAAATCCCTGCTCCCCAGCGCCCTTGCAAAATCAAGATGACCGCCGCGGGTACCCACACGATCCCGGACCCCACGATGGGTAAGAGCGAGCAGAAGGCCATCACCACGCCCCAGAAAACCGCCGCTCCGATTCCCACTAAGGCGAAGGCCGCGCCGCCAACGATGCCGTGCACGGCAGCGGCGGCAAGGCTCGAGATTACGCTGGCGTGAATCAAATCGCGCGCTTCGCCGAGCACGCGGTCGCGGTGCTCCTCCTCGAACGGCAATACGCTGCGCAGTATGCGCAGGACAGAGTCGCCATCGCGGAAAAGATAGAACATCGCCAGAAGCGTGACGACCAGGTCGAAGAGAAATCGCGCAACGTTGCGCAGCACTGTCCCAAGCTCCGTCGCGAGAGCGCTGGCAACTCTTTCTGCGTCTTGCTTGCCGATGGCGGCAAGGTTTTCCGTGCTGCCAGCGGGAGCGTGGGCGGCCACCCACCCCCAATATCGATTGATGCGTTCGAAGTGGCCGCTCGAAAGAATCTGCTGCACCGCTCCAGCCGCGTTGATTCCCTGGCGCACGAACTCAATCATGAGCAGCAGCGCGGGAACGATCAGCAAAATCGTTACGCCCAGAGTGCAAGCGGCAGCAGCGCGCGTCTTCCCCCAGCGGCGCCGCAATTTCCCGAAGACTGGATAAAAACAGACCACCAGCACGGCCGCCCAGCACAGAGGCACCAGAAACGGCTCGAAAATGAGATACACGAGATAGGCCAGAAGCGCCACCACGCCGTAAAAAAGTGCCGTCCCCAGTCGCTTCTCGAAGCCCGTTTCCGTGGTCAAATCATTCCTCGCTTCGCGTGGTTCGCACCGAAGTCGAGAGAGAGATAGTTGGAAAAGTCATGGTTGTCAACCCTGTTCCGAAAACGCCCTAAAGTTGTATAATCCCCGAAACAGTCAGGACGGAATGTGATGCCCGACCCCGCTGCCTGCAAGCATCCGCGAACGAAGCTCGTCGCTCAAGATGAGTTTGAGAAGTACTTCGAATGTCTCGAATGCGGCGCGATATTCGAAGCGGGTGAATTGGATGAGCCGCCGCCGCTCGATGAATCTCTCTCCGACGCGTGAGGTCTAGCGGACGCCCAGTTTCTCGAGGAGCCGCAGCACGTCCGCGTGCGTGACGTCGTAGAGCGAATGCTCGTCTTCCTGCTCCAGGCGCTCGCGAAGGTATTCAGCGGCGACAAAGCTGGCTTCGCGGTCGGTGAGCTCGCGGCCGTGCTTTTCGCGGAACTCGATGAATGCGGTGTGCGCCAGTCCCAGCACCACGCCGCGCCCATCCAGGAAAAATTTCGTATCCACGGTGTCGGCATGGCGAGTGGCGATGCCATTCCACATGTGCGAAAACCGGCAGTGATAAACGTGATCGGTGACTTTCGAAGCCACATCAAACGCGCCGATGAAATCGCTCATCGTGCCGACGTTCCGGATGGTTCGCGGAGTTGTTTCCGCCGTCATAGATTCACCGAATTTTTCGAACTTATTTCCGGCCCCCCGCGGCGACGGCCTGCGCGTTGACGTAGTTGCGAATCGCGGCGGCCACGCCGGCTCCTGCAGGAAGGCGAAATCCCTGGTCCAGAAGCGCTTTCTCGAGCGCCGCAAGGAAAAGCAGGACGTTATTGCGCTGACTTCCGTAGCCCATCAATCCCACGCGCCATAATTTTCCCTTCAGCGGGCCGAAGCCGCCGGCAATTTCGATGTTGAACTCATCGAGGAGTTGCTGGCGCAGCGTGGCGTCACTGACTCCCGCCGGGACGTGAATGCCGGTGACAGTAATCATGCGGTCCGCGGGATTCGGGACGAAGAGTTCCAGGCCCATGGCTTCGAGACCCGCGAGAAGCGCCTCTTGATTCTGCCGGTGCCGTTCCCAGCGTGCTTCCAGGCCTTCCTCGAGCACGATGCGCAGCGCCTCGCGCAGCGCAAATATCAGCGAGATGGGAGCGGTGTGGTGGTATGTGCGCTCCTTGCCCCAGTAATTCATCGTCGTTGTGAGATCGAAATACCAGCTCTGCACCTTGGATTTGCGCGCCCGCAGGACTTCCTCGGCGCGAGGACTGACGGAGATGGGCGCAAGCCCCGGAGGGCAACTGATGGCCTTTTGCGATCCGCTGAAACAAATATCGATGGGCGTGCCGTCCACCTCCACGGGCATGCCCCCCAAAGTCGAAACCGAGTCCACAACCAGCAAGGCTCCCAATTCGTCAGCCACCTTGCGAAAATCGGCCAGCCGCGAAGCCACGGCCGTGGAGCTTTCGCCGTGCGCCAGCCCGACGAATTTGATCTTACGTCCCTTGCCGGCGCGGCGAACGTCTTCCGGGTCCACTGCCTTTCCATAGGGAGCATCCACGCGAATCACTTTCGCGGGAGTCCTTTCCGCGATGAGAGCCATGCGCTCGGAGAAAACTCCATTGACGCAAACGATGCACTCGTCGCCCGCTTCGACGGGATTCGTCACTGCGGCTTCGATCCCGCCCGAGCCTGACGCGGAAATGGGAAACGTCGTGCGGTTTTGCGTGCGGAAAACCTGACGCAGCAGCACCTGCACGTCCTCCATCGTCCCCGTGAACCATGGGTCGAGGTGCCCCACCAGCGGCGTAGCCAACGCACGATAGACGCGCGGCTCGACGTTCGATGGTCCCGGCGTCAGCATCAACCGCGGCGGCGCGTGAAGTTCTCCGATAATTTCGTTGGTCATTATGACGTCCCCTTCGCGTAATCCGGCGGGCTCGCTACATTTGGATTGCTGGCCGGTTCGAGGGACTTGGAACCGGGCCGGCACTCCCGGGCCGGGCGCAGGCAGATAGTCTCCTAATTCCCTTTGGAAACGTCAACCGCCAAAATGTCTTTCACACTAAGTCGCTTCGCTGCTCGTGAGTTCTGCCAACTAGGTGGCAGCGTCGTCGCTGCCATCACGCGAGTCCGGTCGCGAAAATTGCATCGGCCGTGCGCCTGGCTTAAGATGCGCGAGCCGTGGAGGATCCACCAAAAATTCCAGATGCGGCCGAGCGCGCGAACCAGCGCAACGCTTTGCTCGCCGGATTTTTCGGCTGGACACTTGATGCTTTCGATTTTTTTATTCTGACGTTTGTTCTTGCTCCAGTCGCTGCGGATTTTCACCAATCCATCCCGAAGATCGCGCTCTGCCTGACAGCAAGCCTCGCCACGCGTCCGCTGGGTGCGTTTTTCTTCGGTTTGCTCGCGGACCGTTACGGCCGGCGGCTCCCGCTGATGCTCGATATTCTTTTCTATGCCGCGGTCGAGGTTCTTTCAGGCCTTGCGCCGAACTTCAAAGTCTTTCTTGTGCTGCGATTGCTTTACGGCATCGGCATGGGCGGCGAATGGGGAGTGGGCGCCTCTCTCGCGATGGAATCCGTCCCGGCGCGCTGGCGCGGAATTCTTTCAGGCTTTTTGCAGGAGGGCTACGCGCTCGGATACTTGCTCGCCGCCGCAGCCTACTGGACTGTCTTTCCGCACTGGGGCTGGCGCCCCATGTTTTTTATAGGGGGATTGCCCGCTTTGCTCGTGCTCTTCATTCGCGCCAAAGTGAAAGAGAGCGAAGTCTGGAGGGCGACCGCAGCACGGCATCACGACTGGCAGGAATATTTTCGCAAGGTCGGCGAGAATCTTCCGCGCTTCGGGTATCTTGTCCTGCTGATGACTATGGTGAACTTCATTTCCCACGGCACGCAAGATATGTACCCTACATTTTTGCAGCAGCAGCGCGGATTCTCGCCGCGTATTGTGGCCCTGGTGACGATCCTTTCGATGCTCGGCGCAATCGCCGGCGGCGTCTGCGTGGGACTTTTTTCCGACCATTTCGGACGCCGCCGCGCCATGTCCTTCGCCCTGCTCGCGGGAGTTCTGATGATACCGCTCTGGGTGTTTGCGCCGAGCCTCGCGACGCTGATGGTTGGCGCGTTCTGCATGCAATTCATGGTGCAGGGCGCGTGGGGCGTGATTCCCGCGCACATCAATGAACTTTCACCGGACGAACTTCGCGGATTTTTCCCAGGATTCGCGTATCAGGTTGGCGTATTCTTTGCAGCTTCCGGCCCGTATCTCGAAGCGGTGATGAGCCGGCACATGCCTTACAGCCGCGCGATGGCGCTTTTCGCCGTCGTGGTCTTGCTCGTAGGCACAATCGTGATTTTGCCCGGGCCGGAGGCTCATCGCGTGAAATTCGGAACAGGAACAGAACCCTGAACGGACCCGTTCGTTTGTGATGCGCACTCTTAACAGCCGTCCGCCATCAGGGTAAACTCAATCGTCTCGGTAATGCCGAGTGAGGAGAGAAGATGACCACCGCAACTTTTCAGCCGATTCCTGCTGCAACAATCGAATCCATTCGCGAAAAGGCCCGTCATCTCTCCGCGTACTCGATTTTGTCCACCACGGCGGCAGGCTCCGGCCATCCCACGTCGTGCATGTCCGCTGCCGAGCTGGTCGCGGCCACATTCTTTTACGCGATGAAATGGGATCCGAAGAATCCGAATTCTCCTGATGGCGATCGCTTTGTTTTATCGAAGGGACATGCTGCTCCCGTGCTTTACGCCGCGTTGGCAGAGGCGGGAACTTTTCCCGTTTCGCGCTTACTGACGCTGCGGCAATTTTCGAGCGAGCTTGAGGGGCATCCCACACCGCGTGTTCCGGGCGTCGATGCAGCCACCGGCTCGCTCGGACAGGGATTGAGCGTTGCTGCGGGCCTCGCGCTCGGCGCCAGGCTCGACAAATCTCCCACGCGCGTGTACGCGCTGCTGGGCGATGGCGAAATGGCCGAGGGCCAAATCTGGGAAGCGGCGGAATTTGCGGGGCACTACCGGCTCAGCAATTTGACCGCGCTCGCCGACGTCAACGCTCTCGGGCAGAGCGAGCACACCATGTATCGGCACGACTGCGAAGTCTATCGCCACAAATTCGAATCGAATGGCTGGCACGTTGAAGTCGTCGATGGACACGACGTGGCGGCCATCCTCGCGGCGCTCGACCGCGTGCGCACAGAGAAGGACAAGCCGCAAGCGATTGTCGCCCGCACCATCAAGGGCCACGGGTTCAGCCTTGTCGCCGGAAAAGACGGCTGGCACGGAAAACCGATTCCCAAAGACCAAGTCGCGAACGCGCTAAAGGAGATTGGCTTCTCGCCGCAGATCCCGCCCGATCCAGGAGTCTCTTACGAACGGCGCAACCTCCCTAAGCCTCCCGATTTTCCCGCGCCGGCGCCTCTCGATTATCCCGCGGGGAAAGACGTGGCCACGCGCGAGGCTTATGGCTATGCGCTCAAGCGGCTCGCCGCGGTGAATCCGCACGTCGTGGCGCTCAGCGGCGACGTGAAAAATTCCACTTTCTCAGAAATCATGGGTGATGCGTTTCCCGATCGTTTTTTTCAGGGCTACATCGCCGAACAAAATCTCGTGAGCGTCGCAGTGGGACTGGCGGCGCGCGGCAAGGTTCCCTTTGTGGATTCCTTTGCCTGTTTCTTGTCCCGCACCACTGACGAAGTGCGCATGGCTGCTGTCAGCCGTAGCAATATTTGTCTTTGCGGATCGCACTGCGGCGTTTCCATCGGCGAGGATGGCCCTTCGCAGATGGCGCTCGAAGACCTCGCAATGTTTCGCGCCGTCGAGGGCTCCGCGGTTTTTTATCCTTCCGACGCAATTTCCGCCGAGCGCCTCACGGAAGCCATGGCCCGCCGCGAGGGAATCAGCTTCTTGCGCACCACGCGTGCCAAGACGCCCATCCTCTATTCCAGTTCGGAAAAATTTCCAATTCCCGGCTTCAAGATTCTGCGTGAGAATCGCGAAGACCGTGCTGTCGTCGTCGCCGCGGGCATCACCCTGCATGAATCGTTGAAGGCATGTGATCAGCTCAAGCAGCAGGGAATCGCCATCCGCGTCGTGGACCTCTACTGCATCAAACCACTCGACGGAAAATCTCTCGCGGCGCAACTTGGCGCATCCGGCGGCAGACTGGTCACCGTAGAAGATCATTTTTCGGAGGGAGGTCTCGGCGAGGCTGTTCTTGCGGCCCTCATGGCTGCCGGCGCTTCGCCAGCGCGCTGTCGAACTCTCGCCGTGCACGGCATTCCGCACTCCGGCAAGCCCGATGAATTGCTCGAAGCCTTTGGAATTTCCGCGGCGCATATTGTTGCCGCCGTCAAAGAATTGATTTGAACTTGCCCCAATTGGATCGAAGCGAAAGAGTTTTCCTTCGCATCTAATTTTTTTCCTCAGCCGATTTTTGCCCTGTTCCAGTCTGAAACAGGAGCGCCTCTCGCTCGGATTTTCCGCTGCGCAACCCTCATTTTTTGCTCACATGTTTCGATTTTGTAGCATCGCTCATGAATCTTTTTGGTGGGTGAACTGCATTGAATATTGTGATCATGAGTTTGCTCAAATTGGGTCCGGTCGCCGCGGCCGGCGCACCTCTGAATTCGAAGATCCACTCGACGGAGCATCGCTTTCGCGTCATGCAAGCGGCCACGACGCTCGTCGCGCTGTTGCTGATGGGCGCGACGCTGCTCATCGGCCTTCGATTTCACATGCGCCAGAAGGACCGGATAACCGAATTGCAATCGAGCCTGTCGCTGCTCACGCGCATCCGCTCTGTTTTTCGGCCTGCCGATCTCGCCTTCTGGAAAGCCTACATGGAACGCGGCACAGAGCAGGAGCGCCAGTATCAGTTGAACTCGCAGGATATGCGAGATCGCACGGTGGACCTCTCGCGCCGTGGCGGAGCGAGACCAGAGGCGCGTGCGGAAATTGCACTCCTTATTGGGCAAGAGCAGCAATACTTGCTACTCACGCAAGGCCTGCTTGCGGGTTCGCGGAATGAATCCGCGGATAGAGCCAGCTTGAGCCTTGTCGGAGAAAAAAGTTCCGCGATCTCGGCCACTTTGCGTCAGCTTGAGGAAGATCGCCTGCAAAGCATCGCCGTCGTAAATTCAGATTTTGATCGCCTGATGATTGAACTCGGCGGAATGCTTCTTTTCTTCGCGACTCTCACGTTTCTGGTGGAGGCTTGGTTTCTCCGCGCCTATCGCGAGGATCTCTGGCAACCCCTCGGCGAACTCCGCCGCATGGTCCGCGAAGTCAGCCGCGGAAATCTCGAAGTGAGCGCGAAAATTCCGCGCAGCCTGGAGCTGGGTTCGCTCACAAACGGTTTCATTGCCATGGCGCGCGAATTGCTCCGCCAGCGCGAAGGACTCGAAGAAAGGGTCCGCGAACGCACCGCGGAACTGGAATGCTCGCACCGCGAACTCCTGCAGGCGGCCAAGCTTTCTTCGCTCGGCCAGCTCGTTGCCGGTGTCGCGCATGAAATCAATAATCCCCTCACTGCCGTTCTGGGGTTCACGGAAATCTCACTCTCTCGCCCCGAAATTCCTGATACCGTCCGCGCTTATCTCCTGAAAGTGCGCGACGAATCCTTGCGCATCAAGAATTTGATTGCCGGTCTGAATACCTTCGCCCGTCGCGCGCCGCAGCGCATTGAGACGCTTGATCTTCGCCGCGTTGTGGATCGTCTCTGCGAGCTTCAGCGCTATCAGCTCACGGCTAAGAATGTTCGCTTACACACGCTCGTTCCTGCCGAGCCGGTCTGGGTGCGCGCCGATGCCGAGCAACTCCTACAGGTCCTATTGAATCTTGTGCTCAATTCCGAGCAGGCGATTCGAGCTGTGTGCAGTTCGGGAGACATCTGGCTCCGCGTGGGTTGCGAAAACGGACGCGCCTGGGCCGAAGTCGAGGATAATGGCTGTGGCGTCGCACTGGAATTACGCAGTTCGATTTTCGATCCCTTTTTCACCACCAAGCCGCAGGGCGAAGGCACGGGCCTCGGTCTGAGTATTTCGCACGGGATAGTCGAGCAGCACGGCGGAGAATTCCGCGTCTCAAGCGATCCTGGCAAGGGAACAACCATGCGGTTTTTGCTGCCGCAGGCTGCGGCCCCGCTCCTGTCTGCAGACGCTGGGCGAAATATTGCTGCGAGTGAATTTCTGTCCGCTATTTCTCCAAAGTCTATTCTCGTTATCGATGACGAACGAGAAATTCTCGAACTGGTCGGCCGCGCTCTCGACTTGGAAGGAATCGAATCCACACTGCTCGATGATCCCGCAAAACTTGAATCCGCGCTCGCATCCGCGGATTTCGATCTGGTTCTCTGCGATAGGAAAATGCCCGGCAGATCGGGCCTCGACGTTTTTCGTGTCTTGAAGGCCGAGCGGCCCGCGCTCGCTCAGCGCTTTTTGTTGATGACCGGAAATCTTTCAGATATGGAGGATCCTTCTCCCGAACTTGACGGTGTGCCGGTCTTGCGCAAGCCCTTCACGCTCGCCCGCCTCCGAGAATTCATCTCAGCGGACCTCCGCGCGGAGCTCGCGGATTCGCCGAGCCGTTCCTCTTCACCGCAAGTGTAAATCCTCTGCCGCTATGTTATGTTTTTGCGGCCGCGGCGTCTCGCGTATCCGGACGATTTCGCCGCGCGCGGGAGCTCATGCCGGAAAAATCGGTTCTGGTAGGAATTTTACCTGAAGTCGTCACCCTGGAAGCCGGCGAGCAGATGGTGTGGGTTTCCGGAGCAGGCAATCTCCGCGTGGAATTCGATCCACAGCGCTGTCCTTTTTCTTCCAATGTTTTTCAAGCTCCTCCGGACACGCGATTGATGAGCGGCGCCGCCCGCCCGGGCACGAAACCGGGGGCGTTCAAATATCGAGTCTTTCTCAATGATCAGCTGATTGGCCACGGTGAGGTTCTCTACCGCGGATAGAAGGACGCACCGTGCGCGTCAGTCGCTTGCCGCCGCGAGCCGCCCCGAGGAAATGCATCCGGCGAGCGCTCGCTTCAGCGACGTCAGGTGAAAAGCGGTAATGCGCCGCTCCGGAGCAATGCGCAATTCCGCCGTGCGCCGCGATAGCTCCGCGCGCCGGTCCAGTTTCAAACCAAGTCCGGCCAGCATTTCGCCGGCGACGTTCGGATCGTCGCTACGTTCCTTTCCCCAAAACCACAATTGATCTTCCCTTCGTTGCAGCATCTGCAGAGATTGTTCCAGTTTCTTGATGGCGCCGTCGAATGTGGATGCAAGAAAATAGGTGCGCAGAACCCAATTCCTCCGGCCATAAAATGCCTGAATGCGGACTTCGTACTTGCCGTTCTGGTTGAGTTCGATCCCACAATGATATTCGTTTCGTTGCGTGCTCATTTTCAGTTTCCGCGAACCTGTTGAATTCGTTTGCCGCTCAGTTTTGCGCGCACCTCTCCTTCTTCGTGTGCGCGGTCGTTCTAGAACCATCAGTACGTCGGTCGCCTTTGCTCGCTGCATCTTGTTTCGTGCCATGGGGCTCTCCCTGTGGAAAACTTTGCGAATTTTCGCCAAGTTGCGTTTGAGGCTGGGAAAGCAGAAGCCTTCGCTATTCGTCCCGCTGGCGTCGGGACTGGCACTACGGACTTGAATAGGTTAGCCGAGAGATTGTTTGGAAGTCAAACGGGAAAAGCGTCTAATTAAAGCTAGCATTATCAATAACTTAAGCCAATATTCAAGTACTCAACCTCTTTAGCGCATCGGCATTGGTCACGATGATTCCTTGTTGTTTCAGGCGTGCGGTCAGATCATCCCGAAACGCTTCGAAAGCGGCTTCCCGCTTGGTCTGGAGCACTTGCTGCTCGATTCCCGGCCTCATCTTGGCGAATTCCTCGGCGGTGGGTTCCTGGCGGGACTTCAGTTGATAAACCACCCAGTTCGCGCCGATAAAGGCTGCATCGCTCGTCTGGCCAACCGTCATTGTGAAGGCATCCGCGAACTGCTCGCCCTGCCCGACGCCGCTCACGGATCCCGTGTAGGAGAATGGGTTGCTCGTTTTCGCTTCCGCTCCCACGGATTTTGCGACTTTGTCGAAGTCCTCGCCGGTTTTCACGCGCCGTGCAATCTCTTCTGCGCGCGATTTCGCCAGTTGTCCCGATTGGTCTCGACGGTAATCGGCGAGTAGTTTGTCGCGCACTTCGGCATATGTCGCGGCATGCCCCGGGAGAATCTCTTTGACCGTGATGAGGGCGAATCCACTCTCGATGCGAATAGGCTGGCTCAATTCCCCGGGACGCAGCGCGAAAAGCGTGGATTGCAGTTCCGGCGCTATGCCGAGCTTCCCGGCCGGCTCCTTGACTGCCACGGGAGGAGTTTCTCCCGTCTCCAGTCCAAATTTCTTTGCCAGATCGTCCATAGATTGCCGGTTCGACTGCCGCACAGCGGCCGACAGCTGTGTTGTCAAGTCGTCCGCGAGCGCTTGCGTCTTCTGATCGCTAATAGCCTGTAGAATCGGCAGCTTCACCTCGTCGACGGTCTTGACGTGCGCCGTTTCTCTGTCCAGAACTTTGATGATGTGAAATCCGTACTGTGTTTGCACCAGATCGGAGATGCTGCCTTTCGGCAGACTGAATGCCACCTTGTCGAACTCTGCGACCGTCTGGCCGTGTTCGATCCAGCCGATGTCGCCGCCCTTTTCCTTGGAAGCATCTTCCGAGTATTGCTTGGCGAGATCCTCGAAATTTCCCCCGTGCTTCGCTTTGTTCAACACATCCTCCGCATTCTTGCGTACTTCGGCGATTTCCGCGTCAGTCTTGCCCACGGACTTGAACAGGATGTGCTCAACATGTACGCGGTCCGGCACTTTGTAAGCCTCAAGGTGCTGGTTGTAATAGGCCTTCACTTCGTCGTCGCTGATTTTTACACGATTGCGAAGCTCCGTGAGGTCGAGCAGCGCGTAGCGTGCCACGCGCTTCTCGGGCACCTGGTAGATTGTCTGATTCTTGGTGAAATAAGCGGTCAGGTCCGCATCGCTCGGATTGATTGTTGCCGCCAGGTCCGCCGGTTTCAACGCTACATATTCGATCTGCACCTTCTCGTTCTGCCGGTGAAACTCCTGCTCCACTTCCTCCGGCGTCACCGTGACCGCGCCGGTCACCAGATCTCGAAATTTCTCCTGCAGCAGCATCTGGCCTACAAACTGCTCGAAATCGGGTACGGACATTCCCGCTCGTTGCTGCACTTCTTGCTCGTACTGATCGCGTCCCATCAGATTGCCACCGGAAAATGCCGTGGGCAGCAACTGGCGAATGCGGTCGGTCTCTTCTTGTGGAGTCACTTGAATTCCCAGCTTTTGCGATTCATAAGCGAGCGCATCGTCAAAAATTAACTGGTCCAGTACCTGCTTCACGTAGATTCCCTTCAGCGCGGCCGGAAGCGACTGACCTCTGGTCATGCGGTTAATCTGGTTTTGTACATCCACAACAGTAATTTCCTGGCTGCCCACTTTTGCCACAGTATCGGCGCTTGGCGCGTTGGTGATGCTGCCCACCAGTCCGGGAACCAGCGTGATGACCATTGCCAGGCAAATGATTCCCAGGATCACTCCCAGGAAGATTTTCACTCCCGCTTTGTTTTGTTGAAGAAGTCGCAGCATTTTGAAACGCTCCCTCGCAGTCTCTAAGCACCCAGTATAGAGGAGCCTATCTCAGCCCTCAAAGAATTTTTGACGGTCACCGCCTCGCGCCCGCTCGGCGCAGATCCCGCCGTTGCAATATCCACACCCTGCATGAGTTAGCTCCTATGTGCTAGAGGGCGATTTCGTCTCCTATTGGCGCATACGCAACTGTGCTTTCGCCTCGTTGAAAGGCCTATACCCGTGTGCTAGATTCGCAGATTAAGCATTTATTTTGCTGCGGATCAGGCGCGGGCTGCGGTGACGAATCATAAAATATCGCGGGTGGAAGTTTATTGGCACACGGTTTCGTACCGCACCGTGATCCTTCTCATTTTTCTCGCGATTTCGCTCGGCCTGGGCGTCGCGTGGTTTTTTTCTCCCGGCACGCTTTCGCGCGTGCTTACGAGAATCGGCGAAGCCATTGCGCCAAAAACCGCTTCGCTCACCGGCGCTAGCCTCCGCCAAGTCCGCTTCGTGAATTTGGATGGAAAGGTTCAAGTCAAGCAGGTGAACTCCGTACAGTGGGCGGTCGCTGACTATCAGATGGCTCTCGATAAAGGCGATTTGATTCAGACCGGCGCCGACGGAGTGGCGCGCATCGCGTTTGCCGACGGAACCACGTACACCGTGAAGGGAGATACCCTGGTGACGGTGGAGGAGAATTTGGTAGTGCAGGACCGCGCGTCCCGCGTCGGCATGCACATCAACTCCGGCGCCGTGGATTTGGCCACTGGCGCGTGGGAGGTTCCGGGATCGAAAGCCGATGTCACATTTGAGAATGCCGTTGCTTCGCTTCGTTCCAATAGCAAAGCGGCCGTGAGCACGGATCCGTACCAAAACGAAAGCCAGATCACGGTTTCTTCGGGCAGCGCGGATCTGCAGCGCGGAACGGAACAGGTCCAATTGAACCAGTGGCAGAAGGCGGAATTCCGCAACGGCGGGCCCATCGTGCGTTCCGAGGTTCTCGCTCCGCCGCGGCTTTTGGAGCCCGTGAACCTCCAGCCCATCATCGTGGCGGACCCCAAGCACACCACGATTCGCTTCAGCTGGGAACCAGTTAGTACCGCTGTCGAGTACGATTTGCAGGTGAGCGCTTCGGCGATGTTCACCGGTGTGCTCACCGAAAAGAAAACCAACACGACTTCGGCTGAAATCACCGGCCTCGATGCGGGCGATTATTTCTGGACGGTAAAAGCGTATGACGCGAAAAAGAATATCAGCCCGGGAATCGACTTCTACAAATTCAGCCTGGTAGCTCAGAGCAAAGCGCAGGAGATGCTCCTCGAAGTGGACTCGACTGAGTTGCACGGCAGCGTTGTCGAGATCAGCGGCCGGACCGAGCCGGGCGCAGCCCTGATTGTTAACGGGCAGCAGGTGGCCGACATTCAGCCGGACGGAAAATTCCGATATTTCACGGAGCCGCTGGCGCGGGGAAGCCACACGATTGTGATTACCGGACAGAATCGCCGCGGCGGTACGGCGATCAAACGCGTGGAGATCGTTATTCCCTGAGCGAAAAAAGGCTACACTGGATTCGGCGGGATTCTCGGCTGGCTGGAACCCCTTCTTCGAGAGTCCGAATATACTGGGGGAAGTGATGAAGAACGGATACAACATGAGGTCGGTCTTCAGCCTCTTTTCTTCCGACCTCGCCATCGATCTGGGCACGGCGAACACGCTGGTCTTCTCCAAAGGCAAGGGCATCGTCGTCAACGAGCCTTCCATCGTGGCCATCAACAAATCGACGGGAGAAGTCGTGGCCGTGGGCCGCGAGGCCAAAGAGATGCTGGGCCGGACGCCGGGCAACGTGGTGGCCATCAAGCCAATGAAGGACGGAGTCATCGCGGATTTCAAGGTCACCGAAAAGATGCTCACCTATTTCATTCAGAAAGCGCATAACCGCCGCGTGCTGGTGCATCCGCGCATCGTCATCGGCGTGCCCAGCGAAATCACGCCGGTGGAAAAACGCGCCGTGCAGGACTCCGCCTATCGCGCTCGCGCGAGCGAAGTTTATCTCGTGGAGCAGGCCATGGCCGCGGCCATCGGCGCGGGCCTGCCCATCGAAGAGCCTTCGGGCAACATGGTTGTGGACATCGGCGGAGGCACGACGGACATCGCCGTCATTTCCATGAGCGGCATCGTGTATTCGCGTTCCGTGCGCGTCGCCGGAAACGAAATGGACGAAGCGGTGATGCATTACCTGAAACGAAAATACAATTTGCTGGTCGGCGAACGCACCGCCGAACAAATCAAAATCGAAATCGGCTCGGCGTATCCGCTCGAAAAGCCGCTGACGCTCGAGGTAAAGGGCCGCAACCTGATCGAGGGCGTGCCGCGCACCGTGACCATTGACGACAGCGAAATCCGCGAGGCGCTTTCCGAATGCGTGGCCACAATTTTGAACGCCATTCGCGTGGCTCTGGAGCGCACTCCCCCGGAACTTTCCGCGGACATCAGCGACCGCGGCATCGTGCTTACGGGCGGCGGCGCGCTGCTGAAAAATCTGGATAAGCGCATCCGCGAGGAAACCGGGCTGCCCGTCTCGATCGCCGATGACCCGCTCGCTTCCGTCGTTCTCGGCACGGGGAAAATGTTGAGTGATTTCCGGCTGCTGCGCCGCGTGTGCATTGATTGATCCGGTGTTGGAGTCACCCACCGCGGTGGGCGGGAGCGCTTCGAAAGCAAAGAATCTTTTTCGGCGTTGAAATTCGAGCTGCGCCACTGATGATTGACGATGATTGATTTTCCCTCCCGCCAGCGGCCCATCTATCTTCTCGGAACCGTCGTGCTTCTGCAGGTGCTCCTGCTGGCGTTTCAAATCAAGGGCGATCATGACGTGCGGCTGATCCGCGTGTGGTCGGTGGAGTTGCTGACGCCGCTGCAACGCGCGGGCAACTGGATTTTCGGCGAGTTCCGCGGCGGGTGGCGGGGCTACGTGGATTTGCGGCATGCGCGCCAGGAAAATCAGCGCCTGCAGGAGGATCTCGATCGGCTGGAACTGCGCAACCGCGAACTCGAAAGCCGCGCCGTGGAAGCCGACCGCCTGGCGAAGCTGCTCGATTTCCGCGAATCGAATCGCGACGTGCCCATGCTGGCCGCGCAAGTGATCGGCGCGAACGCGGATTCGATGACGCGCTCGATTTACATCAATCGCGGCGAGCACGACGGCCTGCGCAAGAACATGGGCGTCATCACGCCGGAAGGCGTAGTGGGAAAACTCGTCGAAGTTTATCGCACGACGGCGCAGGTGCTGCTGCTGACGGACAAGGATAGCGGCGCCGGAGCGCTGCTCGCGACTTCGCGCACGCACGGAGTGGCCAAGGGCACGGGCGATCCCACGCTGGTGATGGATTACGTCGTGAATGATGAAAATGTTTCGAACGGCGAGCAAGTGCTCACCTCCGGCGAAGATAGAATTTTTCCAAAAGACCTTCCCATCGGCACGGTGATCTCTTCGAAATCCGGCGGCACATTCAAAGTGATTCGCTTGCAGCCAGCCGCGCGGCTTGATCGGCTGGAAGAAGTGCTGGTGCTGCTCACGCAGAAAGAATTGGCGCCCAAGCCCGGCTCGGCCAGCGATGCGGGAGTTTCGTTGCCGCCTGCGAACGTGCCGGCGAATCCCGCGGTGGGAAATCCCTCCACGCAATCCGCGAAGACGCCCGTGAATTCGGCTCCGGTGCAGACGCCGGCAAAACCAACTGACAATTCTTCCCCCAATCCGGCCGTGAAGCCGCCGCCGCAATGAGCGTTCGCACACAACCCGAGCCGCACATTGAAGTGCACAAGTTTTATGCCGGCGCCGTGCTGGCCGTGGCGTTTTTCGCGCTTGTAATTCAGGCGTTCCTCAATCGTCATTTGAGTTCGCTCGCATACGTCGAGCTGCCGCTGCTGGTGACGCTCTATTTCGGGCTGAGCCGCCGCAATCCGGCGAGCGGACTGTTGCTGGGCATGGCCATCGGACTCCTTCAGGATGGCGTGAGCGGCACGGTGATCGGAGTCTACGGAATCGCCAAAACAACGGTCGGGTATCTGGCCTCGACAATCGGCGCGAGGATTGACGTCGAGCATCCGCTCAGCCGATTCGGATTCACCGTGGCTTTTTTCGTTTTTCATCAAGCTGTGCTCGCCCTTATCGAGCGCGGGCTGCTCGCGCATTCGGCGCCGTTTTTTAATATGAAGCTGCTCGTTGGCGCGATCGTGAACGGCGTGGTCGCGATGTTCCTCTTCCCGGCGCTCGATCGCCTCCGCAAGTCGGGGTAGAGAAGGCCGCAGGATTCCTGGTTCCAGTACCCATGTTGAGATGTGCGTTTTTGTGGCGATTGATTTTTTGCATGTTATTGATTTTTGGAGATTTAACAGGACAATCAATATTTTGGTGTGGCGATTGAATTCTGGACGTTGGGGGATTGAGGTTCGAGGTTGGAAAGTCAGACCCGAAACCAAATTGCGGCGGGTTTTGGGTGGGGAAATCATGCATGGTGTCTCGATTAGGAATTGCCTCCAGTGTTTGTTTTCAATGACTTAGCTTGCATCTTGTTTCTGAGTGTGTCCCGCAGGAGCGTCCGGGACGCAAACGGCGCGTCTCGATTAGAAATTGCTTCCCTCCTAAAAAGTTGAAAATCGGGGATTTCTCCGCCGCCTCGCTAAATTGTTTGTATTCTTTGAGATAAGTATAGCATATCTTAAATGCAAAGTAAAGTACCGGGACTATGAATTTTCGGAGCGATCCTTGCTCGGAAGAAGGGCAGACGAGTTCGCTTTTTCTCTGGTGGTGAGGCTTACTTCTCCGGCCAAACGAACGCTAAGATCAGCGCGACCGCGATTCCGATGGACACTTCGGCGAAGCGATGAAAGGCGATTTGCCACGCAGGACCCGTGCGCGGTACCAAGAGCACAATCGCTAGCGCAACACCTGCAAAGCGAAATGCACTGCGATCGGCGCGCACCAATGCGCTCAGGAGGCCCAGGATGAACACGCCCATGCCGAAAACAAGCAAATGCGGGTTGAAGCGAGCCGCAAGAATCGCGCCGACTACCGCTCCGAGCACCGTTCCGACGAAACGCTGCCAAGAAACGGTGAGCGCCGCGCCCAAGGAGGACTGCGTGATTACGAGCGTTGTGATCGCCGCCCAGTACGTTTCCGGCAGCCGGAATAACCGTGCGGCCAGCACGGAAGCTACAGCGGCCACGGCCGTCCGCGCGGAATGCATCAAAATCGGCCGCCCCGTCCACGCAATTCGATTCTTCACCGCTACAACATTATTTGGAGTTGGCATGAGATGGTTGCCCCTTAGTCCACAGATCTGTGGATGTTCATGAGCGAGTCTCTTTCCACCATGAAAGGAAATTCGGGAGGGAGTTTAAGCAACTGCCTCAGGTTTGTCCCGCAGAAACCGCCGGAGCGGAAGCCTCGCGATTCGCGTAGGACGGGGAAGGTTCGGGGCTCGGTTTGGAGGCCGAGCCCTTTTCCTCTGCAGCTTACTTTTTCGGGGTGGGGTCGTCGGCTGGATTGATGTAGTTGAACTTCACCGGCGACATGCCATGGATTTGGATGAGCGTCTCGCCCTCGGCAGCCGCGTAGTGGTGCATGCTGGGATCGAGATAAGCGAAGCTGCCCGGTCCAAAACTCATCATCTTGCTGGCGTCGAACTGGTCGCCCATTCCAACTTTTAGCGTCCCGGAGAGGACGGTGACGTTTTCCCGATTCGGATGGGTGTGCGGCGCGATCTTGTAGCCGTCCGGCATCTTTAGGCGGATGGTGAAGTCTCCGGATGAGGCCATGGGATCGCCTTCCAGCACGGCCAACTGTGCTCCCGGGGGAATAAATGGCGGCGCGGGGCCGAACTTTACCTGATCCGGGGTGAAGGCGTTTTGAACGTGTGAGGGTGGCGCTGCGGCGAGCGAGGACGCAGCCAGAGCAAGAGCGAGAATCGTCAGTTTCATGGAAGACCTCCAGACAGACGGAGAATAATAAACCGGAATCACTTTTTTGACCTCAAAAACGGCAGGCCGTGAGATTTTGCCACGGAGACGCCGAGAACACAGAGGAAAGTGAGTTCCATGAAATCGCAGATCTGAAATTTGAAATTTCAGAGCGAAAGGCGGAAATCAGAAAACAGAAAATCGAAAATGGAAGAAAGTGACCTGCGGTAACATGTTTTTATGCCACGGGAATCTGCCCGGCACCTGAATCTTTGGAAGAAGCGGCTGGGCCGTGTGCCGGACGAAGTGTGGAAGCGGACCGAACTTGAAACGCTGGTGCTGGCGGACAACGGCCTCGCGGAGGTGTCCGAGCGAATTGGCGGGCTGAAACGGTTGCGCATGCTCGACCTGGGTCACAACAAACTGACTCAGGTGCCGGAGGCGCTGGGCGAACTCGAGGGACTGACCGATTTCCTCTATCTCCATGACAACCGGCTGAGCTCGCTGCCGGCGTCGCTCGGCCGATTGACCAAGCTGCGCTACCTCAACATCAGCGAGAACAGTTTTAGTGTGCTGCCGGAAGCGGTTTGCGGCATGGCAAATTTAATCGAGCTGAGGGCGTCCGGTAATCAGCTGACTTCACTGCCCGAAGCGATTGGGCGATTGCCGCGCTTGCGGGAGTTGCACCTCAGGAACAACAGACTCGCTTCGCTGCCGGAGTCGGTGGGGAGACTTCACGAATTGCGGCAACTGGATCTCCGCGGCAACCCGGTGACGCATTTGCCGGTGAGCATTGCGGCGCTGCCGCGGCTCGAGAAACTTGACCTGCGGTGGGTGGAGACACTCGAAACATCCGAGTGGACCGCGGAACTCGAAGAGCGCGGTTGCGCTGTGTACCGCTGAGACGCGCGACCAAGAGTTGGCCACGGGCGAATGGCGATTTTGCCCTTACTCATGGCTAGGAATCTCGAAGGCTGGGGAGCCAGTGTTGACATTCGATAACCTAGAGCGTAGCATCCCGCCAAACGTCGCATCGGAGGCATTCTCCTCTGAGAGAGGCCGATGCGGACTGGAGAACAAGATGAAATCAACCAAGCGAGCAAAAACCGGGAGA
The DNA here is from genome assembly GCA_050747245.1 of Candidatus Acidiferrales bacterium. Lineage (GTDB taxonomy): Bacteria > Acidobacteriota > Terriglobia > Acidiferrales > UBA7541 > JBOGNO01. Next base: position 103,796 of record JBOGNO010000011.1, read on the forward strand.
AAGTCTAGCACGCCCAAGCTGAAAAAGACCACGATTCATCATGTCACGAATCTGCGAAGGGCATTCAAGTAGTAGCACGCGAGAGGCGCGCTCCTGTTAGCGCTGAGCCTCGACAACAGATCCCTCTGGCCAAGAAGACGAACAGCTCGACCTACACTGGGTTAGGCCCTAGCTATGACCACACGTTCAGGGGAAAACCCAAAGCCTGGCGTCTCATTCGCAAGCGCGTCCTGGGCAGGATCCTTTCCCAGGCACGAACGGTTTGCGATCTTGCCTGCGGCACAGGCACGACAGCACTCGAATTCTCCCGCAGAGGCGCAAGAGTTTTCGCACTCGACCGCTCCACCACCATGTGCCGCATCGCGCGCGCAAAGGCCCGCAAAACAGGCCTCCCCGTAAAAGTGATCTGCGCGGACATGCGCACGTTTCGCCTTCCTGCGCAAGTGGATCTGATCACTTGCGAATTCAACTCTCTGAACCATGTTCCGCGAAAATCAGATCTGTCGCGAGTGGCCCGGTCGGCCGTGCGCGCCTTGCGGCAGGGCGGACATTTTTTCTTCGATGTGCACAATCGCGCCGCATTCGAGGGACCACGCAACTGGATGGGCGAGACGAAGAGCTATTTGGTTCTGAGACGCGGGGGTTATGACCGCAGGGCGGAGAAAGGCTGGCTCGAGTTCACCACGTTTGCGGCACAGCGGAACGGAATGTGGAAGCGGTCACGGGAGCGAATCGAGCAGGTTTGCTGGACTGCGCTGGAAATCCGGCGCGCCCTACAACAAGCGGGCTTTGTGAACATCCGTGCCTTCGATGAAAGTTTGTTCTTTCCGCGCGAAGTTCCTCCTCGGCGCCATTGTTCGACATTCTTCGTTGCACAGAAGTAGAGCGCGAACGGATGACGGGGACAAGGTGTTTAATTTCCGCGGAAGCAGGGGTAGCGTGAGAAAGGCGAGTGGCGGGTTGGACAAGGTAATGTTGCGGCGATTGGGTGCAAGTGATAGGTTGAAGGCTACTTTGCGTCCCCGCTGAAAGCGCTGGGGGGCGCAGGCAGCGGCCGGAACGGCTCGAAAAACGGCCGCCTCCCCGAACGAGATCCTCGGGGCACAAGTGGAGCCCCGACGAGCTACGCCGGGGTAAACTCCAGGCGGCGCAAGTCAAGCGAAGCCAAGCGCCTGGTGAAAAAGCGGAGACGAATCTTCGCTGCGCGGGAGTTGCAGTGTCGGATTTTGTGGGAAGTGACCAAGGGTTGCCGCAGGGGCGGCTGACGCTCGTCTCGTACTTCGCAGTCGGGATCGTAATTCTCCTACTCGTCGGATTCTGGAAACTCCAAGTCGTCGAATCGAGTCGGTACGCGGAATTGGCGGAGCGCAACCGCATCCGCTCGATTCCCATCATCGCGCCGCGCGGAAGAATGCTGGACCGCAACGGACGCGTGATTGCGGACAATTATCCTTCGTTCAGCATCCTGCTGCTGCGCGACGACGCGAAGCTGCTGGAAAAAGCGCTGCCGCAAGTGGCCGAGGGGCTGGGAATTCCTCTGGAGGATTTGCAGCAGCAACTCGAAGTGGTGAAATTCGAGCCGAAATTCCAGCCCATCGTGATCAAGCCGGAAGCGAGCGAAGCGGATATTGCGTTCGTGGAATCGCATCGCGCGGATTTGCCGGTCATGGAATTGATGATGGTGCAGCGGCGAAGGTATCCGCCCGGAAGTTTTCTGGCGAGCGCGATCGGGTACGTGGGCGAAGTAACTCCCGAACAACTGGCGAAAAGCGAAGGGCGGTTCCGTCCAGGCGATATCGTGGGGAAATCAGGGCTGGAAAGGCAGTACAACGACGTGCTGGTGGGCACGGACGGAATGCGGCGAGTGATCGTCAACAGCGTGGGGAAAATGATGCGCACGCTCGATGATACCGAGGCGATTCCGGGCAAGCCGATCCAACTGACGATTGACTACGACCTGCAATCGCTGGCCGAAGCGGACATGACGGGAAAAGAAGGCGCAGTGGTGGCCATGGATCCGCGGACGGGCGAAATCCTGGCGATGGTGAGCCATCCGACATTCGATTCCAATGATTTCGCGGTGCGCATTCCGCCGAAGGAATGGGCGGAACTCAATGCGGATCCCGAAACGCCGCTGCTGAACCGCGCGATCCAGGCGCAGCTTCCGCCCGGGTCGGTATTCAAGGTGGTGGTTTCCACGGCGATGCTTGAATCCAAAGCCGTGCCGGAAAACATCACGTTCTTCTGCCCCGGACACGCGGTTTTTTACGGGCGCGATTTCAAATGCTGGGTCTTCGGAAAGGGCGGGCACGGCGTGGTGGATCTGCACAGCGCCATCATCCATTCCTGCGACGTCTATTTTTACAACATCGGAAAGCTGCTGGGGATTGACCGCCTGTCGTATTACGCAAACGCGCTGGGTCTCGGGCATCGCACGGGAGTGGATTTGCCTGGAGAAGAAACGGGTCTGATGCCCTCCGAGGATTGGGTGGAGCGCGTCTATCACCGCAAGTGGTACGCGGGAGAAACAATTTCGGTCGCCGTGGGACAGGGAGCGGTGACGGTGACGCCGATCCAACTGGGACGCATGGTGGCAGGCGTGGCGAGCGGGGGAGTCTTCGTGCAGCCGCATCTGCTGAAGGACGCGAAGGACCTGCACGTGGAGCGCTTCCCGCTTTCCGAGGAAACCGTCGAGAAAGTGACGGACGGATTGTACGGAGTGGTGAACGAACCGGGCGGCACGGCGTACAGTTCGCGGCTGCAGGATATCGAGTTCAGCGGAAAATCCGGAACGGCACAGCTGATTGGATACGACACGCGAAGCCGGCTGGGGCTCGAAAAAAAATACAAAGATAACGCGTGGTTCGTGGGCTACGCGCCGCGAAGGAATCCGGAAATCGTGGTGACCGTGCTGGTGCAGGGCGGGGGACACGGAGGCGAAGTGGGAGCGCCCATCGCGCGGGACATCGTGAAGGCGTATTACGACAAGAAGGCCAGGATCCTGCAGGAACAGACTACGGCGGAGAGCAATCCCCCAATCGCTCCGGCAAAGACAGTGGCCACGGCCGTGGGAACGCCGCGATGAACGAACGCTCGCGGTTCTTCGAGCTGGACTGGACGCTGCTCGGGATCGTGATGGCTATCTGCGCCATCGGTGTGGCAGAGATTTATTCCTCTACGCGGACCGGCGCCATGGCGGGAATGCAGTGGAAACAGCTCGGCTGGATCGCAGCGGGACTGGCGGTCATGCTGCTGATTTCACGGCTGGACTATCACACGCTGCTCGATCAGGCGCCGCTGCTGTACGTGATCGGCATCGCCGGGCTGCTGGCGGTGCTGGCGGTGGGGCACACGCGGCTGGGAGCGAAGCGCTGGGTAAATATCGGGGGCGTATTTTTGCAAGTGTCGGAACTGATGAAGTTGGTTATAATCATAGTGCTGGCCCGGTTTTTCAGCGAAGTGCGAACGGACCGGCTCTCGCTTGGGGATCTGGTGAAGGCAGGATGCCTGGTTGGGCTTCCCTCGCTGCTGATCCTGAAGCAGCCCGATTTGGGAACAGCGATGGTGCTGATTCCTGTCGCCGTCGTGGGCGCTTTCCTGGCCGGCGTGCAATGGAAACACGGAGTGGCTATCATCCTCCTCGGGACGCTGATGTTGCCGGTCGGTTGGCATTTCCTGAAGCCCTACCAGAAGCAGCGACTCGAAACCTTTCTCCGGCCGGAGGAGAACCCGCAAACGGCGGGATACCAGATTCTGCAGTCAGAGATCGCGGTCGGCTCGGGCGGGGTTTGGGGGAAGGGATTCGGTAAGGGGAGCCAGAATCAGCTGGGATTCGTGCCGGTGCGGTATTCGGACTTCATCCTGGCGTCGCTGGCTGAGGAGTTCGGGTTTGTAGGGGTGTTTTTCACGCTGGCGCTTTACCTGGCGCTGCTGCTGCGGCTCGTGGACAACGCACAGAAGGCCAAGGATCGCGCCGGAATGCTGGTGGTAATGGGAGTGACGGCAATTCTGGGGTTTCACGTCCTGGTGAATTCAGGTATGGTCATCGGCTTCATGCCGGTGACCGGCATACCGCTGCCGCTGATGAGTTACGGCGGGTCAGCGATCACGTTTGTGTTTTTGGCGCTGGGCTTAGTGATGAATGTGCGGCGGAGCCACTTCGTCAACTGAGCCGGCGAGGAATTTTTTCCGCGCCGGGCAACGCCGGCAGACGGAAAAACAAATTTCAAGAAAAGAGGAAGGCATCGGGTGAGGGCAGGAAACGCACAAGGAAATGAATTCCGCGAGCCTCTGCGGCGCGCGGAGAATCCTGTCCGGATTGCCGGAGCGGCCTGCGTGGCAGAGTGCACAGGCGCCCGCCGCGGCGGACGCCGCGCGGCCGCGGGCCGATGCCTCCTGAGGAGTTTTCATGCCGAAAGAGATGGTAGTTTCGACGACGCCGCACGAAACGCGCGTCGCCATTCTGGAAGATGGCCAGCTGTGCGAAATTTATATTGAGCGGGAAAGGGAATTTGCGTTAGTCGGCAGTATTTACAAAGGCCGCGTCACGCGCGTGCTTCCCGGCATGCAATCGGCCTTCGTGGACATTGGCCTCGATAGCGACGCCTTCCTGTACGTCAGCGATTTCCTGGAAGACATTGAAGATTACGACCAGGTGGTTTCCACGGTCGAAGAAAAAGTGCAGCGGATGGAGGAGGAAGGCGGCCGTGTCTTCGGCGCGGAACCCGGAGCGCCGCAGGTCATCGAGCCTCCAGACGTGGAGCCGCAGGCGTCGCTGCCACCCCCGGCACCCGTCGCACCGGCGGCTCCGCCACTTGTGCCGCAGTACTCGCAGCACAGTTCGCGGCCGTCATCGTCATTCAATCCGCGCAACCGCGGGGGACGCGGATTCGGGCGCGACCGGGGCGGCGAGCGGCACGGCGGCCGCGGAGGCCGCGGGCGCGATCCGCGCCGCGGACGCGAATTGCCGGCATCGAAATTCGCTTCGCACCGGCCGTATGAGCCGCCCAGCGGAGATCAGCCACTCGCCGAAGGCTTGGAGCCGATCATTCTTCCGGGTGAATCGTTGGCAAGATTCAAGGATCGCCCGCAAGTAGCGGCGCTCGCCATCGAGGAAATTCACGAAGGGCACGAGACACCGGCCGCCACTTCGCCTGAAACGACTGCCGAAGCGCAGGCGCCGGCGGAAATGCATCCTGCAGCCGCGATTCGCGAAAGGCCTGCTCCCCGATTCGAGGAGAGATTCCAGGGTGGATTCGGAGTGATCGAGGCTCTGCCGGGCGAATCCATTGCCAAGGCGCAGCCGCGCAACGCGGCGCCGGAGGTTCACGAAGCGCAGGCGGAATCCGCTCCCGTTGAGGAAGCTCGTGAAGAACACGCGACTCACGAGCCGGCGGAAGAAATGTCCGCGAACGAAACTCATTTCGCAGCCGAGGAAACGCACGCGGAAGTTCGCCATGAGGCACAAGAGGAATTGTCGCACGCGGCCGTAGGGGAACCAGCTTCCAGTCACGAGCTCCACGATTCGAGCGCGCCGGCGGAGCTCTCCGCGGAAGAAGCCGCGGCGCTCGCGGAGCACGTGGCCGAAGCGCAGCGCGAGGAAGAAGAGGCTGCCAGCGCTGAGCGCGAGGAATCCGAGGATTCGACAGGTGAGAGTGATCAACATCTCGACCCAGAAAACGGGGAATCTGAGTCCATCGCGGCGGAAGAATCCACCGCAGCGGGAGAGCCCGTAGATCCGAGCGGCGAAATGGAAAGCGCCGAATCCGCCGTGGAGGCGGAGCAACTCGAGGCGGAACACGCCCTCGGGGAAAACGGCCCCGAGAACCAAACCGAGGCGCCGGTGACGCAAGCGCGCGTTACGACGAATTTCCGCGCGAGGATGCAGCATCCCATGCGCCGCGGCCGAGGACGCCGCGATGAGCGCGGCCGCGGCCCGCGTCCCCATACGCAACACGCGCGGCCACAACAGCAGCGCCGGCCGCAATTGATCGCCGACATGCTGAAGGCCGGCGAGGAAATCATCATTCAAATTGCCAAGGAGCCGCTGGGCAAAAAGGGCGCGCGCATCACCAGCCACGTCGCGCTGCCGGGCCGCTACCTGGTGTACATGCCCACGCTCGATCACACCGGGGTCTCGCGGAAAATCGCTTCGGCGGAATCGCGCGTGCGGCTGCGGCAGATTGTCAGTGAAGCCAAGGGCACGTCTCCGGGCGGGTTCATCGTGCGCACGGCAGCTGAAGCGGCGAGCGATGACGAAATCCGGACCGACGTGGAATTCCTGACGCGCTCGTGGGCGGAGATCAAGGCTCGCTCCGAGCAGAGGAAGGCGCCCGCGCTGCTGCATCGCGACCTGAACCTGGTCGAGCGCATTCTCCGCGACTACATGAGCCCCGACTTCACAGCCATCTGGGTGGACGCGGAGGAAGAGTACACAAAGGTGCTGGAATTCGTCAGTCGTTTCCAGCCGGCCTTTTCGAATCGCGTGAAGCTGTACACCAAAGAAACTCCAATCTTTGAGGAGTTCGGCATCCAGCAGGAAGTGGACAAGGGGTTAAAGCCCAAAGTGTGGCTGAAGTCGGGCGGCTACATCGTCATCAACCACACGGAGGCTCTGGTAGCGATAGACGTCAACACAGGGAAATTCGTGGGGCGCGGCTCGAATCGCCTCGAAGACACCATCGTGCGCACCAACCTCGACGCGGTGAAAGAGATTGTGCGCCAGATCCGGCTGCGCGACCTGGGCGGGATCATCATCATCGACTTCATTGACATGGAAGAGCGCCGCAACCGCGAAAAAGTGATGGCCGCGCTCGAAGACGCCCTGCGCGCCGACCGCGCGCCTTCGAAGGTGCTGCGCTTCAACGAATTCGGACTGGTGGCCATCACGCGCAAGCGCACCAAGCAGGCGCTCGAACGCACGCTTTGCCAGCCGTGCCCTTACTGCACCGGCTCCGGCATGGTGAAGTCCATTTCCACGCTGTGCTACGAAATCCAGAGCGAAGCGCGCAAAATGGCGCCGGAAATGGATTCCGCAAGCCTCACGCTGCGCGTGCATCCGGAAATCGCTAAGGCGCTCAAGACGCGCGAATCGGGATTGGTCGAGGAACTCGAGCGCTGGGCGAAAAAGAGCGTCATCATTCAGGCCGACCCCACGCTCCACTGGGAGCAGTACGATATCTACTGAGGAATTCTGACGAATCAGCGTCTAGAGCCCGCGGCAGGATCGGAAGAAATCAGAGTGCCTTGCCGCGAGCGGCCTGGTTTTTTAGGAGGAATGTCTTGGGAAATTTGCCTTCGCCACAGATTTTGAAGGATCCGAAGTCCTTGTGCCATTCACCTTCCGGCGCTTCAGGCTCCGACTCTCGCCACAGCCTTAGCTTGTAGAGATCCTCCGCGGTTATTTTGCGTTCTTCGAGCCGATCGAAGAGATGCTGTCGCAGAGCGGGAGGAAGATTGGTCCACTGAATCTTCGGCATCATTCACCGAATGTGATGCGGGCGAGTTCCTTCTTTATCCGTTGCCGTTCCGCCGGATCAGTGGATTCGGAAAGCCGGTTCGCAAGCGCGAAGAATCTATCCTTCTCATTTTTCTCAGACTGTAGCCCCGCCTCAATGAGATTCACCAGGACACGGTTGGCGCTTGTCTTTCGATTTTTGGCAATGGTGCGGACACGCTTGGCGAGCCTCGTCGGAAGTGACACACTCTGTCGAGCCGTCTTTTTCATCTTAGGCACAGTCACCATATTACAGCATTACGCACCATAATGCACCACTGTGGCCAAGGTGCCATTTGACACGATGCTATTCCACCTCGACGGCGATGCCGCCCACAAATCGCGCAGAAAGATTGTAGACGACAGCTCCCAGGCCACCGAAAATCGCTCCCATGAGCGCGAAAAGAATGGGAAAAAGAATGATCGAAAGCGCACCGAACAGAATGCCGAAGCCGCGCGGCATGTTGCCACCGTCTGGCCCTCCGAACGGAACGACCGAGAAGACAACGCTGAACACGGCTCCTTCCAAGAGGCCCATTGCGCCGTAACCAATCGCCGCAATACGCATCACCGACAACGGCTCAAACTTTTGATGGTTCTCATAGTGCCTCCCGGCAGCGGCCTAGGCCATAATGGGCAGCGAGCAAATAATGGAGGGACACCGCCGATGAATGCGGCAGTGCTGCACGCGTTCGGGAAGCCGCCTCGCTTTGAGACGTTCGCCGAACCGAGACCGGGCGAGGGGGAAGTGCTGGTGCACGTCTTGGCCGCGGCGCTGCATCCCTCTACCAGGGCGGTCGCAAACGGCTCACATTATGCAAGCCCGCGGCAGCTGCCCGCAGTTTGCGGACTCGACGGCTGCGGGCGCCTCGAAGACGGGTCGCGCGTTTTTTTCGGCGGCCCTCGCGCACCTTACGGCACCATGGCGGAACGTTGCGTTGTGATGCACAGACTTTGCTGGCCCGTGCCTGACGCAATCGGTGATGCTACTGCTGCAGCTATCGTAAACCCCGCGCTTTCCTCTTGGATTCCGCTGGTCTGCAGCGCGCACCTCGCGGCCGGAGAGACCGTCTTGATCCTCGGCGCGACAGGCATCGCAGGCAAGCTGGCGATACAGATCACGAAGCTGCTCGGTGCCGGACGGGTGGTTGCCGCCGGCCGCAACGAACGTGCGCTCGGCACGCTGCATGAGCTCGGCGCCGACGCGACCATTCCTCTCGGACTGCCCGAGAAGGAATTGATCGAGGCCTTCTCTCGCGAAGCGGGCGACACAGGCTACAACGTGATCGTCGATTATCTTTGGGGACGCCCCACGGAAATGCTCTTGGCGGCCCTTACGCGCAAAGAGTTCCTCGTTGAGCCATCGAATGTTCGCCTGCTTCCCATCGGCGAGAGCGCCGGGCCGGCCATTTCGCTCCGCGCGGATGTGTTTCGGAGCGCCGGCCTGGCCATCCCCGGGGGCGGTTTTCCGGCTCCCCAGGTCTTCCTCGATATTTACAACGAGCTGATGGCCCGCGCCGCAAGCGGCCAACTCCGCATTGAAACCGAGTGCGCGCCGCTCTCCGATGTCGAGAGGGCCTGGCAGCGCGGCGATCTGGACGGCCGCAGACTCGTAATCGTTCCATAGCTGCACCCGCACGCCAGCAGCCGAGTGTCTGTTATCATGGTTCCTTCGAATCATTTTTGAGTTGGGTGAAGGAGCGCTCATGACCGCGCGGCTACTGAACGGCAACCCCATACGCGACCAGATTTACGCTGAATTGCAGGGCGAGATTGCGGCGCTCGGCGCGGCGGGAATTCGGCCCGGACTGGCAGCGGTTCTGGTGGGCGAAAATCCTGCGTCGCATCTTTATGTGAAAAGCAAAATCGCTGCGTGCGAAAAGCTGGGACTCGGGAGCTTCCTCTTGAAGCCGCCGGCAACGATCACGACAGCGGAGCTGCTCGCGGTGGTCGAGGAATTGAACGATCGCGAGGACGTGGACGGAATTCTGGTGCAGATGCCACTGCCGCCGCAGGTGGACTCGAAGAGAATTTTGGAGGGGGTCACGCCGGCGAAGGACGTGGACGGATTTCACCCCGTGAATGTGGGCAAGTTGGTGGCCGGGCGACCGAATCTGGTGGCGTGCACTCCCGCGGGCGTGATGGAAATTTTCCGCCGCAGCGGAATCGGACTCGAAGGCGCCAACGCCGTGGTGATGGGCCGCAGCGACATCGTCGGCAAGCCGATGGCGCTCCTGCTGATGCACGCGCACGCCACCGTGACGATCTGCCATTCGAAGACGAAGAAATTGCCCGAAGTGGTGCGCCGCGGAGACATCGTGGTGGCGGCGATGGGCCGCGCGGCATTGGTCACGCAGGACTACATCCAGCCGGGCGCGACCGTGATTGACGTCGGACAAAATGTAGTCGCCGACGCGGCGCAGGCGGAGAAAATCTTCGCCAATTTTCCCGAGAAGCTGGCGACGTTTCGTGCGAAAGGCTCTGTGCTGGTGGGCGACGTGCATCCGGACGTCGTAAACGTTGCCGGCGCGTTCACGCCCGTTCCCGGCGGAGTGGGCCCGCTCACCATCGCCATGCTGATGTCCAACACGGTGCGCGCGGCGCGGCTGCGGCGCGGCACGCGCGTTTCTGAAACTGCCGCCCAGCGAACGTGATGCTGCGCGCGGGACTCACGGGCGGAATTGGCTGCGGGAAATCCACGGTAGCGGCGATCCTGCGTGATCTGGGGTGCGCCATCATCGAAGCCGACCGCCTCGCACATTCCCTTCTCGACGCCGGCCAGCCCGCTTACGCCGAAGTGATCGACGAATTCGGCCGCGGCATTCTGGACGCACACGCGGCAGTGGATCGTGGCAAGCTGGCGCAGATTGTTTTTCACGATCGCTCGAGGCTGGCGCGCCTGAATGAGATTCTCCATCCGCGCGTCCTCGAGCTGATCGGTCAAAACCTCGCGCGCCTCGCCGCGGAAGGCAAGACGGAAATTGCCGTAGTCGAAGCGGCTCTGCTCATCGAAGCGAATTATCACGGGGAACTGGACCGGCTGATCGTCGTGTGGTGCCGGCCGGAGCAGCAGCGCGAACGCCTGCTGGCGCGCGGCCTCACGGCCGAGCAAATCGAGCAGCGGATCGCCTCGCAGCTGACGCAAGAGGAAAAGAGGCGCCTGGCCAGCGACGAAATCGATAATTCCGGGACACTCGAAGAGACGCGGCGACAAACGGAGAAATTGTTCGCGGAATTCCGCAAACTTGCGGCGCGAGCTTGAGCGGAAACGATTCCGCTGCCGTGGCGTCCAACAAGGGACGCCGGAAAACGGAGCAGCTGCAGCGCCGCGGCTTGAATTAGTCTCAAGGATGCAGAGGGACTCGCCATGAACTCGAATATCAATGCACCCCGGACGCTCCGGCTGTTGGGCGTGGGAATCATTATCGCGCTGGCCGCCTACTGGGCGGGAGCGCGCTGGGGTCCGCGAATTGCGTCTTCCGTGGAGGCCCTGCGCGGCGCTCCCGTGGCGCAAGGCCCGGCTCTTTCCGGCATCGAAGCGGAAAACGTGCGAATTTATCGCCAGGCCGCTCCGGCGGTGGCAAACATTTACACGCGCACGATGGAGTACGACTTTTTCTCCAATCCCGTGCCCGTGGATGGCGCCGGCTCCGGCTTTCTGATTGACGGCGATGGCCGCATTCTCACCAACTATCACGTCGTTCGGGGCGCGCAGGCCATCGGCGTAATTCTCGGCGACAAGAATCATTACAGCGCGAAGATGATTGGCGCGGACGAGCTCAACGACATCGCGCTGCTGCAAATTGATTTGCACGGGCGCAAGGTCACTCCGCTCACGCTGGGCGATTCGAGCGTTTTGGAAGTCGGCCAGCGCGTGCTGGCCATCGGCAACCCGTTTGGATTTCAGAGCACGCTCACCACCGGGGTAGTTTCAGCGCTCGGGCGCACGGTGCGGACCGGGGAAACGACGCGCATTGATGAAGCGATTCAGACCGACGCAGCCATCAATCAGGGGAATTCCGGCGGGCCGCTGCTGGATTCGCGCGGCGAAGTGATTGGCATCAATACCGCCATTGAGTCGCCATCGGGTGCGGCGGCGGGTCTGGGTTTCGCGATTCCCATCAATACCGCGCGGCGCGTTGCCGCTGACTTGATTAGTAATGGCCACGTGCGCCGCGCCACGCTGGGAATCGAGGGCTTGCCCATCTGGCCCGAACTCGCCCAGGCGATCGGACTGCCGGTGGATCAGGGCTTCCTTATTGAGCGAGTCACAGATGGCGGGCCCGCCCAGCGCGCCGGAATTCGGGGAGGCACGCGGCAGGTTTCCGCGGGACTGCAATCGTTGCTCGTGGGCGGCGACGTGCTGGTGGCCATTGACGGCAATGAAATCGCGAGCCAGCTCGATTTGATTCGCGTGCTGAACCGCAAACGAGCGGGCGATACCGCAACCCTCACCATTTATCGCGGGCGCGAGAAAATGGATATTCGCGTAGCGCTCGGCGAGCAGTGAGCGCAGGAACGCTTGCAAGCGGTTTTCGGCTTGGAGACCTGCGAGCAGCTAGCTGCGCGGCGCATTCCATTCGGAGCGCAGGCGCTCGCGCTCCGTTTCCGTGATTTGGAACCAAGATTCGGCCACGTCCCGGCACCGTTCGAGTGCCGCCTGCATCTCCGCGTGCCTCCTTTCGCTCGCTTCGCGGTCGGCATCCCCGGGAACGTAAATCGGCGGCGCCATGGCGACGACCGCGCGCGAGAAGGGAAGCGGAATCTGAAAGAGGTCCCAGCTTTTTTCGAAAGTGTGCGCGCGTTCCAGGCCCACGTGGTAGCAGAGGATGGGCTGGCCCGTGCGCCGCGCCAGCATGACCGGGCCGGGCTTGGCCACATAGCGCGGGCCGCGCGGGCCGTCAATGGTGAAGGCCACGTCGTGGCCTTCCGCGATGCGCTGCGCCATCACCATCAATCCGCGCAATCCGCCGCGCGAAGAGCTGCCTTGCGCCGTGAGGTATCCGAGCTTTTCGATCACCCGCCGCGTCCACTGGCCGTCGAAGTTCGTGGTGTTCATAATCACCGCGCCCGAATCGCGAAAACGCCAGGTGGCCGAAAAAATCGCGCGGTGCCAGAAAGCGCCTATGGCACGCTCGCCGTGCGCATGGATTTCTTCGAGGTGCCGCACGCCCAGGTCTTCAAATCGCAGCGTGGGCCCCAATAGTTTCAGCAGTCCATACACGGCGCCGGCGATAAGCGGAATCTGCATGCGCCGCGCGCGAGAAAGCTCCGGATAGCTCGTGTCGAAATGGATGTTGGCGGCCCGCCCCTCGCGTCCCGCGCCGGATGTTGTTGGCTGTGTCACAGTCCTATAGTATAGGAGAACCTCGGCCGCCCCGATGTTCCGACAGTTCCAAGCCGCGCGCTTCACCCGCCGCCGTATCGGCCACTTGCAGAGATTCGCATTCTCCGCGATCGCCGCGCTTTTCATCCTCACGCCGCCCGCGCGCGCGCAATATCCGGAGGGCGTTATCGGCAGCGTTAAAGGCGATGAAATCTCGGTCGAAAACAGCTCTGGAGTGCTCGCGCCCAATGATCCCTACAGCATCCTCCTCGTCAGCGGAAGCATCGTGACCGTTCATTCGGGCCAAGCGGTTCTGGGCCTTGCGGACGGCAAAGGTATCATCAACATCTGCGGCCCGGCGAAGTTCACGGTGCTGTCGGCGAGCGGGGCGATTACGATTGCGCTCAACTTCGGGAGGCTGCACGTCGAGCTTCCCTCGAGCACTCCCATCACGATTTTTTCCGCCACGACCATTGCCGTGCCGCTCGCCATAAACGACCAGCCGCGCGACGCGACGGTTGGCCTGGAAGTTTCGGGAATATTTTGCGCGCGCGCCACGGCCGGCGCGGTGCGCATTGAAGACCAGTTGAGCGGCCAGGAGATGATCGTTCCTCAGCCCGGCGAGCTGTTTCTTTCCGGCGGAAAATTCAACGCCGTGAAGGGAGCGCCCGGAAGTTGCACCTGCAACGCTCCCGTGGCGCGCGTCGCGCCCTCGATTGCGGAACCTGCGCCGTTGATGACTCCGCCCGCTACGCTGTCACCGTCTCCCGAAACGGCGAAGAACTCATCCCCGGCAGGCGAAAAATCCGCTCCTCCCGCGCGCAGCTCCGTTGAGTACAGCATCCCCGCGCCCGCTTCGGACGTTCATCCCGTCGTTTCGGCGCGCAATGGCGCAGCGCCCGATCCACCCGCGGTCGAAGAGCCGATTTGGAAAGTCATCATGCCGCCGCTGGCCTATTCGTCCTCCGATCCGGCAAAGCCGGCGGGCGCTCGTGAGCCTCTGCCCGACCCGCAAACGATTTTGCTGGTCCGCGAAGTGCGCATCGCTTCCGATTGGGAATTTCACGGCCACGTGGAACCGCGCCTGGGAACGCTGGCAACCGCGAAAAATGCTCCGCAACAATCTAAGCCCAAGAAAAAAGGCTTCTGGGCCTTGCTGCGCAGAATGTTTGGAGGATCGTAGAAAAGCAGTTACATTCCTTCGTAATTTGGGCCGCCTCCGCCTTCGGGAGGAATCCAGTTGACGATCTGGTAGGGGTCGGCGATGTCGCAGGTCTTGCAGTGGACGCAATTGGACGCGTTGATTTTCAGCCGCGGAGCGCCTTTCTCCATGACCATCTCGTACACCGCCGCGGGACAATAATACTGGCAGGGATTTCCGAACTCGCGGACGCAGCGATCCACGCAAATGCTCGGGTCGAGCACGACGAGATGACACGGCTGATCTTCTTCGTGGCGCGTGCCGGAATGATAGACATCGGTGAGGCGGTCAAACGTCAGCGCGCCATCGCCCTTGAAGCGCGAAGACTGGTCCACGATCTCCAGCGGGCGATGAAGCTTGTGGAAGTCTTCATATCCCGCGCGCGAGCGCATCGGATCGACGAAGCCGCGGCCGCCGGTGATGGTTTGCACTCCCGCCTGTGCAAGCCCCAACCACAAGCCGCGGTGAAACGCCTGGTGGAAATTTCGCACGGACCGCAACTCTTTGCGAATCCAGCTTTGTTCCAGCCGCGACTCGTACGCGGAGAGAGCCTTGGCCGAGAAGTCGCTGGAGCATAGTGAATCGTAAATCGTCTCGGCGGCGAGTATGCCGCTCTTGAGCGCCGTGTGAATTCCTTTGAGGCGCGCGGAATTCAGGAGGCTTCCCGAATCGCCCAGGATCAGCGCGCCATCGAGAAAACTTTTTGGCCGTGAATACCAGCCGCCGTAGGGAACGGTCTTCGCGCCGTAGCGCACCAGCTTGCCGCCCTCGATGATGCGCCGCACGAATGGGTGCGTTTTGTACTTCTGCATAGCTTCGTGCGGATCAAAAAGCGGATCTCCGTATTCAAGGCTGATCACCATGCCGAGCGAAACTCGGTTCTCGCGCATGCCGTAAATCCAACCGCCGCCGTAGAAGCTCGCGTCCAGCGGGAATCCCATGGTGTGCGCCACCCATCCGGGCGCGACGCGCCCGGCGGGAACTTCCCACAATTCTTTGATGCCGATGCCATAGACCTGCGGGTTGAGACCGTCGAGGTAGAAGCGGCCGACGATTTCTTTTGTGAGCGAGCCGCGCGGACCTTCCGCAAGCACCGTCACTTTTGCGCGCAGCTCGTAGCCGGGGGTGAAGTTGTCCTTGGGCTTGCCATTCTTGTCCACGCCCTTGTCTTCGGTGATGACGCCCGCGATTCCGGCATCGCTGTAAATCGGTTTCGCGCCGGCAAATTGTGTGAAGAGGTTGATTCCCGATTTTTCCACCAGGCCGCCGAGCCATTTCACCAGTTTGCTCAGCGAGACGATGTAGTTCCCGTGATTCCTCAGGGGCGGCGGCGTGATGGGAAATTTCCAGGAGCCTTTCGAGGTGAGGAAATATGCGGCGTCGTCCGTGACCGGAGTGTCGAGCGGGGCGCTCTTTTCGAAATCCGGCACGAGCTCGGCGATTCCGCGCGGATCCATGATTGCGCCCGAAAGCTGGTGCGCACCGATTTCCCGCGCCTTTTCGAGCACGTAGATATTTTCGGCCGAAAGAGACGGCTTTTTCCCCGCGCGGTTGTGCTCTTCGATGAGATGCGCCAGCCGCAGCGCGCACGCCAGCCCCGCCGGCCCCGCTCCCACAATCAGCACATCCGCTTCGAGTGTCTCGCGCTCGATGGACATGCGGCCATTCTATCAGAACGATTTCAAAACTCTTTTATGAGGCGCACGGATTTACGGGGATATCTCGCGCTGCGACTACTCGTATCGCAGCGCGACAATGGGGTCCACGCGCATCGCCCGCCGCGCCGGGATATAACACGCCAATAGAGTCACGATTGCCATCAAGATGGCAACGATCGCAAACGTGATTGGGTCGGTGGGGCTTACGCCAAACAACAAGCTCGCCAACAACCGGGTCAGTCCTAAGGCTGCACCGAGCCCGATTGTTAGTCCAGCGAGCGTCAGGAGGATTCCCCGCCGAAACACTGCGAACAGAACATCGCGAGGCTGCGCTCCGAGAGCCATCCGGACGCCAATTTCGTGCGTCGTCCTCTGAGTCGCGAACGAGACCAGACCGTACACACCAGCGGCAGAGAGAACGGTCGCGAGAGAAGCAAAAACGAACAGCAGGCGTGCAAGCAAGCGCTCCTCAGAAAATGTTGCGACCACCTGATCTCGCAGTGTGAGCACGTGGAATATGGGCAAATCGGGATTCACGCTTGCGACTGCGGCCCGGATGGCAGGAACGAGCGCGCGTGGTTCACCCGCCGTTCTCGCCAGCAGGGTTACATCCGGCTGCCAGGGAAACATCAGGTAGCTTTGCGCCAGAGGGAGGTAGACGATCGCAGGCGATTCCCGCCGAAAATCGAAGTCGGCAGTGCTGCCGGCGACACCAACGATTTCAAACGTTTGATCGAGCGGGCCAACATCTCCGATGTGCATCCCCACGGGATTTTGGCCGGGCCAGAATCGCTCGGCCATGGCTTCATTAATGATCGCTACGCGGACTGAGTTCGGTGAATCGGCGCGATCGAAATCTCGGCCGCTCAGGATGTGGATTCCTAGGGTAGCAAAATATCCGGGACTCACTCGGTTCAGACCCACCGGAACTGCCTTGCCGCTTGCGGAACGACCTCCTTCTAAAGTAACGGCCGTAGCCATGCCTGACTGAAGCGGAAAGCCGCCAAGGGCGGCCGATTGGACGCCAGGTTGAACGCGGAGGGCGTCCAAAATCGGATCAAGCAATGCTGCGGCGCTGTTTTTGTCATAACCCTGGCGTATCGGATCCGTGGAAGCGCCAATCGTATGGTCGGGATCGAAACCCAGATCAACCCGAGAGGCTTGCCACAGTGTTCGCGTGAACAGGCCCGCTCCGATAAGCAGAAGTACGGAAGCACTCACTTGAATTACCACCAACCATCCCTGCATTGAGAAACGGTGCGAAATCGCGCTTGCGAAGCGCGGCTCGCTCTGAATCACAATCATCGGAGTGGAGCGCGAATTTCTCCATGCCGGAATTCCACTGCTCGCCATACCCGAGAAAAGAGCTGTCAGAGCTGCAAATGTCAGAACGCGCAGATCAAGGATCGCGGCGGTTCGCTCCAGAGGAATCAGGTTGGCTGGCGAGGAAGCCACGAGCAATTCGGCGGCCCACTTGGCGAGCACAAGGCCCGTCATGGCGCCCATGGCCGAGACAAGCAAACCTTCCAGAACGTGCATTCGCATGATCCGAAACCGCGACGCGCCGAGCGCGAGTCGAACTGCAATCTCCCGATGGCGGCTCTCCGATCGTGCCAGAAGTAGTCCGGCAGAATCGGCGCATGCAATCAGCAAGACAATGAAGGCGATGCCAAACATAAGGAGAGATAAGTTCGCGCGGCCATGCCTTGCCGCATCCTTGGCTGGAACCAGGACTGGCCACGCGCGTTCGAACCCTGAACCTTCTCCCGGAATGAGTTTGCCTGCTCCAAGCTGTGCAGCAAGCGCGTCGAGCCGCCGCTGCGCTTGCGCGATGGAAATTCCGTGCTTCAGGCGCCCGACAGCGCCGAAGGGAGCAAATGACTCATGCTTCAGAGGAATCTCGTTCTTTAGCAGGGGATCGACTCGGAAGCCAGAGGACATCGGCAGCCAGACTTCAGGCAGATTTTCGAAACTTACGCCGCCAAATCCCGCGGGAGTGATTCCTATAATCGTGAAGGAAATACCATCAATCAACACCGTCTTTCCGAGGGTATCGGCATCGGGAGGAAAACTCCTTTGCCAAAACTGGTAACTCAGCATTGCGACGGGTGCCGCGCCATAGCGGTCGTCCTCCGGAAGGATCGTTCGGCCACGCTCGGCACTGACGCCGAGGACCTGAAAATAATTTCCCGTGATCATGCCGGCGTCCACTCGATCTGTACCCAGCTTCCCGGCGGAGAAATTCACAGGAAGCCGATCCAGATAAGCGGCGAGGCCCACGAAGCAATCCGCGTTGTCCCGATACCGTAGGTAGGTGGGGAAGGAGAGGGAAAGCCAGCGGCCGTCGTGGATGGTTGGGCCTCCCACAAGGCGGACTACCTCGTCGGGCTTGGTGATCGGGAGCGGCCGGAAAAGAACAGTATCCACAAGGCTAAAAATTGCCGTGTTTGCGCCGATCCCCAGCGCCAGCGTCAGCACTGCCACGGCCGTGAAGCCCGGGCTTTTCGCCAGCATGCGAATGCCGAAGCGGAGGTCCTGAAGCAGCGACGTCATCGCGCCCCCTCACTTCAATTCTGTGGATTATTCAATCACGAGTCTCTGCTCAAGGAAAGTGCTGGGATGGTGCAATCCTAACAAGCCGCACTATTCGTAGCGCAACGCGACGATGGGGTCCACGCGCATCGCCCGTCGCGCAGGAATGTAGCATGCGATGACGATGGCCGCGGAAAGCAGCAGTGGCACTCCGGCGAACGTAGGCAGGTCCGTGGCGCTCGCGCCGAAGATCAGTCCGGCCAGAAGTCTTGCCGAAGCGATGGCCGCGGGCAGGCCGATTACGAGTCCTGCCGTGAGCAGCGCAACGCCGCGCCGCAGAATCAGCCGCAGCACATCGCCGGGCTGCGCGCCGAGCGTCATGCGCACGCCGAATTCGTGCGTGCGCTCGGCCACCGCGAATGCCATCACGCCATAGACTCCAGCGGCCGCGATTGCCGCAGCAATCAGCCCGAGGATTCCCATCATCACTCCCACATACGCGATGCCCACGATGGATTCGTGGATCTCATCGCTCAGAGGCTTGACCTCAAACGCAGGAAGCTCCGGGTCCAGCGCGGCCAGTCGCCCGCGAGCACTTTGGATGAACGAGGCGGGGCTTGCGCTCGTCCGCAGAGCAAAAAGAGCGCCTTCGAGCGGCGCCTGCGTGTACGGACGATAAAGCGCGGGCTCGGGACGATTGTCCGTCCAGTCGTAGAGCACGTCTTGGGTCACGCCGACAATGGTAATCCACGGATTTTTCGAATCCGGCGGCCCAATTCTGAAATGCTTGCCGAGGGCGCTTTCGCCCGGCCAGTAGATTTGCTCGAGTCTCTGGCTCACCAGCGCGACCGGCTGCGAATCCTCGCGATCGGCGTCGCTGATGTCGCGCCCTTCAAGGAGCGGAATTCGCATGAGATTGAGATATCCCGGACTGATGCTATGCAGAGTCGAGCTGGGAGAGTGCCGGCGATCCGGTGAGGAACGGCCCTCAATTTGGAAATAATCCCAGATCGTCCCGTTGTTGCTAAGCGGGATCGTCGTGAATGCGCAGGCCGACTCCACTCCCGGCATGCTCCTGAAACTATCCAGGCTCTTTCGAAAGAACGCCGCGCGATCGCTCTCCTGTGGATATCTCGAAGAGGGAAGCATGACCTCCAGATGCAGCACACTCGCCGGTGCAAAAGCGTCGCCCGAATGCACGAGCCCGCGGAATCCTTTCACGAGCAATCCCGCGCTCACCAGCAGCACCAGCGCCACGGCCACTTGCGCCACCACAAAAATGTTGCGCAGCCGGTTCGTGCGCCTGCCCGCGCCCGAGGCCCGGCCAGTTTCCTTGAGCGATTCAGCCAAATCGGGCCGCGAGCTTTCAAACGCCGGTGCGAGACCTGCCAGAATTCCGCTCCCAATCGCAATCGCCAGCGTGAAGAAAAACGCGCGGTAATCGAGCTGGATCTGATTCCATCCGGGAATCTGCCGCGCCACGTCCGGCGGCATATTCGAATCGAGGAGCCAGATGCAATACGACGCTAGAATCAGGCTCAGTGCGCCGCCGAGCGCGGAAAGGATGACGCTCTCCGTGAGCAGTTGCTTCACGATGCGCCACCGGCTCGCGCCCAGCGCCACGCGCACGGAAATTTCCGCTTTTCTTGCCGTGGCGCGCGCGAATTGCAGATTGGCGACGTTGGCGCACGCCACCAGCAGGACGATTCCCACAACAACCAGCAGCATGAACGTGTAGGCGCGGGTGATGGTGCCCTCGACGTATTCGCCAAGCGGCATCACATGCGCCTGGCGATCCTTGTTTGTCGCGGGGTACGCGGCGGTGAGCCTCTGCGAGATCGTGGATAGCTCCGTCTGGGCCTGCTCGATGGAGGCGCCAGGCCGGAGCCGCCCGACGACCCGAAGTTCCAGCGTAGCGCGGTCGGCTTTTTCTTGCGGCGTCATCACCAGCGGAATCCACACGTCTGTAGGCACGGGATAATTGAAATCGCGGCCCATGACTCCTGCGACGGTGTAAGCCCGGCCGTTGAGATGAATCGCCTTACCCAGAATTCCTGGATCGCCCGCGAAGCGCGACTGCCACAATCCGAAACTGAGGATCGCAACAGCATTGTGACCCGGCTGGTCTTCCTCCGGCGCAAACGAACGGCCCAGAGCTGGCTGAACGCCGAGCGTCTGGAAAAAGTTCGAAGTCACCAGCGCGCCGTAAACTCGTTGGGGCTCCCCGGTGCCAGTTAGATTGAGGTCCGGCTGGCGAGAGGCAGCTAAATCTTCGAAGGAATGGTTATCATTTTTCCAGTCGAGGTAATCGGCCGGCGCGGCGGGCGCTTTTTGGCCGGTGGCCACCACGGCGAGACGATCAAGCGAAGCGAGCGCCAGTGGTCGCACCAGAAACGCATCAGCCACGCTGAATATTGCGGTGTTGGCGCCGATCCCCAGCGCCAGCGTGAGAATAGCGACGGCTGCAAAGCCGGGACTTTTGGCCAGCATTCGCAAGCCGTAACGTAGATTCTGCAGGAGAGCGGTCATGAATATCTTCTACCGCACGCCGTTTTGGATGTTTTGTTTTTGGCTCGCGACTCTCGACACTCGCAAACGTCTGCGGCGATTTTTGGCGGGTCGAGCATCCGGGCCCGCGCCTTACACTCATTTGCGCTACAGCCTTTTTAGGGGCGCGGACAGCGGGGATTGCGGCGGCGTGTAGTTCATCAGTGTAAGATGAATCGCGTCCTGCCGGATCCCGTGGTACAGTCGCGAGAGAAACAACAATTCCGCGCGGGCCTGCTCCTCGCTCACTCCGGGCTTGAGCCGTCCCAGGAGCTCGAAACCTCCCGGAGCCTGCGGCGCCTGCCAATTCTGCCCCGGTTCGACCTTCGATTGCGCCGCGAGCCCGAGCCACAGATCTGCTCCGAACGCGGCTCCCGCGCCGGAAAAATCCTTGGGCGCGACGCCGATAATCTCAAATCGCACGTCGTTGAGCAGCACTGTTTTTCCTAACGCCTTCGGGTCGCCGCCGAGTTCATGCTGCCAGAACGCGTAGCTCACCACCGCGGCTTTCAAATTGCAGATCGCAGCAGGTCTGCGGTCCTGCGCGAACAAGTGTCCCAGCGCCGGCTTGGCCCCCAGGGCGGCGAAGAAATTTTCGGAGACAAACTGCGCCAGGACCGGCTTGGGCTCCGCCTCGCGTCCCGGCAGCAGCGCCACCACTGGGTCTTCCGGAGCGGCCACTGCCAGGTTTACGAACGAGTGGTTGTGGTTGCGCAGGTACAGATATTCGCGGTAGGAAAAAGCCTCGGTTCCGGAGCCGCGAGAATCAGCCGCGGAGACTTTTTCGATGTGCCCGTAGCCTTTCAATACGGGTGGCTGCGCAGGTGAAGTGTAACGCCCCGCGAAGAGCATGGCGTTCACACCCAGTCCCAGCGCCAACGTCAAGACGCCACCGACCGTAATCTTGAAATTCCCGGTGAACTTGCGGAAGCTTTCGCGCGCTTGCCGCAGAAGCGATTTCATGACTTCGCCTCCTACCCGCTTTCCTCAGCGTTCCGGAGTGAACTGCTGTCACCCACCACACTCCTGATACGCTGCCGCCACACAAAAGGTTCGGAGTTTTCTCACTGGCGCGAACAACGGCAAACGGATTGCCACGTTGCTATAACGTAAATGGAAGAAAATGAACTACTTGGACAAACGGGAGTGGTTGCCTACGTCCTAGGCTGCCCGTTCTTGGGAGAAATTCGTGGCGAAATCGAACACCCGCAGACCAGTTTCGTTCGGGGAAGAGCGCTGAAACTGCTCAAGTCTTCTCCAACTCTTCGATGATCGCCGGAACAATCTCAAAAATGTCGCCAACGATCCCGTAATCAGAGACCTCGAAGATAGGTGCGTTCTGATCCTTGTTGATGGCTGCGATGGTCCGCGAACCCTTCATTCCCACCACGTGCTGGATGGCCCCGCTGATCCCCAGCGCCAGGTAAAGTTTCGGCGCCACCGTTTGTCCCGAGCTGCCGATTTGCCTGTCCATCGGGAGCCAGCCTTCGTCGCAGATGGGTCGCGAGGCGCAAATTTCTCCGCCCATCAGCTTCGCCAGTTTTTCGGCCATGGGAATATTTTCGGGCGCCTTGATGCCGCGTCCGATGGAGATCAGGATCGGCGCTTGCGTCAAATCCACCGCCTGCTTCGCCTCGCGGAAGAGCTCCATCGGCTTCATGCGAATTTGTTCTGCGGCCAGCGTGATGCTCACCGGCTTCACGGGAGCCTTTCCGCCCTGACGCGCGGTTGCCAGGTCTGCACGGAACGCTCCGGCCTGAAATGTCGCGATCCACGGCCCCGCGCCTTCGAACGCCACGTCCGCCACTGTGCGTCCCTGGAACATCTGCCGCACGAAAACGAATCTGCCGTTTTCGTGGCGATATCCGATGGCGTCGCCGATCATTCCCTTGCCTAGCGAAGCCGCCAGCTTCGGCGCGAAGTCGCGCACCTGGTACGTATGCGGCAGCAACACGAAATCCGGCTTGGCTGCTTCCAGCACTTGCCGCAGCGCGAGGGTGTATCCATCGGGCGTGTACTTTTCGAGCAGCTCGTGTTCCGCAAGCAGAACTTCGTCCAGCTGCCAGCCCGCCAGCTCTTCCCCGAGCGCCTTCACGCCTTTGCCGACCACCACGCCTGTGAGCGACCCGCCCGCTTGCTGCGCCATCTGCTGCGCCGCTGCCAGCGTCTCAAAACTGCCCTTGTTCCATTTGCCTTCGCGCTGTTCCGCTATCAGAACAATTTTCATCTCAAAATCCTGCAAGTCCTCTTGAGAGCCGGGCTTCCACGCGGCACGCTTTGCCGCTTACAATACTCGTGCCTCATGTTTGAGCTTTTCCACCAGCTTCGCCGCCATCTCTTTCGGCGTTCCCGTGAGAAATTCGGTCTTCTTCGTTTTCTGCGGTACGTAAATCCGTTCCACGCGCTGCGTCAGAGTCGAGTCCACTCCCAGCGAAGCCCGCGGCACGGTGACAATTTCTTTCTTCTTCGCAGCCATGATTCCCTTGAGCGTGGCGTAGCGCGGCTTGTTGATTCCCGATTGAATCGTCAGCACCGCGGGCAGCGGCAGCTCGATCCACTGAAACCACCCTGCTTCGAGTTCGCGCTTTAGTTTCATCCGCCCGTCGTTCGCTTCGATCTGCATGATGATCGTCGCATGCGGCAGCCCCAGCAGCTCCGCGAGCAGCACGCCCGTCTGCCCGAATCCGTGGTCGTCGCTCTGCAAACCTGTGAGAATTAAATCAAAATTTTCTTTCGACAACGCCGCGGCAATCGATCGCGCGCTGCACAGCGGATCGAGCACATAAAATTGGTCGTCGCTGATGTGTATCCCGCGGTCCGCGCCCTTGGCCAGCGCTTCTTTGATGGTTTGCTTCGCGCGCTCCGGCCCCATGGAGATCGCCGTCACTTCGCCGCCATGTTTTTCCTTGAGGCGCAGCGCCTCTTCAAGCGCGTAGCCGTCCGGCTCGTTGGTCTCGAATCCGATGTCCGCTTCGCGGATCCAATTACCGCTGATGCTGAGCGGGGCGTCCTTGGCGGGCACCTGCTTCACGCAAACGGCAATCTTCAAAAATCCCTCCTGCGCGCGATTAAACAGCTCTGCTTATTCTTCTTCCCAGCGTTTGAATACCAGCGAAGCGTTGGTCCCGCCGAACCCGAAAGAATTCGAGAGCGCGTAGCGAACCTCGGCTTTGCGCGCCTTGTTCGGTACGCAATCAACGTCGCACGCTGGATCGGGATTCTCGTAGTTGATCGTCGGCGGCAGAATTTGGTCGCGGAGCGCCAAAATGCAGATTCCCGCTTCCACTCCGCCCGCGCCTCCGAGCAGATGCCCGGTCATGGATTTCGTCGAGCTCACCGCCACGGTTTTTCCGCGCTCGCGGAACACGCGATGAATGGCAATGGTTTCAATGGCGTCGCCGATGGGCGTCGAAGTTCCGTGCGCGTTCACGTAGCCAATTTCGTCCGGCGAAATCTTCGCATCGTGCAGCGATTTCATCATCACGCGGTACGCTCCGTCGCCCTGCTCGGCAGGCTGCGTGATGTGGTGAGCGTCGCCGGTCATGCCGTATCCCACGATCTCCGCCAGAATATTCGCGCCGCGCCGCTTCGCGTACTCGAGCGACTCCAGTATCAACACTCCCGCGCCTTCGCCGACCACGAACCCGTCGCGCTGCGCGTCAAACGGCCGGCTCGCCCGCTGCGGCTCGTCGTTCCGCGTCGAAAGCGCGCGCATGGCCGCGAATCCGCCCACCGCCAGTGGCGTAATCGCCGCTTCCGCTCCTCCCGCAATCATTACCTCCGCGTCGCAGTGCTGGATGATGCGGAACGCGTCGCCCACCGCGTGCGCCGAAGCCGAACACGCCGTGGCCGTCGCCGAATTTGGACCGCGCGCGCCGTAGCGGATGGAAACCTGCCCAGAAGCCAGGTTCACGATCACCGCCGGAATGAAAAACGGCGAAATTTTTCCCGGCCCGCCCTGCATGTATTTCGTGTGCTCGCGCTCGATGAGGTCGAATCCGCCGATTCCCGAGGAAATGTACACGCCCGTCGCGTCGGCGTCCTCCGGCTTCACTTCCAGCCCCGCCATTTTCACCGCAAAATCTGCGGCAGCGATGGCCAGCTGGATGAATCGCCCCATTTTTTTGATTTCTTTTTTCTCGATCCACTGGAGCGGATCGAAATTGCGGACTTCTCCGGCGATGCGGCAGTCGAATTGTGAAGCGTCAAACTGCGTGATAGGGCCGATTCCGCTTTTTCCTGCGAGGAGGTTCGCCCACACTTCTTCCGTGCCGATCCCGCACCCGCAGACCAGCCCCGCTCCGGTGACGACAACGCGGCGGCTCAATGAAAATTTTCTCCTGGTCGGGATTCGCTGCGCTTACTTCTTCGCGGTGGCGTGTTTTCCGATGTAGTCCACGGCGTTCTGGACGGTGGCGATCTTCTCGGCATCCTCATCTGGAATCTCGATGTTGAATGCCTCCTCGAAGGCCATCACCAGCTCGACGGTATCAAGCGAGTCGGCGCCCAGATCGTCCACGAACGATGCCGTCGGCGTCACTTCGTTTTCGTCCACACCGAGTTGCTCGACGATGATCTGCTTCACCCGTTCTTCGACGCTGGCCATTCTTTATTCCTCCGGTGGCGCACTTCCGCCACTGCCCGCTCGCCGCATCTTGGCGAGCCATGCCCGCCTTGGAGCTTTCTCTCGCCCGCCTCGGCGCGCTTCGAGCCCGTCCATTCTATGCATGCCTTCGCGCGCGGTCAACCTCCGGTGCGAGTGTTCGCTAGAGCTACACACAAAATCCCGCAAATGGACGTTTCGGGAATAATCCTGCGTGGAAATTATTTGCTAACTCCCCGACTCAGAATAGAGTTGCGAGATTCGCCTTGGTGGTAACGGAACTGCTCAGATGTTTAGCTTGGAGTGTGGTCGGACCTTGCTGTTTTTGACCTAAGCAATCCAGGGAAGAATTAGATAAGCTCAGATTTCGAACGGAGGCAGAAATGAAATTTGCAACGCTCGTACTGATTGCGATGTCGCTGTTTCTGGCAATTCCCGCCCAAGCGCAATTGAAACCGGTCCCGGGAGATCAGCGCCCGGCAGACCGGGATGCCATTCGCAATCACATCGACAAGATTTTCCAGGCCTACATTCACAAGGATGCGGGTGTCATCCGCGCCACACATTCGAGCGAATGGATAGGGTTCCAGGATTCCTCGCGTACTGAAGTTCATGGAATTGATGACTACATGAAGCAGATCGACGGATATTTCAAATGGTCGGGCCACATGTCCGCCTACAAAATGCTGGAATTCGACGTCCTGTTCTATGGTGACACCGCCCTCGTTCCCTACGTCGCTTCCGTTTCGTATGAAGATCAGGGCAGCACGCAAACCGTAAAACTTCGCGTGCTGGATGTGTACGCAAAGCTCGGAGGGGAATGGAACCAGGTTGGCTCCGACACGGGCTTGCATCCGGAGACACTCGAGGCCCAGCAGTCAGAGGCAACTCCCATCAGCCCGGATTTGCGGAAAAGTCTTCTGGACGCCCGAGAAGCCGTGTGGCGCGACTATTTTTCCAACAATCATGCGCACCTGGAGGAAACCATCCCCACGGATTTAGTCGCCATTGATGAAGGCGAACAATGGCACAAGCGCGATGACATTTTGAACGGCGCCAAAGATTTCGTCGACAAGGGCGGCAAGCTCATCAGCCTTGAGTTTCCCACCACCGAGGTTCAAGTCTACGGGCGTACGGCCATCCTTTACTCCAAATATTCGTACGAAATAGAGATCAATGGTCAGAAGAGCGCGCAATCCGGCCGCGCCACGGAGGTATTTGTTTTCCGCAACGACAAATGGGTGAACACCGGCTGGCACCTCGATTCCGACAAGTAATCGACGCCGTCCAGATGGGCGGGCGGACCCACTCCTCACGCATTCGCACGATGACTCGCTGCCGAGTGTCACCAATCATTCTGAACGACAACTTTCCGTGCGGAGCTAGAGTGCCCGCTCAAGTCATATGCCCTACGCGCAGTTGAACTGTTGCAGCCGCAGCAAGTGTGCAATGGCTCATGGTCCACTGCAGTCGTTACAGTTTGACTAACCTTTACACATCATTTGCAGCCCCTCGTGCGGTGTCAAGTATCATCGGTAATCACACTTGACTTCTGGAATTGTGCCGCTCCCTGGAGGAAATGATGACCGAGACGGGCTTCTGTTCCGAATGCGTGGCGGACTCGACGGAGCAGACGCCGGGCAATATTTCGACGGTCAACGGAGTCGGCCGGATGTTCTACGGCGGCGCTGAGCCGTGCGCAAAGTGCGGATCGGTTGTCCGCACGCTGTGGTGGACGTTTGCGAGTCTGCCGCTCATCCCGCGTGGATCATATCGCTACAAAACCGTCTCGGATGACAAATTCCGAAAGAAGACTTTTTTGGCTCGCCGATCCAGCATGCGCTGGGGACAGGTTTTCAAGACCTGGGTCTTGGGTTTAGCTATCGGAGTAGCAGTGTTCGCCGCATTCTCTCTTTGGGAATCCTGGAAGAATCGCTGATCCAGTCGGGAAGCAGGGATAGATTCCTCCTGTGTACGGCGCAGCTCTCTACGCGCTCACGGCTTCTCTTCTGGCTGCGGGAGGCTGTTCCATGTTTCCACTTCGATTTTCCAAGCGCCGTCCGCCTGGCGTTTCACGATCAGCAGAATTTTCCCCGCGCCCTCAAAAGGCTTTTGCGGCGGAGGGAACTCGATCTTCTGCTTGTTGATGCCCCATTCGTAGGCAATGTCTCCGTGAATCTGGATGTCCTGCCAGTCCACAGTGCAGTAGATCATTTTCGCGCCGGCGAGTTGCGGCGTCAGACTGTTGAGCCATTCGGTTATCTTCGCCTTGCCAATCATCGGCGCCATTCCCTGAAGCAAGTCCGCGCCATCCTCCGCCCAGAGCGCCGTGGCGGCCGCGTTGTCCATTTTCTGGCACGTTCCTATCCATTCCTGATTAAACGCGTCGAGGCTTTTTCGCGCGTCCTGCTCTGCTGGAGTTTTTCCCGCCTGCCTGTCGAACGCCAGCGCGAAAATCCCCGGCGCCGCGAGCGCGCCCAGCAAGCCGCCTAGCATTTTTCGCTTCATCGTCCGCTCCTTTCGCCGAGCTCGCGCTCGAAACAAAAAATGTCTGCTTCCGCGCGCAAAGATACCTTGTCGGCCTTCTTCGCGGAAGACGATTTTTTCGCTCGCTTTCTCGCTTGCCGCTCGAGCGCCAAAATGACGAACCCCCAGGGGTTTTCACCCCTGAGGGTTTTCTAACAATTGCGATCAGTCTCCGGAAACGTACGTTAGCCTCGCCCGGCCCCTCCGTGAGGTTTCGCCTCGCCCTGTTGCGGGTGCGGTGGAGGATTGTGCGGTTGCCGCGCTTGCGGATGCGGCGCATTGCCATGCGGCGGAGGAGGCGGCCGGTGCGTCCTTTGCGCCTGTGCGTGTGGCGCGCTTGAATTCGGTGGCCGGTTCCCTCCGCGACTGCTCGCGTTTGAAGATCCCGCGCCATTTCCATGTGCTCCCGCGTTAGGCCCCGCACCGTTGGGCCGCGTACTCGCGTTCGGAGAATTCTTGTTTCCTGCTCCTCGATTTGCGCCCGCCGCATTTGGCCGCGTAGTCGCGCTCGAAGAATTGGCGTTTTTTGATCCGCCGCCCGCGCCGTTGGTGGCATTGCGGTTTGCAAGTCCGGAGCCTCTCGCCGCTGTCACCCCTTTGCCCGTGAACTCCCCGGCCTTCGAAGTGGCCGCGACCGGCGGATGCCCATGGTTCGCCGAAGCCAGCAGCGCGTGGTTCGAGCTGGCGGCGTGCTCGTGTTGTGATTGTTCCGACGTGGGTGAAACGTGCTCTTCATTCGCCGCTGTCTTTTCCTGCGCCGTTGGCTGCGCCGTAGTTCCGCCGCTGCCGCCATTGAAGCTGGTGCGGTTGATGTTCGTGTTGTTGTTCACCACTGTCGTGTTGTTATAAGTGTTGTGGATGTTCGTGACGTTCACGTTCGTCACCGCTCTGTTGTAATTGAAGACCCCGCCTCTCCATTCGCCGCCCACGAAGCCCACTCCGCCGTATCCGAATCCGTAGTTAATCCCGCCATAAAATCCCACGTGCGGACCCCAGTAGCCTCCATGCCAGAGGTACGCTCCGCCGCCCCATCCCCAGTATCCCGGAGTCCACAGAAACCCGGGCCGCGGCGCTAGCACCCACGTGCCCGGCACCCAGTAATATCCATCGTCTCCGTAAGCCCAGTAGCCCGGCGTCCAGATGTATCCGGCCGCGGGGCAGGCCGGCTGCACGTACACCGGCAGCGCCGGCGGCCCGATATGCACGGAAATGCCCACGCTTACTTGCGCTGGAGTTGCCGCTGGAATAGCCAGGAATACCAGCGCCAGAAGCAGCCACCGAAAATTGCAAATCTTTCGCATCGCCTTTCTCCTCTTCGTAAGAATTCTTCGATATCCGCCGCGCCGGGGTCACCATCCCCGCGCGCTTGCATCCCGATTCGCAACATACTCCCGCTCTCCCTACTATTCAACACGGCACCCACAATTGTGTTGCGGCAATTACCTCTCGCCGTTCACGCCAAGCACCTTCGCGGCGTTGGTGTACTCCAGGGGACTCCGGCTGTATAATCCGCGCTTCCATGCCGCTAAGTTCTGGCAGCAAGCTAGGCCCATATGAAATCAAATCTCCTCTCGGCGCGGGAGGAATGGGCGAAGTCTATCTTGCGCGCGACACACGCCTTGACCGCACCGTGGCTGTCAAAGTTCTCCCTCCCGAGATGGCCTCCAGCCCCGAATCTCGCCAGCGGTTCGAGCGCGAAGCCCGCGCCATTTCCGCTCTGCAGCATCCCAACATTTGCACGCTTCTGGACGTGGGCGCGCAAGACGGCGTTGAATTTCTCGTCATGGAGTATCTCGAAGGCGAGACCCTCGCTGACCGCTTGAAGCGAGGGCCCCTCCCCGTCGCTCGCGTTCTTGAAATCGGCGCCGAAGCTGCTGCGGCGCTCGCCAAGGCACACCGGCAGGGAATCGTTCATCGTGATCTTAAGCCGGGCAACATCATGCTCACCAAGAGCGGCGCCAAACTTCTCGATTTCGGCCTCGCCAAGCCCGCCGCCATGGCGCCCTTGGACACGATGGTCACGCAAACGCTCGGCTCCGGAGAAAAACTGTCTGCCAGCCCCGTCACCGCAAAAGGCGAAATTGTCGGCACGCTGCAATATATGGCGCCCGAACAGTTGGAGGGCAGGGAAACCGACGCGCGTACGGACATCTTTGCGCTCGGCACGGTGCTCTATGAAATGGCCACAGGGCAAAGGGCTTTCGCCGGGCAATCGCAAGCGAGCGTCGTGGCCGCCATCCTCGAGCGCGAGCCCGAGCCAATCTCTAAAATTCAGCCGCTCTCGACTCCTGCTTTGGAAAGCGCTGTCCAGCGTTGCCTCGCAAAAGATCCCGAGGAACGCTGGCAGAGCGCGAGCGATCTCGCCAGCGAGCTGCGCTGGATGCGCGGCGCAAGTTCCGCCGGCGTGGTTGCGCCCGTCGCGCCTTCGCCACGCAATTTACTGCGACAGTATGCGCCATGGACGATCGCCGCTCTGGCCACGCTCGCTCTCCTGGCGGCTCTCTTCTTTCTGCAGCGCCCTGTATCTTCCCCGGTTCTTCGCGCCGATCTTGTGCCACCGCCAGGCGCAACTTACCTCCTGTCCACCAGCGACGCCGACGGGCCTCCGGTCTTGTCCCGTGACGGCCGGTATCTGGCTTTTGTTGTCCAGGAACCGAGCGGCATCCAAAGAATCTGGATCCGCCAGTTTTCCATTGGCGAACCCCAGCCCCTCGCGGGCACCGAAGGCGCTGCCTATCCCTTCTGGTCGCCTGACGGCAATTCGCTTGGATTTTTCGCGGGTGGCAAACTGCGGCGCATTTCTGTTGGCGGCGGTCCCGTCACCACCATTTGCAATGTCCAGCGCGCGCGAGCCGGCGCGTGGGGCGCGGATGACACCATCATCTTCGCTCCTAGCATCAACTCCCCAATTTACGGCGTAAAAGCAACTGCCGACACGACCCCCAAGCCGGTGACGCGCTTGGACACTTCGCTCCACAGCACGCATCGCTACCCCGTGTTTCTTCCGGACGGCAAACGCTTTCTCTACCTTGCTTCCAATCACTCCCATCCCGAAGCCACTGCCAGCAACGGCATCTACCTGGCCTCGCTCGATGGCAAAGAAAACCGTTTCCTCTTGCCCGCAAACTCCAATGTCGCTGTTGTGCCCGGCTATCTTCTCCTGATGCAGGGCAACACGCTGATCGCCCAAGGATTCGACGCCGGATCGGGAACCATTAACGGCGAGCCGCTGCCGGTGGCCCAGCACGTTTTTTGGAATCCTGGCACGTGGCACGCGGCGTTCACCGCTTCCGACAATGGTCTCCTGGTCTTCGCCCCCGGTGGAGACCGCGGCGCTCGCCGTTTAGTTTGGTATGGAATGGACGGCAAGTCCCTCGGCCAACTGGGCCGCGACGACGCTTATTGGGAAATAAGTCTTTCTCCGGACGGCCGCAGCCTGGCAATGGCCCTTGGTGATCCCTCCCCCAAGCTGTGGGTTTACGATCTCAATGCCGGAACGTCCCGCCGCCTTCAGTTCGCAGACGTGATTGACCGCGCTCCCGTTTGGTCCCCTGATGGCGCCTACATTGCTTTCGCCGAGTCAGAAAACGACAACAACAAGGTGAGTATTTACCGCAAGCTGGCCAGCGGTGCCCGCGATGCCGAACTCCTGTATAGTTCCCCCAACGCGAGTGAGGCTG
Source organism: Candidatus Acidiferrales bacterium (assembly GCA_050747245.1). Lineage (GTDB taxonomy): Bacteria > Acidobacteriota > Terriglobia > Acidiferrales > UBA7541 > JBOGNO01. The sequence goes on from JBOGNO010000011.1 coordinate 135,364, forward strand.
TTGAGGACAAAGATGTAATCGATTGGTCTCCCGACGGCAAGTTTTTGCTTTTCCGGCAGCGCATCTCCGGCCACCTCGCCATTTTGCAACTGCCTCTGTCGGGCGATCGTACTCCGCGTCCCATTCTGTCGGGAACCAATGATTACTTCGGCGCGCATCTGTCTCCCGATGGCCATTGGCTGGTCTACTGCTCGTCCGAGATCGGCAGCAGCGACGTGTTTGTCACCACCTTCCCGGATCTCGCCGGAAAATGGCAAGTTTCAAGCAATGGGGGCGAAGGTCCCAATTGGCAGAGGGACGGAAAGGCCGTCTACTTTTTCGGGATGGATCACACCCTGATGAAAGCACCGATCAGCATTTCGGGAGCGGCTCTCACCGTCGGCGACCTCGTTCCCGTGGCTAAACCCAACGCCCTGGGCAATTATTATGACGCCGCTTCTGTCTACGACATCTCTCCGGACGGCAAGCGTTTCATCGTGATTTCCTTGACCGATAGTCCCGCCTCGCTTTCCCTCGTCACCAATTGGACCGCCGCCCTTCCCCACAAATGATCGCTTTTATCAAGCAGCGAAATGTCCAGGCCAATGTGCAAACTCTTACGAACCGTTTAGGAGGAGCTCATGTCGCCTCGCACCACATTTCTTAGCAAGCTGATCGGGCTTTACTGCGTGTTAGTCTCGCTGGCCATGCTGATTCACAAGCAGGCCACATTGGAAATGGTGGCCTCGCTTCACCAGAATCCCGCGTTGATGTTTATTCTCGGTCTGTTCGCGATGGTCGCCGGCCTCGCGATGGTCCTCGGCCACAATATCTGGTCGGGAGGCGTGCTGCCCGTCGTTGTCACCGTGATTGGTTGGGCGTCGCTGATGAAAGGTCTGCTTTATTTATTCCTGACGCCGGAAGGAGTAGACACATATCTTGCGGCGATCCACTTCGAACAGCTTTTTTACGTTTACGCCGCCATCACCTTGATTATCGGAGTCTGTCTCAGCTACGCCGGCTTCCGGTCCGCGTCGCATTAGCAAGCGACTCGCGACGCGGCGGAAAAAAAAGCGGCTTGGCTGCAACTGGAGTGATTGCAATCACCGGATTCTGCAACCATAGAAAATTGTCCTGCATTCATGAATTCAAACGCTAATCCGCCAGTCCAGCCCCTTCCCGCGCACAACAATCTGTTTCTGTGTGCTGGCGCACTGGCCCTCTCGGCTGTGCTGCTTTTTTTGGGCTCAGGACTTCATCCGTTGTGGTGGCTGACCTGGTTTGCCCCTCTCCCGCTTCTGCTCCTCGCCCCGCGCATTTCCGCCCGGTCGGCATTCGCGATTTCCGCGCTTGCCTGGTTTCTCGGCGGTCTGAACATGTGGCACTACCTCCGCGCCCTCATCGAGATTCCAACAATTCTCGTGCTGATCTTTTTGATTGCTCCGGCATGTGTGTTCGCTTTTGCAGTGCTGTCGTTCCGAAGTCTCCTTCTTCGCGGCGCGTTGTGGCAAGCCTCCCTGGCGTTTCCGGCATGGTGGGCCGCATACGAATATCTCTACTCCGTCTTCTCGCCTCACAGCACGTTTGGAAATCTGGGCTACACGCAGATGGATTGTTTGCCGGTATTGCAGTTGGTTTCTCTCACCGGCATTTGGGGGATCAGTTTCTGCCTCTTTCTCTTGCCCGCCACCGCAGCGGCCCTTCTGAGCAAGCTGGGAACCCGCGCGCAGAAAACGAAACTCGCCGTGCTCGTAGGTCTCTTTTTTATTTCTGTGCTCGGCTATGGCGCTTGGCGCCTGCATTTCACGCCCGCGCCGGAGAAATCCGTCAATGTCGGACTGATGGCCACCGGAGTCGGCAGCCCGTATCCCCAAGACGATGCCGCCGCCCTGCAACTTCTCCGTTCCTATTCCGATCAGCTGACCATTCTCGCCCCTCACGGCACTGAACTAATCGTGCTGCCGGAAAAAATCGCGGCCGTGTCCGATCAAGCCACCGCGCAAGTGGACGCCCTCTTCGAATCTACCGCCGCGCGCATGCATGCGGACATCCTGGTGGGCATCGACCGCGGCACTGCTACGCGCAGGTCCAATGAAGCGCGCCTCTACTCATCCGATGGCTCTCTCGCAGCCGTCTATGACAAGCACCATCTGGTTCCCCGTTTTGAAGATGTGGATCAGCCGGGCACGCAGATTACCGTGTTGCGCGAACCCTCCGGCGTCTGGGGAATCGAGATTTGTAAGGATCTTGATTTTCCGCGCCTGAGCCGCCAATACGGTGCCCGGGGTGTTGCGTTATTGATAGTGCCCGCTTGGGATTTCACTCTCGATGGCTGGCTGCACGGTCGCATGGCCATCATGCGCGGCGTCGAAAGCGGTTTCACCATCGTCCGCGCGGCCAAGCAAGGCGTCTTGACCGTGAGCGACGACCGCGGCCGTGTCCTCGCCGAACGCGACGCCGCTTCCGTTCCCTTCGCGTATCTCTTCGCCGCCGCCCCCGTGAGGCACGTCGCCACTCTCTATACGCGCTGCGGCAATTGGTTTGCCTGGGCGAATCTTATCTTGCTTCTTGCCATTCTTGTTTGCCGCGCCAAGACTAGATTTTCTCCGCGTCCCTAGCCGCGTGCTTTTGATTTTGCCTCTGTAGCGGCCACCTTCTGCGCTTTTTGCATCTCCGGTTTCAGGAGTCCGATGGACTCCACCGGAGTCCTGACATCGGACCCGATGTTTTTTATCGGGAAGGTGGGCAGGTTTCCTTATGAATTTGAACGTGTTGCGGCGAAACCACCCGCCTTTGCTTTTGATTCTGCATTGTGGGTGCCCCGTCCTTCGCGAAGCGAAGGGTGGGGATTTTAATTTTTCTCCCAAAGTCTCTCGGTCCGCGCGCTGCATCTCACACTTATTTCGTCGCAGCCGCAGGCGGCGGAGTCTTCAGCTCCACAATCGCGCGCAGCAGATCCCGCGCCACCACCTTGCTGGGCTTTTCATCGGAAGCGAAATCTCCCGAAGTAAGATCGTCCGTCACCGCGTGGCAATAGCTGCACCTTTTCTCGAACGTGATGCAAAACCCTTTCATGATGGGCAGCAGCTGCGCCTTGGTAATGTCGGCCGGGAGCACCTTCAAGTTGGTGTACTTGTCGGGAATCACCGGCGCCTTGTGTTGTTCCTGCGGCGAAGCGCTCGGCGCCAGGCCGCTGGCGATGAGCAGCGCTCCAGTCCCCAATAGCAGCAGCGCCTTTCGCCCGTTCGAAATTAGTCTCATGAAAATTCTCCCCTCCTGCTTATCGCGCGCCAATTTACGCGCCTGCGCCAAACTGTAAAACTCAAATGTGGCCAACCGTCCTCTTCGCAGGGTCAAACGCACAAAGGGAGGGGTAAATCGCGATTCGCGCTGCCAATCCTACGCCCGAGCGCGCTCCGCTTTCGCGATCGTTGCCGCTCCGCGCGTCTTTTGGAAATACGTGCAGTCGGGAGAAACGGGGCACTCCTCGCACCGTGGCCGCGCGGATTTGCATGTTTCCTGCCCGTGCTGTTTGAGCAGCAGGTAGACGCGCAGTTGCGCCCCGCAATCGTCGGGGAATTCGGCGCGAATGGCCTCCTGCGCCGCGCGGTAATTGGCTCCGTAATTTTCCTTTTCCTTCCCGAAGAGCAAGCGCACCGGCACGTGAACGCAATTCGAGGGCACCGCAGCCACCGGCGCCGTCTTCGTGAACAGCAGAATTTTGTCCGCGCCGGAGTCGCCCATGGTGGGAAATTTCTTAAACGCCTTTTTCGCTTCTGCCAGCGGCTTTTTCAGCACGGCCCGCAGGTTGCCGCCAAACTCATCCAGCACGCGCGCGGCAATTTCCTGTAAACGCCTTGCGCGCAGCTCCGGCACCATCCCGCTTCCGCGCATCGCCTCCATCAGACGCGCTTGCGGTGCAGCAAGAATATCCTCCGGCCGGAGCCCCACTCCCTTCCGCAGCGCCTCAAAACCCTTTGCGCACCGTGCATCCGATTGTGGGTATCCGCAAATCCGGTGCAGGACCATTTCGTACGGGTCCGTCGGCCACGGCGCCTTGGGTTTACCGTAGAACTTCTCCAGCCGGTCGAGCACTCTCGCGAGTTTCGTACGGCGTTTTGTCATGGCCGGCGTGCCTCAGCATCCGCCACAATGCTCTTGAAAGGCTTCAACGGAAGTCTCAGTACGCCATTCCCTCTGCGGAAAAAAGCGGCCCAGTTGCCTTGCCCTCGGCTGTGGCTTTCAGCCGGAACATAAGCCCGCCCCACGTGGTTGTGCACATCACGAAATAGTCTGATTCCGCCTTCCAATTCGCGTGCGTGAACCGCAGCAGCGTCTTGCCATTGCTGTGTGTCATGTTGAAGAGGAGCCGCGTCCCGTTCCATTCCTCGCCCGTTACGCAGCGCCATTCCGCCTCGCGCGGCTCGAGGTTGCGCTCCAATTGCAGCCGGTAAACCGTCGCGCGCTTGAAAAAGCCGAGCTCCGCCCCGCCGCCACGTTCTGTCACATCCGCGGCCCACCATTGCGAAAGCCCGCGCGGCGTCGCGACCAGCGAATAAATTTTCTCGAGCGGAGCATCAATCACGATCGCATGCCTGATTTGCGCCATGTCCCTCGCATTCCCCCGTGCCCGATTATTGCATCTCTCGGAATTCCAATCTGTGTTGAACTTCTCTCCTGGGATGTTCGCCTGCGTCGGGTCTTACGCCGCTGTCAGCAGGATCGGCGCATCCTCGGTAATCACTATCGTGTGCTCGTAATGCGCGGAAAGGCTGCCGTCCGCTGTTTTCTCGGTCCATCCATCGTTCGCCGTGAACGATTTTCCGACCCCTGCGGAGAGGATCGGCTCGACCGTCAGCACCAGCCCGGCCTTCAATCGTTGTCGCGCCAGCGGATCGCAGTAATTCGGGACGCTGGGCGCTTCATGAATCGTTCGCCCGATTCCATGTCCGCCGAGAGCGCGAATGACGGAGAACCCGCATCGCTTCACTTCTTTTTCAACCGCTCTTCCAATCTCGTTGATTCGGTTGTGTGCTCGAGCCGCCCGCATGGCTTGCTCGAACGCTCGCCGCGCGCAGGAAACAAGCCTCCGCGCTTCGTCCGCCACCGGTTCCACCGGAACGGTGATGGCCGCGTCGGCCATGTAGCCGTCTTTTTCGAGCGTGACGTCCAGCTTCACCAGGTCTCCTGCGCGAATTTCCCGCGCGCCCGGAATCCCGTGCACTGCTTCATCGTTCAAGCTGATGCAAACGTCTCCGGGAAATCCGTAAACCATGCGCGGCGCGGAACGCGCTCCGTTCTCCCTCATCACTTTCGATCCGACTTCCGCAATTTTTCCCGTGGTGACGCCGGCGCGCACGCAAGCGGACATTTCGCGCAACACCATTTGGCAAATACGCCCGGCCTCTTTGAGCGCTCGGAACTCCTCGTAGGATTCGATCGACATTTCGCACCCGGGCTGGAAATTCGAGACTCAGCGCATATATATCCCACCGTTTACGTCGAGCACGTGCCCGGTGATATATCCCGCCTCATCGCTCGCCAGAAAAACAATCGCGGCCGCAACGTCTTCGGGCGTGCCGAACCGTTCCAGAGGAATTTGCGCCTTCATTTGATCTTTCACTTTTTCCGGCAGCACGTCGGTCATCGGAGTGGTGACAAATCCAGGCGCCACGGCGTTCACCGTAATATTCCGCGAAGCCACCTCTCTCGCAATCGCTTTTGTGAGTCCGATGAGTCCCGCCTTGGCTGCCACATAGTTCGCCTGCCCGGCATTTCCCATTTCCGCGACCACCGAAACCACATTGATAATTCTCCCCGCGCGCTGCCGCAGCATCGCCGCGAGCGCTTGCTGCGTGCACAGGTGCGCCGCCGTCAAATTCGTCCGCAGCACAGTTTCCCAGTCTTCAAGTTTCATTCGCAGCGCGAGTCCGTCGCGCGCGATCCCCGCATTGTTCACCAGGATGTCCAGCCGCCCGAATTTTTGCATGGACTTTGCGAATCCCGCCTTCACCTGTTCGGGATCGCCGACGTCCATCGGCACTACTGCCGCTTCGCCGCCCGCTTTTTGGATCTCGCCCGCGAGCGCCCGCAAATTTTCCTCGTTCCGCGCCGCCAGCGCCACACGCGCGCCCGCCCGCGCCAGCGCCCGCGCCGTCGCGTGCCCTATGCCCTGCGAAGCCCCGGTCACCAGCGCGATTTTTCCCTGCAGCAAAAACATGTCGTTATGCTTCCTGAACTTCCGCGCGCGCCTGCGCGATTTTTTCGATCGTCGCCGCGAGGCCCGCGGAATCTTCCACGTTTAGGCACCGCACCGAGCGGTCAATCTGCCGCAGCAATCCGCAGAGCACGCGCCCGGGCCCCACTTCCACGAACACCGTCACGCCCTGCTCGAGCAGCTCACGCACCGAATCGAGCCACCGCACCGGCATGCACACTTGCCCGATGAGCGCCTCGCGCGCTTCTTCAGCTTTGGTGATCGCGTCCGCGTCCACGTTGGTCACCAGCGGAAACCGCAGATCCGTGAATTTCGCCGCGCGCAGATCCTTCTCGAGTTTATCCTGCGCCGGTTTCATCAGCGCGCAATGGAACGGCGCCGATACCGGCAGCACCACCGCGCGCTTCGCTCCCTCCGCCGAAGCGATTTCCACCGCTCTCTTTACCGCCGCGGCCGTCCCGGAAATTACCGTTTGTTCCGGCGAATTCATATTCGCGGGCGCGACTTCTTCGCCCTGCGCCGCTTTCTTGCAAATTCCTGCCACTTCGGCGGGCGCAAGTCCCATGATCGCGGCCATCGCTCCTTCGCCCGCTGGCGAAGCCTCCTGCATGTACCGCCCGCGCTTGCGCACCAGTTGCACCGCTTCCGCGAACTCCAATCCTCCCGCCGCCACCAGTGCCGAATATTCTCCCAGGCTGTGCCCCGCCACGAAGTCCGGAGCGATGCCGCGTTCTTCGAGCGCGCGAAACGCCGCTGTCGAGACCGTCAGGATAGCCGGCTGCGTATTTTCCGTCTGCTTCAGCGCCTCCTCCGGCCCGTCGAAGCACAATTGCGAAATCGCGAATCCCGCCGCGCGGTCGGCTTCCTCGAACGCGCGCTTCGCCGCCGGAAAATGTTCTGCCAGGTCGCGCCCCATGCCGGGGTATTGCGACGCCTGTCCGGGAAATAAAAATGCGAGTTTGCCCATGGCTTTTGTTCGCCTGGCCCGTCAGTGTTGCGCCGCGGCCACCGCCGCGGAGAGTTCCTGCTCGATTTTTTCGTTGGCTTTCGAACGGCACAGCTCGTCCGCCACGCGAATCGCGTTCTTGATGGCATTGCTGTTCGAGCTTCCGTGCGTGATGATGGTGATTCCGCGCACGCCCAGCAGCGGCGCTCCGCCGTATTCGGAATGGTCGATTTTCTTTTTGAAATCCTTGAACGCCCGCCGCGAAAGCGCGTAGCCGATCTGCGCCGCAATCGTGCTCTGGAGCGCCTTCTTGAGCAGCGCGCCGATGTGTTCCGCCACGCCCTCGGTGATTTTCAGCGCCACGTTGCCGATGAACCCGTCGCACACCACCACGTCCACATCTCCGCGGAAGACGTCGCGGCCTTCCACGTTCCCCAGGAAATTCAGCGAAGAATTTTTCAGCCGCGGATACGCCTCGCGCGTCAAATCGTTTCCCTTGGTTTCCTCTTCGCCGATGGAAAGGAGTCCCACTCTCGGCCGCCGCGTCCCGAAAATTGTGCGGTAATAAATTTCTCCCATGATGGCGAATTGTTCCAAGTGCTCCGGCTTGGAATCCACATTCGCGCCCACATCCAGGATCACCGTCGCCCCGCCCCGCGAGTTCGGCATCGGCGCCGCCAGTGCCGGCCGGTTCACCGAAGGCAGTGTTCCCAGCAAAAATCGCGCCACCGCCATCACCGCCCCGGTATTTCCCGCGCTCACGAACGCGTCCGCCTGCCCGTCCTTCACCAGCCGCACGGCCACGTGCACCGAGCTGTTTTTCTTTTTGCGGAAAGCCTGCACCGGCGATTCCGACATGGTGATCACTTCGCTGGAGGGAACGATCTCGATGGGTAGCCCACGCGTGCGGTGCCGCCCGAGCTCTTGCCTCACCACAGTTTCCGTGCCCACCAGGAGCACGCGCACGTCGCGTTCGCGCGCCGCAAGCACCGCGCCTTCGACTTCCGCGCGGGGGGCATGGTCTCCGCCCATGGCATCAAGTGCGATGGTGGTCATAAGTTTTCTGGAACGGTAGGCAGCCGAAGGCCTCGCCGGCTTATGGCAAGCAGAAAACCTTAGGACTTCCGCGCGGCCGTGTCAATCACTTCGCGGCCCTTGTAATGTCCGCACTTCGGGCAGGCCTGGTGCGGCAGTTTGCGCTCGTGGCAGTTCGGGCATTCCGAGAGCCCGGGAGCCGTCAAAAAATCGTGCGCGCGCCGGTTGCTCGTGCGCCTCTTCGAATGTCTTCGCTTTGGATTTGGCATCGTTTCCCCTTGGCAGTTTTCGCTTGGCGCTCGGCCTTTGGCTCGCCGCGGCCGGCCGCCCGTCCGCCGTGGCGGACACAAATTTCGCGTCGCTTGCTTTACCCCGCTCGAATTATAGATGATTTGGTGCTTCGGGTGAACCCGCATGGGATCTACTGCTTTTTGAACCAATCCTGCTTGATGCGCTCAAGCCCGCTGCGCCCCATCCGCGTGTTCACCGCTTGCGATTCGCAGCGGCACTCGTCGGAATTCAGGTTGACGCCGCAGTGTGGGCAAAGCCCGCGGCAATCGCTCCGGCAAATGATCTTCATCGGCAGTTCCAGGTTTACCTGCTCGGCCAGAACGTCCGCCAGGAACAATCCGTTTCCTTCGTAGAACCCCACGTCCGTGTCGTCCGTGTTCAGGTGGACTTCCTCGTTTTTGCCGATCGTGGCCATGGGCCGGTAAAGCAGGTCGAATTCCCGGCTCACCTCTTCCGCCACCGGCTCCAGGCACCTCGCGCACGGCACTTCGATGCGCGTATGCAGCGTCCCGGCGACGCGAATTTGCCCGTCCTCGAGCTCCGCCGTCGCGCGCACTTCGAGCGTTTCCGTTTGCCGGAAATCGCGTGAATGGAAGTCCAGCATTCCGGGCTCGTAGTTCTTCCGGATGCGGATTTTGTGCTGCGCCAGTTCGTTGACGTCTAGATACATGGGAGAATCCGCGTTTTTGGCTTAGAAGCGCCATTATTAATGTGCGCCCCGCGCTTGTCAAGAAAACCCCTCTCCGTCCTCGCCGCCTTTGTCACCAATCCTGCACCCGCTCCTCTCCCGCTCGGCTTTCGTCCCGCGGGGTGCCCCATCCTTTGTCCACCGTGCAGGACGAAGGGGGGGTCTGAACTTGCGCGGGGTGCCGCCCCGATGCCTGCCCGCCAGTCGTGCGCCGGGCCTTCAAATGGTGCGGGTTTTGCCTCCCTCGCCTCGATGCTCACACCGCAAGTGACCTTGCCCGCTTACTCCAAACGCTGTCATGCTGAGTCCGCCCCTGGCGGACGAAGCATCTCTCATAAAATGAGCCTTTCTTCCGCAGCCATCCTACTTGATGGCCGAGAAATCCGTCGGACGCATGTACGTCGATTCGACCTTGTCCACCAGCTTTTCGGCCTGCTCGGCTTTAATAAGCTCTTGAAACTCCGGGTCGGCCCCCATGGCGGCCCAGTTCTTTTTCGCTTCCTCGTGGCTGGCATGAGCCACCACCCAGATGAATCTGTCGTCCGAACCGGGAGCATTCTCGGACACCCAGTACCCCACAACGTTGAGATTGTGTTTGGCGAGCAGCTTGGAAGTCTTGTCGCGAAAGCGCGCCTCCAGCGCCGGCAATCTGCCGGGCACAGCATGATAAATGCGCAGATCGAAGATGCGATTGCTGTCGGCCCTCACTTGATTCACGTGCAGCAGGCCGGCAGTGACCAGAACCCCAGCCGCAAATGAAACCAGGGCGATGCCGCAAACACGTATTCCTTTAGATTTCCAGCCTTTGAATTTTTCGCGCATGGCTGTCCAAGTCCCTGCGTTTTTGAGAAATGCTCCGCATCTCATGTAGCCTCCGGCAGCTTTAGGATGATTGGAATGCTCTCTCCGCAACATTTTACTTAGGAGCATTCCTGATTGTCCATTTGAACTACAACTGCGCCTGCTGCCTCACACTCGCCATCACTCGGTCGGCTCCGCTTTTCCCTTTTCCCAGAAGATGGTGCGCCCCGCTTTTCGCAGCAGTGCTGCCGCCTCTTCCTTGCTGATCTGCGAAAGTTGAAGCTCGTCTCCCCACCCTATTTCGTTCATCCTCTGCACCTGTTGCAGGTAGTACGTCTTCCCCGCTTCGAGATTCATCATCAGGTGGCTCGCGATGGTCCCCTTTGAGCAAACATCGTGGGCGCCCGGCTCCCCGGCGAAAACGAAGTAGCTGGCGCCCGGGCCATTCTTGTTGATGCCCGCCCATTCGCGATCCACGGAAACCTTGTGCTGACTATGGTCCGCCCGCACCAGGAAGACGTACACGACGGCCTTATCCGCCGGCGGATTCGTTTCCAGCGGCGATTTCGACTTCACCCGCTTCGTCGAATGCTTCACGTCCGCCCCGCAGATCTGCGCCCTCGCCGTTGCTGCCCCCAGCGCGATCCCGAGCAGCATCACCGCAATTACCATCATTCGCTTCATGGCTCCTCCTCTTCGATCTTCGCGTTTATTTGCCCCGCCTTCGCGTTCCCGCGCACCGTTGAACGCGCGCACGGAAAGTGGCGCTGCCGGCTTTTTCGCTCGGTTCGATCACTCTTTGTGGTCCTTAGTTTCGCTTTTTGTCTGCGTTTTGCAAGTCAGGACATTCGGCCTCCTCGCGAATCGCAGTTGAATTCATAAACTGCGATTGTGTCTCGATTAGGAATTGACGGTCTCCTTTGTTTTCATGGAGTTCGCGCGATTCTTGTTTCGGTGTGTGTCTCGATTAGAAGGGTCCGAAGCAAGGATGCGTTTGATGCCTGCGAGAGGGTCATAGGGAGCGGCGGGGGATTTGGTGCGGCGCGGGGCGCGTTGCGGAGGAGCGGAGGGGGGCGGAGGTGGCGTCGCTGCGACTTCGGATATTGTTGCCGAAGGTGTGAT
>JBOGNO010000012.1:0-136117 GCA_050747245.1 Candidatus Acidiferrales bacterium
AGAGGGGGGACGGCACACGCCGTTTTTCACGGGATACCGTCCGCAGTTTTATTTTCGGACCACGGACGTGACCGGAGACGTGAAGCTTCCGGACGGGGTGGAGATGGTGATGCCGGGAGACAACGTATCGTGCGAAGTGACTTTGATCACTCCGGTGGCGCTGGAGAAAGGGCTGCGGTTCGCGATTCGCGAAGGCGGCCACACCGTGGGCGCCGGCGCGGTCACTGAGATCGTCGAGTAGCCATGGCCAACGGAGAAAAAATTCGAATTCGTTTGAAGGCTTACGACCACCGGATTCTCGACCAATCTACGCGCGAGATTGTGGAGACGGCCAAGCGCACGGGCGCGGAAGTGGCGGGGCCAATACCTTTGCCGACGGTGATCAACCGCTGGACAGTGCTGCGGTCGCCGCACGTGGACAAGAAATCGCGCGAGCAATTCGAGATGCGGACGCACAAGCGGCTGATTGACATCCTCGAGCCCACGCCGGACACGGTGGACGCGCTGATGAAACTCGATTTGCCGCCGGGGGTGGACGTGGAAATCAAGGCTTTCGGGCACGCCGCGAAGTAGCGGGGAACAAAAATGGCTGTGAACGGAATACTGGGAATCAAACTGGGCATGACGCAGATTTTCGCCCCGGACGGCAAAGCCGAGCCGTGCACGGTGCTGCAGGCCGGTCCATGCGTGGTGGTGGAGCGCAAATCGAAAGACAAACACGGCTACGACGCAGTGCAGCTGGGGTTGGTGGAATTCATCAAGCCGCAGCGCGTGAAAAAGCCGATGACCGGACACTTCAAGAAAGCCGGCGTGGCCCCGATGCGATTTTTGCGAGAAGTCGCCATCGAGGACGCCAAGGAAGAGACCAAGCCGGGCGACCGCGTGCTGGTGGACCGCTTTGCGGTGGGAGAGCTGGTGGACGTGACGGGAATCACCAAGGGAAAGGGATTTGCGGGCGGCGTGAAGCGCTGGCACTTCCGCGGCGGCGACGAAACGCACGGCTCGATGTTCCATCGCGCGCCCGGAGGAATCGGCGCAAGCTCGTTTCCCTCACGCGTCTGGCCGGGGCAGCATTTCCCCGGGCATATGGGCAACGAACGCAAGACGGCCAAGAACCTGCGCGTCGTGAAAGTGGATGCGGAAGAAAATTTGCTGCTGGTTTGCGGCTCAGTTCCCGGCGCGAACGGCAGCTACATCGTAATTCGAAAAAAGCCCCGGGGGCGTTAGCGAGACGACCATGCCGGTTGTGGACGTAAAAAATCTCGAAGGCAAGAAAGCGGGCCAGGTCGAACTGGCCGACGACGTTTTTGCCGCCGAAGTCAACGAGCACCTGCTGCACGAAGCGTCGCGGCACTATCTGGCGGGACTACGCGCGGGAACCCACAAGACGAAAGACAAGAGCGAAGTGAGCGGCTCGGGCCGAAAACTCTGGAAGCAGAAGGGCACCGGCCGGGCGCGCATCGGGTCGATTCGCTCGCCGCTGTGGCGCAAGGGCGGCACGGTACACGGCCCCAAGCCGCGCGACTACAGCTACCGGCTGCCGAAAAAGATGATTCTCGGCGCGTTGCGCTCGGCGCTTTCGGCGAAGCTGGCCGAAGGAAAATTGACGGTGGTGGATAGCTGGTCGCTCGAATCGCACAAGACCAAGCCATTCCGGCAAGCGCTTACAAAGCTTGATGAGGCGAGCCGCACGATTCTGGTGGTGGCGGAAAGCGACGCGAACACGAACCTCGAGCGCGCCAGCCGCAATCTCGAAGGCGTGATGACGGTGCCCACGATCGGTCTAGAAACGTACGACGTGCTGCGCCACGAGCATCTGATGCTTTCGAAATTGGCCGCGCAGAAATTGAGCCGCGCGCTGACGTCGCAAGCAATCGGTCCCGAGCCGGTGCAAATTGAAGCGGCGCCCGCTCCGGCGGCGAAGAAGACTCATGCGGCGCATGCCGCTGTGCCCGCTGAAAAGAAAGAGAAGAAACCGGCCAAGAAGCCGGCGAAGAAAAATGCGGCCCACGCAGCGAAATCGAAGAGCGGAAAGAAGAAGGACTGAGCCATGACCACGCGCGCGTTTCAGGTAATCCGGCGGCCGATCATCACCGAGAAAGGGCTCGGCGTAAAAGAAACACAGCACACCGTGGTCTTTGAAGTAGCTTCCGACGCGACCAAGACGGAAATCAAGGAAGCCGTGCAGAAAGTTTTCAAGGTCAAGGTGGCGGATGTGCGCACCGCGAATTTTCACGGCAAGACGCGCCGCCGCGGAATGACCGAGGGACGCCGTCGCGATTGGAAGAAAGCCTACGTGCGGCTGGCCGACGGCGAAAAGATGATCGAGTACGCGGAGAATCTGTAGCAGGGGCAGGACCGGGAGCGTTTGCTCCGGGAGGCAGGGAAGCGTCATGGGACTGAAGAGCTACAAACCGTACACGCCGTCACGGCGGTTTCTCACCATGCTCGACAAGAGCGAGGTGACAAAAGACACGCCTGAGAAATCGTTACTGGAACCGAAGCGGCGCTCGGGCGGCCGCAACGATCATGGGGAAGTGACTTCTTGGCATCGCGGCGGAGGTCACAAGCGACAGTACCGCCGAATCGATTTTCTGCGCGAGAAAACCGGCATTCCGGCCAAGGTTGCGGCGATTGAATACGATCCGAACCGCTCGGCGCGGCTGGCGCTGCTGCACTACGCCGACGGCGAGAAGCGCTACATCCTGCATCCCGTGGGGCTAGAAGTGGGCATGACGGTGCAGAACGGCGCAGGCGCGGACATCCTGCCGGGAAACGCAATGCCCATGCGGAACATTCCGCCCGGCACGATGGTCCACAACATCGAAATGTATCCCGGCAAGGGCGGGCAACTGGTGCGTTCGGCGGGAGGCGCGGCGCAACTGCTGAGCAAAGAGGGCGATGTCGCGCTCCTCAAGCTGCCGTCGGGCGAAGTGCGCAAGTTTCCTCTCGATTGCGGCGCGACGGTGGGGCAGGTCGGCAACCTCGACCATGAAAACGTGACGTATGGGAAGGCGGGACGCACGCGATGGCACGGCAAGCGTCCCACCGTGCGCGGCGTAGCCATGAATCCGGTGGACCATCCGCACGGAGGCGGCGAAGGGCGCGTGAAGGGCAACCACCCGCAAACGCCGTGGGGTTTTCCGACTCTGGGCGCGAAGACGCGCAAGAAACGCCACAGCGACAAATACATTGTCGAGCGGCGCAAGGCGTAAACATTTTTTAGCAGGAGAAGTAAAAAATGCTCCCGGCGCGGCGGGAATACGAGAGCAAACACATGACAGCAACGCGAATCAAGAGAACAGCACGTCGTCCGGCAGGCGCGCGCAAGGCATCGCGCGTGGCGCGGCGAATTGTGAAGACGGCTCCCAAGCCCGCCGCAAACGTTCCGGTGCAGGTGCTTTACCGGATGTGCAAGCCGGGCTGGGCGGTGATCGTGGAAAAAACTCCCAACGCGCAGGGGACGCGTTTTGTTTGTCCCTTCTGCACCATTTCGCACCGTGTTTCCGGGCCCGTGCGGGGATTCCGCAAGGTGCGCCGGGCGCAGTGGGTGAAGTTCCGCCGAGTCGAGAAATAGGAGAGCCATGCCGCGCTCGCTCAAGAAAGGGCCGTTCATCGACGACCACTTGAAAGAAAAAGTGGAAGCACTGAACGACCGCAACGAAAAAAAGGTGATCAAGACGTGGTCGCGCCGTTCCACCATTCTTCCCGAAATGGTGGGGCATACCATCGCGGTGCACAACGGAAAGAAATTCATTCCGGTGTACATCACCGAGCAGATGGTGGGGCACCGGCTGGGCGAGTTTTCGCCGACGCGGTCGTTTAAGGGCCACGGAGTGAAGGCGGCGCTGGAGAGGGCCGCGGCTGCCGCCGGAGCTTTGCAGGGTGCCGCAGCGCCCGCAACGGGAGCGGCGGGCGGCACGGGAACAACTCCGCCGGCTGCACCCAAGGGATAAGCCATGGCGACACAGACTCTGCCATCTTCGGTGATTGAAGGACTCGCGCGGGCGCGATTCACCCGCGTTTCGCCGCAGAAGGCGCGCCTGGTGGTGGATTTGATCCGCGGGCAGCGCGCCGAGGCAGCGCTGCAAGTGCTGCAATTTACGAAGAAACGCGTGGCGCGAGACGTTGAAAAAGTTTTGCGCAGCGCCATCGCCAACGCGCAGCACAAGGCCGACGAGGGCGGCGCGGAACTCGACGTGGACGCGCTCTTCGTGACGAAGTGCTTCGTAAACGAAGGCCCGCGCTGGAAACGGCTTCGCCCGGCGCCCATGGGACGCGCGTTTCGCTACCAGAAACGCACCAGCCACATCGTTGTCGAGGTCGCCGAACATCACGTGGCGGCAGCGGGGCGCGAAGCGGCGGTTCGCGCCGAGCAGGAAGCTTCCAAGGGCGTTCGCGGAGTGGTGAAGCGGGCGCGCAGGGCTCTTACGGATAAAGGGCGGCGGAAGCCAGTGAAGAAGCAGAAAAAGTAGGAGGACTTTTGGGTCAGAAAACACATCCGTATGGATTTCGGCTGGGCTACAACAAGCCGTGGAAGTCGCGCTGGTTCGCGAAGAAGGAATACGCCGACCTGCTGCACGAAGACGTGCAACTCCGGAAAGAATTGAAGGAGCGTCTGCGCGCCGCGGGGATCCGGGGAATTGACATCGAACGCGCCGCCAACAAGCTCGTGGTGCGCATTTTCACGGCCCGCCCGGGCATCATCATCGGGCGCAAGGGTTCGGAAATCGACAAGCTGAAGACCGAAGTGCAAAAGCGCACCAAACGAGAAGTCCACCTGGACATTCAGGAAGTGCACCGTCCGGAGCTGGACGCACAACTCGTGGCGGAGTCCATCGCGCTGCAGCTCGAAAAGCGCGTGGCGTTCCGCCGGGCGATGCGCAAGGCTGTGGATTCGGCGCTGCGCTTCGGATGCAAGGGAATCAAAGTGCGCGTGGCTGGGCGTTTGAACGGCGCGGAAATCGCGCGCAAGGAATGGTACCTGCAGGGCCGGCTGCCGCTGCAGACCATCCGCGCGGACATTGATTTTGGATTTGCGCAGGCCAATACGACCTACGGAGTCATCGGCGTGAAGTGCTGGGTGTATAGCGGCGAAAACATCCGGGAACGCGTCAAGCGCAGCGAAACGCCGGCGGCCTAGCGGCGAAAGAATCGAAGGAACGGGACAGCGCATATGTTGATGCCGAAAAAGGTGAAGTACCGGAAGCAACAGCGCGGGCGGCGCAGCGGAAAAGCGTGGCGCGGCTCGTCGCTGGCGTTCGGGGAGTACGGGCTGAAAGCGCTCGAGCCCGCCTGGATTACCGACCGCCAGATCGAAGCGTCGCGCGTGGCCATCATGCGGTTCATCAAGCGCGGCGGAAAATTGTGGATTCGAGTGTTCCCCGACAAGCCTTTTACCAAGAAGCCGGCGGAAACGCGCATGGGAAAGGGCAAAGGACCACCCGAGCACTGGGTGGCGGTGGTCAAACCGGGAAGGATTCTATTCGAGATGGCGGGCGTGGACCTGGCCGCGGCGACCGAAGCGATGGAGCTGGCAGCCAACAAGCTGCCCATCCTGACGAAGTTTGTTTCGCGCGCAGGAGAACTCTGATGCCGCGGCGGATGGAGAAATACCGCGACGTGAGCGCTGCGGAGTTGCGCGTGCAGGAACGCGAACTGACCGAACAGGTTTTCCGCCTGCGGTTTCAGCTGAACACCGGCCAGGCGGAAGGTTTGACGAAATTGCGCCTGGCGAAAAAGGATCTTGCGCGCATCAAGACGCTGCTGCGCGCGAGTGAACTGAGGAAGAGCGATGGAAAGTAAACAGGCGCCGGCTGGAGCCGAGCGGGGAAGACGTCAGGAGCTCGTCGGCGTGGTGACCAGCTCGAAGATGCAGAAAACCATTGTCGTCAAGGTGACCCGCAAGGTCGCTCACAAGCTCTACCGGCGAGTGATGCGTATTTCGAAGAAGTTCTATGCGCACGACGAAAAGGGCGAAGCGCGGGCGGGCGATACGGTGCGCATCGTTTCCACGCGGCCGCTCTCGCGGCTGAAACGCTGGCGGCTGGAAGAAATCCTGGCGAGGTCGAGCCGCGTTGGATAAAGACACGCAGGGAGCAAGACCATGATCCAGATGCGGACATGGCTGACGGCGGCCGATAATTCCGGCGCGCGAAGGCTGATGATGATTCACCCCATCGGCGGAGACACCGGACTGATCGCCGGCCTAGGAGACGTCATCACCGCCTCCGTGAAGGAAGCCGCCCCGGATAGCGCGATCAAGGAAGGAAAAGTGGTGAAAGCCGTGGTGGTGCGAACGCGCAAGGAGCACCGGCGGCGGGATGGAACCTACATCCGGTTCGACGACAACGCGGCCGTGCTGATTGATGATGCAGGCGAGCCGATTGGAACGCGCGTTTTCGGCCCGGTTGCGCGCGAACTGCGGGACAAGAAGTTCACGAAAATTATCTCGCTCGCTCCGGAAGTGTGGTGAACATGAGGAATTCAGAAACCGTCAAATCTGTGGTGGGCATCCGGCACGGCGACGTCGTCAAGGTGATCTCCGGCCGGGACAAAGGCAAAACGGGCAAGGTGCTTTCGGTGGACGCAATCAAGCGGCGCGTGACGGTCGAGCACGCGCACATGATCAAGCGGCACACGCGGGCCAATCCGTCGAAGAACATCTCCGGCGGCATCCTCGAAAAAGAGGGGCCCATCGCCATCTCGAATGTGATGCTGGTGTGCCCGGGATGCGAGAAGCACACGCGCGTGGGTCACACCACGCTGCCCGATGGTTCCCGGGCGCGCGTCTGCCGCCGTTGCAATACGGCGCTGCCGAATTGAAGAAGCGAGGGAAAACGCAAAGAACATGATCAGCCGTATGCACGAACGCTACCAGAAAGACGTGATGCCGGCGCTCTCCAAGCGTTTCGGATACACGAACCGCATGGCCGTGCCGCGCGTGCAGAAAGTGACCGTGAATATCGGCATGGGCGAGGCCAGCCAGAACATCAAGCTGCTGGATACCGCGGCCGTCGAGCTGGGACAAATTGCGGGGCAGAAGCCGGTGATTACCCGCGCGAAGAAGTCCATCGCGAATTTCAAGATCCGGCGCGGCATGCCCATCGGCTGCATGGTAACGCTGCGCGGCGAGCGCATGTACGAATTCCTCGACCGCCTGGCGAATATCGTGCTGCCGCGCGTGCGCGACTTCAAGGGCCTGCCCGCCAATTCATTCGACGGCCGCGGCAATTACACGCTGGGCCTGCGCGACCAGCTGGTGTTTCCGGAAATTGATTACACCCGCGTGGACAAGATCAAGGGGATGAACATCACCATTACCACGACCGCGAAAACAGATGAAGAGGGCCGCGAGCTGCTCAAACTGCTCGGCGTGCCGCTGCGGTCGTAAGGAGAAAGAATGGCCCGCGACTCTCAATTCGCCAAGATGCGCCGCAAGCCGAAGTTCAAAGTCCGCCACCGCAACCGCTGCCGCATCTGCGGGCGCGCGCGGGCGTTCCTTCGGAAATTCGAGATGTGCCGCATCTGCTTCCGCGGCCTGGCGCTCAAGGGAGAAATTCCCGGCGTCGGAAAGGCGAGCTGGTAAGAGGAGACGATGACCACCGATCCCATCGCCGATATGCTGACGCGCATCCGCAATGCCACGCACGCACGCCACGCGCGCGTGGATCTTCCCGCGTCGAAATTGAAAGTTGAGCTCGCCAAGATTTTGAAGGAAGAGGGCTACATCTCCGCGTTCAAGGAAGTGGCCGAGGCAGGCCGGCCGCGCAAGACGCTGCGTGTTTTCCTGCGCTACACGCCAGAGCGGCGCAGCGTGATCACGGATCTCAAGCGCATCTCGCGCCCCGGCTGCCGCCGCTATGTGGGCAAGAGCGAGATTCGCCCCGTGGTGGGTGGCATGGGCATTTCCATTCTTTCCACGCCGCGCGGCATCATGACCGGCCAGTCGGCCCGCAAGGAAGGCGTCGGCGGCGAATTGCTTTGCGAAGTCTGGTGAGAGGCTGAACGAACATGTCCCGGATCGGCAAACAACCAATCGCGATTCCCGCCGGTGTGAAGGTCAACGTCGCGGACGGCCACGTGAAGATCGAAGGCCCCAAGGGGAAGATGTCTGTGGCAGTCCCGCGCGGGATCAAGATGGAAACCAAGGACGGCAAGATCGTGGCGCTGCGCGAAAACGACGAGCAGCGCGCGTTGCACGGCCTGGCGCGGGCGCTCGTTGCCAATGCCGTGCATGGAGTGACCCAGGGTTTCAAAAAAGATCTCGAAATCGTCGGCGTGGGTTACCGCGCCGAAGTGAAAGGCAAGACGGTGGTGATGACCCTCGGCTATTCGCATCCGATCGAGTTTCCCATTCCCGAGGGAATTCAGATCACTATCGAGAAGCAAACGCGCATGGCGGTGACCGGCGCGGACAAGGGACAGGTAGGCCAGGTGGCCGCGAACTTGAAAGCTCTGCGGCCGCCCGACCCGTACAAGCAGAAGGGCGTGCGCATCGTCGGCCAGCGCCTGAAGAAGAAGGCAGGCAAAGCGGGCGCGGCCAAGACTGCCGCATAACGAAACAGGAGAACGAGAGTGGCCACTGTACCGATTCGCAAGCTATCGCGGGACGCGCACCGCCGCCAGATTCACCGGCGCGTGCGGCAGTCCGTATCCGGAACCACGGAGCGCCCGCGTCTGAGCGTATTTCGTTCCAATAAGCACCTGCGCGCGCAGGTGATTGACGACCGCACCGGCAACACGCTGGCCGCCGCCAGCTCCCTCGATAAGGATGCGCGCAAGGAAATTCGTGGCGGAAGCAACATCGCCGCTGCCAAAGTGGTGGGAAAGATGATCGCCGAGCGCGCGCGCGCCGCCGGCGTCGAAATGGTGGTCTTCGATCGCGGCGGGTACAAGTATCACGGACGCGTGCGCGCGCTGGCGGATGCCGCGCGGGAAGCGGGGTTGAAGTTCTAAGGCTATGCCTAAACAAGATCTCAAAGACAGACTCGCAATTCGCCAGCCGGTGGACGCCAATCCGGCGAACCTGAAAGACCAGGTGGTCAACATCAACCGCGTGACCAAGGTCGTCAAGGGCGGCAAGAATCTCAGCTTTTCCGCGCTCGTCGTCGTCGGCGATCAGCATGGCCATGCCGGATTCGGCATGGGCAAGGCCCGCGAAGTTCCCATGGCCATTCGCAAGGCCATCGAGCAGGCGAAGAAGAATCTGATCAAGCTGAACCTCAAGGGCGGAACGATTCCGCACCAGGTGGTGGGCCGCTACGGCTCGGGACGCGTCATGCTGAAGCCCGCTTCCGAAGGTACCGGCGTGATTGCGGGCGGCCCGGTGCGCGCCGTGATGGAAGTGGCGGGAATTCAAAACGTGCTAACGAAATCCCTTGGCACGTCGAACCCACACAACGTCGTGAAGGCGACGTTTGACGCCCTGCTGCAATTGAAAGATGCCGCGAAGGTAGCCGAGCAGCGCGGGAGGCAGGCGGAAGAGCCCGTCGCTTCCGCTTGACGAAACGGTTAGAAGAGATGACGAAGAAAAAATCAGAAAAGCTGAAGATTCGCTGGGTGCGCAGCTCGATTGGATGTCCGGACGCCATGCGCCAGACCATTCGCGGGCTGGGATTTCGCCGCATGCAGCAGACCGTCGAACATCCCGACACGCCTGCGGTGCGCGGGATGATTCATAAAGTGCGGCACCTGGTTCAGGTGGAAGAGTAGGCGACGACATGGCCATCAATTTATCGGGATTGAAACCGCCGCGCGGCTCGCGCCATCGCAAAGTGCGCGTGGGGCGCGGCATGGGCTCCAAGCTCGGCAAGACGGCCGGCGCGGGAAACAAAGGGCAGAAATCGCGGCGCGGATATTCCCGCCGTTCCGGATTTGAGGGCGGCCAGATGCCGCTCCACCGGCGGCTTCCCAAGCGCGGCTTCGCCAGCCCGTTCCCGCGCGAGTACGCCGTCTGCAACGTGGAATCGCTGAACGCGTTTCCGGCCGGGGAAACGGTGACTCCGGAAATCCTGCGCGCTGCGGGCATCACGCGCAAGGAGCTTGGCGGCACCAAGATTTTGGGTGAAGGGGAACTGAAAGTGGCGCTTACGGTTCGCGCGCACGCCTTCAGCAAATCGGCCGGTGAAAAAATCGCCAAGGCCGGAGGGAAGGCCGAAGTCATTCCATGAGAAAGCTTTTCGAGGCGTTTCGCAATATTTTTGCCACCCCGGACCTGCGCAATCGTGTGCTGTTTACGCTGGCCATGCTGGGTGTGTATCGCCTCGGATCCTTCATCCCGACCCCGGGAATTAATACGGATGTCCTGAAGGCCCTGTTCGACCAAAACCAGGGCACGGTGCTCGGGATTTTCAATTTGTTCAGCGGAGGAAATTTTCGCCGCCTGACGATTTTTGCCCTTGGCATCATGCCCTACATCACCGCTTCCATCATTCTTCAGTTGCTCGTGGTGGTTTGGCCGTATCTCGAACGATTGCAGAAAGAAGGCGAGCTGGGGCGGCGCAAGATCACCCAGTACACGCGCTATCTGACGATTATTTTGAGCGTGTTTCAATCGCTGACCATCGCGCTCACGCTCGAGCGGCAGAGCTTGAGCGGCGCTGCGCTGGTTTATCAGCCGGGCCTGCGCTTCATCCTGATGACCATCCTCACGCTCACCACCGGCTCGGCCTTCATCATGTGGCTGGGTGAGCAGATCAGCGACCGCGGCATCGGGAACGGCATGTCGCTCATTATTTTCTCGGGCATCGTCGTGGGCCTGCCGGCCGGCGTGAACAATCTCTGGCAGAAAGTGGAGACGAAGCAATGGGGGCCGCTCACTCCCATTGTGATTCTCGTTTTGGTGGCGATGATGATCGCCGTGATCGGCTTCATTGTTTATGTCGAAGGCGGCCAGCGGCGCATCCCCGTGCAGTATGCCAAGCGCGTGATGGGGCGAAAGATGATGGGTGGCCAGATGACCTATCTCCCGTTGCGCGTGAATGCCGGCGGCGTGATTCCCCCGATTTTCGCCAGTTCACTGCTGACCTTCCCGCAAACTTTTGCTCTCCTTTTTGGCGCCTCGCAGGCCAAAACGGGATTTTTTGCGATGATCTCCAAGCAATTCAGCTGGGGCGAGCCGCTTTACACCCTCTCGTATGTTGTTCTGATTATCTTTTTTGCGTTCTTCTATGTCGGGATCATTTTTAACCCCACCGAGCTGGCCGACAACATGCGCAAGTACGGCGGATTCATCCCCGGCATCCGTCCCGGTCGCAATACTTCCGAACATATCAATCGCATTCTCACGCGACTGACGTTTGTCGGCGGCCTGTATCTCGCGGTGGTCTGCCTGCTGCCGGAATGGCTGATCGCCGGAATTCACCTCCACCATTTGCCCGTATGGCTGGGCGGTGCGTGGTTTGACCAGCACATGTGGCGCTTCGTGCTCGAAGGGCTGGGCATTTCTTTTTATTTTGGCGGAACTTCGCTTTTGATCGTCGTGGGCGTGGCCATGGATACGGTGCAGCAGCTCGAAGCGCAGCTCGTGATGCGCAATTACGATGGCTTTGTTCGCGGTGGCGGGAGCAAGGGCAGATTCCGGGGCCGCCGTTAGGGCTTCGGCCGGGAGCGCATTGCATGAGCCGTCCAATGATTTTTCTGGGGCCTCCGGGAGCGGGAAAGGGAACGCAGGCGATGCGCGTCGCAAAAAAGTGCGGCGTGCCGCATCTTTCCACCGGCGACATGTTCCGCGACAACATCAGCCGCGGCACGGAGCTGGGCTTGAAAGCCAAACCGATCATGGATCGCGGCGAACTGGTGCCGGATGAAATTGTTTTGGGCATGGTGGAACAGCGCATCGCCCTGCCCGACTGCAAGAACGGATTCGCGTTCGATGGTTTTCCGCGAACCGTGAATCAGGCCGAACAGCTCGATCATCTTCTCGACGGCAAGAAATTCGAGCGGCCACTGGTGCTGTACATCGCCGTCGCGCCCGAGGCTCTGATGAAGCGCCTCACCGGCCGGCGCGTTTGCAAAGTCGGCGGCGAGATATACAACGTGTTCGAGAACCCTCCCAAGGTGGAGGGCCGCTGCGATAAGGATGGCGGCGAACTTTTTCAGCGGCCGGATGACCGGCCGGAAGTGATTCGCGAGCGCATCGCCACTTTCGACCGCCAGACTAAGCCGCTGGTGGATTATTACCGCCGCCAGGGAACTCTGGTGGAAGTGGACGGCGCGGCGGGAGTCGAGGGCGTCTATCAGTCCATTATTGCGGCGCTCCCGGAGCGTGCGAAAAGCTGATGGTGATTTGCCGTTCGGTCTCGGAACTGGAAAAGATGCACGCTGCCGGGCTGATCGTGTGGGAAGTGCTCGACGAACTGAAACGGCTGGTGCATCCCGGAGTGACGACGAAAGAGCTGGACACTTTTGCTGAAACGCGCGCGGTGAAAAGCGCGGCTCGGCCGGCGTTCAAGGGCTATCGCGGCTACCCGGCTTCGCTGTGCACTTCGATTAATTCGGAGATCGTGCACGGCATCCCGTCGGGTTCGCGGAAGCTCCGCGAGGGCGACATTATCTCCCTCGATTTCGGCGTCGAGAAGGACGGCTATTTCGCCGACGCCGCGGTGACGGTGCCGGTCGGCAAAGTTGAGCCGGAACGCGCCCGCCTGCTGCAGGTGACGCGTGAGGCGCTCGAACGGGCCATCGAGAAGATGCGTCCCGGAAACCGGCTGAGCGATATTTCCGCGGCCGTACAGCAGTGGGTCGAGGAAAACGGATTTTCCGTGGTGCGGGAGTTCGTGGGCCATGGGATCGGGACGCGCATGCATGAAGATTTGCAGCTGCCGAATTACGGCGAGCCCGGGCGCGGCCCCCAGTTGCAGGAGGGCATGGTGCTGGCTGTCGAGCCGATGGTGAATCGCGGCCGTTCGGAGGTGGAAATGCTTCCGGATAAGTGGACCGCGGTAACAGCCGACGGCATGGACTCCGCCCATTTCGAGCACACCGTGGCGGTGACAAAGAATGGGCCGTGGATTCTCACCCGGCCGGAGGGAGCAGCCGGGCCGGTTTGGTAATCCGCGGCGCAGGAGCACATGGCTAAGGGAAGAAAAGAAGACGACAAGAAAAAAACCGACGCCGGCAATCCCAAAGAGGATGCCATCGAAGTGATGGCCACGGTGATTGAGCCGTTGCCGAACGCCATGTTTCGCGTCGAGCTCGAAAACAAGCATCAGGTGCTCGCGCACATTTCCGGAAAGATGCGCAAGAATTTCATTCGCATCCTGGCCGGAGACAAGGTCGCGGTGGAGCTTTCGCCCTACGACCTCACCCGCGGGCGCATCGTGTACCGTTATAAGTAGCGGCAGGCGGTTCGAGGAACGGAGCAAAGGATGAAAGTTCGCGCATCTGTAAAGAAAATTTGCATGAAGTGCAAGGTCATTCACCGGCGCGGCGTGGTGCGGGTTATCTGCCAGAACCCCAAGCATCGCCAGCGCCAGGGTTAGGGAGGTTTCGCATGGCGCGTATCGCGGGCGTGGATTTGCCTGCCAACAAAAGATTGTGGATCGGCCTGACGTCCATTTACGGAATCGGCCAGGCGCGGGCCAAGGATTTGTGCGCCACGACGAAAGTGGACGAAACCAAAAAGGTGAAGGACGTCACCGAGGAAGAGGTAAACCGGCTGCGCCAGGCCATCGAGTCGGAAGGCCGCGTGGAAGGCGATCTCCGCAAGGAAATTCAGATGAACGTGCGGCGGCTGATTGAAATTCAGTGCTACCGCGGGCTGCGTCACCGGCGCAATCTTCCCGTGCGCGGCCAGCGGACTCATACCAACGCCCGCACGCGCAAGGGACCTCGGAAGGGCGCTGTGGCCGCGAAGAAGAAAGTTGCGGCCCGCAAGTAACCGGACTCAAGGAGAGAATGCATCGTGGCCAAGGAACCTCAAGAGGGAGCAGCGGGCGCTGCGGCTCCGCCGTCGAAATCGGCGAAGCGCAAAAAAGAGTTTCGCAAGAAGAAGGAACGGCGCGTGGTGCCGCACGGCCTGGTTTGCATTCAGGCCACGTTCAACAACACGATCATCACGCTCACCGATCCCGAAGGCCGCGTGGTTTCCTGGGCCTCGGCCGGCTCCGTCGGTTTCAAAGGGTCGCGCAAAGGCACTCCCTACGCCGCGCAGCAGGCGGCCATGAACGCCGCAGGCACGGCGCGCGATCAGTGCGGAATGAAATCCGTTGAGGTGCGTGTAAAAGGCCCCGGGGCGGGGCGCGAATCCGCTGTCCGCGCCATCGCTTCGGCGGGACTGCACATCAATTCCATCAAGGACGTGACGCCCATTCCGCACAATGGCTGCCGGCCGCCGAAGCGCCGCCGCGTCTGATGCGCAGAATTTATCAAGTTCGAAGGAGAAAGAGAATTGGCCAGACATCGTGAAGCAGTTTGCCGCTTGTGCCGCCGCGAAGGGATGAAACTCTTCCTGAAGGGCCTGCGGTGTTTTACCGAAAAGTGCGCCATCGAAAAGCGCAATTTTATTCCCGGGCAGCACGGCCAGGCGCGGCGCGCCAAGCTCGTCGGTTACGGCGTGCAGTTGCGCGAAAAGCAGAAGATGAAGCGCACCTACGGCCTGCTCGAGCGGCAATTCCGCAATTGCTTTGAGAAAGCTGTGCGCGCCAAGGGGCCCACGGGCGCGAATCTGATGGTGATGCTTGAGCGCCGCCTCGATAACGTGGTCTACCGTCTCGGCCTCGCCAGCTCGCGCACGCAGGCGCGCCAGTTCGTCCTGCACGGCCACGTGAGCATCAACGGCCGCAAGGTGAATATTCCGAGCGCCCTGGTGAAAATCGGCGACGAAATCGTGCTGAAGGAAAAGATGCATCAGAACGCCATGGTCCTCGAGGCGCGCAATTTAGCGCAGAGCCAGGGTTCCATGCCGTGGCTCGAAATCGACCGCGAACATTGCAAGGGCCGCATGCTGGCCTTGCCGCGGCGCGAGGATTTGCAGACGCCGCCGTTCAATGAACAGCTCATCGTCGAGCTGTATTCGAAGTAGCCGGCGCATACTTTCAAGAATTTGCCAGTTGGGTCCGCTTCAGGCGGGCCGGGAGGGATTAAGAAGATGTGGAAGGGATTTCAGAAACCAAAGCGGTTGGCAGCGGAAAATGAAACGCTTACGGACAAGTTCGGAAGGTTTTCTGCACAGCCTTTCGAGCGCGGCTGGGGCACGACGGTGGGAAACGCCATCCGCCGGGCGCTCCTGAGCTCGATTGAAGGCGCCGCCATTACCGCCGTGAAAATTGAAGGCGTGCTGCACGAATTTTCGCCCATCCCCGGCGTGGTAGAGGACGCCACGGACATCATCCTCAATCTCAAACAGGTTCCGCTGAAGCTCAACAACGATCAGCCGAAAACGCTCACGCTGCGCGTCGAAACTCCCGGCCCGGTGACCTCCGCGAACATCGAAGAGGACGCGGATCTTGCCGTCCTCGACAAAAGCATCTACATCTCCACAGTCAGCGAAGGCGGCAAACTCGAAATGGAGATGCGCGTCAAGAACGGCCGCGGCTACGTCGCGGCGGATCGCAATTTCGACGAAGACTTGCCCATCGGCTACATTCCCATAGATTCGGTGCACTCGCCCGTGCGCAAGGTGAATTACTCCGTCGAAGCCGCGCGCCTCGGACAGATGACCGACTACGAAAAGCTGCTGCTCGAAGTCTGGACCAACGGCGCCATCACGCCGCAGGACGCCATCGGACTGGCCTCCAAGCTGGTGAAGGACCACATGAGCATCTTCATCAATTTTGAGGAGACGCCCGAACTGGCGGAGGAAGTCACAGAGTCGCTCAGCGATCCGCGCCTTGAATACCTCGACCGCTCTGTCGAGGAGCTCGAGCTGTCGGTGCGTTCCTACAATTGCCTGAAGAACGCCAACATTCAGACGCTGCGCGAATTGGTGCAGAAAACCGAAAACGAGATGCTCAAGACCAAGAATTTCGGCCGCAAGTCGCTCAATGAAATTAAGGAAATCCTCAACCGCATGGGCCTGGCTCTCGGCATGAAATTTGACGAGCACAACCGCATCATCTGGCCGCCGCTTCCCAGCCAGACGGCGCCGCCGGCTCCGGAGGAAACCACCGGCGTTTAGGGGACTCAAACATGCGACATCTCAATGCTGGGTACAAACTCGGACGCAAGCCCGCGCATCGCCGTGCGACCTTGCGCAATCTGGTCACCAATCTGATTCTCCACGAGCGGATTCAGACCACCGTCACGCGTGCGAAGGCCGCGCGTCCGCTCGCCGAGCAGATGATCACTCTCGGCAAGCGCGATTCGCTCCACGCGCGGCGTCAGGCGGCTTCGTTTCTGCTGACGCCCGCGGCCACGAAAAAACTGTTCTCCGATTTGGCGCCGCGCTTTGCCGATCGTCCCGGCGGTTACACGCGCATCGTGCGCGCCGGCTGGCGAATCGGGGATGGCGCGAGTCTCGCCATTCTTGAATTCCTCGGTTCGGAGCTGAAGAAAAAAGAAAAGAAAGCGAAGAAGGAAAAGGCCGAGGAAGCGCCCGAGGAAAAGGAAAAAGAGGCGGCGGCAAAGTAACTTTCTGAAACCTGGAACCGGCCCGCAGCGAAATTTTCGTGGCGGGCTTTTTATTTTCTCGCTCGCCATTGAGCGAATTAAAATTCTGCGGTCGCGTTTCACACTCGCGCGCGAAGGCCGCTTTATTCGCGGCGGTAATTGGGGGCTTCGCGCGTGATCACCACGTCGTGCACGTGGCTTTCGCGCAGTCCCGCTGAGGTGATGCGCACGAAGCGCCCGCGCTCGCGCAGTTCCGCGAGGTTCGCTGCGCCGCAATACCCCATGCCGCTTTTGAGGCCGCCCACGAGTTGATCCACCAGCGCGCCGAGCTGGCCCTTGTAGGGAACCTGACCTTCGATTCCTTCCGGCACGGATTTTCCGCGCTCCGCACCTTCTTGCGAGTAGCGATCCGCGGATCCCGCTTCCATCGCGCCCAGCGAACCCATCCCGCGGTAGGATTTGTACGTGCGGCCCTGATAGAGAATCGTTTCTCCCGGAGACTCCTCCGTTCCGGCGAAGAGTCCGCCGATCATCACCGTCGAAGCGCCTGCCGCGAGCGCCTTGGTGATGTCGCCGGAATATTTGATGCCGCCATCGGCGATGATCGGCACTCCGGTGCCGCTCGCGGCGCGAAACGCTTCGGTGATGGCGGTAATCTGCGGCACGCCCGCGCCGGTCACCACGCGCGTCGTGCAAATCGACCCCGGCCCGATACCCACTTTCAGCGCGTCAATTCCCAGCGCGATCAGGTCCCGCGCCCCTTCTTCTGTGGCCACGTTGCCCGCGGCGATCTGCACTTCCGGCAATTTTCGTTTCACCGCGCGAATCGCTTCCATCACGCGGTCCGTGTGGCCGTGAGCGGTGTCGATGGCCAGCACGTCCGCTTTCGCTTTCGCCAGTTCCTGCGCGCGTTCCAAAAAGTCCCCCGTCGCGCCGATGGCCGCGCCCACGCGCAGCCGTCCGTGTTCGTCCTTCGAAGCGCGCGGAAATTCCATTTTTTTCTGGATGTCTTTTACGGTGATGAGCCCCTTCAGATTGAATTCCGCGTCCACCACCAGCAATTTTTCGATGCGATATTTCTGCAGGATTTTTTCCGCTTCTTCAAGCGTGGTGCCCACCGGCACGGTCACCAGCTTGTCCTTGGTCATGATTTCGCTGACGCGCTGCGAGAGGTTGCGCTCGAATCGCAGGTCGCGATTCGTGAGAATCCCCACAAGCCGCGGCCCGCGCGTCACCGGAAGGCCCGAAACTTTGTATTTGTTCATGATGTCGAGCGCTTGCGAAACGGACATCTCCGGCGAAATCGTCACCGGATCCACGATCATGCCGCTTTCCGAGCGTTTTACGCGGTCCACTTCCTCGGCCTGGCGTTCGATGCTCATGTTGCGATGAATGAATCCGAGGCCGCCTTGCCGCGCAAGCGCGATGGCCAGCCGCGATTCCGCAACAGTGTCCATGGCGGCGGCCACCACGGGAATGTTGATGGAAATTTTGCGCGTCAGGCACGTCCGCGTGTCCACTTCCGTGGGCAGCACGCTCGATTTTCCGGGCAGCAGCAGGACGTCGTCAAACGTCAATCCTTCGGGTATGGCGCCGTCAATCATTTCTTCTCCTGTGTGTGAAAAAATCGCCGTAAAAGCACCGCAGCCCAGCCTCCTTCGGCTGGGCTGCGAAAGAATTCAAATGTCGAAAATCCCTTCATAGAAGAATTACGCATTGTAATCCGCGCGCACCGCAAAATCAAGCGCCGCTTCACAGCGCGAAATGGAATATCGCGCATTGCTATCAACGTGACCGGCGCGTAGAGTCGGATGATGCAGGATTTTGTTCCGCCAACGCTGCTGCGCAACGGGCACCTGATGACCATTCTCACGGCCTTCTGGCCGCGAAGTTTTCCCGGGCTGCCTCGCGCGGAGCCGCGCGAATTCGAAATCGAGCCAGGAACGCGCCTGCTCGGCGAATGTAATTGGCAGCAGAGCAGGGAAGAGCGTCCCACGCTGGTGCTTGTGCACGGGCTGGAAGGTTCGAGCCAGGCGAGCTACATGCTGGGCACCGCGGAAAAAGCGTTCCTCGCGGGATTCAACGTGGTGCGCATGAACCAGCGCAATTGCGGCGGCACGGAGCACTTGACTCCCACGCTCTACAATTCCGGCTTGAGCGGCGATTTCCGCGCGGTGGTAAGGGAGCTCGCGGAACGCGACGCGCTGCCGGAGATTTTTGCCGCGGGATTCTCCATTGGCGGCAACCTGATCCTCAAAATGGCGGGAGAAATGGACGGCGCAGCGCCGCCCCAGTTGCGCGCCGTCGCGGCCGTCTGTCCGAGCATTGATCTGGCCGCGTGCGCGGACATGGTGGCCGAGCCGCAAAATTATTTTTACGAGCGCCATTTTGTCAGCAGCTTGAAGAGCCGCATGCGGCGGAAGGCCGCGCTTTTTCCGGAGCGCTACCCGCTCGACGGAATGGGCCGCGTCGCGAGCGTCCGCGAATTCGACGAAGCCATCACCGCGCCCTTCTGGGGCTTCCGCGGCGCCGATGACTATTACGCGCGGTCGAGCGCGCAGCAGTTTCTCAGCAACATTGCGATTCCCGCGCTGATCCTCACCGCGCAGGATGATCCCCTCGTTCCTTTCACCCCCTTTCGCGATCCCGCCATCGCCGCGAATCCGCATATCACGCTCGTCGCGCCGCGCTATGGAGGCCATTGCGGCTTCTTCTCCCGCCGCTCGAATTCCGGCGACCGCTTCTGGGCCGAAGCCCGCCTCGTCGCTTTCTGCTCTCAGCATTCTCAGCTCTTCGGGAGCTGACCGCGCACGCCGGCTGAATTTCGGGCGCTCTCTTGTTATCATGGCGCGCGGGAAACTATGCGGAAATTGTCTATAGCGCAGACGAACGGCTAATCACTGCAGGTGGCTCTCGCGAGGATTTCTCATGACATTAGATGAAGCAGTCCAGCACCTCAACAATTGGAGGGAAAGGAATCCTACGATTACCACGGGGCAGGAGCAGGCAGTCAGACACTTCGGCGAATTATTCAACCCCAGCAGGTTGCAACAACTCACGCGAGAGGAATTCAGAGCATTCTTACTTTTTAAGAACAACAAGCATTGGACCGGTATTCACCGACAAGCCGGGCAAATAACTGCAGATATGGAGAAGCTGAGATCAGCCCTCGAAATACTCCTAAACGAGTCAAAGCCTCTAGCAGAGCGATTAAATACTTTGTTCCCGCAAACAGGGCAACCGTTCATCCGAGGCCTCGGCCGGGCCGTAGTGACCCCAATTCTAATGGTCGTACATCCCGACAAATATGGCGTGTACAACAGCATTAGCGAAGCTGGACTCCAAAAGCTCGGTCTTCTCCCCAGAATTAAAAGTACCGATCCATTCTCAAGGCGATATGCCGCAGTGAATGACGTCTTACTAGACATCGCACACAATCGAGCTCTCCCGCTGCCCTTCGTGGACGTGATGTTCTTCCAAGTCGTCCAAGACGCCGATGGCCCGCCAGGCGGACGCGAAGCCGTGAATGGAGATGACAACGAACCAGAGAGTGAAGAGGCCGCGTCGGCCATGTTCGCCTTGGAAAAGCATCTTGAAGATTTCCTGATTGAGAATTGGAATAAAACAATCCTTGCCGAGCAATTGGAACTCTATGAAGAGGATGGCGACATCGCTCAGCAGTATGGGACGGATGTAGGAACCATCGATATTCTCGCACGCGATCGAAAAAATAAGGATTGGGTCGTCCTAGAGCTCAAGAGGGGCCAAGACAGCGACAAAGCTCTAGGCCAAGTGCTTCGATACATGGGATGGATCAAGCAGCGAAAGGCTCAGCCAGGGCAAAATGTGAGGGGAATCATCGTTGCGGGTCACAGCGACGAGCGGCTTGAATATGCCCTCCAAGCGGCGGTCGGCGTCGAACTTTACCTTTATTCGGTCGACTTCCGCCTCAAAAGGCAAAACCCCACACCGTAGGTAGGGAGCTCCCTGGAAAACCGCAACCACGCCCCTAGACCCCGCCGTTGCGGTGCCGAAGAACTCAGCCCTGGCCCTAAACCAGTCACGCACGCCAAAATTTCCGCGACGTGCAGACGGCTCACCAGCCACGATTGACAGATGTGAGACGGGCGTGTACGTTTGTTATGCGTGAAGGGGGGTTGCACAAGGGAAATAAAATGAGAAAATCCTCCGTGAGACGCAGACTTAGAACGAGAGCAACAAAGGCCACCGTAGATTTTCTAACCACCCTCGCAGTAGCGCCTCTGTACCCATATCCACTCGATAGGCAGCTTGTCAACGACTCGGCAAGGTCGTTTCTCGGGACTATGCTGGGCATCATACTTGCTGCAGCCGTTTCGAGTTGATATACGAGTGGGCCGACTAGCAAGCCCGGCCCTCTTTTTCTTGGTTTTGGTACTTTACTTTTCATTTAACTTCTGCTATACTTAACGTAAACATTTCAAACAATTTAGCGAGGCGGGCCCAAATGCTCGCTCTTCAACTTCTTAGGAGGGAAGCAATTTCTAATCGAGACGCACCCAGAAACAGAACTCGGCCTAAGTCATTGAGAACAAACGACCGAGGCTAATTCTAATCGAGACACAACACGTGTTTTGCCTAGCTCAAACAAGATCCAGTTCAGCCTGGATACCCCCCTTCCAGCACCCAACATCCAAACCCCGACTAGCCAAAATCAATCGCCACACCAAAATATTGATTTTTCCAGAAGATACTGAAAACAGACCACATCCAAATAATCAATCGCCACAAAAACGTCATTTTCAAATCAGGTTCCAGTACCCCGCTTTTGCGGGAGACGATCGAAATTCGGGGGGTGAGAAACTCGGCGAGTGACGACCAAAATTCGGGTTCCACGGGTTGATTCCAGGCGCGCGGCGTGGGCGGAGAGCGCAATTTGCTCATGTCCTAGAAGGATGGCGGGAAAGAGTCGGCTTAATTCCGAAGTGGCGGCTGCCCCAGGCGCAGAGCGGTTCCATGAGGGGCACGAGGCGGCGGCCTGCTTCATTCATGGAATAGGTGACCTGGGGAGGCACGGTAGGGTTGATGCTGCGGCTGATGATGCCGTCGGATTCCAACTGACGCAACTGGGCCGCGAGCACTTTCTCTGAAATATTCGGGAGTTTTCTCCGGAGCGCCGCGAAACGCCGCGGGCCAAAAGAAAGATGCCAGAGAATCATCACCTTCCATTTGCCGGAAAGCACGTTGATGGAAGCTTGGACGGGGCAGCCGTGATGATCTTTCATTTTTGACCGCGTCTTGCCGGACCCGCCGCCGAGGCCCCTACTTTTTTGTGCGTACTTCCCCGCCCGAGAATCATCTTATAGCATGTTTATGAAAATCCCGTGCGAGCAGCGCCCTGGCGCGCTGCGGCCATAAAGGAGATCACATGATTCTGATTACCGGAGCTTCAGGAGGCGTGGGGAGCGCCGTGCTTGCGGAAGTGAGCAAGGCGGGCCTGCCCTTCAAGGCGATGTACCGCAACGAAGCCGACGCGCGAAAGGCGGGCGGCGCGAAAACAGTAATCGCGGACTTCTCGAACAAGGAAAGCCTGCGGCGCGCGCTCGCGGGAGTGGATACGGTGTTTCTGGTATGTTCGCCGATCCCGGAACTCGTGGAACTGGAGGGCAACGCCATCGACGTTTGCAAGGAAACAGGAGTGCGGCACGTGGTGCTGAACTCAGCCCTGGGCGCAGGAGACTATCAGAAATCTTTTCCGAGTTTGCACGGCAAGGTGGAGGACAAACTGAAAACGTCCGGGCTCGGCTACACGATTCTGAGGCCGAACAGTTTTATGCAAAACATCATTGCGTACCTCGCGCCGAGCATTCGCGCGCAAGGGGCGTTCTATTCGGCGGCCGGAAATTCGCGCTACAGCTACTTGGACGTGCGGGACATCGCGGCAGCGGCAGCGAAGATTCTGGTGTCGCCCGCGGCGCATGAAGCAAAAACGTACGAGTTGAACGGGCCGGAGGCGGTGACGAACACGGAGCTGGCGCAGCGGATTTCGCGCGTGGCCGGGCGCACGGTGAAATTCGTGGACATCCCCGAAGAAGCTCAGCGCAAGAGCATGCTGGAAATGGGCATGCCGGAATGGTTTGTGACCGCGCTGCTCGACCTGCAACGGTATTACACAGCAGGGCATGGCGGGGAAGTTACAGACGTGCTGGCAAAGCTGCTGGGACGCGGGCCCATCACGCTCGACCAATTCCTCGGGGAATTCAAGGACAGCTTCAACGCACAAGCAGCCGGCGTTTGAGAGAAAGGAGAAGCCATGGCGACAACGCAAGAGGCTCGCGAGGCAGTGAATCC
This sequence comes from Candidatus Acidiferrales bacterium, assembly GCA_050747245.1. Lineage (GTDB taxonomy): Bacteria > Acidobacteriota > Terriglobia > Acidiferrales > UBA7541 > JBOGNO01. The sequence goes on from JBOGNO010000012.1 coordinate 22,882, forward strand.
CAAAACGCAGATGACACATTCAGAAATGAAGGAATTCGTGCGGAAGCACTTCGAGGAATTCGTGAACTGGAAAAACCTGAATATCGCGGACGTGAATTTCGCGCCGGAATTCGTGGATCACGGAACGGACGTTCCGCCCGGGCTTGCGCCCGGACCCGCGGGCGCGAAGCAATACGTCGGCGGGGCGTACAAGAAGTTTCCGGACATTCGCGTCGAAATTCTCGATTTGATCGCCGAAGACGACAGGGTGGTGGTGCGAAATCACTGGACGGGAACGGAAGCGGCGAGCGGAACGAGGTACGAATTCTCGGGAATCGTCATCTGGCGAGTGGCGCATCGGCAACTCGTGGAACGATGGGCGTACTTGACTCCTCCACGGCCAGTCACGGGCTGAGGCGCGACGAAATCAGGCGATGGGAGTTTCAAGAAACGGGCAAAAGCCCGGAGTGAGAAGCTGGGCGGGGCCGGAATCGGAGATGACCATGTCGTCTTCGAGGCGCAGGCCGTAATCGCCCGGGATATAGATGCCCGGCTCGTTGGAAAAAGTCATGCCCGGCTGCATGATGATTTTGCTGCCGCGAACGAGATAGGGCCATTCGTGGCCGTCAAGGCCGATGCCGTGGCCGAGGCGATGCGTGAAATATTTGTAGCCCAGGCCGAAACCCGCGTCGACGACGATTCCTCGGGCGGCATCGTCCACGGAGCCACATTCGTGGCCGGCGACGGCGGCGGCGAGAGCGGCATCCTGCGCGCGGCGAAGAATATCGAACGACTTCAGAAGTTTGTCGGGCGGCTTGCCGATCACGCTGCAGCGCGTGACGTCGGACTGATAGCCATCCACGGAAGTGCCGCCATCGATGAGCACCACTTGACCTTCCTCGAGTTTTTGCGGCTGGCGCGTGCCGTGAGGTCGCGCGGCCCATTCGCCGAAAAGGACCAGCGCGCCGCCTTCGAGTCCCATGCGTTCAAAACCCTGCGAGACAAGACGCGCGACATCGAATTGCGTCATGCCGGCTTGGAGTGAGGCGAAGACGGCGCGATAAACGTCGAAGGTTGCGGAGCAGGCGAGGCGCATCAGCTCGAGTTCATGGGCGCTCTTGCGGCTGCGGCAAATGTGCGTGATGGGGTCGCCGCTCGCGTAGGTGAGGCCGTGAGCGGCCTGGCGCAGGCCGTCAAAGAAAACGTATTTTGTAGTCTCTTCGATGCCGACCGCGCCGGTGCGAATTCCGCGATCGGCGAACCATTGCGCGATAACGGCGTAGGGGCTTTCATCTTCCTGCCAGGTGCGGACTTCGACGGGCCAGCGGAGGGATTCGCGGAAGCGGCCTTCCTCGAATGCGGGACAAACGGCGAGTAAATCGCCGCTGCGAGGAATGACGACGGCGGCAAGACGCTCGCTCAATCCCCAGCGAAGGCCGGTGAAGTAATAGAGCGACGATCCGCCCGTGAGATAGAGCGCCGCGAGCGGAGGCTTCGAATCGGTCATGAGTTTTTGCGCTTGAATGACGCGGGCCTTGAATTCATCGACGGTGATGGGATGAATGCGGTCCTCGATGGGCAGGAGCTTCGAGAAGGCCGCGGGCAATTGCGAATTCGACGAGGATTTCTGCGTGGGGGCGGATTCTTGGAGGCGCGGCGGGAGCAGGGAAGCGGCGGCGCCGGCGGAGGCGGATTTGAGAAGGTTGCGGCGGGAAATTTTCATGAGTCCTCGCTTGAGATTAGTGGAAATGAGAAATCAAAACGGCGTCTGTAGCGATGCGTCCGCGGGCCAGGACGATTTGTTTATGATCGGGAGAAAAGGCGAACGCCCAGATCTCATCCTGCGCGAAGCTGGTCAGTTGCTTGGGTTGCGCAACAGGCGAACCCGGAGTGGCGAGCGGCTGGGCCCAGAGATTCGCGACGCCGGCAGTTACGACGGGATAAATGACGGCGCGGCCGTCAGGCATCCAGGCGGTTTTCGCGCCACCATCGCCACCGAGAGACGCGCCCGGAGGGAGGTCGTAGGAACTTTGGAGCGTGCCATTGTCGGCGCTGGCGATGCCGAGCTTCACGGGCTTTCCCGCCTCCGGAAAATACATGCCGGCAATTAGGCGGCTGTCAGGCGAAAAAACAGAATAGATATACTGCCCTTTGGCGCCGAGGGGGGCAAGATTCCCGCCATCAATATCCATTTTCATGAGCTGAGTGTCGGCGAAATTGCCGCGAATGAAAATGACCGACTTGCCGTCAGGCGAGCATTGAGGCGCGAAATCCAGAGTCCCGGTGGTCAACTGCTTCGAGTTTGCGCCATCCACGTCGCTGCGCCAGATGGAAGCGATATGAGTGCCTCCGGCGCTGGAGACAAAGACGAAACGCTTGCCGTCGCCGCATGCAACCGGTTCCTCCGCATTGCCGCTTCCGAGGGAGAGATCGCGGGCGTCGCTGCCATCGGGAACGATCGATGAGATACCCAGGGCACCGGAAGTGAAATAGCTGTAAAGAATGCGGCCGCTGGGAGCCCAGGAGACTCCCGTAAAGCCATCGCCGCGGCCGATGCCGGAAGCCACCTCGCGGGGCTGAGACCAAGGCGATGCGCTGCCTGAGGGCATGGCCCAGAGGCTGGAAAGAAAATTGACCTGCACGGTGGCGAGCGTGTCACCATCGGCTGAAAGGCTCGCCTCGGTATAGAAATTCAGGTCGTTGGTGATGCGCTGCTCCTCGCCCGAGGGGTAGGCGACTTGCCAGAGCTGAGAGTTCAGAGAGATCTCCGGAATCTGGGCGGGGAAAACCAATGCCGAACCGTCGGGCACCCAGGAAAGCTCACTGACATTCTGCCAATCGCGAGTTCCGATGCGCGTCTCCTGGCCAGTGGCCACCGCGATGGACTCCAGAGTTTCCTTCTGCTGCGCGCCATCAGGAAGTTTTGCCACGGCGATGATTTTGCCGTCGGGAGACCACGCCGGGCCATTCGTTGAGAAAACGGCGGGATCTGCGATTGTTTTCAAATCCTGCGGCTCGGAGCCATCGGCGTTGGCGATGATGAGCTTGGAGATACTGGTCGCGGAAGACAACCGGACAAACGCGAACTTTTGGCCGTCAGGAGAAAATGTGACCGGGCTATCCACGTCCACAATGATCTGGCGCGGCAAGCCGCCGAGGGATGGCACTTCGAAGAGCGTGCCGAGACCGGCTTGCGGGTCGCGGCGAACATACCAAAGATAGTTTCCATCCCGCGAAAACGTCATGCCTGCAATCTGGGCATTGGAAACAGAGGCAACCTGGGCCGTGCTGCCCGTCGCCAATTGTTTGACCCAGAGAATGCGGTTGGCTCCCTGTTGCGTGGCATAGGCGAGCCATTTTCCATCCGCGGAAAGCGCCGTCGAAAAAACATCTCCGGAAGAAGTGAGGCGGCTGATGCTCATCTGCCCGAATGACTTGGATTCGTGATGCACAAAGCGACTGCGCAGATAAAGAGTCATTCCGATAATGAGACATACAACCGCAACCCAGCCGAAGCTCCAGAGGAGAAGGTGCTTCGAGGGAACGGCCGCGGGAGCGGCGGGACGGACGCCGGATTCGCCGCGGCCCCAGGTGCTCGGCGGGGCGGACGCAGGCGAAGCGGGGGCGGCAGCGGCGCGCGCCGTCGCGGAAGGCCAGAAATCGCTGGGCGGAGCGGCGCGGCCGGAATCGGTGTCGCGTTTCAAGCGCTTCAAATCGGCGCGCAGAGCGGAGGCCGCCTGAGTGCGCAGCTCGCGATCTTTTTCGAGCGCCTGGCCGATGATTTCCTCGAGCTTCGGCGGAAGATTCGGATTCCAACGCGAAGGCGGCTCGGGCGTGCGATTCAAGATGGCTTCGAAGATAACGGCCGTAGAATTTCCGGCAAACGCCTGGCGGCCCGTGGCCATTTCGTAGAGCACCGCGCCGAGACTGAAAATATCCGTGCGCGGGTCGAGCGGTTCGCCGCGCGCCTGCTCCGGCGACATGTAGCAGACCGTGCCGACGGCCGCGCCCGGGCTAGTGAGCAGGGCCTCGTCGGAAGTGGGCATGTCTCCCGCTGCAGCGGCGATTGCTCCTCGCGCATCGCGACTGGGCGATTGTTTGGCCAAGCCGAAATCGAGAAGTTTGGCCTGGCCGCGCGGGGTGATGAATATGTTGGCGGGCTTGATGTCGCGATGAATGACGCCGCGGGCGTGCGCGGCATCGAGAGCGTCGGCGATTTGAATTCCCAGGTCGAGCAGGGAATCGAGGGCTAGCGGTTTTCCGGCGATGCGTTCACGAAGCGTTTGGCCTTCGAGGAGCTCCATGACAAGAAAGGGGCGGCCTTCGTGCTGGCCGATGTCGTGGAGCGTGCAGATGCCGGGATGATTCAGCGAGGAGATGGCGCGGGCTTCGCGCTCGAAGCGCTCGAGGGCGGCAGGATCGCTGCCGAGCTCGACGGAAAGGAATTTCAGCGCCACCTGGCGGCCCAGGCGCGTGTCCTCGGCGCGAAAGACCTGACCCATGCCTCCGGCGCCTAGAGGCTCAATGATGCGGTAATGTGAGACGGTGTCCCCGGCCTTCATGGCAATTGGCCATAGTATCCGAGGGCCGGAATGCAGGCAAGCGCGCTGCGGCGTGTCGAAAGCTTACTTGGGCCGCACGATATCGGAAAATTGCAAAGGGACGTTTGCGGAATTGGAGAGTATTTTTGCGCGGGAGTTTTGATCGTTCATTATCTGTGTCACTTCGATGACGGCAACTTCCGTGTGCGGGTCAGCAGTTTTGAAGACGCCAAATTGCTGGCCTACCCTGACTCCGGCGCTGGTGCCCAAATTGATGGTCACTTCATTGTCTTCTAAGCCGGTAATGTAGCCGTCGAGTGTGACGGGGGCGGGAGGCGCCGCATCAGGTTTGGGAGCTTGCGCCGAATTTCTCCGCACCAAATCCGTGAGCTCGGCAACATCCTGGTGCACCTGCCTCAGGCGTGTGTTCACTTCGTCCAGATCTTGCTGCGTACTCTGGAAACGCGTCGACAGCGAATTTTCAGTGGATTTCAAATCGCGCACGCTTTCGCGGAACTCGGCACCCATGCCGCTATGCTGTTGCTTTAGTTGCGCGAGGTCCGTGTCCAGCAATGTGACGCGGGCGTCGAGTTGGCCGAGCTTGGTGCTCAATTGTGCGAACTCTCCCACGAGATATTGATAGAGGAATTCGTCCTTGGGCTTTTTTTGATCCGCGAGCGCGGGAGCGAGCGCCAGGGAAACCCCTACAATTAAGATGAAAGCATTGCGACGCATGAATCCTCCTCGGAATCTGTAATAGGCTTGAAGAGAAATTGAAGTTTCTTGCCGCACTCTTGTTGGTGCACCGCGCTTGCGAAGCAACTCAGGGCTTTCGCAGGACTCGCTCAATCTGCAACGGCTTGCCCGGATCGGCAACAACGACTTCGTTCAGGGGCGTGTATCCTTGCATATAGAGCGTCAATTTGTGCCCTCCGGGAGGTAATTCCAATGTGAAAGGCGTGCGATGACCGGTGCTGGCACCATCCACCAAAATGTCCGCTCCCGGCGGGACAGTGCGAATTTCGACTCTGCCTACACCCTGAGGAGGTGCCGAGTCTGCTTCGAATTTCGCGGTCAACATGTGGTTTTGCTGATCTTTAAGCGTGAGATCCCACCGCGCTGGCTGATAGCCGGCCATCTGCACCACGACGCTGTATTGGCCGGGCGGAAGGGGAATCGTCATGGGCGTAAGTCCGGGCTGGCGATTTCCATTAACATAAACTTCCGCTTGCGGGGGCAAGCTCTGCACATTGATCGTGCCTTGCTGCAGGTCCAAATGATCTTTCTTCTGAAGTATGCGGTTGGCCTCGACAGGGTAGATCCCAAGCAATTCCCTATAACCGTCTTTGGTGATTTCGGCGGTGTACCGGCCGGGACGAAGGTCCCGGAAACTGCACGGCGTGACGCACGATTGAGTCGTGCCGTCCGGCGCATGAAGGAGCACGTTCGCGCCATCCACGTCGGGAAGCATTTCAATTTCGCCTTTTCCTGGCGTGGTGTGGGCCTTGTCATCCAGGGGTTCGCCTTCGGCGGAAGCTGAAGACGAAGAATTCGACTTAGGCGAAGACGGCTTGTTTGGCGCAGAGTTTTTCTCCGGCGGAATCGCGGGAGGAAGGGGGCTGTCGGAATTTGCGTCGGTTGCGGCCAGGCCGGGCGATGCCGCGGGAGCCGCCGAGACTGGCGGTGCAGGGGTTCCGGGGACAGACGCAGAGTTCGATTGCTCCGTGCTGGCAGTTCTCCATATCGCGTTGGGAAGTATCTGTTTGATCCGCGGCCAGTAGAGAGCCGTGCCGCCGCACAGCACGGCGACAAGCAGCAGCACAAGCCACAGGCCGCGATGACTTGACGGCTGTTGCAAATCCGCGACGGTGGACGCAGAACTCAACGACCGAGCAGGCCCCGCGGGATTGGGCTGAAGGAACGCCCCTTGCGGAGGAGTCAGAACAGGGTAAGCCGTGGCGCGCTGCGCGGCGCGTAAATCCACGAGCAAATCCGCGCTGGTAGCGTAACGCTCCGCGGGATCCTTACTTATCAACTTGTTCGTAATTCGTGAGAGCTCCGCGGGCACTTTTGCGCTAACAAGATGGGGCAGGGGCGGCGTGTGATGGAGGATGCGATCGGCGGTATGCAGGAATGTATCGGAAAGAAAAGGATGCTGGCCGGTCAAGGCTTCATAGAGTGTGGTCCCCAGTGAGAACATGTCGCTGCGAGCGTCGGCTTTCTTCTCGAGAAGCATTTCCGGAGCCATGTAGGAAGGTGTCCCGGCCATGCCGCCGGTACTGTCACTGCCGAGTTGCGTGGTGCTCTCATCCGCCCGGGGGAGAATTTTGGCCACGCCGAAATCGAGGACCTTCACTTCGCTGGTGGGTGTGAGCATGATGTTTTCAGGCTTGATATCGCGATGCACGATTCCCTGACCGTGCGCGGCGACCAGAGCAGAAGCGCTCTGAATGAAGACCTCGATCAGCTCATTGATGGAGATGGGGCGGCAAAGCCGGTCGCGCAGCGTTTCTCCGCGCACATACTCCATGACCAGGAAAGTCTCGCCGTGCTCCTCGAAGAAATCGTAAACGGCGGCGATATTCTGGTGAGCCAGACGCGAGGCACATTCTGCTTCCTTAAGGAACCGGCGGCGGTAATGCTCGTCGGTATTGAGCTGCGGGGCCATGCGCTTCAGCGCCACAGGTCTTTTCAGGCGTGTGTCGTCGGCCTGGTAAACCTGCCCCATGCCGCCGGTACCAAGGAGGCGTTGAATGGTGAAACGTCCGACCGCGGAACCGGTCAGATCCTGTGCCGGAGGCGCGAGCGCCTTTTTCGTGGCGGCTTTGGCCATGAACGTCGCGGGCTGGGTAAGCGCCGACGTATGTTTAGAGGCCGACCTGAGAAAACCCTTGTTTGAAAGGCTCTACCCGATAACCCGCTCCTCCCCCGCCGGGTATACTACTTCTGGGAGAAACCTATTACAATATGATTCTATTTCGTCTCAGGAATTGAGAATTCTGATAGTCACAGCGTGCTAATAATGCAGAGCAGTGCAGATGATTGCAGCAGAATTATATCCAATCCTAGTTGAGGGTGGAGGATGCGTTGGAGCGGATTACGCGGATGCTGCGAATCTGTGAGGTAACTACGCGGTTGCCGAATTCGAGGCGCAGGCCACGCGCAGCGAGGATTCCCGTGGCAATCGCGCTGCCTCCCCAGGTGCAGCCATTGATGCCGACGCGCACGGGAGAGGAACCTTCGCGGTCAAACCATCCGCCCCAAACGAGGAATTGCTCGCCGGTGATTTTCCAGATGCGATAGCAGGAATTGCGCGTGGTGACCACCATCTGGTCGCCGTGGCGCAGGTCTTCGCGGCGCAGTTTTTGAATCGTTTGCAGTTGCGCGGCCAGCGTGTCTCCGCTCTCGTGCATGTCGGCGAGTCTCTAAAACCATTTTACGCGCCAATGCTTATCAAGTCAACGCGGCGCGTGCGCAAGATGACTACCAGCCACGAAACGAATGAAAAGCGGGAGCCGCAAGGAATTTGGCTCCCGCAATTCTGAAATCCACGGCGAGATTACTGATTGGAATTCTCCGCGGAGATTTTTCGCGGCAAATAGGTGATCGAAACCGGCTGTTCGAGCTGGAAATCGAGCTTGGATTCAGACGCGATTCGAACCTGCTGGCCGTGCGTGACGCCCTGATAGACCGCGCCGCCGCCTCCGCCAACGGTCGCGCCGATGGCCGCGCCTTTGCCTCCGCCGGCAATTCCGCCGATGATGGCGCCGAGAACTGCGCCGCCGCCCACCTTGGCTGCTGTGTTCTTGCCGCGCGAGCTACCTCTCACTTCGGACGTGGAACTGACCAGGGGATAAGATTTTCCTTGATAGGCGAGTTTAACGAGTTCGAGGCGCAGCTCGCTCCGTCCGGACATGTGGCCGGCAGAAGAAGCCTGCGCGAGGCGCACAAAAACGTCCGCACCCTTTGGCACCACGACTTGATCGTCCACAACGAGTGGGGCATCGAGTGAAGCGCGAAAAACTTCGCCGGTATGGTTCAGGGAGGAATCCACGCCGTCAATCATGCGGATTGAGACCGTGGAGCCAGCGGGAACCTCGACCGTAATGGGCTGCGGAGGCTGCGGGGTTGCAGGCGCAACCGGCCGGGCGGCCGGAGCGGGCGCGGACTCCACAGCGGGCTGCGCGGGCGCTGGAGCTGGTTCGGGCGCTGGCGCGCGGGATTCCTGTCGCAATGCATGTCGCGACGCATGCCGCGACGGGCGAGGCGGTTTTGGTTCGCGGACGTGTCGCGGAACAGGCGCCAGCACCGGGGCGAGTTGCGGATTTGCCTCGGCAACCTGCACGGTCATCAGGTCGTTTACTTTTGATACGCCAGAAACGCCTTCCGCGAGTTTGTAAGCGTCGAGGCGCGCGGCATCGCTCGAAACCGGGCCGCTGAGAGTGACGATTCCCTTGCTGACCGCGACCTGCACGCCGGAATCCTTCAACTGCGGATCGGAAAACATTTTTGCCTTTATGTCCGTGGCGATAGCGGTGTCGCTGCGGCCGAAGGAGCACGCACCGGTGAAAATCGTCGCAATGACGAACACCAACAGCAAATATTTGGTCCTGCGCATTCGTGGTTCCTCCTGCTGACCTGTCGGCCCGCGCGGTTCACAGGTTCCTGCGCGGGCGATTCAGTTTCATGTTATCGGCTGGGAACACCATTTTACTACGATGCCGAGGAAAGATGAAAAGGTGTACTTCGGCAGCGTTGCGGGGGCAACTTTTTTGCGCTCCCGGTGTTGAAAGTAAGTGGGGGGCGCACCAGGTCGGCGGCCTTCATAAAATCTTAATTCTTAAGCTCAAGGAGAATGCCCATGAGGGAAGATAAGGTCCTAAAAGCAATTCTGGCGATTCTTTTCGCCGCCACGCTGGCAAGTTGCGGCGGCTCGAGCAGCTCCACGACGCCGCCTGCGACAAAATCGGGATCCGTGTTCACCATCGGCACCGATGCTCCGGCGAGCGTTCCGAGCATCGTTTCGTTTACGGTTACGGTGACGTCCATCACGGTTTCCGACGGCACCACGACGGCAAACCTCCTCACCGCGCCGCAGCAAGTGGACTTCGCGCGGTTCAACGGATTGCGCACACTTCTGGATCTGACCAGCGTTCCCACGGGCACCTACACTTCTGCGACGATCACGCTTTCGCCCGCCGCCAATGTGGGATTCATCGACACCAGCGTGTCGCCTCCGGTGATCAGCAACGTAGCGCCGACAATCACGAACACTTCCGTTACGGAGAATCTGGCAACCCCGTTTGTGGTGGGTCCGGACGACGCCACGGGCTTCTTCATGGATTTCGATCTGCGACAGTCCATCACCATCTCGAACGGGCAAGTGATGGTCAATCCGGTGTTTGACGTCAAGGGACTGGCCGCGGACGATCCTGACCGCGAAATCGACGAGTTCTACGCCGGAGTCATCAGTGTCAGCCAGGCGAACAACTCATTCGTCATTCAGGGGCCGCACGGGCGGCAATTCACGGTGCAGACCGCTGCCAACACCGATTTTGAAGACGGCGGAAGCCTCGCCAATTTGGATACCAACACGATCGTCGAAGTCGAAGGAACGATCGATCCGTTGACGATGAGCATCGACGCGAGCGAAGTGGAACTGGTCTCCAAAGACCACTTCTTCGTGGGCGGCTTGATCACCAATACTTCTCCGGCGGCGCCAAGCGCCACGACGGCTCTCGATGAATACATTCGCGCGGAGCTGCCCGATCTGACGCTTGCGCCGCTCGGCACGATCAGCACGTTCGCGCTAAGCGGCTCGGAAATCTATTCGATCGCCAATGTGAGGTTGCCGATCACTGCGCTGCTCTTCAATCAGAACAGCCTGGCGCCCGGGCAGCACGTGGCCATCGCCGGCTCGCTCAACACGCAGGTGAACCCGCCGACGCTGACGGTGCACCGCGTGGTTCTCGAGCGGCAAGGCCAGAGCGGAACGTGGGTTCCGGGAAGCACGCAAATCGCCGGCGGCAACAACGGCAGGTTCCAACTGAATGATCTGGATCTGGCCGGAGTGCTACTGCCGAATCCCGTGACGGTCATCACTACGAACGCCACGGATTTCGACGGCCTGAGCGGGCTTTCCGCGCTCAGCGGCACAAATCCGATTCCCATTCGCGTGATCGGCTTTGTGCTCTTCGATTCCGGCACGGGCAAGGCCGTGATGGTGGCGCGGCGCGTGCAGGCACTGCCTTAATAACCTTTCATACCCGGGCGCAAATGCCTCTTGGGAAATGCGCCAGGACCGAACCGCTGCCCCGCATGAGCCACGGGGCAGCGGTTCTAATTTATGCAGCCGCGCTAACTTGGGGTAGGCTACAATCCCCGCATGACCGAAGGGCCGCAGAACTTCTCCGAATTTTGGCCGCATTACGTGCTGGCGCATTCCGAGGCGTGGACGCGCATTTTCCATTTCACGGGAACGCTGGCGGGATGGACGCTGCTGGCGCTGGCGATTTTCCTACGGCGGCCCTGGCTGCTTCCGGCCGCGCTGCTAACCCCATATGCCTTCGCGTGGATTTCGCACTTTTTTATCGAGCACAATCGCCCGGCCAGCTTCGATCATCCGCTGTGGTCGTGGATCGGGGATCAAAAGATGTTCATGATGGTGCTCGCGGGCAGAATGGGAAAAGAATTGAAGCGCTGCCGGGAAGCGGATTCCTAGCTCATTCCATGCGCGTGGCGAGCACGCGATGGCCTTCCACGTGGACTTCAATGGCTATGGGCGGACGAATTCCCGTTCCGGCCATCACTTCACCGCGCACGAGACCGCGTGGCGCGACTCCGTACCGCAACAAATCATAGACGGTGTGGCTGCAGGGCGAAACGACCATAGGATGATCCGCCTGCGGATAGGCATATTCGCTGCGCAGACTTTCCACATCGGTGACAAACTGCAGGGTGCATTTCCCGAACGGTTCATTCAAAGAAAACGCCCAGTAGCCGCCGCTGGATAAATGAACGACCATGGCGGGAACAGTCTCGCCCGTGGCGGAATCCTGAAAGTTGAATCTCTGGAACGACCAGGGTCTTGCCAGGTTTTCCGTGGTGGCCACTTCACCGGGCGCAGTGGGAAGAGGCGGAGGTGCCTGCGCGGCGGCGGGCAGCGGGGCCCCGGCGGCCGGTTCGTCGGCAGAAGTCGCGGCGGACTGCGAGCCACGTTGCGATTTCATGAACCACCCGCCGAGGGCCACTCCCACTACAATTACACCGAGTGCACTCCACACCGGCCACGCTGGACGGGGTGTGGACTTAGTTGGCTCCGGCGGAACAGGCAGAGGGCCGCCCTCGCGGACCACGCCCGGAATCTTTGGGTCAGCGGGCTTGAAGGGATCAATGCCAGGAAGTTTTTCAGACACTGGTTGCCATCCGGCATTGACATTGAAGGTTGAAATGAAAAAAAGCAAGATGACCGACGGAGCAGGCATTGACGCTTTCGCATGAGGCCGGCCTGCGGGGCTGCGGCGTCGCGATGGATTAAGAATCGCCGCTTGCCGAGCCCGGCGGGACTGCGTGATGCTTAACGTATTCGTGAAGATTGGCGAGGCACAGCAGCAGCTCAAGGATGCGGTCCTGCAGGGCGTCATCCGCAGCGGCGGGGTCTTCGACGAGCACCTTGACGATAGCGGGAGCCTCGGCGAGCAGCCACGCGAGGCGCTCGCGATCTACGGGCTGGCCGCCGGTGCAACATTCCAGGGTGCGGCCCGCTTCGGCGAATGTGATGTCCACGAAGTGCGGCAGGCAGAGCTGCTGGCTGCCAAGCGCCGACACCGCGTGTTTATTGCATCCCGCGATCCGGCAGTTGCTGGGATGACCGGATTGCATCGGAACACCCCCGCTGAAATCTTGGCAATTAATTGATACGCGCTCGGAGATAATAACGAATTCTGTAAGAAATGCAACTGGAAGATTGTGCCGGCTCCCGGCAACGTCGCGGGAATCTCGAAAGGAAGCTAAAAACGGGCTACCTCGCTCCTGGAAGGCCAGCGGCAAGCCGATGGCCGCACAGACGCTCGAGCACGGCAACCGGCGCATGCTGCGGCAGCGCGAGGGTGTCACGCGAGATGATAAACGTCTGTTCGAGAGCGAATCGTCCGGATAGGACCGAATGGCTTACCATGTCCGTGAAGACCATCCAGCAACTGCCCGGAGGAAATTCCCAGCGCTGCTTGGGACATTCTTTCTGAAATTGTTCGTTTTCTTTCAAGAAATTGTGGAAGCGGTGCATGAAGTCGTCGTAGGGCGAGCGGTCCGCACCGGGAATTTTGAGCGCGGCGGCGGCGCGTTTCCACGCGCGTGAAAACCATCCCGCCGTGCCATCGTCATCGTTCTTTGGCAAGCCCGCGGAGCGCGCGTACCGCTCAGCGAGTGCTTCAAACGTTTCGCCGGTCACCCACACTCGAGGTTCCGACGGATTGATGTTCGTGAAAAAGCGGAGAATTCGATCGCCGTGAATGGGCCGCGTGGGAAATGCGTCGGTGTGCAGCAAATCGTTGCGCGCGCGCAGGCGGATATCACGGCCCTGTTCTTCGTATGGACGGAAGCTGGCGAAATCGCGCCGCCATCCTTCGCGGTACGCGGGGACCAGCCCGGAAAGAAAATCGTACACACGCCGGGAGTAGCCACGCAAGATCTTGTGCAGCCTCTGAGCCTCCTCCGTCTTGGATTGCGGCAGTCCGGTGATTTTGTCCTCGGAGGGGCGATAGGCGATGTTCTTGTGAAATCTCGAAGAGGTCGCGTGCCAGTGGAGAAGAAATTCCTGCTCCTCCTCCGGAAAATCAAAGGGCACAGCGGGCCAATAGAGAATGTTCCCCTTCTCGAGTTCTTCGCAGGACCAGCGCGACGAGCCGGGCGAAATCCCGCCGCGCGCCTGGCCGTCCATTCCACCCGCGGGAACTTCGACCAGGCGCGGCATGCGATCGTCGTGTTGCAGTACGGGCTGGCTGCTCATTTCCATCCTGTACAGATGCTGGAGCGTTACTGTTCGATGCGTATGTTACCAGAGCTGGTGCTCAACTCCATGAGCGGGCCGCCTCCGTGTACGGTGCCATGAATTTCCCTCGGGCTGATACGGCCCTGCACGGTGATGGGGAGCGAGCTCTCGATGCCGCCGGAGCCGGTGCGGGCACTCAATTCGAACGCCGCGTCCTGGGGCAGCCGGACCTCCACGCTTCCCGAACCCGTGCGCAAGCGCCACGGGCCTGCCGGCGCGCCGTCCACGGAAATGCTGCCGCTGCCGGCGCTGACGCGCACGGAGCCCTTCACACCGCGAAGTTCCGCACCGCCGCTGCCCGTTTCGATATCCACGTCGCCGGGGCCGCTCTGCTCCAGCTCAATGGATCCGCTTCCCGTTGACGCAGTAAAATTGCCCGCGACGTTTCGTCCGGTGATGCCGCCGCTGCCTGCTTGGGCGTGCACGGCGCCGTGAACGTCCTCGAGCGTAATGCCGCCCGATCCAGTCCGCCCATTTACCTCGCCGCCAATCTTTTTCATGCCGATGCTGCCCGAGCCTGTCGTGGCTTCAACCGGCCCGGCGATCCCTTCGGCATCGAGCGATCCCGATCCGGAAGTGGACCGCAGTTGCGTGGCCGCGGGCGTTTCAATTTCATAACTCAGCGAGAGATGGCGCGTCAGCTCCTCGTCGTCAACATGGCCGATGCGGATGGTGTTGCCATCCTGCTCGATCGGCGGATGCGCTTCGAGATACTGAATTTTCTGCTCTGCGTCGCTGTCGCTGCCGCGCCAAGAATTGTTGGCGCGAATGTTGCACACCACGCGCACGCTCCCGTCGGAGCCCGCTCGGACGTGTATCGAACCGGAGCCAGTGCTCACCTGCAAATCCACGGGCCCATTTACTTGCAGCGTGCGCTCAAATCTGCCTTCGGTTCTTGCAAACGCCGGAATGGCGGCGAGAGCCGCTGCGAACATCACTGCCACAAATTGCAATCCCCGGATGCGTCTCGGATTCATCACACCCCTCCTTTTCCTGTGCTTGCGCCTGCTAAGGGTACGTAACTGGCCGTCAAAAAGTTCAGACGCGGGGAGAAGATTTCGGTAAGCAGCGCCTTAGGCCGCGGCGCCGTGGCATTTCTTGTATTTCTTGCCCGAGCCGCAGGGGCAGGGTTCGTTGCGGCCGATCTTCGCGCCGGAGCGCACCGGCTTGGGGGCCTCCGCCTGCGCCGGGCCGGCCTGGAATTTCAGATCCTGCTGCTGGCGGCGCTGGCGGCGTTCGATTTGTTTCGCTTCCTCTTCCGGCCGTGCGGGCTGCATGAGGAAGAGGAATCGCACCGTCTCCGTGTCGATGCGTCCCATCATGTCCTCGAAGAGCGTGAACGCCTCCTTCTTGAATTCGACGAGCGGATCCTTCTGGCCGTAGCCGCGCAGGCCGATTCCTTCTTTCAAGTGATCGAGCGTGAGCAGGTGGTCCTTCCACTGGGCGTCCACGACGTCGAGGATGATGTGGCGCTCGAGCCAGCGGATCATTTTTTCGCCAAACTGTTTTTCCTTTTCCTCGTAGCGCGCTTTCACCTTTTCGACCACTGCCTCTCGGAGCTGGTCGTGATTCAGTTCCGTGAGGTCGATGCCCGCGGTCTTGAGGTCCACGCCGAACTGGTTGAGGACTTCGTTGTGGAATTGCGTGGTGTTCCATTTTTCGGCGTGCTGCTCGCGAGGGCAATATGTCTCCACCAGACTGATAGCGATTTCCTCCGCGACCGACAGGACGTACTCTCTTTGCTCCTTGCCCTCCAGCACGCTGCGGCGGATCGAATAAATCGTTTCGCGCTGCTTGTTCATCACGTCGTCGTATTCGAGCAGGTGCTTGCGGGCTTCGAAGTTCTGCGCCTCGCGAGCCTTTTGCGCGTTCTCGATGCGTTTGGAGATGAGCCGCGATTCGATGGGCACTCCTTCGGTCATGCCCAGGCGAAACATCAGGGCCTTCACGCGTTCGCCGCCGAAGATGCGCAGCAGGTCGTCTTCGAGCGAAAGGAAAAAACGCGACGAGCCGGGATCGCCCTGGCGCCCGGCGCGGCCGCGAAGTTGATTGTCGATGCGCCGCGCCTCGTGGCGTTCCGTGCCCAGGATATGCAATCCGCCCAGCGCGACCACTTCGTCGTGCTCGCCCTTGCATTGCTCGGCGAATTGATCGTAGAGCGGCTTCCACTGGTCGGAAGGCACTTGATACACCTTGCCTTCCACCTGGAAGAGCACCATGGGGACGGCAGAGGCCTGCGGCGTAGCGCCATTCCCGCCGGTCGCTGCTTCGGCACCGGGCGCTTCGCCGCCCGCGGTGATGACTGCGGCGGCAGGCGCGTAGGGAAGCGCCAGCTTATTTTTCAAACAGTACTCCCGCGTCATCGCTTCCGGATTTCCGCCGAGCAGAATGTCCGTGCCGCGGCCGGCCATGTTTGTGGAAACCGTCACGCTGCCCTTGCGCCCGGCCTGCGCCACCACCTTGGCTTCGCGCTCGTGCTGCTTGGCGTTCAGCACCTGGTGCGGAATCCCGGCCTTTTTTAAATGTTCGTCGATTTTTTCCGACTTCTCGATGGAAATCGAGCCGATGAGCACCGGCTGCCCGCTCTCGTGGAGCTGGCGGATGCCGTGACTCTTCGAGCCGTCCTCCTGAAGTATGCCCTCGACCATGGCTTCGAATTTTTCCGCTTCCGTGCGATACACGACGTCCGGATTTTCCAGGCGAATGAGCGGCACATTGGTGGGGATGGCCACCACGTCCAGCTTGTAAATTTTGTTGAATTCAGGCGCTTCCGTTTCTGCCGTTCCGGTCATGCCGGATAGTTTTTTGTACATGCGAAAGTAATTTTGAAACGTAATCGTCGCGAGCGTCTGGTTTTCGCGCTCGATCTTGACGCCTTCCTTGGCTTCCACGGCCTGGTGCAGCCCGTCGGACCAGCGGCGTCCGGGCATCTGCCGCCCGGTAAATTCGTCCACGATGATCACCTCGCCGCCCTCTTTCACGACGTAATCCACATCGCGCTGATAGAGTGTGTGCGCGCGCAGTGCCTGGTATATGTGGTGCACCATTTCCATATTGGCGGGGTCGTAGAGGTTTCCGAAACTGAGCAGGCGCTCGCACTTGGCCACGCCCTCTTCAGTGAGGGTGGCAGTACGCTGCTTTTCGTCAATCGTGTAATCAATATCCTTGATGAGCTTAGGGATAATCTTGTCCACGCGGTAGTACTTGTCCGTGGATTCCTCCGCGGGCCCGGAAATAATCAGCGGGGTGCGCGCTTCGTCAATGAGGATGGAGTCCACCTCGTCCACGATGGCGAACTGGTGGCCGCGCTGCACGCAATCGGCAAGGTCGTATTTCATGTTGTCGCGCAAGTAATCGAAGCCGAATTCGTTGTTCGTTCCGTAGGTGATGTCCGCGCCATAGGCCGCGCGGCGCTGCACGTCGTCCAGATCGTGCACGATCACGCCCACGCTCAAGCCCAGTCCCGTATAGATTGGTCCCATCCATTCCGCGTCGCGCCGCGCCAGGTAGTCGTTCACGGTGACGATGTTTACGCCGCGCCCCGCCAGCGCGTTCAGCACCGCGGGAAGCGTGGCCACCAGCGTTTTTCCTTCGCCGGTTTTCATTTCCGCGATCTTGCCATCGTGCAGGACGATTCCGCCGATCAGTTGCACGTCGAAATGCCGCATGCTGAGTTTCCGGCGTCCCATCTCGCGCACCACTGCGAACGCCGGTACCAGCGCCTCCGCCAGCGCCTCCTGCAGCTTCTGCTTGTAGTCGGGATCGTCGCGTTCCACGTCCGCGAGCTTGGCCTGCACCTGGAGCTTAAGCTGCGCGATGCGCTCCGCCATCTCGTGGTCGGATAGCCGCTGCATCTCCGGTTCGAGCGCATTGATGGCCGCCACCAGCGGCATGATTTTCTTGATGTCGCGCTCGTGCTTCGTGCCGATGAATCGCGAGACGACTTTATCTACTACCCTTTCTATGTCCATCGAGTCCCTGGTTTACCCTCGCCGAATCCTGCGCTAAAAAGAAAGCAGCCCCGCCCGGCAGGACTGCTCGCCAAATCCTGCAATGCGCCACCCTATTATTGTAGCGCCTCCCGAACGCTCTGCGCAAAGCGCAGGTAGTGCGCTAATTTGGGAGTGTGGGAGGTCTGGAAATTAAACGGCAGCATGTACTTTACGCAAAGCGGATTACTGCGAAGTGGTTATCGTTTGATTTGAAAGGTCTCGGACGGAAATGTTGATACCAGCGATCTTGACGACTTGGAAGTCGAGGCTTACGTGGTCCCCAGGCCTTGCGCTCGGTCCATATGTCACGTCCAGTTGTGTCGGAGTTACCCATTCCAGCTTCAGATTCATCGTCGCATACTCGTGAGAGAAGACTAACACCTGCGTCGAAGACTGTGACCCCTTAACCCGCTTCAGGCACACTGTGGTGGCATCACGGGCCGTTCCGGGGCCACCCCACTGTTGACTGCGAGCAGTCGCAAGCCACTGCCCATCGGGCGAGCGGGCTACTGCTGACCAAGTCGTTCCGACATCTTGACAGCTGGATACCAACACGCAGACTGCAATGAATGCCGATACTGGCCATCCGCTTCGCATCTTCATGCGGATATGCTACGTCTCTTTCGGCAGTTCGCCCAGCAGGTTTCTTCACCGCCAGCATGTTCTTGACGGTGTCGCCCCATCGCGCAGAGTACACCCTTCCGAAATCAAATTGGGACACTAGCAAATCGCGCAAGCCTGTGCAGTGTGGAGCGCCGGAGCGTGCAGCGCCGGTTCGGCTAGCTGGCGGTGCGTGGGCTCGAGGCCGGCGCGATGAAGCAGCCGGGGAAGTGGGCATTGGGAAAAAGCCCCATACTTGCAAAAAATGTCCGCAGCGGAGTGTGGCTGCGCAGCACAAACATGCGCCGCACTTCCTTGATGAGCCCGTCGGGGTCTGTGCGCGCGCGTTCCTGCCAGTGTCGCAGGAGCAGCGCTGATTTGCTGCTCGGCTCCGCGCCGGCGGGGCCGGCATTGGCGCTCCATGCGGCGAGCAGCCGTCGCGCATTTTCAATTACCATGGGCACCGCGGCGTTCGATGCCAGAGCAGCATGCGCCTGTTTGTCGGATTTCTTGTCGGGCGCCACCTTGCGAACCTGATTTACGGAGAGCATCGCGACGTTTTCCGGCACGAATCCCTGAAAAGCCTTGCGAAAGAGTTCGCGATGCGCCCAGAAGCGATTGTCCACCAGCAATTCGAGCGCAAGCCGCTCGAAGAGTTGCTGGTCATTTTCCGGCAGCATGCCGTGTTCTTTGTCGTGAAAATCGCGGAGATGTGCGGCGGCCCAAAAACATCGCGGCGGCTCGCCCGGAGATGTTTGCACTCTCGGCTGATTTTTGTGAATGGACCAGCCGGCGAGCAGCCCGATGGTCACCCAGAATCCCAAGGCGGCGGCGATGCACAGCTCCAGGCGCTTGGTGACTGCCAGCTCGGCGCGCTTCTGGCGTTCGAGGTCGCGTTCTTCTGCTGCTTTGAGCTCTAAGAAGGGATCGAAGCCGCCCAACAAGCCTTCGAGCGCGTGCGGATCCTCGAGCAGCGATCTCCACCACGGCGAGTGCAGGTCGAAGATGTCATCCGCGGTGTTGGCCTTGAACTGCAAAGTGTGCACGTCGGCCAGCACGCCGCGGAAGCTGGCTTCCTGGAAGAGCGATGTAGCTCCGCAAATAACCAATCCCGCCGCAAAGGCTACGAGCGGCCAGTATTCTTCGATAGGCCAGCCGCGCCGCATGGCCCATCCCGTGAACACCAGCAGAGCCGCGGGAATGAACATCCACCAGTATTCGCGGAAGCGCAGCCCCACAACGAGTGCGAGCAGGATTCCGCTTGCCACCGCCATGATTCCCCAGTGCCGCGGCAGTTTCGCGCCGAGCTTCAGATACGGCAGGATGAATCCCAGGAAGAGTCCTGGCACGATCCATACCAACATCACCAGCACGAGCACCAGCGCAGACTGGCTGTTGAGGAACGGCGCCACCACCAGCGCCGCGAAGCCCTGTCCAATGATCAGCAGCGGCCAAAGCGTGCGCCGCTTCCAACAGAAAAACAGCAGCGCAGCCACAAGCGCAGCACAGGTTAGCACTCCCCACGGCCGGTAGTGCAGTAGTTCCACAAGCCCAGAGAGCGGCAGGAGCGCCAATTGCACGAGGGCGTTGCCGGTCCTTGAATGCCAGTTTACCAGCGCGCTGAAAAACGTGTGGTGCCAGAGCGCGTCTTCCACCAGGCTTACACACCGCAGCAGGAGGACGTAGCCCATCACGCCCAGCGGCGCCACCACGATGGCCGCGAGCGCCCCGCGGATGGCGCTGCGCCCCGCGTGTTTCAACTTCGATTCGCCCGTCTCGAAAAGTGGCAGCGCGAGCAGTGCTCCCAGCGCCATGCCTGCTACTGCCCAGATTCCCCCGAGCGCCGCTAAATCGCGCCAGCCCCATTCTGGTTGCTCCGGCTTGCCGATTTCCGTGTCGAACGAAGCGTCCAGGAGATCGCGATTAAGCTGCACGACGCGGCGGATCGGGAGCAGCTCCAGCTCCGCGCGCGAAATTTGTTTCTCAATCTTCGCGGCACCGGCCGTGCCCGCAGATTGTTCTTGCTCGCGAAGCTGCGCGATGCTTTTGCGCAGTTTCTGGTCTTGCTCCAGCACATCGGTGATGATGGGTAGGTCTAGCTCAGCGAAGTATCGCGCGTCGTAGAAATCGTCACGAAGTAGCATGCGGTTCAAATCATCCGTCAGGATTCCCTTGCGCGTATCCTCTCCGGTATTCCGCAGCTCGTCGAGCTTCCATTGATAGAGCATCTGCTCCGTCTGCAGAGTATCTTTTCCAGTATTCGGCCAGAGAAGAGAACTCTTCACCAGATCCGACAATGTCGGTGAGAGAAGCGGGAAGGGAAGTGTCGAGCCAATCGTTCCCACGCCCCCGGACGGGCTCTGCTGCGAATTTGCGGCCGGCGATGTCGCGCTGCCTTGCTGCCTCCTCGCATCGGGAGAGCCGCCGAGGCGCTTCGCCATGTCCTCGTAAATTGCGTTTTGCCCTTTCTCAAACTGCTCGAACGTCGGTGCGAACTTGTCGGGCAGCAACGCCCACTTGGAATCTTCAGGAATCAATTGCAGCACGCGGCTCGCGGGACTGAGGTTGTCTGCCTGTGTATCCGATAGTTGCTTGAGCAGCCCGGAAAGATCCTTGATGTCGCGTGCGGTCAGAAACAGGCCGAGCTGCTCCGGCGTGCCAATCACGCGCCCCGCGATTTCTTCGAGGACGTAGCGGCTCTCCATCCCCACTCGCGAGACCTCTTCGTACGCCACCGTGCACAGCTCAAAGAGCACCAGCACGAGAACCGAAATCAGAATCGACGCCATCGAGCGTCGGCTCTTCGCGCGGCCGCCCTCGCGGATCAAATCGCGCAGCCATTCGATCACCGTCACCACGACGACCGCCACGATCACCACGCCCAGGAATTGCCACACGGCGCGGTTTCCCGCGCCCTCTTCGAGCGTGCGCGAGAAGTGAATGAACAGCACGAAGCCCGTCAGCACTCCCCAGAAGCCCGTGAACGCGCACACCAGCCAGGTCTTGCGCCGCGCCGCCGGGCTGATCACCCATTCTTCGCGCACTTCCGAGCGCAGGCCCAGCAGCTCGGCGAGCCGCGCCCCGCTGGCCCAGTCCCGTGTGCGCTGCGAGCGGTCTGTGCGTTCGGCCATCGCTTGAGCTTCTCCGATGCGCGATAGGTTGCCCGCCACAGCCCCCGTTGTCAACGCTTCCAGAGCCGCCGCGCAAAACAACATTCCCCCCTCGCAAACAGCGCCGGTATAAAATCACTTCGCCGTGGATATCGTATTGATGGACGCAGGCCTGCTGGCTCTATTCCTTGGCCTGGTATCGCTGCTCAAGCCGCTGCGCTTTCTCGGCATTGGGAGCCGCGCCGCTGGCTCTATCGTGCTTGGTTGCGGATTTCTAATCGTAATTTTCACGGCGCTTCTGCCCGCACGGCTGCAACAGCCCGCTGGTCCGCGGTCCTTGCTCGATAGTTTTGTTCCCGCATTCCAATTCCACGAAGTTCATTCCACGCGCATCAATGCTTCGCCCGCCGTGGTTTTTCAGGCCGTCAAGAACGTCACTCCATCGGAGATCCATCTGTATCGCGCCATCACCTGGTTACGCTCACCGCACTTTGGCAGCGCGCCGCCCGGCATTTTGAACGCGCCCCCCGCAGAGCCGATCCTCGAAGCCGCCACGCATTCAGGATTCATGACTCTCGCGGAAGATCCCAATCGTGAAATCGTATTCGGGACAATTGCCGGCCCGCCGCTGAACGCGCACAATCCTCAACCTGCCGATTTCATTCGCTTCGATCGTCCGGGCCACGCAAAGATCGCCATGAATTTCCTCATCGTTCCCGCCCCGGATGGCGAAACGATTCTCACCACCGAAACCCGCGTGTTCGCCACCGATGCTGGGGCGCTCCGGCACTTCGCTCCCTACTGGCGGATTATCTTTCCGGGAAGTTCGTTGATCCGTGTGATGTGGCTTGCCGCCATCAAACGCCGCGCCGAACGCCCGCCACTTCCGCTCCCTCGTTAGGACACTGGCCGCGCGTACTATTGACGCGACACCTTACATATAGGAATCCTATGCACAGGCGGCCAGCATGGCTATTTCGAAGATCAAACGCGGCAGCGCGGAGTTCGCCATCCTCTCCATACTTTCCGAGGAGCGGCTCTACGGCTATCAAATCGCCCACCGCATCGCCGAGCGCACTCGGGGCGAACTGCGTTTCACACTCGCCTCTCTCTATCCCATGCTTTACATCCTCGAGCGCCGCGGCTGGATCAGAGGGACCTGGGAAACCTCGCCTGCGGCCCGCAAACGACGCTATTACCGCCTCACCGCACTCGGCTGCAAACAGCTCGCGCCCCTGCGCCGCGAGTGGCAGGGATTCTTTCGCGCAATTCAGCGCCTCGCAGGAGCGGCCAATGCCTGATTGGGAGCAGATGGTACTTGAACGACTGGCGCGCGAGAAACGCTGCGCAGAGCTCGAGCCGGAAGTTGCCGAAGAGCTCGCGCACTACCTCGAGGATGTATGCCAAGCCGGGCTGCAAGCTGGACTTTCGAAAGAGGAGTCGGTCCGGCGAGCGTGGGCGCAAGTGAACAATTGGCCGCGTCTGGCGCGCAATATAAACGAAGCACGCGGAGGAACTGCAATGCTCAAGCAACGGATCGAGAGACTCTGGCTGCCGGGCATCGTGAACATGATTGTAACGTTCGGAATACTCTTGGCGGTCCTGTGGGTCGGCCGGCAGCCCCACATGCTCGCGAGTTCGCCGCGGATCCCGGCACTTCTTTATTTTACCTGGCTGCCGATTCTTCCAGTGCTGGGCGCCCTTGCGGCGAACTGGTCACGCCGCGCGGGAGGTTCGGCCGCAATGCGGGTCGCGGCCGCGTTATTTCCAGCCACGACGATGATTGCGATTTATCTCACCTTCCTGTCCGGGCTGCTCGCAAATCACGGCGCGCCTGCTTCCCGCATTTTCGAGGTCTTACCCGGCGCGGCCGCAGGAATCATGTTTCTCCCCAGCGCGGCCGAGGCGATATTGCTTCCGGCTCTTGCTCTGCTCGCCGGAGCTTTGCCGTTCTTGCGCAAGAGCTCTCATCCCCGGAGCGCTTCGGCCGACACTCTAAGCGCTGGCGCCGTTTAGTTTGCCATTGCAGAAGGGCAATGGGCCTCTGAACATACTCGCCCCGGCGGGGGAGTAAAGGATTGCCGTTGACGCAGACAATTCTTGGTTCGATTGTTTCGCTCTGGCGGTATCCGGTCAAGTCCATGTTGGGAGAAGAGCTGAATGCTGCCGAAATCACCGAACGCGGGTTGTTTGGGGATCGCGCCTACGCGCTTGTTGACGTCTCCACTGGGAAAGTCGCGAGTGCTAAGAACCCGCTGAAGTGGCCGCAGTTGTTCGACTGCCGGGCCGCACTGGCTGACGCTCCACGAACCGGTGTGAAGCTGCCGCCGGTCCGCATCACCCTCCCAGATGGCGCCATCGTCAGTAGTGAGCAACCGGACTTCAACCAGATATTCTCGAAGGTACTCAAGCGTGAAGTGAAACTGTGCGTATTGACCGATGCGCAGAAGGCCACAGCTGAGGCGTACTGGCCGGATATTGAGTTTCTCGATCGCCGCGACATCGTCACCAACTTCGATCTGCCGGAAGGTACTTTTTTCGACTGTGCGTTCGTACATATGCTGACCACGGCCACGCTCGGGCGGCTTCGCGAGCTTTATCCCCAGGGGCGCTTCGAGGTCCGGCGGTTTCGTCCAAACATTGTGGTCGAGACCGTGAACGGCGAAAAGGATTTCGTAGAGAATGCCTGGACCGAAAAAGTGCTCGCGATCGGCGATGCCGTTCGCCTGAGCATCACTCGTCCCTGCTCGCGCTGTGTGATGACGACACTCCCTCAGAGCGATCTCCCGAAGGATGCGGGTATTCTGCGCGCGATAGCCCAGCACAACCGGGCTAACTTGGGAGTCTATGCCGCTGTGTTGCAAGGCGGCACAGTCCGCCGCGGTGATTCCGTCAGGCTGGAGTGAGCCCGCGCCAAATGCGTATCGCCATCAGCAACCGTCGTACGGTAAAGCTCCTCCATTTTCAATTGCCGCCGATTGAAGCCGGAGCTTGCAAGCGGGGAGTGCTATACTCCCGCGACGCCTATGAGTTGTCCTGCCTGCGGAAGTGAAGTCTCTGGAACAGCGCGCTTCTGCCCTTCTTGCGGCTCCGCGTTGTCCCTGAGCGCGACTCCCACGGTTTCGATTTCGCCGTCGTCGCCGCGGGAATCTCCTGCTGACGATTCCCCTCCCAAGAAGAGTTCACCGAGATCCACTCCTTCTTCGTCTTCCGATTCTTCGGCCGGGGTACGCTTTGTCCCGGGGACTGCACTGGGCGACCGCTATCGCATCGTGGCGCTCCTCGGCAAAGGCGGCATGGGCGAAGTCTATCGCGCCGACGACCTGAAGCTAGGGCAAGCCGTGGCGCTGAAATTTCTTCCGCAAGGGTTGCACCAAGCGGGACCCGCGCTCGAGCGCTTCCATCGCGAGGTGCGCCTGGCGCGCCAGGTTTCCCATCCCAACGTCTGTCGCGTCTTCGATATCGGAGAGGCCGAGGGGCGACCGTTTATCACCATGGAATATGTGGATGGCGAGGACCTCGCATCGCTCCTGCGAAGGATTGGCCGTCTGCCCGCAGATAAAGGGCTGGAGATTGCGCGGCAATTGTGCGCCGGTCTGGCGGCCGCGCACGAACACGGCATCATTCATCGTGACTTGAAGCCCGCGAACATCATGCTGGATGGACGCGGCCGCGTGCGCGTCACCGATTTCGGTCTCGCCGGGCTGGCCGCGGAAATCGAAGGCGCCGATGCGAGCGCCGGCACGCCTGCTTATATGTCTCCCGAACAATTCGCGGGCGGCGAAGTGACGCCGAAAAGCGATCTTTATTCGCTCGGCCTGGTGCTCTACGAGATATTCACCGGCAGGCGCCCGTTCGAAGCTTCCTCCGTTGGAGAAATTGTGCGCCTGCGAGATAAGAGCACACCAACGGCCCCTTCGCAGCATTTGAAAGAGCTCGACCCGCTCATCGAACGCGTGATCCTGCGCTGCCTGGAAAAAGATCCGAAAAAACGCCCCGCTTCGGCGCTGGCGGCAGGTGAAACGCCGTCACCCGAAATGGTCGCTGCTTCGGGAGAAACCGAAGGCCTGCGTCCCGTGGTGGCCTGGGTCATGCTGGCAGGAATCATTGTTTCAGTCATCGCGGCGGTTTTGTTGAGCGCGCAAACCAAGCTCTACCGGCGTGTGCCGCTTGAGACGCCGCCGGAGGCCCTTGCCCAGCGCGCGCGAGAAATCCTGCGGAGTGCGGGCTATTCCGAGCCGCCAGTGGACACGGCCATGGGGTTCTACGAAGGATGGGAATTTATAGCCTATATCACGGGACACGACCGGTCGAAGACGCGCTGGGACAACCTCGAAACCGGGGCGTTCGTGTTTTGGTATCGCGGCAGCCCGCGACCGCTCGTTTCGCAGAACTCCTCTCCGGATGAACCAATCGCAGGATCCGTGTGGACAGAGGATCCGCCGCTCGATGTCTCCGGGATGACGCTGGTCGAGCTCAATCCCCTCGGTCGCCTTACGCGGCTCATTGAAATTCCTCCGCAGGTTGAAAAAGCGCCGGGCGCCGCCTCGCCTCCTGACTGGGCGCCGCTATTCTCCGCCGCGGGGCTCGATCCCTCCAAGTGGGCCACTGCGCCGCCGATGTGGATTCCTCCTGTTTACAGCGACGCGCGAGCCGCGTGGACGGGGACGCTCGCCGAGCGCCCCGATGTCCCGATGCGGATTGAGGCCGCGGCATATCGGGGCAAGCCTGTTTACTTCGAATTGATTGGTCCATGGACGCGTCCCCAACGCATCCAGCCATATCTACCGTCCGCGCAAGAAAAGGCGGGTACGGTGATATTCGCCGTCCTGTTTCTTTGCGTCCTGGTGGTTGGGGTAATGCTCGCATGGCGAAACTTGCGCCTTGGCCGTGGAGATCGCAGGGGGGCTTTTCGACTGGCAACTTTTGTTTTTGCGGTTTGGATGGTGGCAGTACTCCTCGGTGCGCATCACGTCCCCAGTTCAGATGAACTTTGGCTATTGATCACCTTCTTGAGTCTAGGGCTCCTTATTTCCAGTCTCTCCTGGGTACTCTACATTGCCATGGAGCCATACGTGCGCCGTCGCTGGCCCGCCACTTTGGTTTCATGGAGTCGCCTGCTGGCGGGCGGCTTTCGGGATCCTTTGGTGGGCCGCGATGTGCTGGCCGGTTGTCTTTTGGGATCTTTTTCCATCGCTCTCGTAAGAGTGGCATGGTTTGTTCCCTCCTGGCTCGGATACCCTCCGATGCTGCCATATTCAGGTCCGAAGTGGGAGTTTCTGGGTGCGCGCGCGATTCTTGCCAGCATATCGAGCCGCTTGCTCATTGCGCTTTTTTTCTCGCTTGTGATTTTGTTTGTCTTGTTTCTGCTCCGGGTCTTGCTGCGAAAGCAGTGGGCGGCTGCAATCTTATCTGCTCTCTTGCTCACGTTCTTCGTCGCAGCGGGAGGGGGCACGCTTTCGTCTCCCCCCACCCTGGTGAGCCAGACGATCACCTATAGTCTGACTGTGTTCCTACTGATCCGCTTCGGTTTGCTGGCTGTAGTGGCTTCGGAGGCCTTCAACGATTTACTGAGTAGCTTGCCTCTGACGGCCCAGTTGTCCTCCTGGTATGCGAGTGTCAGTCTGGCAGGGATTGTGCTGGTGGTGGCGGTAGCCTTCTACGCCTTCTATACCTCTCTGGGCGGCCGGCCGGTCTTCGGACGCGCCGTCCTCGAAGAGTGAGCTGTTGCCGCTCACGCGCGCGGCGGAGCTTCGCTCCCTACTGGCGGATCATCTATCCGAGAAGTTCCCTCATTCGCGTGATGTGGCTCGACGCCATAAAACGCCGCACCCAACGTTCTCTGGCAGTACGCTAGCTCGCCGCACCGGTATTCGGGGGCATATCAAGAATTTCCCATCAACGAGTAGTGTGTTCTACGGCCAAGTGATCCGGGTTAATTCCTTGCGGAAGGAACGCGCTGTTTCAACTCCTCGAACCAATTGAGAACGATGTGGATTTCGTTCGGGTCAGATTGCGAAGCGCTTTCGCGGATCAGAATGAAGCCACGGCCGTCCGGCGTCACTGCGAAATCGTGACCGCTCTCGAAGAACGGGCCTTCGAACAGCATGTGCGGCGTGCCAGCTTTGAAAGTGGGTTTGGTTTCAATCGGTACGGCCATCACTCGCGAGCGTTGCGCCAAGGCTCGCCGCAGCAACTCTTCTACGCTGGCCACTGTCCGGTAGTAAAGTTCGCGGCCGTCGGGTGCCCACACGGGGCGCAAGCCTCCTTCCGTGGAGATTCTCTCCCGCGGCGCCAGTCTCGGATACGGCGCAACGTACACTTCCGGTCGGCCGGATTCATCGGAGTCGTACGCTATCCAATCGCCGTCAGGGGATAGGGCTGCCGAATTCACGTTGTGCTGCGGCGAGAATAACAGGCGTGGATGTTCCCGGTCATTCATCGGGAGGATTCCTAGATTGTAGTTTATCCCCGCACTCAACTCCTCGTAAAGCAGCACACGTCCGTCTGACGACCACGACCACGCGTACACCGGCTTGTCGCTGGTGAGCAGGGTTACTTCTGGCGCGCTGCCATCCAGCGGCCTCCAATACACGCCGTACTTGCCCTTTTTGAAACCGCCGTAGGCGATTCGCTTTCCGTCCGGCGTCCAGGTTGGGTCCCGGTTCTCGACACCGGACGTGAATCGTGTCTCCGTATCCCGCGCGATGTCGTGGATCCAGGTATCGGTTACCTGCCCTTCGATGGTGGTGGCGATGAACTTGCCATCCGGTGAAATCGTAAAATCCTCGTAAGGCCGCTTGGTCGCCGTGAGTGAACGGGTGGCACCAGTCTTGTCCACGAAAACCAGTTCGTGTTCCCCGTACGTGACCCCACCCGCGATATACACCAGCGAGCCATCATCCGAAATTGCGTATTGGCCCGCTCCAATCCTCGGATTCTCGAGGATGTCCTCAGCTACTGGCGCCGCAGCGCCTTTGACCTGCAGTCGGGCCGGGTCAAACGGCACGGCCATCAGCATGCCTGCCCGGAGAAACACGAGATACCCCGTCGAAACGTAATGCGCATCCGTTCCGGATTTGACCAGAATCTTTTTTTCACCAGTAGCGAGATCGAGCGCCGCGATGTTCGCATTGTCAAAAGAGGGTTGTTCTCCGTCCCGCAATGTGAAAATCAACGCTTTGCCGCCGGGCAGAACTTCCGGAAACCGATGCTCGGTTTCTTGGCTTTTCGCGTCGAGCGTCGTTACTTTTTGCGGCTCACCCCCCGCTGCTGCCACCTTCTGCAAACCAGATTCGCCGTCAAAATAGATCATGTCATCGGGGGCCCAGTTCGCGCTATAGAAGGTGGCCTTCGCAATCGTCACTGTTGGCCCTCCAGCTAGTGGAACCTTCTTAATCTCGCCGCTGGAAGCCATCCCCAGCCACTTTCCGTCCGGCGAAAAGAACGGGATGTCTGCACCCTCCGTGCCCGGGACCGGCCGCGCATTCATTTCGCCGACCGCGCGCAGGTAAATCTGCGATTGGCCTCCCCGGTGCGCCACATAGGCGATTTGCGATCCGTCGTGGGACACGGCAACACTCGGATACCACCACCAGGAACCTCCTAGAGCATCCCCAGCGGGA
Organism: Candidatus Acidiferrales bacterium; assembly: GCA_050747245.1. GTDB lineage: Bacteria > Acidobacteriota > Terriglobia > Acidiferrales > UBA7541 > JBOGNO01. The sequence continues at coordinate 51,778 of JBOGNO010000012.1, forward strand.
AGGCTGACAGTGAATCGCATCACCCGTGCTGGCGCGACGGACCGCCTCGCGGTTATCCACGCCGAACCTCCGCCTGCCAGAAGCAGCAAAAGCGCACCGCTCACAAGCCATCCTAGTCGGCCCCACTTCCGACCCCGTTCAACCGCCTTCACCGCCATCGCCGTCGCGCTGCCATCCGTCATCCAGTTCAATTCAGTCGCCAGGTCGCTCGCGCTCTGCCAGCGCTGGTCAGGCTGCTTGGCCAGGCATTTTCGGATCGTCCGGTCGAGCACGGGCGGCGTAAGCGGCTTCACCATGCTGATGGGTTCGGGCTCTCTTTCCAGGATCGCGCTCGCCACGCTTAACTGGCTTTTCCCCTCAAACGCTCTCTGCCCCGTCACCATCTCGTACAACACTGCTCCTAGCGAGAAGATGTCGGAACGAGCATCGGCATCCTGCCCCTCGATTTGTTCCGGAGACATGTACTGAAACGTTCCCACGACCGTACCTTCCGCAGTGAGGGGATGGCCTCCCGCAGGAGATTCAATGCTCGCCGTCAGTCCCGACAGTGCGGGAGCCGCCGCCGATGCGCCCTTCGCCAGGCCGAAGTCCATCAGCTTGGCCCCCGTCTTGGTCAGCATGATGTTGCCTGGCTTCAGGTCGCGATGGACTACTCCGCTGCGATGCGCCTTGTCCAGTCCGGCGGCAATCTCCGCCCCGATGCGCAAGACCTGCTCGAGCGGAAGTGGCCCTTTTTTGAGGCGGTCCGCCAGGGTTTCGCCTTCAAGGTACTCCATGACTAGAAAATGAATCCCGTCTTGATGACCTACGTCGTGCAGCGTGCAGATGTTGGGGTGGTTCAGTGAAGAGATCGCCCGGGCTTCGCGATCTAGGCGCTGTTTGGCCTCGGGATTATCGGCAAGACGTGAAGCGAGGATCTTGATGGCAACCGTGCGGTCGAGTCGCGTGTCGCGGGCGCGATACACTTCCCCCATCCCGCCCGCGCCCAGCGGCGCGACAATTTCGTAAGGCCCTAGTTTCGTCCCCGAACTTAATCCCATTTCAGCAAATGAGTATACAGCGTGTGAGGCGAATCGGCGCGGTTGTCGCCGGCAACATCGCAGCCGGAAACTAACCCGGTGCGCACCATGCCCCTCGCTTGCTACTTAGGCGCCGGATGGCGGAACGATTCTCACCACCGAGACGCGCGTTTACGCAACCGATGCTGCGGCGCTCCGCCGCTTCGCTCCCTACTGGCGGATTATCTATCCGGGAAGTTCGCCCATCCGCGTGATGTGCCTCGACGCTATCAAACCCCGCGCCGAAAACCCGCCGGCCGCGCGCTGGCCCCTGCCGAGCACGCGTTGCCAAAGCCTTGCTTCGAGGCGGCTGTTTTGTTTTTTCTTACGGGAATTACTTGCCGGTGCCAGTCACCAGGAAAACGTCGTAGGCAATCGGGCCCACATTTGAAGTGTCATTCGCGTCATGCGCATTCACCTTGCTCCAATAGCGGAAGAGGTTGCCATACTGATCCCTTCGCATGGACAGCTGATAATTGAGACTGATCGAATACACGCCTACAGAAGGGAGCGTGTGCAGCTCGTCGGGCTGGGCAATGCCGTCGTGATTGGAGTCAATCCAAATTCGCAGCGAACTATAAATCTTGTCATGGGCGTCGATTATCCCATCACCATTTCCACCGTTTGCTGGCTGGTCGTAAACCGCCAAAGCCGCGAACCCGTTCGGGTGGGCCGAGGGCGGCTGAGGCGTAAAGTTCCCGAAAAGCTCCTTTCCGCTATCGATTACCCCGTCACCGTCGCGGTCGTAAACCAGAAAGCCGTTCTCGGCCCCCGGCGCCGTCCACGCGATTTGAAACAACTTGCCAGAGCCTGTAATGTCAAACATGACCCCATTCGCCGCGCTAGTCAGAGAGAATCCTTGGCCGCTCAGGTCGAGAATGATGGGGCTGCAGTTGGGCTGAGTATCGCCATTGCCTGTGGGCGGGCAGGTAGGGTCACCGGTCGGCGGCGGCGGGCAACTCTGGAATCCATACGCAGTTACCGACCCGCTGACGGCAGCCAAAACCACGATTACCAGGCCAGCAACGCAAACGCACAACGCAATTTTCTTCATGATTTCCTCCCTCGAACGGCCAGCCGCCTAGACCGGCCTTCCGTGGTTCTAGTGCCAAAACACCCAATGAATCTCCGGAACATCTTCATCCTTCACCACCACCGCGGAATCCTGAAGCTTCTCGCCTGCAATTTTGGCCTGATAAATTGTGTCATTCACCCGGTAAAGCACAGTCTCGCCCTCAACTAGCAATATCTCGCTGTCCTCTTGCCCCGTTTCGATCCGGATCTTTCTGCCGTCCGCAAGATTCTGAAGGATGAGATCGCCGGGCCTCCAAATCCATCTTCCTTCGTAGGTGGCGTAAAGCTCCTGAACATTGGGAAGCCGGTCAGTCGCTTGGCTCCGCTCGTTATCCCTTCCCGGGCTTGGCTTATGGTCCGGGTTCCACATGCCGACAATCGTTGTGAGCCATGCGCCGGACAGCCTTGAGGCTGACGAATTTCCCTCGATTTGAATCGTCTTCCACAGGTCCCGCACTCGGTCATGCACAAACGCTTCCATTGAGGCGCCCAGGTTCCCTGAGGACACTTCCTCGGCGGTATTCTGAAGGATCAGCACAAGATATTCGCGGCTGGCAGCCACGATCACCGGGACGATTTTCCTGCTCTTTCCGCGAAGAGAGGGAGGAAGCTTATCCACGACCGTCGAATGGCCAGCTTTAGTAATTACTAGGTTCCCGTCTTCGGCTGAGCCGATCAGCCCCGCGGTAATGGCTGGCCCTCCTAGACCTCCGTCATGGCGTAGTGCTGCGTATTCATCCCACGCGTTGAACTTTATTCGGGAACGCCCCGCAAGGGCTTCGCCTGACACACTAACGAGCGTCCCCTTAGTCGGATCGCCGAAGTCAGGGGAAAGGGGATATAGCTGGTCAATATAAAATGGCTGAGGCTCAGCCAATGCTACCCCACCGTCGCCCACGAACAGGCCGTGGGGGTTAGACATTGCGTCAAACGCATGAGGGTTAAAGACCACATCGTCTGCTCGAAGTGGCTCGTCCGTATGAATGACGCTGACCGATGTTGTAATTAGGTGCGGGTGGGTGACGAAAATCGCATTTCCCCAAGCTTGTACGAGCCGGACGCCGTCAGCCTGCGGAACCACTTCTCTGACCATCTTGAGTTTCTTTTCGGCGCTCACCGAATAGAGAATTGCTGGGTAGGTCTGGGGGCTGTGCTCCGTCGGCGTGGCGGCCAGCAGATAGAGCCCCCTCGGCGGGGCCGTTCCCTGCCCAGACGCAAGCGTCCAGCAGCCCATCAAGAAAAGCAGTTCGGCGCAGAACAACCTATATCGCCGGCGAAGCACACACCTTCGGGACATAAGTGGTGTCTCCAGACGAATTGATATCCCAGAACCCAGCCTTACCGTTGGCAGGGGGATCCCAAAAAATGAAATAAAACGCGTTGTAGCTCTTCATCCAATCGGCATCGGCAAAGCTGTGCGCGCCCGCTGCGGGAGCCCGCTAGGCCGGCTAGCATCGAACGTACACACTCCCGATTGCCAGGGCGCCCACACGGGAATCCCGCCATTATTGCCAATCATTTGCTGAAGCTCATTACTCCAACTGGTTGCCGCACCCGCCTGCTTTCCATTTAGAACGCCGAGCCCATCGCTCAAGTTCGTGGACCAGTTCCAGAAGTCATCGAAGTTGGCGGGCGGATCTAGCTGAGTTAAACCAATGCCACTCGGACAACTACAATTCAGCGGAAACCCGCTGGCGTCAAACTGGTGGTACACCCCCGTAGGAGCACTCGTCCATGCTCTCGATTCCTCAGCTATCGTGTTTTCAAAAAACCAGGGGCTATTAGCCATTGCGTCTACAGCCGACGGCAGGGGGTTTGTTCCGACGATATTGAAATTGAAGTTCGCGCTCCCAGTAGTATTCCCACAACTGTCATATCCGGTCCATTGGATGGTGACGGTGCCGCCGGCATACCCCACAGGGCTCCAGTCGAAATCAGTTGGTTCATTACATGTCCACCACCCGCTGACCTGGACGTTAGTCTGCTCTCCCGTGGCTGCCGTCCAGTTTATATCCATGTCGTACGATGCGCTATCGCACCCAGCAGGCTCTAAACTCAACTGCGGCATCATCGGGATGTCGTCGATTTTCAACGTATCCCCCGGATTCACAGTTGCGCCGTTGTTTGTGACCTGCAGCGTTTGCCCGTGTACAGTTACGCAGCCCCCGAGCACGAAGAGGAGCAGAGCCGCGCACCTGCAGCCGAGGCGATAAACAAGCACCTGTACCCCCGGGAGCCTGCTTGGAAGCAACCCGGCGAAAGACAAGGTCCCAATGGCCCTTTGCCCGTTCATAAGGAGATCCTCCTCTTGACGCATCGCCTGACCGTCCCTCCCTGAGCGATATCCCTGCCTGCTCCAGCTATAGCCACGATCATTGCGGGGCGAGTGGCGAAATTTTCTCACTGGGATGCTGGATCACGGCCCAGGCCTTCGCCATGAGGGTGTCTACGCCGCCGCGGCGGTAGGCCGCCAGGAAAGCCTGCGCCTCCTTTAAGCGGTAGTATGCGCATTCCGAGACTTGGTCGTCTCGCCCGCGCCCAGCGTTCGCGGCGCGCCCGGCCTGGACTTCATGTTCAAGAAGAGCAACCACGTCGGCGGTCGGCGCCTTTGCGTCCATCAGTTTCAGCACGGACTCCGCCACATCGTGCTCCGCTGCCCTCAAACACTGATACCTCATCGAAAGCTGAAAATGATCCGAGCCCACGTATGCGCCGACATCATAGATGACCGCATCGACGGACACATCCACGGATTCAATGTTCGCCGAGGAATATGGCGGGTGCGAAGAAAATGTCGAAAGTACATTTGCGATCCCATCCGCGCGCTTTTTGTATTCAGTCGGACTCACATCAAAGAGTGAAGATATCAGGCGAAGCTCCCCAGGGGCCATAGCTCCACGCATGCTCGCCGGTGCATTGTGTTCCTGCATGAAGTAGCTTCTCGCTCGAAAGTGTGACAATCCGCTCGATGATTGAATGTTCCATTCGATCGCATAGGCCCTTGCCGAATGGGAGGTGTCGTTTCGCAGAAGAACCAGGTAAGGGCGGAAGGCTGCATAACCGTCAAGATTCTCGAATCCAGGGTAATTATCATTCAGGAGCTGCTCAAACCCGCCATCACCCGGACGAACCAGCGTCAGTTGCCGCGAAGGCCCGGATTGTGCAGAGGCGATCGAGGGCGTCATCCAGAGAAAAATGAGGATAGTTAGCCACGGAGCAAAACGATGAGAGCGCTCCAGGCCTTTCCCCCAACTTCGCCTGCATCTGAAATCCATCACTGACCTCCTCCTATTTATTCAAAGTACCTTACGCAAGGCTTTAATAATGCAGCGTGGTATTCCATGTCAAGCTAAATCTGACTCTCCTGCTATGATTTTCCCTCTACATTCTGCGCCTCCCGGCGGCTCCACGGCAAAACGGCCGAGAATGTCGTGCGCCTCTTGCTGCCTGTACGCGTGGCAGTCTAAGATGGCAAGTGAGTTCCGTAACGCGAGGCAGATTTCAAACCAAGGAGCGCCATGCCGGACGGCCGAACGAGTGAAGAAATCGTCTTCGAAGCGCTGCGCAGCGTGATGGACCCCGAGCTGCGCAAGGACATTGTTTCGCTCAATCTTGTGAAAAACGTCCGCGTGGCCGATGGACGCGTTTCGCTACTTGTTCAGCGCACCGCTCCGCCCGGCCCGGTTCGCATAGCGCTCGACCAAAACATCCGCGCCGCGCTCGCGCGCATTGATGGCATTCGCGAAGTAGATTTGAAATTTGAAGCCACTGCCACGCCCGGCCGCTCTGCTGGAGATAAGCCTCCCATCCCGGGAGTAAAAAATCTCATCGCCGTCGCCAGCGGCAAGGGCGGAGTAGGGAAGACCACCGTCGCCGTGAATCTCGCCATCGCCCTCCAGCAACTCGGCGCCGCCGTCGGCTTGCTCGACGCCGACGTGTACGGCCCTAACGTTCCGGTCATGCTTGGCACCACGGAAATGCCTCAGGCCATGAGCGAGAACGCCATCATTCCCGTCACCGCTTACGGTGTGAAAATGATTTCCATGGGACTCCTCAATCCCGGCGATAAGCCACTCATCTGGCGCGGGCCCATGCTGCACAGCGTCATCCAGCAGTTTCTCCGCGGCGTGCAGTGGGGCGAACTCGATTACCTGATCGTGGATTTGCCTCCGGGCACCGGCGACGTGCAATTGACGCTGATCCAAAGCTCCGCCGTGAGCGGCGCGGTGCTGGTCACCACGCCTTCGGTCGTCGCTCTCGCCGACGTGCGCAAAGCCATCGAAATGTTTCGCCAGGTGCACGTCGAAATCCTCGGCGTCGTCGAAAACATGAGCTATCTTATCTGCCCTCATTGCAACGAGCGTGTGGACGTCTTCGGCTACGGCGAAGGCCGAAAAATGGCGGAACTTTTCGGCGTGCCCTTCCTCGGCGAAATCGAAATTGATCCGCGCATCCGCATCGGCGGAGATACCGGCAAGCCCGTCGCCGCGTTGGGCGAAAATGCTCCGGGCGCGAAGAGCGTTTACGCCCTCGCGCGCCAATTCATCGCTCAGCTGAACGCTCTGAATTCTTCCGCCGCCGCGCCTTCGGTCCAGATTCTCTGACCTCGAGTCCGAGCGCAGCCCCACAGTGAACTCTCACGCTCCTGCACTGAAAATAAATGACTTATAAAAGTAACTTTCTAATTTCTAATCGGGACAAATCGATTGGGTCGCGAATCGCTAAGCTATTGAAAACAAAGACCCGACCTCATTTCTAATCGGGACAAGATCACGTTTTTCTCACATCAAAAATAGCCCCGATCGACTTTTCGAAAAATGCGCCGCAAGTCGCTCCGCCGATGAGCTCCTCCCCATGCCCCCGCGGCCTTCTTGTTCGACCTTTCCGCGTGTGCTAACGTTGCGTGTTTCTTGCCGCGCGGGAATTCCGCGCGCCGCGATTCCGAGGGAAATCTTGATACGCAGTTATCGAGGCAAGTCGCCGCAAGTCTCCGCCACCGCTTACGTGGATGCTGCCGCGGTCGTAATCGGCGATGTTTCGATAGGCGAACATTCGAGCGTCTGGCCCTGCGTCGTGATTCGCGGCGACGTGCACTGGATTCGCATTGGCGCGCGCACGAATATTCAAGACGGCTCCATGCTCCACGTGATGCGCGAAGCGCATCCGTTGCAAATCGGCGACGGCGTGACCATCGGCCACGGCTGCGTGTTGCACGGCTGCGCGATTGATTCGCGCTGCCTCGTCGGCATGGGCGCAATCATTTTGAATGGCGCGCGCGTTGGCGCAGGCTCCATCATTGCCGCCGGCACGCTCGTTCCCGAAGGAACAGTAGTGCCGCCAGGCAGTCTTTTCATGGGGCATCCGGGAAAATTTCGCCGCGCGCTCACCGCCGCCGATTTCGAAAGCATAGATCAATACGCCGCGCGCTACGTCGAATACAAAGAATCGTACAAAGCCGAGCCAGCGAAGTGAGCGAAGCGCAGGATTTCCGAAGCGGCCGTCTTCTGCGCCTTTTGCTTCCCGATGGTTCGAATCGGGAAGGCAGGCAAGTGTTGAGGAACGCGTGACAGAAGCACCAAAACCCGAAAAAGATAAGCGCAAATTCCAGGCTATCAAAGGAGTGCGCGATATTTTGCCGCCTGAATCCGCGCTCTGGAATCGCGTCGAACAGGCCGCGCGCGAAGTCTTCGCTTCCTACAATTTCGCCGAAATCCGCTTGCCCATCTTCGAGCAAACCGAGCTTTTTGTCCGCTCTATTGGCGAGGAGACGGAGGTTGTGGACAAGGAGATGTACTGGATGGAAGGCGCACGCGCTGATTTGCTTCAGCTTCGCGCCCGCATCCAAAGCTACGTCATTTCGGCACCGGATGCCTCGTCGGCCGGCTACGGTAGCCCTGCCTATTTCCGGGAGCTCCTCCACGATTTCATGAATGGTCTTGACGATGAGCTGGTCTCCGGGGAAGTCGAATTTAATGAAGGTGAGAAAAGGGCCTATGAGCACTTTCGAAATGGCGTGGCACATTTCCAAAATCTTTTGGCGGAGAGCAGTGGGGACAACTTCGCGATTGCTCGCGCATTCAGGAATCTGAAACAAGTCGCCGGCGACATCCAGCTTGGGAGCCTGAGTCTGCGGCCCGAAGCGACGGCCTCGGTGTGCCGCGCATACATCGAGCACGGGATGCAGACGCTGCCGGGCGATGTAAAGCTCTACTACATCGGGCCGATGTTTCGTCGCGAGCGCCCGCAAAAGGGGCGTTATCGGCAGTTCTACCAAATCGGCGCGGAAGTGCTTGGGCAATCGGATGCGCCCGCGATTGACGCCGAAGTGATCGAAATGCTGCTTACTTTTTTTTCAAGAGTGGGCCTGAGCGGCGCAACGCTATACATCAATTCCATCGGCTGCAAGGAATGCCGGCCGAAATACGTGGAAATTCTTCGCGAAGCGTTGCGCAAAGTGAAGGAGCAACTTGGCGCAGATAGCCAGCGGCGCATCGAAACGAATCCCCTGCGCGTTCTCGATTCGAAAGTGCCGAACGAGCAAACGATAATCGAGAAGCTGCCGCGAATTGCGGAGCATTTATGCGAAGAGTGCCGCGACAAGTTTGCGAAACTTCAAACCGAATTAAAGCTCCGCAGCATCACGTATGAAATCAACTGGCGTCTCGTGCGCGGCCTCGATTATTACGTGCGCACGACATTTGAAATCACCGCTCCCGGCCTCGGCTCGCAGAATGCGGTGTGCGGCGGCGGACGCTATGACGGGTTGGTGGAATTGCTCGGCGGTCCGCCGACAAAGGGCATTGGTTTCGCGATCGGCACAGACCGCCTGATTCTCTCGCTCCAGGAATCGGGGAAACTCAAGCCCGAAGCGCGCGTGGATGTGTTCATCGCGTGGATGGGTGAGAAATCGAATCCGGCGGCGGTGCGACTCGCGAAAAAGCTGCGCGAAGCGTCGCTCGCCGTCGAGTTGCCGCCGGAAGAATTGAAATTCAAGAAATCACTCAGCCTCGCCGATAAATTGGGCGCGCGATTCGCGCTCATCATAGGCGAAGATGAAATTGCATCCGGGCAGTTGACGCTCAAGCGCCTCTCCGACGGCGAACAGAGAAAACTGCCGGAGTCTGAATTGATTTCCGCAGTGAAGAGTTCGCGGTAAGAGTCAGGGAGAGTGATGGCACTCGATTCGCAAGGAAATTTGCAGCGCACACATTATTGCGGCGCACTGCGCGCGGCGGACGCGGATAAAAATGTCGTGCTGATGGGCTGGGTGCATCGCCGCCGCGATCTGGGCCAGCTTATTTTCATTGACCTCCGCGACCGCGAAGGAATCGTGCAGGTGGTTTTCAATAAGGAAGCGCATGCCGCCGCGCACGCGAAGGCCGAAGAGCTGCGCTCGGAATTTGTGGTAGCCGTCGAAGGCCGCGTGCTGCGGCGGCAAAAACCCAATCCTGATTTGCCGACGGGAGAAATCGAGGTGCTGGCTTCCCTGCTGCTGATTCTGAACACCGCGGAAACGCCGCCGTTCCAGATCGAAGACGAAGTGAGGGCCAGCGACGAGACACGGCTGCGGCATCGCTATCTCGATCTGCGGCGGCCGAAGCCGAACCGCAATCTCGCGCTCCGCCATCGCGTGATTTTCGAAATCCGTAAGGCCATGGACGAGATGGGCTTCTATGAAATCGAGACGCCGATTCTGACGCGTTCGACCCCAGAAGGCGCGCGCGATTATCTGGTGCCCAGCCGGCTGCATCACGGGCAGTTCTACGCGCTGCCGCAATCGCCGCAAATCTTCAAACAGATTCTGATGATTTCCGGCATGGACCGCTATTTCCAGATTGTGCGCTGCTTCCGCGACGAAGATAACCGCGCGGACCGCCAGCCGGAATTCACGCAACTGGACTTGGAGATGTCATTCCCGCGGCAGGAGGATATTTTCGAAGTGATCGAACGCGTGATGGTGCGCGCGTGGGCCGTGTGCGGCGTGGAAGTGAAACGCCCGTTCCGCCATCTCGATTACCAAGAGGCGCTGCGGCGCTTCGGCTCCGATAAACCGGATCTGCGTTTCGGGATGGAGTTGCACGACGTGACTTCACATTTCGAGCCGAGTCGCGCGAAATTTCAGATTGAAGGAAACGTTTATGCGCTCGTTGCGCCGGGCGCGGCGGCGTACTCGCGTAAGCAGTTGGACGAACTCACGGAACTTGCGAAACAGGCAGGCGCGCGCGCGCTTTACTCTGTGAAAGTCACAAATGAAGGAGTGAGTTCAGCGCTCGAGAAGACTCTCGGCGCGGAAGCGGTGAAGAAAATTGTGGCCGCGACAGGAGCGAAGCCGGGCGAGCTGATCCTCGCGGTCGCGGCGCAGAGGCACGTTAAGGGCGTGGACAATTCCGCGTTCGTCGCGGGGCAATTGCGGCTGCGGCTGGGAGATCAACTCAATTTGATTGATCGCAGCCGCTGGGAATTCGCGTGGATCACGGGCTTCGCGCTCTTCGAGTGGAGCGAGACGGACAAACGCTGGGTGAGCGCGCAACATCCGTTCACGGGAATCGTCGAAGAGGACCTCGACAAGCTCGAATCCGAGCCGTGGAAGTGCCGTTCGAAAGGCTACGACTTGGTGCTGAACGGCATCGAGCTTGGCTCCGGCAGCATTCGGATTCACCGGCAGGATGTTCAGGAGCGCATGTTTCGCGCGCTGGGCTTGAGCGAAGAACAGCTGCGGCAGCGTTTCGGATTTTTTCTCGACGCGCTCACTTATGGGACTCCGCCGCACGGCGGAATCGCGCTCGGAATCGACCGCATTGTCATGCTTCTCGCGGGCGAGACATCCATTCGCGAAGTCATCGCGTTCCCGAAAACCACCGCCGCTCAGGATTTGATGGCCGATTCGCCGTCGAGCGTGAGCGCCGATCAATTGGAAGAACTGGGGATATCAGTGAAACCGTCAAAAAAGATCTAGAGATCTTCTTTGCGCTGCGGGCGTGAGGCGTCATGTTTGAATTATCGGGACCGGGACTCGCTGAAAGAGACATAAGTAAGAGGTATCTCGCCGTGTGTGTGACTGCGGCAATTCTGCTGGCTTCGGTGGCTGCGATACTTTGGTTTTTTTTCCGCTGGGCTCTTTGGCTGGCCATACCTTTGAGCTTGATCGTGCTGGCGATGGGCCTTGCCGCTACATTCTGGATTGTCGGCCGAATTCTGCCGAAAAAGATTCCGACGGCGCGATCGTAAGAGATGGGTATTTATTCAGGACGCATCTGTGATTTGATACTGACGAGCATTCTTTGATGTCCCGCATACGAATACTACCGGAAAACGTCGCGAACAAAATCGCCGCGGGCGAAGCGATCGAGCGCCCGGCATCGGTGGTGAAGGAGCTACTCGAAAATTCGCTCGACGCCGGGGCGCGCACGATTCGCGTGGAAGTGGAATCGGGCGGCAAACGACTGGTGCGCGTCACAGACGACGGCTCTGGTATGGGGCACGACGACGCGCTGCTGGCTTTCGAGCGCCACGCGACTTCGAAGCTGCGCACGGCGGACGATTTGCTTTCCATCGCGACGCTGGGATTTCGCGGGGAAGCGCTGCCTTCGATTGCGGCCGTTTCGCGGCTGGTGCTGGAAACGCGCGCGACGGAAGAGGAGCAGGGAACGCGCATCGAATTCGCGGGCGGCAAACTCCTGAGCGTGAAGCCTGCAGGCGCGCCGGTGGGCACGTCCATCAGCGTGGGAGACATTTTTTATTGCGTGCCGGCGCGTCGAAAATTTCTGAAGTCGGAAACGACGGAGCTGGGGCACATTGCTTCGCTCGTCACGCACTACGCGCTGGCGCATCCCGACCGGCAATTCGTGCTGAAAACTCCGAGCCAGGAAATCCTGAACGTAGCGCCCACGGAACAGCTTGCGGACCGCGTGTATCAAGTCTTCGGGCGGGCCGCGCTGGACGAGCTCCTCGAAATTCCCCGCGTGACAGCGCCCGTTCGCGCTGCGATCACCGAGCCGGCGTTCGAAGAGAGCGAAGAAGCCGGGCAACTTGGGATTTCGGGATTCACTTCGCGCCCCGAGGTGCAACGCACGAATCGCAACGGAATTTATATTTTTGTGAACCGGCGGCTGGTGCGCGACCGGCTGATTCTCCACGCCATCGGCGAAGCGTACCGCAACATCATGCCGCCGAATCTTTTTCCCGCCGTGCTGCTTTTCCTGGAAGTGCCGTACGAAGAAGTGGACGTGAACGTGCATCCTTCGAAAATTGAAGTGCGCTTCCGGCACCCTTCGTTCCTTCACGATTTCACTCGCGATGCAATTCGCCAAGCGCTGAGCCACGCGCGACCGATTCCCGGGTTTCCTGCCGCGCGGCCTACGGCAGAAGCGATGGCAGCGCAGGCGGCGGGCGCCGCTGCGGGCGGGTTCGCAGGGCCGCCGCGAGCAGTGATTCCCGCTGCAGTTGCATCGAGCGCGACGCTCGTGGAGGGATTCGAGCTTTCGGGCGCTCCCGACCGGCCGCTGCCGCAGCGATTTGAATTCGATTCCGCCAAAGCGATAGAGCTGGGAGGCTTGGCTGCGGCGCCTGCTTCGACAGCGGCAACAGCGACGGCGCAGGAAGTTCCCGCGGCGCTTCCGAAGCCGGAAGAAATCTCAAACCTCAAGCCGCTGGGGCAGGTGAGCAACAGCTTTATCGTGGCCGTGAACGACGAAGGATTGTGGATCATTGATCAGCACGTGGCGCACGAACGCGTGCTCTTCGAACAGCACCTGCGCGCGCGGCGTGAGGGTCCGGTGGGCGGGCAACGACTGCTGCTGCCTCCAGTGGCGGAGCTTTCGCCCGCGCAACTGGCGGTCTTCGACCAAATTGCGGAGGAATTGCGCGCCAATGGATTCGAGGTCGAGCCAATGGGCGCGCGCAGCGTGGCCATCCAGGCCGCGCCGGCGGGAATTTCGACAGGCGACGCGGAAAAACTGCTGCAGGAAATCCTCGACGGCATCGCGCGCGAGAATCAGGCGATTTCCCTGGACTCGCTGCAAGCAAAAATTGCGGCTTCAACTTCGTGCCATGCGGCAATCAAGGTGAATACTCCGCTGGACCGGCAAAAAATGGAATGGCTGCTTGCCGAACTGGCGCAGACGGAATATCCCATGAGCTGCCCGCACGGACGGCCGATCGTGCTGCGCTATTCGCTGCGCGAAATCGAACGCGCGTTCAAGCGCATTTGACGAGAGCGATGCGCAAACTGGTGATCGCGATCGATGGGCCGGTGGGATCGGGGAAGAGCACTGTGGCGCGGCGCGTGGCGGAACTGCTGGGCTACGTCTACGTGGACACGGGAGCGATGTACCGCGCGCTGGCGCTCAAAGCGCTGCGCAAGGGAATCGCTTTCGACGATGCCGAGGCGCTCGTAGCGATGACGGAAAAGGTGCGCGTGGATCTAGTCACGAGTGAAGCAGGCCCGCGCGTTATGCTGGACGGAGAAGACGTGACGGCGGAGATTCGCGGGCCGGAAGCATCGCTGGCCGCTTCGAAGATTGCCGTGGTTCCGGGAGTGCGGCGAGTGCTGGTGGCCGAGCAGAGGCGAACAGGGTCGCGCGGCGGGATCGTGATGGAAGGCCGCGACATCGGCACGGTGGTTTTCCCGGACGCGGACTTGAAAATTTACCTCACGGCCTCAGCGGAGGTGCGAGCGGAGCGGCGCTGGCGCGAGCTGCGCGAAAAAGGCGAAGCGGTGACGCTGGAGAAGACGCTCGATGAAGTGCGCGAGCGCGACCGGCGCGACCGCGAGCGCGAAACTTCACCGCTCGTCCGCGCCGCCGATGCTGTTCTGGTGGATAGCTCGGCGATGGACGCCGAAGAGGTCGCGCGCCTCGTGGTGATGCTCGCGACGGAAAAAACGAAAGCTGACATGAAGACCGGCAGCAGCGGCGCTTAGATTACCGAAAGTCCGCAGGGATGATTTTACACGCGCGGCGCTGCGACGCGAACCCTGCTGCTTCGGCTATTCGTGAAGTTCCGATTACGCCGGGCTGGACATCGAGCCGAGGAATTCCGCGTTGTTTTTCGCCTTGGTAAGGCGGCCCAAGAGTAGTTCCATCGCTTCCACAGTTGACAGCGGACTCAGCACCTTTCGCAGCACCCAGATGCGGTTCAATTCATCCGCCGGGAGGAGCAGCTCGTCCTTGCGCGTGCCCGAACGGTTGATATCAATGCTGGGAAAGATGCGCTTGTCCACGAGGCGCCGGTCGAGATTGATTTCCATGTTGCCGGTGCCCTTGAACTCCTCGAAGATGACGTCGTCCATGCGGCTGCCGGTGTCAATGAGGGCCGTGGCCATGATGGTGAGCGAGCCACCCTCCTCGATATTGCGCGCGGCAGCAAAAAATCTGCGCGGTCGCTGTAGAGCGTTGGCATCAATACCGCCGGAGAGCACCTTTCCAGAAGGTGGAGTGACAGCATTGTATGCGCGGCCGAGGCGCGTGAGCGAATCCAGCAAGATGACGACGTCGCGTTTGTGCTCGACGAGACGCTTGGCCTTTTCAAGAACCATTTCGGCCACCTGGATATGACGCTGCGGCGGCTCATCGAACGTGGAGCTGATGACCTCGCCTTTCACCGTGCGCTGCATATCAGTAACTTCTTCGGGGCGTTCGTCAATGAGCAGGACGATGAGCGCAATTTCGGGCTGGTTTGTGGTGATGGAATTGGCGATGGACTGCAGCATCATCGTCTTTCCCGTGCGCGGAGGGGCGACGATCAAGCCGCGCTGGCCCTTGCCGATGGGGCAGAGCATGTCAAGGACACGTCCCGTGAGATTCTCACGAGTGGTCTCGAGGCGGATGCGATCCTGCGGGTAAAGCGGTGTGAGGTTATCGAAGAATATTTTGTTTCGCGCGACTTCCGGGTCTTCGAAGTTGACGGCTTCGACCTTGATGAGGGCGAAATAGCGCTCGCCGTCCTTGGGCGGACGGACTTGGCCGGACACGGTATCGCCCGTGCGCAGATCGAACTTGCGGATTTGCGAAGGTGAAACGTAAATGTCATCGGGCCCGGGCAGATAGTTGTACTCCGGCGCGCGGAGAAAGCCGAACCCGTCGGGCAGACATTCGAGGACGCCTTCGGAGAAAATCAGGCCATTCTTTTCGGTCTGCGCGCGGAGAATCTGGAAGATCAGCTCCTGCTTGCGCATGCCGCTGGCGCCGGGGATGTTCAATTCCTTGGCGATCTTTGCCAAATCGGTGATGTTTCTATCTTTGAGTTCTGCAAGACTGACGCTCATCTTTCACTTTCCTTTTTCTAATTGTGAATTGAATGGATTTGTTGATGGACTCCGGGCAGATGATTTGCTGCACGGGCCGGAAAAATCCGCAAGATTCGCACTGCTGAATCCCCGGACGGTACGATTGCCAAACCAGAACAGCGCACGCAGCGTCCCGTGTGGGCAGGACGCCGGAACTTCAGTTGGTCAATTTGCTGTCCCGTGAGGCGTCTGAACTAAACTCGGGCGCAACCTCGGAGACCGGCGAGAGCGTCCCAACAGGCAATGGCCGCTCAAGGGCGATCGCCAGAACTTCATCCATGGTCTCCACGAATTTAATAGCCATCACTGCCTGAATCTCCGGCGGAATTTCCGCCAGATCCTTCTCATTGTCCTTAGACAAAATGACGGTGCGCAGACCGAGCCGGTGCGCGGCGAGCAGCTTCTCCTTCACGCCGCCAATGGGCAGAACTTTTCCGCGCAAGGTGATTTCACCAGTCATAGCCACATCGCAGTGCACGGGAATTTTGGTGAGCGCGCTGGCGATGGCGGTGCAAATGGTAATTCCAGCCGAAGGCCCGTCCTTGGGAATGGCGCCCTCGGGCACGTGAAGATGAATATCGAGATGGCGGTAAAAATCCTTGGGCAGGCCGAAGAGCCCGCTGCGCGAGCGGATATAGCTCATTCCCGCCTGGGCCGATTCCTGCATGACGTCGCCGAGCTTACCAGTAAGAGTCAGCCGGCCCTTGCCCTCCATGAGCGTGACTTCGGTGGAGAGGACCTGTCCGCCGACTTCCGTCCACGCGAGACCTACGGCCAGGCCGACTTCATTTTTCTTCTCCGCCCAAAGTTCGCGGAACTTGATGACGCCGAGATAATCCCGAGCGTTTTCTGGCGTAATCTCAACGTGAAGTTGCTTACCCTCTGTCACCACCTTGCGGGCGACCTTGCGGCCGACGTTGGCAAGTTCGCGATCCAAGTTGCGCACGCCTGCTTCGTGCGTGTAATGGCGGACGATGTGGGTCAGGGCTTCGTCATTGAAGGTGAGATTCTGCTCAGATAGCCCAGTGGCTTCGCGCTGCTTTCGAACCAGAAAGCGCTTAGCAATCTGAATTTTCTCTTGCTCCGTGTAGCCGGGAAGTCGCAGCACTTCCATGCGGTCCTGAAGGGGTTGGGGAATCGTGTGCAGGACGTTCGCGGTGCAGATAAACATGACCTTGGAGAGATCATATTCCACGTCGAGGTAGTGATCGGTGAAGGCGTGGTTGAGCTCGGGATCCAGAACTTCCATGAGCGCCGCAGAAGGATCGCCACGGAAGTCCATGGACATCTTGTCCACTTCATCGAGGACGAAGACGGGGTTCGTGGTTCCCGCCTTGCGCATCAATTGAATGATCTGGCCGGGGAGCGCGCCGATATAAGTGCGCCGGTGGCCGCGGATTTCGGCTTCATCGCGCACCCCTCCAAGCGACACGCGCACGAATTTGCGGCCCGTGGCCCTCCCGATGGACATCGCGAGCGAGGTCTTGCCAACTCCCGGAGGCCCCAAGAAGCAGAGGATCGAGCCTTTGGGGTTTTTCACAAGCTGACGGACCGCGAGATATTCGAGGATGCGCTCCTTGATTTTTTCCAGCCCGAAATGGTCTTCCGAGAGAATGGTCTCCGCGCGCTTGATATCGCGGATTTCCTTCGAGCGCTTTTTCCATGGCACGGAAATGAGCCAGTCCAAGTAGTTCCGCGAGACAGTGGACTCCGCGGACATCGGCGGCATCATTTCGAGGCGCTTGAGTTCCTGCAGTGCTTTCTCCTGCACCTCTGCCGACATGCCAGCAGATTCAATTTTCTTCTTAAGCTGCTCAATCTCGCTGGCCTCACCGCGCCCAAGTTCCTTCTGGATGGCTTTGAGTTTTTCGTTGAGGTAGTACTCTTTTTGTGCACGCTCCATCTGGCGCTTGACGCGCGAATTGATGCTGCGGTCCACGTTCAGCTTTTCAATTTCAACTTCGAGAATCTCTCCCACGCGATTCAGGCGCTCGAGAGGTTCGATCACTTCGAGGAGTTCCTGTTTTTCGTCGATGGGGATTTGCAGATTGGCGGCGATGGCATCGGAAAGCTTGGCAGGATCATCCACGCGCACCGCAGCAATCATGGTGTCGTAGTTAAGGCTTTGCGAGAGCTTCACGTATTGTTCGAACAGGGAAGTCACGCGGGTGGAGGCTTGCTCGAATTGCGGAGAAGGTTCCGTTTTAGCGGGAAAAAGCCGCAATGTGGCGCGAAAAAATCCTTCTTCGTTGGTGACTTGAACAACTTTGGCCCTTTCGACACCTTCGACCAGGACTTTAATATTTCCGTCGGGCAGCCGCACACTTTGCACAATGTTGGCGAGGGTACCGACCTGATAGATTTCTTCGGGTTTGGGGTCGTCCACCGAAGCGTCGTGCTGCGTGGCGAGGAAAATTTTCTTGTCGCCTGCGAGGGCCTCTTCAAGAGCGCGCACGGAAGCTTCCCGACCAACGATGAACGGCTGCATCATTTGCGGAAAAATAACCATTTCCCGCACCGGCATCATGGGCACGCGCTTCAAATCGAGTTTTTCGCGACTGAACAAAACGTCTCCGGGTGTTGGGATTTCAGCCTGCCTTCTCGAGCAGCGTCCAATTGATTTCGCGCCCCTTCACCATCTCGGCAGTGACGATAAAATCGCGCATCTTGCGCTGCGCCGGGAGGTGATACATCACCTCCAGCATGAGGTCCTCAAGAATCATGCGCAGGCCGCGCGCTCCCACTTTTCGCTGCAACGCAAGCTCAGCAACCGTTTCCATGGCATCGTCCGTAAATCGCAGGCGCACATTTTCAAATTCGAAGAGCCGCTGGTATTGCTTGATGAGAGCGTTCTTGGGTTCGGTCAGAATACGCATCAGCGCCGACTTATCCAGATCGCTCAATACCCCCACGACAGGAAGGCGTCCAACAAATTCTGGAATCAGGCCATAACGAATGAGGTCGGTTGGCTGCACCTGCTCAAGAAGCTCCATATTGCGTCGGCTGGGCGTGACCGGCTGCGAATCCGCGTGGAATCCGAGGGACTTCTGCCCGATGCGGCGCTCGACCACTTTTTCCAGGCCTACAAAAGCACCGCCGCAGATGAAAAGAATATTCGTGGTGTCTACAGGGGTGAATTCCTGGTGCGGATGTTTTCTTCCACCCTGAGGAGGAACGTTTGCTACCGTGCCTTCGAGGATTTTCAGCAGTGCCTGCTGAACACCCTCGCCGGAAACATCGCGAGTGATTGACGGGTTCTCATCCTTCTTCGAAATTTTGTCGATTTCGTCGATGTAGATGATGCCTTGCTGGGCGCGGGTCACGTCACCATCAGCGTTCTGCAGGAGCTTAAGAATTATGTTCTCAACATCCTCGCCGACATAGCCAGCCTCGGTAAGGGTAGTCGCGTCCACGATGGCAAACGGAACTTCCAGCATCCGGGAAAGGGTTTGCGCAAGTAGAGTCTTGCCCGTCCCTGTCGGCCCGATCAGCAGGATGTTCGACTTCGTGAGCTCCACGTCGCCCGGCTGACGGTTCAAGAAGATGCGTTTGTAGTGGTTGTACACGGCGACCGCAAGCTTCTTTTTCGTTTTGTCCTGACCAATTACGTAGCCGTCGAGAAAAGTCTTGATCTCCGGCGGACGGGGCAGCCTGCGGTTTGCCGGGCTGGCCTGCTCGCGTTTTTCATCCTCCAGAATCTGCTGGCAGACGCTGACGCATTCATTACAGATATAAGAGCGCTGATATTCCGAAGGCGAGCTGATGAGCTTCTCCACCTGCTCCTGAGTTTTGTGGCAAAAGGAGCAGCGCAGTGGGTCTTCTGGTGTAAATTTCCTCACGTTGCTGTTTGCCTCCGGATCCGTCGTTCCCGCACCTTGCGGGATTACTCCCATCTTAGGGCGACAGGGGACCGCCGGTTTTCTCTACATCCCTTTCATTACTAACTGATTGGAACGCGTCTCGCGCCCGATTATCTATGCTTGGAGATAATTTCATCCACCAAGCCATATTCCAGAGCCTGTTCCGGCGCCATGATGTAGTCGCGCTCGACATCCTTCTCAAGTCTTTCGAGATCTTGGCCCGTGTGCTTGGCAAGAAGTTTATTAATGACGGATCGCATCCGCAAGATTTCCCGGGCGTGAATATCAATGTCCGTAGCCTGCCCGGAGAGCCCGCTCAGCCAGGGCTGGTGGATAAGGACGCGCGAATTCGGAAGCGAGTACCGTTTCTTGGGTGCGCCTGCAGCTAAGAGCAGGGCGGCGATGGAAGCGGCCTGCCCGATGCAGTAAGTGGCTACGGCGGGGCGCACAAACTGCATGGTGTCATAGATAGCCATGCCGGCGGTGATCGAGCCGCCTGGCGAATTAATGTAAACCGAAATGTCCTTGTCCGGGTCCTCGGCCTGCAAAAATAGCAATTGTGCGGTCACGAGGTTGGCAACGTGGTCGTCGATCGGCGTGCCAATAAAGATGATGTTGTCCTTGAGCAGGCGCGAATAAATGTCGTACGCACGCTCACCCCGGTTGGTCTGTTCAACCACCATGGGTACCAGCGTGGTGGCGTAAGGGCTTGGGTCGCTATCGTGTTTCATGGGGAAGTTTTTTAGACGCTGAGGAGTCAGACCCCGTTACTTTTTTTCACTCTTAGCTGTCTTTTGAATCCGAGCAGTGCGGTAGAGCCACTCGACCGTTTTGTCGCTTCTCAACTTCGATTTCATCCTATCGAGGGCTCCCTGCTTTGTCAAGCGCGCGCGCAAGGCTGTGGCTGACTCGCCACTGCGCTCTGCCGCTTGAGCAATTTCCTGATCCAAATCCGCGTCGCTCACTTCGATTTTTTCCGCGGAGGCAATTCGGTCGAGCAGGATTTCCGCTTTGACGTCATCCACGGCGCGATCGTGCTGGCGTTTGCGAAGTGAAACCCAGTCCACGTTCACGGCCCTGGGGTCAACACCTTGTGATGCGAGCGCGCGGACGGCGCGCTCGAGACGCACATCCATTTGCTGCTCAACCAGGGCATCAGGAACGGGGAAATCGTTCTGCTTTACCAGCGCTTCGAGAATTTTCTCGCGGGCCTGTTGCTTCTCACGTTCTTCGCGAGCTGCGTCAAGGTTCTCGCGGATTTTCGTTTTTAATTCTTCGAGCGTCTTGGCAATCTCGGAGGCGCCGCCTCCCAACTCTTTCGCGAAGTCATCGTTCAGTTCCGGGAGGCGCTTTTCCTTAACGCCGCGGACTTCAACTGAGTACTTGTATGTTTTTCCTGCAAGCTTGGCATCAGGATAGTCGGCGGGGTATGTAGCATCGAACTCGCGCGTTTCTCCGGGCTTCGCGCCGCAAAGGTTTTCGTTGAACGCCGCGAGAGTTTCCTCGGCTCCGATGTGGCAGAGTACGTCGTTCGCCTGAATCGGATCGCCACCGCCCGCGGGCGCGCCCAACAATTTCAGCAGGACATAGTCGCCGTCCTGCGCGGCTCGGCCCTCCACCGGCACAAAGGTTGCAGCCCTTTCGCGCATCGTTTCGAGGGCTTCTGTCACCTGTGCTTCGCCGACTTCAATTTCTTCAACGGAAATTTCCATTTCGTTGTACGCGCCGAGCTCAAATTCCGGGAGAATCTCAAAAGTCGCGCGGAACTTCAGCGCTCCGCCATCCGCAAAATCCACTTTGTCGAGTGCAGGGCGCGTTACCGGAGTCAATTTCTTCTCATCGAGAGCTTTGCCAAGGAATTCCGGGACAAGGCTCTCCAATACCTCGCCCTTGATTTCTTCGGCGAAGCGCCGGCGGATAAGGGTCACGGGAGCCTTCCCGGGGCGGAATCCGGGAATTCGCGCCACGCGCGCAAGATCGCGCGCAATCTTTTCGGTTGTCTTCTGAACATCTTCAGCGGGGATTTCTAATTCGAGCTCCCGCTTGCAGGTTGCTTCGGTCATGGAATTGTTTTCGAGTGGAGGTGCGCTGGCAAGGCCCGGCGAGAATTAAAGCGTCGCCTTCGGAAAAGCTTCAGGAATTCACCACGGAATCGCAGCCAGCAAATCCTCGAACTCATGAGTATAGGCAATCCCACTCCTGGCGTCAAATGCGCCCTGATGCATCGGAGGGAATTTCAGCATGCGTTCGAGGCCGAATTAAAGATACCGACGCCGGAGGGACGCGAGAGAAGGCTGAACTGATCCTGTCCGTATAGCACTTGATGTTACTCGGCCCTGATAGGGCCTTCAGTACAGGCGCGCACCTCGCTCCCCGGGCACAAAATGAAATCGCGACTTGAACTCTAGGACTCGAAGGTGCCAGCTATCCTCTCTCTCTGGCAACGCTGGAAGAGCGCGCGTCGGCTGCTTTTGGCAGTTCTCTCCGGGTGTATCTTGGTGTTGGTTGCTGCGTGGGCTCGGCTGCTCCGTTTCTCGCTTGCTCCGCACGTTTACGGAAGCGTTGAAATCGTGGGTGCAGTACTGGCGCTGACGTTTGCCGCCAACGCGCTCATTAGGTATCGCGGCACGCGGGACCGCGTATCGCTGATACTCGCGCTCGGGTTCACCATCGCTGTGCTCATCGAATGCTTCGGGCTCTTCGAGTTCGCCCGCCATCTTGGAACGAGGCAGGGAATCGCTCCGCGCGTCACGCTCGCTTGGATGCTCAGCAGGACGGTGCTGGCGCTGCTGATGCTGGCCGCTCTGGCAATTGAGCGGCGCTTGCCGCGCGCGCGAGAGCCCGCACGCGAAATCACTGCGGCATTTCTCATCGTGAGCGTTGTGGCATATATCACTTGCGCGGTGTTTTTGTCCTTTCCTTCCGAGCAGCCTATCCGCCCGGCTGCGTGGCTCGCTCGGCCCTGGGACCTGCTGCCTGCGGGGCTCTACCTCATCGCCTTCGAAGGATTTCGACGCCGCCGGGCAAAAGTCGAAACGGCGATGGATCGTGTGCTGGTGGGAGCGGCCTGGATGAATTTCGCCGCGCATTTGGTGGTTACACAATCGGCTCATCAACTGGATGCGCCTTTCGCATTGGCTGTCGTGCTGAAGTGCTTGAGCTACGCACTTCTGCTCGGCGGCACGCTCCTCGACAACGCCCGATTGTTCGACCAGGTTCGCCGCCAGGCTGATTCCGATCCGCTCACCGGCCTTGCGAACTATCGTCGGCTCATTAATGCCATTGACGGCGAAATCGAGCGTTCGGGGCGAAGCGGCCGCCCCTTCACCATTCTTCTCTTGGATCTCGACGGCCTGAAGCAGATTAACGACCGTTATGGACATCTGACGGGGAGTCGCGCGATTTGCCGCACGGGAAATCTCTTGCGCCTCAACTGCCGCGCGATCGATACCGCGGCACGCTACGGCGGCGATGAATTTGCCCTCGTTCTCCCCGAAACGCGGGAAGAAGATGCTCGCCAAGTCGCCGCGCGCATCTGCGAAACCCTGGCGCGCGAAACGGAAAAGCCTGCGCTCTC
Source organism: Candidatus Acidiferrales bacterium (assembly GCA_050747245.1). Taxonomy (GTDB): domain Bacteria; phylum Acidobacteriota; class Terriglobia; order Acidiferrales; family UBA7541; genus JBOGNO01. The sequence goes on from JBOGNO010000012.1 coordinate 74,632, forward strand.
CGTTAGCGTGGGTCTCGCTTCGTACGCCAGACATGGCGCCTCCACCGAACAACTCTTGAACGCAGCCGACCGTGCCCTCTATGAGATGAAGACTCGCAACAAGCAAGAAAGAGAGCCTGCAATAGTGCGATAGCCGCGATGCGCTTGACTTCGGCGGACGCGGGCCCTAACATGGCCGCCCTGCTGGAGGAGCAACATCGTGGAGAGCGTCGCAATCGCGAAAGAAAATGTTCGCGCAGAAATCGTGCCTGAGCGCGGGGCGATCGTGACATCAATTCAAGTGGGCGGCGCAGAATTGCTGTACCTGGACCGTGGGACGCTTGAGGATCCAGCAAAGAACGTCCGTGGCGGGATTCCCATCCTGTTTCCATTTGCTGGGAAACTTCCCGAGGAAAATTTTATTCCCGCCGGAACCAAAATGAAACAGCATGGCTTTGGACGCAACAAGCGCTGGGGAATCGCAAGCCAACATGCGGATCGAGTGGTTCTGAAACTGGTGCAAGATTCGGAAACCCGCGCACAGTATCCGTACGAATTTGAAGTGGAATATGCCGCGACGATTTTGCCACGTGGGCTCAGCGTGGAATTTCGAGTACGCAATCACGGAGCAAAGCCGCTGCCGCTCTCGCCGGGATGGCATCCTTATTTTCGCTGCCCTGCTGGGAAAAAATCGCAGGTGACAAGCGACGTTCCCGGCCTGGGCGCAGATCGCTTCCGAAACGATCAGGAATTCGATTTCGGCGCCGAAGCGTCCGCGAATGGGCGTGCTTGCTTTAATGTCCCAGGCCTCGGCAAAATTGCAATCAACTTCACACCCGGGATGCGCCATATGCAGTTCTGGTCTCTGCCGGGAAAAGAATTTATCTGCCTCGAGCCGTTCTGGGGTCCAGCCAACACTGTGAACACGGACAGGCGCTTGGATATTCAGGCAAAACAATCGGGAGGTCTCTTCATGCAGATCGAACTCCTCGAAGCCGGTAATTGAACGAAGGAATGGTGCGGAAGGAGGGAGTTGAACCCACACGGCCTTTCGGCCACAGGATCCTAAGTCCTGCGCGTCTGCCAGTTCCGCCACTTCCGCACAGCTGATTCCGAGATTATACACTCCGCCTGAGGAGGATTTCTGAATTTGGTTGCGGCCCTTCGCCGAATTTCGCGAGCTTTCTTAATTGCGAAATGCTGCGAGACTCAATCGCCCCGCAGCTCAATCCAGCTGTTTGCCCTTTGTTTCTGGCAGAGCCAGGGCGAGGAGCGCGGCGATGAGAAAAGCAGCGGCCTGCAGGAAAAATGCCGAGCCAAGGCCGAATCGCACCGCCAATGCTCCGACGATGAAAGGAGCAAGGGCGGAAAATCCGCGGCCGATGTTGTAGGTTGTACCCATCGCCGTAGCGCGCAGCTCGGTGGGAAAGAGTTCGGAGGCGATTGTGGCGTAGCCGGAAAAAAAACCCGTGCCGAAGAAAGCCACGAACGGCCCCAATATAAGCAGCCAGAGTGCGCTCTTCGACATACCGTAAATCGGCACCAGCGCCGCGGCGATCAGCAGATACCAAAAATAGCTGCGACGACGGCCGAAGGAATCGGCGGCAAAGCCGAAGAGCGCATAACCAAAAAATTTCCCAACGCCCATAATGAGTATCCACGCGGTTGTGGTCGTCAAACCGAGACCGCGGCCACCCTGGTCGACCGGCAGGGAGAGATATGCGGGGATCCAGGTGAACAATCCCCAATAGCCGAACATGCCGCACGCGTTCATCACCGTGGCGAGGATTCCGTTGCGGCGAATATCTTTGCGCCACAGGACGCGTATCGAAGGTCTTTTGTCTGCTCGTTTGCGAGTCCAGATCTCGGACTCAGGAACGCTGCGCAAGATCCAGAAAACCGCGAGCGCAGGCAGCACGCCCACAAAAAAGACAGGCCGCCATCCGAAGTGAGGAAGCATCGCACCTGCAACTCCCGCCGCGAGCATTTCACCCAGAGCGAAGGTAGACTGCATCAGGCCGAGAGCCTTGCCACGGTGCTCCGCTGGCCATGTTTCGGCGATCAACGCAGCTCCGGTGCTCCACTCGCCGCCCATGCCAAGCCCCAGAATGAGTCGGCAAAAGGCCAGCTCCACGATGGTTGTGGAGAGGCCGCTCGCGCCGCTGGCCAGGGAATAAACTAGAATTGATGCCATCAGCGAGCGAGTCCGGCCAATGCGGTCAGCGATGAATCCGAAAAGGAAACCGCCCAGCGCCGAAGCCACGAGAGTGAGCGAGTTCAGCAGCCCGCCCAATTCCTTGCTCATGCCAAAGTGATGCATCAGGTGGGCAAGCACCATGGAGTAAAGCATCACGTCAAAAGCATCGAGCATCCATCCGAGCCCGCCCGCGATCAAAGTGCGACGCTCGGCGGAGGAGACATGCTCCGGCCAGGGCAACCCCAGAATTTTGCGAGTCCCGCGCGCTTGCTGAAATTCGCTGTTCAGTCTAGTGCTCCTCGGAAGCTAGAGGCTTCATCTTAGTGGCTGCGCCATTCTACTCAATACTCGCAATCGATCATGATTTCAAATTCCCTTGTTGAACCGCTTCGCTTCTGTTAGTCTTCGCGGCCAACAAGATGCTCGAACGCTCCTAAGGAGGTGTCCGATGGCGTTTTGTGCGAAATGCGGTGCTACGGTTGCGGAAGGTGGGGGGTTCTGCCCTAGCTGCGGTGCTCAGACAGGGGCAGCTGGCAGTGCCAATACACCAGCTGCGGCGGGAACTGGCATGCAGGAAAACGTAGCGGCGCTTCTTTCCTACCTGGTGGGCTGGATCACCGGCCTAGTGTTTTATTTGATCGATAAGCGTCCCTACGTCCGCTTTCACGCAGCGCAGTCCATCGTGGTATTCGGCGGATTGCATATCATTCTTATTGTCGTCGGGATGGTCTTCGGATTTGGCTTCGGTTTTGGTCATTTCGGCGCCCTTGGGATTGGTTTCTTGCTTTACGGCTTGATTGACCTCGCAGCATTTGTCCTCTGGATCCTCTGCATGGTCAAGGGTTATCAGGGCGAGAAATTCAAACTTCCCATCGCCGGCGACATTGCTGAGAAGATGGCTGGCTAGGAGTTCAGGATCCGAGCTTGAGCGGCGGGCCGCGCTGGTAAGTAGTAACCGAGCGGCCCGCGTTTGTTTTTTAATTTTGTGTGCCCCTGGCACCAAGTGGGAAACCAAATCACAGGCCATTCCAGGGCTTTCCGCTTGACTTTCCTGTTCCGCGCCGCCATCTTTATTGGCTTTGCGCTCGCGACGGTTTTTTCGCGGAGCGCGAGCAAAATGGTGAGCCGTGAAGGTCCGGGTCTGCTTCCACGATAAATGCTTTGACGGGGCTGCTTCTGCTGCGGTATTTACGCGCTTTTACCGCGAGCGCATCCAACCCGATGCGCGCTTTTCTTACACGGGGATGACGCACAAAGCGTCGCGGCCGTTTGAAGACGGCACGTTTGACGGCGACCAGAATGCCATCGTGGATTTCAAGTACTCGAGCTCTCCCCAGCTCACCTGGTGGTTCGATCACCACCAAAGCGCTTTTCTGACTCCCGAAGACGCAGAGCATTTTCGACGCCACAGCACGAAGTGGCAGTTCTACGATCCCACGTACAAATCATGCACAAAATTTCTGGCTGACGTGGCCGCGCGCGAATTTGGGTTCGACGCAAAACCGATGGCGGAGCTCATCCACTGGGGCGACATTATTGATGGCGCTCAGTTCGCCTCGCCGGAGGACGCCGTGGGTCTGAAGGAACCGGCGATGCAACTGGCGCTGGTTATCGAAGCAGCGCCGGAAACGGATCTGGTTCCACGGCTGATCCCGGAACTGACTCAGCGGACACTCGCGGAAATGATTCGTTTGCCGCTGGTCGAGCGCCACCTGGCTCCGTTGCTGGAGCGTCACCGCCGCTCGCGCGAAACCCTCCGCGAACGAGCAAGCTTTGCCGAAGGTGTCGTGTACTTTGATCTGAGCGATCTGGAGCTCGAGGGCTACAACAAATTCATTCCCTACCTGCTATTTCCCGAGGCGCTCTATTCCGTGGGCCTAAGCGTATCAGCTACGCGAGCCAAGGTATCGGTGGGTACGAATCCTTGGAAGGAAGGTAATGCGGAGGTCAATCTTGCTTCCCTCTGCGAAAAATATGGAGGCGGAGGCCACGCGCGTGTGGCAGCCATATCCTTCGCTCCGCAGGATCTGGAACGCGCAAGAACAGCCGCCAAAGAAATCGCGCGTCTGCTGCGTAGTCGTTATGTGGGGAATCCAGTTCGCTGAGGAATCGACTGCCGGTGGTTCGTGCTATCATTTTGTGATTCGTGGGCCGCTAGCTCAATTGGTAGAGCAGTTGACTCTTAATCAACGGGTTCCAGGTTCGAGTCCTGGGCGGCTCACCACTCATCTCCATAGGTAACAAATTCAGCTGGTCTCCCAGCGCACAGACTTGCTTGCCCTTGTTAAGATGAGGTTGTTGCCCCGCGCACACATGCTGCATTGCAGTGGAGGGACTCTGAGGGGAAAATAGACCGGCTCGCGGTTGGCGAGGGGATCCGGGCACCCGCCAGGGTGCCGGCCTGGGGGATTCACAGAAATGGCACAAATCTTTATCAGCTATGAAAAGTCCGACCTCAAGATTGCGGAGGACATTGCCCGCGGCCTCGAATCAGACGGCTTCACAACATGGTACTACCATCGCGACAATCTGCCCGGGCCCTCGTACCTCGAGGCGACGGGCGAAGCCGTGGACGTGTGCAACGCGGTGTTGCTGATCATCTCTCCGCATTCCATTCTTTCCGACCAGATCACGCCGGAAATCGTTCGCGCGCACGAGATGCACAAGCGATTTGTGCCGGTATTATTTGACATGACGCACGAAGAATTTCAGGCACGTCGCAAGGAATGGAGGCAGGCACTCGGGGCGGCGACTTCCATTACACTTCCTCCGGAAGGTGCGGGCCCGATCATTCGCAAGCTGTGCGCGGGTCTAAGAGCGCTTGGAATTCAGCCTGATAATGCCATCGCCTCCGTTCCACCATCGCCAGCATCGGCGCCCGTGCCAACTCCTGGCGTGCAACCCGCTCCCACCACGCCTGCAGGGCCGCCGTGCAGCTCGCAAGCAGCCGCGGGGCCGGTGCACCGCATAATGCTTCTCTACAAAAGACATGCTCAGCCGGATGAAACGTTGTTGGGACTTCTCGAAGCGCAGCTTACGACGCAGGGGTTCAGCGTTTTCATTGACCGGCATCTTCGCGCTGGCACCGAATGGCTGCTCGAAATCGAAAAGCAGGTACGCAGTGCTGATGCGGTCATTCCACTGATGTCCGAAGCTTCGATGATGAGTGAGATGCTGGAATGGGAAGTGGAAACCGCCCATCGCGCGGCGCAGGAACAGAACGGCAAGCCTTATCTTGTTCCGGTTCGAATCCAGTTCGAAACGCCTTTGCGGGAGCCGCTCGGCGCCATCCTCGATCCGATTCAGTACGCGCTGTGGAAAGGAACGCAAGATAATCAAAAATTCCTGGAAGAAGTGCTCGCCTCGCTGCGGAATCCACCTACTCCGAGAGTGGTGAGGTTCGAGCCGGCGGGTGGCGCGGTGCCGCTCGATTCTGAGTTCTACATTCTGCGGCCATCGGATGACGAGTTTCGCGATGCCATTACGCGCCGCGACAGCATCGTGCTGGTGAAAGGCGCGCGGCAAATGGGAAAAACTTCGCTACTGGCGCGCGGGTTGCGTCAAGCGCGGCAGGCCGGCGCGAAAGTAGTCCTCACCGATTTCCAAAAGCTGAACGAAAAGGATTTGCAGTCGGTGGAGCAGTTTTATCGCGCCCTTGCAGAGCTCATCGCCGAAAAGCTGGATCTGGACATAGATGTAGCATCGGTGTGGAGATCCGAGCAGGCTGCCAACACGAACTTCGAGCGGTTCCTGCGCCGCGAGGTTCTTAAAAAAATTGGCGACCCGCTCGTCTGGGGCATGGATGAAGTAGACCGGCTCTTCAATTGCGATTTTGCCACGGACGTATTCGGACTGATCCGTTCCTGGCACAACGAGAGGTCGCTCGATCCCGAGGGCCCATGGAAGAATCTGACGATGTGCATCGTGTACGCCACCGAAGCGAATTTGTTCATCAAGGACCCCAACCAATCGCCTTTCAACGTAGGCACCAAGCTTTCGCTTTCCGACTTCAATTTCAAACAGGTTGCGGAATTGAATGCGCGTTACGGGCATCCGCTGCGCAACGAGAGCGAGTTGAACCGTTTCTACGAAGTCGTCGGCGGAAGCCCCTATCTAGTACGCAGGGGATTGCAGGAACTCAAGAAGCCGGGCATGACGCTCGATGCGTTTCTAGCCGAAGCGGATCGCGATGAAGGCCCGTTCGGCGATCACCTCCGGCGGATACTTGTAATTCTGGCGAAGAACCCCTTGCTTGTTGAATCCGTCAAGCGAGTGGTAAACGGTGTTACCGAAATTCCCATGGACGATTTCGTGCGGCTGCGAAGCGCTGGCGTCCTGGCAGGCGAATCTGCGCGCGAAGTGCGGCCGCGATGCAAACTATACACTGCCTTTTTGAAGCGTCACTTGGTCTAAGCCGAAGAGCTTTACCAAGCGGAAAGAAGGAGCACGAAGATGAATAGCCCGGTCACACCCGCGGCTTCCCCCAGTTTTTACGTGATTGGAGGAACGCTGAAGCGCGGTGCCGCCTGCTACGTGCAGAGGCAGGCGGACGCGGATTTGCATCGCGCACTTGAGGAAGGAAAGTTCTGCTACGTGCTCACATCCCGCCAGATGGGCAAATCGTCGCTAATGGTGCGCACGGCCGTTCGACTTCGGGAAGAGGGAGTGAAGGTAGCGGTGTTGGACCTAACAGCGCTCGGCCTCAACCTGCGAGTCGAGCAATGGTATCTCGGGCTGCTGAACCGCGTCGGCCAGCAACTGGACCTCGAAGATGAATTGTTGGACTACTGGGAGCAGCACAGCGCCTGGGGCCCTCTACTGCGCTGGACCGGCGCTCTACGAGAAGTCGTGCTTGAGAAGTGTCCGGGGCGGGTGGTGATTTTTGTTGACGAAATTGATGCCACGCGAAGCCTGCCCTTTTCTGCGGACGAGTTTTTTGCGGCCATGCGCGAATTCTACAACCGCCGCACGGAAGATCCCGAACTGAGCCGTCTGACACTCTGTCTATTTGGAGTAGCCACGCCTTCCGATCTCATCAAGGACGTGCGTACCACGCCATTTAACATCGGCCAGCGCATCGAGCTCACGGATTTTTCCGAGCGCGAGTCGGAAATCCTGCTGCAGGGTCTCGGACGCGATGAGCAAACCGCGCGCAAGCTGCTTGGGCGGATTCTCTACTGGACGGGGGGGCATCCCTATCTTACGCAGCGTCTCTGCCAGGCTGTTGCCGATTCACCGGAAATTCTTAACGTGGGCGGCGTGGATCGTTTGTGCGAGGAATTGTTCCTTTCTCGCAGCGCTCGCGAAAAAGACGACAATCTGCTTTTTGTCCGCGATCGCATTCTGCGCAGCGAAGCCGACCGCGTGCAACTTCTCGAGATTTACCGCCAGATTCGCGAGCAGAAAACTATCAAGGAAGACCCCGCGCATCCGCTGCACTCGATTCTGCGCCTCTCCGGCATCACGCGAATCGTCGAAGGCTTTTTCCGAGTGCGCAATCGCATTTACTACCGGGTCTTCGACAGAGAATGGGTCCAGAACAATCTGCCGGTGGATGAAGTACAGCGCCAGCGCGCCGCGTATCGCCGCGGCGTGCGACGCACCCTGAGCGTCGCAGCTTCCATCCTGTTCGTGATGGGTGGCCTAACCGTGTGGGCCTTGAGGAGTCAACATCAAGCCTCGGAAAGCGAGAAAAAAGCTCACGCGAGTGAGGAGTTTGCAATCAAGGAACAACACAAAGCTGAGACGAGCGCGACAAATGAGCAAATAAGCGCCCAGCGCGCCGATAAGGAGAAAGAAGCTGCAGTGAAGGCGGAATTGGACACCAAACGAGCTTTGCTGGCCGCACGCCAAAGCCAGAAACTAGCGGCAGAGTCCGAGGAAAAATGGCACCGCGAAGCGGTACGCATACGGGGGCGGAACCTGGAGCATCTCAACACGGAAATCTCCCTCGCTGATAGCCTCATCAGCCTGTCTCCGCCAGAGAGAGCGTACTCATGGCATGAGCAAAAGGCCGGCGCATTGCTCGAGCAAGGGAATGTCCCGCAAGCGGAGAAGGAAGCTGATATCGCCCTCGCGGAGGCACCTTTTAATCCCAATGTTCGGACTACTCACGGGTACGCCTATCTGCTCGACAAACAGCCGCAGAAGGCACTCGAGGATTTTGACTATATTGATAAATCCATCGATGCGCACATGGCCCTGAATCACCTGAACCAGACGGTTGTGTTGGCCTTGCTCGATAGAAATGCGGAGGCCCGCGCGGCGCTCCAGAAGGCTGTGGATGATTACTCTTACGGCGGAGTGGGAGGGGGTTCTGAGCTCGAAATATCTCCTGACATTGAGATGGCCACGGGACGCACGGCCATTGTCGCCGATGCGGACGCGATGCGTGTTGCCTTGCGCTACTTGCAGATGCTGTTGAGTTCTTACACTGGTGACGCAGATTTCGACGGCCAACTGGCCGCCGCGGACAAGGCGGCGAAAGGAGTCAGCGCATCCACGCTGGAGGACGCCTACCTAACCGCCTTGAACTGGGCCTGGCTTCAGGAGACAGTGAAGACGGGACGCCCCGACTATGGCGCGAAGGTGGGTCAGGCTGCTCTATGGGAACGACTGAAACATCCGGACTGGGCGGCGTGCTACTACCAGAGTTTCGAGGAGCAGCATCGTGGTTTGCGCGATGTGCGTTTTAACGGCCTCGCTGCGCAAGTGCGCGAGCGCTTGGCAAAGCTCGGCCAGCAGGGCGAGGGTCTCTGCCAACGGCTCCGGGCAATGCCAACCGATCCTCGCCTGCTCCAACAAATGGCGCGCGAAAAAATGGCCCAGACGGATTACCTGAACGCCGAACTATACATCAACCTTGCCCTCAAACAGGAACCCGAGAACACTGACTTGTTGCTCCTCCGCGATCAAATCCTGCAAGATCACGCCGTCGCCGCCAACATTGCGATGCAAGATGCCATGCAAGACTTGGACATCGCCAAGGGAGGATTGCTGAAAATTAAATTGGCTTCTTCCACGAAAGGGGGGCGGCGCGGCGCGACTTTGAAGGGAGAATCGGAAGATGCCAATAAAATCGAAGCTGAAAAGAAAGACCTGCAAATAAGGTTTGGCAATGACTTGCAGAAAGTCGACCTCAACAAACAGAAACGTACAGAGCTGTATATGAAGATGCTCGGCGATTCTGAAACGATCCTGAGACTAAATTCCAAGACACCCTCTGCTTATTACGGGCGCGCCCTGGCCTACTCTTGGACCAAGACTCCCGATCAACCTTACGAGAAGGTCTTAGATGATTTCCGCACCGCCTTGAAGTGGGATGCGACATCCGGAGGCGCACTTTGGGAACTTCAGCGTCTTTTGGGGGGAGACGAAAAAACTGCTCCGGAAGCCTTGGAGTACGCTCAGAGGTACAACCGCCTGTATCCTGGCTTCGGATTCGCAGCGGAAGCGAAGTTACATAACCAGTTGAAACAGTACTCTGAGGCTCTTGATGCGGTCGAGCATGCCATAGCCATGGATGGTGCAAATCTGGAGAATTACGATATCCGCGCAGAAGCTGAGCGCGGCCTTGGCCTCGATGAACACGCCGTGCTGCATCATCAAGCGGACGGCTATATGCAGGCGCACGACATTTTAAAACGCCGAGGCGAAGACTCCGCGGCCAATTCCGCGTACGAAAATGCCTGGGCGCTTCTTGAAAAAATCGATGAGTCGAAGGGCTTCGAGCTCATCCGATGCAATCCCCGGGCCAACTTCTGCGAGACAACGGAAGCGAAACCTTCCTTCGGGACGCCGGTCGCCGCCGTCATCGACGAAATTCTCCCCGGTGAAGGCAAGACTCGCATCGTCCAGACGGATCGCGGCAGCGAGGACGGCTACGTGGTGGGGGCGCAGGGCGAGCTTTTTTCGCGTCATGAAGAAACCAAGGAGCACACACGCCCGTTCGAGCAGATTGGCCGGATGGAAGTTCTAAGCGTTGAGTCCCATTCATCCAAGGTCCGCGTGACGATGGACAATCCGGAAGGCGATGGTCTTGTTCGCCAACACGACCTCGTTCAGACTTTTGCTCGAGTTCCTAAGATGGAGACGCGCTCGGACATTTGGCACATGGCGCGTTTTCACATCGAATTCCAGGATGAACAACAGAAGGGTAAGTTTTTCGATTATGCGGGTCTGCATTCAGCGGAAACGCCGGAACTCGTAAACGGTATCTATGACAAAATGCTGACGGACATTCACGAAAACGCGGGCAAGCTCAGCGACCCGGCTGAGCAGGCCAAGCCGATCGCAAAGGGTAAGTTTGCCGGCAAGACTCCCCAACAAGCACTCGAGAGCAGCACGCGAGATGATTTGATTCACTTCTTCACGTACCTCGGGGACAACCCCGTAAACTATGCGGGTTACACCTGGAAAGTTCCCGACTTGTTCTTGACATGGGTCCAGTTGGGTGCCCCCGAAAAGTAGGCACGCAACACGTTCCGCTGGCGAATGCTCTCGCTGAAGACTGAATTCCCTTCGGGCATATTCGGATACTCCAGGTGCGGACAGGAGTCTCCGGTGTCGCTCCCGATTCGCCGAGCTGCCTTCACAATTACAGCACGTTGAGGGTGAGCTGCAGGCTCTGCGTGATGCCCTGCGCCGTCGCCGTGATCGTAATTGTGTAGGTCCCCGGTGGCGTGCGGCCCGCGGGTCCTTTCGCTAGGCTTCCGCATCCCGCTCCCATCATGGCAACGAGAGCCACCATCGCGAGTGCAAATCCAAGCCGCCGCTCGCGCTTAGCGGCCAGCGCAATCACGAGAACCGAAAGGCCGGCCAGCGTAACCATAATGGGCCACAGCGGGCCATTCCCCGGCCATGATGGCAGCGTCCCTGGCGGCGCTGTCCACGCGCAGAACGTGTTCACCGAGATCGCCGTTTGCACTGGCTGATTAGGTGTCACTTGCACCGTGGGTGGAGCGACCGAGCAGGTGATTGTAGGTTGCGAGCTTGTACAGCCCAGTGTGACCGTACCTGTGAACCCATTGGTATTCATCACGAGCGGGAATACCGCCGTACCGCCGGGACTCACCGTCACGGTTGTGGAAGTGCCGGGCGCGGGAGTGATCTGCAGAAGGGCGCCGGAACCAGCAAGCGGGATGCTCTCAGTCGGAGCGTTAAACGCATCGCTCATGATGGTCAAAGCGGCGTTGAATGAATTCGCGGTCGGCGGCGTAAACGTGACCCCCACGGTGCATGTTCCGTTTGGCGCGATCGGAGCGGTCCCGAGGCACGTTGAGCCGGGAACGAGATTGAAGTCGGTGTGATCCGTCCCCGTGATTGAAATATTGTTGATGTGCAGCGGCGCGGTTCCCGAGTTCGTCACCGTCACCGTCGTCGCGGGGCTCGTCGTGGTGGGTGCCACGCCGCCAAAATTGATCGAGTTGACGCTGGGAGATATCGCCGGAGCGGTGCCCGTCCCGGTGAATGTGAGCGTCTGCATGCTACCGGGTGTCGGCGCATTGTCCGTCAGCGTGACTGTGGCATTACGATTTCCGGGCGCTTGCGGCGAGAATTGCACCACTACCGCGCAATTCGCGTTTGGCAGAAGCACCGTGCCCGTCGTGCAATCTCCCGCGCCCTGGGCAACCGGGAAATCGGCGGCGTTTCCAGTCTCCGCGAAATTCGAAATCGTCAAGGTGTTGGTGCCGTTGTTGGTGACCGTAATGGTCTGCTGCCCGCTCGTCGTTCCAACCAAAACGCTGTTGAAGTTCAGGCTGCTGCCCGGCGTGAATTGTATTCCCGCCGCAAGCCCTGTGCCGGTCAGCGTGACCACTTGCTGGCTATTTGCCGAGGGCGCATTGTCGGTGAACGTGACTGTCGCGGAACGCGCGCCTCCGGCCGTCGGCGCAAACGTCACCGGCAGCAGGCAGTTTGCATTCGGCTGAAGAACAGTGCCGTTCGCGCAGGTATTCGCACCAGGCACGATGGTGAAGTCGCCCGGATTGGCGCCTCCCGGCGCTACCGTAGCGATATTCAAAGGTAGATTCCCGTTGTTGGTGACCGTAATGGTCTGCTGCGCGCTCGTCGTTCCCACTGCTTGGTTGTTGAACGCCAGGGAATTTCCTGGAGTGAACTGGATGCCCGGCGCCGGCGCGGGAAGGGCCGTACCCGTTGCCGTGATAACCAGATTCGTTGACGGGTCGGTCGTAACGGTAATCATTTCGTTGAGGAGTGTGTTCGTGGGTGTGCTTGCCGTCGGTGCGAACGTGATTGTCACCTGGCACGTCTGGCCGGGATCGAGCACTACAACCACGGAAGGAAGCCCCGTAACGCACGAACCCGAGGCGCTGAAGTCCGCGGCGTTAATTAAAGTGGCGAATTGTAACGGTCCCACACCCGCATTCGTGATCGTCAACGGGGATGATAGCGCCGAGCTCCCGATGGCCACCGGCGTCGCGAAGTTCACCGCCGGTGTGGCCGGCGAGGGCACTCCTGGCGGCAGCGGGATGGACTCCGCAATGGTCAGGGCGGGATGTACGGAAGGTCCCGACGAGTTGGATGTCTCAAAGAACGCCGCCTCAAACGGCGATATTGCATAACCACTCTCATGCCCGCCATTAGTATCTGATCCGACAAAATGTCCCGTCGCGTCGACAGTATAAGAGATGCCGATCGACCCTCCCAAAGTAAGACTGCCGCCGCTGTGGCTGTTGTCGAACGTCGCGTTCAAATTGTTCGAAGGCGCAAGCACGGCCACCCCGGAGAGGTCCTCCTGCCCGTTTGGCACCAGCTCCCGTTGGCCGAAAAAGAAGTTATTGATGAACGGTGAAGCAGAAAATGGCCCGCCAATCTGCGGCGCGATCTCTCCGAACGGGGGATCGCTGGGATCCTCGCCGATGAGCAAGGCGCGATCCGGCCTGATGAAATAGGCGATTTGGTTCTGGCTCCCGAGGCCTGTAAAAACGGCGCGGCCGATCGACGCCATGGTGTACGTTCCACTCTGCACCTGCCCCAGCGTGACAGTACCGCCTTCGTTCTTGTCGGAAGTGACGGAAATGTGTCCGACTCCGCCCACTACGTTCGCGGTCGCCACTCCTATCAATGCGGAGGTTCCGGACGCACTCGGTCCAGCGACACTTACGATGTCTGGCCCGGTGAGCGAGCTCAGTCCGAATGAGTTTGGATTGAACTGCCGGAATCCCTGCCCGGCGAGGAGGATCCTAGACGCCGTAGGATCAAGGGTCATGATAATCACTTCGTTCGCTGAAACGATATACATCGAATCAATGCTCATCATGTTCCCATTCACGGTTGCCGTCAGGACTGTGTGCCCATTTGCGTCAGGTGCCGTAAAACTGCCGGTGACTGTCCCGCTGATGAGCGTTCCATTGTCATTCAAGTCGAAGCTGCCACCACCACTCGGAATCATGAGACTGTTGTTGATGGTGGTCAGAGCCAGCTCGACGGTTCGTCCGAGAACGGTATCTTGCCCTGTCAGGCCAAGCACGTAAGTGCCGGGGAGCGAAGCGGAAGTAAATGCCGCTGGGTTCTGCCGCTCCAGAAATCCAGCGCCTAGCCCGCCGCTTCCGGGCAACCCGTTGTCATCGAAATCGATGAAGCGCCCGCTGGCGGCCACGCCGTTTTTCACGTCGCCGAGGGCAAGAGCCAGTATCACGCCGCTGGCGCCGGCCGAGCCGCTGACGCAAGGACCAATTGACGTGCTCCTCAACAATGCGCGATTGTCCGCGCCCACGGAGTAAGTGCCTGCAACGTTGCACTGGGTCGCCGGATTGCCGCCCTCGCTGTTCTGGTCGAAGATTCCCGTGAAATTTCCTAGGCCGTCAAAATTTACACTCCCCTCATCATCCTCAATGGACGTGCTCGGGTCATTTGTCCCTCGGCGGAGAAATCCATACCGCCCGTTCAGCAGCGCCAATTGCGCCGCAGTGCTGGCCGTCACAGGATTGATGGTGATCGAAAAGTTGCCGGTCGTCGTGTTGTTCGCGGAATCGGTGGCCTTCACCGTGAAATTGCTCGTTCCGGCGGTTGTCGGCGTGCCGTTGATGAGGCCTGTGGAGGTGTTGAGCGAAAGTCCGGCGGGCGGCGTTCCTAGAGTCAGCGCGAACGTCACCGAGCCCTGATTGCCCGTCACCTGAAGCATCTGGCCATACGGCAGGTTCACAATGCCGCTCGAAAGCGTAGTCGTCGTGAAGCTGAGCGTGGACTGATTGCCCTGCAGCGTAATCTGATGCGGGCTGCCGGGGGCCGTATCGAAAACTTGCAGAATCGCCGTCCGCGGACCCGCCGCCGTGGGCGCAAATCTCATTCCAATGTTGCAGCTCCCCTCTCCATCCAGCCCCGTGAAAAACGCTTGAGTGCAAGTCGAGTTTGTAAAATCCACCAGGAAATCACCCGGATTTGCCCCGGCGATGAAGACGCCAAGATTCCTGTCCAGTTGCGTTCCCGTATTGCTGAAGAACGCAAATTGTAGAGCACTGGTGTTTCCGACCGAAGTATTCGGGAACGTCAGTGTCGGCGATGGCTCAAGGTCCACCGTCGTGGCTGGTATGCCCGTCCCAAACAAGTTTATGACTTGCGGAACGCCCGTTGCTCCCGGCGTTGAGCTTTGGATTGTGACAAAGGCCGTACGCGGCCCGGTCGCCGTTGGTAGAAAAACGACGGTGGGAAAACAATTTTGCGTCGGCGTAATCACGCCGTTGCACGAAGGGTCGTCTGTCACCACATAGTCGCCCGGAGCGCTGCCCCCCGGAACGAGCGTGTAACTAAGGTTTACGTTTCCTATATTCGTGAGGAAAATCCCTTTTGCGAAAGTGGACGTTCCCACGGTCTGACGGCCGAAAGAAAGATTCGTGCCGAAAATCGGGGCGAGCGTCGCGTTGGCGTTCAATCCGAAACCATTCAGGAACGCGAATTGCGGCGATGCGGGATCCGAGTCCATGACGACAAGTGCTGCACTCTGGAACCCCGTGGTGAGCGGAGTAAACGTGATGCTGATCTGGCAATTTAGCCCGGGTCCGAGCGAAGCGCCACAAGTCGACATCGAGATGGCGAAACCTGGGGAGCCGCTGACGAATGCGTTGATGTTTGTGAGCGTTACTGAATTACTGGTGTTCGCGAGTGTGACGATCTGTGCCGCACTCGTAATATTGATGACCTGGTTCCCGAAACTGAGCGTCGGCGGATTCGTGGGCGGGCTTGTGCTCAGTACGGCGATAGGTGGCGTTCCCGTCCCGCTGACGTTGTCCGTCGCCGGGTCGGGAGTGATTGTCCCGAACACTTGCAATGTCGCCGAGCTGGGTCCCGCGGCCTGGGGGTGGAAGGAAATTCCCACTGCGCAATTTGCTCCGATATTTAGCGTTTGACTGGGTAACGTGAAACAGTTTGTGCCGGAGGAAGGTGACTGGGCCGAATAGTCCCCCGGATTCGTCCCGCCGAAAGAGAAGCCTTGCAGTTGCACGGCTACAGTTCCTGTATTTGTCACCGTCACATTCTGAAAGACCGCGCTCGTCGTCCCCACTTCCGTAGCTGGGAATGCCGGCACCGGGCTGGGAGCGAGTGAAATCGTGCCCAGCGTCGGCGGAGGTGGCGCGGCTGTCGCGTTGCCGGTGAGCGAAATGTTCTGTATGCCCGCCGAATCATTGATAACCACTGAAGCCGTGCGCGTGCCCGCGGCGCCTGCCGTCGGTTTGAAAGTGACGATGTGCTGGCAAGTCACGTTGGGCTGCATCGTCGGCCCGCAGGAATGCACAAGCGTGAAATCGCTCGCATTGGGTCCCGTGAGCGATACGCTGTTCACCGTTAGTACATTCGTCCCGTTCTGCAGCGTCGCCGTCTGCGAACTCGACGAGCTTCCGATCTGTACACTCTCCAGGTTCAATGAAGCCGGATAAACGGAAGCGCCCGCGGAGCTCGTCGGCGAAATCTTGGAGACAAACGCGTTGGCATTGCTCACCGGGAATGTACTTCCCAGGCTTGCCTGCTTTGGATTAACGGTCGGAAAGTCGAGTTGCTGACATACCGTACCGGCAACGTAAATATTGTTAGTCGGGTCGATGGCAAGGGCTTGAACTTGGGTGCCAGAGCAGAACCCGGTGCTCCCGCCGAGATATGTGGAAAACGCAAAATCCGAGCCGTTATTAAGGAATTCCGTTATGAATCCCATCCCCGCGAATGAATTGGTCACTGGGGCCGTCTGCAGGGGGTCCCGCGTGGGCAAATCTCCTGCAAACACTTGCCCGCCCACGAAGATGTTCTTCGAAGAGTCGAGCGCGATGCTTGAGCCTAACGTACCGCCAATGCTGCTCCCCCAGTAAGTCGCGAATGCTAGCGAGGCCCCGTTCGGCGCGATTTTCGCTAAGAATGCGTCGAATCCATCCGGCGCCTGAAGAGAGGGAGTGCCCAGATTTTGCGGAAAATCCAATGATTGCGTAAATCCGGTTACGTAGGCAGTTCCGTTCGAATCTACAGCGATTCCATTACCAAGGTCTGACGCGCTGCCGCCTAGATATGTGGAATAGACCAGAGAAGATTGGGGAGAAGGTGTCGTCGTAAAGCTCACCTCGGCCACGAAAGCGTCGTCAGACCCGCCACCGAATGTGCCCTGAATCGGATTCTTGAGATTAAATACAGTTGAGTTTGTGTCTCCTGTTACGTACGCATTTCCTGACGGATCGACCGCGATCGCGTTGCCGAAATCAGAAAGGTTTCCCCCAAGGAAACTCGAATAAATGATCGCCGAGCCATCTCCTTTGATTTTCGTTACGAACGCATTGGAACTGCCATTCAGGGTGGCCTGGAATGCCGCCACATTGGGGAAGTTCGTGGAATTAGTCGTTCCCACTAGGTAGGCGTCCCCAATGTTGTCCACGGCTACGCCATTTGCCGTGTCGCTGCCATTGCCTCCCAGGTATGTCGAAAATAAAAGCGTCGAGCCATCCGCCTTGATTTTGGTGAGGAACCCCGCAGAAAACCCGTTCAGCGTTTGTTGTCCCGCGAGAGGATTCAGCGTTGGAAAGTTTGTCGATTGGGTGAATCCTGTGACCAAAATATCGCCGGTTGTCGTATTCAGGGCGACAGCGTTTCCCTGGTCGGTCCCGGAGCCTCCTAAAAATGTCGAAAAAATGAAGGCGGACCCTGCTGCGTTATATTTCGTCACGAACGCATCCTGACCCCCTCCGATGGTTGAGTTCGCGTGCAGTACCGGCGTGCTCCCCTGCGGGAAATCCGCCGAATTCGTGAACCCCGTGACGGTAGCTTGCCCAAGACTGTCGACCGCAATGCCCTGGCCCGCATCGCCGATGGCGTTGCTTCCACCCAGATAAGTTGAAAAGACCAGCGTGGGATCGATGATGAGCGGCTGCTTCTTGTCGTAGGCCCCGACCGAAAACGCTACGCCATCTTTTCCGCGCAATAAATAGTTGCCCGCAATTTCGCGCCGCGCGCCCGCGATCTCCTGATACACGATGGGTTTGTGCAAGCACACTGCCCCTGCGCTCGTTTCCAGCACGACATCGCCCGCTTCATCTATGTGTATTTTCTCCGCGCCCTTCACGCGCCAGGCAATCGCGCGCGGGTCTGCTCCGGGCGCGACAACAAAATCCGTTTCCAACATTCCCGGATTGCCGTAGTACGCGATATCAATGTCCGGGTACGCGTTGCGATAAATCACTTTGCGGTAGTTTGGAATTCCTGTATGCCACTTCGCCGGCTCATTCCCGATAAAATAATTCGTGATCCCTTCGAGTTTTTCCGCTCCCGTTATCTGCGTATTCTGCGACGCGCCTGCAAGCTGCAATTTAAGAACTGCCTGCGACCATTTCGGTGCCTCATTTTTCGCGGGAAATAAATTTGCTCCCAGTTTCGCGTCTGACTCCTCCTTCGAATTTGCAGGTGCATATCGCAGTGACATCACTGATTCGCCGGGCGTTAGAAAAAGCGTGTAGCCCTTGCCCCGCGCAAGATATTTCACGCGTGAGTCGGACTGGCCGCGGTTCTCTTCGAATGCGAGCGGAAGATCTCCAAACGCCCCGCTTGGCTTTGGCGCCGGCGCTGCGGCAGCGTCCTTTCGCGTGGAGGCTCGCAAAGTTGGTCCAGCACCCTTGGTCGGAAGCAGTCTCGCCACGGTCTGAAACCCGTCGCGGGCCGAGGCTTCGTTTTGCCGCGCGACTGCCGAGACCCGCAGGAGACAAGCAGCGGCAACTACGGAGAAGAGTATTGAAAGCATCCAAGTTCTTGAGAATTTCATGCTTCCTCCCAACCAGACAGCCTTGCTTGGCAAACTTGAGCAAACCACCTGAAGCAACTCGCGCGGTTTGGAAATTGTGGGGCGCAAGCGTTGCGATGTCAAGAGTTTGAATCGTCCGGACCCAAAAAATCGGAAGCCAAGTTGGCCATCCAGTACTGGCCTGAGAATACTAGCCACGGGATGACGCGGCGATTGGATTGCAATCATCCTCGCGAATATCTCAACTGCCTTTTGCGCTTCTGGTTCTGATCCGGCGGCGTTAATTCGCGACGCCGATTGGTCTTGCACATTTTATCCATCGCCGCTCGCTCAATGCGCGGTCGTCAATCCAAACGCGCGGGAATGAAATGCGAGCGAGGCCGGCAGATGCGACGCAAAATAAATCCAATCGTGCTTTCCGGGGTAGATGTGAAACTCGTGCGGGATTTTTCGCGCGGTCAGCAGCTTGTCCAGCGCTTTCGCTCCGGCATCGAATCCGTAGTCATCCTCCGATCCGCAATCAAAATAAATTTGCAGCTCGCCCGGACGCAGCCGCGTGCGCGCCAGCGTGAAGGGGCTGTTGCGGGCCCAGAACGCCGCATCAGGAGGCAATCCAAACACACGTCCCAGAAATCGCAGTTGCATCGAGGCGGCCTGATCTGATACCGCACTCACCGGAGGTTTTTCCATCAGCGAAGCGCTGTGTGCGCTCACGGCGCCGAAACGATCCGGATATTTGAACGCAAAATGCAAAGCTCCGTAGCCGCCCATGGAAATCCCGCTGATTCCGCGGTTCATTCTTCCCGGCAGAATGCGGTAACGCTTTTCGATGAACGGAAGAAATTCCCGCATGAAAAAATCTTCGTAGCGCGTCCTGCCGTCGTGCGAATCGACGTAGAAACTGCTGTCCGCGTCCGGCGTCACGATCACGAATTCGCCGATGGTGTGTTTTTCCCAGAGATCCTCGATGACGTTGAAGGCCCCGGAGCGCACTAGGCTCTGCTCGTTGTCGCCGATGCCGTGCAGATCGTAGAGCACGGGAAAGCGCTGCGTTTTATCCGCGTCGTAGCCGGGTGGCAAGAGCGCGCAAAATTTCACGTCGCGCGCGAGAAACGCGCTGCGCATGGCCAGACATTCCGCGCGTCCGGTGGCCTGCGCGGCGGCTATTGAAGGCGCAATCAGTTGCAAAAATAAACCGATGAAGGCGGCCGCCGCGGCGCGGCGGAAATTATTCATACCGCAGCGCCTCGACCGGATTGAGGCGCGCGGCCCGCGCCGCCGGATAGAGTCCCGCGGCGAGACTCACGACGACGGAAAAAGCGATGGCGCCGGCCGCGAGCCACCACGGTACGGCGGAAACCTGGACACTAGGCAGATTTTGCTGGTGCAGATAAAAATTCGTGCCCCCGGTGAGTGCGCGGCCGATCAGCCATCCGAGTCCTACGCCGAGAATGCCCCCGAAAATTCCCATCGCGCCGGCTTCGGCGAAAAAGAGGCGGCGCACGTCACGGTCCGCGGCGCCGAGAGCTTTCAAAACGCCGATTTCACGCCGCCTTTCGAGAATGGCCATCACCAGGGTGTTGATGATTCCGAGAGAAGCGACGGCCAGAGCGAGGCTGCCGAAAATACCAAGCAATAAATCGAGCACGGTAAAAAAAGTTCGCAATCCGCGAGCGGCGTCGAGCAGGGAGAAGGCCGCGAAGCCCATGTTTTTCACAGCGTCCTCGACGGCCTGCACGTCCTTGGGGCTCTTCACGCGCACCGTCAGATTGCCGTAGCCGGGATTCTTGGACCGGCCGTTCACTATGTCGCGCAGGTCGCTCGCCTGCGCGGTGCGCAATTGTTCGGCAAGCGCGAGTGGGATCATCAAGCGGCCTCCGCCGAATCCTCCTCCGCCCACGCCGGGATCCGTTTCGATAATGCCGACGATGCGCAGCGTTTTTTCCTTTGGGACGATGGAGAATCCGGCGCCCGTGTTCGCAGCCTGGCCGCCAGAAGTTTTCGCGTCGGCGGACCCGGATTTTGCTCCATTCGATTGCGAATCCGGAGGCAGCGCCTGGCGCTCCGCGTATCGCAGCACAACTTTTTTTCCAATCAGCGTTGGCGGCTTATCGGAAAGCTCCTTGGCAAATTCGATTTGGAGAATTGCTTCATCGGCCTCGGGCCCGGAGAAAAAATTTCCGGTCATGCCGTCAAACGCGCCGCTGGCTTTCTGCGATTCAGGCACGCCGGAGACCATGGTGGCATACGGCGCATCGTTGTAGCGGATTTCGCTGAGAAAGCGGATTTGCGGATAGACCTCGGTGACGTTGGCAAGCCGGGAGATTTCCTGGCGCGCGTCTTCGTCGAGCGGGCGGGGCTCCTCGGGCGGCGCGGCGGGGTTCGCATTCATCGCGCGGCCGAAGCCGCGGAAATTAATTTTCGGCGCGACGAACACGGCGTCGAACAATCCGGATTTTTCGAGGCGCGCCGAAGCGAGCTGCTGCAATCCGACTCCGAGAGAGAGCATGGCCACGAGCGAGGCGACGCCCACAGCGATTCCCAGAGTGGTGAGCGAATTGCGGAGCACGGCCTCGCGTAAATTCCGCGCCGCGAGTTCCGCGAGATCTCCAGCCTTCACGATTTTCCTCCGTTGCTCACGAGGCGCCCGTCGGAGAGCGTGACGATGCGGTGCGCAAAGCGTTCCGCGAGCCCGCGCTCGTGCGTGACCAGCACGACGGTCATTCCGGATTCGTTGATTTCGCGGAAGAGAAGCATGATCTGCTCGCCGTTCACGCTATCGAGATTGCCGGTGGGCTCGTCGGCGAGCAAAATCGCGGGGCGATTGACGAGGGCGCGGGCCAGGGAGGCGCGTTGCTGTTCGCCGCCGGAAAGTTCGGTGGGGCGGTGGCGCTGGCGCGCTTCGAGGCGGACGCGCGCGAGAGATTCTTTGACGCGCGCGGCGCGCTCCGTGCGTGGGATCTCCGCCAAGCGCAGCGGCAGCTCAACATTTTCCTGAAGGGTCATGCGCGGCAATAGATTGAACGCTTGAAAGACCATCCCCACAGTCTGGCAGCGGTGGCGGGCGAGATCGTCGGAGCTCATCTCCGCGAGATTTTTGCCGAGGGCGAAAATTTTTCCGGAGGTTGGACGGTCGAGGCCGGCAACAAGATTGAGCAACGTAGATTTTCCGGAGCCGGAGCTGCCGAGCAAGGCGACGAATTCTCCCGCGCGGATTTCAAGCGAGACATCATCCACCGCGCGGATCAACTCCTCGCCCATTTTGTATTGGCGAGAAACGCCTTCGGTGCGAATCGCGGTACCGTTTTTGTCAGTAGCTATGTTCATCGCTCCCTGAGTTCATTGAGTTTTCGTCTCTGCCCCTCGATGGTACTACGTACGGCGGCGGAGTTGCGTTGCATCGAGGGGGGGCAGTTGGGGGTACTGGCACTCGTTCGGAAAATGACGTCCCGATAGACGGCATCGGGATGCAAAAAGCGCATTTTTGTAGCGATTGATTTTTTGGATGTTGTTGATTTGTGGTGAGTTAACATTGCAATCAATAATTTGGTGTAGCGATTGATTTTTGCCACTTGGAGGCGGGGAATTGGCCGCGGAGATTACGGAGACGCGGAGATTTGCGGGCTGCTCCCGGGAGGACAGCATTCGCGCTGAGGTTTCGTCGCGGCGGCTCGAAGGATTGGAATTCTCAAATGGCATTTGTGTCTCGATTAGGATTTGGCTTCATCCTTTGTTTTCAATGACTTAAGTCGAGTCTTGTTTCTGGGTGTGTCTCGATTAGAAGTGACCTCCGGGGCATGATAACAGAAGGGCGGGGAAGTTTCCCCGCCGCGGCCAATTGCCCTAATTTGGTGGCTAATTGTAGCACATGTGTGATGGCAAGTAAAGTACCAAAACTAGTAAGGGTGACTGTCCCTTAGAGTCAATTAAAGTGGTAAAATACGGAACTAGAGGAGAGCAAACGCCTTACCGAAAGAAGGGTGACAGAACTATTCAAGCTCCTTACTGGCCGTCTGGCGATTTCCGGTGCGAGGCTCATGACTCTTTTTTCTAATCTCACAGCTTGAGGATTGGTTCGAGAATGATGCGAGACGCTTCTGGCCGGACCGGGGTTTTTTGTGCCAGCGGGAGTGTGCCAATGGGTCCGGGCGCACCAGGGAGCCGTAGCTGATGCCTCGAAGTTTGTCGTGGACCATGACTCGGTGTTTTTTGCTAATCATCTATGCGTGTTCACATGCTTATGCTCAGTCGCAGACGCCGAAAATCACAAGGATCAAACTCGAAGACTACGGCTGGCAGCCGGTCCCCAATGGGCCACAATCATTTGGACATATATATTGGCCAAATCTGAAGCTGGACCACAAAGGGCGTGTTTTGGTCGGATTCACGGTGCGCGAGGGCTACGCCTTAGCCACGGGGGAACATCCCGGACGCTCCTTCCGTATTCTGCGATTCGCTGCCGAAGGCAAGCTGGACCTTTCCCTCGATCTGCCGACAAACGATTGGTACAGGAACGGATTTTACCTGGGCCCGGACGACCAAATCTTCGCTCGGGCTAACGATACACTTCAGATCTTTTCGGAAAATGAGAGCGGCAAGAAGGACGCGGCCTGGCGGCCTGTAGTACCTTGTCCCGCCGGGAATTGCTTTATCAGCCAGTCGGGTAGTCGCCGGACGCTGGTCCTCAGAGTTGAGCCACTTGTTGGGGGACGCGATCGCTCTACGTACACAATTCTGGATGCATCCTCTTCTCCTCCGCGTGTTGTGCGGACATGTTCCCAGATGGCGTTTTGGGCGGAACAAATCACGGATAGGTTCGCGTATTGGCCGTTTTACGATAGAGATGACGACCTGATGGTTCGCTTCCCATTTTGCGACGTGGATCATTACGAGGAATTTCCCAAGTTGGGCCGAGGAGCCATGGCCCACATCCTCAATGATGAGGTTTTTCTTAAGATCGGCATTACCCTCCACGGGCCGTTCAAGGTAGAGCTCGTTGGCGTCGATGGGCAAGTCAAGTTCTCCAAGGAAGCGCCCAAGCACGAAAAGATCGACCCCAATAAAATAGCGACCGACGAACGCTACGACCGTTTCGCATTTATGGTGATTACGGTGCGCGGCGCGCATCCTAGCCTCGATATTAGCGGGCACGTGGTTGCGCGGCGAATTCTGGTTCTAGATCAGACTGGAAACGAACTCTCATCGATCCCGACGGAGACCAATTACCACTTGGATTTCAACTTTGCTATGAGTCCTGACGGCCATCGGCTTGCGATTCTGGACGAGGGCGTGGTGACGATTGTGGAGCTTCCGTGAGCAGAGGCACCGGAGCGCACAGTTAAGTATGGGAACTGGCGAACTTCCTCGCTCTGGTCAGCGGGCGGGTGGGGTATGCTGTTCATCTTCAGCTCTTCTGGGGGTCAGAGGGGTGATTTCGTCGCTAGAGTTTTTGGCTGATTACATCCATGGCTATTTCCTGTGAGAGGATGCGAGGGCGTGTAAGCTACTCGGCCGGGATGCTACTTCGTCCCACCCTGCGCCGCGGCTTGCTCGATCAGCGCCGCCACTTCATTCGGATGTGACAGCATGGGTAGGTGGCTGGAAGCGAGTGTGATGGAAGTCGCTTTCATCTCGGCAGCTTCGGCCTTTTCCAGGTCAGGAGGAATTGCGCGATCGTTGGAGGCGATGACGAACCATGTTGGTTTGTACTTCCATGCGGCTTGGGTGATTTTTCCGCCGAAAGCAGCGCCGCCCGATATAGGTCCCTGTGTTGCCGTGACAAGCCGTATTTCACCCGGTGTCAGGTCCTGCGCGAAGTCTTCCGCCACCCCCTTAGGAGTAATGGTGAGAAATCCCTCCGCATCAGGCCGGAGTTCGCTGAGAAGCGGTGTGGGCGGATAGGCATGGCCCGTGGAAGCTGCCGACTCGCCTTCCGCTGGAGCGAACGCCGCGACGTACACCAGCCCGACGACCTTGGGATCGTTGCCCGCTTCCGTGATGACTGCCCCGCCGTAGGAATGGCCAACCAGCAGTACCGGGCCTTCCTGCAACGCGATGGCTCGTTTGACGGCGGCAACATCGTCGGCCAGCGACGTGAGCGGGTTCTGCACTGCCACAACGTGCAGCCCTTTGGCCTCGAGCAAAGGGATTATTTTGGACCAGCATGAACCATCGGCCCAGGCGCCATGAACCAGGACAACATTCTTTATCGGGACAGGCGGTTTTGTTTGCGCTGATAAGTTTGCGGTTGCAGTTGCCATAAGAAAAAGACTGGCGGTTGCGACAATAAGGGTTTGGCAGATTCGCGGCTGTATCATACGTTTCTCCATGTAACGGGAATCTCCTTTTTGACCCCAGAAACGGACCTCATTCTACACTCATTGGGGCGAGGGGCCGCGACGCTACAGATTATTTAATCGGGCTCAGCTGATCCCGTTGGCGTAATCCCTTAAAGAGAAGCCAAAAACTCGTTGCAATATCGAATAGACCCATAGGCGTATCGAACCACCACAGATTCACGATCGTGTCGAAGTGAGGGAAAATATAGAAAACGAGGGTACACGCCACACACCATACAGACGAGACCACGCCGAAAATAGCCAGCGCTCGAGGGATATAACGGGACTTGAACCACAGGTAGCCGCAGACTGTCGATGCCAATGAACCAAACAGCAAGCCAACGTAGTAGTAGTCAAAACGCGTGCCAAGATAGAGCCTCGCCAAACCCTGCAATTGCTCCGGTTCAAATGCTCGCAAGTAACCGGCGCCACTGAGGAGCCGCAGAGCGTCAAAGAGATGGAGCGTCATCACCAACCACATCAAGACCCATACGAGCCTCCAGAACGCTGCAAGCAAGGCGAGGCCCCGACTGACCGGCCTGAGAATCACGTAAAGCGCTGTGAGGAGTACTACCACGCCTGCGCAGTAAATGAGGTCGCCGAGGATACCGACACGAAAGAGCCCTTCATGCGCCAATATATTGCGAGCGGTTTCCGCGGCATTGCCCTCGACAATCAGACGGTCGTGGATGCCGAAATTGACGTAGACGACCGTCGCGAACGTGATGAGGTAAGCCAATCCCGCGACTGGTGCAGCTTTGCGTTGTGATTCATCGACGGAGTAAATTGCCATTCTTTGCTCCTTTGGAATATGCTCAGCCGCCTAGCTTATCGGGCTCGGCTGGTCGGGTTGGGGTAACGGCTTAATCAGAAGCCAAAAGCCCATGGTTAGTTCGAAAATCGCGATAGGCACGAAACACCACGCCCCGACGACGTCGGCAAGGTTGGGGAAAATGATGAACGCAAACATGCAGACTGCTAAGAGCAAAGATCCAAAAACTCCCAAGGCAGACAATGCGCGCGGGATGTAGCGTGATTTAAACCACAAATAGGCAAAGACTGTGGATCCCAATCCAAAAAACATCAAGCCAACATTATACGCGGCGCCATACGCGCCGATGGACAGCATCGCCAGCGCCTGCAAGCGATCTGTTTCGAATGTTCGCAAGTAAGCGGCACGACTCAAGAGCCGCAAAACATCAAAACTTTTGAGTACGGCAACGACCATGATGGAGGTCTCTACCAGCCTCCAGAATGCCGCGAGCAAGCTGAGTCCGCGATTTACAGGTTTGAGAACTACGTAGAGAGCGGCGATAAGCACGATATCAGTTGCAAAGGTCGTCAGGTCACAGGCGATGCCAAGGCGGAACAGCCGTTCATGCGCCATGATATTGGCGGCGGTTTGCGCAGCATTGCCATCCACAATGAGTTTGGTAGGGACATATACGTCAGCAATGTTCGAGGTCACGAGTGCAAGCAGGTAGGTAAATCCCACGACTTTTGCAGCTTTGCGTTGGGACTCGTCGATGGTGTAGGTCGCCAACTTATTTGCTCCTCAGAAATGCGGAACAGTTCATGCCGTCGCGTCCAGTGGCTGATCTTTTGCGCCCCTAATCAAGAGCCACAGCATCATCGCCACTTCCCCCAGCATGGGTGCTTGCGTAATCTCAGAAACAATGTGTTCGGAAGTTGGGAAGAAAAACGGGATAAAACCATCAGCCAGATAGGCAAAACACGCGACTATCAGCCAGACACCCAGAACGCGTGGAAGGAATCGCGACTTATACACAAGGACACCGAAGGGAAAAAGCCATAGCCCCCAAAAAAGCTCGGGCACAATAAATCCCTTGCCATGCAAAGTGAGGAAGAACGTTACCAGGGCGTCCAGCTGAGGTTTTTCGAAGACGGACAAGAATTTTGCACCGCTCAAAAGTATCAGGACGGCAATCTGGTTGAGCTCATTCAAAAGTGCGATGGGGATGGAGACCACAATCAATATCACCATGAGAATAGCCTGTTTTTGGTCCACACCTTTGAACAGGCGGTACAGAGCCAGAGCCACAAATATAAACCCAACCTGGCCGATTAAATTGCCCACAATTCCGGCACGGAAAAGCAAGGGTGAAGCCATAATGTTATGGGTTGTAGCCGCGGCATCTCCAGACACAATGAGGACGGAAGGAACATACAGAAGGCTAAAGAAACCGGGTATCGAAAATAGGATATACAGAAGTCCTGCGACTCGGGCGGCCTTCTTCGTTGAATTCATGTCGTCCTCCTCTTAATTCTTTGTCCGGAACAAACAATTTTTCAAGGAGTGGCCCACGGAGTCGAGAAGGCCGTACAAGTTAAGCGTGCGGAGAATAGGCGAAATTCCCATTGTCTGTGTCTACGTAAGGGCTTCGCAGAAGTTTCGCCGGTTCACGTGTGGAAACTCTTTGGCGCGCCGAGTTTTCTGAGACGCGGCTGGGGACGGTCCAGGCCGCCGAAGCGGCCCGGGTCGAATCGAAGCGCTGCTGGTTATTGCGGATTCGCTTCGGGCCGTTCTTCCCTCATCTGGCGCCGGATTCTCGCCCTCCTCCAGCTCGACCTTCCCGCCCTCCTCATGTGGCCTCCCTTGAAGAGGATCTGTGCGAGGATGAGGATGCCCACCGCCTGCCAGAATCCAATCGTCGGCAACTTGAAGAGCGCAGGCATGAGCCAGTTCCAGAGCCACATGGTGACCCCCCCCATGAGGGCGAGGAACAAAGGAATGAAAACGAGCGCCGCCGCGGCCATTACCGCGAACTTTGCCGCGCGTGGCCACTCGGACCATCTCTTGTGACGGTACTCGCTGTCGTCATGATTCGTCATCGTATGCCTCCTAACTTGAAATCAATCGTCCATCCAATATTCGAGCGCGGCGGCGAGCTTGCGGACCGCATAGCGCTTCCTCGCCATGAGGGTATCGATCGAGACGCCTGTGGCAGCGGCGAGGTCCTTGAAGGCAACCCCGCCGAGGGCCTGTGCGCGGATGACCTCGCGCTGCGGCGCGGGCAGAGCCTCGATAGCCACGTCGAGTGCGACGAGAATCTCGTTGCGCAGGAGCTGATCCTGCGGGTCAAGGCCCGCCTCGGCGGCTACCTCCTCGAGGACGTCTTCGTCCAGCTCGATCACTCCCGCCCTTCGCCTCGAACCTTCGCCCCTCCACAGGTCGATGAGGCGGTTGCGCATCGCGGTGAAAATCCACGCCGCAAGATCCTCGACCGGGGAAAGGGCGTCCACGTTGGCGAGGGCGCGAATGAAGGCATCCTGAAGGACGTCCTCGGCCGTCTCCGCGTCGGGGGCATGGCGCCTAGCCCAAGCCAGGAAGCCCCGCCCGCGCTCGCGGTAGGTCCGCTCGATACTCTTCCGCGTCGCCGAAGCGCCTTCGCTTTCGCTCATTGGCTTCACCAGTATCAACGATTGAGGGGGAGATATCGTGTAGGGAAAAACAAATTTCGACCGCCATCGTCCCATGCGCGGGCTTCTGCGCTTACTTCTATGGAGGTAGCTGGGTCAGGTTTTATCGACTAGAGCAGGTCGGGATCCTGGGGAGGGGGCTTCCGTGAACGGGGATTTTGGGGGGAATAATTTCCATCAATGGCGCGCAAAAGTTCCTGCGCCATCCTGGCCACCTGCGGATTGGAGTCCGAAAGGGCGCGCTCGGCAACCCACCGAAGACTGGGGTCCGCGGGAAGGGCCTGCAGGGCGAGGAATCGCACGTTCGACGATTCATCGTTCAGAGCGCGGTCCACCAAGACGTCCTGCGGGAGGGGCACGGCAGAAAAGAGGGCGCGGGAAAGCGCCCGCGAGCGCACTTGCTCGCTCGAATCGTGCAGTGCCTGGATGACCACGTCGGTGGAATCGCGACCCTGCCGGCGGATCGCTTCCTCAAACGCGCGGGCACGGACTTCAGGGTTTGCGTCGGCTATTTGTCCATCGAGCACGCGTGATCGGGCATTCCAAGCATCCTGCGACGCGGCGTCCACCCCGGGCCCATTTCCCGCGGCGTAAACACGCACGGAGAGAAGCCGCGCAGGATCCTGCGTGCCCGGGCGCGCGCCGTATGCGAATTCGGCGTCGTAATCCTTGAGGAGTTGGTGGAGCGCGGCATCGAGATCGAAGCCGCGAAAATCGGCGGAAACAATTTCATTTCCCACTGAATTTTCGAAGTGGAAGGCCACATCAGCCATCCGCCCGATCTCTTCGAGAATCGTGCGCAAGGATTGATTTTTCGCGTGGAACGTCAACATTCCGTTCGAGAAACCATCCGGCGGGGGCGGCGAGGGATTCACTTCGGCGGGTGCAGCCGAAGAAGGTAGTGCAGCAGGGGCCTTGTGAATTTTTGCGGCAGCGGAGCGGATCGCGGGCGCAGCCGGCGGCCCTACGGCGCTCGCTCCTGACGGAGCAGGGGCGTCAAATAGAATCGTGACGCTATTCCAGGAAGGATTAACGTGATAGGCGGCCGGAGAGTCA
This sequence comes from Candidatus Acidiferrales bacterium, assembly GCA_050747245.1. Lineage (GTDB taxonomy): Bacteria > Acidobacteriota > Terriglobia > Acidiferrales > UBA7541 > JBOGNO01. Next base: position 103,871 of record JBOGNO010000012.1, read on the forward strand.
AGGTCGATCACGACGCGTTCCACGCCCTCGGCGGATTGTCCCAGCCGCACGCGGCGGACCGGAGGAATTTGACCGGCGATCAAATTCCGCGAGCCGGAATAAGACGCCGAGGGAAAATCCAGCACCACTCTTTCCGGGCCGTGCAACTCGAAGGGATGAACATTGGCGAAGCCGCTGCCACTCAGCTCCACAGCGACCTTGCCGCCGTTCGCGTGGACTTGCACCTGTGTAATTAACGCCGGGGGGTTTGCGGGCGCGTTCGGTTGGCTCTGTGCAAAGGATACTCCCGCGGCAAAAAGGAGAAGGGAGCCGGCGAGAGCGGCTCTGTAGTAGCGCCGAATGTGAGTCATCATCATAAAACAGCCCCAGTCCATTTTGGCTCGGCGCCCGGAACTTGGCGGGGACTGCGGGAGATTTCGCGGTCAGCAGCCTCGCTCGCAGCAAAGTTTGCGCCAAATTCAGAAGTTGTCAAGACGCAGTTCGTAAAATAGCGGGGGGAAATCGAGGGTCAAGCAGCTAAAACTCACAGCACTCGAGCTCATTTTTTTGGCTGCTTCATTTGGTGCCAGCGCCAGGCGGAGCCGATCATGTCGTCGAGGGAGTGGAAAGGCTTCCAGCCGAGGACGCGATGGGCTTCTGAGGCGTCGGCGAGGAGGACGGGGGAATCGCCCAGGCGGCGCGGCTCAATCGTGGCGGGCAATTTGCGGCGGGTGATGTGTTCGGCGGCCTTCACGATCTCGAGGACTGAGTAGCCCCGGCCGGTGCCGAGGTTGAGGGCGCGGAAATCTCCGCCACCGGACAAGTAATCGAGCGCGAGGACGTGAGCTTGCGCGAGATCGCTCACATGAATGTAATCGCGGATGCAGGTGCCGTCGGGAGTGGGATAGTCGTTTCCAAAAATCGCGAGCGCGGGGCGCGATCCGACCGCCGCGGCAAGGGCGTTGGGGATCAAGTGGGATTCGGGCTGGTGAGATTCGCCGATTTCGCCGCTCGAATCGGCGCCGGCGGCGTTGAAATAGCGCAGAGAGACAAAAGACAGGCCACGGGCGATGCGAAAGGCATCGAGGGCGTATTCGACGGCGAGTTTGGAAGCGCCGTAGGGATTAATAGGTTGCAGCCGCGCCGTTTCCGGAATGGGAGTGGTTTCGGGAATGCCGTACACGGCGGCTGTCGAAGAAAAGATGAAACGATGAACTCCCGCGTTGGAGGCGGCTTCGAGGAGGTGGATGGAGCCTTCGAAGTTGTTGCGAAAATATTTTCGGGGATTGGCGACGGATTCACCCGCTTCGATGAAAGCGGCAAAATGCATGATGGCTTCCGCGCCGCGCAGGGCGCGCGCGAGCGTTTCCGTGTCCTCCAGGCCGCCTTCGATGAATTCGAAGCCGCGCGTGAATTCGCGATAGCCGGTCGAGAGGTTGTCGTAAATGACCGGCTCGTGACCCGCGCGCGCGAGTTCGCGAACCGCATGGCTGCCGATGTATCCAGCGCCGCCGGTGACCAGGACTTTCATGCGCGAGTGGTTCCTGTAGGCACGGATGTATCGAGAGCTACCCATTCTGCCGAGGCAAAGGGCGAGTGACAAATGAATTGTCGGTTACAGCGCTTGGGGCGTCGCAAATTTATGGCGCGCGGGATTGTTCGTCGGAGAATTAGCCACGCAGGCACGAAGTTTCAGAGAAGGAGTGAGGCATTAAACGCCGAAAGCCTGCTTCACGCGCGGATTGAGTAGATAAACGATGATGATGGGCGAAATTATGATCCTCAGCAACGCTCCCAAGAGCGCGATGGGATTCGAAAGATCCAGAAACAGTTCGGGGATTGCAAGGACCAGAACGATTGCTGAAATGCAGATGGAGAGTATGCGGGCCCAATTCTTGAGCATCCATAAACCGATGGCGTTCAGGGCAGCTATCCCCGCCGCAACCAGAAGGATGGTTCCGATGGCCGAGCCCATTCCGGGCACGGGCGGTCCGCCGCGCGAACTGGAGGCGGCAATGCGCGCGAGGAGCCGGGGATCAAACAGCATCTGCAACGCGTTGAACATCAGGAGCAAGGCGCCGAGAAGAAAGATGCAGGCAATGAAGGTAACGCCGATTGGGCGTTGCATATCTTACGTCTCGGACCCCAGAATCAAAATGCAGATCGCTTGTCCCGCAGAACCAGCCAGGACGCCAAGGGTGCGACCGCCCTCGGGACGAAGCGCAAAACGCAATACGAACAAAGCGCTATGCGCCGAAAGCTTGCTTCACGTGCGGCTTCAGGAGATACATGATGATGATGACGTAAATGGCGCAGATAAAGAGCTGCCAGATGAGGGCAAAGATATTGAAGTGCATCACCACGGGAAACAGGCCAAGGACGGCGAAAACCAATCCAATCGCGGTGAGGACGAGAGTCAGGACGCGCGCCCAATTCTTCAGCTTCCAAAGACCCACGCCGATGGCGAGATATAGGACGGCGAAAAGGAGGCAGACGACTCCGAGTGCCGCTCCCATGCCAGCGAGCATGGCCGCGCCCGGAGAAGCAGACAACATTCGCGAGAAGGCGGCCCCGCCGACGAGCATGGCGAATCCGACCAACAGCGTACACGCTGCCCCAAGGAATGCCAGAACTGCCAAAATGGTCACGCCCGTGGGTCGTTGCATGCGCCACCTCCCAAGTAAAGCAGAACCGGCCGAGATGCGCCCAAGGTACGCGCGACGGGCAGCGGGGTCAAGCGGAAATTCGAGAGCTAGCGATTCAGGCGGCGATACGGCTTCTGACCAGGGACCGGGAAGTACACATGCCAGAACTGGTCGGCCGGATGAGGGAATTCGACACCCACTTCGCGGATGCCTCTACGTTCACGGCCAACGAAGACGACGCGACATTCGCGCTCTTCCTGGGTGCGAGCGTTTGTGAGGATAAGCGTCTGCCCGACGTGCACGGCAAAATTCAGGGTGATGAGTGCGCCGAATAGATTAACGTTAAGGGTTTGCGAGTCGCCGCGAACGGGAGTGCCGTCTGCCAGGCGGCTGTAAACCTGAAGTGGGACTTCGAGCTGGAGGCGCTTGCTGCGCCGCTGGCCCTTGATGCGCGCAGCGGTACCGTTGGAAGGGGTCATGGGAAAAGGATAAAAAGCGGAAGAGCCGGGCGCAATAGTACTTCGCGTTCGTGGTAAACTTTTAATATCGGCCCGCCAAGGGATGCGGGCAGGACAATAGGATTCCCGGGAATGGCTAAAATGAGCGACAAAAAATCACGTTCGGACGCGGAGTGGCTGAAAGAGCTGTCGAAAGAGCAGTACTGGGTGACCCGGGAGAAGGGAACTGAAGCTGCCTTCACGGGCGCTTACGTGGATGAAGAAACGCCCGGAACATATGTGTGCATTTGTTGCAGGCAACCGCTATTTTCTTCCACGGCGAAGTTCCACTCGGGGAGCGGATGGCCGAGCTTTTGGACGCCGCTGGAGGCGAGGAATATCGAACTCAAGCAGGACATGGACCACGGAATGACGCGCACGGAAGTGAAGTGCAGCCGGTGCGATGCGCATCTGGGCCACGTTTTCGACGATGGACCCCAGCCCACCGGGCTGCGTTTCTGCATCAATTCGGCGGCACTGCTGCTCCGGCCGGAATCCAAGAAGTCGGAGTAAACCATCCGAACCCAGGGCAATTTTAAGCCACGGCATTTTTTTCTCCTCGCAGCCGTGTGTCTGCTCATTGCAAGGTCCGCGGGCGCGCAAGTGTTTCGGGGCAGCTTGACGGGCACGGTGGTGGATGCGAGCGGGGCGGTGGTTCCCGCGGCGAAGATCGTTGTGCGCGCGCCGGATTTTGGATTTGAACGGGACGCTACATCCAATGCGCGAGGGGAATTTCGGTTTGACGATTTGACGCCGGGAGAGTACATCGTGACGGTGAGCGCGAAAGGATTCGCGGAGGCGCGGGCCGAAGTCACGGTGGTGGTCAGCGCGGTGCGCGAGCTGGCGGTGAAACTCCAGCCGGCGCCGTTGGAGGAGAAGGTCATAGTGGATGGCGAAGGTTCCATCACCACGCAGCCGCTGGATACTTCCACGGCCGTGCACCAGGCCACGGTCACGGCGCAGGACCTGGAGACGCTGCCGCTGGCGGGGCGGAGCTTCGCCAACATCGCGTATCTTGCGCCCGGGACGGAACCCGTGGAGCCTTCCGATCCCACCAAAGCGCGCATCACTGCGGTTTCCACGGGCGGGAGTTCCGGGCTCAACAACGAGGTTTCCGTGGATGGCGCGGACAATTCCGATGACTACATCGGAGGCTTCCTCCAGAATTTTTCGCCCGATGCGATTCAGGAGTTCGCCGTGCGCACGGCGCTGGAAGACGCCGACACGGGACGCACGACCGCGGGATCGGTGGTGATCACGACGAAGGCGGGAACGGACGAATGGCATGGCGACGCGGCCATTTTCGTGCGCGACGCTGCGCTCAATGCGCGGTTCCCGATAGACAATCCGGCTCCCAATCCGAAGCAGCCTTTTTCGCGGCAGAATTATGCAGGCACGATCGGGGGCCCCATTCAGCGCGACAAGCTCTTTTTCTTCGCCTCGTTCGAATACGTGCATGAGAACGCGAGCTTGGCGTACAGTCCCGCGAGCCTCGCGCAATTCAACGAGCTGGCATCGCTGGCGTCGCAGGGACTGATCCCCGGGGCGAATTCGATCGCCGTTCCGACGAGCGTGGCGGTGCCGTTCCTCGACTATCTTTCGACGATGCGGCTGGACTGGGCGCAGTCGGAGCGCTCGCGGTGGTTTCTGCGCGCCGCTTCGGACGATTACACGACGCGCAACGCGCTGGTGCAGCAGGCGGCGCTGCCCGCGACGGGCGCGGAATCGCACAACAACTACATGAACCTGGCAATCAGCAATGAATTCACTTTCAGCCCGGAGTGGGAGGGGAGTCTTGTCGTCGGCGCGAGCGGACTGCACCTGACCGAATCGCGCAATTCGCAGCTGGGGTTCGCGCTGGCGTTTCCATTCACCTCGACATCGAGCACGATCTCCGGCCTCGAGACTTTCGGCGACAACCAGTTCATCACGCCCATCACGGCATTTCCAATTTTGCGCAACCAGGAAAAATATCAAGTGCGATACGACGTGATCCGCGCCGGGCGGCACACTCCGCGCTTCGGCGTGAGTTTTATTCATGAGCCGGTGCTAAGCGGAGCGCTGACGGCCACGCAGGAAACGCTGACGACGTTTCAATTGAATCCGGCGGACTACATCGGCAACCCGAAGCAATTTTCCGCGGACCTGATTTGCAATCAAGGGCAGGATCCCGCGCTGCCGCTCGCGACTCCCAACACCACGTGCGTGACGACGCCCGCAGGCGACGGCAGCTTCGTGCAGAACGTGCAGCGATTGGGGCTCTATGTGGAGGATTCGTGGAAGATTCGCGCGCACTTCACGCTGAACTATGGAGTGCGCTATGACACGACGTTCGGGCTTTTCCGCGCTTCGGGGCGGAGCCAGTTGCAAAATCCCGCGCTACTCACGCTACGCGCGCTGAGCAATCCGCTGGTGTCCAGCGCACCCCAGGATTATCGCGGCGCGATTGCTCCGAGGATCGGCATCGTTTATGCCCCGGGCCAATCAGAACGGACGGTGATTCGGGCGGGATTCGGACTGTATTACAACGACCTGGCGCAAAGCGGATGGGTGACGGCACTTCAGGCGGTGAATACTGCGCCGGGAACGTGTGTGATCCCAGGCGATCCAGGGTGTCTGCCAGCGGCCTCGCCGGGCGCGCTAATTGATCCGCATTACAAGACTCCGTATGCGCTGCACGTGACGGCGGGCGTGCAGCACGCGTTCAATCAGGATTGGAGCGCGGGCGCGGATTGGACGCACGAGGAAGGGAATCACGCTTACCGGCGGTATCAGTATGAAGCGGGCTTCACGATTGCCGCGACGGCGCCGAGCGTGACGGTGTTCCGCACGGACAACCGTTCGAGATACGACGCGATGTCACTCCACCTGCAAGGGAACATGTCGCGGAGATTCAGCCTGGTGATGAATTATACGCTCTCGAGCGCGGAGACGTGGGGCTGCGTGCTGGGCGAACTTTTCGATTACGTCAACGGTGTATGCAATCCTCTCAACGCGTTCGGCAAGGGCGATTACGGGCCGTCGGGGGAAGACGTGACGCACCGCTTCGTGCTGGCGGGGACGCTACATGCGCCGGGTGGTTTCGAACTTACCACGCTGACGCAGGCGGAGAGCGCGCGGCCATTCACGCTCACCACCAGCGTGCCGGTAAACGGACTGGGGGATTCGTTCGACAATCGCGCGGTGGTCAACGGCGTTTCGACGAACCTCGATCAATTTCGTGGGACGCCATACATCCAGGCGGACTTGCGCGTAAGCCGGCCGATCAAATTTCGCGAGCGGATTTCCGCGACTCCGTTCATTGAGTTCTTTAATTTGTTTAACCGCAATAATCCCGGTGCGAATTTTGTGACTAATGTCGCAGCGCTGCCGGTGCCACAAAACGAAGTGCAGGCAGGGAACATCACGGACGTCTGCACCAACGCCGCCTGCACGACAACCACGCCGATTACCAACTTGAATCAACTTCGCGTTCCGGCGGGAGCGCTCGGAGACTTCTTCGGGCCCGGAACGACGGTCGGCATTCCGTTTGCGGCGCAGATTGGATTCCGGCTCGACTTCTGAATTTGCATTTTGCCAGCAGACTCCAATTCTCCAAGAAAAACTGATTGACGCAGCGGAGCCGCCGGCGGGCGGTGCTATCATTCTTCTCCGCAGGGCACTTCGCATGCTCAGACGCATCATCATTCTGCTCGTCTTGATAGCGCCGCTTGCGGCAGCGCAATCGGCGGATTCCGATCTGCTGGAAAAAGTCCGCGCAATTCCGGCGATTGACAATCATTCGCACCCGCCACGGCTCGTCGCGCCGGGCGAAATGGACGACGAATACGACGCGCTGCCCTGCGAGCCGCTCGAGCCGACGAAGCCCACGCTTACAGGACGTCCGGAGAATCCGCAATTTATCGCCGCGTGGAAAGCCCTGTACGAGTACAAATACGATGATGCCGCGCCGGAGCATGTTCGCGAACTGCTGGCCACCAAGAATGCGAAGCGAACCGAGGAAGGCGATAACTACGCCAACTGGGTCCTCGGGCGGCTGGGCATTGAGACGGAGCTTGCCAATCGCGTGGCGCTCGGGCGCGGGCTCGCACCGCCGCATTTTCGCTGGGTACCGTTTGAAGATGCGCTGCTATTTCCGCTAGCCAACGAACGCTTGGCGGCTGCAACTCCAGACAGAAATATATTTTTCGCGCGCGAAGATGGGCTGCGAAAACGGTATCTCGAAGCGCTGCATCTTGTGCAGCTCCCGCCGACGCTCAAGGAGTATGTTTCGCAGGTCGTCGTGCCCACAATCGCGGATCACAAAAAACAAGGTGCGGTGGCGATCAAATTCGAGGCCGCGTATCTTCGCTCGCTGGATTTCGAACCCGCTGCGGAGCCCGAGGCCGCGAGCATCTACGCCCGCTTCGTTCGCGGCGGCGTCCCGGGCGATGCCGAATACAAAAAGCTTCAGGATTTTCTTTTTCGGCGAATGGCCACGGAAGCCGGGACGCTTGGACTGCCCGTGCACATTCACACGGGGGTGGGATGCGGGAACTATTTTGAATTGGCCGGAGCGAATCCGTTGCTGCTCGAATCGGTTTTCGATGATCCTGCGCTGCGCCGGACGCGTTTCGTCATGCTGCACGGCGGCGCGGGGCCCTTCACGCAGGCAATCGCGCCACTGCTGATGAAGCCAAACGTGTACGCGGATTTTTCCGAGCAGACCTGGCTCGTGCCCACGCGCGAGCTGAGCCGCGTGATCCGCTACTGGTTGGAATGGTATCCGGAAAAAATCCTCTTCGGCACGGACCTTTCACCCGGGACTCCGGAAATTGGGTGGGAGGAAATCGGCTGGCAAACGACGAATTCGGCACGCGAGGCGCTGGCCATCGCGCTTACGGGCATGATGCGGGACCGTGAAATCACGCGGGCACGCGCTGAAGAAATTGCCGTCATGGTGCTGCGAGGGAATGCGCTGAGACTTTATGGCTGGAGCGAACAGAAATGAAAAAGGAATACCGAGAAGAGTTCACAGTTTCCGGGGAAGAATTGATGAGCAAAGTGAAAAAGCTCATCCATGAAGGGAACGCGACGAAGATAGTGATCAAGACGGAGAGCGGGCACACGGTGCTGGAAGTGCCGCTGACGATTGGCGCGGTGGCGGCAATCGTAGCGCCCGTTCTCGCTGCAGTGGGAGCCGCGGCGGCGCTACTCGCCAAGTGCACGCTGGTGGTATTGCGCGAAAGAGATGAACCTGCGCCGGGAAGCGAGCCGAAGCGTTAGACGGGTTCAAAAGCGCGCGGCTTGAATTCGCCTTCGGAGCGCGCAATCACGACAGTCGCCAGGCAGTTGCCCACCACGTTCACCGCGGTGCGCACCATATCCATCAGGGGATCGATTCCGAAAAGCAAAAACAGCGGCTCCATCGGCAGATGAAATGAAACCGCCGCTGCGAGGACGATCACGATCGAAGCGCGCGCGACTCCGGCGGTGCCTTTGCTGGAAAGCAACAGCGTGAGCATCATGATGGCTTGCTGGCCGAGCGTGAGATGGATGCCCGCGGCCTGGGCGATGAAAATCAGGGCGAGCGATTGATATAGGCTCGAGCCATCGAGATTGAAGCTGTAGCCCGTAGGCATGACGAAGGCCACAATCGAGCGGGGAACGCCGATGCGCTCCATGGCTTCCATGGCGCGGGGGAGCGCGGCTTCCGAGCTGCTCGTGCCGAAAGCGATGGCGACCGGTTCGGCGATGGCGCGGAGAAATTCCTTGAGGGGAACGCGCGCGAAAAGGGCAATGGGCAGCAGCACGCCGAGCAGAAAAACAACGAGGGCAACGTAGAGCGTGAGCAAAAGCTTTAAAAGAGGAAGCATCACGCCGAAGCCGAGGTGTCCAACGGTGTAAGCGATCGCGCCGAAGACTCCAACCGGCGCGAGATACATGACCAGGTTGGTGAACTTAAACATCGTTTCGGCGAGGCTTTCGGAAAAACGCAGCATGGGCTGGCGCTTGGCCTCCGCGACAAGCGCGAGGGCCATGGCAAACAGTATGCTGAAGACGACGACTTGCAGAATTTGACCTTCGGCGATGGACTTCGCGATGTTTTCGGGAAAGACGCTCAAAATTAAATCAGAGGTGGAATGGGGCACGGCGGGGAGCTGCTGCGATTCTACCGAAGCGGGGAGCGAAACGCCGACCCCCGCGCGGCTGATGTTTATGGCCGCGAGACCGATGGCGAGGGCTATCGTCGAAACAATCTCAAAATAGATGAGCGACTTCACGCCCATGCGGCCGACCTTTTTTAGGTCGCCGTGACCGGCGATTCCGACAACGAGCGTGCTAAACAGAAGCGGCGCGAGAATCACGCGAATCAACCGCAGAAAAATTGTGCCGAGAATCTGGAATTTTACCGCCGTGGTGGGGGCATCGACGCCGAGGGCGACTCCCGCAGCCAGCGCAGCGACGATCCAGAGCGTGAGCGAACGGCGCGCCGATGCATACGCGGCGAAGGCCACGACAACCGCCCAGCGCGCGATGACGAGCGGCGCATGCGCAGGGCCTTGCGCGTCCGGACGGGAGATGAGCGCAAGAACCCCGGCGACGGACAGAAACGCCAGCGTGGCGATCAAGGATACGCGCTCTAGACGGGAGGGTTCGCGGCGAGGCATTTCCGGCGAAACTTATGCCCTCCTGCCGCGCAAGTCAACTGCAACACGGGCAGTGCGAACGCGCCCGACCGCGCGGGACTTTGAGAGGCGTCGGATTTTTAGTATAAAGGTATGCTCGGCAGAGCTGCTGGCAACCGCCAGCGCCACCAAGCTTTCATAAGATCCAGGGAGGCATGCATTGATAGAAGTGCAGGAACTGACGAAGTCGTTTGGCAATATCACCGCAGTTGACCACATCACGTTTTCCGTCAAGAAGGGCGAAATCCTGGGATTCCTGGGGCCGAACGGCGCGGGCAAGACCACCACCATGCGCATCCTGACGGGATTCATGCCCGCCACGGAGGGTACGGCGCGCATTGCGGGCTTCGACGTATTTTCGGATTCGATGGAGGTCCGCCGGCGCATCGGATACCTGCCGGAAAATCCGCCGCTGTACTACGACATGAGCGTGTGGACATACCTGGACTTCGTCGCGCGAATCAAGAATGTCCCCGCGGAAAAGCGCAAGACGCGCGTGGAAGAGGCGCTCGAAAAGACGAACATCACGGACAAGAAGGACGAGCTTATCAAGCGGCTCTCGCGCGGATACAAACAGCGCGTGGGACTGGCGCAGGCCCTGGTGCATGATCCGGACGTAATCATTCTGGACGAGCCGACGGTGGGGCTGGATCCGAAGCAAATCATCGAAGTGCGCCATCTGGTAAAGAAACTGGCGGGGACGCACACAATCATCCTCTCGACGCACATCCTGCCGGAAGTGAGTATGACCTGTGACCGCGTGGTGATCATCATGCAAGGAAAAATCGTGGCCGTGGATACGCCGCAAAATCTGACCATGCACTCCAAGGGCGGGATGCGCATTCGCCTGGAGGTGCAGGCGGCGGAGAAGCCCTTGCGCGAACTGCTGGCGCAAATTCCCGGCGTCGGGCAAGTGCAGGTTGCGCCGCTGGGAGATTCAGGAAGGATGGCAGTGACAGTGGAATCCGCCGCGGGGAAGGACCTGCGCAGCATTGTGGCGGCGAAAGTGGTGGGGCAGGGATTCGGGCTTTATGAACTGCAGAGCATGCGCGCCAGCCTGGAAGACATCTTTCTCGAACTGACCACCGAAGACGCGGCCGAAAAACCCGCGAATTAGATTTTCCGAGAGGAGCCTAGGATGCGGAACGTGTATTCAATTTTTCGCAAGGAAATGGGGCATTACTTCGTTTCGCCGGTGGCCTATGTGATCATCGGATTGTTCTTGGCAGTGAGCGCGCTGTTTTTTACGGTCGCCCTCGCGGGCTTCATGCAGTATTCGCTGGAGGCTTCTTTTCAAGGAATGACGGACTTGGACGTTCCCGGGCGCGTGCTGCAGTCATTCTTTGGCATCACGAGCACACTCTTTCTCTTTTTTCTGCCCATGCTCACTATGGGTGTCTATTCCGAGGAGCGCAAGCGCGGGACGATGGAACTGCTCATGACCTCTCCGATTTCGGATCTGCAGCTCGTTCTGGGAAAATTTTTTGCTTCACTTGCATTGGTTGTTGTGATGCTGATTCCCACGACGCTCTATTCGGTTTTCATGTTTCTTTACAGCGAGCCGCGTCCGCCGTGGAAAATGCTGCTGGCGGGGTACATCGGATTGTTGTTGCTGGGCGGCGCGCTGCTGGCGATTGGGTCGCTGCTTTCGTCGCTGACCGAGAATCAATTGATCGCGGCGGTTTTCACGTTTGTGCTGCTCCTGGTGCTTTGGGTGATTGATTCCCTGGTCCGCAACGGGACCGGCGTTGCGGCGGAAGCGATTCGGTATCTCTCGCTCACGCGGCACTACGATGAATTCACTCGCGGCATCATTGATACGACCGGCGTGATTTATTACCTCAGCCTCATCGGATTCTCAACCTTCCTCACTGTGCGGGCGCTCGATGCCATGCGCTGGCGGAGGGCGTAAAGATGATGGCGGAACAAGGAAAGGCAAAAATGCCGCCGAAACGCTTGGAGCCGCGCACGCTGGCGGGATTTGCCGGCTGGATCGGGCTGGCTATGCTTGCCGCTGGAGGAATCCGTTACTCAGTCGAAGAGGTGCTGAGCACGTTTACCCGGGTGCTGCTGATCGCCGGGCCGGCGTTGATTGTGGTGGGGGTGGTCTTCAATTACCGGGATTTTCTCACGTATTTCAGGAAGCGCTCGGCGCGCCTCGGTTCCAACGTGGCGGTGCTGATCGTGAGCGTGCTTGCGATTCTTGTGGCGCTAAATTTCATCGGTTACAAGCATCACAAGCGATTTGACCTGACCAGCGAAAAGCTCTACACGCTTTCCGATCAGACCCTGACTATCGTGAGAGGGCTCAAAGAGGACGTGAACGTCATCCGGTTCTCCAAGGATCCCGATCCGGACCTGGCGGATCGCATCAACTCTTATAAGGACGCCAGCCCTCACGTTCACTATGAGTCGGTGGACCCGCAGGAACATCCTGAGCTCGCAAAACAATACGGCGTCGCCGGGCCGGGGCAAGTCGTGGTGGTGACCAACGGCAAGCAGACGGAGCGCCTGGAAAACCCCACCGAGCAGTACATTACCGGCGCCCTCCTCAAAGTGACGAGCGCCACGCAGAAGACCGTTTGCTTCGTCGAAGGGCACGGCGAAAAATCCATCAGCGACTCCGGCCCGCGCGGCTACTCTGCCGTGAAGGGCGAGCTCGAAAAGGAAAACTACCTGACGAAATCCATCAACCTGGTGGAGACCAACGGCGTGCCCGCGGACTGCAGCGTGCTGGTGGAGGCCGGGCCGACGCAATCCCTCTTTGCGCAAGAAGCGCAAATGATCGAGACCTATCTTTCGAACGGCGGCAAAGCCTTCATCGAACTCGATCCTGACACGGACGCGAAGCTCGATGACTTGTTCAAGGAATGGAATATCAAGGTTGGCGACAACACCGTGATTGATGCCAGCGGTATCGGGAGAATGTTCGGGACGGGGCCGGCTGTGCCGCTAGTACGAGATTACGGCGCAAGTCCTATCACCGGAAAATTCCAAGGCACGATGAGTTTTTATCCGCTGGCAAGGACGGTGGAAATTGCCGACCGCAACAACACTCAAGTTTTTCCAGTGGAACTGTTGAAAACCTCCCCCGCAAGTTTCGCCAAAGAAGGCAAGATTACCGGAACCACAGTCAGTTTCGATCCCAAGAAAGATAAGCAGGGACCGCTCACGCTCGGCCTTTCGGCCGAGAAGAAAGACGGAGGCAAGACTGCGCGGTTAGTGGTAATCGGCGATTCGGATTTTGCGAGCAACCAATGGATGGGCCTGCAGCGCAATGGCGATGTGTTCTTCAACACAATTAACTGGCTCAGTGAGCAGGAGAACCTGATCTCCATCCGGCCAAAGAGCGCCACCGCCCGGCGGGTGACCATGACCGAAGCGCAGCTTACGGGTCTGCGCTGGTTTAGCTTGGTTCTTCTGCCCGGTCTCGTAATCCTCTCCGGGATTTACATTTGGTGGAAGCGAAAGTGAGGAACCCGGAGGGCCGCAAAGGATACACCAAGGAAAACAGCATGATGCCAGCAATGGACGCGGGTAACCGAACACTGAACCTACCATGAAGAAGAGCACGCTACTTATTTTGGTTCTGGCGCTGGGGCTGGGTGGGTTCGTCTACTGGTACGAATTCAAGCGCACGCCTCCCAAGGAGCAGTCCAAGGACGAATCCAAGCCGGCGTTTAGCTTCGAAGCGAAGGATGTGAAATCGCTCGAACTGGATCGAGCGGGCGCAAAAATACGGTTCGAAAAGCGCGGCGACGTGTGGCTGATTAAGCAGCCCGTCGAGACCAAGGCCGAACAATCCGCTATCGCAGGAATGGCCAGCGGGCTGGCCTCGGCGCGGATCAGCCGCACGCTGCCGGCGACTCCCGAGCTACTGACTTCCTCCGGCCTTACAAGCCCGCGGGTCACGCTCAATTTCGAGCTTCAGAGCGGACAGAAGCATACTGTGAAGCTTGGCGAACTCGACTTTTCGGGGCAATCGGCTTACGCGATCGTGGATGGCGGAAAAGATGTCGCTATATTGCCGGGCTCGTTGCTGACGGAAGCGGATAAGCCGCTCGACGGGCTGCGGGACATGTCAGTTCTCGATACCAGCTCCAGCGAATTGAAAACCGTCGTGCTGAAAACAGGTGCCGGTGAACTGGCCGCCACGAAATCAGATTCCGGATGGATGCTTGAAAAGCCGGTGAGTGCGCCGGCGGATGACTCAAAACTGAATGGCTTGCTCGCGCAGGTGGGCCGGCAAAAAATGAAGAGCATAGAGAGCGAGACGCCGGCAAACCTCGGGAAATACGGACTGGCGCATCCCACCATTTCGCTCGAAGTGCAGACTCAGAAGGGTGAAACACATGTGCTCGAAATCGGCAAGAAAGTGGATGACGATTACTACGCGCACGACACTGCGCGGCCGATGGTTTTTCGCGTGAGCAGCGACTTGGTAAAAAGCCTAGACGTCAAATTCCCCGATTTCCGCGACAAGAGCCTGATGCACATGGATGCCGGCGACCTCTCGCGCATCGAACTGCATAACGCGAACGGAACTTTCGTCATTTCCCAAAGCCAGCCGGGCGTGTGGAGTATCGAACAACCGGAAGCGAGCAAGGGTAAGCAGGCGCTGGGATGGAAAATCCTTGACGTGATCGGGGATGCCAAAGCGGACGAGATTTACGATCATCCCGCGGACAACGTTATAGCCGATCTGACCAAGCCCGCCATCCAGCTGACGTTTACGTACAAATCGGGAAAGATTTTGAAGATTGCGATTTCTGCGGAAGCGAACGGTTTTGTCTACGCGCGCAGCAGCGATGCTCCCACGGTGTACAGGTTGCCGAAGGGTATCCTCGAAAGCCTCAGTCTTAAAGCCGCGGATTTGACCACCTAACGAGGGAGCTACCGCTATAAAAAACTCTCGCCCGCCTTTTTCAGCGGGCGAGGGTTTTTATGGGTCGGGGTGTTTGGTTTGCTTCTCTGTGAAAGGGTTTAGGCAGCCTGATGCTGCGCTTCGGCTGGGCGCGGTGCGTGGATGCTACGCTTCCACGTGGCCAGCAGCACGACATTGCCGTTAACGGGAGAAACGTGGATGTAGAAAACATCCGGACCGTGCTCGAGCTCGAAGAAATTCGCGCGCTTCGGATCCGGGTGGACGCGAGCGCCCGCTTCGAGCAGTTCCCGCAGCTTGGCCACAGTCTCCGCCGGGTGATTTCGCGGGTCTTCAATTTTGAGATTCCTTGTAAGTTTCATCACCATCACAGCCCCCAGTGCCCTTTCTCCTCTCATCAACTATTACGCGCCGCCCCTGCAAGAAGTTCCAGGCAATTGCGTCTTTTTTCTATCAAGCCATTAGACGCGGCAGGCGCAGAAAAGAATCGAAAAAATGGGCAATTGTTACAGCAGCGTTACAATGGGCCCGCAGCGCGGAGATAGCGTCGGAATGCTTGCGCCAGGCCGCGATGGGGTGCCGCGGAAGGTAATTCGGAGGCGGTTACTTGCGCGGGCCCCGCGGAAAGAGGATAGTGCTACGTCTCAAGGGAGAATCCAAAGATGCTCAGAAAAAAACCAGCAGGAAAATCGAAGCGATACTTGCACGATAAGAGGCGCAAACATCGCCACTGGCAAGTAACCGTTTATTACAGCGACGGCGAAAAGTTCGCCCGCGTCTATATTGACCGCGCAAGAGCCAAGCTCTTTGCCGAACGGCAGAAGAAATCTCCGGTCGTCAAAGCCACGCGCGTTCTGGAAGTGGATTAGAAGCGCGGCACCCGAGAGGAGTTGCCCGGGAATGTTCGCCAGCAATTCCGCCAGCGGGGAGCCTCGCACGGACGGCTTGTCTGGCTCAGCCTTGGAATGTTATAAATGTTCCTAGGTTCCGGGGCCGTCGCAGCCCCTTGAGCGGCCGTAGTATAGGGGTAGTACGACAGCTTGCCAAGCTGTAGGCGTGGGTTCGAGTCCCATCGGCCGCTCCAGTTTTTCCTCAGTTTTTTCCAATACGATTCTGCGCTGCGCTTGGCGAGTACGCGCGGGCGTGCTAGAGTTTGCCCGCTCGGCCCATGCTCGCCTATCTCTGTGGACCAATCGAATTTGCTGATGGCGGCGGTAAACTTTGGCGCCGCAAACTCACTCCCTTTCTGCGCGAAGGACTTGGGCATCGCGTGTACGATCCCGCCGAAGACGAAAAAAAGAATCTGACTGGCGAGGAATCGGCCAATTTTCGCGCCTGGAAGCAAACCGACGTGGAACGCTTTCGGCGCGTGGTGCGTAAGATCATTCAGTTCGATCTCGATCTGATCGAAAACAAGGCCGATTACCTGATTTGCTATCTGGATCAATCGGCGGGGCAGAGCGGAGGGACTCCGGCAGAGCTGACGGCCGCTTTTCGCAAAGGAATCCCGGTTTACCTGGTGACGCCCGTGAATGTCAGCGAAATCAGCGGGTGGATGATTGCCTGCGCAGACCGGATTTTCAGCACGATTGAACAATTGAAGGAATTTTTGTCTGCGCGGTACGGACGCGAGAGACAGAACCAGCTCTGGCACGAGTAAAACTTCTGCGTCACAGAGATTCTTGCCATGGATACAATCCTTGTCGCAGTCGGCAGCACCCGCCGGCCGAAATTGAACGCCGTGTGGGAAGCAGTGGCGGTTTTCGGGCCCACGCTCGACAACAGCCGGCAATTTGAAATCGAGAGTGTGGATGTGCCGAGCGGCGTGGGGCACACTCCACTCTCCCGGGAAGAATTAATGCGCGGAGCGCGCAGCCGAGCCGAGGCCCTGGTCGCTCTGGGGCGAGAGCAGAAAAAGGCCTGGAGATATTATGTCGGCCTGGAAGGCGGACTCGACGTGATCCGCGAAGGCAATTCACGGCGCGTGTTTCTGGAGAGCTGGGCCTACGTGAGCGATGGCTCACGCGGGGCGTTTGGCCGGTCGGGCGGGATAGAAGTGCCGGAGGAGCTCGCGCACCAAGTTGTTGACGAAGGCGTCGAACTGAGTGCGGCCATAGACGCGTTTGCAGGAGGGCGCGGAATTCGTGACGCGCAGGGCGCCTGGGGAGTGCTGACGCGCAATTTCATCACTCGACAGGACGCTTTCCGCGTTGCTACGATTGCCGCCTTCGCGCGATTTTACAATGCAATCGCATACCCAGAGAAATGACCGGCCCAAATTACCCGCGCGGACGAAAGATTTGCACAGGCACTTGTGCTAGCCTAGGAAAAATGGAGGCGAGACAGCGTGGACATCGTTAAGGGAAACATGGGCTGGATCGAAGTAATCGTGGGGCCGATGTTTTCGGGGAAGAGCGAGGAACTGATCCGGCGGCTGCGCCGCGCGGAGATTGCGCGCCAGCGCGTGCAAATTTTCAAGCCCATCATCGACAAGCGCTACTCGACCAACGGTATCGTCTCGCACTCGGGATTGGAAATCGCTTCTGAGCTGGTGAACGACGCGGGCGAAATACTGGACCGCGTGGAAGCGCGCACGGAAGTCGTGGGCATCGACGAAGCGCAATTCCTGGGCGACCGGCTCGTCGAAGTGACGGAAAAGCTGGCGGACCTGGGCAAGCGCGTGATCGTCGCCGGGTTGGACACGGATTTCATGGGCCGGCCGTTCGATCCTATGCCGGAGCTGCTCGCCGTTGCGGAAGAAATTACGAAGGTGCTCGCCATCTGCGTGCGCTGCGGCAATCCGGCGGTGCACACGCAGCGGACGATCGCCTCGGAAGAGCTCATCGTTGTGGGCGCGAGCGACGCTTACGAAGCGCGTTGCCGTCGCTGCTTCGAGCCCAATCTCGCCAAACAGAAAATCGAGGAAAAGAAGAACTCCGCAGCCCAGGCAAAAGCCGCGGCACGCTGACCCGCAGCCGAAATCCCTGCGCCATTCTTCAGGAAATCAAAGAATGTAGGTGCGCGATGCGCGTGTGGCTGGCGCGCAATTCGGACGCGTTCAATTCGCCCGAAGCGATCGCGCGCACGACAGCTTGGAGAGCCGGCGCGACGAGTGATGCATCGTGGCAGATGAGCGCCAGGTCGCTGCCCGCCGTGAATGCGGCCACGGCGGCTCGCTCAACAGGCCAGCGGTTTCGGATAGCTCCCATGCCGAGATCATCGGCCAGAATCACTCCCTTGTAGCCCATCTCTTCTCGCAACACTTCCGCCAGAATCCTTCGTGAAAGAGAAGCGGGCGTATCCGAGTCGATTGCCGGAAGCAGGATATGCGCCGTCATCATCAGGGGAACATTTTCCCGTGCGGCGCGGGCAAACGGAACCAGCTCCATTTTTCGCAGGCGATCCAGCGCGCAATCGAAAACCGGCAAATCTAGGTGCGGATCCACGCGAGTATCGCCGTGGCCGGGAAAATGTTTGGCGCAAGCGAGGATGTGTTCGGCGGCGAGCCCGTGCGCGAACGCCGCGCCGAGACGCGCGACTTTTTCGGGGTCCGCGCCGAAACTGCGTTGCTCGGTGACGGGACTTTCCGGCTGCAAGTGCAAATCCAGCATCGGCGCAAAATCGAGATTTACGCCCGCATCGCGGAGCTCGCGCGCCATCCCGCGTGCAATTTGCTCCACCTCGGCAGCGTCATCGCGCGCGCCGAGTTCCGCGGCGGAGGGCCACTTCGTAAATGGCGGAGGAAGCGAAAAGCGCGTTCCTCCTTCCTGATCGATTCCGATCAGAACCGGGCGCCCCGCCGTGCGGCGGATTTCGGCGCAGAGTCCCTCGAGCTCGGACGCGCTCGAAAAATTCCGCGGAAAAAGAATCACGCCGGCCAGCCCTTCGGCAAGCAGCCGCGCAACCTCTGCGGGAAGGTGGTGCCCTTCGAATCCGAGAATGAACTTTTCGAGTGCTTCCGCGGGAACCCGTGAGACGTTTATCATGTGCTATTGCTATGATTCGCTGTCAAGGCAGACAGCCTAGCGGGACGAGCGACGGGGAGCAAGATGCGAATTGACGTTCGTGCGCCGACGCGCATCGATCTGGCCGGGGGAACTCTGGATATCTGGCCTCTTTATTTATTTCACGATGGAGCGGTGACGCTAAACTGCGCCATTTCGCGTTATGCGCGTTGCAGCATCGAATTCGGCAGCCCGGGGCCTGGAATCGAATTGATTTCTCGAGACACGAAGCGCGCGGAAAAATTTGCCTCCATCGACGATCTGGAAGCTGCGAAAACTTATCGCCTGCCTCTGCTCGCTCACATGGTGAGGCATTTCCGGCCGCAGGTAGGATTCAAGCTCACGACGGATTCCGAAGCCCCCGCGGGTGCAGGAATCGGTGGTTCGAGCGCGATAGCCGTAGCGATTTGCATGGCGCTCGACCGGCTTACCGGCGCAGGCCTGAGCCGCTTTGACTGGATACACATCAGCCGCGACATCGAAGCCATCGTGATCGGCGTGCCGACGGGCACTCAGGATCACTATCCTCCCGCATTCGGCGGCATTCAAACGATTCACCTCGAACCCGGAGCGGAGCGGCGCGAGCCCGTGCGTATTTCTGCGTGGGAATTGGAGCGCCGCTTGGTACTCTGCTACTCGGGTAAGCCGCGGCAATCGGGGATCAACAATTGGAAAGTGTTTCAGGCGCACATCAACGGCGACCGCAAAGTGCGCAGGAATTTCCGGGAGATCAGCGCCATCGCGCAAGCCATGAAAGTCGCTCTGGAGCGGACGGACTGGAAGGAAATGGGACGCCTGATGCGCGCTGAATGGGACTATCGCAAGAAGAATTTGCCTTCCATCAGCACTCCTCTTATTGACGCGATTATTGCGCGGGCGCGAAAGGCTGGAGCCCTGGCCGGAAAAGTATGTGGTGCCGGAGGTGGCGGCTGCGTCGCGCTGCTATCGGAAATTGACAACAAGAAGCAGGTCGAGAAAGCCGTGGCCGAAGCGGGCGGGCAGCTGCTCCCTGTGAGGATCGATCTGCGGGGCGCCGTACTCCACGCGGAGCCCTAGCGCGAGGCGTAAGGTAATCTCGCCGGAGCTTGCAATCGCTTGGCGATGGAGTGGAGTTGGACTAGAATAGGTTTCAGAGGCGGCAAAGTGCTCCGCTGGGTAAGCATTGCAGCATTTCTTCTCTTCGCTCCGAGTGCGGACATCAAGCAGGTCTATCTCGCGCGCATCCCCATCCAAAAGATTGCTCCTGAGCCGGCGGATTCGCGCGTGCTCGGCCATCTGATGCTCTCGGCATTCGCAGATCAGGGAAAAAGCCGCGGCCCGCTCCAGCCGCAGTCCGAGCTCGCCATCGTGCGTTACGTAGACGGAGAATTCTGCAAGGTCGTTCGGCCGCTGCCCGCTTGGAAAAAGGGTTTCGAGATTAAAGCCAACCAGCCGCTCGATGAGAAAGCCCTCGAGCAGGCCATCGCCACGCACGGGGCCGCGGCGAATCCTGGCGATACCGTGCAGATCACGCAGATTAATTTCCGGCAGAAAGACATCCTCGTGGAAATCAATGGCGGAAAAAAGCATCATGATTGGCGGCGGCATGTGCAGATAGGAATCGGCGGCGGGAGCGGTCCGGTTGCCTCGACGCAGCCGCAGAATCCCTATCCCTCCGGAGCGCCGGCCAAGCCTGCCTCTTACCTGGATGTCGAATTCGACGGGCCAGTGCCGGACATGAGCCCCGACGATTTGAAGAAGTATCTTTCCGCGTTCCTCGATTTCAGCAAAGAACATTCCGCCGCCGTGAATTGGGTGGAGACGCTTCCCCCCGACATCAAGCAGGCCATCTCCGACCATCGCGCGCTTGTGGGCATGGATCACGACATGGTGCTCGCGGCGCTCGGCCGGCCCGACCAGAAAGTGCGCGAACAAAACGATCAGGGCATCGAAACCGAAGATTGGATTTACGGCAATCCGCCCGCGAAAACTGTCTTTGTCACCTTTCAGGGCGACAAGGTCATCCGCGTAAAGCAGTTTCCCTAGAACTGGGTCATTCCCCTATCCGCGGTTAGTCTATAATGCAGCCGCCTATGGCCCTTGCTCCAGGCACAAAGCTAGGTCCGTATGAAATCCTTTCACTGCTCGGCGCTGGCGGGATGGGCGAGGTGTATCGGGCGAAGGACACGCGACTCGACCGCACGGTCGCAATCAAGGTTCTGGCTTCACATCTGTCTACTTCCCCCGAACTGAAGCAACGCTTCGAACTTGAGGCGCGCAGCGTCTCTTCGCTGAACCATCGGCACATTTGTCAGCTCTTCGACGTCGGTTCCCAGGATGGCACTGATTACCTGGTCATGGAGTTTCTGCAGGGCGAGACCTTGGCGGAGCGGCTGCGCAAGGGAAGTCTGCCGGCGAATGAACTCCTAAAGATTGGGATGGAGGTGGCAGAAGCCTTAGAGGTCGCGCACAGGGCGGGGATCGTTCATCGCGACCTGAAACCGGGCAACATTATGTTGACGAAGTCCGGGGCGAAGTTGATGGATTTCGGCCTGGCTAAACCTGCTGCTCCGGGCGCGGCAGGTTCGAGTTCTGCGCCCTCACTGTCGGGGGCGCCAACGATTAGTGGGCCGAGTCCCATGAGCCCGCTAACGACGGCGGGAAGCATCGTGGGAACGATTCAGTACATGTCTCCTGAGCAGATTGAAGGCAGGGAAGCAGATGCGCGCAGTGACATCTTCTCATTTGGCGCGGTTCTCTATGAAATGGCGACGGGCAAGCGCGCGTTTGAAGGCAAAAGCCAGATCACCTTGGCAAGCGCAATTTTGGAGAAGGAGCCGGGGCCAATCCGCACGAAGAACCCCCTGGCCCCAGAGGCGCTCGACTTTCTGGTTGCAACTTGTCTGACCAAAGACCGGGACGAACGATTCCAGTCGGCGCAGGACGTGCGGCTGCAATTGAAAGGCATTTCGGCATTGATGAGTTCCAGCGGTCCGACCTTGCCAGGGGCGTCCCTGCGGAGATTTCGACTGGCTGCGTCGCTGTCCGCCATAGCGCTTGTGCTGGCGGGCGCCGGAATCACTTACTTTTTCACGCCTCGCGCAGGCCCTCCGGCGCTATCCGTTCGCGCTTACGTTCCGCCTCCCCCGGGCACGGCGTTTCGGATTTCTGGCGGCTTGGACGTGGGACCCGTAGTTGTATCGCCGGACGGCAAAACCCTGGCCTTCACTGCCGTGGACGAAAAGGGAGTGACGAACCTGTGGCTGCGTCCGCTCGATGCTCAGCAGGCGACCGTGCTCGCGGGGACCGAAGATGCCGCTTTCCCGTTCTGGTCTCCGGACGGCAGGTACCTTGCCTTTATTGCAGATGGAAACTTGAGAAAGATCGGTGCCTCCGGAGGCGAAGCGCAAACGCTCGCGGAAGGATTAGGAACCGAGACCGGTCGCGGCACCTGGAGTGCAGACGGGACGATCCTGTTCTGCAAGGAATTGGACGGTCCGATCTATCGGGTGCAGGCATCCGGAGGCGAGGTTTCGGCGGCGACAAGACTCGAGAAAACTGAGACGGCGCACAAGGAACCGTCGTTTTTGCCTGATGGCAAACACTTTCTGTACGTGTCTGGCGCTTGGGGTGAGTCCGGCGAAATTAAGATTGCTGAGGTTGGCAAGCCTGAGCGGGCCGGAGTTGACGTTGGATCTGGCTCCGTGCCGCAATTCGCCTCCGGCCACCTGCTCTTTGTACGCGACGGACATATCGAGGCGCAAACATTTGATTTGAAAACCTGGAAGCTTGCGGGCGATCCTCAGACTTTGGGAGAAGCCGGATATTTCTCCGTCTCGGCAAACGGCGTGCTTGCGTATCACGAAGGCTCAGAAGAATCCGAGCTGAAAATTCTCGATCGAAGCGGGAACGTGATCGCTACGCCCGGCCCGTTGGCGCACTATCTAACTCCGCGTTTCTCGCCGGATGGCAAATGGATCGCCGTAATGGTCCGCGACTTGAGAAACAGTACGTGGGATATATGGGTGTATCCGGTCGCGGGCGGCCAACCTTCCCGCTTTACATTCGGACCTAATGATGATTTTGCTGTCTGGTCTCCAGATGGAAAGGAAATCGCCTACGAGGTCTTTGAGAACGGAAAGTATTCGATCCGGCGGCGGCCGTTGGATAGCCAGCTTTCCGAAGAGACTCTCTATGCAAACGATGCCTATGTGCGATACCTGCCCATTGACTGGTCCCCGGATGGGAAATACCTTTCGATGCATGCCGTCAGTAAGGATGGGAGTTATTCCAATTGGAGCTTGCCTCTTACAGCCGGACGACACGCGTTCCGGCCCCCCGCCACTGCTGCCCTAACAGTGAGTGAATATGAAGGCAGATTCTCCGCGGACGGCCGATGGCTTTGCTATTTCGCTTACGAGACAGGCCGGCCGGAAGTCTATGTCGTTCCGTTTCCCGGGGCTGGATCGAAATCTCAAGTTTCGACTACTGGAGGGTGGCTGGCGCGTTTCAGCCGCGACGAATTATTTTATGTGACGATGGGGAACCGGTTGATGGCAGCGCAGATTCATACAGAGCCGAACTTTCGCGTGGATTCCATTCGCCCGTTGTTCCAGTTGGATTTCCCCAATTTGACAAGTTCTGCTCCGCTCTATGACGTCAGCCCCGACGGCCAGCGGTTTGCAGTGCTCACTGCGGACCGTACGAAATCCACATCGATCACTTTGCTTACGAATTGGCCGCTGGAATTGAAAAAGAACTAAGCCCCCCGACGGAAAGAAACCGTGGTTCCTGCGGAACCGTCGCGCGCTCGACGGCATGGATCACGATATGGTGCTCGCGGCGCTCGGGCGGCCGGATCAGAAAGTGCGCGAACAGAACGATCAGGGCATCGAAACCGAAGATTGGATTTACGGCAATCCGCCCGCGAAAACCGTTTTCGTCACCTTCCAAGGCGACAAAGTCATCCGCGTCAAACAGTTTCAGTAGTACGGCGTCGATTTCCTGTCCGCTGACAGCTCGCCCAAGAGGAGCAGCTTGGCGTTACTTCCTAGAAGCGGACTTATCGGGACTTATCCTAAGTCCGTGATATAAACAATCGGTCAGGTTCAGTCAATCTACGTTTGCAAAACAGCATGACTGTGTCCGGACCTGGCAGAACTGCCGGAGTGAGGCTCGCGTCCCGGATGGTTCGCCGATTTCTGAGGGTCGCAACATTTTGGGTTCCTTTTCAGATGCTTTTGATCGCAGCATGCGCGAGCGTTGAATGAGCACCCTCACTGCTCCTCGTCCAGTCATTCAAGTTTCCGGAGTCCGAAAGACCTACGGCCCAACGGTGGCCGTCGACGAGGTCTCGTTCGAGGTTCAGGACGGTGAGATCTTCGGTCTGATCGGGCCCAACGGCGCCGGAAAGACCACCACGATGGAGTGCATCGAGGGCCTGCGCACGCCCGACCGGGGTACCATATCCGTTCTAGGTCTGGATCCCTTCCGTCAAGTCTACAAGCTGCAGGATCGCATCGGCGTGCAGCTCCAGCAGGCGCAGCTGCAGAAGCGTATCAAGGTGTGGGAGGCAGTCGATCTCTGGGCTTCGCTTTACCAGAAGAAGGCGATAGACGGCAAACGCCTGCTTGAGCAGCTCGGCCTTGCCGAGAAGCGGGACGCATGGTTTATGAACCTTTCCGGAGGCCAGAAACAGCGACTGTTCATTGCCCTTGCGCTGATCAACGATCCGGAGGTGGTGTTTCTCGATGAGTTGACCACCGGGCTGGACCCGCAGGCGCGCCGGGCGATCTGGGACCTGGTGCGCGGCATTCGCGAGCGCGGCAAGACGGTCTTTTTGACCACTCATCTCATGGAGGAGGCGGAGCGGCTGTGCGACCGTGTGGCAATCATCGAGCGCGGCAAGATCATCGACATCGACACTCCGCAGAGACTCATCGATCGACACTGCCCCGAGCGAACCGTCGCCCTGGCCACGGAGGACCCGCACGCTGAAGGTCGCTTTCGAACGATCCCGCGAGTTGAGGCGGTGACCTGCAGAGACTCGCGATTCACGATTCGGGGCCGGGGCGACGATTTCGTGACCCAGGTGATCCATTGTCTGTCCGAGAACCGCATCCGGGTCACCGATTTCCGCACGATTCTCCCCAATCTCGAGGACGTCTTTCTGAAACTGACCGGTCATTCGATTCGCGACTAGGCTTTCTTATGATGCTTCGTGGACTCTGGAAACTGACCTGGATCGAGCTCAAAGTCTTCCTGCGCGAGCCACTCGGGGCGTTCGGGACGATCGGTGTCCCCGTTTTGGTGTTCCTCGTACTGGGTCGAGTAGCCGGAAGCAGACTCGGCTCGTCCTCACTCGCAGCCAGCGGTTTTATCCACGTAGGCCTGCCGGTTCTCGCGTCGCTCCTTATCGCTGTCAGCTCCGTGCTATCGCTGGTCACGATCATCGCGATCTACCGCGAAGGTGGCATCCTCAAACGACTCCGCGCTACCCCCCTCCGCCCGCAGACGATCCTTACGGCCCACGTGATCGTCAAACTTCTGCTTACCGCGGCCACGCTGGCCCTGATGATGCTGGCGGGCAAACACTACTACCCGGTCGGTATCAATATTCCATTGTTTGGGTTTACGATCGCGCTTCTGGTCAGCACTTGCAGCATTCTGTCGATCGGCTTTCTCATCGCCAGCATCGTCCCCACGGCGCGCTTTGCGCAGCCGATCGGCGCCATCATCCTGTACCCGATGTTCGCTGTCTCGGGACTCTTCGTGCCCGTTGCATCGCTGCCGCCGGTGCTCCACGCGGTGGCGCGAGTGCTGCCGCTAAGCTACGCGGTGTCACTGCTCGGGGGGATCTGGAACGGGGACGCATGGTCCGCACACATGGGCGACGTGGCGGCACTGGCCGTGGTGTTTGTCGTTTCCACTGCACTCTCCGCGAAGGTGTTTCGTTGGGAGTGACACAGACTGCTCGATGCTAAGATCCAACGCGGCCTGAGTAACATTATTCCAGCTACTCGGACAATGCGCTGTAAAAGGCCTTATGGGAACGAACAAACCCTACTCTGAGCGGATGGTCGCCTGCTCGCAAGCAATCGCGGGGTGCCAACCTCCGTGACAGCAGGTCAACTCCGCAGTCCGGAAGCTGTGATCTGCGCCGAGTGGATCGTCGCGCCGCAGCTACTTTGACCGAGCACGCGAATATTGGAAACCGACCCTCGATAGTTTCCGTAGAACAGCGTCAGTCTGCTTTCTGCTGACTCTTCGTCCAAGCGGAGCTGTTAGCCCCCACTTCCCAGAACGGGACTTCGGGCCCAGGATAACTTCCGGCTTGCGCGTTATCCGGGAGCAATCGCGATTTGGCGACTTGTTAATGCCGGCAAGCCGACTTATCATTACCGATTCGCGTGCTGAGCACGCCAAATTTAGGGGCGGCGTTGCGGGCCGGAGCAGGCCCGCTGAGGTGGGTGGCGGAAGTCTCGAAGCGGCTGGAGACAGGCGAGGAGTGCAACTCCTCTCTACAAGCAGAGAAGTTACTTCCAGGATGCTCTCCACGAATTCCTTAAAGCGCGGGAAGAACTAAAATTTCCTGGACGACTTGTCGAATTCCGGTCCCGCCGTTCGTCGTTATAGTGAAGGCAGGGCAAATAGCCCGCCTGAAGACCATTCAAGGAGAAGACAATGCCACAATATTTGGTTGCTGGTTACCTCCCCGACGACTTCGACCCGTCCACAGTGGACGAAGCGATGGGCCGCAACATCCACGCGCTCAACAAAGAGATGATTGCCGCCGGCGTCAGGATCTACGCTTGCGGGCTGGGCAAGGCGAAGTCGCTGCGTTCGCAGCCCGACGGTAAGGTGCTCATCACCGACGGACCCTATCTTGAGACCAAGGAGCACATCGGCGGTTTTTGGATATTGGAATGCGCTGACATGGACCAGGCGCTGGCATGGGCGCGCAAAGGCGTCATCGCCACCCGGGGGAAGGGCGAGGTGCGAGAGATCTTCCAGCAGCCAGCGCCAAAAGAAGACAACTGAGCGGCGGACTTGAACGACCTCATGAAGGCAAGCGTGCAGCGACGGCGACAAAACGCTGCGCGCTGAAGGACGGCCTCGCGAAAAAGGGGCCCATTCTCAGGAGGAAAAACTATGCTGAAAAAGAAGGTTGGCGCAATCGCAATCAAAGGCTTCGCTCTGCTTGTTGTGCTCGGCATGGCGCAACAGGCGAGGTCACAGGATGCCACGACACCCTATCCGAAGATGGCCCCGATCGAGCAGTATCTCATGGACCGAACTGCCGAGATCGCGCTGGCGCGCAGCGCAGCACCGGATGCCATTTCACGCGATGCCACGGTTCTCGTCCTTGGCCGGCATGGCTACGAAACCGCGGTGGAAGGCAAGAATGGCTGGGTGTGCATGGTGGGACGTGGATGGATGGCTTTCTTCGATTGGCCCGAATTCTGGAACCCGAAAGTTCGAGCCGCGGATTGCCTCAATCCACCGGCCGCGCGCTCCACGCTGCCGTTCGTTTATAAACGGACGGAATTGCGGCTGGCCGGCCATTCCAAGGTCGAAGTCATCGCCGCAATCAAGACGGCACTCGAGAAGAAAGAATTGCCAGCTCTTGAGTCGGGAGCCGTGGACTACATGATGGCGAAGTCGTCCTATCTTACCGATAACGGCGGCCACAACGCCCCTCACCTCATGTTCTACGCACCAATCAAGGACGTTGCAGCCTGGGGTGCGAATATCCCCAATTCTCCGGTTATGGCGGTGAATTATTGGTATTTGTCCGAACAGTCGTATCCACAGCTCCAAAGCTTTCCTCCCATAGCCGTATTCTTGGTAGGCGTGGACAAATGGTCCGATGGCACGCCGGGGCCGAGCATGTAAAAGCCCTCCCGGCCGAGCGACTCTCCGCGTTTCAGCTCTTCCCTGAGCGTGGCTTGTTTAGGTTTGGCGCATCGGAGAGTCGCAGATTCGACCTCCGGCGTCCCCGCCTCATGTACATCAGAGCTGCTGTGCGTCGCGACTGTTCGGATGTAGTCAGGCAAGCATGACCGACATCCACAAGACGATTGAGGCGGTGTGGAAGATCGAATCCACTCGGCTCATCGCCGGGATTGCCCGCGTCACCCACGATATCGGCATTGCCGAGGAACTGGCCCAGGACGCTCTCGTGACTGCCCTCGAGGTGTGGCCCGAGGAAGGTATCCCCGAAAATCCCGGAGCGTGGCTGATGACGGCGGCAAAGCGCCGCGCTCTCGATTCGTTGCGCCGCGGTCGCATGCTTGTGCAGAAGCACGAAGAAATTACCCGGGAACTTGAATTCCAACAGCAGCAACTCGCAGATGCGTTGGAGCACTCATTGGACCAGGTGATCGATGATGACATCCTGCGGCTTATATTTACCGCGTGCCATCCGGTCCTTGCATTGGAAGGACGCATCGCGCTTACATTGCGTCTGATCTGCGGCCTCACCACGGCGGAGATCGCCCGCGCCTTCCTTGTGCCTGAGAAGACCATGGGGCAGCGGATCTTTCGCGCCAAGAAGACCCTCTCCGAAGCTCATGTTCCCTTTGAGACGCCGTGCGGGGACGAGTTGCGCCGCAGGGTCCAGTCCGTACTTTCGGTGGTCTACCTGATCTTCAATGAGGGATATACCGCGACATCGGGAGATGAATGGATGCGGGCTGCGCTCTGCGACGAGGCGCTGCGGCTCGGACGCATGCTGGTGCAACTTCTACCCGGCGAGTCTGAAGTTCACGGTCTTCTGGCATTGATGGAGTTGCAGGCATCGCGCACTGCGGCACGCCGGGGAAAAAAGGGCGAGGCAGTCTTATTGCCGGACCAGGACCGCTCTTTGTGGGACTACGCGCAGATTCAGCGAGGAATGACCGCGCTCGAACACGCGCAAAAGCTGGGTGGGGGCGCAGAGAACTATGCCTTACAGGCAGCGATTGCTGCCTGTCACACACGGGCCCGCACGGCCAAAGAGACTGACTGGGAGCGGATCGTTCTTCTCTACGACGCTCTGCTGCAGATCAGCCCGTCGCCCATCGTGGCTTTGAATCGTGCGGTCGCCATTGGCATGGCGCAAGGCCCTGCCGCTGGACTCGATGCACTCGATGCCATGGACAGGCTCGGCACTGACTCTGCCTTGGCTGGCTACCATCTGCTCCCCAGTGTTCGCGGAGACCTGCTTATGAAGATGGGGAGGTTCACTGAGGCGCGTGAGGAAATCCAACGCGCGATCACAATGACTCAAAACCTGCGGGAGCAGGAATTGCTCAAGGAAAGGCTGAAGCAGATTGAGAAGGCGGCCTTGTCAGCATAGGTGCGGTTCAGTCCTGTGAAACGCGCAAGCGTTGACCGATCCGTTCAGGTCCCGGTTTGTCGGCTACTCGGAAGTTATCCAGAAACGGCGTCCTGGGAACTGATAGACACCCTTCAGGGCGGATGGTCGCCTACTCGCAAGCAATCGCGGAGTGCCAACCTCCGCGATCGCAGTTCAACCGTGCGGTCCAGACACGAAGATTTGCGATGGCCGTGTCGTCGTGCCGAGGTCACTTTGACCTAACACGCGAATATCTGAAACCAGCCCAATTCATTTTCCGTAGGACCGCGTCAGTCTGCTTTCTGCTGACTGCTCGTCCAAGCGGAACTGTTAGCCCCTACTTCCCAGAACTGGACTACTGACCCGGGATAACTTCCGGGTTGCCCGTTAACCGGGAGTGATCGTGATCTCAGCCCACGAGCCGACTTACCGGGGCTTAATGCTCTGGACGTTCATTTTGTGTTAGGCTCTTCGCCGTTCACCGACGGAACTAAGGTCCATAACCGGAGAACTCCGAAACTACTCAAAAGGAGGTCACCATGACCCAAACCGGTGCTACACAACGAAGCAGCGAGCAGGCAGATGCTATTCGTCCGTTTGACGTGAATGTTCCTGAAGCGGAACTCACCGAATTGCGCAGGCGCATAAACGCGACAAGATGGCCTGAACGGGAAACGGTCACGGATGCGTCGCAAGGCGTGCAGTTCGCCACTATGCAGGCCCTCGCGCGTTATTGGGCGACAGAGTACGACTGGCGCAAAATCGAAGCGAAACTAAAGGCCTTGCCAAACTTCATTACCGAGATCGATGGGCTGGACATTCATTTCATTCACGTTCGTTCGAAACATGAAAATGCATTGCCGCTCATCGTGACGCACGGTTGGCCGGGTTCGGTGATCGAGCAACTGAAGATCGTCGAGCCACTGACCAACCCCACGGCACACGGCGGAAGCGCGTCAGATGCGTTCGATCTGGTGATTCCGTCGATGCCGGGCTACGGGTTTTCAGGCAAGCCGACGACGACCGGCTGGGGCCCCGAGCGCATCGCGCGTGCCTGGGTCGTGCTGATGAAGCGCCTTGGGTACACGAAATTTGTGGCGCAAGGCGGCGATTGGGGTGCTGTCATCACCGATCTAATGGGCGTGCAGGCGGCTCCGGAATTGCTCGGCATTCACACCAACATGCCGGGCGCGGTGCCAGTCGAAGTTGACAAGGCGGCCCAGTCCGGCGCCTCGGCGCCATCAAGTTTTTCCGCCGACGAGAAACTCGCTTACGAGCGGCTACGATTCGTATATAGCAAAGGCGTCGCCTACGGCTACCAGATGGGGTTGCGCCCGCAGACGTTGTACGGAATTGCGGATTCCCCCGTCGGCCTGGCCGCCTATTTTCTGGACCACGATGCGTGGAGCTATGCGCTGATCGCACGCGTCTTCGCAGGAGAATCCGCCGGCCTCACACGAGACGACGTCCTCGACAACATCACGATCGCCTGGTTGACGAACACGGCGATTTCCGGGGCCCGTCTCTATTGGGAGAATAAGTTCTCGTATTTTAGTGTCAAAGGCGTTTCCATCCCGGTGGCCGTAAGCGCCTTTCCGGACGAGATCGATCTGTGCCCGCGCAGTTGGGCGGAGCGGGCCTATCCCAAACTCATCTATTACAACAAGCACGACAAAGGCGGACACTTCGCGGCATTTGAACAGCCGCAGCTCCTTTCAGAAGATCTGCGCGAGGGCTTCCGACCACTGCGCTAGTTAGACTGGGTGGCGGCGCGTACGACGTGCGCGCCGCCTTCCCTTGCAGCACGCGGCAACAGCTGAAAGTTCAAATCAAGCACGCCGAAGTGAAAGGCGGAACTATTGGCTAGGTCCTGGTAAACGCCCTTCACGCACTCTACCAAGTCATGCCCGGATGGAAGGCTACCCGGAAGTTATCCAGAAACGGCGTTCTGGGAACGAACAGACACCCTTCCGCGCGGATTGCCGCCTACTCGCAAGCAAACGCGGGGTGCCAACCTCTGCGATCGCAGTTCAACCGTGCGGTCCAGACACGGTGATCTGCAAATCCTGGATCGTCGCGCCGCAGCTACTTTGACCGAGCACGCGAATATTGTAAGCCAGCCCACTACCGTTTCCGTAGGACTGCGTCAGTCTCACTTCTGCCGACTCCTTGTCCGAGAGGATCATTTTGCACCCTACTTCCCAGATTTGGTCGCTTGGCCCGAGATGACTTTCGTATTGCCCGTGATCCAGGAGCAATCCGGAAATCACGTTCGACAAGCGGACTTCCCGGTACTAATCTCCTCGATGAGTGGATTGGCGATTTACCACTCGTCGCAGAGGTCGTCGCAAGCCAATTGGCAAAGATCACTTGCCCAACAGGCGGCAATACATCGAGAACAGGTTCCAACGGCAATCCGCATCCCCCGGCCCCTGATGCCAGGGCCTCCGCCGTGACGGCTCGCGCTCCTGCGCAGGTTGCGCTGGCACTCTAATCGTCAGGTTAACGAGTAATTGCTCAAGGAAGCCTATTCGTTAAACCATGCATCCAGCTGCGATACGCGGCGCATGGGGAAGGATAAATTAGCCCAGGTGTCAGGGTTCAGAGATGAGGAAACAGAAAGCGGGCACCCCAAAATTCACACTTGACATCGACAGATAATTCACTACCATATGGTTGTGGATAAGTTAGACACAACATTCGCGGCTCTGTCTGATCCAACCCGCCGGGCGATGATCGAACAACTCTCCCATGGGCCTGCCTCTGTGCATGGATTGACGGAACCGTTTGCACTCTCGCAGCAGATGATTTCAAAACATATTGCCTACCTGGTGCGGGCGCGGATTGTGATCAAGACGAAGCGTGGAAGAGAGAGCGTGTGCACGCTTAGGCCAGAGGCGATAAAGTCAGTCAGCGACTGGGCGATTTGTTATCGCCGATTCTGGGAAGAGAGTTTCGACAAGTTGGATGTGGTTGTGAATCAAATGAAAAAAGGGAGGTCAGAGATGACAAAAAACACGGTTAAGGAGACAGAGCGGATGGTGGTCACTAGAGTTTTTGATGCCCCACGCGCATTGGTTTGGGAGGCGTGGACAAACCCGAAATATGTGATGCAGTGGTGGGGGCCGAAGGGTTTTACTGCGCCTTTTTGCGAGATGGATTTTCGCGTAGGAGGAAAATTTCTCTGCTGCATGAGAGCGCCGGATGGGCAGGAGGGCTGGAATGCTGGGGAATACCACGAGATTGTTCTGCAC
>JBOGNO010000013.1:0-133914 GCA_050747245.1 Candidatus Acidiferrales bacterium
CACGACCGGCCTCATCGCGGCGTCGGAAATCGCACTCCGCACGAGGCCTTCTTGGCTTTCACAGCTGTACTAAAAAACGAGGCCCTGACTGTCTAAATTAGAAGGGTGCACTACACTTGTACCGCGAAAGTGAAATGGTGATGCCCTAGTTTTTCGCGCAGTTTTCCTGTAATCAGCCTGTCGTAATCGGCCTTAATGACTGCCGAAACTACCCCCTGATAGGCGTACTTGTTAATCAAGCCAACTAGGCGATGGAAAACAGAATCTCTTTTTCCCTCTGGCCAATCGGTGTATGGCTCTGCATGGGCCACGAAGTCTGCCATATGAAAGCCACAGTCTTTGATACCAGCTTGCTCCAAGATAGGGAGCCATTCATCGTAAAGTGCAGTCCAGCGTCTCACATCTGAAATAAAGCACGCTGCTACGGCAACGTCAGACTCTTGATGAGTCCCGCTGTCATCGAGATAGACAGTTACCATAGCCATAGGTAAATCCGGCGAGGCGTTGATGCTGAGAATTGAATGCTGAAAAGCATCGGGAGCCACAGCTACCAGTTGATTTTCCTTTTGTGACATGGCACACTTCTCCCGACGTGCCACAAAAGGATTCAGCGAAGGCGGGCAAGACGCTCAAACCTCGACCAGAGATTCAAAAACGTATGCGCCCGATTTCGCAGTCAGCTTTTATTGGCGTCCTGAAGCGGGCGGCTACGCCGTCCGCTCGGAAGCCAGCTTCAAGATAGCACGGAATTGCAAATTCCCATCATGTCTGCGGTTGTAGCGGAAAGTGAATTCATCTAGATAGCTCTGCAAGTATTCTGGCGAGACCGAATGATACACGCCGTTGATACCTCGCTTGACTAGGCTCCAGAAGCCCTCAACAGAGTTTGTATGAATGTGTCCGTCCTTGACGTAGTGGCCCCACTTGTGGCGAATCTTGAAATGGGTGAAGTTGGCGGGCTTGCCGTCCGCATCGCGCATGTTCGGGATTCTCCTGTAGCCTTTCCATTCGTCTGTGTAGATAGTGCTGCCAGGTACGATGTGCTTGCGAATCGCTCCGAGCAAGTGATTCGCTCCCGCGTTCTTAATCACCTTTGCCACTACTTTCCCTTGCCGCTGCACTATGCCGACAATCGGAGTCTTGTTTCCAAAAATCCTACGGCCTCTGCCGTACTTGCGGACGCCGCCCCAATAGGTTTCGTCTACCTCAACCGTTGGCCCCTCCAATTGCAGATCACCATCGGACAGCAGAGTCCGAATCTGCCGAAACATGCGCCACGCTGTTTTGTAGGTGACGCCAGTTTCGCGCTGAATCTGCTTTGCGGAGATTCCGCAACGAGTAGAGGACATCAAATAGATTGCGTAGAACCAAGTCCGCAGCGGTGTGCTGCTTTTCTCGAAAATGGTTCCGGCCATAGGTGAAATCATCTTGCCGCAGTGGTCGCACGCATAAGCTGGCCTCCCGGTCACGCGGTAGTGCTTGCGTTCTTGCTTGCACTTCGCGCAATAGACCGTGCCGTTTGGAAACTGCTGCTGTTTGAGAAACTCCAAACAAGCATCATCGTTCGGGAACTGCGCGTCAAAATCCCGCACGGTATAGCGGAGTTCTTTGGGTATGTGCTGTTTGACTTTCATGGCTTCCTCACAGAGCCAATTCTAGCAAACAGCCTTACTTGATGTCAAGGGATAATTACCCCAATAAGTCCTGGTACTCGAAGCGCGGCGGAGAGTGGATGACGGCGAAAAATCGGACGACGGGCGTCAGGACTTGGTGGCGATGAAGAGGCCGTAGATGAAATTGCCGGAAGCGAAAGCGGCGCGCATGGAGCGGAAGGCGCGAAGAAAGCGGACAAGTTCAGGACCCTGCTGCACTGCCAGCGACCACAGAGACTTCGGCCGGATGATCTCGGATGCGAAATCCCAGGTGCGGGCGCAACGGTCGTTCAAGATCTCACTCTGGATGATTTTGAGGCCGCTCGCGCGGAGGGAAGTTGCGTAGTCCTCCATGGTGTGCATTTCGACGAACATGCCCCGCTCAATCGGCTGGATGAATTTCTTGAAGTTGCGCGGAGCGAGGTCTTCTTTCTTGAACCAGTCGGTGAGAGCCAGGGTTCCTCCGGGCTTCAACAGATTTGCGACGGAGGCGAAGAATTTTGCGACGTCCTGATAGTGCGCGACGGATTCCACAGACCAGACGAGATCAAACAATTCGTCGAAGTGCATGGCCTCCGCGTCCATGAGGAGGAATTTTGCGACGACGCCCTCGAGCGCAGCCGCCTCTGTGGCCATCGCCACTTGCACGGGCGAAATCGTAATTCCAGTTACGTCCGCCTGGTAATTTTTGGCCAGATAAATACTGCTCCCGCCGAATCCGCATCCCACATCGAGAATTTTCTGGCCCGCGCGGATCCGGGCGGCTTCGGCGAGATGCTCGATGAGCTGGACCTGGGCCAGTTCCTTTGATTCATCCCCGCGAATCCAATAGCCGTGATGCAGGTGCTTTCCCCAGAGTTCGCGATAGTAGGGGCTGACAAAATTATAGTGTTCGACGATTTTTTGCTTGTCGTTGTAGCGGGGCATGAGTGGATGGTGCACCGAGGAGCGAAGGCAATCAATACGTTTCCGCTCGAAATCGCGGATGGAGAAACCCAATCGAAAACAGCGCGGCACCCGAAAACCAAAAACCCCACCCTTCGCGCAGCGAAGGATGGGGCACCCGGAGGAGAATTCAAAATCCCCACATGCAAGAACGGCATGTGGGGCACCCAGCAAATCAAGGGCGAGAAGCAGATCCCTCGTCTCGACACCGGGAATCGGGACGCATAAGGCGCGGCTGCGCTCGGGATGACACCCAGCGGAGGAGCGCGCCCTGTGGAGATGGCGGCAGCCGAAAACCAAAAACCCCACGCTTCGCCAGCCGCGGCGGGCGAAGGGCGGGGCACCCACAAAGGCCAGAGGTAAGACCGAGCGCACGTTCCAATTACGTGCGGGCGCAGCAAGCAGCGCTCGTCAGACATGCAAAAACGAGCCGTTGGGACCCCGCAAACTTGCGGGGCCCGCGCTGGCGAGAATTTCGTTGTGTAGAAGTGCAGAAGAGGGGTATCGTGCGCGAGCTGGAGGTCCAAATCGGAAATTCCGGTATATATAGAACGATGCGACGCGATAATACAACTGACCAAACTCCTCCTTCTGCTGAACTACAGCTCGCTGGACTCATTGCCAAATTAGAGCCAAAAAACCAGAAGCTCGTTAAGACTATGCGCAGAGTGCTCCGAAAGAGATTCCCTACGGTGAATGAACTGGTTTACGATTACACTAAGTCCCTTGTGATCTCATATTCACCGAATGAGCGCGGATCAGATGGAATCGTGGCGATGTCTGCAGACGCCAATGGAGTCCGTCTTTTCTTTAATCAAGGAGTGAGTCTTCCGGATCCTCATAGTATCCTCCTGGGCGACGGACATCAAACGCGCTATATCCGGATCGAAGCAAGCAAAGTTTTGCTTCGGCCTGAAGTTGAGTCGCTCCTGACCGCTGCTGTTAGCAATGTCACGTTCCCACTTGCCAGATCAGGCCGCGGGGAGCTAATCATCAAGTCTTCGAAACAGCGAACGAGAAAAGTCGCTCGGTGAAGCCTAAGCCTCCGAACATCAACGGAGGTTAAGCACTAAATTTCGTGAGCACCTGTATCAAAGTCGTTGACACGCGCCGGGCGCTACCGTAGGACAGACCCCTCTCAGGGGTTTTAAGCGTAAACGGCTGATTGCGACTACTCCTCCCGTTGGCGTGAGAATCTGGACGCCGCTGCCGGTCGGTCCAAGTATACCGCCTTGCTCGGGCTTGGAGGCTCCTGCCGGAGCGGAAACACTGGACTTGGAGAACGCGAGGCCAAGGATCTCGGTCGCTTTCTCGATTGGTATGGATTCGGGGCGGCTGCCGGAGGTTTCCGTGGGGGGAGAAACGCCGAGTTGGGAGAAGAGGAAGCTGAGGACGTCGGTGGTCTCCTCGATTTGTTTGGACTTCGGGCGGCCGCCGGAGTGGCCGGACTTGGTGTCGTAGAGGAGCAGGACGGGGCGATCGGAGGCGGTAGAAGCCTGGAGGAGCGCGGCCATCTTACGGGCGTGAAGGGGAGCGACGCGAGTATCGCCATCCCCGGTGACAAACAGGAC
Source organism: Candidatus Acidiferrales bacterium (assembly GCA_050747245.1). Taxonomy (GTDB): domain Bacteria; phylum Acidobacteriota; class Terriglobia; order Acidiferrales; family UBA7541; genus JBOGNO01. The sequence goes on from JBOGNO010000013.1 coordinate 4,169, forward strand.
GGCGGGATATTTTTCGCCCTTCTTCACATTTTGATAGGGCGAATATTTGTAGATGTATTTGAACTGGTCGGGATTATCCGCGGAGCCGTATTCGGGAACCCAGAATGGGCCATCCTCGAATTTCTGATAGCGCAGCATATCGAGCAAGGGATACTGGCAAACAACGGCCTGAAATAAATCGGGCCGCTGGGTGAGGGCCGCGCCAACAAGGAGTCCGCCATTGCTGCCGCCGGAGATGGCGAGCTTTGAGGGATTGGTGTACTTGTTGGCGATGAGGTATTCGGCGGCAGATTCAAAATCGTCAAAGACGTTTTGCTTTTTTTCCATCATGCCGGCGTGATGCCAGGCCTCGCCGAATTCGCCGCCGCCGCGGAGATTGGGCTGCGCAACGATTCCTCCGGCATCGAGCCAGGTGGCCAGGCCTCCCAAAAAGGCGGGAGTGCGATTGACGTCGAAGCCTCCATAGCCGGTGAGGATGGTGGGGCGCGCGCCATCGTGAGGAAAATTCTTGCGGCCGATGATGAACATGGGAACGCGAGTCTTGTCCTTGGATTCGTACCAGACTTGCTCGACGGAATAGGCGCTGGAGTCAAAGGGGACTTTTGGCGCGGCCCAGAGTTTGAGCGCGCCGGAAGCAACGTCGAACGTGAAAATGCTGGGGGGAATGTTGAAGGACTGGAAATAGACGAAGGCTTGCGGGCTGCTCCAATTGCCACTGATGCCGGAAACGGAGCCGAGAGCGGGAAGCTTGATTTCACCCGCGGGCTTGCCATCGGGATCGAAAATTTTAACTTGGGAGACGACGTTGCGAACGTATTGCACGAAAACTCGTCCGCCGAAAAGACTAAAGCCTTCGATGGCGGCGTCGGATTCGGGAATGATTTCTTTCCAAGCGTCGCGCGCGGTGTTGCTGGGTTCCACCGAAAAGATGCGCCAGTTCGGGGCCTTCCAATTGGTCTGGATGAAGAGGCGGCCGCCCTGGACATCGCCGAAGAAAAGCGCTTCGGTGTCGTTCACGACGGGCTGGACGCCTTTGTCGGAACGCAAATCGTCGAGGTAGAGATCGGCGCGCGTGCTGCCAGAACCGTAGATAAGATTGATGAGCAGATAGCGGCCGTCTTCGGAGAGTGACGTAGCGATGATTTTTCCTTGCCGTAGCCGTGTCCCCAGATTTCCTTGTCGGAGGCGACGGGAGCGCCCATGACGTGATGGAAAACACGCGGGCCATCCTTGGTCATGAGCGAATAATAGACGCCTTTGTTTCCGGGCTCGATATCCACGCCGAAATAGCTGCCGTTGGGAAGAACGTCGGGCAGATCTTTGCGCGCGCGGACATCGAGAAAGTGCATGGTGACTTCGTCCTGGCCGCCATTGCGGACGTTGTAGGCGACGAGCGAGGCGTCCTGTGAAACGGTCCGCAGGCCGACACTGGTGGAGTGATCCGCGCTCAAGGGCAGAGGGTCGATGAGGACTTCATCGGGGCCATCGAGGCCGTGGCGCATGTAGATGAAGAAAAGATCCTGATCAGCGCCGCGCTTGGAAAAGAAATAATCGCCGTGGCGCTCGATGGGCAGGCTGAAAGCGTCGACTTTGGCAAGTTCGGTGACGCGTTTTTGAATCCACGCGCGCGAGGGAACGACAGAAAGCACGGCGGCGGTGCAGCGATCTTCGGCTTCAATCCAGGCGCGAGTCTCTGGGCTATTCTGATCTTCGAGCCAGCGGTAGGGATCGGGGACGGATGCGCCGAAATAATTGTCCACAGCGGAATCCGTGCGCGTGGGGGGCGGGCATTTGAATCCTTCAAAAGTTTCCTGGGCGCGAAGCGGGGCTGCAAACGAGGCCGCGACAAGAAACAGTGGGAGCGCGCGACAAAATAAAATTCGGCGGACGTCGGAATTAGGATGGCGATGCGAACCGAAAGTTGCTGAGTTCATGTGGCGTTCCCTCTGCCGCATCGGGGCGGCGCGGATTGAAGAGTAGCCCAAGAATTTATCATTTTTGACGAGTGAGAAGCAAAAGGGTGAGAAGCAGATGGCTCGTTTCGGCCGGGCAGCGAGTCACAATAAGCGCGACTTCGAAGGGGATGAAAGCATCAAAAGCACGTCGAGCGAAAGGTGATGGAGTTGACTCCGCAACAAAAGATTGGCATAATACCCCCAGGGGGTATAAAGATGGCGGCGAGGGGTAAGAGAACAAGAGCACGATCCGCAAGAGCGGGCGGAAATCAGGCTGGCATAGAGAAGCAGAAGGCAACGCGTAAGATTCAGCGTAAAGCGGCCGGGGTGGACGCGGTGGCAAAGGCGGCGAATCTGCGGCGGCTGCGGCGCATCGAAGGCCAGGTGCGCGGGCTCGCGCGGATGGTGAAAGTCGATCGCTACTGCCCGGACATACTGATCCAGATATCTTCGGTGCAGGAGGCGCTGCGGGCGGTGGGGCGCGCGCTGATGCAGAACCACCTGCGGCACTGCGTGGCGCAGGCGGTACGGAAGGGGCCGAAGCGCGAGCGGGCGGCTTACGATGAGCTTGTGGAACTGATTTACAAGCGGCTGAGATGAGTAAAAATGCGGGGAACGAGGACATGACGGAAACGAAAGAACGCGATCCGGTGTGCGGGATGATGGTGGATGCCCAGAAGGCCGCGGCGCGCGCGGAACACGGCGGGCGCACGTATTTTTTCTGCTGCGCGGGGTGCGCAACGAAATTTCGCGCGGAGCCGGAAAAATATCTGGCCGCGGCAGTGAATCCAGCGGCGGGGCTGATGCAGATCGGCGCGGCGGCGACGCCTGGACATGCGGTTGAGCACGCGAAAGAGCTTGCCAGCGCAAAACAGTCAGCACAGGCGATCGTGGGGACGTACGTCTGTCCGATGGATCCGGAAGTGCGCAGCGCGAAGCCCGGTGCATGTCCGAAATGCGGAATGGCGCTCGAGGCGGAAATCCCGACGGCAGCGCGCACGGAATTCACCTGTCCGATGCATCCCGAAATTGTGAGGAGCGAGGCGGGGGCCTGCCCGATCTGCGGAATGGCGCTCGAGGCGCGAACTGCGCAAGCCGGGGCAGAGCGAAATCCGGAACTCAAGGACATGACGCGCAGATTTTGGATAAGCGCGGCACTGGCGCTGCCGATTTTCCTGGCAGGAATGGCGGAAATGCTGCCCGGGCAGCCGCTCGCGCGAATCGTTTCAATGCACGTGCTGGTATGGATCGAGTTTGCGCTGGCGACGCCGGTGGTGTGGTGGGGCGGAAAGCCATTTTTCGAGCGCGGGTGGACTTCGATAGTGAACCGCAGCCCAAACATGTTCACGCTGATCGCCATGGGGACCGGAGCGGCGTACGGCTACAGCGTGCTAGCGACGATTGCGCCGGGAATTTTTCCTGCGGCGTTCCGCAGCGCGGGCGGCGAAGTGGCGGTGTACTTCGAGGCTGCGGCGGTGATCGTGGCGCTGGTGCTCCTGGGACAGGTGCTGGAGCTGCGGGCGCGAAGCCAGACTTCCGCGGCGATACGCGAACTGCTGAACCTAGCGCCTCCGACGGCGCGGCGCATTCGCAAGGATGGCAGCGAAGAGGACGTGGCGCTCGAACGCGTGGAAAAGGGAGACAGGTTGCGCGTGAGGCCGGGAGAAAAAATTCCCGTGGATGGCGTGGTACTGGAGGGCGCGAGCTGCGTGGATGAGTCCATGATCACGGGAGAAGCGATTCCCGTCGAGAAAGGGAAGGATTCGCGCGTGACTGCGGGAACGGTGAACGGCACGGGAACGCTGGTGATGCTTGCGGAACGCGTGGGGAGCGAAACGCTGCTGGCGCAAATCGTGCGCACGGTTGCGGAAGCGCAGAGAAGCCGCGCGCCGATCCAGAAACTCGCGGACGTGGTGGCAAGCTATTTCGTGCCGGCGGTGGTGCTGGTGGCGGCGGTGAGCTTTGCAGCGTGGAGCGTGTGGGGACCGCAACCGCGGCTGGCATACGCGCTTGTGAGCGCCATCGCCGTGCTGATGATTGCGTGCCCGTGCGCGCTGGGACTAGCGACGCCGATGGCTGTGATGGTGGGAACGGGGCGCGGGGCGCTGGGAGGCGTGCTGATTCGCAATGCGGAGGCACTGGAAATCCTGGAGAAGGTCGATACGCTGGTGGTGGACAAGACGGGCACGCTCACGGAAGGGCGTCCGCGGGTCGAGAGGATTGAAGCGCTCGAGGGATGGAGCGAGCAGGAAATGCTGGTGATTGGAGCGAGCCTGGAACGCGCGAGCGAGCATCCGCTGGCTGCGGCAATTTTGGCGGCGGCGAAAGAGAGAAATGTCGCGCTGCGCGAAGTGGCGAACTTCGAATATTTTCCGGGAAAAGGCGTGCGAGGAGAAATCGGGGGAGCGCGTGTTGCGTTGGGAAATGCGAAGCTTTTCGAAATGATGGGGACCGCGACGGGTGCTCTTAGCGAGCGCGCGGAGGAACTGCGCAAAGAAGGGGCGACCACCGTATTCCTCAGTGTGGGAGAAAAGCTGGCGGGGATTCTGGCGGTGAGCGATCCGGTGAAGAAAACCACGGCTGAGGCAATCGAGGCGCTGCGAAGAGAGGGAGTGCGCATCGTGATGGTGACTGGCGATGAGCGCACCACGGCTGAGGCGGTAGCAAGAAAGCTTGGCATCGAAAGCGTGGAGGCGGGAGCGCTGCCGACTGCGAAAGGCGAAATTGTGAAGCGGCTGAAATCCGAGGGGCACAAAGTGGCGATGGCGGGAGATGGCGTGAACGATGCGGCGGCGCTGGCGCTCTCTGACGTGGGCATAGCCATGGGAGCGGGAACGGACGTGGCCATCGAGAGCGCCGGGATCGTTCTGTTGAAAGGTGACTTGCGCGGGATCGTGCGAGCGCGGCGTTTGAGCCGGGCGACGATGCGCAACATCCGGCAGAATCTGTTTTTCGCTTTCGCTTACAACATTTTGGGAATCCCTGTGGCGGCGGGTGCGCTCTATCCATTTTTTGGAGTGCTGCTCAGCCCGATGATTGCGAGCGCGGCGATGACGTTCAGCTCTGTCTCGGTGATCGGAAATGCGCTGCGGCTGCGGCGCGTGGCTCTATAGGCGGGCCGACGCTGGTATAATGCCGGGCATGACGTACATGACAGTCACCTACCAGCTTGAAAAGCCGCTGAAGATCGAGCAGATTCGGAGGCTATCGAAATTCGCAAACACTTACGGGCTGCAACGATTCCACTTCGATGAGACGAAAAACCTGCTGCAATTCGATTATGACGCTTCGCGGCTGAGGGAAACAGTTGTGGAGCACGTGTTGAGAATGGCGGACATTCCGATTGCCAAGCAAGTGATAGCGGCGAGCTAGATCTAAAGCGCGGCGGCAATAAGTTCAGGGGGAAAAAGGATGGGGCCCCCGCTTGGGATCGGGGGCCCCGAAGGCCACGCTCAGATGACTCGGTTTCGGCGAAGCCGAGTCAGGGGTCATCCATCCAGCTTCCCTCTCAGAGGCAGGTGGGAACGGTTCTCAGACGCAAAGGAGCGAGCCCCTTCCTTCTCGCGCAATCACGGCTGCAACCGTACAGAGCGGGCCCATATAGCGCTCAGAGCAATCGAGTTGCCGAATTTTTGGATTTGATGGGCTGCGTTTCGCGCTGAGGAAACAGGAGTTAATGCCTGAATTCATCCATGTTTGGGATTGCGCCGTGCCGGTTTGGGAAGCGCATCCCGCTTTGAATCTCGCGGACGCTGTTACGCTCAGCCTCGCAATTCGCTTCTAAGCGATAATGAACACATCGGGTGAGTGATGGAGAGCAGGATGCGGAAAACACGGCGCTTGAAGCGCGTGGAGATTCGCCCGATAATAGTGCGAGAGACTTCACCGGAATGAGTCGCAAACAGATCGGAATCGTCTTGGTTGCCCTGGCCACCGCCGGGCTCATTGGACTGGGCATGGCGGGGACGCGCGGCGCAGGTCACATACCGGCGGTGAAGGCTCTGATGCCAGCCCGAGCCGGAAGCTCGCAACAGCCGCAGACCGTTCGGTTCGTAAAAGACCCGTCGCCTGCCCCGGCATTTCTTGCGAGCGACCTCAACGGCAACCCGATATCCACGGTGCAGTGGCGTGGCAAAGTGACGCTGCTGGATTTCTGGGCAACGTGGTGCGGGCCATGCAGGGAGGAAATTCCTGAGCTGAACGATTTGCAGAAAGAGTTTGGAGACAAGCTGCAAATCCTCGGAGCCTCTGTGGATGAGGCTCCGCCGGAGGCGGTGAAGACGTTCGACGAGCGCACGGGAATAATCTACCCGGTCTTCATGGCCAATTCGCAACTGCAGGCGGAATACGGCGGAGTGGCGGCGTTGCCTACGATATTCATAGCCGATACGGAAGGGCGCATCGTGGCGAAAAACGTGGGACTGCGACCGGCGTCGGAATATGAACTCGAAATCAAGGCGTTGCTGGGCAGCACGAAAGGCGTCCAAATTGAAACTTTCGAGGATACCGGGCAGGTATTTCTGAAAAATGCCAAGAACGCGACGGAACTGCCCGGGATCGACCTCTCGAAACTGACGGCATCGCAGAAGCGCGTGGCGCTCAAGAAACTGAATTCCGAAAATTGCACCTGCGGATGCAACCTGACACTCGCGGAATGCCGGATGATTGACACTTCGTGTCCCACAAGCGGCGGGTTGGCCGAAGAGATTGTGAAGCAGGTGGCACGGGCTCCGCACGGCTCAACATCCAACTAATCCCTCTGAATCTACTCCACGCCCGTGGAGACTTTTTCGGCGGAAGCAATTTGCAATGTGGGTGGCGTGACGCTCCGTTGGAAGAAAAGCAGCAGCTTTAGACCCGTACCGACTGGCATTTGAACCTGCCGAAGTCCCATTGCGCCGGCACAGGGGCCAGTTGACGCTACACGGGCCGCGCCATACAGTTTCCGTGGACGTAAAAGGGAAAACAGGGCAATATAGGGCCGCCGCTGCGGTTCGGCAACTCGCATTTGGGATTTCCCCGGTAGGCGCTGCCGGAGGAACCGTGAAGTTAAAGGATGAGGTAAAGGTGGATTTTTAGTTCGGACTGGCTCGACAAACCCACCACTGCCCTCCCCACCTGAAAGCGCCAAGACTCGGCGAAGCAGAAAAGATTGAAGGGCACCAGACGCACCTCCGAAGGAGCGTTCTAAGCGATGCTGAATCGTGTCAGTGAAGCCGTTGCTGCACCGCGTGCGGGCAAGGCCGTCCGAATCGCATCGACGGCCACGGCGGTGCCGCCGTACACGCTGGAACGCGAAGACGTAAAGAAATACGTCGGCAAGGTTTTTTCGATCGAGCCTGACCGTCTGAATGCCCTGATGACGGTGATCGACAACGCGCAGGTCAACCGCCGCTATTGCATTTTCCCCGTGGATTACATCATCGAGCCGAGGCCGCTCGCGCAAATCACCCGCGAATACCAGGAGCACGCGATCATCCTGGGAAAAAAGGTGGCCGCCGCGGCGCTCGAAAGAGCAGGTATGCAAGCCACGGATATCGACATGATCGTGACCGTTTCCTGCACGGGAGTGATTATTCCTTCGCTCGACGCGCACCTGATCAATGAACTGGGATTCCGGACAGACGTGCGGCGCCTACCCATCAACGAGCTGGGCTGCGCTGCGGGAGCAGCGGCGCTTACGCGGGCGCTGGAATTCATTCGCGCCTATCCTGGCGCCAGCGTCCTGGTCGTTTCGGTGGAGCTTCCGACACTGACATTCCAGCGCGGGGATCTTTCACAGGCGAACCTGATTTCGTGCGTGCTTTTCGGCGACGGAGCAGCGGCGGCGGTGATCACCGGCCGTCCGAACTCCGGGCCAAGTATCCTGGATTCGAGCAGCTACTTCTTTCCGCAATCCATCGATGCCATGGGATTCGAGCTGAAGGACACTGGGTTCCACATCGTACTTTCGCGCGACGTGCCGCAAATGATTCGCGACAAAATCGGCGGGCTGGTGAAGGATTTTCTGGCGCGACATAGCCTCGAGATCAAACAGATTCCCGCGTACGTGTTGCATCCGGGCGGACAGAAGTTGCTCAGCTACATCGAGGAAGAGCTGGGGCTGTGCCGCTGCACAACGCAGTTCTCGTGGGATGTGCTGCATCAGTACGGCAACCTATCGAGCGCGACGGTGCTCTTCGTGCTACAGGAGTGGCTGGAAAGCAAGAAACTGAAGGCGGGTGAGCACGCGCTGCTGGCGGCATTCGGGCCGGGGTTCTGCGCGGAGATGCTGCTGTTGCAATGGAACTGAGCGTTTGGCTTTATCTGGCGCTGCTCGGAGCGGCAGCGCTGGGCCGCGTGGTGGAAATTTTTATTTCGCGGCGCAACCAGCGGCGGCTCATCGCGGCCGGCGCCCGACGCGTGCCTGAAGCAGTTTTTCCCTGGATGGTTCTGCTGCATGCCGGCGTGTTCGCGGGCGCGGGGCTGGAAGTGGTTTTTCTTCACCGGCCGTTCCTTCCCTTTCTCGGATTCTCCGCGCTCGCAGTATTCGCGTTCGCCAATGTGCTGCGCTGGTGGGTGATTCGGACCATGGCAGGACACTGGAACGTTCAAGTGATGGCCTCGACCAAGCTGGGAGTAGTTACCAGCGGACCCTTTCGCTGGGTGCGCCATCCGAATTACGTGGCCGTCGTGCTGGAATTGATGGCGCTGCCGCTGATTCATACCGCGTGGCTAACGGCGTTGGTGGCGACGGTTGCGAACGCGCTGGTGCTTTGGAAGCGATTGTCGGTTGAAGAATCCGTGTTGCTGGCGGACCCTGCGTATCGGGAAGCAATGGGCTCGAAGCCGCGATTTTTGCCCGGGCTTTTTTAGAGCGGGAAATAATCTGGGCTGCGGCGAAGCGACGTACGCCCCCTCCGCTAAGGATGTAATTTCCACGCGGGCGGAGTATGATTACGCCCGCCACAATCCCCGGTGCGCGAGGGAGGTTTGGCCAATCCCATGGCTCACCGCTTCACCATCGGCGTCGAAGAAGAGTTCCAAATTGTGGATCCGGAGACAGGGGAACTACGCTCGCACGTGAGCGAATTAATTGCCGCCACGTCGCCCGCGCTCGCCGAGCAGATCAAACCTGAGCTGCACCAATCCATCGTGGAATCCGGGACGAGAATTTGCGCGGATGCGAGCGAGCTTTATGGCGAAGTTGTGCGCACGCGAAGCGAGCTGGTGCACGCGGCAGAGAGCGTGGGCCTTTGCGTGGTGGCAGCGGGAACGCATCCCTTTTCAAGTTGGATTGACCAGGTCATTTCGCCGGGAGAGCGCTACAAAAATATTGTCGAGGAGCTGCAACAACTGGCGCGCTCTCTGCTGATTTTCGGGATGCACGTGCACGTCGCAGTGCCCGGCAACACCGCGGCCATCGACTTGATGAACATGGCGCGCTATTTTCTGCCGCACCTGCTGGCACTATCCACCAGCTCACCCTTCTGGATGGGCCGGGATACGGGATTGAAGTCTTATCGCACGACAATTTTCCGGCGATTTCCGCGCACGGGCGTGCCGGACCTTTTCGGCTCGTGGAGCGAATACGACGAATACGTGAAGCTGCTGGTGGAACTGAACTGCATTGATAACGCCAAGAAAATCTGGTGGGACGTCCGGCCGCATCCGACGTTCGGCACGTTGGAATTCCGCATGTGCGACACGCCGACAAAGCTCGAAGAAACCGTGGCCATCGCGAGCCTGATTCAGGCGATCGTCGTCAAGCTGCACAAGCTTTATACGCAGAACATGGGGTTCCGGCTGTATCCAAGGGCGCTCATCGAGGAAAACAAGTGGCGCGCGGCGCGCTGGGGCCTCGATGGCAAGCTGATTGATTTCGGCACGCGCAAGGAAGTACCCATGCGCGAGCTGGCGCTCGAACTGCTGGAATTCGTGGAGGACGTCGTGGACGAGCTGGGCAGCCGGTTCGCGGTCAATTACGTGCGGACGATTTTAGAAGAAGGCACGAGCGCGGACCGGCAGTTGCGAGTTTATCGCGAAACGGGCGACACCAAAGCCGTGGTGCGGCACCTGGCGGCGGAAACGCGCGCGGGGCTCGAAAAAAAAACTAGCGTGGCGGGCCAAGGAAGTTGAGATGTCTCGCGGGGAGGAACATGCCATGAAAGTCGGCTTGATCTGTGGGAGAGAAGTCAGCTTTCCACCGGCGTTTTTGGAGCGAGTGAACGAACTGGGAAAAGATTACGCCATCACCGCGGATTTCGTGCGCCTGGGCGGAACGGCGATGGGAGAATCTCCACAATACCGCGTCATCGTGGACCGGCTATCGCACGAAGTGGATTACTACCGCGGGTACTTGAAACATGCCGCGCTCGCCGGGACGTACGTCATCAACAATCCATTCTGGTGGACGGCGGACGATAAATTTTTCAATTACGCCGTGGCGGAAAAACTGGGCGTGGCCATCCCGCGGACAGTGCTGCTGCCGCAGAAGTCCTATCCCGCGAACGTGGACATCACTTCGGAATCGCTGCGCAATCTGACGTATCCGCTGGATTGGGACGCACTTTTAGACCGCGTGGGACGGCCGGCAATTTTGAAGCCGTTCAATGGCGGCGGCTGGAAACACGTGTACAAGGTTCGCAACCGCGAGGAACTCATCGCCGCGTACGACAATACCGGACCTTGTTGCATGCTGCTGCAGCAATTCATCGATTTCCAGCAGTACGTGCGCTGCTTCACGTTCGGGAAAAGCGACATCCTGCCGGTGGCCTATGACCCGCATGAGCGTAAATACCTGGTCGTTCACGACTATCTATCAGCGGAACTGGGTGAGCGCGTGGTCCGCGACGCGCAGACCATCAACATGGCGCTGGGATACGAGATGAACACCATCGAATTCGCCGTGGCAGACGGAATTCCGTATGCAATCGATTTTCTGAATCCAGCGCCGGATTTTGAGCGCGACCGCATCACGCCGTTTTACTTCTCACACGTGGTCGAGCAAATGTCGCGGCTGGCGATTGACCGCGCGCTCCACGGACGGCCGGAAACTTCCTGGCCGCGGTGGGAAGAAATGCTCGGACTGGGGACGGCGTCGGGGTTTCTGGGGGCGCCGGAAAAACCCAAGGCCGCAAAATCAGCCAAATCTGCGCGAACGTGAGCGCTCCCTCTCCATCTCCTGCGGCGAGTCCCGGATCGCCCGCCGAATTCTGGCACTCTCTGCTTCGGTCCGACGTGGAATTGGCTCCTGCATTTTTCGAGCAGTTGCTCGTGCAGATGCGCGCCGCCAAGGTGACGTTCGGCGAGCGCCCGCTCTGCCCGTTTCTTCGCCCGTTTTTTCTGACGGAAGCTGAAGAGGAAAGAATCCGCCGCGTCGCGGAAACCATCGCGGCGATCGGCGAGCGCATCGTGGAGGCCGCGCTCGCATCCCCTGCCCTGCTCGCGGAATTGGGACTGAGCGAAGAAGAAATTCACCTGGCAAGAATTGAGCCCGGAAATAAGACGGCCAGCACGGCCTCGCGCCTCGATTCATTTTTGTTACCGGACTCCTTTCAGTTCGCAGAATACAACGCGGAATCGCCCGCTGGGCCGGGTTATGCCGAAGTTCTCGGCGGAATTTTTCGTGGGCTCGACGTGATGAAGCGGTTTGAACAGCGCTATCGCGTGCGCATGCACTCCTCCATTGAGCTGGTACTTGCGGCGCTGCTTGCAAGCTACCGCGAATGGGGAGGAACCCCCGCTCCTCCGAGCATAGCCATCGTGGACTGGCGCGAAGTGCCCACCTGGAGCGAATTCGAAATCCTGCGCGAGAATTTCGAGCGCCTGGGCACGCCCACGATTCTTTGTGATCCTCGCGACTTGGAATTCGACGGCCGTGCGCTTACCGGCACCGGTAGAAAAATCGATCTCGTGTACCGCCGCGTGTTAATCAACGACATCGTCGCGCGCCCCGCGGAATGCGAGGCGCTGGTCGAGGCATACGCGGCGCGCGCCGTTTGCGTGGCCAACACGTTTCGCTGCAAGATTCCGCACAAGAAAGCGTTTTTCGCCATTCTCACGGACGAACTCTACGCGGCTCTCTTCAGCGCCGCGGAACGCGTAATGATCGCCCGGCACGTCCCGTGGACGCGGCGCGTGGTTGACGCGCGCACCACGCGACACGGAAAGGCTATTGCGTTGCTCGAACACATTCGGGCGCACCGCGAAGAGTTGGTGCTCAAGCCCAACGACGAATACGGCGGCTCGGGCGTGACGCTCGGTTGGGAAACTTCCCCGGCGCAATGGGACGAGGCCATCGAGCGAGCGCTGCGCGAGCACGCAAGCGCCTGGATTGTGCAAGAGCGCATCGCCATTCGCCGCGAAGTTTTCCCGCGCTTCGATGGCGGCGAAATCCGGATGGGCGAAATGCTGGTGGATGCCGCGCCGTTTCTCTTTCGCGGAAAATTATCGGGCTACCTTACGCGGCTGAGCGCGACAGGCCTGGCCAACGTCACTTCGGGCGGCGGGCAAACGCCCGCATTCATTGTTGCGCCTCGCGCCTGACGGAAACGCCACGCACATCGCCCGATGACAATCTCCTCCCGCGCCGATAGACTCATTCCCATGAATTTTGGAGCCGTAAACCCTGAACTCGCGGAGGGCGCGCGCAATGCCGTGGACGTTTGCCTGAACGTGCGCGCGGATGAAAGCGTCGCCCTGCTCGCGGACGCGCCGAGCGGTGAAGTGGCCGCAAGCCTGGCCGACGCGCTTTCACGGAGAAAGATTCGCTGGAGCGGCGTGCGCTTTGAGGATGTTGCGGAGCGCCCGTTGGCACACGCCCCAGCCGAAGTTCTCGCGGCCATCGAACGCGCCGACGTGGGCATCCTGTGCATGCAGCCGCTCGAAGGCGAACTGGCGGTGCGTCGCGAAATTGTTTCCGTGGTCGAGCGGAGGCGCATTCGCTACGCGCACATGGTAGGCGTCACGCCGCTCATCATGCAGCAGGGCATGCGCACGGACTACCAGCGCGTGGACCGCCTGAGCAATCAATTGCTCGAGCGCATGCGCCGCGCGAAATTGCTGCGCGTACGCACCGGTGCCGGAACGGCTTTTACCGCGAGCTTCGATCCCGCGCTGGATTGGGTGAAGACAAGCGGGCTCATCACGCCGCGCTACTGGTCGAATCTTCCCGCCGGAGAAGTCTTCACCACGCCTGCAAGCGTCGACGGCACGTTCGTCTGCGATGGCTCCGCGGGGGACTATTTCAACGCCAAGTACGGCAGCCTAGGAGAGACGCCCCTTTTGCTCGAAATTTCCGGCGCGCGGCTCAAGAGTGCGCAATGTGCACGCAAGGATCTCGAAAAGGATTTTTGGAATTACTGTCACACGGACGAAAACAGCGATCGCGTCGGCGAGCTCGCCTTCGGCACGAATCTTGGCCTTTCGGAGATGATCGGCATCCTGCTTCAGGACGAAAAACTTCCCGGCGTGCACATGGCGTTCGGCGATCCCTACGGCAGCCAGACTCACGCGCCGTGGGGCTCGCGCACGCACGTGGACGTGCTGACTCGCAAGTGCGACGTGTGGATTGACGACGAACAGGTCATCGCGCAGGGGCGCTACATGCTCGACCGCTTCGCGTTGGCATAAATCCGGCTAAAAATATTTGCTCACGTATTCGCGCATTTCACGGTGCCACGCAGGCCAGTCGTGCGCGCCTTCGGGACCCCAGTTGTCCACGCTGTGGGGGACGCCCTTGCTTTTGAGAACTTCGGAGAGCTGATAAGCCGGGCCGCTGTCCTCATACGCGCCCGAGCCGGTGACGAGATGAAGATCACAGCCCGCGAGCTGCGAAAGCACGGCCGGATCGCTCAGCCCGCCGACATAGTCTACGGGATTATTGAAATAAAAATTGTCGTCGTACAGTCCGTCCATGAATCGCCGCATGTCGTAAAGACCCGAGAGCGCAAATCCCCGGCGCACCACGTCAGGATGTTTCAGCAGCGTATTCGCGGCATGATACGCGCCAAAAGATTCGCCCATGGTGGTGATGGGCAGCCAGCCCGATTGGCAATGCGAAAAGATGAAGGGCACCACTTCCTCGCGGATGTACGCGTCGTATTGCGCCTGAACGTAACTGCGATGAAACGGATGCGCGGCCTTGTTGTAGAAGCTGTCGTTATTCACGGAACCCGCGCAAAAAAGTTTGACGCGCCCTGCATCGATGAAATCGGCGAGCGCGCCGGCCATTCCCATTTTTTCCTGCTCCCATTCGTCGCCGCCGCTGGTGGGAAACACGAGCATCGGCGGTCCCCAGTGGCCGTACGCGACGACGCCCATCTCGTGTCCCAACCGCTGCGAATGCCAGCTATGATATTCGCGGTGCATGGCGGCCTCACTGTCGCAAATTGAATCCGTAAGACTACACAATTCGGCGCTCGCCGTGCGAAGGAATTTGCCGCGAAGCACTGTTTGAGGCGCACAATCATCGGCTCGCGAGCTACGTTTCCATTGACGCCGCAAGCGCTTGCGAGTATGAAAGCTGCGGGCCGGCAAGCGCCCTGCGTCAAAATAATTTTGGCCACAACGAAAGGAACGACAGCTCTTATGAAAATCTCCCGCAGGAAGTCCGTCATCATGCTCTCTTTTCTCCTCGCGATTCTTGCGTTTGCAGCAGCGGCGATGCGACGCCCCGCAAGTGATCCCAATTCGTACGACGTGCTCATCCAGCACGGCCGCATATACGATGGCAGCGGAAATCCCTGGTATTACGGCTACGTTGCCATTCGCGGCGACCGCATCGCGGCCATCGGAAACCTCGAGGGCGCCACGGCAACTCTGGTAATTGACGCTACCGGACGCGCCGTTTCTCCGGGATTCATTGACATGCTGGGGCAATCGGAAGCTTCACTGCTGATTGATAACCGCGCTCTCTCGAAGCTTTCACAGGGCATCACCAGCGAAATCACGGGGGAAGGCGGCTCGATCGCACCGCAAAACGAAAAGACGATTGCGCCGCAGCAGCCGTTCCTCGATCACTACCATTTGACTGTGGATTGGACGACGCTCGACGGATATTTTGCGCACCTGGAAAAAATCGGCACGCCCATTAATCTCGGGACCTACGTGGGCGCTGCGCAAGTCCGCGAAGCCGTGATCGGCGATGACGACCGCGCTCCCACGCCCGCGGAACTTGAGCAAATGAAACAGCTCGTGGCGGAGGCCATGGGTGAGGGCGCGCTCGGAATTTCCACGGCGCTCATCTATCCGCCCGGACACTTTGCAAAGACCGAAGAGCTCATCGAACTTGCGAAGGTTTCCTCGCAATTCGGCGGCATTTATGCCACGCACATGCGCAGCGAGGGCGCTTCGGAGATGACCGCCGTGGACGAAGCCATCCGCATCGGGCGCGAAGCGCACCTGCCCGTGGAAATTTTCCATTTGAAAATTGCCGGCAAGCCGCGCTGGGGTTCTATGTCAAAACTCGTGGGGAAAATTCAAGCGGCGCGCGACGCGGGACTCGACGTTCGCGCGGACATGTATCCCTACCTCGCGGGCGCGACGGCGCTGGCATCGTCGCTGCCGCCGTGGGTAGCCGATGGCGGGCCGCAGAAACTTCTCGAACGCCTGCACGATCCGAAAATTCGCGCGCGCATCAAATCCGAAATGGCCGCGGAACACTCCAACTGGGAAAACCTGTATTTCGCCTGCGGTGGCGCGGAAGGCGTGATGATTTCCGGCGTGGTAAATCCGGAGCTGAAGAAATATGACGGAAAAACCGTGGCGGAGATGGCCCGCGCGGAGCATAAGCAGGCGCTCGACGCGCTCTTCGATTTTGTCATCGCGGATAACGCGCAAACCGGCGCGCTCTACTTCATGGCCAGCGAGCAGGATTTGCAGTACGGATTGAAGCAGCCGTGGACGAGCATTGGATTGGACGCCGGCGAGCTATCACTCGACGGCCCGCTCTTTGAGCCGCACACGCATCCGCGCGCGTTCGGCTCCATGCCGCGCTTTCTGGGCCATTACGTGCGCGATCTGCACCTTGTGCCGCTCGAGCAAGGCATCCGCAAGATTACTTCGATGCCCGCGCAGCGCGAGCATCTCGCCGGGCGCGGATTGCTCGCCGCGAGAAACTTCGCGGACATCACCATCTTCGATCCCGCCACGATTCTCGACAAGGCCACCTACACGAATCCCGCGCAGCTTTCCGTCGGCGTGGACTACGTGTTTGTGAACGGGCAACTCGAGTACGACCACGGGAAACTAACCGGCGTCAACGCGGGTCGCGCGCTTCGCGGCCCCGGGTGGCGGAGTACTGCGCCCGCGAAGGAAACGAACTGATTCGCGGACGAACCTGCGCCCAGCTCAGGCGACCACTTTTTCGGCGACAACTTTCGCTTGCAGAAAAAGTAGCAGGTAATCCTGCCCGCCGGCTTTGGAATCCGTGCCGGACATGTTGAATCCGCCGAAGGGATGGCCGCCGACGCGCGCGCCGGTGCACTTGCGATTGAAATAAAGATTGCCGACGTGAAAATCTTCCGCGGCCCTTTTGAGCTTGGCGGGATTCTTTGAATAGACTGCGCCGGTCAAGCCGTATTCGCTGTCGTTGGCCATTTCGAGCGCCTGGTCAAAATCTCTCGCACGCGTCACCGCGAGCACCGGGCCGAAAATCTCCTCCTGAAAGATTCTGGCGCTCGGAGCGACGTCGGCAATCACCGTGGGCTCGACAAAATACCCATCGCCCGCCGCGCGTCGGCCACCCGCGATCAAACGGCCCTCTTTCTTGCCAATCTCAATGTATTCGAGAATGGATTTCATCGCCGACTGGTTGATCACCGGACCCATGTAATTCGCGGGATCTTCCGTCGGGCCGACCTTAATTTGTTTCACGCGCTGCGCCAGTTTTTCGACGAAGCGGTCATAGATCTTGTCCGAGACAATCGCGCGCGAGCATGCCGAGCATTTTTGCCCCTGGTAACCGAACGCGGATTGCGCGACGCCTTCGACTGCGGCATCGAAATCTGCCTCGTCGTCCACGACGATGGCGTCCTTTCCGCCCATCTCCAGCACCGTGCGCTTCACCCAAATTTGCCCCGGCTGTTTTTTCATGGCTTGCTCGCCGATGCGCAGCCCGGCTTCCTTCGATCCGGTGAAGGCGATGAAGCGTGTTTTCGGATGCGCCACCATCGCTTCGCCCGCTGTGCTTCCCGGCCCGGTAAAAATGCTCAGCGCGTCACGCGGGACGCCCGCTTCGTAGAGAATGTCCACGAACACGGCGGCGATAGCCGGTGAATCGCTCGATGGTTTGAGCACCACGGTGTTTCCGGCGACCAGCGCGGCCGCCGTCATGCCGCCCATGATCGCGGCGGCGAAATTCCACGGCGGAATCACCACCCCCACGCCGAGTGGAATATACATCTGAAAATTCTTCTCGCCTGGAACGGGCGTCAGAGTTTGCGGCCCCGCGAGGCGCAGCATCTCGCGTCCGTAAAATTCCAGGAAGTCTATCAACTCCGCTAGGTCGGCGTCGGCCTCCGGCCAGGTCTTGCCAATTTCGAAGCACAGCAGCGCGTCAAGCTCGAATCGCCGCTTCCGCAAAATCTCCGCGGCGCGGAAGAGACATGCCGCGCGCTCCTCGGACGGGACGCGTTTCCAACTTTCAAACGCGCGGTGCGCCGATTCGACGGCCTGCTTGGCCTGCTCGATAGAGCCTTTTTGAAAAACGCCAATCACTTGCTCGGGATGCGAGGGATTGGTCGAGCGGAGCTTTTCCTGCGTGTAAATTTTTTCTCCGCCGATGGTCAGCGGATACTCGCGCCCGAGCTCCGCGCCGACTTTTTTGAGCGCCGCTTCCATCGCGGAGCGGTTTTCCGTCCGCGAAAAATCCAAAATCGGTTCATTGTGAAACTCGCCGCGTTCCATCACCTTTGAAGTCGCCATCGCCATCTCTCCTCAAGATTTACGTGAAACCATTCTAGTTTGTGGCGGCGCATCCGCACAAGCGCGGTGCAATCCGTTGTGACTTTTTCGCGCGCGCTCTGGTTCTCGAAAAGTCTGCTAAAATCTGCGCGCACTTGAAGAGCGAGATGAATTCCAATCTTAAGAACCTGCTCGAACGCTACGATGCTTCATCTCCGCTAGAGCGAGCGGAGACAATTCCCGCCGAATGGTATTTCGATTCCGAAATTGCCCGGCTTGAACAGCAAAATGTCTTCGCGAAGTCGTGGCAATTCGCCGCCCGTTGCGACCAGGTCGCTTCGGCCGGCCAATTCGCGACGGCGGAGATCGCCGGAGAGCCAGTCGTCGTCGTGCGCGGCACGGATGGCGTGCTTCGCGCATTTTTCAACGTCTGCCGCCACCACGCCGCCGCCGTCGCCACGGAACCTGCGGGACAGGCGGGGCAACTGCGATGCCCCTATCACGGCTGGACGTACGGGCTCGACGGCGCGCTCAAGGGCATGCCGGAATTCGAAGGCGTCTGCGATTTCGACCGCGCAAGAAATGGTCTGGTCCCTGTTCGTGTCGAGGCGTGGGAGAACTTCGTCTTTGTGAATCTCGATTCGCGCGCAGCTTCCCTCTCTGATTCCTTGGGCGAGCTCTCGCGCCGCACCGCGGAATGGACACTCCGCGAGTTGCAATTCGCCGAGCGCCGCAGCTACACCTTGCGCTGTAACTGGAAAGTGTACGTGGACAATTATCTAGACGGCGGTTACCACGTCCCGCATCTGCACAAAGGCTTGAACAGCGTGCTCGATTACGCGCACTACACTATTGAGAATCTCGAGCGCATGTGCATCCAATCGAGCCCGCTGCGCGCGAATTCGGCGAGCGACGCTGCTGCCGCCGCAACGCGCCGTGGCGATTTCGCTCACTACGTCTGGCTATATCCGAATTTCATGCTGAACTGGTGCGAAGGCGTGATGGACACCAACCTGGTAATTCCGCGCGGCACGGACCGCTGCGAAGTTATTTTCGATTTCTATTTTGCGCCGAGCGCCGCAGGAAGCGCCGCCGACGAAAGCATCCGCGTGAGCGAGCGCATTCAGGACGAAGATGTCGCTATTTGCGAATCCGTGCAGCGCGGTCTCCATTCGCGCGCCTATCGCGCCGGCCGGCTATCCGTGCGCCGCGAAGCTGGCGAGCATTTATTTCATCAGCTCCTCGCGGCAGATTTGAAATCCAGCAATCAACGCTCAAGCTGATCGAGCGCCTGCGAGAGATCCTCGCGCAAATCGTCGAAGTCTTCGATGCCGGCGGAAATGCGCACGAGGTTCTCGCCGATTCCGAGCCGCTCGCGATGCTTGGGCGCCAGATCGCGGTGCGACGAAATTGCCGGATACAGAATTAGACTTTGCACGTCGCCCAGCGAAGTCGCCTTCAAAAATAGTTCCAGCGAATCCACAAATCGAAAGATTTCCTTCCTTCCCGCGCTGCGAATTGCGAAAGAAACCACGCCGCCCGCAGCGCCGCCCGCGAAGAGCTTCTTGCAGCGCGAGTGATCCGGATGGCTCGGGCGTCCCGGGTAATGCACGCTTTCAACGCGCGGATGCGCGCTGAGCCATTCGGCGAGTCGCAGCGCGTTTTCGCAATGGCGCGCGAATCGCAGCGGCAAGGTTTTCAGGCCGCGCAGGGCGAGCCACGCTTCAAACGGCCCCAGCACCGCTCCGATCAGCCGCGAAAAGTGCCGCGCCTCCTCACGAAATTCTTCACGGCAAACCAGCACCCCGCCGGTGATGTCGCCGTGTCCGGAGAGATATTTCGTAGCACTGTGAACGACGAAATCGCAACCCAGTTCGAGCGGCCGCAACAGCACAGGAGTGGCGAAGGTATTGTCCACAATCACGCGGGTGCCCGTTTCGCGCGCAAGGCTTGCAAGCGACGGCAAGTCCGGAATGCGCAGCAGCGGATTCGTCAAACTTTCAACCAGCAGAATGCGCGGCTTCCGCTCGCGCAGGGAATCGGCGAAGTTCGCGCCAAAGACGTCCACGAAATCTACTTGCGCTCCCCAGCGCATGGCCACATCGGTCAAGAATTTCAGCGTGACGCCGTACAAATCCTGCGATGCAAAAATCGTGGCGCCGTGCTCGGCTCCGGCAGCGAGCAGCGCCAGAAGAATCGCGCTCATGCCGGATGCATAACTGATGGCTGCGTCGCCGCCTTCGAGAGAAACCATAGCCGATTCAAACGCCGCGTTCGTGGGATTGTCGTGACGCGAGTAGGTAAAACCCTGGCGCTGGCCTCCGGCGATGGCGTCAATTTCTTCGAGATGATCGTAGAGAAACGTCGAGGTACTGTAGATCGGCGTGGACATGGGCACGAAATCTTCCGAGCGCCCGCGTTCGCCCGCATGGACGGCGCGCGTGCTAAATCCCCGGCGTGATTTTTCTTTCATCCAGCGCCTCCTGGAAAATCGGATTTTCCATGCTACGGGTGCGCGGGAATGAAATCAACCGTGGAAGGAGAACGGAAAGAATCCAGAGTGCCTGCCGCGCGTTCAAATGTCTCGTGACGCGACCCGCGGGCTCTTTACGGCTGTTTTTTCCCGTCGAGGATTTCGCGCAGCTTGTGCGAGAGTGCGTTCAGTGTGAACGGCTTCTGTAGCAGCACCGTATCGGGCGCAAGAATCCCGTGATGCACGATAGCTTGATCGGTGTAGCCGGACATGAACAGGACTTTGGCGCTCGGCCGCAACTTCTGGATGTTTTCCGCCAGTTCGCGGCCGCTGATTCCCTGCATCACCACATCGGTGAGCAGAAGATGAATTTCCGAGCCGTGCTTGGCGGCAATTTCGAGGGCTTCGGCTCCGTTGCGCGCTTCGAGCACGGTGTAGCCCGACGACTGCAAATATTCGCGGGCCAGCGCGCGGACTCCAGCCTCGTCCTCCACAAGCAAAATGGTTTCCGAGCCGTGCCGTGGCGACGCAGCTTCCTTCTTTTGCTCGTTCGGGCTCACGGCTTCTTGCACGCGCGGCAAGTACACTTTGAACGTTGTGCCCTTCACAATTTCGCTGTACACCCAGATGTATCCGCCGCTTTGTTTCACGATGCCATAGACAGTCGCCAGCCCAAGGCCTGTTCCCTTGCCTTTTTCCTTCGTGGTGAAGAAAGGCTCGAAGATTCGAGCCTGGGTATCGGCATCCATTCCGCATCCCGTGTCGGTGACGGCGAGCATAACGTATTCGCCGGGCGTGACAATGGCATGGCGCTGCGCGTAACTGTGATCCAGCTCGACGTTAGACGTCTCGATCGTCAACTTGCCACCGCGCGGCATCGCATCTCGCGCGTTGACGGCGAGATTCAGAATGACCTGCTCGATCTGGCTGCGGTCGGCGCGCACCTGCCACGGGCCCGGTGGATTCACGGTGACCAGCTCGATGTCCTCGCCGATCAAGCGCCGCAGCATTTTTTCCATGTCGGAGACGACAGCTTGCAGATTCAAAACCTTCGGAGCGAGTACCTGCTTGCGACTGAACGCCAACAGTTGCCGCGTGAGGCCGGCGGCGCGTTCGGCTGCCTGGTGAATCTGTTCCGCATGGCGGCGGAGGGAAGTCTCTCCTTCCAGATTCTCCACCAAAAGTTCCGTGTAGCCCTGAATGACCATCAGCAGGTTGTTGAAGTCGTGCGCGATTCCTCCCGCGAGTCTCCCGACCGCTTCCATTTTCTGCGCCTGCCGCAATTGCGCCTCGAGCTGCTTGCGGTCGGTGACGTCCAGCGCCATGCAAATCGTGCCGACAATTTCGCCGTCGGCGCTACGAAGCGGCTCGGCATGGCACGCATAGGAACCGCCGCTCCATTCCACACTGAAAGTTTGCGCATCGCCCAACAGGGCCTTGCGGTGGGCGGAGATGGGAAGAAAACTCTGGTCGGAAGTTTCAAAATAGTCGAAGAGAGTCAGCCCGACCACTTGGTTGGGCTTCAGGCCAAGACGAACGAGGCCCGCACCCAGCGACGAAGTGAATCGCAGCTCCGTGTCGGTGGTCCACAACACAGCAGGCAATTGCTCGACGAGCACGCGCAGCCGGGCTTCGCTTTCGCGCAGCAGGGATTCCGCGCGCTTGCGCTCGATAGCCACGGCAATTTGCCCGCCGACGGACGTCAGGAACTCGAGGTCGCGCTCGGTGTAAGCGTTGGGATCTTCGTAATGCTGGACGACCAGCACGCCGATGGTTTCTGATGGCGTGCGCAGCGGCACTCCAAGCCATGCGGGAGAATTCGTTCCCACTAATTCGACTTCCCCTTCGGCGGCAAGTTGCTCAAAGACCTTTTGCGGAATGAGCATGGCGCGGCCGGTGCGATAGACATAGGCCGTGCAGCTCCGCCCCATCTTCGTCGGCGGCGGGGCGTCGTCGAATTTGTCCACGAAAAAGGGAAAATGAAAAAGATCGCTGAGCGGATCGCGCAGGGCCACAAAGCAGTTCTCGGCGGACAGAACTTTGGAAAGCGAGCCATGGATGAGTCGCAGCAATTCGCCGAGGTTGTCGGTGACGTTCACCCCGTGAATGATCTCGAGCGTCACCTGCCGCTCAAGTTCGTCGCGTTTACGCTTAGTGATTTCCTCGACGGTGCCTTCGTAATAGAGGAGCTTCCCCCGCGCATCGCGAACTGCACGCGCGTTTTCCGACAGCCAGATTTTTGCGCCGTCGCGGCGATAAACCTGATATTCGAACCCTTCGACTCGGCCTTTCTCATCCATCATGCGCTTGAAGGCGTCACGCCGCGATGCGTCCACATACACTTGCGCGCCGATGTCGCTCACGTTGGCGCCCAGCTCCTCCGGAGAGCCGTAGCCATACATTCGGGCCAGGGCGGGATTGATGCTAACGTAGCGGCCGTCAGGAGTTGTTTGGAAAAATCCTTCCACAGCGTTTTCGAAAATCGTTCGGAAGCGCTCCTCGGCGCTGCGCCGCGCCGCCTCATTTTGCAATCGCTCCGTAATGTCCCGGAACGTGACCACCGCGCCGACCAGGTGTCCTTCTTCGCGAATCGGCGTGCTCGTGTACTCAACGGGAAAGCACGTGCCGTCCTTTCGCCAAAAAACCTCGTTGTTCACATAGTGCGTTGATCCATCGCGAAACGCCGCGAAAATCGGGCACTCTTCTACTGGATAGGGGCGGCCGTCGGCGTGCGAATGGTGCAGCATTTCGTGCATGTTCTTCCCGGCCAATTCCTCGGATCGCCATCCGAGCATTCCCACCGATGCCTGATTTGCGAACGAACACAGGCCATCGAGGTCCACTCCGTAAATTCCCTCACCGACTGAATTTAGAAGCAGTTCATTTTGCCGGCTGAGGCGTTCCAGCGCACCCTCCACTTCCTTCGCTTCGGTGATGTCCAGCAGCACGCCTTGAATTTGCACGACTCCGCCGGCTTCGTCGCGCACCAGTGTGGATCGGTCGCGAAACCAAACGATGCGGCCTTCGCGAGCAATCATGCGGTACTCGGTGTCGTAAGACTCTCCGGTGCGGGATTGCCTGGCTTCTTCCGCCATGATCCGGTCGCGATCGTCGGGATGGAGCTGTCTGAACCAGAGCGAGCTATCCGACATCCACTCTTCCGGAGAAAATCCCAGAAGCGATTGTATTTGCGGGCTGACGTACGTCCATTTTCCCTTGGGACTTGAATGGGCGATGTAACTGATGGCGGGAAGCTGCTCGACGAGATTGCGATACTTAGTTTCCGCGGCGCGTAGCTCCTCTTCGGTGCGCTTGCGTTCGGTGATGTCCTGCGCCACGGAGATTACGGCGCGACGCCCGTTGAATTCAAGGCTGTGCGTCGTGACTTCCACGTCGAAAATGTCGCCGTTCTTGCGGCAATGCTTCCAGTGTCCAGCGAAGCGCAGGCCGCTCTTCCCTTTTTTCAGGTGCTCGAGAAGCTTGGGAACATCCTCGTTGGGCCTGATATCCGTCAGGTGGAGAGTGAGGAATTCTCGGCGAGTGTAGCCGTACTGCGCGAGCGCAGCGTCGTTACCTTCGAGAAATTGCAGAGATTCGAGATCGTACACATACATCGGATGGGGATTATTGGCGAAGAGAAGTTGGAAACTGCCGGAGTTTGCGGGAAGCCCCTCGCGCTGATTCTCGGCAGACAAAGTTTCGGGCACGCCCGCTTCTTCCAGCACTGATGCCGGCGTTCTCTTCTGCGACATGCCCTCCGCCTCTCTTCTGCAATCTAGAGCGAACTCAGTTCGCCTACTTCCCAAGATTGCAGGAACTCAGAATCTCGAGTTTGTGTTCGCGTTCCGGACTGAAACAGGACACAAACCGTCGGTTACCTGTCCATCGAATATGTGGGCATTGCGAAATGCTCTCAACGGTACTTTCGTACCAAAGTGTCAAAATTTGTCCGATGTGACAACGGCTGTAAGTGCGCGTGGAAAATGGAGAGAAAGCGAAATCACGAAGGAAGTAAACGAAGAGGCGAGCGGCGCGCGCGGCGAGAGATACTGCGACACAAAAACGCGAGAGCTAACGCGGCTTTTCGGGCGGCGGCTGGGGAATGGCTTCGCCATCCTTGCGCGGATCGGAAGCGCCGTAATTTATGCCGGAAGAAAAATCGCGGCGCACCGCCTGTCCGCCGCCCATGTGACCAGAAAAATCGCCGTGCAGTTCAATCTGATGGCCGCGGCGCGTGAGCTCGGCGCGAACATCGGCGGGAAATCTGCTCTCCATGGGAACGTCGCAGCCGGCGAAAGTTTGTTTCGAAAAGCGCGGGGCTTCAAGGGCGGCCTGGATGTTCAATCCGAAATCCGCGACATCGGAGACAAATTGCGCGTGGGCCTGGGCCTGATTAAATCCGCCCATAATTCCGAAAGCGATTTTTTCATCGCCGCGAGTCATAAATGCGGGAATGATGGTGTGCAGCGGGCGCTTGTGTCCGGCAAGCACGTTGGGTGATTTCGGATCGAGAGAAAAGAGCGCGCCACGATTCTGCAGCGCGAAACCCGCGCCATCGGGGACGAGTCCGGAGCCGAATCCGGAAAAATTGCTCTGGATGAGCGAGACCATGTTTCCCTCGTGGTCCACGACGGTTAGATAGGTGGTGTCGCCCGCAGTGCCGGGAGGAGTTCCGGCGGAGACATCGCAATTCGCGCGCGCCATGTCAATTTGCTTGGCGCGTTCGCGCGCGTAATCTTTCGACAATAGCCCTTCGACGGGAATATGCGCGAATTTTGGATCGGCGATGTAACGGAGCAGATCTGCGTAAGCGAGTTTTTTCGATTCAATCATGACGTGCAGCGCGTCCGCGGAAGAAAATCCAAACTGCGCAATCGGAAATTGCTCCATGAGATTCAGCATTTCCAGCGCGGCGATTCCCTGCCCGTTCGGCGGGATTTCGTAAACCTTCCAGCCGCGATAGGTGGTGGAAATCGGCTCGACCCATTCCGCGGAAAAGTCTTCTAAGTCCGCTGAGGTCATCGCGCCGCCCAATTTATTTTCGACGGCGACTATCTTGCGTGCAGGCTCGCCTTTGTAGAAGCCGTCGCGGCCGCCGCGCAAGATTTCGCCGAGCGAATTCGCGAGATCGGGGTTGCTGAAAATTTCCCCCGCGCGCGGCGCGCGTCCCTGAGGCAAATAAGTTTTCGCGGCGCTCGCATCTTTTTCGATCCCGGGCTGCTCCACGGCCCACACTGCGGCAGTGAGCTCGGTCACAGGGAAGCCTTCGCGCGCGTAGCGAATCGCGGGAGCAAGGACTTCGGAAAAATTCTTGCGGCCGAATCGCGAGAGAAGTTTCGACCAGCCTTCGACGGCGCCGGGAACGGTGACGGTGTCAATTCCGCGCTCAGGCATTTTTGTCACGCCCTTCTTGGCGAGGAATTCCGGCGTCAAATTTTTCGGCGCCCAGCCGCTAGCGTTCAGGCCGTACAGCTTCGAAGTTTTTGCGTCGTAAACGATGGCGAAAAGATCTCCGCCGACGCCGTTCATCATGGGAGCGACCACACCCATGACGGCGTTCGCGGCAACGGCGGCATCCACGGCATTTCCGCCGCGCGAGAGAATTTCGACTCCGGCTTGCGCGGCGAGCGGACTTTCCGCGGCGACGATGCCGTAGCGCGTCATCACCATCGAGCGGGCTTGCGAGCGATCCTGGGCGTGCGTGCCGAAAGTGAACATTCCCGCTCCTACCAGCACCGTGCCAATGATGAGCCAGAAAAGTGTGCGCATCTCATTTTCCGGGCGCTAGACTACTCGCCGACGGTTTCCGTGTCCAGTGGCGGGGGCCGGGATGGCTTTGCCGGGTCGTTCGACGGACGGTCGCTAGGAGCTGACGCGGGCGATCGAATGGCCTCCGCCGGATTTCCCTAAATTGCGATTGTGTCTCGATTAGAATTGGGCTCCTCCTTTTGTTTTCAATGAGATAGGGGCAATGTTGTTTCCGGGTGTGTCTCGATTAGAAATTTGGGGGCCGGAAGCGGGCGTCAGCCGGATGGGGGCTGAGGGGGAGAACTCCCAATTTGAAATGGGGTTAATTGGGACTGCGCAGAATTTTTTATTTGTCCCGATTAGACTGACCTCCCGTTGTTTGTTTTCAATGAGATACATGCGTTTCTATTCGTGAGGGTGTCCCGATTAGAAATCGCCTCCTGCCTATAAAGTTCGAAAGGCGGGGTGGCGGCCCCGCCCTCCGGTACGATTAGAATTTTTAACCCTTCGAGAACCCCAAAACCGCTAATGGTTTGAGGCTGCGTGACTTGCAGCGTCAAAAGGCATTATAGCATGGTCTAACGGAAAAGTAAAGTAATAGTACCAAGAAAGTGGCGGGGCAGTATGCTTGGCTGTTCGCTTCGCTCCTATGGCTGGTCAATGGCCCTGTCCGCTTCCTGGGCCATCAAGTCTCTGACGTCGGACCGAAACCCTGCGATCCAAGTCTTGATTGCTCCTTCAAGGTTATCAGTCCTGAGGATGGGGTTTCCGACTCCCGTCACAAAGCACATGCTCCGAAGCTTGGAGGAGATTTGTTTGCCCACCAGCAACCGAAACCCGACGCCTAACACAACCAAATTGTAGGCGTGATGGGAATCGATACGCCCACCATATGGCGTCAGGGAAACGCCGGTGACAGCAGTTTTGTTCTCCGGCACAAATACCAAGAGGATGCAGTTGCTGGGGAATTGTGCTTTCCGCATGAGAAATTTTCGCAGTAGTTCTTGGTATGGACCCAATTGAATAGGCTGGCTCTTGGCCCCTGCGATCTGCCATTGATGAACCGAGGCACGCCAGTACATGCTAGCAGCGAAATAAGTGAGGGCAGTCATGTTGACCTGTGGAATTTCGGCCGCGTGATAGACCTTGACCTGCGAGTGAAGGATTTTGTGGTGCCTTGCGGTTTCCAGAGTAGTGGCCAAAGCGAATTGGTCCTTTCTCCAGCAGAATTTCAAGAACCAATCCTCCCCGTTTTGGTTGAGGCGCTGCTCGCAGTCGCGACAGAGAAGGTAGTCGGACACCTGTTTGGAGTCTTGCTGAACGCCGTTAGAGTTGAATATGAGTGGGTTGGGATTGGCCTGCATCTCATCCCGAATGACACGGTAGACGCCAGCGGGGAGGAAATGACTTTTTTGTAGCTCTTGACCATCCTGTTTGCAGAGAGCGCACTTACCGATCCTTGACACAGATATCATGGTATTAGATATTAACGATGGTATCAGAAACTATTCGATCGCGTCATGCCCCCGCTCCTAACCTTGCCATGTCCCGCGCAGTTGCCTATTTTCCTATGCGTCCTCAACTAACAAGTAGGGCCTCATTGCGGCCTACGCGGGTACGTGGGATGATTCTGCTTCTCCCGTTTCATGACGTCAGGAGGTGCTTTATGCGGTTCGGGGTATTCACCGCATTGGTGTTGATCCTTTCCGGAAGGCTGTTCGGGCAGGAAGTCACCATAGTTCCGCCCGAGCAGGCCCAGAAATTGCTCCAAGATCTGATCCCGGCGAAGAAGAAATTTGTGACGATCAATGCGTATGTAGCTGGAACCTTTGTTACGAAGAAGGACCTCGGTATGTCCTGTTCCTCTTCCTCGTCAGGGTCGATTTCGGGAACCGTAGATGACAATGGAGAGATCAGGGGGCAGACGGACTCAAGCGGTTCATCGCATTGCCGCGAGAGGTACATTTATTACAACCGAATGATGTTGGGCCTCCAAGATGCTAGCGACCCCGACTCCGCCTATATGGTGACCGCTGAGTGCGCCGAAAAATGGGTCTGGGATCACTGCCAAATGCCCGAAAAGGGCACAATATGGCCGGTTGTTATTGAGGCCGGAAAGCACGGAACGTTTGACATTTACGAGGCTGTGCCGCCGTCCAGGCTAGGCGGTAAGTGGCAGAAGGCGGCCAGGTTTCATGTTTTGGATGTGTCCCATGTCAAGCATCTAAAGGAAGCTGCGAAAGGGAAACAGCAATGAGAGGCAAATCGATTCAAGCGATTTTGCTAGCGGTTCGGCTGAATTGTCTTGCGCTCCTGGGAGCTCTCGGGTCGGCCTGTGGGGACAAAGTTCTTAGTGTGAATGCGGGACGAAGAGTTTGATTGGAGTTTCTTCCCTCTGGCATGTTGCGGGCGCAACGCCCCAGTGAAAGTCCCGCCACACCGCTGGCGGGCACGCATCGGGGCTCTGAATGACACCAAAAGCGAGGAGGCGCGAAGGATCGGGATCGCAACGGAAAGTAGAAACTAGAAATCAAAAGTCAGAAGTGAAGCGAAAAGAAGAAGCAGATCCCTCCGCTTCGGTCGGGATGACACCAAGGGCGAGAGAGCGGCCGATTGATAAGGCTGCGGACGATGGATCGCGTGCGCGGAAGGCGAGAACCAAGCATCGCAGATTTGAAATTTGAGATTTCAGAGAAAGCAAAGGCAAAGGCCCCACCCTTCGTCCCGCAGAAGCTTCCGGGACGCAAGCATCGCGCTGCGCGAAGGATGGGCACCCAGTTCACACCGAGGAAGGAGGACGAAGAGTTTGATCGGAGATTCTTCGCCCCGATGCGAACCATCGGGCTCTGAATGACGCCAAAGGCGAAAAGCAGATCCCTCCGCTTCGGTCGGGATGACACAAAAAAACAGAAGGCGACGACTGAAACCATGGCGCTTCGCGCGGCGGCTTCCCAAAATCGCAAATTCGAAATTTGAGATTTCAGAGAAGGCAAAGGCCCTGGAAGGAGGACGATGAATTTAATCGGAGATTCTACGCCCCGATGCGAGGCATCGGGGCTCTGAAGGACACCAAAGGCGAGGAGACGCGAAGGATGGGGCACCCAGTTCACACCAAGGAAGGAGGACGAAGAGTTTGATCGGAGATTCTTCGCCCCGATGCGAACCATCGGGGCTCTGAAGGACACCAAAGGCGAAAAGCAGATCCTCGACCCGCAGAAGGATCCGACCCCGACTAACAGCGTCGGGGTGCAAAGATCGCAGACGCAAAGGGCGAGACTACGCTTGGGATGAGAAGGAGTGGAGAGCCTGAGCGTGCGGGCGCAGCGAGCAGCGCCCCTACCAGGCAGGGAGAGCTCACCGGAATCGAGAGCCAAGTTCTGCACACATGCCCGATGAAGTCCATCGGCGTGAACTCCGCCGGCAGGTGGGGCACCCAAAGGCTAAGTCGAAAACCGCCCCGACCCCGTCAGAGTATGTCGAGGTAAATTCCAGGCATCGGGGCTCTGAAGGACACCCAAAGCGAACAGCAGATCCCTCCGCTTCGGTCGGGGTGACACCAAAGGCAATCAAACGCGAAGAGTTAGCCCCCGGCGTACTGATAAGCAGCAACGGAGGCGGCACAGTTTGGAGGAGGAGGGGGCGTCCAGTAGAATGGGAGCGGGGTTTGTGGCAGGCAAGACGCTGGTTCCCATGGAAAAAACCGGGGCGGCGCAGAAGGACGAGGCCATCTCGACAGCTGCGCCGGCAGAAATCGAGCAGATTGTGCATGCGGAGCATGCGGACCCATTCCGCGTGCTGGGGCCGCATTCCGTCGAGGTGAACGGCAGGACGCGGCTGTGCATCCGCGTGTTTCAGCCACGCGCGGAAGAAGTAATGATCGAATGGAATCCCCGGCGCCCCGATGAAAATCGTATCGGGGCAAGTGCCTCGGGGACCTCCGCACGGGGGCAGACAAAGTTTCCCGCAACGGAATTGCACTCCGGCGCGAAGACGGCTGCGACGCGGCCGCACGCCGGCACGAGATTTCCTGCAACGCAATTGCATACGGACGGATTCTTTGAGGCCATTCTGCCCGCGGAAATCGCTCCGGAAGAGGCCGCGCCCGAAAGCTACCGAATCGTGATTCTCTACGACAGCGGTCACGTGGAGCAGCGGTTCGACGCCTATGCGTTCCCGGCGCAACTGACGGATTACGACCTGCACTTGATGGGCGAAGGGACGCATTACCTGAAGTACGAAAAGCTGGGCGCGCACGTGCGCGAGTGCTCCGGGGTGCGCGGGGCGCATTTCGCGGTGTGGGCTCCGAACGCGCGGCGGGTGAGCGTGGTGGGGGATTTCAACGCCTGGGACGGGCGGGTGAATCCGCTGCGTTCGCGCGGCAACTCCGGGACGTGGGAGATATTTTTGCCCGGGCTCGACGAAGGATGGATCTACAAGTTCGAGATTCAATCGCGACTGGGAGGCCCGCCGACGCTCAAGGCCGACCCGTATGCTTTTGCGGCGGAGCTGCGGCCGAAAACGGGCTCGGTGGTTTACAACATCGAGGGCTACGAGTGGAACGACCGCGCGTGGCTTGAGGCGCGGGCCAAGAGCGAAGGGTTTCGCAAGCCGATTTCAATTTATGAGGTGCACCTCGGGTCGTGGCGGCGCTCTTCTCCAGGAAACCGCTGGCTGACGTACCGGGAACTGGCGGGCGGGCTGCTGCCGTACGTGAAGAAGATGGGCTACACGCACATCGAGCTGATGCCGGTGATGGAGCATCCCTTCGACGGATCGTGGGGCTACCAAACGGTGGGCTACTACGCGGCTACGAGCCGGTATGGTTCGCCGAAGGACTTCATGTACCTGATCGACCGCTGCCACCAGGAAGGGATTGGCGTGCTGCTCGACTGGACGCCGGCGCATTTTCCGCGCGACGCGCACGGGCTGGGATTTTTTGACGGCACGCACCTCTACGAGCACGCCGACCCGCGCATGGGCGAGCATCCGGACTGGGGCACGATGGTTTTCAATTACGGGCGCAACGAAGTGCAGAATTTTTTGATTTCGAATGCGCTCTTCTGGCTGGACAAATACCACGCGGACGGGCTGCGAGTGGACGCGGTGGCTTCGATGCTGTACCTGGATTATTCGCGGAAGGCCGGGCAGTGGGTGCCCAACGCTTACGGCGGGAGAGAAAATCTGGAAGCGATTGCGTTTATCCGGAGATTGAACGAGGTGGTACACGAGCGGCACCTCGGAGCGCTGACGATCGCGGAGGAATCCACTTCGTGGCCGGCGGTCTCGAAGCCTACGTACGTCGGAGGGCTGGGATTCGATTTCAAGTGGAATATGGGTTGGATGAACGACACGCTGCGATATTTTTCGCGCGATTCCGTCTTCCGCAAGTACCACCAGAACGAGCTGACATTTTCGATGCTCTACGCATTCAGCGAGAATTTTTTGCTGCCGCTTTCGCACGACGAGGTGGTGCACGGGAAAAGCGCGCTCCTGAGCAAGATGCCCGGAGACGACTGGAGAAAATTCGCGAACCTGCGGCTGCTTTACGGATACATGTACGCGCATCCCGGGAAGAAGCTGCTTTTCATGGGCGGCGAAATCGCGCAATGGCGCGAGTGGTCGCACGAAATGAGCCTGGACTGGCATTTGATGGAGTATGCGCCGCACCGCGGGATCGCGCGGCTGGTGGAGGATTTGAACCACGTTTACAAGGGCGAGGCGGCGCTGTGGGAAGTGGATGGGGACTGGACAGGGTTCGAGTGGATCGATCCGAACGATGCGGAAGCGAGCGTGCTGAGTTTCGTGCGCCGCGCGAAGGACGCGAAAGATTTTGTGCTGGTGGTATGCAATTTTACTCCGATCGTGCGCGAAGGATACCGCGTCGGCGTGCCGGAGTCGGGGTTCTACAGGGAAATCCTCAATACCGATTCGGAGAATTATGGCGGTTCGAACGTTGGGAACGCGGGCGGGTTCGAGGCCGAAGCGATTCCCGCGTCCGGGCGGCCGTATTCGCTGAGTTTAAGGTTGCCGCCGCTCGCGGCGGTGTATTTCAAGCTGCGGCGAGATTAGTCCTGCCGAGTAGTCCTGACTGGCTCCTCCTGAAAGAAATCGGGAACTTTTGCTGCGACGGTTGCGTAACGTCATGGCAGGAGGAGATCAAAATGAAACGAGCAATGGTGGTGGTGGGGCTGATGGTGGCGGCGCTGGGGTCGGCGGCGGTGGCAACAAAGGCGGGGCAGCCGGAAAAGTGGCTGCACGTGCGCGTGGACAACAAGACCGAGGGAGAAGTGGTGAAGGTCAACGTGCCGCTCTCGCTCGCGGAAAAAATCCTGCCGACAATTCATGAGAAAGAGCTGCACGACGGAAAAGTGACAATCGGGCATGCGGACTTGAACGGCGTGGACCTGCGGCAACTGCTTGCGGCGGTGCGGGACACTCCGGACAGCGAATTCGTGAGCGTGGAACAGCGCGACCAGACAGTACACGTGGCCAAGCAGAACGGGAATTTCGTGATCCACGTTGTGGACAAGAACAAGGGCGGACAAAAAGTGGACGTCATCGTGCCGATGAAAGTGGTGGACGCGCTGGTCTCGAGCGGTACGGATGAACTGGACATCGTGGCGGCCATCCACGCGCTTGGAGATGCGGGAGAGACGACGCTGGTGACAGTGCAAGACGAAGGAGAAGGCCAGACGGTGCGCATCTGGGTGGATTCCAAGAATACAACCGAAAAGTAAACGCAGGCCGGGTGTGATGGGAGGGCGAGATGCTCGGAAAAGTCGGATTGACGCTGGTGGGAACGGTGCTGGCGGGCGTGACGGTGATGGCGAGCGAGGGGTTCGTGACGGTCAGCGTGCAGGAGCACAGGCCGGGCGGACACCACATCTGGATCGCGGCGCCCGGAATCTTAGGGCCGGTGGCGGCGCACTTTGTGCCGCGGCAGAACAGGGCCGAAGCGGCGGCGCAGATCGAGCCGTGGCTGCCGACCATCCGGGCGGCGATGCGAGGGCTCGAAGAAACCGAGGACGCCACATTCGTGGAGGTCAGCGGGCCGGATCAATACGTCAACGTGCAGAAGATTGGCGGATCGATCGTAGTCGACGTGAAGGACGCGGACGAGACGGTGCACGTCTCGGTGCCGATTCGCGCGGCGGAAAGCACGATCGAGCAGCTCGCCAAGGCGGCGCCGAATAAGTAGTGGTTCGTACTGTAGTTCGATGCGAAATCAGGATCCGCTTCAGGGACTTCCCGAGACAATCCATCGGCACGCACAAACCTAGAAAACCCCGCCTAGTCTGCTGGTCAATGTCAGGGCTTCCCGATAAGAGGCATCGGGACACAAAAGGCATGGAAGCACTGCCCCCCCCGAAAAAAAGTTCGGGAGGAGCCGACTGCGCGTATAGTCGTTGCACACTCTCGATGGCAAAATGGAAATCCAGATTTAATCTCATACCGAAAGAGCGCCTGAACGGTAAATTCAATACAAGGCGATAAGAGTTTTGGCGTTTCACATATGGGATACTGTTTTTGGAGGCAAGAAGAAGATCCCAGACCAATGTTAAAGCGATTTATTTTTCTGCCTGTCCTGATCGCCATTCTTTCAGTTCTCCTTCACGGCGCGGATGTCTCCACTGCCGCGCTAATTGAAAAAGGTCACTTTAAGCGCGCCCAGACAATCCTGAGTGAACAGCTCAAAAGCAACCCCAACAATGCTCGCAGTCACTGCGAAATGTCACAAGTGGACGAGGCATTTCAGCGCTGGGATGAGGCAATCCAGCAAGCAGAGAAAGCTGTATCTATCGACGGCAAGAATGCGGAATTCCAGGCGCAACTCGCCGATGCGGTAGGAGCAAAGCTCTCCGCCGGACAAGGCGGTTTTTTCGAGCGGGCGTCACTGGCGCGACGTTTCAAGAAAGAAGCAGAAGCCGCGCTGCAACTGGACCCGAACAACGTCGACGCAAACAGCGATCTGGCGGAATTCTATCTGGAAGCGCCCGGCATCATTGGCGGCGACAATAAGAAAGCCGAAGAGCTTGCTGATCGCGTAGTCAAGCTGAATGCGGCGCGCGGCTATTTGCTGAAGATCGAGATCTTCACGGAAGAAAAGCGGAGCAATGAAATCGAGCCACTGTTGCAGCAAGCCATCAAAGCTGATTCAAGCAGCTACGATCTGCGGATACAGGCCGCAAACTTCTACATCGGAAAGGGAAGCTCCGCTTTCACTCCAGCCGAGGAGCAGGCGAAGCAGGCTATCCATCTCGATCCTGAGCGCGTTCACGGATACACCAGCCTTGCTGTGATCTACACGCAACAGAGCCGTTGGAAGGATCTCGAGTCGCTGCTGGCGGATTCCCAACGCGAGGTCCCAGACGATTTCGCGCCTTTGTACCAATCGGCTCGTACGATTTTCGTGCACAATCAGACCCAGGAACTTGTTCGCGCTGAAAAATACTTGCGAGCTTATCTCGGTCAGCCGCCGGAAGGGAATGAACCCGGCTTGGCGGCAGCGCATTGGCGCCTCGGTTTAATCCTCGAAAAAGAAGGCCACAAAGATCAAGCGCGGCAAGAGGTCCAACAAGCGGTGAACCTCGATCCCAACCTCGAGCCCGCAAGGAAAGACTTAAAGCGGCTGCGATAAGGCTTGAATCCAGTTTGATGCTGGTGACAGACCTGTGGGAGCAAGCCTGTGTCTTTCAGCCGAATACGAATTTTGGCCTGACATCTTATTAACGTTAAGAAGGAACGCGAGCAGATTACTTCGCGGGGATCCAGTAGATTTCTTCTTTCAGCGATTCCTTGGGGAATCCGCGGCGGGCGAGGATTCCCTTCCCCAATTCAATCATCTGAGGATGGCCGCAGAGATAGGCGGAAGTTTCGGAGGCGCCGAGCTGCCACTGATCCGTGTATTTGCGGATGAGGTCTTCGACGCGGCCGGTTTCGCCGGTCCACTTGGGATCTTCCCACGGGCGGCTGATGGTGGAGACGTAGGTGAGCCAGGGAACTTCACCGGCGATTTTCAAGACTTCGTCGTGATAGCCGAATTCCCAGGAGCGGCTGCCGCCATTGACCATGTAAAGATGCAGCGCAGCGGGAAGTTTGCCGTCCTTCCAGTCTTTGTAGAGCGTACGGATGTAGCTGATGAACGGGGCGATGCCGGTGACAGTGCAAAGCAGGAGATGCTTGGTGCGGCCGCTCTTGAGGTCGAGGGTGAAGCGGCCCTTGGCGACTTTGCGCATGAGGAGTTCGTCGCCGGCGTTGAGTTTGTAGAGGAGCGGAGTGAGCTCGCCCTGGGGGACAAGCTCGATGAAAATCTCGAGCTCGCTTTCATAGGGCGAAGAGACGATGGAATAGGCGCGCTCGACGCGTTTTTCGGGAGTTTCGACGCCGAGCGTGGCGTACTGCCCGGCCACGTATTTGAATTCGCCTCCCGGAGCGATGCGAATCATCCAGAGGTCGGAGGAGATGTCGGAACGGTGGGTGACACGGGCGCGATAAAATTTGTCGTCCGCCGGGCTCATGACAATGGCACCTCGATGAATCGAAATCAGAGAGCTTCGAATCAGGCCCGCAAAAAACAGGCGTCCACGAAAGGTGAACGCCTGCTGCTACATCTCCCCGCCGGATCGCGGCGGCATTACTGCGGCGGCGCTTGTTGCCGCATCATCATGGGGTTGAAGGGCTGCGGCGTGCCGGTGATTTTGTCCTTGGCGTCCTTGATCACCTTTGTCAACACCATCAGCATGCCCTCCTTGCTGGAGGCTTTCACCAAGCCATATGGTGAAATGTCTTTGGCAATCCAAGCATCGCCGTCTTTTCCGTGCCAGTGGTCGCACGTAAACGTGCCCGCGGGCACGGTGACGCTCTCGCTGCCGACGTTCTGGGCGTCGACGTGAACATCCTGGAAATGGCTGCCGCCCGGGGCGTGCGCGGCCATTATATCGCTCATCTCCATCGGCGGACGGCCCGGCATCTGTACAATCGTTTTGTGAACGAGGGTATTCGAGTTGGAGAATAGGAGGAGCGATTTCACGACAATCTCGCCCTGGCCATGTGGATCCGCCATGGTCATCTCGATCCAGTAGCCCTCCGCACCGCCCGTTGATTCCTTTCCGACGACGGCGAATTCCATGTCGGACTCACGTCCGTTTGAATTTTTTATGTGGTACGCACCGCCCGTTCCCACGACGGGATTCCAAATGCCGTTGATTGAAACCGCGCGCAAGTCCTGCGCACGAGAAGGAACGGAAACGGAAGCCGCGAGCGCAAAGAGTCCTGCCGCCACACAAAGTTTCTTCATGTTCGATTTTTCTCCCAGTAACCGGGTAACCGCGCGCCGATTATAAATCGAGTCCCTGTTTATCCGCCATCTTTCCGAAATCGAAGCTGGAACGGAGGGTGGTCTTTCCCGCTTTACATTCGAACTCGGCGCCTTTTTCCGAAGGGGTGATGAACTCTTCGCCGCTCGGAAGCTTGCGCGGGAACAGGAACATAACTTTCGCGACGCTTTTGCCGTCCTCGGTCTTCAGGATTTGAATTTTGTCGGGCGCGACTTTCTGTTTGCCTTTTTTGGTCATGAGGAAGGCGCCGGATTTCAGAGTCTCTTCCTCGGCGTTGAGGAAGGGAGTCATATCCGGGCCATACACGAAGATCTGATATTCCTCAACCGGTTGCTTGAGGATTTCTTCGGCCTGCTCCTCTTTAATGGAGCCCTGCAAGACAGCGCGGCGAGCGAGGGCCTCACGGATGGTGCGCGAGGATTCCCAATCGATGACATAAGCAGCCTGAGGAGCGGCGCCGCCTTCATCGATTCCACCTTGCTGCTGCGGAGCGGCTGGCGCGCTTCCGCCGGAAGTGCCATAGCCTCCGCCACTGCCACCCATTTTGCCCATCCCGCCGGATGGCTGCGCCGGGCCACCCGAAGCAGGCGCGCCAGCAGCAGCAACCGGATGAGCGCCATGAGCGCGCCACGGTGCTTCGACGTGAACGATGCGCGCCCAGGGCGAATCGCCCAGAATTTTGCTGATGTCCTTCTCATCCCATTGCTGGTACGGTTTGTCCTTCCACAAATCTCCACCGGCCCAGGCAATTGCGGCGCAGAGCAGCAAAACGCTTCCACCAGCCATCATCAAACTTCGAATTTTTCGTGCCACGTCCGCCCTCCTCGGATTGCAGCGCCCATTAAACAACAGGTTTGCGCACAGCGCCAAGCGCTGCCTGAAAGATTTAGGTGCGGGGAAGGCTTGAGGCGTTGCACGACAAATTCGGAAGCGAAGGCAGGGGGTGAGAAGGTCAAAGGCCCCGCCTTTCGCTTCGCGAAGGATGGGGCACCCCGCCAGAATTGAATAGGGAGGAAAAAGGCGCTCTTCGAAGTCCTTGCCTTCGGCGGAGCTGAGAGAAAAAGCTACCAGTCGGGACCGCTGGCAGCGACCATTTTGTCGGGCTCGAAGAAAGTCTTGAGCCAGACGTCGGCAATGTTGCAGTAGAAATCCACGTGCTTTTCATTCTTGGCGATGGTGTCTTCGCCGTGTTCGTCTTTTTTAGGGAAGGAGAAGATGCTGGCGGTGACTCTGCCGTCGGGAGCAGTTTCAAACTCAACCTTCGCGGGCATGATTTTGGATTTCGTACCCTTGGGCTGCAGGTAGGCCTTGTCGATAAAAGATTTGTTGCCCCGCTTCTGGAATACAGACATGTCCGGGCCGTAAATCATGACCTGGTAAAAAGGAGTATCGATGGGCTTGAAATTATCCTGCTCAGAGGCAGGGCGCAGGTTGGAAAGTACGGCGCGGCGCATGCTGGCCTGCTGAACAGAGTGCGCGGACCACCAGGTGACGACGTAGGTGCGGGGAACTTTTTCGCTAATGTCGCCGGGAGAGAGAGTTTTAGACTCAACGCCATTGGCACCGCCGGGTCCCGTCTGGCCGCCTTGAACCGCCATCCCCGTACCGCCGGAGTCCATTTGGCCCGCAGGGTGCCAACCGGAACCGATTTCGATTTTGTGGGCCCAGGGAGAGTCCTGGAGAACTTGGAGACACTCCTGCGTGTTCCGTTGCGTGAAGGACTTTGTTTTCCAGGGATCGCCGCCGGCAAAAGCGACAACGACGATGAGAAGAGAGAGTAATCCGCTAATCCAGGCCCTTTTCATAGCAGGCTCCTCGAGGCATAGAGCCATGCTGGGCGCGAATTACTCAGTTGTCAAGTAAACAGGGACGACCTAATCGCAAATGTTACAGGTCCGGGCCCTGGCTCGTGGCCATTTTGTCCGGCTCGAAGTACGTCTGCAGGTAGGCCTCGCCGACCTGCAAATAGAAATCGATACGCTTCACACCGGACTTGATGGTCGGCTCTCCGTTGGCATCAATCTTCGGGAAATAGAAAAGGCTGCCGGTCACCTTGCCCTGGGGGTCCTTGAAGAAAAAAACCTTCGCGGGCTCGATTTTTTCCTTGGAGCCGGCGACCTGCAGATAGGCTTTGTCCATGAAAGCACCTTCGCCGCGCTCTTTGAAGAGAGACATGTCCGCGGCGTTGACCATGACACCGTAATTGTCGCCAAAATTGACGGGCTTGAAATTGTCGAGGTCGGTAGCAGGACGCGCCTTATTAAGCACTTGCCGTCGCATGTTGGCCTGCTGGACGACGATGGCGGAAGTCCAAACGACGGCGTAAGGTTTCGGCGATTTGTCGTTGCCCTGGCTGCCTTCGGCTTCGGCGGGCCTTATCGCGCTTGCGCCTCCCCCACCAGGAGAAATTTCGCCGCCGCCTGACTCTTGCTGGCCCATGGGATGCCAGCCGGCACCAACAGGAACGACTTTGGCCCACGGAGAATCCTGCAGAATCTGCAGGCACTCCGCCATTGTCCATTCCTTGTAACTCTTGTCCTTCCACGGATCGCCCCCGGACCATGCGAGCGCCGCGGCGATCATAATGCTCATGAGAACGAGCACTCCGCGAATCGAAGACTTTTTCATGCGAATGTTCTCCTCAAATCAAAAATTGCGATCCGGCGGAGCCGAGCGGCGCGGACGAAACAGAATCGAGCAATTCGAAGAAGACGTAGATCGCGCGGTGCGCCGTTCATCCCCCATCGGTCTCAAGGACATTGTAACTAAAAACCGGGCGTGCGGCGAGGGTTTGCAGGAACGAACCAGTCAGCGAGGCGTCTCGCTGAGGCGAGCGGAACCCACGATGCGCTCGACGCGATAGGAGGGCTTCTCCGCGCCTTCGAAATAAGCGCGCGTCACCAGCTCGCCGATGAGGCCGATGGCCAGCAACTGCACGCCAAACAGAAAAAGCACAATCGCGAAGAGCATCAATGGCCCGTGCTCCGCGATCAGATCGAGGTGGTAGATAATTTTTTCGAGGAAAAGAAAAAATAGTATGGCTCCGCCGCCGAGCACTCCGAGGGCGCCCGGCGGTCCGAAGAAATGCAGCGGACGCGACATGTAGCGCAGCAGAAATCGAATGGTGATCAGATCGAAGAGCACGCGAAACGTCCGGCCGATCCCATAATGCGAACGGCCCTGCGGCCGGACAATATTCTTGATGGGAACTTCGACGACTTTCGCGCCGTTCCAGGCAGCGAGAGCCGGAATGAAGCGATGGAGCTCGCCGTACAGGCGCACGTCCTTAATCGTTTCCCGGCGATAGGCTTTGAAAGTAGTGCCGAAGTCGTGGATATCCACGCCGGAAAGCTTGGCCATCATCCAATTGGCGATGCGCGAAGGGAGCCGGCGGAACAGGAAATTATCCACGCGTTTCTGCCGCCAGCCGCTGACGATGTCGCAATCGCCTGTCTCAAGGGCTTCGAGAAGGGTGGGAATGTCCGAGGGATCGTGCTGCAGGTCGCCATCCATGGAGAGAATTACGTCGCCCGTGGCGTGATCGAAACCCGCGGAAAGCGCGATGGTCTGACCGTAGTTGCGTTTCAAACGGACGACCATGACGCGGGGATCTAACTCGGCAATTTCAGCAAGCAGTTCGGGAGTCGCGTCCGAGGAATGATCGTCCACGAAAATGAATTCCACAGGCTCAAAGCGTCGGGACATGACCGCATCGAGACGCTGGTACAGTTCGCGCACGCTTTCCTGCTCGTCGTGAACGGGTATCACGATGGAGAAGCGTGGAGGCGCGTGCGAGTTATCACGCATGAGAATCATTGAACTCCCGATAGGTCGCGAGCGCAATACCGTTTTCCTGCACGGCACGGCGCACGGAGGGATCGAGCAAAGCGGCGAGCTCGACCTCGCGCTCGGCAGCGAGGCGCGTACCGGTGGCGCGCAAAGCGTCGTCGTTGTAACCCGGATGGCACATGAGCTCGCTCGTTCCCTCCGGCAACGAAGCCAGTACAAGCCGGACCGCTTCGACTCCCATTTGCCCCGTCATGCGCAAGCCAAAGAAATAATCCGGTGCGCGCAAATCCCTGCGGGCCACGACGCGGTGAAATTTTCTTTCGCCCGCGCGAGCGGCCAACGCCGCGGCTTCCTGTGCGAGCGGCGCGCGACCATTCTTTCCGGCACCGGAGGGAATCACGGGACGCAATTCGAAAGGATTGCGCACGGCACGGATTTCGAATTCGCTGGCCACCTGGCCAAGCGCTTCCATCACGCGCGGATGACAATGCGTGTGCTTGTGCGTGTCGAGATGCGTGGGGCGGATTCCGGCAGCGCGCACGCGCTCAATCTGTGCTCGGAATTCATCCACAATCTGCGCGCGGCCAATCAATCCCGTAGAGAGCTTGACCACGAGCGCCGCGAGCGATTTGGGCAGCAAGCCATCGCGGCTGGCTAGCGGCCGGACACTCCGCGCGGGCGCCACGGACATGCCTCCCACGAGCACCAGGTGCACGCCCACGCCGAGCGCCGGGTTTTGCAGCGCACCGCCGACAGCCTCCAGAAATTCGGGGCCATTGGCCATGAGGGTAGTGCTGGTCAGAATGCCGTTGCGCGCGGCCTCCAGGATTCCGCGATTCACTCCGCGCGTCAGGCCAAAATCATCGGCGTTGATGATGAGGCGCTTCATTCGTAGGCCAAAGCATCCACGGGATCAATCCGCGTGGCTTTCCACGCCGGGTACAGAGCGCCAGCGAGTGCGCCGGCGATCCCCAGAAAAACCGCCTGAAAAATCCAGCGGCCGGGAATGAGAATGGTCATCGTCGGCGTGGTTTGATGTAAGACGGCTTTCACGCCATAGGTGACGCTCAGACCCAGGAGCGCTCCGAGCAAAGCCATGGCCAGAGTCTCGAGCACCAGCAAGAGCAGGATTTCAATTCGCGAAGCGCCCAGCGATTTGAGGATGCCGATCTCCTTGGTGCGCTCGAGCACCATGGTGTACATGGTCATGAGAATCACGAGAAAGCTGACGGCCACGCCGACCATCACCATGGTGCGAATGAATGGCCGCAGCTCGGGAAGATTCGAGGAATTCATGAGCGACAAATACTCGGCCATGGAAAGCACGCGGTTTCCGGGGAGCAGTTTCAGGATTTCCTGCCGCGCGGCATCGGTGTTGCCGGTGCTGCGAACGTAAAATACCGAAACACGATGCTCCGCCCCGGCGAGTTCCTGGGCCTGGGTGAGCGGAATGTAATAACGCGCTCCTTTGCCGCTGGCGACGATGCCGCAGACGGTGAATTCATGGCCAAGCAGGACAATCTTGTCGCCAAGGGCGAGATGCTTCGATTGCGCCTTAATATCGTCGATCATGGCCTCGTCCACGGACTCAAAAGGCCGACCGGCGAGAAAATGAAAGCCCGAGGCGCTCAGGGCGTTGAACGAGAAGTAGTCAATTCCATAGATGACGTCAAACGTGCGCGTGTCGGCGGCAATCAATACGGGCGCCACCTGATCCACTCCGCTCAACTGGGCAATCTGGTTGCCCACGGATTGCTGCATCACCGGACTCGAAAACGCCAGGAAGATGGAAGAATTGGGGGGTTGGACGAGCAAGTCCGCGCCCACGCCTTCGACGCGCTTGGCCCACTCGGAGATCACACCCGTAGTCATGCCCACGATCAGGAGGACCAGCACGACTTCGATGGCCACTCCGAGAATGGCGACGGTGGTGCGTATGGGCCGCGCCCAGAGGTTGTGCCAGACCAATTGCCATACGGTCAAGCCGGCGTGCTCGGGATGTTTGAATTCTTCCTCCATCATTCGCTCCACTATCCCGCAGGGCGCGCCGCAAGGCAAGCCCCAGCTCCGTGGGCGCCATTCCGCGGTGTGATAAAGTGCCAGCGCGGAGGCGCAAAAAGAAGTGGCGGAAGCGGTTGCACGCGATTCAGCGAATTCCTTGCGGCGTATCCTGGTCACAGGTATATCCGGGAATCTGGGCGGGCGCCTCGCTCCGCTGCTCACCGGATACGAAGTGATTTCCGTGGATTTGTATCCGCCGCGGGAGGGCACACCTGCCGGAAAATTTTACCAGGCCGATCTTTCGACTCCCGCAGGCCAGCAACGGCTGACGCAGATTCTCGAATCCGAA
This sequence comes from Candidatus Acidiferrales bacterium, assembly GCA_050747245.1. Classification (GTDB taxonomy): domain Bacteria; phylum Acidobacteriota; class Terriglobia; order Acidiferrales; family UBA7541; genus JBOGNO01. Next base: position 46,706 of record JBOGNO010000013.1, read on the forward strand.
CAGGTGGACGCGGTGCTGCATCTCGCGTTCGTGATTGATCAGGTGCAGACCGGCATCGTCGCGCAGGATCGCATGTGGCAGGCCAACGTTGGGGCGCCGCAGAGCTTGCTCGAAGCCATTGCCGCGCGCAACAAGCTCGCGAGAAACGTAAAGCTCTTCGTATTTCTCTCAAGCGTTTCCGCATACGGCCCCGACTTGCTGGAGCGCGTGCGCGAAGACGCACCGCTCGCGGCGCATACGCTGCCCTACGCCATCCACAAGCGCGAGACCGATCTCCTTTGCCAGAAGATGTTTGCGGAGCTCGGGGGCTGCGCGGTGTACATTTTCCGACCGCACATTTACGCCGGCGCGAGCGTGGACAATTACATCCTGCGCGCGATTCGCGGACAGGCCAGCGGTCGGGGCTGGCTGGCGCGTTTATTTCAGAGGCGCGGATGGAAATTGCCAGCGTTGCTTCCGCGATCCGGCGAAGGCGGCGAGCTGCAATTCGTCCATGTGGACGATGTGGCACGCGTCTTGCTCTGGACACTGCACAATTTTCATCCCGAAGCGCTGGAGATTTTCAATTTGGCTGGTGGCGGGCCGCCCATCCGCTTCGGCGAATGCGCGCGACTCGCGGGAACTCCCATTCGCCGCGCGCGTTCTATCGCGCAAATCCGCGTTATCTTGAAAATTATATGGGCCTTGGGTCTTTCCGGGATCCCGGCGGAGAGCATTCCTTACTATCTGACTTCGTACACGATGGATACGGCCAATTTGGAACAGGCACTCGGCGCGGATTACGCTTCTGTCGTGAAATTTACGACGCACAGCGCATTGCTCGACGCGATTCAGAAGTAGCGCACGGAACTTTTCAACAGTTCTGTTGAAAAGTTTGTGGAAAAGGAAGCAATTGCCGCGTTAAAGGAAAAATTTCAAAGCGCTTACTTCTCTTTGCACAATAAATGTGCAACTGCAACGATGCTTGGGAGCAATCGCGCAAAACTTTTTAAAAAAAATTCGGAGGCAGTTTTAGTACCACTTGGGAGGTCGATCCAACTTGATCGTGATGGTTTGCTCGTCCTGGTCGAGGTCGTAGTACTTGCCATAAGTCTTCCAACCTGAAGCAATGACCTGAATTAGAACTTTTCTGCGCGGCAGATCCGGCGTCTTGCAAGTTCCTTCCTGATTGGTTTTGAAATTCATTTCGGTTTTTTTGCCGTGATGCAGGTGCAAAAGGTCGCCCTCGCTTTCGTAGCGAACATAAACGCTTGCGTTCTCAACGGGCTTCCCGTCGGGATTGAGCACGAAGATGTGTAGTTTCGTGGTCGCGTCTTTATCCGCCTTTGATTTCTTAGCATCGGAGGATTGCGGCCGTGCGGCGAGGAACCCAGCAACGAGAAGTACGGCCGCGATCGCTCCGGCCATTCGGCACGCTGCCAGAAACTTGCCTAGAATCCGCTCTTCCGCCATCGAATTCCCTTCCCTCATCTCCTGCGTTTCAGATGCGGAGGTTGTTTGCGCCGATGCCCCAAGCGCTATCCCGTTCGCGCAGCCATGGATGGCAATTTGACTGCGCTCGGAGACTGCGTTAAGTTCAAGCCGCCTCGCGCAGCGAGCAGCACGGGGACGCAACCGCATCACGCGCGCAAGCGCTCTTGTACTCTTATACCCTCGCGGGATTTTCCGCAATCGGAATTGAAAAACGGCATCGCGCGCGCTCTCGCGGGCATACAATCAGAAATTCGGGGCGGGAGGAAAGATGGGATTCTCAACAGACGCGATACACGTGGGCCAGGAGCCGGACGCCTCCACAGGCGCGATTGTCGCGCCGATTTATCAGACGTCCACCTATGTGCAGGAAGCGCTCGGAAAAAACAAGGGCTACGATTACGCGCGCACGAATCATCCCAACCGCAAGGCGCTGGAACGCTGCGTGGCCAAGCTCGAAGGCGGCGTGGCGGCGTACGTTTTCTCCACCGGCATGGCCGGGATTGATTCCGTGTTCCGCCTGCTGCGGCCCGGCGATCACGCCATCCTTTCGCAGGCGGTTTACGGCGGCGTATTCCGTCTGACCACGCAACTGCTGGCGCAATTCGGAATGGAATTCAGCTACGTGGATACTTCTTGCCTGGAAAAAATTCGGAAGGCCATCAAGCCGGCGACAAAAATGATTTACGTGGAGACCCCCACGAATCCGACGATGATCGTCACGGATATCGCCGCGGTGTCGCCGATCGCGCGTGAGCACAATCTCACGCTGGTGGTGGACAACACGTTTCTGAGCCCGTACTTGCAGCAGCCGCTTTCGCTGGGCGCACACATCGTGGTTCATTCAATGACGAAATACCTAAATGGACATAGCGACGCCACGGGCGGGGCGGTGGTTCTCTCGCGCACGGCCGACGCGGAGAAAATTTATTTCCTGCAGCGCTCGGCTGGCGCCGGACTCGCGCCGATGGATTGCTTCCTCGTTTCGCGCGGGATCAAGACACTCGCGGTACGCATGGAGCGACACAACTCCAACGGCATGGCGCTCGCGAAATTCCTGGAAGCGCATCCGAAAGTGAAGCGCGTGATTTATCCGGGCCTCGCTTCGCACCCGCAACACGAAATCGCCAAGCGGCAGCAGCGCGGATTCGGGGCCATGCTTTCGTTCGATCTCGGCTCGCTTGAAGCTTCGCGGCGACTGCTCGACAATGTGCATCTTTGCTCGCTCGCGGAAAGCCTCGGCGGCGTCGAGACACTCATCTCCCATCCCGCCTTGATGACCCACGCCTCCGTGCCGCCTGAAGTTCGCCAGCAAATCGGCATCACTGACGGCCTGGTGCGCCTCTCCGTCGGCATCGAAGACGCCGAAGATTTGATCGCGGATCTCGATGCGGCGCTCAAGCGCGTCTGACAATTCGCTGGAGAATTCTATTTGCGGCGAGCGAGGCAATCGTCGAGCCAGCGGCCGTACGCGCGCGAGACAGCCGCAATCGGCAACGCGACAATTTCCGGCACGTCGTAGCTGTGCAGCTTCTCGATTTCCGCGCGCAATTTGGGAAACGCGCGGCGCGACGACTTGATGAAGAGCAGAATTTCGCGCGCTTCTTTGACCTTTCCCTTCCAACGATAGACGCTCTCGACCCGCGCAGAATGCACGTTCACACAAGCGGCAAAACGTTTGGCGACCAGCGCGCGCGCGATCTTTTTCGCTTCGCGAACCGAGCCGCATGTGACCAGCACGACCACTTTATCGGTCATCAAAAGCCTTCACCGGGAGCCTTTACTCTTTGCCTGCTGCGCACCAGTTTTTCACTGCGCCCCGCGCTTGCGCGCCACGATACAATAGCCCCGCGTGGGGAGCAACGCGATCCATTTCGGCACCTCGGGCTGGCGCGCCGTCATCGGCGAAGACTTCACGTTCGCGAACGTGCGGCTCGCCGCCGCAGCCATCGCCGACCACGCGCGCAGTCTGAAGAAACGGCCAACCCTGCTGGTAGGCCACGATACGCGATTTTTTTCCGAGGATTTTGCGCAGGCTGCAGCGGAAGTTCTCCAGGCTCGCGGATGCCGCGTGCTCTTCTGCGATAGCGCTGCGCCCACTCCCGCGATTGCGTTTGAAATTCTTCGCGCCAAGCTCGACGGCGCGATCAACATCACCGCGAGCCACAATCCCGCAGCGTACAACGGCGTGAAATTTTCGGGGCCCGATGGAGGCCCGGCGCTCCCGGAAATCACGCACGACATCGAAGCCCGCGCCGCGGCGCTCGCGAAAAAGGAATTCTTCGGGCCGACCGAAGAGCACGTTAAGGAATTCGAGCGCGTGGACGTTTCGAAAAACTATCTCGCGCGATTGGCTGAGCTAGTGCGTTTCGACATCATCGAGAAATCAAAATTGCGGTATGTTTGCGACGCGCTGCACGGCTGTGGTGCGGGTTATCTCGACCGCACACTCCACGAGCACGGAATCAAGGCGAAAATCATTGGCGCCGAACGCGACGTGCTCTTCGACGGTGGCGGGCCGGACCCTTCGGAAGAAAATCTCGCAGAGTTGAGCAAAATGGTCGTGGAGGAGAAAGCCGCAGCTGGCCTGGCTACCGATGGCGACGCGGATCGCTTCGGCATAGTTGACCGCGACGGCGCCTTCATTTCGCCAAATCACATTCTGGGGCTTGCGTTCGACTATCTGATAGAGACGCGCGGCTGGAAATTGGGCGCGGCGCGCAGCGTGGCTACTACGCAACTTCTCGACGCCGTCGCCAAGTTCCACGGAGTTCCACTTTACGAATCGCCAGTAGGATTCAAGTTCATCGGCGCGCGCATTGAGAAGGACGAAATCGCGCTGGGCGGCGAAGAAAGCGCGGGCATGACCATCCGCGGGCACGTCCCGGAAAAGGACGGCATCCTCGCTTGTCTGCTGGTCGCGGAAATGATTGCCGCGCGCAAGGCGTCACTGTGCGAGCAATTGAGCGAACTTTTCCGCCGCGTGGGACAGGAGTTCTGGCCCATCCGTGTCAATCTTTCTCTCGATGCGGAAACCGCGGCGCGCGTGCCGGAGCGCTTGCGCGAGGACGTAAAACAATTCGCGGGGCGTCGCGTCACACACGCCGAGCGCACCGATGGATTGAAACTTATTTTGGATGGCGGAGCGTGGGTGCTCCTGCGGCCGAGCGGAACAGAGCCCGTCGTGCGCGTCTATGCGGAAGCGAGTTCCAGCGAAATCTCCCGGAAATTGGCGGAGGAGGCGAGAAAGTGGATCGCGCGGTGAGTTTTTCCAGTCAATTCATCAGCTTTTGCCGGCGACATTCCTTTTATCTGCTGGCGCTCGGATTGCTTCTGCTGGCCATGCAGGATATTTTCGGGACACACGGAGTTCTCGCCATGCGCCGCTCGCAGCGTGAAGCGCGCGAAATTCAGGAACACATAAAACAGTTGAGCGAAGAAAACAAGCAGCTCAATGACCACATCCAGGAGCTCAAATCCGACCCCGAAGCCATCGAGCACATCGCGCGCGAGGAACGGCACCTGGCAAAACCGGGAGAACTTGTGTTTACTTATCCGGTGAAACCTCCTGGCACGGCGAATCTCGCTCCTGCCGCGCCCAAGACTCCAGATAGGAAATAATCGCGCGAGAATTTCAACCGTAGAAGACTATTTTGTTTGCGGTTCCGGCGCAGGGAGCGGCGCTCGGACCGAGCGGGGCACATTTTTCTCCGCGCCACCCTTCGTGCGCGTCCGCACCATCGAAAGTAGCAACATGGCGAGAAAAATGGTGAGCAGCCCGAGCGAAGCGGAGGTTATGCTCTGCGCGCGCTTAGGCAAAATCGAAAGCGAGCCGTACACGAATTCGATGTGCACCCAGTAAACCAGCAGTGAAGTCTGACCCATTTGCACCAGCGGTGAAAAACCCCACTGCCCTGCTCCCCAGCGGCACCACGCGTAGCTCAGAAAAACGATTCCGAGAAGGATACCGACGCGCGCGAGAAAAAAATTCGGGCTGGTGTGCCAGAAGTCGTAGACGGAATAAATTTGCAGCGGCCGGGCATCCAGCCACAGCGCCGTAAAATAAATTGCCGCGCCGGCGAGGCCGGCGAGCGCCATTGTCTGCGCCACCTTTTTTCGCGCCGCGTCGCTCCACAAGATAAAACCGAACGCAAGACCCGCAAACGCGAACGCCGCCCACGGAAACATGGGAAAAAGCCAGGGTCGCGGCGAATCGTAGATGTGCACGCCGTTGATGTAGGTTTCGAGGAACCACGGGAGCCAGCGCGGTCGCCAGGTTGTCCAAAGCGGCGGCGTCAGGAGCGCAATTGCAGCAGCCGTGGCAGCCGCGAGAATAATGTTCGCTCCCCTCGTTTTCGCCAGCCGGCAGACGATCCCCATCAACATCATCGAAAGACCGATTATATTCAGGATGTCCACGCGGAGCAGATCAGTCCAGGGTGCCGCCTGCCAGCCCAGCAAAAATTCCTGCACGCGGAAAAGCAGGCCGAGTCCGAAAATCTCCGCACCGCGGCGAATCGTGGTCGCGGCGATTTCATTCGGAGCGGCGCCGCGCTGGCGCATCTTGTCGGTGACCAGCGAGAACGAAATTCCGGCGAGAAATAGAAACAGCGGCGCGGGCAGCGTTCCCAGAAGCTGCGACCACTTAATAAAACTGCCTTGCCGCGCGGCGCCGCCCAGCCAGGAATCGTAGCAGTGGGTTTGAAACATCAGCAGGCAGGCGAGACCGCGCATCCAATCAAGCCACGCAACGCGCTGCTGGGGTGCCGGACTCATGTTTCGCGGACGTAAGAATCTATGAGACACCCGCGCAAATCAAGCTCCGCGCGGAGCGACTTCGCGTAAAATCCAGACGATGATGGAAGCTGCGAAAGTGAGACAGATGAACGTCGCCGGCGCGGCGCTGCTGTGGACAGGGCTGCTGCTGCTCGGAGTGATGCTCGGAAACTGGCGGGGATTTGGCGGAAGGCCATTCGCAGCGGCGATGGCGGCTGCAGCCGTGCTCCTCGCGTGGCATCTGTTTCCCGCGGCGCGCGGCGTGAAAGAATGGCTAGGCGCGAAGTTGAGCGGAAACGGAGCGCTGCTTGCGCCGCTGGTGCCGCTCGTGGCGTACGTTTTTTATGCGGCGCTCGCGCTGGGAATTGACTGGCGGCGGATGCTGGTTGCCGCGGCATACGTGCTCGTTCCCTCCGCACTCGCGCGAATCTCACGGGGGAAACCGGCAGGAACGGTCTTCGATTATCTGGCGCTACTCAGCATCTGGCTGCCCGTGGAATCTCGAAAGCTCCACTGGCTGTGGCCGTATCCGCCGCCGCTGACGCACACGCTGACGATACTCCTCGCGCTCTCGACAGCGATCGCCGCGTTCATTTTTGTGCGGCGTCTCGAAGGAATCGGCTACGCGGCGGAATGGAAGCGCGGCTCGGCGTTCGCGTTAGGATTCAATTTTCTGATTTTCACGGCGATTGCGATTCCGTTCGGCGAAAAAATCGGATTCATTCATTTCGCGCCGTCGCTCGAACGATTGCGCTCGCTGCCGCTAGCGGCGACGGGGGTTTTATTTTTCACCGCGTGGCCGGAAGAATTTCTCTTTCGCGGGCTGGTGCAGAATTTGCTGACGCGCACGCTGCGAAACGAGTGGGCCGGGCTGATCGTGGCTTCCGTGATTTTCGGCTTCACCCACATCCTGCACGCGCCGTTTCCGAATTGGAAGTACGTGCTGCTCGCGACGATTGCGGGATTTTTTTACGGCCGCGCGTGGATCAAGACCGGATCGCTACTCCCGGGATGTTTCATTCACGCCAGCGTGGATACTCTATGGCACCTCCTATTCAAATGAAGTGGCTGCCTAATCCCCTGGAAAACCGCAATCGATAATTTTCCAGTCCGCACCGTCTTTATTCCAGAAGAAGTAACCACACGCCATAGCGTCGATTCCCTTCAATCGACCACAAATCTGGGAGAGATAAAAAACATCGTCCGGTCGGCGGTGGTTCAATTCCGGCAGGTGTTCCGCAAATTCCGCGAGTTCTTGCGCCGACCACTCCTTTCTGTCCTCGCTGGACCCTGACGTCGCGGCGCTGGGGGCCTGACTATTCTGCGAGCCAGGCGCCATCTTTCTTGCCTGAGGAAGGTCTTGAAGCCGATAAAGCTCAAACCTGTCCGCCTGGAAATCATTGACAACCAGATCCCCCGTCCGCACACCCTCTTCGCGGTGATCAGTTTCACTTGGAGGCGGAAATGCCAAGATGTCGGCCAAATGCCTTCCGCGAATAAAAAGATTTCTCAAATCAGTCAGCATTCGGATCAGTGCCGCGTGATACTTCGCTTGGTCTGCGCGATCCCAATCCCTCAGATACTTATGCCCGGTCAATTCTTCTAGATTCTGCAAGGCGTCAATAGGTAGCCGGTGTTGACTGCTAAAATTCTGTGAGGCCAGAGAAGTATCTCCCCGAACAAGCCACGCTTCGAGGAATGCGCGGTTGATCTCGCGGACTTTCTGATCTTCCAAAGCTTGCGCGGAATCGGTCGGAGAAGCCGTCTGGGGCGCTTGAGAGGCAAAAATCAAGCAGGTGGTCAAGAAGCAAAATGCAATTGGCAGAACCAAATTTCGCGCAGACAAATGAGCGTGCATCTGAATCGCCTCGTCAACGGAGGACGCCGGAGAGAGGACTGGACGCGGTGGCGTAAAGCTTTTTCGGGATGCGGCCGGCGAGGAAGGCCTTCCGGCCAGCTTCGACGGCGGCGCGCATGGCTTCGGCCATAAGGATGGCATCCTGAGCACCGGCGATTGCGGTGTTCATGAGCACGCCATCGGCGCCGAGCTCCATCGCGACGGTGGCGTCGGAAGCGGTGCCCACTCCCGCGTCCACGATGAGCGGGACTTCGGTGATGCGTTCGCGCAGAATGCGGAGATTCGCGAGATTTTGAATCCCCATGCCGGAACCGATAGGCGCACCGAGAGGCATGACGGCCGCGGCGCCGGCATCCACGAGTTTGCGCCCGACGACGAGATCGTCATTCGTGTACGGGAGAACAATGAAGCCTTCCTTGACGAGCGTTCTGGTGGCTTCGATGAGCGCAGCGGTGTCGGGGAAAAGCGTTTGTTCATCGCCGATGACTTCGAGCTTGATCCATTCCGAGAGGCCGACTTCGCGAGCGAGGCGCGCGGTGCGCACGGCTTCATCGGCCGTGTAACACCCGGCGGTATTTGGGAGGATGTGAATTTTCGCGCGGTCGATGTAATCGAGCAGGGATTCTTTCGAGCGGTCGGTGAGATTCACGCGGCGCACGGCGACGGTGACCATGTCCGCGCCTGAGGCTTCGTGGGCGCGGGCCATTTCCGAGAAGCTGCGATATTTTCCCGTGCCGACAATCAGCCGCGAGCGGAAAACTTTTCCGGCAATCACCAGTTCGTCGTTCATCTCATCTCTCCCCAGAATATTGTAGCGCGACGGCGGCCACGCGTCAGGCGCGGAGGTGCGGGCGCGGCTCCTCGACATCGGCGTAGAGGTTTTCGATGACGTCGCCGAATTTTTCATCAATCGCGCGGCGCTTGAGTTTCATCGTGTAAGTGAGCAACCCGTTTGCAAAAGTAAAATCATCGGCGATGACGGCAAAACGCTTGGGCCGCTCATATTGCGCGAGGCTGGCGGTGAGGCGCTCCATTTCCTTTTCGAGAAACGCGTGAAGCCACGGCGAGCGCGCAAGCTCCTCGCGCGACGAGAAGGTGACGCGTTCCTCACGAGCCTGCGATTCGACAGCGCCGAAATTGGGGACGATTAAAACAGAAATAAATTTTCGTTTGTCGCCGACGGCGGCGGCATTGAGGATAAACGGGCTGGTCTTCAGCCGGTTCTCGATGAGCTGGGGCGCGACGAATTTTCCCGCGGCGGTCTTGAGCAATTCTTTTTTGCGGTCAGTGATGACCAGATAGCCGTCTTCATCGAGCAGGCCGATATCGCCGGTGCGAAACCATCCATCGGGGCCGAGGACTTCGGCGGTTTCCGCGGGCTTCTTGTAATAGCCCTGCATGACCAGCGGCCCGCGGACCAAAATCTCGCCATCTTCCGCGATGCGCACTTCGGCATTGGGGATGGGACGGCCCACCGTGCCCACTATGTTTCCACCCGGATAATTTGTCGAGACGACGGGTGAAGTTTCGGTGAGGCCGTAGCCCTGATAAATCGCAATACCGATGGACCAAAAGAATTCGGCGAGATCTTTTGAGAGCGGCGCGCCGCCGGATACGAAGCGGCGGATGCGTCCACCCAAACCGGCGCGGATTTTCGCGTACACAAGTTTGTCAGCGAGCCCCCATGACAAACGCAAGCCGAGCGAAGCAGGTTGGCCGTGGGTACGCCACGGCTCAGCGTCTTCGGCAACGCGCATGGTCCAGTCGAAAAGTTTGCGCTTGAGGCCAGTGTTGCGATGACCTTGCTCCAAAATGTTCGCGTAGGTTTTCTCGAAGAATCGCGGGACGGCGGCCATGATGGTGGGATGGACTTCCAAGAGGACTTGCTGGACTTCCTCGATGCGGGAGAGGTAGGCGATGGAAACGCCCTTGAAGAGATAGCCGTAGTCCACAGTGCGCTCGTACACATGAGCGAGGGGAAGAAACGAAAGCGCGAGATCGCCCGGGAGGACGTCAAGGAGTTCGGAGGCGTCGAAAACATTGGAGGTGAAGTTGGAATGCGAGAGCATCACGCCTTTCGGTTCGCCGGTGGTGCCGGAAGTGTAGATGATGGTGGCCAGTTGCGATGGCGCGAGATCGGCGGCGCGGCGGCGATACTCGGAAATCTCCGCAGCGCCCGCGGTGGAGATGAGCGCGTCATATTGCAGGGCATCTCCCGCAGGAATTTCGGGAGCGGCGATGGCGATAATTTGTTCGAGCGAAGGGAGACTGCTGCGCTGGGAGAGAATGCGCTTTACACGCTCTGCGCCGACGGCAAAAATCACCCGCGCGCCAGAATCGCCGAGGATGTAGGCGATGCGTTCGGGCGACTCGTTGAAATAAATCGGCACGGTGGCGGCGCCCAAACCGTTGACGGCAAAATCCACGATGTGCCACTCCGGACAATTGGCGGCGAAGAGAGCGACGCGGTCGCCGGTCTTGATACCAAGCATGCTGAGAGCATTGGAGAGTCCGGCGACGCGGCGGAGCATTTCGCCAGCAGAGATGGCTTCCCAGTTCGCGCCGGATTTGAAAACCTGCGCCCGAGGATTTTGAAACTTGTCAACTGCATCGAGAAAGGATTGTGTGAGTGAGGGGTAAGCCATGTGTGGCGGCAGAGAATGTAACGCACCCGGAGCGAACGGCGCAATGGCACGGAGCGGGCGCACGGGTAGAGGATGAAGGGGCCCATGAGCTATCCCGCGGGGTCGAGCGGACTGAGGCGGCAGCGACTTCTGGCCCATGGCTGGCTCGGCGAAGTGGCGGACTCTAATACGCGTTTGTGTCTCGATTAGAATTAGACGCTCCTCTTTGTTTTCAATGAGTTAGCGGCAATCTTGTTTCTGGGTGTGTCTCGATTAGAATTTTCAGTTCGGAGGGGGTCTGGATTCAAAACCCAGCTGCCAAAGGGGCGAATTTTGCGAGGCACTGGCAGTAATCCTGACTCATGCTAGCACGGAATGAGGCGTTTGAGAAGAGGACCAGTACCTGTGGAAAATGTGGAAAAGTGCCCCTGAGGCGACGGGAGAGCGATTGACGCTTGCAGGCCCCGGAATGAAGAGGCAGCACGTGCGGCGGCGCGGAATTTGGTTTACACGCGGCGGCGATTTTACCTCATTGGATTTGAAAAGCGCATTGCACCGTGGCAGTCACGGTGATCTTTCCGGGCTTCACGGGCACCGAGACAGGCGGCGGGGGCGGAGCGCTCGGCTTCGCACGACTCCAGAAGGACTCGGCAAAAGTATCAGTTAACGGGAGCGATTCAATTCTAGCGATGCCGGAAAGTTGTGTCACGTCAATACTGGCGTAGCGTATTGCGCCCGGCTTCTGGCAGTTCTCAGTGAGAGCAGCTTTCGCACGGCTGACGGCGCGGCTCATCGCTTGAGAGACGGCGTGCTCCTTGGCAGACTCTTCGTCCTGAAGAGAGTAGTCAAGGGAGCGAAAATCAATGATGCCCTCTTCGACCGAACTATCGAGAATCGGGCCAATTTGAGAGAAGTCATGAAATTTCAGAGTCACCTCGCCTCTTACGAGGTACGAATGAGGCTTTTTCTTGCGATCTCCTTCGAAGGAAGGAGCAAGCGTCAGGACGCCGGTGGAAATGTCTTCTTTTTTCAGGCCGCTCTTCTCCGCGAGCGCGACGATTTTCCGCATGGATTGTGTGGCTTTTTCATAGGCCTGCTTGAGGTCTTTATCCTGCGAGGAAATGTCGAACGTTAGCGTGGCGAGGTCGGGGTCCGCTTCGTAAGTTCCGTCGGCCTGCACGACCAGAGTATCCGCGATAAATTTGACGTCCGTTGTTTGCGCATGCGAAGGCAGGGCCAGGACAAAAAGAAATGCAGCTGCCAGTGCGATGCGTTTCAAAGGTGCCTCCTAGGGCTGAGTTGGGAGACCGAATAATCTCCGGAGTTCGCAGCGGTTCGCATGGAGTTCCATTCTGCTTACGTTGATGCTGGAGATAACGTGAAAAGATGCCCCGCGATTTTCGGCGCGACTTAAACGACCAGCACAGAGGCACGCCGAGAGGCGCGAGGCGCATCTTAGGGCGGCGATTCTAGCAGGAATGATTGAACTCTTGTGAGAGCTGAAAAAGAGGAATTCGCTAAGAGCCTGTAACAAAACCCCAATCGGCACCCGTCAGGTGGGTGTCCTCACACGGATAGGTCAACACATCGCGACTGCTCGTTACCCATCGATTGTCCGCGGGCTGGAGATGCCACCAGCACTTGGCGCAATTCAGCCGGTGGGCGATTCGTGTCCACTTCGAGTGCGTATAGGAAGAAGCTTTTGCTCAGAGCAGCCAGTGTCGAATAAGCGACGTCCGGCCTCACACGCGAATGGAGCCGACGCGATGCCGAATTGCGACGGCGCGCGGCTCGTGTGCAGAGTTAGGTCCGAGTTTCAATCTTGGCCGGCCCCAACCCCATCGCCCGCCGCCACGCCGCCAACTGCCCCAAGTGATCCATCTCATGCAACGTCATTAGATACACGATATGGTCGCCGAGGGTCGGAAAATACTTGCGCGCGCCTTCATATGGATGTGGCGTCGCGAGGGTCGCGGCGAGGGTCGCGGCGTCGGCGGCCTTGACGGCGGTGGTGACCCGATCGTGCAGCGACTCAAGCGTCGAGAGTAGCTCGTCCTTCGAAGGGAACCCCGACGGATCACTACTCGGGATGCCGCCCGCTCCTGCGAAGGCGGCCTCTTCCCAACCCACCGGCGGCGACGCATCGTGGCCCAGAAACCTCAGCAGCCCGACCGATGAAAACACGAGGTGACCCAGGCTCCACGCCGGGTGATTGACGACTCCGTGCGGCTGTTGGCACATCTGGTCGGCGGTCAGGTCTGCGACGAGACTCTTAGCGACGTAAAGGTTGACGCCGTACGCCCAAACGACATGCTGCAGCAAGTGACGCTCCGCGCGTTGATAGTGGCTGATCGGGCCGTCCAACTACTCAGGTGTCTCTGAAATCCCCAAGAGCCAATTTTGTGCGTGATCATACGATGGGTCCCGCAATACGTCAACTGTTTACCGATGCCAGAGCCTGACCCTCGCAGGCCCCCAAGCAGCCGCACGGACGCGATTTCGGCAGAAAGACGAGCTCTTGGGCGACGGACTCCCGGGAAAGATGGCATTGATCTCAGGCGGTTGTCCATGTCTTGCGGAGCGACTGCCAGCAAATCAGCGCGCACCCGATGCCTGCACGTCATCCCCGACCCACACCCGAGTTCCTGCGGCAGCATTTGCCAGGGGATGCCGCTGCGGAGGACAAACAGAATGCCGGTGAGACACGCGCGATCAGAGACGCGCGGCCGTCCGCCTTTCGTTCGACGTGGTGGAGTGGGAAGGAACGGTTCGACAAGATCCCACAACGGATTTGGAAGCAGCGCCGCGGCCATACGCCTTCACGCTACCTCGCCAACGAAAGTCAGGTTGCGAAGGTTTTGTTACGCGCTCTAAGGGCGCTTGGTGGCCTCTACATGCACGAACAAGACTTCCGGAGCGCCGTTGGCGCTGGAAAATTGCTCGCTCACGAGTTTCCCGGGCGCCGTAAGCGTGGTTGCGTTGCGCAGCGCAAGTTTTTTCCCACCGGCAGAGAGTTCGGCGCGATACACAAGCGTGTCCCCCTCCCACTGGCCTGTTTCAACGCTCGCCCCCGGAGCATCACTTCCGAAAACGTACTCCTTGTAAGCCTTCTCTTTGGGGTCCCAGGTCATAACCAGCATGCCTTCAAAATCGCCCACCGGACCGTGAGAATGAAACCGGTTGATGAGCGAATTTCCGCCCGGCCCCAGCTCGCTGGTGTACACGCCAGTGTTTTGCCCGCCCTCGGGCATGAACGCCGACTTCGGATAGGTTTCGGTGTAGTCCCAAGTGCCGACATACAACTTCGCAAGGCGTTGCATCTCCGGCGCAGGAAGCGCAGGAGGCGTTTTTTCCTGCGCGAGCGCATTCGCGGTTATCGGAGGCACACCCAGCGGCCAGAGCAGGAAGGCAATTACTGCAAATAAGCGAAGGAGCCTATAGACGCGCTTCATTTTGTCCCTCCACTTTTCGTTTTCCACAAACCGACGGTATTGCCATCGGGATCCTGCATCCACGCAAATGTGCCGGTGGGAATTTCCACGGGAGGAACCAACATTTTTCCGCCGAGCGATTTCGCTTTTTCGAGAGCGGCCGCAACATCCTCCACATCCACGTAAAATATCGTGTAGTGATGCGGCTCGTGCCCCAGCGCCGAAATATGACCGGTGATCCCGCCCGCTTCCGCCGCAATCATGGCCGCCGGGCCCATGGCTTCAATTTTCCAATCGAATAATTTTTTGTAAAACTCCTGCGTCTTCCCGCTGTTTTGGCAGCCAATTTCAAAATGCACCACAGGTCTTCCCATTTGATCGCCCCTCCTGAATTTTGCGCGCCACACTCTATCACAATCGAACAGCTGCCCCGGAATCTCGGATGTTCAGCGCGAGTCGTGTGAGCAGGCCGGAGGCTCGCCAAGGGGCGAGGGCTGCGCTAAGATGCGAAGCGGAGGTGTTCGAGCGGACATGGCGAGAGCGGCCGCGGAAAATATGATGACGCACCGGCCGGTGCGCGCACCGCGCGGGACGGAAATTTCCTGCAAGGGCTGGCAGCAGGAAGCGGCGCTGCGGATGCTCATGAACAACCTAGACCCGGAAGTGGCGGAAAAGCCGGAAGAGCTGATTGTCTATGGCGGGCGGGGCAAAGCGGCGCGGAACTGGGAATGTTTTGAAGCCATCGTGAGATCGCTTCGTGCGCTTGAGGGGGATGAAACGCTGCTGGTGCAGTCGGGCAAGCCGGTGGGAATTTTCCGCACGCACGAATACGCGCCGCGAGTGCTGATTGCGAATTCCAATCTGGTGGGACACTGGAGCGACTGGAAAAATTTCGAGGAGCTCGACCGCGCGGGCTTGATGATGTACGGGCAGATGACCGCGGGAAGCTGGATCTACATCGGGACGCAGGGAATTCTGCAGGGAACGTACGAGACGTTTGCGGCGGCGTCGAAAAAACATTTTGGAGGAGACCTCAGCGGCAAACTAGTGGTGACCGGAGGAATGGGAGGAATGGGAGGGGCGCAGCCGCTGGCGGCGACGCTCAATGGCGGGGCGTTCCTGGGAATTGACGCGGACCCGGAGCGAATCAAGCGGCGGGTGAAGACGGGCTACTGCGACGTGATGGTCAACGACCTGGACGAAGCGCTGCGGATATTGAAAAACGCGGTGAGGAAACGCGAGGCGGCTTCGGTGGGATTGGTAGGAAATTGCGCGGAGGTGATCCCGGAACTCGCGCGGCGCGGCGTGGTGCCCGACCTGCTGACGGATCAGACAAGCGCGCACGATCCGCTCTACGGCTACATTCCGCAGGGGCTGGACGTGGCGCAGGCGGCGGAATTGCGGAAGAAAGATCCCGAGGGCTATCAGAAGCGCTCGCTCGAATCCATCGCGCGGCACGTGGAGGGGATGCTGGCGCTGCAAAAATTGGGAGCGGCGACGTTCGATTACGGGAACAACATCCGCACGTTTGCGTTCCAGCAGGGCGTGAAAAACGCTTACGACTTTCCCGGATTCGTGCCCGCGTACATCCGGCCGATGTTCTGCGAGGGGCGCGGGCCTTTCCGCTGGGCGGCGCTATCGGGCGAAGCGACGGACATCCATCGCACGGACGATCTGGTGCTGGAAATTTTTCCGCACGATGAAGTACTGACGCGGTGGATACAACTGGCGCGGAAGCGCGTGAAATTCCAAGGACTGCCGGCGCGGATTTGCTGGCTGGGCTACGGCGAGCGCGACAAATTCGGGCTGGCGCTCAACGACCTGGTGGCCAGGGGAGAATTAAAGGCGCCGATCGTGATCGGCAGAGACCACCTCGACTGCGGGTCGGTGGCATCGCCCTACCGCGAGACGGAAAAAATGCGCGACGGCTCCGACGCTGTGGCGGATTGGCCTTTGCTGAACGCGCTGCTGAACACGGCGAGCGGCGCAAGCTGGGTTTCCATCCACAACGGCGGAGGAGTGGGGATTGGATACGCGCTACACGCGGGACAGGTGACCGTGGCGGATGGATCCAAGGAAATGGCGGCGCGGATCGAGCGTGTGCTCACGAACGATCCCGGGATCGGCGTGGCGCGTCACGCGGACGCAGGGTATCCCGAGGCGATTGATTTTGCGAGGAAGAACAAGATTAATATTCCGATGGCGTGAAACACGGGATTGGCCACGGAGACACAGAGACACGGAGAGAATGAGAGTTAGGAAATTCGAACAGCGACATTTCAGGATGGTTGCAGCGGACGACAGAGCGGGAGCTGAGAACCGAGGAATTCGACAGTGGAGGAGGAAAAGATGTACGTAATTACAGGAGCGACGGGAAATACAGGGCGAGCGGTGGCGGAGGCTTTGCTTGCCAAGGGCGAGAAAGTGCGCGTGATTGGACGCAAGGCGGAGAAGCTGCAATCGCTCGTGGCGAAGGGAGCGGAGGCATTTGCAGGCGACTTGGGTGACGCGACGGCGATGACACGGGCGTTCACTGGAGCGCGCGCGGTGTACGCGATGATTCCGCCGGACTACGCTTCCGAAGACCTTTTGGCGTATCAGGCGCGCGTGGCAGACGCACTGGGCAGAGCGCTTGAAAGCGCGAAGGTGACGCATGTGGTGCTGCTTTCGAGCGTGGGAGCGCAGCTGGCGACCGGCACCGGGCCGGTGAGCGGGCTGCATCATGTCGAGGCGCGCATCCAGGCGGTTCCGGGGCTGAACGTGCTGGCGCTGCGGCCGGCATATTTCTTTGAGAATTTTATGGCGCAGGCCGGCGTGATCCGGTCGTTCGGGATGATGGCCGGGGCGCTGCGCGCGGATTTGCGCATACCGATGATCGCGACGCGCGACATCGGCGCGCGCGCTGCGGAGGAGTTGGAGGCGCTGGGGTTCGCGGGCCACCAGACGCGCGAATTGCTCGGCGAGCGAGATCTGACGCATTCGGAAGCAGCCGCGATTTTCGGGAAGGCCATCGGGCGGGCCAGTCTGAACTACATGCAAGTGCCGAACATGATGGTGGAAGATTCGCTGCAGAAATTCGGATTTTCAAAAGCGATGGCGAAACTGATGAGCGAGATGAATGACGCACTCAACGCGGGGCGAATGGCGCCGCTGGAAACGCGTTCGGCGGAAAACACGACGCCGACGAAGATTGAAACTTTTGCGGCGGAGGTTTTCGCGCCCGCGTTTCAAGGGCAGGCCGCAGGAGCGCACTGAGTTTTCGGCAGCGATACAATCCTTCTCTTGCGGCAGGATGCACCAGCCATCGCCCGGCCGCTCAACGAAAAATGCGAAGCTGAGAGGAAAGCAGCCGCCCTGCACACGAAGCGGCAGCATTGAGAGACAACGCTTTGGCAGACCTGCTGATTACCGGATGCAGCGAAATTGTGACCGTCGCAGGGGAAGCGCCGCGGCGAGGAAAGGCGCTTGGAGAAATCGGAATCCTGCGGGACGCCGCAGTGCTGGTGCGCGAGGAGAGAATCACGGCCATTGGGCCAAGAAACCATATCGAGAAACTTTCGGCGGCGCGGCGCGGCGGGAAGCTGGACTTGGGAGGGAGAGTCCTGCTGCCCGGGTTCGTGGATTCGCACACGCACCTGATTTTTCCTACGAGCCGCGCGGCGGAATATGAGGAGCGCATCCGCGGAAAAACTTACGAGCAAATTGCGCGCGCGGGAGGCGGGATACTCTCGACGGTGCGCGCGCTGCGAGAGACGACGGGCGGAGAATTGCGGGAGCGCGCGCTTAAGTGGCTCGACGTATTCGCCGCGCATGGAACGACCACGGTGGAAGCCAAGAGCGGTTACGGGCTGAACCTCGAAAGCGAGCAAAAAATCCTGCGGGTGCAGAAAGCAGTGTCGCAGGAGCATCCGCTGGGATTGATTTCGACTTTCATGGGCGCGCACGCGGTGCCGCAGGAATTTCGCGGTCGTGCGGACGCTTTTGTGAATGAGATCGCGCAGAGCTGGTTGCCGCAGGTGGCAACGGAGGGCCTCGCGGAATTCTGCGACGTGTTCTGCGATAAGGGAGCGTTTACGCCGGAGCAGGCGCGGAAGGTGCTGACGGCGGGGCGCGCGTGCGGATTGACTCCCCGGATTCATGCGGAACAAATCGCGCGGACCGGCGCGGCGCAACTGGCGGTGCAGCTCCACGCAGCGAGCGCGGACCATCTGGAAAAAATAAACAAGAGCGACATCAGCGCGCTCGGAAAATCGGACGTGACCTGCACGCTGCTGCCGGGATGCAGTTTTCACCTGGGGCTGGGCGCGTACGCTCCGGCACGCGCGCTGATCGCTGCCGGAGCGATCGTGGCGCTGGCGACGGATTTTAATCCGGGAACCTGCCCGACGCCGAGCATGCCAATGATTCTTTCGATTGCGTGTTCGCAGATGCGGATGACTCCTGCGGAGGCGATTGCGGCGGCGACCATCAACGCGGCGTTCTCGTTAGGGCGGCACAAGCGCGTCGGATCCATCGAAGTTGGCAAGTACGCAGACCTGGTGGCGTTCGATGTGGCCGACCACCGCGAAATTCCGTATTATTTCGGATTGAACCGCTGCTGGGCCACAGTGAAGCGCGGCAGGATCATCTACCAGCGAGAAAAATAGAGGCTCCAGGGACGGGAAATCACCATCAAGGCTGATTCGCTCACCAAATGAAACGACTGATCGAATGCGTGCCGAATTTTTCCGAGGGCCGTGACGCGCCCAAAGTGGACGCGCTGGTGGAGGCGATGCGCCAGGTCGAGGGCGTGACGGTGCTCGACCGGGAGAGCGACGCGGACCACAACCGGTCGGTGATTACACTTGCGGGCGAGCCAGAAGCGGTGGCCGAAGCGGCGCTGAGGGGCGTGGGCAAGGCGCTCGAATTGATTGATCTGACGAAGCACACAGGCGCGCATCCGCGACTGGGCGCAACAGATGTGGTGCCGTTCATACCCATTGAAGGCGTGACGCTGGAAGATTGCGTGGCGCTCGCGAAAAAAATGGGGCGCGAAATCTGGGAACGCTATAAGATTCCCGTTTATTTCTACGAAGCGGCCGCGCAGCGGCCCGAACGCACGAACCTCGAAAACATCCGCAAGGGACAATTTGAAGGCGTGCGCGAAGAAGCGCCGAAAAATCCGGAGCGGGCGCCGGACGTAGGCGGGCCGCAACTGCATCCCACAGCCGGGGCGACGGTGGTGGGCGCGCGAAAATTCCTGATCGCCTACAACATCAACCTGAACACCGGGGACATTGAAATCGCGAAGCGCATCGCCAAGACGATCCGGTTCTCGAGCGGCGGGCTGCGTTATGTGAAGGCCATGGGCGTGGATTTGCGGGCGCGGGGGATCGCGCAGGTGTCCGTCAACCTGACGGACTTCGAGCAGACTCCGATGCACCGCGTGTTCGAAATGGTGAAGCGCGAAGCGGAACGCTACGGCGCGGCGGTGGTGGGAAGCGAGATTGTCGGCCTGGTGCCGAAACGCGCGATCGAGATGTCTGCCGACTTCTTCCTGCAATTCGAGAATTTTTCAGCCGCGCAGATACTGGAAAACCGGCTGGCGGCAGCGATGGGCGGAGCGCCACTCCAGGAGCACGGGAAGCTCGCGCCGCTGGTGCGGCCATTCCTAGACGCGGTGGCAGCTCCGACGGCAACTCCGGGAGGCGGATCTGTGGCGGCTCTGGCGGGTGCGCTGGGCGCCAGTTTGGGGCAGATGGTGGCGGGGCTTTCGCGGAAAAAGAAATCCCAGGCGGCGGACGCGGAAGAATTGAGTGCGGCGCTCGACGTGTTGCGGCGGGCGACAGAGGAGCTGGCGGGCGCAATTGATCGCGACGCCGCTTCATACGACGCGGTGCTCGCGGCATTCAGGATGCCGCAAGCGTCGGGCGAAGAAAAAACGCGGCGCGAAGAGGCAATTCAGCAGGCGACGCGGGGCGCGGCGGAGGTTCCGCTGCTGGTAGCGGAAAAAGCCCTGGAAGTTTTTGAAAAGCTGGGGCAACTGGAAGGCATCGCCAGCGCCTCTATGATGTCAGACCTTCGCGTGGGCCGGGAAATGGCCGCCGCAGGGGTGCGCGGCGCGGTGGCGAATGTGGCCATCAACCTCGATGGGATCGCGGATGCGAATTACGTGGCGGGAATGCGGAAGAAGTTGAAATCGCTCGAGGCGCGGCTGGAAGGAAAAACGGCAAGTGCCAGCCGATAAAATTTTCTGGGGGGCAGACCATGAAGAGACACCCTGCACGAGTTATAGCCATTCTATTGGCGGCGGCTGCGATCACCGCAGTAACCGCAATTCCCCGCCCCAGCTCAGCCAATACGCTGAGTTCGGCGGTAATTGGAATGTTTCCCAAAGACACGGGGGAATTCGCCTACGCGGACCTGAAAGCGGCGAGGAAGCATCCGTGGTTCGCGCAACTGCAGGAGCAGATTCTGCCGAGCAAGCTGCGGCTCTTCGAACAATTTATGAGGTCGGCGGGAGTGGACCCGGACACGCAGGTGGAAGAACTGGCGTGGGGCGTGCTTCCAGCAGGACGCCAATCACCGGAAGAATTCGTCGGCGTGGCACTGGGAGATTTCTCGCCATCGGCTTCGGAGGCGCAATTCAAACAGCAGAAGCTGCCGGTGCTGGAGTCGCGGGGCTACCATCTCTACGCGTTCGGGAGCGGTTCGGGCCCCGGGGACATTTTCTTCTTCTTCATTGACTCGAATACGGCGGCCTTCGGGCAGCGGGAAGCCCTTGAAAAACTGCTGGACGTGCGATTCGGCCTTTCCGACAGCCTGCTACGGAACGACAAAATGGCCAGCCTGGTCAACGAGGCGAACGGCGCAGGATTGATCTGGGCGGTCATGGACCGGAATTATTCGCAAATCGCTCTGCAGCAATTATTGCCGCAGGCGGAGCAGTTTCCCCAGGCGCAGGCAATGATCAGCCGGATTCAGGCCACGATTTTGAGTGTGGACGCAAGCACGGACGTGGACGCGAAATTCCAGGCGGTGTGCGCGTCGCCGGACGACGCCAACTTGCTGGCGGCGGCGCTCCAAGCAGGCGTGATGTACCGGCGCTACCAGGAACAACAGGACGGCAATGTGGACATGGCCAAAGCGCTGGAGAGCGCTCTGGTAACGCCGCGTGGCGAGCGATTAATTGTGGATCTCCCGGTTTCCAACGAGCAACTTGTGAATTTGATTCGCGCGCGCGCGTTTGCTGTGCCGATGTGACGGGCACAAATCCCGGGACGCTACTTAGAAACCGATCACGGCCTCTATTTCCAACCTGGACTCAACGATGGCAAGCCACGTTGAATGTTGGCGGTTGCCAGTTGTTGTGAGGAACGATTCGTGAGCTAATCCCTTCCTGCTGGCACCATGGTGTGGATTTGCGCCGGCTTGCCCTTCCTGTATCAAAGAGCTATATTTACAACTATAGGAACTCAGATCGGCTATTATTTCATTCCTGTGAGCGGCTCTGCTTTCATTGAGGAGGAATCCAATGACTTTGCATTGGTTCCGAAAGAGATCCGCAGTCTGGCTCCTGCTTTTCTCCTTCGCTTTCACCAGCTCGGCTCAGAATGGATCATGGGACGCTGATACCAATGCGGCAGCAGGTGCGATCTATTCAGGCGACCTAGACAAGGCGGAGAAACTCCTCGCCTCAGCGCTGCTAGAAGCTCAAACGTTCGGCCCGGAAGACCCTCGACTGGCGGCTACCTTGCTCCTTCTCGGCATGGCCCAACTGTCCGAGGGGCGCACGCCACAAGGCGACGAAACAATAAAAAAGGGCTTCGGCGCGATGGATAGAGTACCGAAGACCGATACTCCAGAATACGTCGACCTCCTCTGCGGAGCCGGGAATGTATACATCTTTCGTGGAGATTTTGACAGTGCGGAGAGGATGGTGCGGGAAGCACTCGTAAAAGCAGAAAAGGGAGATTCGGTAAACCCTCTCATCCACATTACGCTTCGAGCACAACTGGGAGTCATCCAGACCTCTCGCAAAAATTACGGCGGCGCGGAGTCCGCGCTCAAGCAGGCGCTGGATATGTACGAAAAGCTGCCTAGCACAGGGACAAGCGAATACGGACCTGCTCTAAAGGGAATGCTTGAATATTCAATGGCGAATGTTTACGACGCGCAGAAGCGGTACGCGGAAGCGCTGCCACTGTATCGTCAGGCGGCTGCCCTCGGGAACGTAGGAGCTGAGGCAGAACTCGGAATTTACTATGACTTCGGCCATGCAGTAACTCGCGATTATGTCGAGGCGGCAAAGTGGTATCTCATGGCAGCGGAAAAGGGCCATCCACAGGCAGAGGCGAACCTCGGATGGCTCTACGAGGAGGGACTAGGTGTAAAGAAGGATTTGGCGGAGGCCGTCATGTGGCTCCGCAAAGCGGCGGAAAAAGGCAACTCGTATGGCCAGGATAACCTCGGCGCGCTCTACCAAGCGGGCGAGGGCGTGCCACAGGACTACAACGAAGCGATGAAATGGTATCGACTTGCTGCGGCGAGTAGTAATTCAGAAGCAGAGTGGCACGTTGGCCTGCTGTGTCAGGAAGGCCTTGGCGTGCAGCAAGACTATGCTCAGGCAATGGACTGGTATCGCAAGGCGGCGGAACACGGCAGCGCGGAGGGCAAAGGACATATCGGAGCAATGTACGAAAATGGCTGGGGTGTAAAGCAAGATTACACAGAGGCAATGAAATGGTATCGACAGGCCGCAGAGGACGGTTCCGCGAATGCTGAAAATCGGATTGGTTATCTTTACGGTTTCGGGAAGGGTGTACGCCAGGATTATTTTGAGGCCTACAAGTGGCATTTGAAGGCGGCCCAACAGGGTCTGGCTGAAGCACAATTCCAGGTTGCTCAACTCAATACGGGCGCACCCGGAATCCCTGTGAATTTCGTCGAGGCCCGGAAATGGGTTCACTTAGCCCATCAGCAGGGATATCCCGGTGCATACGACATTCTCTTTAGCCTCGAAACCGGCAATATGCATATTCTCGAGGCAGCAACACAAGAAAATGTGTCGGCGATCCGTGAGGCTGCAGAGCGTGGCGACGCTATAGCCCAAAACATGATAGGCCTCGCATATCAACAAGGCTCCGTATACAACGGGGGATCAATCTCACAAGATTTCGGTCAAGCTCTCCGTTGGTATCGAAAGGCGGCTGATCAAGGTTATTCCCCCGCCGAGAACAATGTTGGGTGGATGTATGAATACGGCCTGGGGATACCCCGCGACTTTGTCGAGGCGGCCAAGCGGTACCGGCGGGCGGCGGAGGCAGGGAACTCCTGGGGCATGGTCAATCTCGGTTTCCTCTATCAGAATGGGCAAGGCGTTACCCCTGATGTAGTTCAAGCGTTGGGCTGGTATAGAAAGGCAACTGAAGCTGAGTTCGTCGACTCCGAT
Source organism: Candidatus Acidiferrales bacterium (assembly GCA_050747245.1). Taxonomy (GTDB): domain Bacteria; phylum Acidobacteriota; class Terriglobia; order Acidiferrales; family UBA7541; genus JBOGNO01. The sequence goes on from JBOGNO010000013.1 coordinate 70,295, forward strand.
GCATATGTCAACCTGGGCATCTGCTACGCAAAGGGAATAGGGACAACTGTGGACTATGCCGAGGCAATGAAGTGGTACCGCGCAGGGGCTGAAGAGGAAAACGAGAAAGCTCAGGGTGGAATAGGCGTTCTCTACTTCGACGGAAGAGGCGTCGCGCAAGACTACGGGCAAGCGCTTATGTGGTTTCGCAAAGCCGCAGAGAAGGGTGACATTGATGCGCAGTTTTACCTCGGATATATCTATGAGCAGGGTCTGGGCGTCCCACCGGATATAGTCCAAGCGGCCCGCTGGTATCGCATGCCCGCTGACCAAGGTAACGCCTGGGCACAGAATAACCTCGGCGATATCTACTTGAACGGCCCGATTCTCTTGCGTGATGAGGAGGAGGCGCTCCGCCTATTTCGCGCGGCGGTCGAACAAGGTAACGAAAATGCCATGCTCAATCTCGGAATAATGTACAAAGAAGGACGGGGGATCCAGAGAGACTTTGTACAAGCCTATCAATGGTGCTCGCTCGCCGCACGTTCTGATCAGAAGGATGCCCAGATTTGTGTAAATGATCTTTCCAGTGGGATGACAAACGACCAGATATCGGATGCGAAGAGTCGGGCGCAGCAATGGCTCGACGCACATAAGCAGCTCGACCCTACCAGTAAATAATTCCGCGCGCGCGTTTGCTGTGCCGATGTAGTTTCCGCGGATTCGAATCAGGACTTTCCCAAAAATTTAATGAGCGTGGTGCGCGAATTTCCGTTGCGGGATTCGTGCATGATGCGATCCACTCCTGCAAGCGGATTGGGTTTAGCGGAGCTCGCCGCGGCACCCGAGCGCTCGAGGAGGACTTCGATGCGGTCGGCGAAGTCTTCGACAGTCACCTTGAGGGTGGAATCGGGGCCACGCAAGTAATGAAACTCCTCGCAGCAAGCGGACTCGGCAGCTTCGGCGAATTCGCGCTGCACGGCTGACGCAAGCCCGGCGCGCTGGCCGACATGGAGGATGATGTGAGCGACTCCGCGAGCGAGGCGCGGGTCGCCGACGAGACGGATTTCCGTGCGGCTGTGTTCACCGGTCAATTTCATCCACCAGAGAAATTTCGCAGGCTTCGCGGCATTCGGGACAATAGTAGAGACCGTCCATGCACAGGTGGATGTCGTACTGGCCCTGGCAGAAGCAGCAGTACTTGTCGCACTCACACTCGCTTTCCGGCTTCTCGCACTGCTGGCAGACCACGCGGCTGGCCAAGGAGCGCCCCCAGATTCCTGCTTCACTATAGGGCAGGAGTCCGCCGCGGACAAGCCGGAAGCGCGCGGCCTTGCCAAGTAGGCCAGCGGGAGGGGCCGGAAACTTTCCCCTTGACGATTGACAGGAGCAAGCGTAGTGTGCTGTCATTGACTGAGGGGAGAGGCCGATGAGCAAACCAACCGACCTGGTGCAGGGAACGCTGGACTTGCTGATCCTGAAAACGCTCGCGCAGGAGGCCATGCATGGCTGGGGAATCGCGCAGCGTATCCGAATCATTTCGAAAAATGTGCTGCAGGTCAATCAGGGCGCGCTTTACCCTGCCCTGCATCGCCTCGAGCAAAACGCGTGGATCAAGGCGGAGTGGGGCGAGTCTGAAAATAACCGGCGCGCAAAATACTACTCGCTGACACGCGCGGGGCGGAAGTACCTGGAGAAGGAAGAAGCAAACTGGGAGCGGCTTTCATCGGCCATTGGCCTGGTGTTGAACACGGCCTGAGACGGGGAGAGATTTCATGCGTTGGATAAACAAGATATCTCACCGCATGCGATCGCTATTGCGGAAGCGTTCGGCGGAAGCCGAGCTCGACCAGGAAATGCGGTTTCATCTCGAGCGACAGATCGCCGCGAACATTTCCTCGGGAATGTCCGCGGAAGAGGCGCGGTGCGCGGCGCTTCGCGAATTCGGCGGCGTAGAGCAAAGGAAAGAGGAATGCCGCGACGCGCGCGGAGTCAATTTCATCGAGACGCTGGTGCAGGACTTGCGCTACGGCCTGCGCACGTTGCGCAAGACGCCCGTGTTTACCGCTATCGCCATTCTGACGCTGGCGCTGGGGATTGGAGCGAACACCGCGATTTTCAGCGTGGTGTACGCGATCCTACTGAGGCCGCTTCCCTATGGGCATCCCGCTCAATTGGTCAGCGTGTTTGACGCGAGGCCAGCAGAAGGAATCAACAACAACGGCATCTCGTACTTGAATTTCAAGGAAGTCCGCGAACAAAACAACGTGTTCACTGAGATGGCCGGGTTCGCGATGCACGACCTCACTCTGACAGGGCGTGGCGAACCTTTGGAGGTACGCACTTTGGTCGTTACGCCGGAGTTTTTGGCGCTTCTCGAAGCGAAGCCGCTGGCCGGTCGCACGTTTACACACGATGATGGCGTGGAAGGCGCGGCGCCCATGGTGATTTTGAGTGAGAATTTGTGGCGCAATCGGCTGGGTGCAGACCCACAAATCGTCGGAAACACGCTCAGCCTGGACAAGCGTGCATTCACCGTCATTGGGATCATGCCGGCGCAATTTCGCTTTCCACTTCAGGGCGAGAGCAGCGAGGAAATTTGGATACCTCTGGCACAGGACCCGCTATTCGGCGGCTGGATGAACCGGCGCGGGGGTCATTGGATGCGAGTCCTGGGACGGCTCAAGCCAAATGTTTCGGAGGCGCAGGCGCAGGCGGAGCTGGCGACGATGAGTGCCCGGCTGGCCAAAGAAGATCCCGCGGATTACGAAGGCTGGACGATCCGCATTGCGCCGCTGCAAGCGATGATCGTGGGAGACGTCAGATCCCCGCTTCTCGTGCTGCTCGGCGCCGTGGGGCTGGTGCTCTTAATCGCCTGCGCGAATATCGCGAATCTGCTGCTGACGCGCGCGACTTCGCGCACAAGAGAGATTGCGCTGCGAATGGCGCTGGGAGCGGGACGGAAACGAGTCATTCGCCAACTGCTGACCGAGTCTGCTTTGCTCGGATTGCTGGGAGGAGTGGCTGGCATCAGCCTTGCATACTGGGGAGTGCAAGGCCTGAGCTCGTTCCTGCCCAAGGATTTGCCCCAGGTGCACGCGATTCGCGTGGACGGGTGGGTGCTCGGGTTTGCGCTCGTGCTTTCGATCTCCGCGAGTTTCATTTTTGGATTGGCGCCGGCATTTTTCGCGACAGGCACCAATCTCCAGGCGAGCTTGAAGGAAGGCGGCCGCTCCGGTGAAGGCGGCGGGCGTCGGCGCGCGCGAAATATTTTGGCCACATGTGAAATTGCGCTGGCAATGGTGCTGCTCGTAGCGGCGGGCCTGTTAATGCGGAGCTTTGCGGCGCTAACGTCCGTGAATCCGGGATTCATTTCCGAGCACGTCGTGAGAGCGGTTGTTTCATTACCGCAGTTTGAATACTCGACGAAGCGGCAGTGGACGGCCTTCTCCGACGAATTGCTGACGCGCATCCAGGCACAGCCGGGATTACAAGATTCGGCGGTGGGCGCTCCTCTGCCGCTGGGAAGTGGCTTCATTAATCTGGGGTTTGACATCGCGGGAAGTGCTCCGCTGGCGCCAGGAAGCCTGCGCTCGGCAGATTACGGAGCAATTAGTCCGGATTATTGCCGCGTCCTGGGAATTCCGCTGTTGCGCGGACGCTTTTTCCGGAAGGAGGACGGAATCTCCGCGCCGCGCGTGGCGATCATTAGCGAAGCCCTCGCGCGGGTCTATTTTCCAAATCAAGATCCACTTGGCAGGCACATGATTTTTGGCTTTCCTCCCGATGGCAACGTCGAGCGGGAGATCGTAGGCGTCGTCGGCGACGTGCGTGATAAGGACCTCAGCCAGGAACCCGAACCGATGATGTACGTGCCCTACGCGCAGGCGCCCTTTTGGGGCGCGGAGGTGATAGTGAAAAGCTCGCTTGCGCCCTCCAGTGTGGCCGCGACTATCCGCGAGCAAGTGCGCAAGATTGATAAGGATCTGCCCGTGACCGACATCGCCACGCTCCCGGAGATTTTGGATGCTTCTGTGGCGCCGCAGCGATTTCGCACGATGTTGCTTGGCCTCTTTGGCGCTCTGGCGCTGGCATTGGCTGCGGCGGGAATTTTCGGAGTGATCTCTTATTCTGTGGCGTGGCGGACGCATGAAATCGGCATTCGCATGGCGCTGGGCGCCAGTCCGGGGAGTGTCCTCCAGATGATCCTAGGAGAATCGGCGAAGCTGGTGCTGCTCGGCCTGGCATTCGGAATTCCCGTGGCGCTGGGAATGGGCCGATTTCTTTCAAGTCTGCTCTTCGAAATCCGGCCCGCCGATCCGCTCACGTATGCCAGCGTGGCAGTTGTGCTCGCGCTGGTGGCGCTTGCCGCATCTTACATTCCGGCGCGGCGCGCGATGCGCGTGGATCCGATAACTGCGCTGCGATACGAGTGATCGAGCGCCCGCTTTCTACCGAGCGTTGCAGTTCGTTGACACCCTCCGAGCCGCGTGTTAATTTTCTAAGTCCTGAAAATTTCCTAAGAGAATTCGAGTGACCACGCAGGCTACCGCCGAAATCCGCAAGACCGCTCTCAATTCCCTCCATCGGCGCATGGGCGCCAAGATGGTCAACTTCGGCGGTTGGGACATGCCCATAGAATACTGCGGCATTCTCGCTGAACACATGGCCGTGCGGACCAAGGCCGGGCTTTTCGACGTGAGCCACATGGGCGAAATTGAAGTGCGCGGGCCGCGGGCGCTGGAGTTGGTGGAATGGGTGAGCTGCAATCACGCGGCCAAGCTGGCGATCGGGCAGGCGCATTATTCCGGGCTGATGACCAACGCGGGAACTTTCGTCGACGACTTGCTGGTTCATAAGATTTCCGACACGCATTTTTTTCTGTGCGTGAACGCAGGAAACCAGGATCGCGACTTCGAGCATATCCGCGCGCAGAACCGGTTTGGGGCAGACCTTGAAAATGCCGGGCCGCGTTACACGCAACTGGCCATTCAAGGTCCGCACGCGCTGGGGATTTTGCAGCGGCTCACGCGCGTGCCGCTCGAACCGATTCGTTACTACCATTTTGCTTTTGGCGATGTGAACGGCGTCGCCTGCCTGATTGCCCGCACGGGATACACGGGAGAGGATGGCTTCGAGATTTATTTTTCTCCCGAACATTCCGAAAAAATGTGGAACGATTTGATGAGCGCGGGAGAATCCGAGGGAATGCTCCCCTGCGGGCTGGGGGCGCGGAACACGCTGCGCATGGAAGCCGGAATGTGCCTGTACGGCCATGAAATTGACGAGACGACCACACCGTGGGAAGCGGGCCTCGGCTGGATCTGCAAAGTGGAGAAGGGCGACTTTCTGGGGCGCGAGCCCTTGGTGCGGCAAAAGGAAAAGGGGCTGGAGCGCAAATTGATTGGTTTCGAAATGCAGGATCGGCTGATTGCGCGCGACTGTTATCCCGTAAGCCTGCCTGGGACAGTAGCGGAAATTGGGAAAGTTACGAGCGGCGGCCCCGCCCCGCTGCTGAAAAAAAACATTGGTATGGCCTACGTTCCGGTCGAGCACGCTGCCGTAGGGATCGAAATTGCCATCCGAGTTCGTGCGCAATGGGCTTCTGGTCGAATCGTTCATTTGCCTTTCTACAAGCGGCCGAAGTAAAGTCAAATCTCGAGAGAAGGAGAGCGCATGTACCCGGCGGACTACCGCTACACGAAAGAACACGAGTGGATCAAGGCTGAAGGCGACATGGGCACGATCGGCATCACCGATTATGCGCAGCATGAGCTGGGCGACGTTGTTTTCGTGGAGCTGCCGAAAACAGGGACGCAATTGAAGGCCGGGCAAACGCTGGGTACAGTGGAATCGGTGAAAGCAGTGAGCGAGATTTTCTGCCCGCTGGACGGCGAGGTGATCGCCGTAAACGAAAAACTCGCGACGTCGCCGGAACTGATCAATAGTGAACCGCACGGAGCTGGGTGGCTCGTCCAACTGCGGCTGGCAAACAAGGATGGTGTGAAGTCGCTGATGAATGCGGCCGCCTATCAGGCTTACATCTCCGATAAGGAGAAGGAAGCCTCGGCCTGATGCGTTACCTCCCGAAAAGTGATTCCGAACGACAGGAGATGCTCGCGTCACTTGGACTGGCGTCCGTCGATGCGCTTTTCTCTTCGATCCCCGAACGCTACCGGCTACGCAAACCGCTCCAACTGCCCGGGCCGCTCTCGGAAAAAGAAATTATCGATTTCTTCAAGGCGCGGGCGCAGGAAAACGCGCCGGGATATACCTCGTTTTTAGGCGCCGGGGTTTACAACCATCTGCGTTCGGTGGTGACCGACGCGCTCATCCAGCGCGGCGAATTTCTCACGTCCTACACTCCTTATCAGGCGGAGATCAGCCAGGGCACGCTCACGGCAATTTTTGAATTTCAAACCCTGATGTGCCAGCTCACCGGGCAGGATGTGGCCAACGCTTCGATGTACGACGGCTCAACGGCGCTGACAGAAGCTGTGCTGATGGCCGAACGCTTGACCGGGCGGCATGGGGCCGTAGTGGCGCGCACGGTCCACCCGGAATACCGGCAAGTACTGGCTACTTACGCGAAAAATCTGGGACTCGAAGTGGGCGAGGCGGGTTTTGCCGATTCAGGCCAGGTGCAAGAGGCGGAGCTAACGGGCGAATCGCTCGACGGAGCAGCCGCGCTTGTGGTGCAGTCGCCGAATTTCTTTGGCGTGCTCGAAGCGATCCCGAAACTTGCGGAGCAGGCTCACGCGCACGGCGCCCTGCTGATCGTGGCGATCGCCGAAGGCGTTTCGCTCGGCATTGTGCGGCCGCCCGCGGAAGCAGACATCGTGGCCATGGAAGGCCAGGGACTGGGCATTGCGCCATCTTACGGCGGGCCGTACGTGGGAGTGATCGCCACAAGCGAGAAATTTGTGCGGCAGATGCCGGGGAGGCTGGCCGGGCAAACGGCAGACGCCGAAGGCAGGCGCGGATTCGTCCTGACCCTCGCAACACGCGAGCAACACATCCGTCGTGAGAAGGCCACCTCGAATATCTGCACCAATGAAGCGCTCTACGCACTGACAGCGACGATTCACCTGTGTTTGCTCGGGAAGAAGGGGCTGCGCGAGATGGCGGAACAGAACCTGGCCAAAACGCGATTTGCGGAAGCGCTGCTGACCAAAATTCCGGGCGTGCGGCGCGTCTTCGGCGGGCGGACGTTTAATGAATTTGTGCTGGAATTTCCGCGGTCGGTGAAACTCATCAACGCCGAATTACTGCGCGAAAAAATCATCGGCCCGCTGCCTCTTGGAATGTTTTATCCCGAACAGACCAAGCGCGGCCTCGTATGCGTGACTGAATTGATGCCGCGAGCGGAAATCGAACGGCTGGCCGCCTCGGTGGAGAAAATTCTGGCCAAGCCGGTATGAACCGCAGGGAGACAAAGCCTCTTGGGCGATAAACTGAAGGAAATGGAAGCGCCCGAAACAACAAAGAAGACGGCGGGGCGGCATATCAGCCGGAACGAAGGGCTGATTTTCGAAAAATCAGCTCCCGGCAAGAGAGGCGCGGAGCTCCCTCCGCTGGACGTGCCCGCGGTGGACGCGGCAAAAGAACTGGGCGCGGAATTCGCACGCGATGAAATCGCAGGATTCCCGGAAGTGAGTGAAATCGAAGTGATTCGCCATTTCACCCGCCTCTCGACTTGGAATTACGCGATCGACCTGGGCATGTACCCGCTGGGCTCCTGCACAATGAAATACAACCCGCGCGTCAACGAATTTGCAGCGCGGCTTGACGGGCTGGCCACGGAACATCCTTACCAGCCGCAAGAATTGTCGCAGGGATGCCTGCGCATCCTCGATACGCTGCAGAAATGCCTTCTTGAAATTACGGGAATGGAGGCGGCCACGCTTCAGCCGGCAGCGGGCGCGCAGGGAGAACTCACAGGGCTCTTGATGATTCGCGCGTACCTCGAAAGCAAAGGGAACGCGCGAAAGAAAGTCCTGATCCCCGATTCGGCGCACGGGACGAACCCTGCTTCCGTGATCATCGCCGGCTACGAAGTGCAAAACATCAAGTCGAACCAGCGCGGGCAACTCGACACCGATCACCTGCGCGAATTTGTCTCCGAAGATGTGGCTGCGTTGATGCTCACGAATCCGAGCACGCTCGGAGTCTTCGAGGAGCGCATCGCGGAGATCGCGGAAATCCTGCACCAGCGCGGCGCGCAGCTTTACATGGACGGAGCGAACATGAATGCGCTCGCCGGAATCGCCCGGCCAGGCGATTTTGGCGTAGATGTGATGCACCTGAACCTGCACAAGACATTCTCGACGCCGCACGGCGGAGGAGGCCCCGGCGCCGGGCCCGTGCTGGTGAAAAAACATTTGGAAGAATTCTTGCCAACTCCTGTGGTGGTGGAAAAGAACGGAAAGCTGGCCCTCGATGCCAACCGGCCGAAGTCCATCGGGCGCGTGCGAGCTTACTGTGGCAATTTCGGAGTTTTGCTACGCGCTCTCGCGTACACGCTGGCGTACGGCCCGGGGATTCGCCAGGCCACCGAAGACGCGGTGCTCAACGCCAACTACATCCGCAAGAATCTCGAAGATGTCTATGACCTGCCCTACAACTTGCCCTCCATGCACGAAGTCGTCTTCAGCGACACGCGGCAGAAGAAATTCGGCGTGAGCACCATGGACATCGCCAAGCGGCTGATTGACTACGGCTTCCATCCGTACACCACGGCGTTTCCGTTGATCGTCCCCGGTGCGCTGATGATCGAGCCGACGGAATCAGAATCGAAAGAGGAGTGCGACCTGTTTATCGAAGCAATGCGCGCGATTGCCGACGAGGCCGAGAATAATCCCGCTATCGTGAAGAGCGCACCTCATGCCACGCGCGTCGGACGGCTCGACGAGGTTGCTGCCGCGCGCAAGCCCATCCTCCGCTGGAAACCCTAACTGCTCCAAGTCACATTCAAAAAAACAGGTTCCTTTTCCCGCGCCGTGCGCTGGGGCTGGAAATTCAGAAGGCCTATTTGGCTTGTGCTAGCGTAGATGGACCGAGCTGAGCACGTTTTCGAATGTTCGGCTATAGGAATCGTAAGCGCTCTGCGGAGCGACACAAATGAAATAGAGAACGCCATCGGACTGCATAACTGTGACCAGCCAGTCAGTCTCCGCTCCTCCCGCCGGGGAAATATTGGTGAGATACGTCGAAAGCGCGGGCTGGCCGCCGAGGCGGACCGCTTCTCGTTTGCGCGCGATGCGCATCTGCGAATTCGAGCTTTGAAGCTCGCGGATCAGGGTATCGGTGGCACTCTGCAGCGATATTCCACGCTGACCATTCTTTGGCTGATACACGGCCATGATTACGCCGTACGCGAGCGCGTCGTTTCCCTGCGCATCAGCAAGCACACCATTTTGCGGCGCAAACGTGACGGAATCGCCGGAGCCATAAGCCTGCCAGTTCGAAGGATAGTAAAAACTAAGCCTGTTATTTTGAAATTGAATCGTCTGCGATGAGGGATTTGCAGGCGGCGCCGAACTTCCGCCGGCATTTGCGGCAACGGGCCGCTGCCCAGCTTTCGGTGGGGCTGGCAGGCTGTGTACGTATCTCTTGATTTCCTGGAATTCGGCGGAGTCGGATTTGTAGTTGGCCGGCGGGCCGCCAAGTTTCTGAACTTCTTCATCCACTCGTCCGATACGATTCTCCGGATTGGGATGATCGCTGAAAAACTGGATGGGATGGCCTTTGCTCTGAGCCTGAATCTTCTCGAAGAATTGCGCCATGGCGCGCGGGTCGTAGCCGGTGTCATAGAGAATCTGCGTGCCCAGGATGTCTGCCTGGCTTTCATCGGTGCGCGACATTTTCAAAAAAATTGATTCCATGCTGAAGGAAGCGCCGAGCTGCGTGATCATGCCGCCGATGGAATTGCCTCCCATAAGCGCACCGAGCAGTCCCAGGCCGCCTTGCGCGATGTAAGCCTTCGTCGCTTGATTGGTGCCGTGGCGCAAAACGACGTGGGAAGTCTCGTGGGCCATGACGCCGGCAAGTTGAGCTTCAGTGTCCGCGGATTCGATGACGCCTCGATTGATGTAGATGAATCCCCCTGGCAACGCGAACGCGTTGATGGCCATGTCGTTCACGCATTTGTACTGGAAGGGATAATTCGGCGTCCCCGGAGGAACGTGCGCGTCCAGGCGATGTCCCAGCGCGTTCAGGTAATTATCCACGCGCGGACTATTCAGCATGTTTAGCTGGCGCTCCGCCTGCTGCGAGTTCTGACGGCCGACGTCAATATCTTGTTGCGGCGTGAAAAGGTTGAAGCCGGGCTTGAGCCCCGTCCGCTGCGCCAGCGCCGGTACGCTGAAGACCACCATCAAAACCATTGCGAGTGCGGCCGCGCTGTGTGCGCGAGGCTTCCCGATCCGCCGCAAATTTGCTTCGTTGGATCGATTGGCGATCGGCGATTTCATCACTGCCTCCCCGCGTCCGGAATAATTGGCGCCATGGAAAACGCGCTGGGGGTCTCCCTCGTGAACTATACCCGAACTGAGTTAAGAGGCAAATCTAGCGGCGGACGCTTCCTGCACGTGAGAGACAAGCAATCAGGAACTCGAAATGAGAAAAAACAGAATTACTTCTTGTCGCCCGCGGCATTGCGAGGCGTTGTCGCGCGGCTCTGTTGCGGCGGCGCCTCCGCTCCCTTCGAGGACGGAAGCGGGACTGAAAGACCATCCGTGCGCGCGCCGGAAGCCTGAGCAGCAGCTGCCGCCTGATCCGCCGATTCCACGGGAATCAGAGCGCCTTCGGCCTCTTTGCGGAAGACCAGGTGACCGAGGAGAGGATCAAAGTCGATGGAGAGGACATCGCCGAAAGTGACCTGTTCGGTGGCCAACAAACTGGCCAGGGGATAGACGACGTGGCGCTCGATGGCGCGCTTCAAATGCCGCGCTCCGTATTTAAGGTCCGTGCCTTCGCGCAAGAGGAATTCGCGCGCTTCTGGCGTGACGCGGAACAGGAACCTGCCCTTGGCGGTTTCGAGCACGCGCTGCTGCACCATGGCGAGTTCAATTTCTAGAATTTGTTCGAGTTGCGGGTGCTGCAGCGGATGAAAGACCACAATCTTGTCAATGCGGTTGATGAATTCGGGCGAGAACTTTTTCCTGGCCGCTTCTTCCGCGGTGCGCTCAACCTTCGCATCCAGCTCCTGCTTGGGCAGCGGCGCCGCGGGAGCAAAGCCCATCTTCCCGCTCATCAGCTCGGTGATTTCCAGGCCGCCAAGATTGGAAGTCAGGAAAATCATTGTGGAGGAGAGATCCACCCGGCGGTTATCACCCAGAGTCAGCGTAGCCTTGTCCAGGATTCCGAGGAGCAACTGCCACAATGCGTCCGAGGCCTTTTCGATTTCATCGAACAGCAAAAACGAAAGCTTCAGTTTCTCACTGTGAAACTGCGCCAGAGCCTCCTGGGTGATCAGCGGATGCGTTTCGCGATGACCCAGGTAGCCCGGCGGCGAGCCGATCAGCTTGGCGATTTCGTGGGAGTGCTGAAATTCGGCGCAATCCACTTTGATCACAGCGCGGAGATCGCCGAAAAGAATTTCCGCCGCAGCCTCGACGATGCGCGTCTTGCCCGAGCCGGTCGGCCCGAGAAACAGCATGTTCCCTACCGGACGTCCTGGAGAATTCAAACCCGCGCGGAAAACCTGATAGAGATCCACCATGGCTTGGACGGCTTCGTCCTGGCCAACAATCTTCTTGCGCAGACTGGCCTCAAACTCCCGCGATTCAAGGCTGCGCTGGGTTGGGTCCAGAGGCTGGGCTCGAGAGGCCATGACCATGCTCCCTACCGGAATCCCCTTCCGGAAACCGCGGAACGGGGCTGTGCAATCTGGCGAAGCTTTACATCCAAAGTGGAGCGAAGCAGCCGGAGTTGCGTGAGGAGTTCGTGCTGTGGCCGCTGGCGCTCACCAAACGAAAGAGCCGGAGGCGTCAGATCCGCCAGATCCATGTTCAGCGCGCGAAGCTCCTGCACCAGTTTTTGCAGGTAGGGCGAGCCGGCGTCAAACAACTCCACGCGGCTGGTCGCTGCTTCGCGGAGTCGCCGCCAGTTCAATTCCAGCAAGGGGTGAGCACGGCGGACCTGGCGAACCACGTCGTCGGTGATGCGCGGTCGCTCGCCCAGACGGGCCAGGTGCAGTTGCTGCACCTTCCCTTCGCGACGCACGTTGTGCACCAGGTAATACGAATTGCCTCTGCGTCTGACGAACGCCACGACCGCCTCCTTCATCTGAAGCGGCGCGTAGTGTAAGTTCTCTCCACTACGTCGTCAATGATAAGATGCTTGCGCTGTTCCAGGGTTGCAAACAATCGTTGCGCCGTCATTCTGCGGTGAACTCGGCGCAAAAAGTGGACGCCTGAGCAGCCTTCGCGAATGAAATGTTCCATCTAGAACCTGCGTAAGACATAGGAGCCAATCACATTGCAGAAGCCGGTGGGCTGGGATGCTGTCTACAAATTAGTGAAGAGGATCCCGCGAGGGCGTGTGACCACATACGGTGAAGTGGCTCGCGCGCTGCAACTGCGCGGGGGCGCACGAACGGCCGGATTCGCCATGGCCGCCTCCCCGTCAGGGCAGGGCATCCCGTGGCACCGCGTCGTCGGCGCCGGCGGAAAATTGCTTATCCGTGAGCCGCTAGCTTCCAAGCAGCGCCGTCTGCTCGAATCCGAAGGCACGCAGGTAACAGGAAGCCGCGTCAATCTGGCTCAGCATCACTGGGCGCCTACTAAGTCAAACCCGAGAGCGACAAAAAAGTCGCGGCGCCGTCGCTCACGCGCGAAGCGTCTGGTATAGACTTGATCCCCTCTATGAGTCAAAGCATCATCAAGGCTGAAAACGTCTTCAAGCGCTATGGCGAGGTCGAGGCGCTCCGCGGGGTCAGCTTTGAGGTCAACGAAGGCGAGGTTTTCGGTCTCCTCGGCCCGAACGGCGCCGGAAAGACTACGACCGTCGAGATCCTCGAGGGGTTGCGCACGCCCGACGAGGGGCGCGTCGAAGTTGTGGGCCTGAATCCGGAACGCGCGGGCGACGCTTACAAGCAGCAAGTTGGCGGCGTATTGCAGTCCACTTCCCTGCCCGACAAGGCGCGTGTCCTCGAAGTGCTGCAACTTTTTGGCAAGTTCTATCGCAAGCGCCGTGACCCGGAAGATTTGCTCAAACGCTTTCAGCTCGATGAGAAGCGGCATGCCTTTTACAGCCAGCTTTCCGGCGGACAAAAACAGCGCCTAGCGCTGGCGATGTCCCTAGTGCACGATCCGAAAGTGCTTTTTCTCGACGAGCCCACCGCCGGACTGGATCCGCAGGTGCGGCGCGAAATCTATACGATCATCGAGGAGCTGAAGGCCGAGCGAAAAACAATCTTGCTGACGACGCACTACATTGAGGAAGCCGAGCGGCTGTGCGATCGCGTGGCCGTGATTGACAATGGCAAGCTCATCGCCATGGGCACGCCGCGTGAGCTGAAGGCTCGCTCAGGCGGCACCACGCGAATTCAGGTGCGCCTTGCGCAACCTGCGGAAGATGGTGCCCTGCAGGCTTTAGAAGGCGTGAAGGATTGCCGCGAACTGGACGGCAGCTACGTGCTTCATTCCGAGCGGCCTCCCCAGACCATCGTCGCGCTGGTGAAGCATCTCGAAGCCAAGGGCAATGAGCTGCAAAGCCTGGAAATCGCGGCTCCTTCGCTTGAGGATGTATTCATTGAAATGACGGGACGCCGCTTGCGCGATTAGCCGCGGCAAGGAGGCCCGGAGAGTGAGGAGTGTGAAGAATACTTGGATTCTATCGAAGTTCCGTGTCGGCCTGGCGCTTCGGAATCGCACGTTTATTTTCTTCAGCCTGGTCTTCCCCCTGACGTTCTTGTTCCTCATCGTCGGAGTTTTCGGGCGCGGAAATTCCTTCGCGGTGCCTTACTTGCTCGGCCCGGTGCTGGCATTGTCCGTGATGGGCAGTTTTTGGGGTTTGAGCATGCAGCTGGTGATGTTCCGCGAACAGGGCATTCTGCGGCGCTTTCGCCTGGCGCCTGTGGGAGCGGGACCTATGCTGGCTTCGAGCATCATTGCCAACTACGTGCTCATCTGGCCCACAATCGTTCTGGAATTCCTTCTGACCATGTGGATATTCCACATGCGCACTCTGGGGGACATTCCGAGTCTCATCGTGCTCGTCTCCGTGGGCTCGGCGACATTTTCATCGTTCGGGCTCATCGTCGCCAGCGTCACCAACAGCATGCAGGAGACGCAGGTACTGAACAACGTCATCTGGTCGGCTTTCCTCTTCCTTTCTGGCGCCACCATTCCACTCGTCATTCTTCCCGGCTGGATTCAGCATATGGCGCTGTTTTTGCCTGCTACCTATCTCGTGGCCGGCTTGCAGAACTCCATGGTGAATACCGAAACTCTCCGGCAACTGGCCGGCGACACGTTCGTGTTGCTGGCGGGCTTGGCCGTGGCGTTTGAGATTTCGCGGCAGCTCTTTCGCTGGGATCCCGGCGCCAAGGTGCCCAACCGCTCAAAGGCGTGGGTGGTTGTGGCACTCGTACCGTTCATCCTTCTCGGATTCTGGGAAAATTCTCGCGGAGGCCGTTTGAACCAAATCCGCGCCGAATTCAACGTAATCGAACAGCATCGGCCCGCTTCTCCGCAAACGAAGTGATCTCTTTCCGATTTGCAGTCGGCTGCATCCTGACCTCGTGAGACAATGCACTGCTCTGCATTGCGGGCGGAGGTCCGCGCATGAATTTCCACTTCGCAGCGCTGGGGGGCGCGGTCATCATTGCGGCCGTCCTGTGGGACGCCTTTGAGACTGTCGTCCTGCCGCGCCGCGTCTCACGAAAGTTTCGCATCGCCAAATTGTTCTACCGCTCCACCTGGCGGCCGTGGACGGCCATCGCGCGCCTCTGCCCCGCGGGCAAGCAGCGCGAACTGTTCTTGAGTTTTTACGGCCCTCTTTCGCTTCCCTTGCTGATCGGCATCTGGGTGATCGGCCTCGTGCTCGGTTTCGGAATCTTGCAGTTCGATGCGGGCGGCCTGGCGGTCTCGGGCGATCACGGCGCGAGCTTCTGGAGCGCCATCTATTTCAGCTCCACAAATTTTTTCACCCTCGGCCTCGGCGACATCGTGCCGCATTCCTCCATAGGACGCTTTCTGACAGCGGTGGAGGCGGGCACAGGCTTCGCTTTCCTCGCCCTCCTTATTGGCTATTTGCCGGTTATCTACCAGTCCTTCTCGAAGCGCGAAATCAGCATCTCGCTCCTTGATGCCCGGGCAGGGTCCCCGCCGACCGCGGGAGAATTGCTTCGCCGTCACAGCGGCGAGCCCGGAAGAGTGCTCTTGACAGAGCTCTTTCAAGAGTGGGAGAAGTGGTCCGCCGAGCTTCTCGAGAGCCATCTCTCTTATCCCGTGTTGGCGTATTTTCGTTCCCAGCACAGCAACCAATCGTGGATCGCCGCGCTCACGGCAATTCTGGACGCCACGGCACTGGTGATGACCGGAGCCGAAGGCGCATGCCTCCGGCAAGCGGAGTTAACATTTGCCATTTCCCGTCATGCTGTCGTGGATCTTGCGCAGGTGTTCGGTTCGCCGCCGCGAAAACCGCCGCGCGACCGTTTGCCCCAGGAGTCCCTTGAGCGTTTGCACGCTTTTCTTTCCGCCGCAGGTTATAAATTAAATCCCGGCCAAGGTGCAAGCGACCGGCTGCGTGAGCTTCGCTCCATGTACGAGCCCTACGTGTACTCGCTGGCGCATTTTCTGCATCAGAGCGTCCCGCCATTTCTGGCCGAAGGCAAACGCAAGGACAACTGGCAGAGCAGTCCCTGGGAGCAAAAGCCCGCATCTCCCACCGGTTCCAGCCATCCAAATCGCGAGGAAGATCATTTTTAGTTTGTCTCGCGCCCGCGCTCGACTTGGGCGGGCAGGGCGTTGCATCCAATATGGCGGAGGTGCTCCCTTCGTGAATCAACCTCCCGGTCATTGACATCGAAACGCCTGTGCTATAATCCGCTTCGCGCGTGGCGGAACGCCGTGACTCGTGAGCCGCGCGAAAGCGCCGAAAGAATGAGCTTCCGAGCAACCGAGAATCGGGCTGCTTCCCTGCCAAATCGTGAAGACTCCCTCAATCGCAGCAAAAAATCTCTTCCGGGAGAATCCAGATGCCGGTAACGAAAACTGAGAAGATCTGGCACAACGGAAAATTCATCAATTGGGATGACGCTCAGGTGCACGTAGTTTCCCACGTCATCAGCTACGGTTCCGCAGTTTTCGAGGGCATGCGCTGCTATCACACCAGTCAAGGCCCGGCCATTTTCCGCCTTCGCGATCACATGCAGCGATTGCTCAATTCCGCGCACATCTACCGCATGGATTCGAAGTATTCGCTCGACGAGCTTTGTCAGGCGGCCGTCGAGCTGGTGCGCGCGAACAAAATGGACGCCTGCTACCTGCGCCCGGTGGTCTTGCGCGGATACGGCGACGTGGGAGTAAATCCTTTCAACAATCCCATCGAAGTGTATCTGGCCTGCTGGGAGTGGGGAAAATATCTCGGCGAAGACGCGCTGCGCAGTGGCGTGGATGTTTGCGTCAGCTCTTGGTCGCGCTCCGCGCCCAATACTCTGCCGCAGATGGCCAAAGCCGCGGCCAATTACATGAATTCGCAGCTCATTCGCATGGAAGCCATGCTCAACGGCTACGTCGAAGGCATCGCTCTCGACGTTTCCGGGCACGTCAGCGAAGGCTCGGGCGAAAATATTTTCGTGGTCATGGATGGCGCTGTCATTACGCCTCCCTTCGCGAATTGCGTGCTGCCCGGCATCACCCGCCATACCATCTTGCAGCTCTGCCACGACATGAATATTCCCACCGCCGAACAGGAAATCCCGCGCGAAATGCTGTATATCGCGCAGGAAGTCTTCTTCGCCGGAACCGCGGCGGAAATCACTCCCATTCGCTCCATCGACAAAATAAAAGTCGGCAGCGGCGCGCGCGGGCCTGTCACCAAGCGCTTGCAGGATGAGTTCTTCGCCCTTACCAGCGGAACGAAGCCCGATCGCCATGCCTGGCTTACACCCATCAGTGTTCCCGTCGGAGCTGGCGCTCGCTGACAATCTCGATCTCGTTCAATTTTTGACTCCGCAGCGTCAATTTGAGTAGAATCGCGCCCGTTCCGTTCGCGCGAATTTGAATCGTCTTTCCAGGCGCGCGATTGATTGAGGAGGTGGCTCCCTTGTTCAGCACGCCGCAAAAACTCGTCGCCGAATTCGTCGGAACATTTACGCTGATTTTTATTGGCGCGGGGTCCATCTGCGCGGATCACTATCTCCAGGCCTCCGGACAGGGCGGTCTGGGGCTGCTGGGCATCGCCGCGGCGCATGGTTTGGCCATCGGACTGATGGTCACCGCGGTCGGCCACGTTTCCGGCGGACATTTCAACCCCGCGGTCACCATCGCATTCTGGGTGACGAAAAAAATGGGCACCATCCAGTCCCTGCTCTATTGGATCGCGCAGCTTGCCGGCGCCGTCGCCGCCGCCTATCTCCTGCGCTATTTGATCCCTGACAGCGTCTGGACTGCCGTGGCCTTGGGCACGCCGAGTCTCGCTCCGGAGTTCACTCGCCTCCCCGCCATTCTCCTCGAGGCCGCGATGACCTTCCTGCTCGTGTTCGTCATCTTTGGCGTTGCCGCCGACCCTAAGGGCGCGGCCAAGAACGTCGCCGGAATAGCCATCGGCCTGACCATCACCATGGACATCTTGCTCGGAGGCCCCTTCACCGGCGCGGCCATGAATCCGGCGCGCGCTTTCGGCCCGGCCCTGGCCATCGGTCATCACTGGCAGAACCACGGCGTTTACTGGGTGGGGCCGTTGATCGGCGGAGTGCTAGCCGGCTGGCTCTACAACAGCCTGTTTCTCCGCGAATCCTGATTTCCCGCCATTGCAGTCGAGGAAACCGTTTCTCGCCGTTTCCTTGTCTCCCCATCACGGCCATGCTAGGTTCAGAAATCGCCCGAAGGACGGGGCTTTCACGTTATGGCGCTCGTAGTTGACGATCTTCTTCGCCGCGCGGTGGAGACCAAGGCTTCCGACCTTCACCTCAAGGTCGGCAATCATCCCTATTTGCGCATTGATGGCGTGCTGAATGGCCTCTCCGACGTCCCGCGCGTGACGCCGGAAGAAATGCTGTCCATGGCCTTCAGCATGATGACCAATCGCCAGAAACAGAAATTCAAGGAAACCGCGGAATTGGACATGGCTTACGGCGTGGCCGGCCTGGGCCGTTTCCGCGTCAACGTTTTTCAGCAGCGCGGCAACGTCGGCATGGTCCTGCGCGTGATTCCCACGAAGATTCGCACGATTGATGAGCTCGATTTGCCTCGCGTGCTCGATACCATATGCGAGGAGCAGCGTGGCCTGGTCCTTTGCACCGGCACCACTGGTTCGGGAAAATCCACCACCCTGGCCGCCATGATTGACCGCATCAATTCCGTGCGCGCCGAGCACGTCATCACCATCGAAGACCCCATCGAGTATTTGCACCGCGACAAGAAAGGCTTTATCAATCAGCGCGAAGTCGAAGTGGATACCGCGAGCTTTGCCACCGCTTTGCGTGCCGCGTTGCGCCAGGATCCCGATGTGGTGCTCGTCGGCGAAATGCGCGACCTGGAAACCATCCAGACTGCGTTGCTCGCCGCCGAAACCGGCCACCTCGTTTTTTCAACGTTGCATACTCTCGACGCCACCGAAACCATTCAGCGCATCATCGCCGTCTTTCCTCCGCCGGAGCAGAAGCAGATTCGCCTGCAACTCGCCTCGACGCTCAAGGCCGTAATCAGCCAACGGCTGGTCCGCAAGGCCGATGGAGTCGGGCGCGTGCCCGCCGTCGAAGTCCTGATTTCCACCGGCTACATCCGCGATTGCATCATCAACCCCGATAAAACGCGCCTGATCCGCGACGCCATCGCCGCGGGCACTTCGCAGTACGGCATGCAGACGTTTGATCAGTCGCTCTTCGAGCTTTTCTCCCGGAATCTCATCACCCTCGAAGAAGCCCTTATGCGCGCTTCCAACGCCGATGAGTTCCGCCTGCGTGTTCAGGGCATTCGCTCTTCCGCCGATTCCGCCCGCGAAGATATGGAGCGTGCCATGGCGGAATTCGATCGTTCCCGCAAGTAGATTTTTCGATTCCTGCCCGTGCTCTTGCTTCGATCTGCCGGTGCCACTATCCTCATGCCGTGAGGAATTCCCCGCGCAAACTTTCGACCGAACAGGATCTTTACGCCTCCGCGCTTCGCGCCCTGATGCGCCGCGGCCATTCCATCTACGAAATGAAGAAATATCTCGAAGCGCGCGCCGAAGATAAATCCCTCGTCCGCGGCGTCCTCGATCGCCTGAAGAAACAAAACTACCTTGACGATGCGCGTTACGCCCTCGAATGTGCGCGCATCTACGCCATCTCGCGCCGCCGCGGGCGTTTCCGCATTGCCCGCGATCTCCGCGCCCGCGGCCTTCCTGACCGCCACATCGAAGCCGCGCTGGAAGCCGTCTTCGCCGAGACCGACGAAGCCTCGCTCGTCCGCGCGCGCTTGAAGCGCCGCCTCGCGCAACGCCGCGGCCCGCTCGACGAGCGCGCCCGCGCCTCGCTCTATCGCAGCCTGCTCCGCGCCGGCTTCTCCTCAGACACCATTCGCGCCGAACTCCGCGCCGTCTCCGCCGTCGCTCTCGAGGAATTACCGGAACCCGAGGAACCTGAGGAACTCTAGAGCAGCTTCGCAACCAACCCAGCTAGATTGCCGCCCCCGCGTCACACGCATCAAGTTAGCAGCGCTCCCGCAGTGACTTTCTCTCATCTGCATTTCATCATGTGCTATAATTTGTCGATTACATGATGGAGTCGTTTTAACAAGAGGCCTTCAATAATCAACACCGTCACTGCGAAGCCCAAGACGCCGGATAAGCCTTCCAAACCGCCGAAATCGGCCCCAATTCTGCCCGCAACACACACCAAAACAGAAATCTCGCAACTCCTTGAAAACAAAGGGCAATCCAAAAGTCTAATCGAGACAAAACACGAAGTTAACTTTTCAACTTTTCGCGCCGAAAGCGCGCCATCGAAGCAGCCGAACTTTGCGTCGCCGCGCGCGCTTTGCGATAATCTGTGGCTTGAATTCGCAGTGTTCCCGAGGGCAATGTGACCGGTCACGAAATTCGCCGAAAATTTCTCGCGTTCTTCGAGCAGCGCGGTCATCGCGTGGTGCGCAGCTCCTCGCTCGTCCCGGCGAACGATCCCACGCTGCTTTTCACCAACGCCGGGATGAATCAGTTCAAGGACGTTTTCTTGGGGCTCGAGAAGCGCGACTACAACCGCGCCACCACCTGCCAGAAATGCGTTCGCGCCGGCGGCAAGCACAACGACCTCGAAAATGTCGGCTACACCAACCGCCACCTGACATTTTTCGAGATGCTCGGCAATTTCTCTTTCGGCGATTATTTCAAGGCGGACGCCATCGCCTTTGCCTGGGAACTCATCACTTCACCCAATTGCTTCGCAATTCCGAAAGAGAAACTCTTCGTCACGATTTTCAAAGGCGAAGCGGGCATCGAGCGCGATTCCGAGGCTTACGACGGGTGGCTCGCCCAGGGAGTGTCCAAGGACCGTATCTATGAGTTTGGCAGCAGCGAAAATTTCTGGGCTATGGGTGAGACCGGCCCTTGCGGCCCTTGCAGCGAAATCTACTATGACATGGGCCCCGCCGCTTCGGACAAAGGCCATCCGGAATGCGCCCTGGGCTGCGATTGCGGCCGCTATGTCGAAATCTGGAACCTCGTTTTCATGCAGTTCAATCGCCTGCCCGCCGTGACGGGCGACGCAGAGGGCGTTCTCAATCCTCTTCCCCGCCCTTCCGTAGATACGGGCGCCGGCCTCGATCGCCTCACCTCCGTCCTCCAGGGCAAGATCAGCATTTTCGATACGGATTTATTTCAGCCGCTGATGTCGCGCGCCGCCGAACTCTCGGGAGCCTCACTCGGCGACACGAAGTCCGCGCCATCGCTGCGAATTCTGGCCGATCACAGCCGCGCGGCGACGTTTCTCATCTCCGACGGCGTGATCCCTTCGAATGAGGGACGCGGATACGTTCTGCGAAAAATCCTGCGCCGCGCGATTGATCACGGCCGCAAACTAGGAATTGACAGGCCATTTCTCGTTGAGATGGCTTCGAAAGTCACCGAAGAAATGAAGTCCGCATATCCCGAGCTTGTCGATTTGTTTGACCATGTTTCAAAAACGCTTGTCGCCGAGGAAGAAAAATATTCGCGCTTGATGGTGCCTGCAGTGGATCGTTTCGCCGCGAGGCTGGAATCAAAGGCGAAATCGCGTTCCGGCGAATTCAACCGAATCGATGGTGCCGACCTGTTCTTCGCATACGACACGCTGGGGTTGCGCCCCGATTTCATACGCGATCTGGCGCAGGAACACGGCTGGCAAATCTCCGGCGACGCGGATCAAAGCTTTGAAGAAGAACTCAAAAAGCAGCGCGAACGCGCGAAGGCTTCCTGGAAAGGCGCGGCGAAGGAAGCCGCCAATCCGGCGTTTGCCCGGCTCGCGGAAACTTTCAAAACCGAGCCCGACTTCTACTTCGGCACCAGCACGCGCGATTGCCGCATCGAAGCCATCGTCACGCGCAAGGGCCAAGTGAACGAAATTCCCGCCGGCGCGGAAGCGGAAGTCGTTCTCGATCGCTCCGCGATTTACGCCGAATCCGGCGGACAGGTTGCCGATACCGGCGCGTTTTTCGACAATTCCGAATCCCTTGCAGTCGCCGAAGTGCGCGGCGCGTATTATCCCGTCGCTGGATTGATTGCCCATCGCATCGTCGCCAGAGAAAAATTGCAGGTCGGAGATCGCGTGGCCACCGTCGCGGACGCCGCGCGCCGCGCTCGCAACAAACGCAATCATACGGCGACGCACTTGATGCACGCCGCGCTGCGCAATATTCTGGGCACGCACGTCAAGCAGGCAGGCTCACTCGTCGCGCCGGAGCATCTGCGTTTCGATTTTTCGCATTTCGAAGCCGTCGAACACCGTGAGCTCGAGGAAATCGAACAGCAAGTGAACGAAGAAATCCTGCGCGACCTGGAAATCCGCACGGACATCGCCAGCCTCGACGAGGCGCTCGCTTCCGGCGCGCTGGCCTTCTTCGGCGACAAGTATCCCGAGAGCAACGTCCGCGTTGTCACCATTGCCGATGATTCCTACGCGCGCGGATTTTACAGCAAGGAGCTTTGCGGCGGCACGCACACAAACCGCACCGGCGAAATTGGCGTATTCAAAATACAGAGCGAGCAATCTGTCGCCGCTGGCGTGCGCCGCATCGACGCTGTCACCGGAGATGCGGCTCTCACAAATTACCAGCAGGCTTATGCAACCCTGCGCGATCTGGCAGCGCGACTGAAATCTGCTCCTGCCGAATTGCCCGCGGCCATTGAGCGCCTTGAGGAACAAACGCGCCAGCTCGAGAAGCAATTGGAGGCGCACAAACGAAAATCCGCGCACTCGATGGTGGATTCACTGGCCCAAGAGACCCGAACGGTGAAAAATGTCAAAGTTCTGGCCTCCCGCGTCTCCGGCCTCGACCGTGAAGGCATGCGCCAGCTCGTTGACGCCCTTCGCCAAAGGCTTGGTTCCGGCGTAGTGGTCCTAATATCGGGCGAAGACGGGAAAGTCTCTCTAATCACAGGAGTTACAAAGGATCTTACGCCACGCGTTCACGCCGGTAAGATAATACAGGAGTTAGCCCGCCTCGTCGGCGGCTCAGGCGGTGGCAGGCCGGACCTAGCAGAGGCTGGCGGAAAAGACACATCCGGCATAGAAATGGCTATCGCGCGGGTGGTTCCGTTGCTGGAGGGAATGTTATAATTGCCTTAGCGCCAGAAGCTTACGCTTGGGAGCATATTTCCCTAGGCGTAGTTTCTTTGTCGCTTGGAAGTGGTTCTGTCTTCTCCAGGACGGAGATGAAAAAGAACCCCAGCATCTGCATCTTCGCTCTAGCGGGTTTTATTCTGGGACTCGGACTTCCCGTCCGGGCGCAGATAGCATCCCAAGTGGATGAGCATGGGAAGTTTGTCTTCGTGAATGCTGATCCGCCCGCTGGACACCGCTCGGTTCAAAGTTCCGCGTCACGGAATGTTCGGTTTCGGTTTTCCCCAAAGCAGCCGAACACTCCCCCAGCGCCAGCGCTTCTTCCCGATAACCTCGAGCGGATCGTGCAGCACGCCGCGGAAAAAAACCGCCTCGACCCAGCCTTGGTCAAAGCAGTCATAGGCGTCGAATCGGGCGGTAACCCCGGCGCGGTTTCGCGAAAGGGTGCTATGGGGTTGATGCAGTTGGTTCCGTCCACCGCAGAGAGCCTTGGCGTCAACAACGCGTTTGATCCGGCTCAGAATGTGGAAGCAGGCACGCGCTATCTCAAGTCGCTTCTGGAGCGGTACAATGGCGACTTGACGAAATCCCTGGCCGCTTACAATGCCGGCGAGGGAGCTGTGGAACGCTACGGCGGCGTGCCAAATTTTCCGGAGACGCGTGCATACGTCGAGCGAGTGACAGACACCTACTTCCAGCCCGGGTCCGGCCGTCTTCCTTCAGCTTGGAGCGCTCCCACGCGCCCCATCCGGAAAACGGTGGATGAAAAAGGCCGGGTGGTTTTCACCAACGAATGATCCGTATTCGGCGAGCTACCAGCCCCACAAATCGGCGCTCACGGATCGCAATTTTTGCGGCCGTCGTGCTGGTGTGCCTTGCGTCCGGCGCCATCGCCCAGCAGAAAAAAGCGGCGGCGCGCGCGCAGTTTGAACGTGCGGAGAAATTACGCACGGCTCTCGAAGGCCAGCCACTGCAGCTACGGACTCTTCGCGAATTTCAGAACGCTGTTTCCGCTTTTCACAAAGTCTATCTGATCACGCCGCATGCTGTGGAGGTTCCGCCTGCGCTCATGGCCGAAGCGGAGCTTTACCAGGAAATGGGCCGCCAGTTTGATCCGCAATATTTTCAGAACTCGATTGATTCCTATCGTTTTTTGATCAAGGAATATCCGTCCTCCCGCTATCGCGCCGATGCCCTCTTTACTCTGGCGCAGATTCAACAACAGGACCTGGAACATCTCGACGACGCGGAGTCCAGTTTTCGGGAGTTTTTGCAGCGTTTCCCAACTTCTCCGAAAGCGGATGACGCGCGACAGGCCATCATGGAAATCGCGGACGCCCGCGATAAAGCTTCGCAGCCCGCGTCGAACGCCAAGCTGGCCAAGGAGCGCGCGCAGGACCAGGGACTCCCGCGCGTAACCAACATCCGCACGTGGAACGCGGAAAATTACACGCGCATCGTCGTGGACCTCGAAGGATCCGTTAAATACGAATCCGCGCGGATCAAAAATCCCGACCGGATTTTCTTCGATCTCTCGCGCGCGCGCCTCAGCCCCGCGCTTTCCGGAAAGACTTTCGATCTAAGCGGCGGATATCTTCGCGGCATTCGGCTGGCACAAAATCAAAAGGGCGTCGTGCGGTTGGTGCTCGATGTTTCGAGCGTCAAGGATTATTCCGCTTTCCTGCTTCCCAATCCGTACCGCCTGGTGATTGATGTGCACGGCGAAACGCTCACTGCGTCGAAGAATTCGCCGGGAGCAACCGCGCACGAGACGCAGGTCCCCGCGGAGCCGAAACCCACAGAAAAAGGCGCCGGCGAGAATAATTCGAGCAACGCGGATGCCGAAAGCGCCTCCGCTTCTTCGCCTCCCGCGCATGAAGATTTTCCACCGGAGCGAACAACTTCAAAAACTTCCAAGAAGACCGGCGGCGCGACGGCTTCGGTAACGCCCCCCAAACCCACGCACGACGGCGAGCGCTCTCTCACGCGCACGCTGGGATTGAAAATCAATCGCATCGTAATTGATCCCGGTCACGGCGGACAGGATACCGGGACGATTGGTCCGCACGGCGTGATGGAAAAAGACATCTGCCTCGATGTGGGCCTGCGGCTCGGCAAGCTCATCGAAGAAAAACTCCCTGGCGCGGAAGTGATTTATACGCGGCGCGACGATACGTTCGTGCCTCTCGAACAGCGCACGGCCATCGCCAATCAAGAGCACGCGGATCTCTTCATCTCCGTGCATGCCAACTCCAGCCAGGATCACGCGGCCCGCGGCGTGGAAACGTATTACCTGAATTTCGCCACATCCGGCGACGCAATGGAAGTTGCCGCGCGCGAAAACGCCCTCTCGGATTCTTCCGTTCACGATTTGCAAAACATCCTTCAAAAAATCGCGCGCAATGACAAAATCGAGGAATCCAAGGAGCTTGCCGGGGACATTCAGGACGCTCTCGTGAAGCGCCTGCAGCAATCCGGCGCGGGAGAAAAAAGCCGCGGCGTGAAGAAGGCCCCCTTCGTCGTCCTGATTGGCGCGAACATGCCTTCGGTACTCTCCGAGATTTCTTTCTTGAGCAACCCGGCCGATGAAAAACTGCTCCGGCGCGGAGAACAGCGCGAAAAAGTCGCCGAAGGAATTTTCCGCGGTATCGAGAGCTATCTGCAAAGCTTAAACAGCGTGGCTTCCTCCCACCAGAAGCTGGTATCAGAAAAACAAGATCGCATGGCATCTTCCGGGAACCCAAAGTAGAATCCGAGTGTCTAATTAGCGAAGCCCATGCGGCGCATAATTCCACTGGTATTTGCTTTTCTTTTGGTAGCGGCCGTTCCAGCTGCGGGCCAGACCATTTTGCCTTCTGGCTTTGCCGGATGGACCGCAGCTGCTCCCTCGAACGGAACTGCGAGCATGGATTACCTCCCTGCGGGTCTCTCACAGGAAATGCTGGAATACGAAACTCTGGAGGCGGAGCGCCAGGTATATTCCCGTGGTTCGGATCAACTCACGGTCACACTTTACCGGATGAAGGATCCTTCCGGCGCCTATGGGGCTTATTCGTTCCTTCGGACGGAGGACATGCGCCGCGCACAGTTCACGGAACACTCTGCGGCGTCCCCTAGTCGGGCGCTAATCCTGACGGGAAATCTGCTTCTCGATGTATCTGGACCTATTCTCGCGTCTGTGGATGCCGATCTGCGAGCGCTCATACAGGATGTCACGGCTCACGCCGCGCAGGGACTCTACCCCGATCTTTGGCAGCATCTGCCCACGGAAGGGTTTGTCGAGCGCTCAGATCGCTATTTCCTTGGCCCCATCGCTTTTCAGCACGAAACGCAACTTGCATCCGGTGATTGGCTGGGATTTTCCGCCGGCGCGGAAGCGGAGCTCGCCCACTATCGGATTCGAGGACAGGAGATGACCCTAGTGCTCGCCGATTTCCCCACTCCGCAAGTCGCCGAGCAGCGGCTGAAGCAGTTGAGCAACATGTTTGACGTGGAGGATACATCAGCCTCGCCTGACACGACTCCCGCCAGTGACGCGCGCCCGCGGATCTTCGCCAAACGCGATTTGACGCTGTTGGCCATCGTGCTCAATGCGCGCTCACAAAAAGATGCCGATGCGATTCTCTCTCGAGTCCATTCCGGCACGGAACTTACGTGGAACGAACCCAGCTTCGAATTCTCGGATCCTTCCGTGGGACGAATGCTTGTCGGCGTGTTCGTTGGTACTGGTGTGCTTTGTCTCTTTGTGCTGGTCGCAAGCCTGGCGTTTGGCGGATTCCGGCTCGCAGTGAAGAGGTTGGCACCCGGAGCCCTGTTTGACCGACCCAGTTCTATGGATATTTTGCAGCTCGGCCTGTCAAGCAAACCTATAGATTCAAAAGACTTCTACTCTAAGTAATCGCGAGACTTAGGGGGAGGCTCTTGTTGCGTACCCCTCAGTATCCCCGGTCTATTCTCATAATTAAAAGAAAATGAAAGACTTAACGATTTCCACTGAAACGTGATTCGCTCTTGACTTATTTGGGGACCCTCTTTTAGACTGCCCCTGAGGAAAGAGTTCTGCGGCCATCCGCGCATTGGCCAACGGCTTTTCTCCCCGCGAAGGCCCAGCCGAAAGGATGGGCCTTCTGTTTTCATAGCGTCCGGAAAAGTTCGCTGCGGACCTCCAACCGCGGCATCCATCCGACACGTGATCTCATACATGACTGAAGAGCAGCGGTGCGCCAAGCTTGGCGCTGTAATTTGGACGATAGCGTTCTGTGTTGTAGAGCTCGGCCACGTCGACCCTGCGAGCTCCAAGAGCCGGCTCAGGCAGAGGCGAATGCGCATAACATCCCTTGCGAACGCCGACCAGGCGTCCGGTAACGCCATCGCGAATCAAGTCCAGAGCGATATTGGCGTATGTAGTGGCTACCAACTGATCGAGCGCGTCCGGATTTCCGCTACGCAGGTCGTAAGTGAGATCGCTGTGCAGGGTCTCTTCGCCGGTCCGGCGGTGAATCTCGCTCGCCAGAAGTTCACCGATATTCACTTTATGGCGGTGGCCGAAAGCGTCGGCTTCTCCCTGTTCCCCGGACTGGCCTCCTTCCCAGATGGCGCCCTCTGATACAACCACGAGAGCGTAATGGCTTGGATTGTTACCCTTGTCTTCGAGCAGAAGGCGCGAAAGGCGCTCGAGTTCAAAGGGATACTCGGGAATCAAGCAGCGCGCCGAAGTCACATAGGCCGTGTACAGGGAGGTGAACCCGGCGTCGCGCCCAAAAATTCGAAAGATGCCAATGCGTTCGTGAGAACCGAGCGTCGTCCGCTGCCGAGTAATGGCATCTCGCGCCCGCGTGATGGCCGTCGAAAATCCAATGCAGTATTCCGTGCCGTGGACGTCGTTGTCCATCGTCTTGGGAATACCGATTACGGGGTAGCCCGCCTGGTGCAGAACGGTCGCGAAACTCAGCGTGTCGTCCCCGCCGATGACGAGCAAGCAGCCAATTGCGAGACGCTCGAGATTCTGCAGCACGATGGAAGTGAAATCGTAGAATTTTCCGTCGAATGGTAGTTTAGCGAGATTCGCTTGCGAGAGATGTCCCGGAAGTCTTTCCGCTGGTATTTTTCGCGGATTGGTCCGTGAAGTGTGCAGGACTGTGCCTCCGCTTCTGTCGATCGTCCGAGTATTTTCACGAGTCAGCGGCCAGATGTAGGGGTCAGTGCCCGCGTCCAGATTCGCATGGGTGAGCCCTGCCCAGCCCTTGCGGATTCCTGTGACTTCTCTTCCCATCTCCGTCGCGCGATAGACGACAGACTTGATTACCGAATTCAATCCGGGCACGTCTCCGCCGCCGGTCAGGATTCCGATCTTGCGCTTCCCTGCCATGAAAAGTCCCTTGGAATGCGGACTCTCTGCCGCAACCTTCATTTTCTCATGAGACGCGGCTTTGGGAGTTGCAGCGCAGAAGAAATCGCGCGAAGGAGTAAGGACGGGGGTTAGTGAAGCTTGAACTTCAAGGTGACGCGCATCTCCACAGCTATTGGCTTGTCATCAAGCATTTTCGGTTGGTATTTCCACTGACGCAGGGCATCGTATGCGGGCTGACGCAAGAGCGCGGGGCCGGAAACAATTTTTACCTGCGTGACGTTCCCCCGCGCATCGATCGTGGCGTCCGCAACTACATCGCCCTCGATGTTATTTTCCTTGGCGGCAGTGGGATATTGCGGCGGGACTGAGTGTATCAATCGCGCCTCTTGAACGCGGCCTCCGACTTTCACGGGGAGACTCGGAGCTGGCGCCTCTGGCATGCCACTCGATGCCGCGTTATTCGTCAAAAATCCGCCGGGATCTGCCGTTGACGCGTCTCCCAATACTGACGGGGCTTCCGGCGCGGCTGTCTTTTGCGCATTCGCCCTTGAAGGCGCCGCTACGGTGGGCGCAACGGCCTTGAATTCGGGAACCGCTGTGTGCGAGGGCGGATTGGATTTGGCTGCGGTTGCGAGCGGCTTCGAGACGGGTGCTTTCATGGCTGACAGAGAGGATTTTGGCGACTCTGGCGCGAGGTTGGCCGGGCTTGAAATTGCCGGAGCCGCAACTGAGCCAGCTGGCTGCGTGGAAATCGGGGCATCGCTCGTTGCCACATTGTTCGGCGGCGCAACGGTGCTGGCGGGCGCGGCTGCGGGGGCCACGGAGGTCTGCTTGTAGGCCGCGTGGGCGGTACGGCGGTGTAAGTAAAAACCTGTTCCCAGCGAAGCCACGATCACTGCCACTCCCAAGCCAGCCATTAGCGCAACGCGTCGAGGCGGCTTTGCAGTTGCGGGCGCTCGGTGACTTTCCGTTGTCGACCAAACCTCGAGGCCGGCCGTTTGTGTTTTTGGTCCTATTTTTTTGATCTCTAGCGATTTTTCGAGATCCCGGAATGCATCTTCTACGGGAACAGGCTCTCTGGGCGTGGTCCCCATTGAAGGTGGATGCGCGAAACTCTCGCGCAATGGCTCGCGCTTCGGCGGGAGATTAGGAGCTGGCGAAAACGTGTGCAATTTCGATGCGAGGTGCGAAGACTTGTGGAAACCCGAATCAGGTGGGAGGCTTACGGTTGTAACGTGAGTGTCGAGTTTGCCCAGAAGTTCTCTTGTGCTGACCAGCGAATCCGCATCGGATTCCACCTGCGGAGTTTTCGGCTCTGCTTTCTTCTCCGACTCGGGTGCTGCAATGGTTTCCGCGGATAATTCACTGGATTTCACGGGCTGATCACTGACGGACGGCTCCCGAGGTTCGAGCGCCCCAACTATTTCAGCCGCCATGGACGGCTGCGAATCCACATTCTCCGACATTGCCGCCGTAGCTGTTGAGATTTTCGCGGGTTCGGCATCCTGCGGCTTGATTTCCGCTGCTTTTGGCTCCTCGCTAATCTTTGAGGATTTCCCGTCTTCCGCATCCTTGGGCAACGAGTCGGTAGCGGATGCGGGAATCTCTACCGGCACTGGTTCTTTGGTCGCAGGCGACGGAGCTGGCGGCGAAACTTGGACGGCAGGCTTTTCGGCGGAAGCGCCTTGCTCCGGAAACACAACGCCCCAGAACCCGGGCGCATGTTGATTGAAGGCTATTTCCACATATCCCTGCACGTTCGGATAATTTCTGACCGAAACTACCCGGCAGGAGGCTTCCTGCTGCGTTTGCAGGTTGGATACCACCACCATCTGCCCCGGGGCGACCCTGGCCGACAGCCGCACCACGCCTCCTTGAGGAAAGATGATCACTGTTTGCGTTTTTTCGCAGAAAGGCTCGAGATGATCCGCGTTCCCGGTCGGGGCGTTCACTCGCCTCGACCCCAATACGCTTACGGGACGCTCAAGGCACATGGCAGTTCGGGCCGGCCCTGCAGCCGAAGGCTTACGCGAAAGGCCCTCCTGCGTGCTGCCATTCTCCTGTTGTGATTTCGTGTTTTGTTTCGTTTCCTGGGTTAGCGAAGGCATCGTCTCAGCCGAACGGGCCGCATGGCGTAAACCTAATTTTCGGAAGTCATAGAGAACGCGCGCTATAGTACTTCTGTACCGTATCGGAACATTCGCAGCGTCCTTTGGCAGGCTCACGATTCTGCCCGTCGCGGTTCAGCTCACCGGGAACAGCTTGGGCAGTACCAATCCCGCACTGGACACAAAGGCGGAAGCCGAAGATAATTCCGTCCGCCTCGCACGGAGCCGAGCGTGTCCAAAATCGTTCTGGTCGATGACGACGAAGACATTCGCCGCGTAGTCGAGTTGGCGCTCAAGTCCGCAGGATTCACTGTTCTCACGGCACCCGACGGTGAGGCAGGACTCAACCTGATCCGTTCGGAGAAGCCCGACGCCGTAATTCTCGATTTAATGATGCCGCGCAAGCACGGCTTTGAAGTCTGTCAGGAGCTCCGCAGCGATCCTCAATTTAAGGATTTGTACGTACTGGTCGGCTCCGCCAAGGCTTATGCCGCGGATATCAAGAAAGCCAAGGCCCTCGGCGCGAGCGCCTACCTCAATAAGCCCTATGACCTTGCCGTTCTAATCGAGACGCTCAAGAAGGCCACGACCGGCGGCGCGGCAGCTTCGTCCCCGGCACCGGCTGCTCCGCCTGCTAGGGCCCCGGCGGCTTCGCCCGTGAAAGCCGCCGATGAGTCCTCTTCTGTGCTGCAGGTGAGATTCTGGGGCACGCGCGGCTCCATCGCCACGCCCGGCCAGCGCACATTGCGCTACGGTGGGAACACGTCCTGCGTTGAAGTCCGCTGCGGGAAGAACATTTTGCTGTTTGATTGCGGCACAGGAGCCCGCGAAGCAGGCCTGGCGTTCCTGCGCGAGTTTCAAAAGCAGCCCATCGAAGTCCACATGTTTGTCAGCCACACCCATTGGGACCATATACAGGGATTCCCTTTTTTCACTCCTGCCTACATTCCCGGGAACCGCATTTCGATCTACAGCCTGCGCGGTTCCGATAAGAGCCTCGAAAAGGTTTTCACCGGCCAGATGGACTCCACGTATTTTCCCGTGGACCTCACGGATATGATGGCGCAATTCAAATTCATCGAGCTCGATGGCGCCGTGCAACTGGGCGAGACGAATGTCTCGCACATTTACTTGAATCATCCCGGCGTGGCCATTGGATTCCGGGTTGAACGTAACGGCAAGTCCGTCGTGTATGTGACTGATCACGAGCCGTATTACCGCCTCCTGGGCGAGAGCGATCATGCCCGCAAACTCGACAGCGAGATCGATCAATTCGCGCGCGGCGCCGATCTCTATATTCGTGAGGCGCAATACACTGAAGAGGAGTATCCCAGCCACAAGGCCTGGGGCCACAGTACGTGGAAAGACGCAGTGGAATCGGCTCATGCCGCCAAGGTGCGCCGGCTTTGCCTCTTTCATCACGATCCAATGCATGATGACGAAATGATTGACAAGATGGTGGAGGCCTGCCGCGCTTACATGCGCGATCACGGAATGAATTTTGAATGTTTTGCCGCCGGCGATCAGCAGGCCGTGAGCGTCTGACGCTCGGCGATTGATTCGCGTTCGGTCTCGTAGTAACGTGTCGCGATGCCAAAGACAGCGCGACGCACAAGAGCCGCAACGAGATTCCGCAAGAAAACGAAACGAGGGCGAAAAATGTCATCCTCTCCCGATCCCAAGGCCAATGCCGGCGGCGACGCCGAAGTCAAGGAAGGCGCGAATGTTGACAAGATTCGCGACATCCTCTTCGGCTCGCAAATGCGCGATTACGAGAAACGCTTCGGTCGCCTGGAAGACCGCCTGAACAAGGACGCCGAGGCCCTTCGCGAAGATCTCAAAAAACGCTTTGACACTCTGGAGGCCTTCATTCACAAGGAGCTGGAATCCATCAACACGCGCCTTAAGTCCGAGAAATCGGAGCGCGGCGAAGCGCTCAAGGAAGTTTCACGCGAGCTTCGCGAAGCTTCCAAACTAATCGAGAAGCGCGTTGCCCAGCTTGACGATGTGCTTACCGACAATACTGCCGAACTCCGCGCGCGAATCCTCGAGCAATCGAAAGCGCTCACCGCCGAAATCGGTGAGCACCATCGCGAAGTTTCCGTGGCCCTCGATCGCGAAGTGAAGACGCTGCGCGAAGAAAAGACCGACCGCGAAGCCCTGGCCGACTTGCTCACGGAAATGGCCCTGCGGCTGAAGAACGAGTTCGAATTGCCCGCGAAGTAAAGCGGCGATGGCGCGCCCTCGCTCCGCCGAAGCCATGGCTTTTTTCCATTTCGTACCTTTGCGGCTTATCACATGACACCACAGCCCCCACATGAGCCTCCTAAGCCGAAGGCCAGCGAGGCATCCCCGGACGAGAAGGAGTTGCAGCAACTCCGCTCCATTCTTCTCAGCGATGAGCAAGAGCAAATCGCATCCTTGCGCGCGAGGGTCGAAAACGCTGAGCATCGCGCCAAGGACGTCAGCAGCGTCGTCGTTGAAGCCATCCATCTGCGCCGCGCCGAAGACAGCGAGGGATTGAGCGAGGCCCTCATCCCCTCGGTCGAAGAAGCCGTGCGCGAATCCGTCCATAAGAATGCTCACGTTCTTGCCGATGCCCTCTTCCCCGTTATGGGCCCGGCGATACGCCGTGCCGTCGCCGAAGCCATCCGCGCCATGCTCCAATCATTTAACCAGGCCCTGGAACACACGTTCTCGATTCGGGGGCTCAAGTGGCGCTTCGAGGCCATGCGCACGGGAAAGCCCTTCGCCGAAGTTGTCTTGCTCCACTGCTTGATTTATCGCGTGGAGCACATCTTTTTGATTCACAGGGAGACCGGCCTTCTTCTCCAGCATATTGTCGCCCCTTCGATAGCGCCCCAGGATGCTGACACAGTTTCCAGCATGCTTTCCGCGATCCAGACGGCGATGCAGGACTTCGGGCATGATGCGTTCAGCACCGAGAAGGACGAAACGCTCGATAGCTTCAGAATCGGCGGACTCGACTCTTGGGGGGAATTCGGGCCCAGAGCAGTCATCGCCATTTTCTTTCGCGGAAACGCACCGGAGAAATTGCGCGTAAGGCTGCGAGAAAAGCTCGAGGAATTTCACCGCCGTTTTGGCCCGCTGCTGGAAAAATTTGATGGCAACGCCGCGCCTTTTGCCTCGTTTCACGACGAATTGGCGCAGTGCGCGGAAGCCCGCTACGAGAAAGAGCCGGAATCGAAGGCTGCCGCTTACGTGGTCTTAACGGCGGCTGCCTTTCTCCTCGCCGCACTGCTAGGGTGGTTTGCGTACACAAAAATTCAGGACCACAAATGGAACCGCATCGTTGACAGCCTGCGGGATCAGCCCGGCATCGTCGTCACTTCCTTTGCTAAGGAAGGCGGGCGCTATCGCATTGCCGGTCTGCGCGATCCCCTGGCCAGCGAGCCGGATTCCCTGCTGCGCCAGGCCGGCCTCGATCCGCAGCGCGCCGAACTCAAATTTAGCCCTTACTATGCCCTTGACGATTCCCTGGTGATAAAGCGCACGCTCAAGGCCCTCGCCCCGCCGCCCAGCGTTGTGCTCTCTTTCGCACACGGCACGCTTCACGCCTCGGGCGAATCGCCGCACGGTTGGGCCAAAAAGATGCGCGACCTTGCTCCCGTCATTCCAGGAATTGTGGCGATCGACGACTCCGGTCTGGATGACGCCGACAACGTCCAGAGCCCGCGCGCCATCCTCGAGCAGACGGCTATCCTGTTCGAGGTTGGCCGAGCCGATTTGCGGCCCAATCAGCAGCCCAATCTCGACAGAGTGACCAAAGCCATTGACGCCCTGCTCGCACGCCGCAGCTCTCCTCCCGTTTACATCCACGTCGAAATTCTCGGGCACACCGATAGTTCCGGCCGCGAAGCCGTCAACGCCCAGCTCAGCCAGCAGCGCGCCCAGCAGATCGCTCAGCGACTCGAAAAAGCCGGAATTGATGGCCGCGTTTTCGAAACCAGAGGCGTGGGCACGGCCGAGCCAGTGCGCCTGGAGACCACCGAAGATGCCCGCCGCTCCAATCGCAGCGTCACGTTTCGCATGCTGTTCGTCCCGGCTCCGGTGAAGCCTTGAGGCTGCCCGAATGATTCAGAAGAAAATTTGCATGCTCGGTTCCTTTTCCGTGGGCAAGACCAGCTTGGTGCGCCGCTTCGTCGAGAGCGTTTTTTC
Source organism: Candidatus Acidiferrales bacterium (assembly GCA_050747245.1). Classification (GTDB taxonomy): domain Bacteria; phylum Acidobacteriota; class Terriglobia; order Acidiferrales; family UBA7541; genus JBOGNO01. The sequence continues at coordinate 104,874 of JBOGNO010000013.1, forward strand.
GGATAAGTATCTCACCACCGTGGGCGTCAAAATCGACAAGAAGGTCTTGCAGGTAGGCGGGCAGGACATGACCCTGATGCTTTGGGATATTTACGGCGAGGACGAATTTCAGAAGCTGCGCATGTCTTACTTGCGCGGTGCCTCCGGATTCTTGTTTGTCGCTGACGGCACGCGCCGCGCCACGCTCGACAAAGCGCTTGCCATTCGCGAAGAGGCTGTGAAAGCCTTCGGCCCGGCAAAATTTGTGCTTGTTTTGAACAAAACGGATTTGGTGGAGCAATGGGAAATTGAGCCGGAAAAGGAAGAGGAACTCCGCGGCCGCGGCTGGAGCGTCATTCGCTCCAGCGCCAGGACCGGGGAAGGCGTTGAACTCGCTTTCAGCGGCCTTGCGAAGGCCATGCTCGAGGCTTGAAGGTTTTTGCCTAGTCCGTCAACAAAGAATGAACGCCGAACCGCTCACCGCCGCACTTTTGCAGACCGAAGGCTACGCTACCTTCGAATCTCTCGGAGAAGGTAATCTGCGTTTGCTTGGCCCGCCGCCTCGATTTCTCGCCGAACTCTTGGGCGAGCAGGTCCTCGCCGACGAGCCCCTCCGCCCGGGCGATTCCATGCCCTTCCTTGAGAATTTTCTCTTCGAAGCCGAAGAGCTGTGGAACTCCGGCAACGAAGGCCGCGCCGAATCCGGCGCTTGGGTTGAAACGGCCCCGGATGGCCGCGAAATCGCGCTCGAGGCCAGCGCATTTCTGCTGGGCAGCCGCAAGATTCTTCTGATCCGAAATTCCCAGCAGCGCTTCGACGCCGACGTTGCCATTTTGCAGAAGGCCCGCGATTCTCTGCTCGAGCATGAGCGGTTGCTGAAAGAAATTCAGAAGAAAGAAATCCTTCTCCATTGCATCATCCACGATCTCTCCCAGCCATTAACTGCCATGCGCGGTTGTTTTTCCGTTCTCGCCATGGAACCGCTCGCGCCGAATGTCAAAGAGCTTGTCGAAATAGGCCATCGTCAGTCAGAAAATCAGGAGCAAATGATCCGCGGAATCCTCGAAGCTTTTTCCTCCGAACTGGCCGCGCAGCAATCCTTCCAGAAAAACGCCACGGATGCTCCCAGCATCCCCAAAGTCGCCGGAGACATCGCCCGGGACTATTCCGCGGCCTTCGCCGAACACGGCGCAAAAATTCAACTCGACCCGCGCATGGATCTTGCGAAAGATTGGAAAGTTGTCGGCGATGAAGGCCGCCTCCGCAGGATTTTCACGAATCTTGTGGAGAACGCCCTGCGCTACAGCCCCGCGGGCTCGACTGTCACGCTCGGCGCTGGGGACGAAGGCAATTTCCTCCGCGCGTTCGTGGATGACGAAGGCCCGGGCCTCCCCGAAGGGGAAGCTCCCGCGCGCATGTTTGCGCTGTTTGCCAAAGGAAAAACGGGCGGCGGAAAAGCCGGCCTCGGCCTTTATTTTTGCCGCATCACCGTCGAACGCTGGGGCGGCACAATCGGCGCCGAGCGCCGCCCTGAAAAGGGCTCACGCTTCTGGTTTCGTCTGCCGCGCGCGCAGACTCCCGCAGCTTCAGAGCCGTCCGCGTCTCCCGCCACACCTTCCGTGGATGAAGCTGCAGCACGCCAACCGCCCGAAACGCCCGAAGCGATATCCTCGCAGAGAGAACTCAGCGACAAGCCTCGCAGCGCACACGGCCTGCGAATTCTTCTCGCCGAAGATACGGTCGTCAACCAGCAGGTCGTCGGTCTCTTGCTGGACCGCCGCGGCCATTCTGTCCTCGCCGTATCCAATGGCAAACTTGCGCTCGCCGCGCTTGAGAAGGAGCCGTTCGATCTCATTCTGATGGACGTGGAGATGCCGGAGATGGGCGGGTTCGAAGCGACCCGCGCCATCCGCGAAATGGAAAAAACTTCCGGCCGTCACATTCCGATTGTCGCCATGACCGGCCACGACTCGCCCGCGGAGCGCTCGCAATGCCTCGCCGCCGGCATGGACGACCACGTCGGGAAACCGATTGACCCCGCCAGGCTCTTTGCCGCCGTGGAAGGCAACGCGCCTCGTCGTGAATCCTTATCCGCCGGAGAAAAATCTCCGCGGACCGCGGATTCCTTCGATCCGGCCGGCCTGCTCGCAAGAATGGGCGGCAGCGAAAAACTGGCGCGCGATTTGGCTCGCGCATTTCTCGCGGACCTGCCCGGCCGCATGGCGTCCCTGCGCAACGCTATTTCGCAGAACGACGCGGAAGCGCTCGCCAGCGCCGCTCACACGCTCAAAGGTTCTGTCGGTTATTTTGGGGCGGCGGACACTGTAGAAACGGCACGCAAGCTCGAATTGCTGGGCCGCAGCGGCTCGACCGCCGGAGCCGCGGAATCAGCCGCGCTCCTCGAAGCTCAGTTCGCGCGCCTCGCGGATTCGCTCCGCGCCTTCGCAGATCCACAAAGGAGAACTTCTGCGCCCGCCAAAACCGCGCGCCGCAAATTCAAGCGGCGCTAAAGCGCCGGCAGCGCGCTCGCGTTCCATCCGCCGCCCAGCGCTTTAATCAGAAGCGCGCTCGCAACCATGCGCCGTGTCGCGATGTCTACCGCCGCGCGCTCATCAGTAAGCGCCGCGCTTTGCGCCGTAATCACCTCGAGATAACTCACCACTCCGCCCCGGTAACGATTATTGGAAAGCGCGAGCGAATGTTCCGCCGAATTCACGGCCACACCCTCCGTTTTCGCTTCTTCCTCAAGCACGCGCAGCGCCGCCAGATTGTCCTCAACGTCCTGAAACGCGCCGAGCACTGTTTCCCGATATGTCGCCACGGACTGGTCGTACGCAGCGCGCGCCTGTTCGGTAATTGCGTGGCGCTTTCCGGCATCGAAGAGTATTTCCGCCGCGGAAGCCCCCAGCGACCACAATCCGCTCGGCCCCGATACCAACGTGCCGATTCGAGTGCTTTCAAACTCGCCCGTGCCCGCCAGTGTAATCAGCGGAAAATATGCCGCTCGAGCTACTCCAATCTGCGCGTTTGCCGCCTCCACGCGTCTTTCTGCCGCGGCGATATCCGGTCGCCGTTCGAGCAACTCCGAAGGCACTCCCGCGGGAATCGCTGGTGGGACCTTGTCGAGAGGCGAAGCCGCAAGGCTGAATGTTGCCGGCGCCTGGCCGACGAGAACAGCGATGGCGTGTTCGAGCTGCGCTCGTTGCACTTGAAGGTCTATCGCCAGCGCGCGAGTCGTTTCGAGTTGCGTTTGCGCCTGCGCCACGTCCACCGCGGAAGCAAGCCCTCCTTGATATCTCTCTTGCGCCAGCTCGAGCGCCTTCGTGTATGCCGCCACGGTCGAATCCAGCAATTGCTCTTGAGCGTCCGCGCCGCGCAATTCGAAATAATCCACGGCCAGCTCGGCGTGCAGGCTCAGATTCACAGTTTCCAAATCGGCGGCGCTCGCCTGTGCTTCCGAGCGGCTCGACTCCACTGTGCGTCGCACGCGCCCCCAAACGTCCGCCTCGTACGACGCGTCCACGGGAATCGTGTAGTCCGTGAAATTTGGGGTCTTGGTGGACGCCGAGGAATTGGCGAACGGCCGGTTCTGCGAGGGGCGTTCGTGCGTGACGGAAACTCCTCCGGTTACCTGCGGATAGTAGGCGGACCGCGAGATGCGCAGCGCCGCGCGAGCTTGCCGGAACTGGTCTTCGGCAATTTTCAAATTTTGATTCGAAACAGTGATTTTCTCTTCGAGCGCATTAAGTTGGGAATCGTTATAAATCTCCCACCAGTTTCCCCGCGGAATCGCGTCGCCCGGTTGCGCGATTTTCCAGTCTGCGTTTTCCTTATATGCGGGAGGAGCATCGGCCGCGGGCCTCACGTATTTCGGCCCCACAGTGCATCCGCCGAGCAGGCCTCCGGCTCCGAGAAGCGCAGCGAGGGCCGCTCTTTCGAGCGGCCGCCTCAGAAGACTTCCTCGCCTGCTCGCAGCCACGCTACTTCCCTCCGCCTCCGGACTGCGCCACGCGGACCTCGGCTCCCGTGACCAGCGAATCCGGGGGATTTATGATCACCAGGTCTCCGTCATTTACGCCGTCCAGCACTTCCACCTCCGTGCCGAAATCCCGGCCCAAAGTCACTGGCTCCAGCACCGCGTGCTTTCCGTCCTTCACGATGCCCACATGCATTCCGTCCGCGCGAAAAATCAGCGTATTTACGGGCAGGAGATGCGCGGAGACGCTTTCCGGCAGCTTGAAATGCACTTCCGCATAGGCTCCGGGCAAAAGCTGGCCGCTGGAATTGTCCACGTCCACTTCCGTCTGCAGCGTGCGCGACGCAGCGTTAATGGCATCCGCATTGCGGACAAGTTTTCCCGAGAATCGCTTGCCCGGAAATTCCGCGAGCGTCAGATCCGCTATAAGCCCCGGCCGGGCAGCTTGCGAATACACTTGCGGCACGTAGACATACACGCGCAGTTTCCGTGTCGCCGCCAGATGGAAAAGCTCCTTGGCGGTTGTGCCGCTGCCCGAATCAATGAGCTGCCCGATATCCGTGTTGCGCGCCGTTATCACGCCATCGAATGGCGCATAGATTTTTTCGAACGATTGCAGCTCTTCGAGCCGCTTCACATTGGATTCGGCGGAATTCGTCATCGCCTGCTTTGCCACGTAATTCCCTACTGCGTTGTCCACATCCTGCTTGGCCACCGAATCTGTGCTGGCAAGATCCTTGTACCGATCGGCTGTAATCCTCGCGAGCTCCTCGTTCGCCCTTGCCGTCCCCAGATCCGCGCGCGCTTGTTGCAGCTCTTGGTCAACTTCCGGCGACTCGATGTCCGCAAGCAGTTGGCCTGTACGCACATGCGTTCCGATGTCCGCATACCAGCGTTTCAAGTATCCGTTGGTGCGCGCATAAATCGGAGCGTCAGTGAAGGCCATGATGTTTCCGGGCAGGACAAGATCTTGCGTCGGAGCTGCGCGCTTAGGTGTCACCACCTCGACCGTCGGCACCGCGAGTTGCTGCGTATCTTCCCGCACTTCCGCCGCTGCCTTCCTCCGCGGAAGGATGCCTCCGAATACAAGCAGCGCGCCCGCGGCCAGCACCGCCGCGATAATCAGCAATCGCCGTGGCCAGCGTGGCCCGCCACCCTCGTGCTCGTGCGTTTGTGTCATCAATTCTTCTTCCTTGTATCCTTGCCTCGGAAAATCTCCCTCATTTCAGGCTGCGGAGAAATTTCCCGGTGGAACTCTCTTCTCGCGCATGCCGTGCACCAGGCTGAAGAATGCCGGCACGAAAAACAGGGTCGCCACGGTCGCGAACAGAAGCCCCCCGATCACCGCGCGCCCCAGCGGCGCGTTTTGCTCGCCGCCCTCTCCCAGACCGAGCGACATCGGCAGCATGCCGATAATCATCGCCAGCGCCGTCATCAGCACGGGCCGAAACCGCGTTACCCCGGACTGAATGGCTGCTTCTGCGGCACTCTTCCCATCCCGCATCTGTTCCCTTCCGAAGCTCACCACCAGAATGCTGTTCGCCGTCGCCACGCCCATGCACATGATCGCGCCGGTCAGCGCCGGCACGCTGATGTGCGTACCAGTCACGAAAAGAATCCATGCGATGCCCGCGAGCGCTCCCGGCAGGGCCATCAAAATAATGAACGGGTCGAGCCACGATTGAAAATTCACCACGATGAGTAGATAAACCAGAATGATGGAGAACACCAGGCCTCCCAGCAGGCCCGCAAACGACGTGCGCATCGTCTCGATCTGCCCGCGCACGATGATGTCCGAGCCGCGCGCCAGATCTTTCCTGCTGTCGTTTACGATCGAATAGATATCGCTGGCCACGCCTCCCAGGTCCCGCCCTTGCACAGACCCGAAAATGTCGAGCACCGGATCTACGTTGTAGTGTGAAACCACCGCTGCTTCAGCGTTCCGGCTGAACGACGCGAGACTTCCCAGGATTTCCGGCGGAGCGCCGTTCGTGCTCGTCACCGGAATATTCTGCAGATCTTGAAATGAATCCAGCTTGTACTGCGGAGTCTGCGTGGCAATCGAATAGGTCACCCCGTTTCTGGGGTCCAGAAAGAATGACGGCGAAGTTTGAAAGCTTCCGCTCAGGGAAATAAGCAGGTTCGTCGCCACGTCTTTTTGCGTGTATCCGATTTCCTGCGCTTTGGTGCGGTCCACGTCAATATGCAGCAGCGGCTGGTTGAAAGCCTGGTGGATTCGCAGGTCCGCCGCTCCCGGAATTTTCCGCAGACGCTCGAGCAAATGATCGGCGAACTCGCGGTTGGCTGCGAGGTTGCGGCCGACAATCTGCACGTCAATCGGCGAAGGCAGGCCAAAATTCAAGATTTGGCTCACCATGTCCGCGGGGAGAAACGCAAAATTGACGCCCGGAAAATCCTGCGCCAGCCTCAGCCGCAGTGCGCGAACGTATCTCTCCGTGGGATGGTGGTCCCGCGAGAGCGCCACCAGGATGTCTGCGTCGGCGGGACCGATGGGCGCTGAGTTGCTGTACGAGAGGTTGATGCTGCTGTATGGCAGTCCGATATTGTCGATGACGCTGGTCACTTCTCCCGCGGGAATCTGCCGCCGGATGTCGTTTTCCACTCGGTCGCAAATCGCCGCGGTTTCCTCGATGCGAGTGCCCGTTGCGGCGCGCATGTGCAGCTTGAATTCTCCGCTGTCCACCGAAGGAAAAAATTCCTGCCCGAGCAGCGGCACCAGGCCCAGCGAGAGAATGCACGCGGCCAGAAAAACGGCCATAAATGCGCCGCGCCTCCGGATGCAGCGCTCCAGCAGGCGATGGTAAGCGTCGCGGAAATCTTCAAACGCCAGCTCGAACTGCGCCTGCACGCGCACGAATAAATTACGGCTTTTCGCCAGCTCGCGGAAGTCTTCCTCTTTTTGATATTTCAGCAGGTACTTGGCCATCGTCGGCACCAGCGTCCGCGAAAGCAAATAGGAAGCCAACATGGCGAACACTACCGCTTCGGCCAGCGGCACGAAGAGGAATCGCGCGACTCCCGTGAGCAGAAACATCGGCAGGAACACGATGCAGATGCACAGCGTCGAAACGAAAGCAGGCACGGCAATCTGCTGCGCGCCGTCTAGAATGGCCTGCAGGATTTCCTTGCCCATGGCGAACTGTCGGTTGATGTTTTCGATTTCCACGGTCGCGTCATCCACCAGAATTCCCACCGCGAGCGCCAGGCCTCCGAGCGTCATGATGTTGATGGTTTCTCCCAGCGCGCTGAGCACGATGATGGAAGTAAGAATCGAAAGCGGTATCGAAACGGCGATGATGAACGTGCTCCGCCAGCTTCCGAGAAACACAAGTATCATCAGCGCGGTGAGGCACGCGGCGATCAGTGCCTCTCGCACCACTCCGTTGATGGAAGCCTTCACGAAAAGTGATTGGTCGGAGAGCGGCCGAATCACCAAATCCTGCGGCAGGCCCGCTTCGATGTGCGGCAGCATGTTTTTCACGCCCGAAATTATGTCCAGCGTCGAAGCGCTGCCCGTTTTCAGTACGCTCATGAGCACGGCTCGCTGGCCATCCACGCGCACGATGTTTGTCTGCGGCGGAAATCCGTCGCGCACGTGCGCCACGTCGCTGATGTAAATCGTGGTGTTCCCCACAGTTTTGATGGGGAGGCGGTTCAATTCCGCGATGCTCCGTGGGGCGGCGTTCATGTCCACGTAGTATTCGTAATCGCCGATTTTGGCCGTGCCGGCCGGAAGAATCAGATTCTGATTGCTGATCGCTTGCACCACGTCTTGCGCGGAGAGTCCTTTCGCCTGCATCGCGGCGCTATCAAGATCCACTTGCACCTGGCGCTGCTTTCCGCCGTAGGGCCAGGGAATTCCTACTCCGGGCACCGTCACCAGCGGTGTGCGAAGGAAGTTGGTTGCCCAGTCGAACAGTTGCTGCTCCGAAAGAGTCTTCCCAGTGAGCGCCAGCTGCAGAACGGGCACGCTCGAGGCGTTGTACAGAATGATGAGCGGCGGCGAGGTTCCCGGGGGCAGAAAGTGCAACTGTGTTTGCGAGATGGCCGTCACTTGCGCCAGGGCCGTGCTGATGTCCGTGCCCCGGTGAAAGAAGATTTTCACCACGCCCTTCCCGCTCAGCGATTGCGATTCGATGTGTTCGATGTCGTTGACTGTCGTGGTCAGCGCGCGCTCCGTCTGCGACGTGATGCGGTCGGACATTTCCTGCGCGTTCAACCCCTCGTAGTTCCACAGCACGCTCACGACCGGAATATTGATGTTCGGAAAAATGTCCGTGGGAGTCCGGATGATCGCAAGTGGGCCGAAGATCAAAAGCAGAATCGCCACCACGACGAACGTGTACGGCCTTCTGAGGGCCAGGCGTACTATCCACATCGGTCTTTTCTCGCTTCCGGAATCCTTAGCGCGCGGTGCTCGACTGTGCTTCGCCCGCTGTCCTGCAAGTGGTTCGATGCAAGAGCCCTCACCGTGGTTCCATCACGCCGGCAAATTCAAACGCTCCACCGCACTCAAGTGACTCACCAGTGTCGAATCAGGGGCCGGAATTGATCCGGCGGCCTGACGATTACCAATCTAAATCATATGAAACGCAAAAAAAGGAACATGGCTTCATGGAGCTGCAAGTCATCGGAATTCAGCGAATTCATGCTTCGTAGTTGATTGTACCCCAGTACATGGAAACTCATTTGGCAGCACGCGACTTAAGGACAATCGGAGCAGAAGCACAAGACTATCTTTCGAGGGGACTCGAACTTCCGAAGGCAGATTGCTAAACTGAGTCGTGCGAAGACGTGCGAATCAGGGCAATGGAAATCGCAATTCCATTCCGCGAACTATTTCGCGCGAAAAAAATCGGCGGAACGCCATTGCACTTGTCTATTGAAGCTTCTTGAGGTGGCGATACGCACGAAAGGCATTGCGCCTCGAGCCGTGTCTTACATCATGTCTATGTGGATTATAAAGCGGCGCAAACTGTAGTGCCTGCTGCGGCAAACACGGTTTCCATTTCAGCTTGCGCGAATGGCAAGAAGGATTGCACGACGGCGGGATCGAACTGTGTGCCCCCGGCAAGGATGAGCCGGCGTACGGCTTCTTCGAACGGCAGTCCTTGGCGATAAGGGCGTGACGACACCATCGCGTCGAATGCGTCCGTAACCGCCACAATCCTCGAAACAAGTGGAATTTCAGAGTTTTTCAGGCCCGCAGGGTAGCCCTTGCCGTCAAACATTTCGTGATGGTGAAGAATGTAGAGTGCCGCGCGCTCAAAGCCCGGCAGCATCCGCAGCACAGCCCAGCCGAACTCGGGATGCTTTTTCATGAGTGCGTATTCTTCGGCGTCCAGCTTCGACGGCTTGCGCAGAATTCCATCGGGGATGCCGACTTTTCCGATGTCGTGCAGCAGCGCCGCGACTTCCAGATCCTGCAGCGCTTCTTCTTCGAGACCCAGCTCTTGCCCAACGCGCAAGCCCCACTCTGCGAGCCGTGTGCTATGGACTCCAGTGTTGAGATCCTTCAAGTCCAGGAGCTGGTTGAAGGCGCAGATGAGCGAGTTGCGTTGTGCCTGCAGATTCTCTTCCAGCTCCTTCACTCGAAGCGAAATCCGCTGCAACTCGGACACCAATCCTACGGGGCTTGCTGCCGCAAACACTTTTGCGTCGCCCAATTTATTCACTGGCGCTGACCTTTTCGATATAAGCGAGCGCTTTGTCCACATCCAGCCTGCCGTGGCCGAGATCCGACGTGAGCAGCTTTGCGTGGGCAATTGCTGCGGCGGCCTCGCTCGGATTCAGGGAGTGGTTCATGTCAAGCAGCAGCGCCGCAGTGCCGGAAACCAGGGGCGCGCTGAACGACGTGCCGGAGCTCGATGCATACGTATCGTAAGGGAATGTTGAGACGATGTTTTCACCCGGCGCCGCCACCCAAACAACCTGCGGCCCGTAATTGGAGTAGCTGGAACGCTCATCCAAATCGTTCGTCGAGGCCACACCCATGACGCCCGAGAGTCCTGCGGGATAGACCACTTCCGCCTTGCCATCGTTTCCTGCTGAGGCAACACAGATCAGGCCGCTCTTCTCCGCGTTGGAAATTGCCTTCGACAGCTCGCCAGAGAAGCTGGTGAAATCGAAGCTCATGTTGATTACGTTCGCATGATTCTGGACGGCGAAATAAATCGCCCGAACGATGTCTGATGTGTAGCCCGTGCCGTCGGAGCGGAAGGCTTTGAGCGGCATCAGCATGGCCGTTGGTGCCACCAGATGAACGACTCCTAATACCATTGTGCCGTGGCCGAAATCGGCGTACTGCGGCGAATCGAGCACGGCCGCTGTGGACTGATCGAGAACGGCTGCCGTGGATTGGTCAAGCACTGCTGCTGTGGACTGATTGACGGATGCGGAGGAACACTGCTGGCAGTTACCTGTGTTGCCGCCGGAGACGTCGGCCATTTCATTGCCGCCGGGGCGATTGCGGGTGAAATCATAACCCTGCAGCAGCACGCCGCGCAGCGCCGGGTGCGAGAAGTCCACGCCGGTATCGATATCCGCGACGATGGCATGGCCCGTTACGTGGAACTGTGCACGAGCGTCGGGCAGTTCGATAATATCCGCCGCGGGCTGTTGCGCATAACCGGCCCAAACGGAGTTTCCGTAGTAGTTCACCGGATCTCGCTCATAGAGACCTGCGGGGATTCCATTCAGCAGCGGAACATTACGCCCGATGTGAAGAAGCAGATCTTGCTCGACATCCAGGACGCCGGGGACGAGCCGGAGCAACCCCTCCACCGTTTGTATCGGAATTAGATTCGGGACCGTCACCAGAAAAAGTTGATTGACTGTGCCGTCGAGCGCGCTCACCACATGACAGCTGTCGAGCAGGCACGCCTGCTTCAGAAGCGAAAGGGATGTCGTTCGAACGATTAGCCGCTGTTGCGCGGAGGCCGGCTTGGCATGAAATAGCGTGACTGCCAGAAGCGCGACCAGAATGCAGATCTTGCGTTTCATTGTGTCTCCCTGCGGGTGAATTGCTCGTCCGAAGCGATTGTTTGTGACCTCGGCAGTCTCGCCGAGTCGCTCGCAATCACCAATGGTACGAGTGTGTCTTCCCAGCCAATCAATGGTTCTAGACTCTCCCAGTACCGTCGTACTTCTGCGACGATTGCAGCCCAGATCCGGAATGCACGGAGGTTCATCGCGCTTCTCCGCCACGGCCGCTCATCAAATCCCTCAACGGCACCACCAGAGGCTCTCCCTGCGGCACGGGCAAATGAAGTTCCAGGTCTTCGCAGTTCTCCAGCTCACCCCGGAACTCGCCAAACTGATTGGTCATGGCCAAAGTGACCTCTTCGTCGCCGCTGAAAAATAGGACGAGCGCATCTCGAACGGCTTGCTCGGGCTGCTCCGAATGTAGCAATTGGCCGGTCACTTCGATCCCGTTCCCTGTTGATTTCGGCTTGATTTGAACATCGAGCAGGTAGGGACCCGCGCTGTAAAGAAGTTGGCGAGATTCCGATCCCATGGACCGCGCGCCGGCGAATGCCGGCTGCAGCAAGCTGTCGAACAGCTGCGCGACGCGACCTGACTCCTTCCGCGCGGAGTGCGCAGCAAACGCGGACTTGACCACCCGCAGTGTGTCGGCATCGGGTTGATAGCCGGCCTCCATGGACGCCATCTGGTGTACTCTCTGCCAAATCGCCGCCTGCCGGGTACAGCCTGCACATCCGGATGCAACATGCTTTTGCATTTCTTCGTATCTCGCTTGTGGGGTCACTTGATTCATGAAATCGATCCACTCTTCATCCGAGTAGTGCTTCATTCCTCCCCCTCCGTCTTTCTGCTTTCCGTCTTGAGACCCACCACCGGCACGTCCGAGCTGAACTCGATCAGCCTTACGCTTAATAAGGGTGAGTAGCGGCTCGAAAAATAGGGAAATCTTCGGATTTAATTAAGGCTTTTAGATTCAGTCAGTTTGCCGATGTGAATGAATGGCGCCCAGAAGTAAGGGTGGGGAAAGCGTGCCCGCAGGTCCTTCATGGCAGCCTGTAAAGCGGAGTCTATATTGCCGCTCTGAGTGAGGTACTGGTAGATGGATTTCATCAATTCTGCGGTGGTGCGGTCGTAAACGTCCCACAGGGAAAGGAGAAGCGAGGTTGCTCCAGCCGCGAACAACCCGCGTTGCAGGCCGAGCAATTCGTCGCCCGCGGCCACGACGTTCATGCCGGTTGCACACCCGCTGAGCGCAATCATGCTGGAGTCCAGCCGCATTTGATAGAGATCGTACAAATTCAGGTATCCGTCTCCCAGCCGAATGCAGGAGAACATCGGGTTGTCTTGGCGATACAGTCCGTGCGTGGCGATGTGGATTACGCCGCTTTCCGGCCCTTTCTCCCGCAGCACGGCCGCTGTAGCCCGTGCCCCAATATAAAGTTGCGGCTCCGTCAAAATACTTGCGACGGATTGCACTTCCGGCAGAATCTGAGGCGCGCGCTCATCGGGAATGCCGAAAATGAGGGACGCCCGCTTCGCGCTCGCCGCCCGGGCTTGGCAATGCGCAAAAACCGTCGCACTGGGTGCGTAAGAAATCTTGAACGCATCGCACAGGTGCTCTCCGCCGTTTCGGAGCGCATGAAAAGGCAGGTAGTGCAAAGGCCCGTGCGGGACAAAGATCAGTTGGTCGCCTTGCAACAGCGGCCGTAATGGCGCAAGCAATTCAGAGTACAGGGATTCGAGATGGGCGTTCGTGGCGCGCAGCAGGGGTTCCGCGAATCGTTGGACATACTCAGTGCCAAGCCGGAATTTTCCAAGTTGGAACCGCAGGAGATCCAAAGAGTTGGCTATGCGCGACAATACCGTCACCGGGACGATCTGAATATCCGCTCGTGTGACCACCGCCGCGAACACACGGTCGCCCGCGGAATAGTATTCAATCAGGGCCGCGTTCTCCGGCAGGCTTGCCTGTAAATTTGCGAGAGAAACGACCGCGTGGGCTTCCAGCGCTGCACCCTCGCGCTCGTTCGCAGGCAATTCACGAAGCTCGCGCAACAATTCGTGTTCGCGAGCCTGCGCTTGCTTTTGCAGTTGCCGAATCCTCTCGGGCGACGGCTCTTCTGGACGAAGCTGTTCGAGTTCGATTCGGTGGTAGTACCAGTTTAGCTCTTCGCGAAGGTCGCGGACGCGCCGCACCAGTCCGCTCTGTCCGGAATCACCGCTCGGCGAGCTTCTGTTGCCAGGCAAGATCTTCTCGATCATGCTGCGCGACTTGGCCGCCTCCATGTAGCCAAATGCTTCTGTGGAAACCTCGCGATTGATTTCGCCTCGAAGACACAGGAGTACCAGCGCCTCATACACTTCCAGCCGGTTCTTGGCGAATGAGATTTTGAGTTCCTCGCCATGCAGGAGACTTCGCAGCGTCTCGAGCGCCTTGCGCGCTTCCTGGAACGCGGCATAGGCAGCCTCGGCGTCGCCGGAAGATTGATGAACCTGTCCGGAAAGGAAATGGGCCTGATGCGCCAGAACAGGCGCCTCCAACCCCGCTAGTTTCCCGAGAGCGCAATCTGTTTCGCGCCTCGCGTCTTTGCCATCACCCATTTGAAGCGCGATGCGGCCCAGCAGCAGGTGCGACAGCGCTGCCTTACTGGTGAGCGCCGTGTGATCGAAATACTCGGCGGCGTTCACGCAAAGCCGGCGGGCCTCGAAATGTCTGCCCTCACGAAACAGCAGCAACGCCTGGTACAGATCCAGCAGCGAGGGCCAAACGACATTCTTTTCTTGCGCGAACATCTGGCGGGATTTCAGGAATAGCTCGAGCGCCTGCGCCGTCCGGCCCTGCTGTCCGAGCGCCATGGCTTGATTCGCCAGGGTCTTGGCCGCCTCATACGCCATGCCAAGTTGTTCAAATCGCTGGAACCCCTCGTGGGCCATCTCCCGAGCTTCCTCGCTCAAATTCAACTCCAGATAAATTTCCGAGAGGTCGAGATAGCAGAGAGCATGATGGTACGCATCGCCGGTGGCCTCACAAGCGCGCCGCGCCGCGTACAGCATTTCAATCGCACGGCTGTATTCCCCTCGAAGGTAGTAAAGATAGGCGATGTTGTAGTCGGCCTGGGCAACCAGCAGTGCCATCCCGTTCTCTTCGCACACCGCCCGCGCACGTTCATGCGCCTTCAATGCGCGAGGGAAATCGTTCAGGCTGATCAGACACACGGCCATGTTGCTAAGTACCACCCCCATCCCCTCTGCGTCGTGGTGGCTGAGCAGCCCTTCGTACGCGCGTTCGTAGTGGGTTTGGGCTTCCTCGAACCGTTCTTGCCGGTGGAAGATGTTGCCGACGTTGATCTCCAGGCGCGCCAGTCGCCAGGGCAGGTTCAAACGCGTGAAAATCTCACGCGCGCGGTCGCCCACGGCAAATGCGCGATCGTACTCGCCAAGCAGGATAAGAGGTTGAATGGATGCGCTGAGCGTCCGGGCTGCTTCGTTCCACTCTTCGAGTGACTCGAAGATTCTAAACGCCCGTTCGTGATGCTCGACCGCTGTGCGGTTCTCGCCAATCCCGTGAAGGGCGTTGGCCTTGGCGCGCAGGCTGAACGCGAGGCATTCCTCTTGGCCCACGCGGTGCGCGATCTCGACCGCCGCATCAGCGAGGTGAATACATTCGCGCGTATCGACGCGGATTCTCCGAACCACCGCTTCGGAAATCCATGTCACAACTTCGGCTCTTACCAGCGAGGGGTGAAGATCTAAGAATTTCTGCAGGCTTTGCTGGTCTTCGAGCTTAGCGAGCTCGTCGAAGAGTTTCTCCGCCGCGACTTGGGTTTCTATCATACGGATCACTCGAAGCCCATTCGCTCCAGCCGCCGCCGAAGCTGCTCAATGCAGTTCTGGCGAGTGAACCCTATCGATCCGAGGGCGAGTCCCAGCTCAGCAGCAATCTCGTTGTATGGGCGCGCCGGTGTTTCGAAGAAAAGCGCCTCCACCAGGCGTCGGCAGCGCGGGGAGAGCTCCACAATGGCCTCCCGCAGCATCTGTTCCTCCTGCGTTTGGCAAACAAGCGACTCGGCCAGTGCCGGCACTTCCGGCTCCGGCATGTCGGGCTCGGCATCACGGCTCACGACGCGCTGCTCTTGGCGTCTCCAGCGATAACACTGGTGATGCGCAACCTGGATAAGCCATTTGGGAAGCGCGCGAGGCTCGCGCAATTTCGGAAGGCTCGTAAGCAGCTCCATACACACCGCCTGGAAAACATCGGCAGCTTCATGAGGCGGCAGGCCGTACTTGATAGGGATGGAATAGATCAGTGCCTTATATTTCTCGACCAGTGCGCACCACGCTTCCTCATTTCCTGTGAGGCACGCCTTCACCAGCCGCGTGTCGCTCCAGGCCTTCGACCGGGTAGGACCTTCGGTTGTTGTGATCGGCGTCAACGTGCGCTCCCGGTTTGGGCCTGCCAGAACTGCTCTTCGACATTCCACAGGACCGTATCCTCAAGCAAAGTAGGCTGAAAATTCCCGATCCCCGCTTTAGCCGCTGCCAGGACATGCGGGCTCACCAGCGGGATGATCGGCAGGTTTTCAGCCAGCAATTCCTGCACGCGGTCATAGAGGCGTTTACGATCCTCGAATCGCATTGTGGTCAGCTGTTCTTTCATCAAGTGATCGATTTCTGCCTGCCATGCTGGCAGTGGCGGCTGTTCGTTCAAGTGCCAAACGTGCGTGCTGCCGGTCGAGAGCCACACGTTTTGTTGCGAGTTTGGATCCGCATCGCCACTGCCCAATCCCAGCACGCAGGCCTCATATTCGTGCGTGTTAAAGAGCCTGTCGATCAGCGCGCGAAATTCGAGCGGAACGACGTGGACGCGCATCCCCAATTGCTCGAGGTCATTCTGAATCAGCGTGGCTATCTTCATTCGTTCTGCATTGCTGGAGCTGGTGACGATCGAAAAATCCACGGGCTCGCCCTGTGCGTCGAGCAACGTGCCGTCGCCCGACCATTTGTAACCCGCGCCGCGCAATAGTTCCCGCGCTCGGTCGAGCGATCGCGCAGGTTGCTGCACTTTCGTGTCCACCCAGCGTTTCAGGCCCGGACTCACCGGATTCCACAGCATCGTCCCGCGCCCCCGATACACCAGGCGTACGATGCCCTGTCGATCGAGCGCCGAAGAAACCGCCTGCCGAAAACGCAAGTCGCGAAACCAAATTTGTTTTCGTGCAATTTGGGGATTTCCTTGCGCCCCAAGGTCGTTCAGATTGAAGAACAAGAAGTTGTAATCGAGGCCCGGACCCAGATCGTTCACCTTTATGCCTTTTTCCGTCGCTTGGGCCTCCAGGTCTCCGAAACTTTCTGCGCTGAATCGGCTCAGCAGGTCGGTATCGCCCGCACGAAAACGAAGCACCTGTGCGTCCTCATTCGTCACGAACAGAAACACCAGCTCGTCAAAATAAGGCAGGCGATTTCCCTTGCTGTCCTCCTTCCAGTAAAAGGGATTTCGTTCGAGAACGATTCGCTCTCCGGGGCGGTATTCCTTCAGCCGAAAGGGCCCAAGACCCGCAATCGCATTCGGAGGCGTGGCCAGGTTCCATGCCTGTGCCAGTTTCCCCTCACGGTAAGTTGCCTCGAGGAGGTGACGCGGGAGAATGGGAAAGCCGTCGAAAAGTCTCTCGGCGGCTGCGTAAGGCTCGGCCAGCTCAAACTGGACTCTGTAATCATCGAGCTTGCGCACCGTGACGGGCTTGCCTCCCACCATCAACAGTTCGCGTTGCGGAGAGTCAATTTTCTCATCCTGATATGCCTGAAATGAAAAAACAACATCGTCGGCATTCATCGGCCAGCCGTCGGAAAATCGCAAGCCACGGCGAAGCTCCAGCGTAAATTGTCGTCCATCCCGGGAAACGGACCACGATTTCGCTAGGGCTGCCTCCGTAAGTTGCGTCGCGCGGTTGATATGAACCAGATCCGCCGTCAAGTTCCAAATGATCGTTCGCGAAGGATTGTCCGCGGCCGTCACGGGGTTGAAAGTCTTGGGCTCGGCGCGCAGCGCGACCACCACGCGTCCGCCATACTTCCCCACTCGCCCTTTCGTTCTTAAAAGTTCCTCGCCGGGACGAATCGGCTGGGGAGAAATATTTTGAGAAGCCGAGAAAATCGCGGGGGTTCCAGCGGCGGCCAAGAAAATAAAAGCCAATGTCGCTGGAACAACTATCCCACGCAGTCTTGTGATGGCTTTTCGCAACCCCAGTCCTCTAATCAGACTTCCGATGGCCCAAACTTTTCTTGGAGCGTGTTGGCCAGCGCGGTGTAGCCCAAGGATACGAACACGAGCGCAACTCCCGGCGCCAGCATCCACCAGTACGAGGAAAGAACATGAAATTCCTGCAGGCTCGAGAGCATGGATCCCCAGCTCACTCCCGGTTCTCCTATTCCCAAACCCAGAAACGAGAGCGTCACCTCAGCCAGAATGAATTGTGGAATCAAGATCGCCGCTTGCGTCAACAAGACGCCCCACGCTTGCGGCAATATGTGCCGGCGCAGCAGGTATGCGTCCGACGCGCCGAATCCGCGTGCGGCCACCACAAACTCACGTTCTCGCGCGCTCAGCACCACGCCGCGAATTAATCTCGCCGGCCTTGCCCATCCCACCAGCCCCACAACTCCGATCAGCAACAAAAATGTTTGGAACGGCGCGAGATTCAGCGGAAGGAATGCGCGAACTGCGAACAATAGGTAGATCCATGGCAATGCCAGAAAAAGCTCCGAGACTCTCATCAAGCTGTCATCGATCCAGCCGCCGTAATAGCCGGAGATGCCGCCCACTAGCAATCCAAATCCGAGCGCCAGTCCCGCGGCGAGCAACCCCGCGAGCAAGGAAATTCGCCCTCCATAAAGGAGTCGCGAAAATTGATCGCGACCGTAGCCATCCGTCCCCAGAATGAAAATCTGTGCCGGGGCGTCTACGCCGAACAGATGGACCTGGAAATCAACGAGGCCTGCGAATTTGTATCCTGCGCCCCGCACGAAGAGTCGGATCGGATACGCTTGGCTGCGGTCTTCCGCGTATGCATCTGGGTTCGTTTCGTCGGGTGTCAAACGATAAATGAACGGAACCAGGTGCAAATGGCCTCGCGCATCCACGAAATGTAAGCGTGACGGCGGAGCATATGGAAACTCGCGCGCCTGCTGCGAGAACCCGTACGGCGCAATGAATCCGGCCAGCAGCACCGCGCCGTGAATCGCTGCGAGCAGGATCCCTGCCATCCAGATGCGCCTGGCGTTCCTCATGCGTTTGCCATCCGGATTCGCGGGTCGTTAAGATAGAGCAAGATATCTGCGAGCAGATTGCCTACGAAAAGAAAGGCCGCAGAAAAGAGGACTGCCCCGACTACCACGAAGATGTCGCGCGCCATGACCGCTTCCAATAGCAGTGGCCCGAGCCCGGGCCAGCTCATCACCACTTCTACGATCAGAGAAGCGCTCAATAGGCCGGCGAGCGACAACCCAAAAAGAGAGATAAGGGAATTCGATGCCAGCGGCAATGCATAGCGAAGCAACAAGCGCATGCGAGGAATCCCGCGCCCGCGGGCTGCTAACAGGCAAGGGGAGTTCAGGGCATCGATCATTGCCGACCTCACATGCCGAAGCAGGACAGGAAGTGTCGCTAGAGCGAGAGTTGTAGCGGGCAGAAACAGGTGAGCTGCAAGATCCTTCCCCTTCCCCCAAAAACTCAAATTCTCAAATCCGAGGGAACTCATTCCTCCCGTGGGAAAGAGGCCGCTGCGCACCGCGATCCAAAGCAGCAGCAGCGCCAGCATCAGTTCCGGCAACGCCAGCAGCAGCGAAGTTCCTCCCGATCCGATGCGGTCTTTCCACGTTCCTCGTTGCGTGGCGCTCCAGATTCCGATGGGAATCGCCAGCAGCCAGGCCAGCAGGGTCGCCGAAACGCCGAGGAGTAATGTGTTTGCCGCCCGCGGCCAGAGCAACGACGACACGGGCCGGTCATAGGCGAACGAGTAGCCAAATTCGCCCTGCATGGCCGAACGCGCCCATAGCCAATACCGCACTGCCAATGGCCGGTCGAGGCCGTACTGCGCCCGCAGGTGAGCCACTGTCTCCGGCGCGATTTCAGGGTTCAGTCGCATCTCATCGAAGAAATCGCCGGGCGCCAAATCCAGAAGCAAGAATGAGAGTAAAGAGACTCCAACCAACAGGGCCAAACCATGCAAGACTCGCCGCGCAAGGTATCGCATCTCGCTCCCTAGCCGTGAATCGCTTCAAGCGTCGGCGCAGCGGCCAGCAACGCCTGGGTGTACGCGTTCTTCGGATTTGAGAAGAGTTCCGTCGTACCCGTTCGCTCTACGATTCGCCCTTCTTTGAGGATCGCTACTTCGTCCGCCAGGTAAGCAGCCGTGGCGAGATCGTGAGTGATGAATACGTAGCTCAGCCCGCGCGCGGCTCGCAGCTTCAGCAGCAAATTAATGATCTGCGCCTGCAGTGGCGGATCGAGCGCCGATAGCGCCTCGTCTAAAATGAGAAGTCTTGGTTCGAGTGCTAGCGCGCGGGCGATGGCGAGCCGTTGTCTCTGGCCGCCGCTGAACTCGCGCGGCCGTCGCCCCGCCCAACGCGCTGATAGTCCCACTTGTTCCATGAGAGCGCGCGCTCGTTCCCGTTGCTCCTCTGTGCCCCCGCGGCCGTGAATCTTCAATGGCTCCACAATGATCTCGATCGCTGTGAAGCGGGGATTCAGTGCGGCTGACGGATCTTGAAAAACCATCTGGATTTGCCCGCGGTAGGGAAACTTTTCACGCTCGGTCAGAGTGCACAGATTGCGTTCTTCAAACCAGATTGCTCCCGTCGTGGGAACTTCGATCAGCGCCAGGCATCGCGCCAAAGTCGACTTGCCCGATCCCGACTCGCCCACAATCGCCAGGGTTGAGGAAGCCGCGATCTCCAGATGGACGTCGCATAGAGCGTGCACCCGGTGCGTGTCGCGTGAAAAACTTCGATGCTGGGCGTACTCCTTGCTCAAGCCGCTGACGCGAACGATCATTTTGCCGCCCGGCATCGCATCAATCTCCGCCATACAGAAAGCAACTGACTTCGCGGTCCGCGCGCGGGGAAGCTGTCGCTGGATTCTGCGAAGCGCAAACGTTCATGCGCTCCGGGCAGCGCGGCTCGAACGCACATCCGGCGGGCAAACAGGATGGATCGGGAGGCTGTCCCAAAATCTCCGGTAGTGCTTCCTTGAGGGAATGATTGATCTTGGCCGGCGCCACGAGCATTGAGCGCAAGAGTCCCTGCGTGTACGGGTGCAGCGGCTCTTGGATCACCTCTTCAAAAGGGCCTTCTTCGACAATTTTCCCCGCATACATCACCAGAATGCGGTCGGCAAGCCCCACAAGAATCGCCGGGTTATGCGTGATCAGCAGCATCGCCACGCCCAGCTTCTCTTTCAACTGTCGGAATAAGCTGAGGATTTCTGCCTGGGTCAAGACATCCAACGAGGCCGTCGGCTCGTCGGCAACTATGAGCGCGGGCTGGCAGGCCAGTGCCAGTGCGACGACCACGCGTTGGCGTTGTCCCCCGCTGAGCTGGTGAGGATATGCCGAAGAGAAGCGTTCGGAATCCGGGAGGCCCACGGCGCGAAGCATTTCCCGCGCTTCATCGCGACATCGCTTCCGGCTCCAATGCCGATGCACTCGAATGACATCCGACACTTGGTCTCGCACTCTTTGCAGCGGGTGGAGAGCGAGCGAAGGTTCTTGAAAGACGTACGCAATTTCTGTGCCGCGTACTTTTTCCAATTCTTTCTCGCGCAGGTCCAATAATTCCCGGCCCCGAAGCTTCAAAGAACCGCTCACCGCAGATTTTTCCGGCGGCAGTAGCCTTCCAAGGCTCAGCGCTGTCGTGCTCTTGCCGCATCCTGACTCGCCCACCAGCCCCACGACCTCGCCTCGCCCGATCTTGAAACTTATTTGCCTTACGGCGGAGACAGAAATCCCTCCCGGCGAATGAAAACGCACTGTCAAATCGCGAACTTCGAGCAGCGTCTCCGGTTCATTCGTGCTGGTATGTCTAAATCGAACACACTCTGGCTCTACAACTTCCGCGGACGCAAAACTTCGAGCAGAGTTGGCGCACACCTGAAGGCCCTCGAATCGATTGTACGCTCTGCGAAATATCGCTCTCGGGGAGATGAATCCTCGTGTGCCTTTGTCGCAAAGAGTAACGCAAAAAAATACATTGATCGCCGAATCTAAGCTCGCAAGCGCCGAAAATGCAGCGGGAGCCACGAATCTCCTTGTGGCTTCCGATTCCTTGTTCTGCGGGGATGTAATCGACGTTAGTTGTGCGGCAGCTGTATCTGCTGGATGTAGTGCATTGCCGTGCCCAGAGATAGGCAGCCGGCGCCAAGATTGCTTGACGTGGAGCATGGCAAAGCCTGTGAGAGTGCCCGGCGAACATCGTTTTCTTGCAAGAGCGGAGATATGTGCGGATCTACGTTACTGAGCAAGAGGGATGCGGAACCCGCAACCAGAGCCGAGCTGAAGGAAGTTCCCCACACCGCTGCATAGTGGGGACCCGGATATGTAGTGATCAAAGCTTCCCCGGGCGCTGCCAGCGCAACCAGATCCGCTCCGTAGTTGCTGAACGCGGACTGCTGGTTCTCCTGTGAAGTGGATGCAACTCCCAGGACATTCCCGAGAGAGGCGGGGTAAACCAGCGCAGCTTGGCCCTCATTGCCTACCGATGCCACGCAGATCACTCCGTGGCGAGTGGCATAGTTCACAGCGCGCATCATGGCGTCTGAGAACTGCGGCATGCTGAAGCTCATGTTAATCACGCGAGCGCCGTGATCGGTGGCATAGTAGATGGCACGGACGATGTCTGAGTTGTTGGCGCTACCATCGGCCTTGAAGGCTTTGAGCGGCATGATTTTCGCCGAAGGCGCCACCAGATGGACGAGGCCAGCCACCATGGTGCCGTGCCCAAAGTACGCGGGCAACTTTTGGCCCTCAAGAATCGCAGCCGTCGACTGCTCCAGAATGGCTGCTGTGGACTGGTTAAGTTGCACCGCCTGATACTGCTCCAGGATAGCGGCGGTAGATTGCTCCAGGATGGCCGCTGTAGATTGATTCAGGTCGCTCAGCTCCGAACCCGACCCCGAAATGTTCCGCGTGAAGTCATAGCCGGGGACCAGTGCCGGTGCCAGGATCGCGTTGTTCGGATCCACGCCGGTGTCAATGATGGCCACGATGCCTGTGCCCGATTTATTGGGTTGCAGGTTCGACGGAAGGTTCATTAGGTAGATGGCCGGTTGCTGTACGTAGCCGACCCAGGCTTTTGAGCCATACATCTTGATCAGGTTGGAGTCAGTGATATACGTGGTGACCGGCATCGCAGGAATGTACGGCGAGTTGTTCATGGAAACTTCGGGGACGGTCGCGTCGTCATCTAGTTCCAGATGCTCCACGTTGGGGTCGTGCTTTACCCACTGCTCCGCTATTTCGGGCGGAACTGCAGCCGAGAGTTGCACCAGGTAAGTGTCGGGCGTATGAATCGTGCTCAGCATTTTGAAACCATAGGTGTGGCATGCCGCTTGCGCCTGGGCCAGGCTGGGGCTCTGCAGCACGTAGTTATTCACATTCTGCGCTTGCAGGTTGGTCGCAATAGCCATGAGGGCAATCGCCGCGCCGGCTAAGAATTTTATGAACCGCTTCACACTATTTTCTCCACTTGAGCTCCCGATGGCCTTTCCAGATTCGACCTTGCGCCGGTCTTGGCTCGCGATTTCGAAGTCTGCTTGCCTCGGTGTTTCTATTTGGTCCTTCTCCACCTCCCCATGATGCGTCTTGGAACAGCACCCCCCAATAGTCCCACCCTCACATTCCCACCCCAACTTTCGTACTGGCGGCCTTTCGCCCCTTATTCACCGCCAAATGTTGCAAGCCCAGCTGATCCAATGCGATGCGTGATAGTTCCGAATTGACACCACGCGCCGACGAGATGGAAGTTTGGTGTACTTTTGGCCGCCTTCGGCTATTCGAGGTGCAGCTAACCTAGGCGTTTTGCCGATTTGGGCTTGATCCCGGGAACCAAAGTGCTAGGACAGGCGGCACTCGCCGAATAGTACGAAGGGCGCCCAATGATATGGATGGGGGTGTGTGTTTCGGAATTCGTGCATGGTCTGTTGCATGCAAAGAGCCCGGTTTGAGTTCTTCAGCAAGCGCTCGTAGAAAGACTTCAAGAATGCCCCCGAGATGTTCTCTGGGGCATCCCAAAGAGTAATTAGGGCGGTTTCCGCTCCTGCGTAGAGAAGGCCGCGGACCAGGCTCAATAAGCCTTCTTCGCTTTCACTTGATTGCAGGCTCTCGCCGCAACCTGTGATGGCAACCAGTTCGCACGGCAGAAAACGCCGGTATAATTCGAACAAAGGCATCTCGGAATCTCCGATACGAATTGTGGAGAACATGGGGTTGTCCTGACGAAACGACCCCTCACTGGCAAGATGGACGAAGCGGCTGATGGGTCCTTGATCGTGCAGGTTTGTTTCGTTTGCTTGCGCGCCGAGGAGGATCTGGGCCCTTGGCAGCACCGATGCAACTGCGCTGATCTCCTCAAGAATCGCTGGGCGCCGGCTGCATGAGGCCCCGAAGATGACCGACTGCTCATTAAAGGATCTCGCTTTGGTTCGGCACAGATGAAACACACTCGCGCTTGGAGCGTAGGACACCGTGTACTGGTCGATCAGAAACCGCTGTCCATCGAAAAGCGCCTGGAACGGAACCTGGTATAGAAATCGGTCCGGGCAGATTACCAGATTACTTCCTATGAGCTGCTCGCGAAGCGGCAAAATCAGCGAGCGATACAATTCGCTCAGGATCTCTTTGGCAGTGTCCATGGATTCATCCTGTCGAACAGAAGCGAGACACCGATGCCAGTCGCGGAGCAGCTCATGGATGCGCTGTGCGGGAGCCAGCGGAACAATCTCCAGCGCGCGTTTTGTCACGCAGCAGCTCACAAATGTCCCCCGCGCCAGGAAATACTCAAGCAATACCGTGTCGGCCGGGAGGTTGGAGCGGATAGCCAGCAAAGGAGCGCTCGCGGCTTCTTGCAACGATGTGAATTCAGCGTCTGTCTTGCGCAGTTCGGCGAGGGCCTTCAGCAACTGGGCTTCCTGTTCCCGCACCCGCTCACGTAGCGCTTCGGCATTTGCCGCGGAGGACGAATCGGCTTTCATTTGATGGATATTGAGTTGCCGGTATCCCCAATTCAACTCTCCGCGAAGGTCCCGCACCTGCTCGACCAGAGAGCCGTTGGGCGATGACTTGACTGGCAATGAGTTGATGCGAAAGGCGATCAGGTTCGCCATGCGGCGGGATTTCGACTGCTCGATGTATTGAAAAGTGGCCTCCTGATGCTCTGCTTTTCGCTCACCCTTGAGGCTGAGCCACACCAGGTTTTCATAGACCGCGACCCGGTCGCTACCGGTCTCGATTTTCAGTTCCTCCCCGCGAACATTGCTGCCCATCTCTCCAAGTACGGTTTTGGCCTCACCATACGCATGGAATGCCTCGTTGCGGCTGCCTAGCGCTTCGTGGACTTGACCAAGCAGGAGATGGACTTGCGCGCGCAATGCGGGTGAGCCATCCTGTTCGGCAAGCTGCTGCGCTCGGCAGCAGGCCTGCAGCGCCTCGCGCCCTTTGTCGGCGGTCAGCTCCAGCCGCGCCAGCAATAATTCGCAGACGGCGGTCTTGGCTGGCAGTGAATTCTTCGAAAAGAATTCGCGCGCTGCCTCGCACTTCTTTCGTGCCTCTTCACTTCGTTCCTGCTCGTGCAGGATCAGGGCCATGTAGAGATCTATCAGCGCGGTCCAGACCCAATTGTCTTCCCGCTCGAATCGTTTCCGGGCATCTTCCAGGAGTTCGAGCGCCTCAGCATTCCGGCCGCGTCGAAACGACGCCAACCCAAGATTTTTTTGCGCCTTGGCCGCTTCATAGCCCATTCCTAGCGCCTCGAAAGCGCAGAATGCCAAGTGAGCCTGCTGGACGCCCTCTGCTATCAAATTCAATTCCAGATATAGGTCCGATTGATCCAAGTCGCATAGCGCCTGGTGGTAAGAATCGCCTGCCTCGTGGCATCGTTCCCGGGTCAACTGGTAAAGCTCGATCGCACGGATATGCTCGCCCCGCAGGTAATAAAGGTAAGCGATGTTGTAGTCCGCTTGAGCCGCCAGCAGCGGCATGGAATGTGACCGGCAAACCTCTTGCAAGCGCTCGTAGGCCTCGAGCGCCTTGGAGAATTCATTCAGGCCCGTATAGCAGACCGCCATATTGAGAAGCAGGGGTGCGATGTTCTGCGCATCGGTGTTTGGACCAAACGCTGCCTCGGCCCGGTGGTATATCTGCATCGCCTCTTCGAAGCGATCCTGCCTGTACAGGATATTGCCGACGTGTGTTTCAAGGCGCGCCAGCCGCAGTCCGTCGGAGTGCCTCTCGAAAATCTCGCGGGCCTTATCGGCTTGCGCAAAGGCTTCCGAATACTTGCTGAGGTAGGCCATCGGCTGCAGGGCACTGCTGAGAGTAATGGCTGCCTCAATCTCGTTTCCCAAGCTCTCAAAGATGCCGAGAGCCGCTTGGTATCGTTCGAGGGCCGGGTGATATTTCCCGGTCAAGTACAGCAGATGGCCTGCAGCCCGCGAAGCCCGTCCGCGACCATAATCATCGTCCACTGCAGCTGCCAGCCACGCAGCCGCTTCCACCATTCGCTCCGCCCGGTGGAAATCCTCGCGGGCCAGCCGTGTTGCCTCCTCCGCGAGACGCCCGATCAACTCGGCCTTGCGCAGGGAGGGGTTTTCCTCGAAAAATTTCTGAATGGCGTGCGAGTCCGCGAGTTCCCCTAGCCTGGGAATCAGCTCGTCAATCTCCTCAGGAATCGTGGCATCGCGCATGGAGTCTTCATACTACGTCGTAGTCCTTGCTTGCAGCCGTTCGCTTAAACTTCAGTTGTCTTTCCAATTACGCAGGCTCTGGCCAATGTACTCAATTGTGCCCCCGCCTATTTTGGGATTCAGCCTTGCGAGCGAACATTTCCATCCATCGGAGCGTCGGACAATTGATTGGATTGAGAGGAGAAACTGGAGCCGAGGGCCGGGATTGAACCGGCGACCTGACGATTACGAATCGTCTGCTCTACCAGCTGAGCTACCTCGGCCGCGTGAATTTGAATGTAGCATCCGCGGAAAAAACCGTCAAACCGCGGCGCGCGGCGGCGCGAATTTCAGTGGCTGAAGGGAAAGAGCAGCCAGGCAACGGCGATGCCCACGACCAAAAAGAGCGCCAGCGACCACAGCGAATAACGGAAGCGCTCGCGCGCCGTGCGCTTGGTGAGAAACGCCAGCGCGACCGACAGCAGCACGGCAAATAGCAGCATGGCTTCGAAGTGCGTAAGGTTCATTCCGCGCGATCCGCACGAGCGCAAGAAAATTTGCCGCGCATTTATTTCTTCAACCCCGAAGCGATTTCATACGCGTCGAACGCGCACAAAATGTTTACGATTCCGGCGGTGGCGATGAAGCGCGTGCCGTAATCTCCCGCGGCCCGCGCCACGTTCGGGCCATTCTTCTCGATCGAGTGCGCAAGAAAATAAAAAATCCCGGAGCCCAGGTCGGCGAGGTAACCAAGAAACCCGAAGCCCGCCCCGTCGCGCATTTCAAATACATTTCCGCGAAGAAAATATCCGACCACCGCCAGTCCGCCCACGACGAGGAAAAAAGCCAGGGCGCGTCCGCGCCGCCCAAGCAGCAGATGGCCGAGCCCGGGCACGATCCACGCCGCGACGACCGCGCAAGCGGCAATCGCGCGCGTGCGCGCCACGGAGCGCTGCGGCGGGTTTTCGAAAGTTTCGCTCATTAATTTCAAACCGGGATGGCCACGATTTCCTCCTGCACCGCGCCGGTAACTTCCGCGGCGTTTTCGCCGACGTACACGTTCACTTCGGTGCGCACGCCGAACGCCGGAAAATAAATTCCGGGCTCGACGGAGAAGCACGTGCGCGGCGCGATCAGCCGGTCATCCTTCATCTCCAATCCGTCCATGTTGGCGCCGTTGCCGTGGACTTCCTGCCCGATATTGTGGCCGGTGCGGTGCACAAAATTTTTCGCGTAGCCCGCTTTGCGGATGACGTCGCGCGCGGCGTTGTCCACTTCCCAGCCGTGAATTTTCTTTCCAGCGGCGATGGCCTCTTCGACAAAGCGCACCGCGGCGTCGCGCGCCCCGCGAACAATCGTGAAAATTTTCGAATATTTTTCCGGGACCTCGCTGCCCAGGTAGCCGACCCAGGTGATGTCGTAATAGACGCTCCCGGGCGCAGCGAGCTTGCCCCAAACGTCGAGCAGCAGGAAATCTCCCGGGCGAATCGGCGTGGGCGAGTTCGCGTGCGGCTCGTAGTGCGGATTGCCGCTGTGCGCCCCGACGGCGACGATGGGCGGCGAATCGGTGACGATTCCCTGCGCGCGGAATTGCGCCATCATCCACTGCTGCAAATCGAATTCGCTGAGCTCCCGCTTCTCGCGCACCAGCGCGCCGGCCCGCGCGAAGGCGTCGCGCGTGATGCGGTCCACAATTTTTCCCGCGGCAAAATGCGAAGCCAGCTGCTCGGCCGACCAGCAGGCCTCAAATTGCTGGACAAGATTTGCCGAGCTAACCACTTTTTTCTTGAAGCTGCGCACCAGCTCCACCATGCCCGCATCCACCAGCGAAATGTAAGGGATGTTGTTCCGCGGCGAGTATTGCATGGCGATGGTCTTCACGCCCGCGAGCAGCCGCCCGAGTCCCTTTTCCATTTCCGTGAGCGCCACGTATTCCTGCTTCGCGCCGGGAAGCCCGTCGAGCGTGCCCGCCTCGATGCGATGCACCAGCTTGCGCGGCGCGCCCTTGGCGGGGATCAAGTAAAACCAGCGGCGCTTCGCCATCACGTCTTTCACGCCGAGGATGCGATACGCCAGCGGATCGCGGTGCAAGATGTCGCAGAAAAGCCACGCGTCTATTTTTGCGGCGCGCAATTCGCTTTGAATCGCTTTAATATCGGGCATTTTTTATGAGTTCCCTTCCGCAAGGGCGCGGATCGCGGCGGCGGAGACTCCCGCGACGGCGACGCGTTTGCTTCGGCTTTTTTCGCCGGCGACGATTCTAACAGCCGCCACAGGTATCTTCAAACGCGCGGCCAGCAAGCGCCGCAGCGCTTCGTTCGCGCGGCCTTCCACAGGCGGCGCCGTCAGCCGAATCTTCAGCGCCCCGCCCCATTCGCCCTCGAACGATTCCCTGCTCCCGCGCGGCTGCACGCGCACACGGAACGTAACCTCGCCCGCTTTTTCTGTTACTTCAATCATTGCTGGCGGCTCCCAGTTTCGCTTTTCATCCCCGTTTTGCAAGTCAGGACATTCGGCCTCCTCGCGAATCGCAGTTGAATTCATAAACCGCGATTGTGTCTCGATTAGGAATTGACGGTCTCCTTTGTTTTCATGGAGTTCGCGCGATTCTTGTTTCGGTGTGTGTCTCGATTAGAAGGGTCCGAAGCAAGGATGCGTTTGATGCCCGCGAGAGGGTCATAGGGAGCGGCGGGGGATTTGGTGCGGCGCGGGGCGCGTTGCGGAGGAGCGGAGGGGGGCGGAGGTGGCGTCGCTGCGACTTCGGATATTGTTGCCGAAGGTGTGATGGAATTTGAAAGAGAGTCAAAGTCCCCACCCTTCGCTGCGCGAAGGATGGGGCACCCGGCGACTTCGGCTGCGTCCGCGGAGGATTCAGCGGGTTGCGACTCGGAATCAAAAGCAGATCCCTCACTCCGTTCGGGATGACACAGTGTCGTTGGAGCGGCGGAATCGAGAGAGGAATTTTCGTCGAGGTCGGCGGTGGAATTGAGATGGGTGACGATGAGGCGGCGGGGCGGTTCGACCCACTGGCCGCGGTCGTTGATGCGCGTGTAGGCGCGCACGGCGCGGATGACTACATCGGTGCAGGTGGGGGCGATGTCTTCGACCTGCTCGATGATGTATTCAAGGGCGGCGCGCACGTTGCGCTGGCG
>JBOGNO010000014.1:0-122886 GCA_050747245.1 Candidatus Acidiferrales bacterium
GAGTCGTTCTTTTAATGCGATTCATTCGCGCGAGCAAAGTCGCCATCGCGCCTGGAATTCCTTTGCCGATGATGTGCTGGATGACGCAGTGCCAGCGTTTCATGGGCGGCCCTTTGTGAGTCTTGCCGTCTCGTAGCCGCGGCCTATAGGCCGTAAAAATTTCCAAGCTCGAAGGAGAACTATGCAGCCAATCAAAGAAGTGCGCCTGGCTCAGACGAACGATTCCTGTCAGGCTCCGGTGACCATTGCCTCTATTTCTGACCAAGATTGGTTCGTCTCTCGCACCTACGGCATGTTTCACATTCCCGCGCGCAGCAGCGGAAGCTCCTGCTCCGAGCTGATCATCGATGGCCATGACGACGCTCTGGATCTCGGGGACAACCGCCGGTTTCCATTCTCGATCTCCGCGCGCGAAATTGCCGAAGATCTGATCCAGGATCTCGAAAACCACGGCGTTTTCGTTTGTGCGGGCGCTCATCCCACCGTGGAAGAGATGGCCCGAGCCCGCGACCGCCGCGATGTGTGGTACAAACAGCTCATCGGCGAAGGCGATGTGATGTGGGCGCGCGGGCACAGCTTTCGCGAAATCAGCGATCAGCACCGCCGCGCCGCAATTGCCCTCGGAATTGAGCGTGAATGGGCCTATGTGCCGGACCGCATGTCCGACTGTCCCGCCTGCGGCGAAAAAGTTCGCACCGGCGTGGCTGTCTGCAGGCATTGTGGCGCCATTCTGGACGCAGAGCGCGCCGCCAAGCTCGGCATTTCTCCCCGTTCGTTTCAAGCAGGCTCGGGGATCGCCGCTGCTGGTGCCAGCGCAATCGTTGTTCCCGATCGCGCGGTGGTTGCCGACAAGCGGCGCTAGGGCCTCAATTCTATCTGCACGTACAGAAAATTATTTTCACGGCGCGGGATTTGCGATTCTGTAGTCTGTGGGAAGACTACAATCTTCGAACTGGGCGTGAATCTATTTGGGGGGGAAAGGCATTGGCGATGACGCGAATTGTTTTTGTCGCGAGCTTGATGTTGTTGACCGCGGCCTGCGCTTTCGCGCAGGGCTCTAGTTACTCCAATATCGTTTTGTCCGCGACGGGCCAGCCTGTGGCCGGAGCGACGATCACCGTCTGCACGTCCGCGGCGTCGGGAACACCGTGCTCTCCCCTTGCCGCGCTCTTCACCGATCGGACGCTCACCGTGCCTTCTTCGGATCCCTTTGTCGCCGATGGTCTTGGTAACTATCACTTTTACGCTGCACCGGGCCGCTATCAAGTACAGGTCTCAGGTCCTGGCATCTCCACCTTTACAATGCTCGATGTCATTTTGCCCAGCGACCCGAGTTCTGCCGCATCCGGAAATAACGTCTCCGCGTTCAGCCTGAACCTAGGCGGAAATCTCACTGTTGGCGGAAGCGCGACCGTGAGCGGCAGCACTACGCTCGGGAACGTGACGGTCACCGGCACCTGTTCTGGCCCAGGGTGCGCCGGAGCGAGCTCGGCACAGAAACCGAATGTAAATGATTTGATCTGCTATGTTTCGCCGAACGGCAACGATGCCAATGACGGTCTTTCTTGGGGCACCGCGAAGAAAACCATCATGGACGGCTGTTACGATACGCTCTTTGCGAATACCCAATACGGCGCGGGAAACACTTTCGTTGGTGCTATCCACATTGCGCAGAATTCGTCCTGTTCGGCGACAGCAGGGGTAGGCATCTGGATTCTGGATGGAATCGATCCGAACGCTAGTAATCCACCTGCCGGGTGGCGTAAGGAACCACACTCCGGTGGAGTTCTATTTATCGGTGATTCTTATATTTCCAACCCGCAAAACAACCACGGCACGCCCGCAGCTCCAGTAAATTGTGGGTCATCCACTAACGCCGACCTAACTCACCCCGCGGTTTGGCTCTCCGGCACCAACGTAGCGATCCGCTTCGAGAGCTTGGCGTTTTCGTCCTGCACCCCGGTCAAAATAGGTATTGATTCTAACAACAGCCGCAACACTGGTACGGGGGCGGTCGCTTGGGCGTTTGCGAAGGATTTTATTGGCGTGACGAACCCCAACACAGCAGGCTGTGGCCCCGCAATGGACATTGGCTCGAATGTATTTTTCGGCGAGGTCAGCGACTCCACTTTCGGTGCGGACGTCGGTAACACCTTCACGAATGATAATGCTGCGTCTATTTTGATGAATCCCGGCGCGTCGACCGGTGGAGTGGGAGTAATCAAGTTTGAGTGGGACCAGCTAAATGGCGGTGGAGTCGTTCAATATGCGGATGCTGTTTCCTATGGTGGATTCTACAGCCACATTTTCTCTGAAAGCTTGCCGACTGGTCAGCCGCTGCTCTACGAGAAGAACAACACGAGCGCAATGGCCGTGGAAGTAGACACAATACAAACGTTCGACTCCTTCGGCGGACCCGCTATCAAGTGTGACAATTCCACAACGGCCGTCGGGGGCATCCCACAGAACATGCTCGTGAGCGGGATCGTCTCGGGCGGACCTGCTTTTCCTGCCGTTCAATGCCAGGCTGCGAACATAAACAACAACGGTTCCTACAACTCTGGCAACGTACAGAATTTCGAGCAGCAAGGAGAGATCGGCTTCGCGGGTAGTCACATCGTCGGTCAATTCGACGCTTCCCGCCGGACATTCGGGACATCCAACGTTTTATTCACAAACTTTGCCGCACAAGTGCCCTCCGCAAGCACCTGGAATATACAGGGCGACCAATCACTGACTCTTGTCACCGGCCCGGACCGTAACACAGCGAATTTGGCGGGGCAGGTGTCCACGACGCACAGCGGAATAGAGTCAGTAATTTTTGCATCAAAACCAAGTTTCACTGCATCAGTGGGCGATGCATTCGTTGTTGGAAGCTGGATACGCTCGCAAACTGCGAATGCCTTCAGCAACAGTCAACCCATCTCAGCTTTTGCCGCCAACAACGGCGTTGTGATGGGGTGCGGTGTTTCTGGAGCTACTTCTGGTAGCGGACTGACGCAGTACTTAAAGGGCGACGGTGAATGGGAGTGGGAAGGTTTTGTGTGTTTGATTACCACCGGAGCGTCAAATGTCAACTTCACGGCCAATTACAATGTGGACTCGACGCACACCATTGTCGGCTACGCGCCCATTGCTATTTACATTCCCACCGGCACACTCTCGACAAATGAAATCTATTCGATTGCCGAACACCTTAAATCGTGGCCGGATACCTTGTCGGCAGGAACGGAATCAACACTTCGTGGCACGACGCTCTCCTTCGGTGGCTCGGGAAATTTCTTCGCAACGCTCACGCACTCGAACAGCGCGAATCGAACGTATACCTTTCCTGATTCGAGCGGGATCGTCGCAGAACTGCTGACCGGAACCACGACCTCATTGGGCGGCAGCTCGCTTAGCGCGAATACCTGTACGTCCGCCACCGTCTCAATTGCCGGAGCGACAACTTCCATGTCTGTGATGGCAACGCCTGCGATATATCCCGGCGATGGATTCGCGTGGTACGGCTACGTCTCAAGTTCGGGAACGGTAACAGTGAAGGTCTGCAATCGCACTGATTCTTCGGCTACTCCCACGGCTTCGGCGTACAACGTCAGAGTGATTCAATAATCCCAGAATTTCCGACGAACATTCTGGCCCGTCAAGATATCGCCAGCGACTTTCGAAAGCCTTCAAGTTTTCGTCGGAATATCCGCTTCTGGTTGGAGACCGTCATGAGCAACGGAAAAATTTGGATGAAGGGAATTGCAGCCGCAGCGGTCTCCGGTGGCGCCAATGGAATCGTCACCGGATTCGCCGCCATCGGTATTGATCCCAATCACTTTAATCTCGGCGCAGGTTTGGGCCATACCCTCTCGATCGGTTGTGTGAGCGCGGCCATAAGCGCTGTCCTTGGCGTAGCACTCTATCTTCGGCAATCACCCTTGCCGCCAGAAGTGCCGAGTGGTGAATAAGCAAGGAAACTTCAGGATCGGCACGTGCAGTGTCGCCACTTTGCTTGCGTCCAAGTCTTCATTCTTTTTCTAAGTTTGTGTAAGGAGCTCAGATGCCGGTCGTAAGCTCTTCGGCCTATGCGCAGGCGGAAGATTCGCTTTCGCTCGCACGCGCGTTGATGAACGATGCCGCGGGAATGGTGTTCACCGAAGCCGTGCTGATGCCTCTCTTGAATTCCGCCTACCGCGGCCTGCAGCGTGAGCTTGCGGAGAACGGAGTATCCGTGCTCACCGGCGATGTGCAGATTGCCTTGCAGCTCACAAACGGGCTTTCCGCAGTTTCTCTCAGCGACACAAGTAGTCCGCAGCTCCCCGTAGATCTCCTCGCTCCGCATGAACTGTACGAACAGGTGACCGGTTCAACGGACCTGTTCATTCCGATGGAGAAAATCACCGACGGGCTGCCGAACTTACAACCCTCCGCCTACTTGAGAATGTGGGAATGGCGCGGCGATCAGATCAATCTCATAGGCGCCACGCAAGCGCTCACCGTTCGCTTGCGCTACGAGCGCGCCCTGCCAGCCCTTGTCCTGGGCACGGACCCTGTGCAGATCCGATCCGCCACGGATCCGCTCGGATATGCCGTCGCGGCAATGGCGGCGCGTTCCCGCGGAGCCAGAGCCCTGGCCGTGGACCTGCAGGGCGCAGCCATCGGCGCGACTGCGAAACTCATCGAGCGTTACGTCCGGCCCGAACAACACAAAGCGCGTCGTCGCAAACCCTACGGCTACCGTCGCAGAATCATTTACCTGTAGCGGGAAGACCTTGTAGCCTCGCGCAACTCAAGTGATGCGCGGCAATCTACTTGGAATTAACCGTTAGCTGCAGAGTGACCGCGCGCGTGGCATTCTGTGCGTCGGCGGTGATCGTTATATTGAACGTTCCAATGCCGGTAGCATTCGGGTTGGATTTGCTGCCGCCGTGGCTGCATGCGCTCATCTCGGTGAGCACCACACACAGGACCAGAAACGCAAAACCAGCAGGAAGTATGCGCCGGAACGCTTTCCTTCGTCGCCGTGCAATCAAGAAAATGCACAACCCCGCGAGCACACACGCATACAAAATCCCCAGCGGCAGTGGTGGTGCGTCATGGGTGGGCCGGCTCGCTGGCGGCAACATCGCCGTTGTGCCAAGCATTACAGAGAAAGTTGAGTTCTGGCCGGCCGTCACGTTCAGCATCGCCGGATTCGGCGTGCAAGTCACACCAGTAGGCAGCAAGTTTTGATTCGGGCATGCGATCGTGACCATGCCGCTGAAAACGGCGTCCGGAGTGATCTCCAGCGAGTAGGTAGCCGCTTGTCCCTGTTTCACAGATTGCGAAAGTGCTCCGCTCGCTCCCGTAACCGTGGCCATATACGTCCCCGCGGGCAAGGTCGTCAAAGTTGCAATCGTCAAATTTGCGCTTCCCGTGCCTCCGGCGATCTCATTTACGTCGAAAAAGGAAGAAGCTCCCGCAGGGAGTCCGGAAGCGGTCAGCGAAACGAGGGCGTTAAACCCATTGAGTGGCGAAATGCTGACTTTGTAGCTCGCGGAAGCGCCGGGCGCGATGCTGCTTGAAGAGGGCGAGGCGCTCAGCACGTAGTCAGCGGATGTCGAACTGCTGACGATTAGTTGCACCATCGTCGAGTGCGTGATGGATCCGTTGACCCCCGTCACCGTCACTTGGTAGGTTCCAGGAGCCAGCGAACTCGCAGCGGCAAGCGTCAACGTGCTGTTGCCGCTCGTCGTGATCGAGCTCGCACTCAGCGTCGCAGTGAGACCAGCTACCTGGCCGGTAACCGTCAGGGCCACACTGCCCGTGAACTTGTTGAGTGGCGCCACCGTAATCGTATAGGTCGCGGATTTCCCCGGAGCGATAGTGTTCGATGTAGCCGAAGAGCTGAGCGAAAAATCCGCTGTGGTTGCCCCGCTGACTACGAATTGTACGTTTGTCGAATGCATGATCGAGCCGCTGGTCGCCGGGGCAATTTCGTAATCGTCTCCCGTGCCCGAGAGCGGAGCATTTTGCGGCGAAGTCGCGTCGCTGTCGGTCACCTGCAGCGCCGCCGTGCGCGCTCCCGTGCCCAGCGGCATGAATGTGACCGTGATCGTGCACGATCCGCCTGCGGGAATGGATAGCCCGCAATTATTGGGCGGCGGCGATGCAAAATCTCCCGCATTGGGGCCGGCGAAACCGATGTTCGAGAAATTCAGCGTCGCTCCGGAATTATTTGTCAGCGTGATTGTTTGTGACGGAGCGGGGCTGCCGATCGGCTGTGCGCCAAACGTCAGCATCGGAGGGTTGAGCGTTACATTCGACGCTATCGCAGGATTAGCATCGAAGGGTGTTCCAGCGCGTTCGATTTCGCGCACCGCATTGTTACCCGTGTCCGCGAAAAAAAGGTTTCCGTTGCGGTCAAAGACCATGGTTCCCGGGGCGTTTAAGCGCGCGTCTCCCGCGGGGCCCCCGTCTCCCGAGTATCCCGCTTCCGGCGCCCCCGCGATGGGCGTTGAATTTCGAAAAATCTGGTTGCTCATAGCATTCGAGACGAACACCGTGCCGGCTCCGTCCACCGCGATCCCGTGCAGTTCAAATCCCGTACAGTGGCTGCATCCAAAACCGAGCGCTTGGAAATTTCGAGGATCAGCCAGCGGAAACGCTTGCAGGGAAGAATCTGCCCTCAAGTTCATGAGTTTAGCGTCGGGAAAATCAAGCGCAACGGCCAAGGGAGATCTCGAGATTGCGAATTCCCCGAGCAACCCGCTTTCGGCTCGCAACACGAATATGGCGTTTGCTCCCAGATCCGCTATGTACACATTGCTGTTCTGATCCACGGCTAAAGCGACAGGTTCGACCAGCCGAAGATCCGGTGGAGGCCCCAGTGGGCCCGCGATGTTCAGGATCATGCCTGTCGCGGCATCGACGCGGCGAATGGTGGCGTTCCCCGTGTCGGCAACGTAGAGGTTTCCAGCGTCGTCCACTGCCAGGCCGCCGCCACAGGGCAAGGAATTCGCGCTGGTTTTTATTGCACTGGTGCGCCCGGCGTTCTGGCAGGCGAAATTGAATTGCGCTTCCGTGGCCGGGCCACCGTCTCCGCGCGAACCCGTTTCCCCGGTGCCTGCATACAGGCGCAGGTCGCCGGACGCGGTTCGTTCATAGATACGATTCGCGCCAGCATTTGTGCTGCCGTTTTCGCCTGCTGGTGAAATCGAAAAGAAGACGTTGCCTTGCTGGTCCACGGCGATTCCGCTGACGCCGGCAGCCTGTGCCACGGTGCGGATTGTTTGCGCGTCTATCTCGCTGGCAAACAAAAATAGCCCAGCAATCGACAGCAGGGCAGGGAAGAGTCTGCGCACGAAGTTTCCTCGTTTCATGGAGCCGCAAAATCTTATCACATCATTCTGAAATCGAGAGGAATGGATGCGCCAGGCTTCGAGCAGGTTGTGTCCGACTGTTACGCTTGTTTCAAGGTGTCTCAGAGAGTTGGTCGCCCTAGCCTTGCGATCACAAATATCCCGGCCCACCGTGCAACCTGTGGACCCGGCCGGCAGGCGGCCTGCCAGCGCCGCATTTCGTTTCGGGTTCGTCGCGCGATCGCCGCTTCCATTCCTGTTTTTTTGTTCTGACTTCTATGCGTTTTTTTTTCAATACGAATTCTGAATTGCCTCAAGGGAGATGCCATGGCTCTGACATTCAATTTAGTCGACACTTGGGACGACGGGCAGCGCATTCACGTTGCCGGGACGCTGGCCGCCTCCGGAAACTACTCTACCGGTGGCGACACGATTGATCTTTCCCAGTTCGCGATCATCGCTTCCACGCAGCCACCCATCCTCGGCACCGCATGGATGGACGGTCTGGCAGGCTACGATTATGTTTTCTTTCCCGGCGCCTCCATCACGCAGAACAAAGTCAAAATCTTTCAGCAGGGCGCTTCCGCCGGGGCCTTTCCCGAAATCGCGGCTGGTGCCTACCCTGCCGCGATCACCGGAGACACGATCACTTTCTACGGTATATTCAAAAAGCTCCAATAGACTTTTCGGGCCAAGTCTCGATTGACCTGCAATAGCTGCTTCTGCGCATTCGCCCCTGTAATTCGCACTCAATAAGTTGAACTCGAGATTCCCCATGTCTTCGAACGTTGGGCGATTATGAGCGTTGAAACCTTTTATCCGCTGCCGCTGGAAATCTTTGGTGGGTTGAACACCTTGCTCGACCCCTCGAACCTGTTGCCGGGCATGTCCCCGGCGCTCAGTGACGTGGAGTTCTTCCCGGGTGGAGTCCGGACACGCCCGGGCCTCGTGTCGCAATTCACCCCGCTCGCAAATTCGCCCAATGTGAATGGCCTCAAGAGCTACATCACCACGAATCTCGTCCAGCGACAGTTGGTGTTCGATTCGTTGTCGAATCTCTTCAAGGAAGTCTCTCCGGGAAATCTCTCGCTTATTGCCGGAAATCTCGCGCCATTGAACTCCTACCTCTCTTCCACCACGCTATTCGGCCGCGAATATCTCGCATTTTCCGATGGCGGCATCGGACAGGATCTGCCCCGGCAATTCGACGACACTTTTCTCGATCGCGTGAGTCAGGTGGGTCCCGGCGAAGGGCCACTCGCCGCCGACGCGACGGATGCCGGAAGTATCTCTGCAGGCGTGCATAAGGTTGCTGTCGTCTTTGTCACTCGCCAGGGATACTGGACAGCGCCTTCTCCAGCGACATCGTGGACGGCCGTAGGCGGCAAGAAAGTGAACATCACCAATATTCCCACCGGCCCATCGAATGTCGTTCAGCGCTTGCTCACTTTCACGGCCGCGGGCGGAGCGAACTTTTATCACGTCCCCGCGACAATGATTCTTAACGACAACACGACCACCTCACTGGAAGTCGATTTCAGCGATACCGTGCTGCTCTCCGGTGTGTCGATGGACTATTTATTCGCGCTCATTGAGCTGCCGAATCAGTTGGGTGTGATTGATTATGCTGAGCGCCTCTTCTGGTGGGGCGAGCGCACCAAGATGTCCAACTGGCGGAATCCGACCCTCGATGGCGGCTGGGACGTTACGGGAAACGGCAGGCCACTCGGCTGGGTGCGCGATCCTTCCGTCGGCGCGGGAGGCTCGCGCGAGACTGCCGATGTCATTTGGGGTGACGCCTACCGAATTACGGCTGACGGCGTTACCGCCATTCGCGGATTTATTTCTCAGAACGCAATCACCGACGCTGCCGGGAACACCTTAATTCAAAAGAACACGGATTACTCAGTCCGCGCTCGAGTCAAGCGCTCCGTCAACTTAAACGCCGGCACCATTCACGTCAATTGTTGGAGTCCATCTGTCGGGCTTATAGGCACTGGCCTCTCACTCACGGCCGCGCAAGTGACGACGCAGTACGTCGAATACTCCGCGGACCTGATGACCCCGCAATCCAGCCTTCCATCGGACTTGGTGCTGCGTGTACTTGCCGACGGCGTCCCTGGGCCTGCTGGAGAATCCTTCCTGATCGACAACATTGAAGTATTTCCCACGGCGCAGGCACTCGATGCATCCTTGGTGCGCTCCTCAAAAACGGAAAGCCCCGAAAGCTACGATGGCGTCACTGGATTCATGGAAGTCGCGCCCAACAACGGGCAGGCGATTCGCGCGGCATTCAAGCTGCGCAATCTTCTATATTTCGTGAAAGAACGGAGCCTCCACGTTACCGCCGACGACGGCGTGGACGAGCCTTCCTTCTGGACGATCGAAGAAGTGTCCAACAAGATTGGTACACCCTCCGCGCATGGTATCGGCGTCGGAGAGGAATGGGTTGTCATCGCGGGCCGCGCGGGCCTCTATTACTTCGATGGCAGCGCTCCGATAAAACTCTCTCAGGAAATTCAGCCCACGTGGGATTCCATCAATTGGGCGGCCGCAGAGACCATCTGGGTGCAGGCCGATGTCGAAAAGAAGAGAATCCTCGTGGGCGTGCCGATGGGCACGGCAACCCAGCCGAATCAAATTCTTGTGCTCGATTATTCGGAGGGCTTCGGGGATCCGCTCATTTCGCTGGCTTTGCTCCCTCCTCGCGCTCGGAAATGGTCCGTGTGGAATATCTCCGCCAATGCCTGCGGCATTATTGAGCGCTCCACGGGCGTCGCTCAGATTTTTCTCGGCAATAACAAATCCACAGGAAAAATCTATGCGCCAACCAAGGGTCAATTCTCCGACGATGGTGTGGCCATCAACTCGTTCTATGACACGGCATTTCTTTCGCGCACGGGCGCAACCGGGCGGAACCTCTTTGGGTATCTCACCATGTACGTACAGGGAGCAGGAAATTTCGCAGTCAGCGCATTCACTCCCGGAGATGCTTCGCTCGTCCCGCTCGGGACGCTTTTCCTCGGTTCGCCGCAGGGTAAAGACTTGGAATTGATGTCCAACACCATCGCCGAGCGCCTCAGTTTCCAGTTCGGCACAAATGCCGTGGGGTCGTGGTTTTCTCTCACCAAGTTTGTCCCTTGGGCCAAGCCCGAGCCGTTCGCATTCCTTCGCGGCCACAATTAGATGCAGCCTATACCCCAGATCGAAGCCCTGCGTCGCGAGAACCCCCATCTTTACGAGGCGCTCAAGCAATTGCTGGCATCTCTCGGAAAGATCAATCTCGACGCGCAGATTTACGACGGTACTACCTACGCGCGCGTGCTGACCGACGCGCTCACCGTCAACAAAATCGATCCAGCGAAATCCGGCGTGCTGATGAAGGGTTCCGTGCCGCCCACCTGGTCGGGCGCATTCACCTACGCATCCACGACCTCAGGAATCACTTGGTCGTGGAGCAGCCTCACAATTCTGCGCGCCGATGGCACTGCAACGAACGCGCCCAACGGTTCGCTCGCAGTCTCCGGGCTTGCCGCTGGAACGGCCTATTTTTTCTATCCCTACTGGGACGAGGTCCTCAACGCCGTCGTCTTCGTGAATGGCGGCGCTGGCTCTCCACCGAATGCTTTCTCCGCGAAGACCAACGCCGCCGCCCAGCAGCAATCCCTTCAAGGCCGCATTCCTCTTTCCGCTGGAGGCATGTCCGCGGCGACCACGAGTTCGGGAACTGGTGGCGGCTCGGGTGGAGGCTCAGGATCTTGCCTCCGTTCCGGATCGGTTGTTCTCAGTCGCGATCGTGGCACCCTGCCTCTGGAATCGTGTCACATCGGCGAACACATACTTGGCCGCGATGGCTGGACGAAGATTATTCGTCTCGAACAGCATCCCGCCGACATCTTCATCCGCATCCATTTTTCCAACGAAGAAATCCTGGACGTTACGCCGCACCATGTATTCGCACTTGCCGATGGCTCGCCGATGCGCGCCGAACGGCTCTGCCTTTCTGACGTGCTCGTCGGCCGCTTTTCCAAATTGACCATCAGGCGTCTCGAGGCTGTTTGCGAGGAAGGTTGCAAGATGCTGGTGAGCTGCGAGCCGTGCACGGAATTTTATTCAGGCCACCATTCGGCTAGCGTTCTTACTCACAATTACACTTTTTCCTCTTAAGCCCTGCCGATTTCAGATGGCAACATGACCGGCCGCAATTACTACATCACGACACTTGCTGAATGGCAGCGCATGTGTCATTGCTTTGCCAACTCGCACTTCATCGCTGCTGATCCCTCGCTTTCCCTGACGGGCTCAAGCACAATTCTGGCGCTGGTCGAAGCCGATGAAGCTCTTCACCTCGAGCTAGAGCAGCACGCCGCATGGGAGGCGCTGCCGCACCCACTGGCGGCGAAACCCGTCGGCCAGCGAATCGCGCGAAAGCTCGCGGGGCAGGGAATTGCGCCTTCCGAAACTGCCTTTGAGGTCGCGGAGAAACTCTCGCGTACGCATCCACTCCTGCGTC
The DNA here is from genome assembly GCA_050747245.1 of Candidatus Acidiferrales bacterium. Taxonomy (GTDB): domain Bacteria; phylum Acidobacteriota; class Terriglobia; order Acidiferrales; family UBA7541; genus JBOGNO01. The sequence continues at coordinate 11,842 of JBOGNO010000014.1, forward strand.
ATCGGGTGTTTTAGCTGGCGCAATGCGAATCCGCGAATACACCGACGCCGATCTCGCCGAACTGGTCGAGATGCATCGCCGGCAAGGCTTCGACTACGCGTTCCCGGACCTTGACGATCCGCTGTTTGTTTCAAGGATTGTCCTTGAAGATGGCGAAGGAAAAATTGTCGCGGCCGCGCTCGCTCACCTGACCTCGGAAATCTATTTTCTGCAGGATCCAGCGGCTGGCTCGCCGCGTGAGCGCTGGGCGCGCGTTCTTGCGCTTCACGCGGCGGGCGCAAATGACCTGCGCTCCAAAGGGCTAAAGGATGCGCACGCCTGGCTGCCGCCTAATATCGCGCGGCGATTCGGGCGCCGCCTCGAATCCATCGGTTGGGTTCGCGACGACGCCTGGACACCTTTCTGCACGCGGTTCTAAGAATTTCCGTTGAAGGAGGAGAAATGTCACGGGGAGCTCAGCAAAGTACGCGCAATGAAATCGACAAGCAGCTCGGATTGCAAAATCAGCTCATCGGGCAGGAGAATCAGCAGAGCGGCTCTGACCGCTCGCTCCTAGTGCCGGGCATTGAGGGCCTTTTAACAAGTCCGGGCTTCACTCCAGCCCAACAATCCGCCATCACGCAGGAGGGCATGGGCTCAGCGCGCACGGCATTTGACGCCATGCGCGAAAGCGCCGCAAATCGCGTCGCTGCAACCAACAATCCTGCCGGCTTTTCAGAACTCACCGCGCAACTTGGACGTGAAGAAGCTCAGAACCTCTCTCAACAGGCTCGCCAGAACCAGATCGCATTCGCCAATCGCCAGCGCTCGGATCAGCTGGCCGGTTTGCAGGCGGCCGGGCAACTCTACGGCATTGACACCAACCTCCTCGGTCGTGCCATGGGAGTGCCCGTTGGATTGCTGAGCGCCCGTGCTCAGGCTTCTAGCGGCAGCACGCTGGGAGGTTTCGGCGGACTCTTCGCCGGACTCGGCGCCGGCATCGGCGGCTCGTTGTTCGGTTAATCAGCTCCCGATTGGTGGCAATTTCGAAGATCTATTCGTTGGAGGCGATTTCCAATGTCTGTCGCCTTTGTATTTTACTCCCTTCTCGCGGTTGCCCAGCTCGCACTTTTCGTGCGCTGGCTTTACAGGCGAATTCGCGATGAGGAATTGATGCACACGTTCATCCGCGACATGGCACAGAACCATCTCCCGCATATCTACAATGCATTGCGGCGGCTTTGTCGGGAGAAGGGAATTGACCTGCCAGAGGAACCCCACATCCAATGGGTAGATTTGACCGGCCCAAAGTACTGAGCTCGATCATGCCGCAGTCATTCGTTCAATCTTTACCCGCCACCCGCTAAAAAATGTCCGTGGATATTCCGAACACTCAATACGTCGCCCCCGCGCGCGCGGCCGCGATGCGTCATGGACTCCCTCCCGAACTCGTCTGTGCTGTCTGCGAGCAGGAATCGGCCTGGTGTCCCTTCGCAATCCGCTACGAGCCTGCATTCTTCTCGAAATACGTCGCGCCACTATTTACCAATAATGAAATCACTGCTACCGAAGCCTATGCCCGCGGGATAAGCTGGGGGCTCATGCAGGTTATGGGGCAGGTCGCGCGCGAATTTGGTTTTGCGAGGATATTTCTTTCGGAACTCTGCGACCCTGCGACCGGTCTCGACATAGGTTCAAAAATTCTCGCGCATAAGGTCTCTGTCGCGCAGGGCAATTTGCGCGATGCACTGCTAGCCTGGAATGGCGGCGGCAATCCGGATTATCCCGCTCAGGTTTTAGCCCGCATGAGCAAGTACACCTAGCCCTGCGGCTTCGAATTCGTTTGATCCGAAGAGCGCTGGCCTCTCGGCACCTTGTCGGCACTGCAATGACACTATTAGTCATCCGGGGGAGGTTTCCAAGATACGGGAGTGCAGCTCATCATGCCCAAATCGAAATGGTTCTACGCAGTCCTTGCCGTTGCAATACTCGGCCTCGGGACATTCGCTTTTCGGTCCTGGCTGGAATCGCACGATGACCAGTTGCAGCTCAAGACCACTCTCCAGGCTCAGCAGCAATTGATCGACGCCGCCAATGCTCAAGAAATGCAGCACGCCGCAGAACTTCAGCAAGCCCTCGCGCAAGTAGACGCGCTCAAAAAATCGGTTCGTTCTCCCGAAGAAATTCTCCGCGCGCTCCCAAGCTATTTGCATTTGCCGGAGCCCATCACGATGGCAGCGCAGCAGTCCACCACTGCCTCGAGCGGCCTGCAGCAAGCGGGGAGCGCAGCCGCGAATCCAGTCCAGGAAACCGGGGCTCCGTCCTCACGTTCAGGAACTAATGAAATTTTGCCATCCAACAAGGGGAAGGGAACTCCCCTCCCGGACTCGCCCTCGGCTCAAATCCCCGCCGCCGACCTGAAACCTCTGTTTGACTTTGTACAGGATTGTCGCGCATGCCAACTGAAATTGGCGGAGAGCCAGGCAACACTTCAGGATGAACAGGCAAAATCCCAAGCCCTTACTCGTGAACGCGACGCCGCGCTCAAAGCGGCTCACGGAGGCAGCTTCTGGTTGCGAATTCGCCGCAATGCCAAGTGGCTTGCGATTGGCGCCATTGCCGGTTCCATCGCCTCACGCCGTTGGTGAGAACTCTCTGCACTCATTGCATTCCTCACGCTGATCTCCGTCATTAGCCCTGAGTTAGGCCGAGCCTGCAACGGGCTAAACCCGAACTAGCGCGAGAAGTTCCCACTCTACTACGCATGGATCGCACGACTTGGGCTCTTGTGCCGCAAGCGTGTTATTCTTACCCAGTCGTGATGAAAAACGCTAAATCGGCAACGCGACAGCACCACATCTTTCGCCCTTCGCCCGAAGTACAGAAACGTATGGAGCCGATTTCCCGGGAAGCTTTTCATAGACTCTTGCACAGGGCAATCAGCCTACCTGCCTTGAGACCCGCTCCAAAATCGCGCTGAACTGCCATTTTCCATTGTGTCGCAGGCCGTCTTCGGGCAGCAGACTGCGAATCTGCCGGAACATGCGCCAGGCGGTCTTGTAAGTAACTCCCGTTTCGCGTTGAATCTGTTTCGCCGAGATTCTGCATCGGGTCGATGCTATCAGGTACGCGGCGTAAAACCAGATTCGCAGGGATGTGGAGGACTTTTCGAAAATCGTTCGTGCCAGCGGATAGATGTGGGTCCCGCACGTTTGACAGGCGTAGGCGGTACGCTTCCCCACGCGGTGATGCTTGCGCGCTTCCTCGCACTTTGCGCAATCGGCGATCCCCCTTGGCCAGCGTCTCTCTTTGATGAAATCCAGGCATGCGGAACTGTCCGGAAACTCACAGTTGAAGTCCCGAATCCTGTACCGCACTTCCCTTCGAATGTTCCGCTTGCCTTTCACGATTCTCAGAGTCTACAAAAAACGCCTACTTGTTGTCGCGGGATAATCTCATTGCGGTCAATTCTCAGCTTGCTTCTGCTAACGGATATTATGTGATTAACGGCAAGTTAAAAATAAGATTTGCGGTTACAGTCATTTTCGACTGCTCGTGCGGTAAAGCGCACGAACTGAGGCAAGGACTAGTCCGAGGAAATAGCCGGAGCATTGCCCTCGAAACCGACGAATGATCGGATGAGGCGATGCATGCAGGGGGTCCCGCGGGAGACCGGGTTCTGGAGACTGAACGACGTACTGACATCAGAGAGATGTTCGGAAAGGTCGCGCATCGGGAAAGATTCTGGAAACTCAGCGAAGGACTGAGGCCAGATAGAACATCGGGACGGTTCCTCGAAATCTGAGATCAGCAAGCAGTGTTCCTATGCCTGGAAAAGCAAGAGATTGCCAGAGCGAAGCTTGGAGCCCTGGCACCGGCGCGTATCTACGCGCACGGCGCAAGTTGGCCACTGCATGTGTCAGCGCCGAGTGTTGATATTTCTGCAGAACTAACTAGCATTGTCCTGCATGAGAGTCATCGCGATGCAAAGGAGCGTTTGCGGATGCGCATGCAGGAAGTTGCGGTCGGTGGCGCGCGACTCGGATGCAGCAGGTTGAACGTCGCCGAGAGTGTGTGGCAGACAGGACACTAAATACAAAGCTTTCAGCTTTCACTTGGAACTATATCATGAGCAGTTCGGCAATCGGAGCAATCAGCTAGCGGACGGGCTCAAGCAACTTTTCTTTACGGAAGATCAATTCGTTGATGTTGTAGGGAGCGAGTTCGAAACTGTGGCCGTGGGTAATGGCATCGGTGGGACAAGCCTCCACGCAATAGCCGCAGAAAATGCAGCGCGAGTAATCGATGTTGTAGACCTTCGCGTAGCGCTCGCCCGCGGAAATGCGGTCTTTCTCGGTGTTCTCCGCCGCTTCGATGTAAATGCAATTTGACGGGCAGGCGGCGGCGCACAAGAAACAGCCCACGCATTTTTCGAGGCCATTTTCATCGCGCTGCAGGACGTGGATCCCGCGATATCGCGGCTGAAAATTGACAGGCTCCTCGGGGTAGTTCTCCGTCGTGGGCTTGCGGAACATGGTCACGAAAGTGACGCGGAAGCCCTTGGCGAGAGCTGTGATTGTTTCGCCGACTTCTCCAAAAATCGAGGCCATCGAATCAGACTCTAACAGACTGAGCGACGAGCCGCAAACACATGCGCGAGAGGCTGCAAGCTACGCTGATGCTCTGCATTTCCAGATTCATTCGGACGCCGAGCCGCATCATTCACCTGGAGGCGAAACGGGAGCAGGGCCGAGAGGGGCTCCCGCTCCGGTAATCGCGCGGATAATCTGCTTGCCGTGGAAGCGGCCATTTTCAATGAAAATCTCGCTGGTGTGGCGCCCTCCAACGACGACGCCAGCGAGGTAGATTCCCGGGACGTTGGATTCGAGGGTTTCGGGATCACATTCCGGCTTTCGGGAATCGGGATCGAGGCACACGCCGAAGCGTTCGATGAATTCGAAGTCCGGCTGGTAGCCGGTCATGGCAAAGATTTGAAACGCGGGAATGGCTCGCTCTCCCGCGCCATCCCGGATGACAATTTGGTGCTGTTCGATGCGGATTGGTCTGGCGTGGAAAAGGGCTTGGATTTCGCCGGCGCGAATGCGGTTCTCGATGTCCGGGCGCACCCAATATTTAAGCGTACGGCCGAGTTCCCTTCCGCGATGCACCAGGGTCACACGCGCGCCAGCACGAAAAAGCTCTAGCGCCGCTTCGGCGGCGGAATTCTTCGCTCCGATGACGACTACGTCTTTTTCCCAGAACGGATGCGAGTCGGTAAAATAGTGACTCACATGCGGCAGTTCTTCGCCCGCGATCCCTAACAGGTTTGGGCGGTCGTAGTAGCCAGTCGCAAGGATAAGCTTCTTAGCCGGGTACTCATGCCGTTCGCCGCTCGCGGAAATTGTGCGAATGAGAAACTTTCCATTGCGGACTTCCCTTCCCTCGACTGTTTCGTACAGGCGGGTTTCGAGGCCGAAGTGCTCGGCCGCTTTGCGGTAATACTTCAGCGCCTCGACGCGCGTCGGTTTGCTGCCAGCCGTGGTCATGGGCAAGTCGCCAATTTCCATGCGTTCGGCAGTGGTGAAGAACACGAGATTTGCCGGATAGTGGTAGAGGGAGTTGCACAAGCAGCCCTTGTCAATAACCAGGGGGCGCATACCGGCGCGCTTGGCTTCGATGGCGCATGCCAGGCCCGTGGGCCCCGCACCGATGCAGATGACGTCGTAGCTCGGACTCATCGAATTAGTGTGCGATGGTTGGCGCGGAGAATTCAACTGGGATTTGGGAAGCTGAGAGCGTGGCCGGATACCAAAAAGCATAGGGCGGGCGGAAGCGCGGATTTTGGGACTGGAAAAAACGCGGTTTTGTCCCGATTAGAACAAGTCGTCAGCGTTTGTTTTCTATGGGTTAGAGAAAAATGTCCTAAATTCAGAATCCCGATTAAGAAATCTGTAGATTTGGTGGCGGCCCGCGGCGGGCGGTGGGAAGGGGTGGTCAGACGGAGCAGAGACTCCACTGGTTCCCTGCTAGCGAGAGGCGCGGTGTGGCTGAACGTCGATACATGACGTGTACAGTATCTCATGAATTAATAAAAAACGCAAGCGGTTTTTTCTGTTTTTTGAAGGAATTTGGAAGCAGGCCGGGGCAATCCGTCTGACAGGCAAGCGGGAGTTTCTTGCCACGGAGACGCGGAGAACACGGAGGATGGTGACGGCCAAGAGATCGCAAATCTGAAATTTGAGATTTTAGAGGGAAAGGCAGAAAGAAAAAGCAGATCCCTGTCGCTGCGTCGACCTCGGGATGACACGGAGAGCAAACAGCGGCTCCAACAACACCCCCACGTTTGCTCCGCAAACATGGGGCACCCAGAAGCCTAGAGAAACCACATGCAAGTTCGGCATGTGGGGCACCCACACTCTGAAGAAGAGTCAACGACCGCCCGACCCCGACGCAATGTGTCGGGGTAAGTTCCAAGCATCGGGACTCAAAGCCCAAGAAAGGCCGCTGCTACATAATCGAGAAGCCGATCGCTATGTTCGTAAACGGACGCAAGCGCGTGAAAGCGGACACTGGGCGCGCCGGCAAGGCGGGAGTGATTGCAGTAATGTGCTTATTTTCATGAAGTTGCATCGCAGGAAGGCTGGCTTGGCAATTGCTCCTTTAGGGATGTAATCATGCGATGCAGGGGTGCGAAGTAGTGACGCCGAACGTGGGAGGACAGCGATGAACAACTTGCTGCAGGACCTGCGAGTTACGCTCCGCCAGATGCAGCGTTCTCCCAGCTTCACCATCGCCGCCGTATCGACGCTGGCGCTGGCAATCGGGGCAAATGCCGTGGTGTTTAGCGTGATGAACGCGCTGATACTGCGGCCGTTGAACGTGTCACAGCCGGAGAGATTCTACGCCGTGTGGCGTCCGGCCGATGGCGACGCGCAGATGTCGTATCCTGACTACATCGACCTGCGCGATCGCAACCGTAGCTTTGACGGCCTGGCAGCGTTTGAGATCACTGATGCGGGGCTGGAGACGGGCGAAAACGCAGCACGCGTCTGGGTCACCGAAGCGAGCGGGAACTACTTCGACGTATTGGGAATTCAGCCGTATCTTGGACGATTCTTCCACGCCTCCGACGAGCATGGCGCGAACAGCGCTCCGTATGCCGTGCTCAGCTACTCATATTGGCACACCCATTTTCAGGATGATCGCGGCGTGGTGGGCCGCACAATTCAGCTCGACAAACATCCCTTTACTATCACCGGTGTGGCGCCGCCCGGTTTCCGCGGGACTCTGGTGTTTTTCAATCCGGACTTTTTTACGCCGCTGGTGAACCACGGGCAATTCGCCGGGGATTACACGGGTTTCCTGAACGATCGCGGGGACCGCATGGTTTTTATGACCATGGGACACCTGAAGCCCGGAGTCACGCAGGCCCAGGCGATCGCGGATCTGAACTCGATTGGAGCCGATCTGCAAAAGAGCTATCCCAAGGACGAGGGCAAACTGAGATTTACGCTGGCGCGTCCGGGCCTTTATGGCGACTATCTTGGCCGTCCAGTAAGGGCGTTCATGACGGGATTGATGCTGCTCGCGGGATTAGTCCTGCTGGCCGCGTGCGCCAACCTGGGCAGCTTGTTTGCCGCACGCGCCGCTGACCGTTCCCGCGAAATTGCACTGCGGCTCGCGCTGGGATCGAGCCGCCTGCGCATTCTGCAGCAGCTCTTCACCGAAGCCCTGCTGATTTCCCTGCTCGGAGGGGCTGCCGGACTGTGGGGTGGTGGTGCGCTGTTGAGCTGGCTGAGCGCGTGGCAGCCATTTGGCAAATGGCCCATCCAGTTGGCAGTGACCCCGGATGCAAATGTCTATGCAGCCGCTCTGCTGCTGACTTTAGCAAGCGCATTCCTCTTTGGCGCGGTCCCGGTAAGGCAGGTGCTGCGCACGAATCCATATGAAGTGGTCAAGTCGGGATCGACCGGCAGTGCCGGACGGCGGTTTACCGCGCGAGACCTTTTGCTGGGCGTGCAAATCGCCATCTGTGCGGTGCTGGTTACTTCTTCGATGGTTGCAGTGCGTGGATTGGCGCGCTCACTGCACAATAATTTTGGTTTCGAGTTGCAAAACACAATGCTGGTAGATACTGACCTGAGCATGGCAGGTTACGCCGGCGACAAAGTGCCCCCCATGCAAAAGCGCATGATCGAAGCGATGGAGACGATTCCGGGTGTGGAAGCAGTGGGATTGGCCGACACGGTGCCATTAGGTGACGGCGCGGGCGACTCGATAGTCTTTACCGACGAAACGTCCGATTTGAGACCATCGAACGCCGCGGCTGACTCCTTAGTCTTCAAAATCTCTCCCGAATACTTCCAAGCGGCGGGAACAGCCTTGCTCTGGGGAAGGACCTTCACATGGCAGGACGACAAGAACTCGCCCCGCGTGGCGGTGGTGAATCGGGAGTTTGCGCGCAGAATCTTTGGCTCCGTAACGAAGGCGATGGGCGGGTACTACAAGATGCGAGATGGAACTCGCACTCAGGTGGTGGGAATCGCAGAAGACGGAAAATATGCGAGCCTCACCGAAGATTCCACGCCAGTGATGTTTCTTCCCATGCTGCAATCGCCCACCGCCTCGACTTGGTTGGTGGTGCGCTCGAGTCGCGATCCGCAGCAACTGGCCGTGGCTATGAGGAGCACACTGCGGGGCGTGGACGCCGGGCTGCCTGTTTTCATCCAATCGTGGTACCGAGAGCTGGACACAATTCTGTTTGGTCCGCGCATGGCGACGATTGCGCTGGGTGTGATGGGTGTGATGGGCGCGATGCTGTCTGTGACTGGCATCTTCGGAATGGCTGCGTACTCAGTGAGCAAGCGGAAGCGGGAGCTGGGGATCCGCATCGCCTTGGGCGCGCAGCGCAAGGAAGTGCTGCATGCAGCGCTGGGGCGAGCCTTCAAATTGTTCGTTTTTGGTTCCCTGGCGGGATTGCTCCTCGGAATTCTCGCGAGCCGGGTGCTGGCCTTCGTCGTGTATCAGGCAACTCCCCGCGACCCGCTGATATTGGCGGGAGTTGTTCTGGCACTGCTGGTGTTGGGGCTATTGGCTACATGGATTCCAGCACAACGCGCGCTTTCGCTTGATCCGGCGACACTGCTGCGCGAGGAGTAATTGAGCAGGAGCAGGGCGGGAGGACCCGTGGAGCACGTGACCGAGCTCCACCGAAAGAAGTTCGAGACGGAGCACCAAACACCCGCACGTTTGCCCCGCAGAAGCGTCTAGCTCCGACTGAGAGCGTCAAGTGCACAGCCATATAGAAGTCCGAGATCAGGCTATATCGCGCAGGAGGGCGGCCAGGTCTTGAGAGAAGGCAGCGAGCGCGGCGAGGCGCTCGGGCGTGACTTCGAGTGATTGCTTCTTCCACACAAACCACTTTTTCCCGGCGCGAGTGATGCGGACACTCAAGTTGCCAGAAATCAGTATGCAAGGATCGCCGAAAATGCGGAAACCGGCGCCCTCCACGGCAGAAATCAGGGCGGCGCACTCACCTCGACGAACGCCGATGTAATTCGCGTACATCGGAAATGCCACCAGGATGAAGCCGCGGGATTGCAGGCGTTCCAGAATCGCCCTCTGGCGTGGCGAGAGCTCTTCGAGAGGCAATGACTAGGCCGCTGAAGAAACGGAGCCGGCGCGCGCGCGCAATTCGGAGATGACGGATTGCAGCGCGGCAATCAGCTCTTCGCGCGTGACATGGCTCTTGCGAAACTGCGCGCGCAAGTGGAAGGATTCGTCCGCGGAATGAAAATCGAACTGAAACGGTTTCGGGCGCGGGGCGGGCGCTTGCTCGTCGTGACGCGCGCGGCGCGCTTCATCGCGCGTGAGATTTCCCTGCGCAATGCGCACGGCCATTTCCCGCATCTTCTTTTCATTGGGTTGCCGCGCCACCTGGAGGAGAAGGGATTTCATGACCACTCCCGACTCGATGCAGTAGCGGCGGACGGAATCCGGGATGGCGCGGATGGAGAGCGTCTCGGTGACCGATGAACGCGCGCGGCCGATTTTCTTGGCGATGTCGTCGTGCGTGTATTCGAACTGCTCGGCGAGACGAAAGAGGCCGTCGGCCTCTTCAAACGCGGTCAAGTCCTTGCGTTGAATGTTTTCGATGAGCGCTAGCTCAAGCGTTTCCGCATCATCGGCGATTTTCTCGATGCAGGGCACTTCATGCAATCCGGCTGCGCGTGAAGCGTGATAGCGCCGCTCGCCGGAGATGATGTAGTAAGCGTCTTCGCGGGGCACGAAGCGAACGAGCAGAGGCTCAAGCACACCTTTTTCGCGGATCGAGTCGGTGAGCTCCCGCAAATCCCCTAGCGCTTTGCGCGGCTGATCCGGATTGGGCCGCACTTTTTCGACCGGAATCATTCGCCCCACGGCCGCGCCGCTGAAACTGGTCAGCGTCTCGACGTAGTGGGCGTCATGCCGCATCTTGAGAGTGACGGGTAATCCGATCCTCTTCGACACGTTGCAATACCTCCAGGGCAAGCTTGCGATATTCCTCCGCGCCTGTGGATTTTGGCGCGTATGCAAAAATGGATTGTTTGTAGGCGGGGCTCTCTTCCAAGCGCACGTTCTTGCTGATGCGCGTCTTGAAGAGGGCGTTGCCGAAAACGGCGCGAATTTGCTCGTGCGTGTCGCGCGAAATATTTGTGCGCTTGTCGTACAGCGTGATGACCACGCCGAGCACCTTCAAATCGGGATTGGGGCGCGCGCGAATGCGCGCATAGGTTTCGAGAAGGTCGTCCGTGCCTTCGATCGCAAAATAGGCCGCCTGAATCGGCACCAGCAGATGCGTGGAAGCGACCAGCGCATTTACCGTGAGGATGCCCAGCGCAGGTGGGGTATCAATGATCACGTATTCGTAGTCTTTTAGAACGTTGGTGAGCGCGTCCTTAAGCTTGAATGGCGCGTCAAATTGTCCCGCTAACTGCTGCTCGACTTTGGCGAGAGCCAAACGAGCGGGCGCAAGAAATAGAAAGGGGTCTGGGGTCGGGCGGATGATTTTATCGAGAGTTGTCGCCGCATCCGACATCACATCGAACATGGATGACTGGATATCGGAGGTTTCAAAAAAGCCGAGCGTGGCGTTGGCTTGGGGGTCCAAATCGACCAGCAAAACTTTCTTTTTTCGGAGGGCGATGGCGGCAGCGACATTGATGGCTGTGGTTGTTTTTCCCACGCCACCCTTTTGGTTGGAAACTGCGATGATCGAAGTCAAGAGCTCAGCCAGCTCCTTCGCCCGGCAACGGCACGCCTAAATATGGCGCTCCCCTCTGCAGCCAACACTACAGGTGGGCACTGTAGCGGGAGTTTTCCCTTTCCGCAAGCAAAATATACATTCGTTTCATGCAATTGGCCCGGGAGCTGGCAGGGTAGCTTTCGGGGGTTACATCTTGTAACGGCCTAGATCCTCGTCGTTCAAATTCTCAAGCCACTTCTTCAATTCTTCGTTGGAACTCTTCTCGGAAGCTGCGCTCGCGCTCTTGGAAGTCTTGAGCACCTCTTCTTCGACGTAAATGGGGCAATCCAGGCGCAGGGCCAGCGCCAGCGCGTCGCTTGGACGCGAATCCACGGTCATCGTCTTGCCATCGCGCTCCATCCAGATCAATGCGTAGAAGGTGTCTTCCTTCAGATCGCAGACCACTACTTTTTGCACGCGCACATTCAAACCGAGCAGGACATTTTTCAGCAGATCGTGGGTCATGGGCCGCGGCGTTTGCACTTTTTCGATTTCGAGGGCGATGGCATTGGCCTCATAAATGCCGACCCAGATGGGAAGTACGGCGCCGTTCTGCACGTCCTTCAGAACGACGACGGGCATATTCGTCACGGGGTCCATCATCAGCCCGCGGATTTTAACTTCGAGTTCCATGGCTGCCTCCCGACCCCGAGGAAACTTGTTCGCCGACCAGGCTATTCGGCCCGGCGCGATTGACCCGGACGTCTAAGTATTTTCCCAGAAGATTTTCCGATGGCGAAACAAAATTTATGATGCGGTTGCTTGTAGTGCGACCCGCCCATTGGCCGCGAGAGGCGTGGCGGCTGTCCACCAGCACCTCGAAATCCCGGCCCACGAGCGTTTCATGCTTTTCGAGTTGAATCTGCTTCTGCTGCGCCATGAGGCTCGCCAAGCGGCTTCCCTTCCCTTCTTCGGAAATCGCCTCCGGCAGGGACTGCGCCGAAGTGTTTGGCCGGGGAGAAAATGTGAATGAAAAAACCCCGTCAAAGCGCACCTCGTCGAGGAGCGAAATGGTCTCCTCGAAATCCTGTACGGTCTCGCCCGGAAATCCTACGATGATGTCCGTTGAAATGCTGATGTCGCGCTGGGCTCCGCGGATCCACGCAATTTTTTCGAGATATTCTTCGCGGGTATAGGTGCGCCGCATTTCGCGAAGCACACGCGTGGAGCCCGATTGCACGGGAAGATGAATGTGATTGCAGAGCTGCGGCGTACGATCGATGGCTTCGACGATGTCGCGATGAAAATCGTTGGGATGCGAAGTGGTGAATCGCACGCGACGAATTCCGGGCGCCTGCGCGACCTCGACGAGCAGCTCGGCGAAACTCAGACGGCGCGCTGAGGGATCGCGGTAGGAATTCACAGTTTGCCCGAGCAACTGTATTTCCGTGTAGCCCGCGTCGGCAAGCGCCCGCACGTCCGCGAGAATGGCGTCGCTCCGGCAGCTTCGCTCTGGCCCGCGCGTGTGGGGCACGACGCAGTAAGAACAATTGTAGTTGCAGCCCTCGATGATGGTGAGGTACGCGCGAAAAGGATTGTCGCGGCGCGTCAGTTCCGTTTCAAACGTCGCATCGGTGTCGAGATCGAGACCCATGACCCGACGCCCGCCCGTTTCCACGTCGGCAAGAAGCTCCGGCAGCCGGGAATAACTCGCGGAGCCGCACACGAGGCGTACCCAGGGAGCGCGCTCGAAAATTTCTTCGCCTTCTTGCTGCGCGACGCATCCGAGCACAGCGATGACCTTGCCCTCTCCAGCCGGGCCCCGGTATTCCCCCAGACGCGAGAAAACCTTCTGCGCTGCTTTTTCCCGGATGCTGCAAGTGTTGTAGAAAATAAAATCGGCGTCGCGCGGAGTTTCGACCGGCCGGTATCCGCGACCCATAAGCACGCCCGCCACTTTCTCCGAATCGTGCACGTTCATCTGGCAGCCAAATGTCTCGATGAAGAAAGCCTTGCCGTTCGCAGGCAGAGCTTCGCCGCTCAGCCCCGGCAGACTCGCGGCTTGCAAGGGCGGGCCGAGAAGCGATTCGATTCGTACATCCGGCGTTTCGTTCATGGAAAATTCATTCTAGCACACGCCCAGGAAATCAATGGAGCGCTCGGCTTGTTGGACGCGTTCTAAGGGCATCGCCAATTGCTCTATTGCGGCCTCAGACGTTGTGTCGTTTCAGATAGCACAAATATTCGTTCTTTTTGGCGAACGGTTTGACCGTCCTCGGAGCGTGTGCTAGCTTAATTTTGCGGGTCAAAACGCTAGATTTTCTGGGGGATAACAACGACCTCTCATCTCGCATTCCTATTTTTTTCCGGCCAGTTAGCAAATCTGATTGAGCAAACCGGCTGGGTCGCAAGAGTCGTTCTCGTAATTCTTCTCTGCTTCTCGCTCTTCTCCTGGGCGCTGATTTTTCAGAAGTCGAGCCTCTTTGGCCGGATCACGCCGCAAACGCAGCGCTTTTTGCAGATGTTTCGCGCGAGCAAGGGCCTGCCCGAGCCAAATACGATGCGCGCCGCCGCACCGGGCTCGCCGCTCGCTTCCATTTACGATGCAGGATTTCGCGCCTTGCAGGGTCAGCTTACTTCTGGCAATCCGCACGGTGGCAAAGTGAAGAGCGTCAACGCCATCGGCGTGGAGATGCACCTGGCCGCGGCGGAGGAAGTCCGGCGCATGGAAAAATTCATGCCCTGGCTGGCAACCACTGCGTCGGTGACGCCATTCATCGGACTCTTCGGCACCGTTTGGGGAGTGATGGACGCTTTCGCGGGGCTGGGTGACGTCGGCGCCGCGAGCCTGCGCGCGGTTGCTCCGGGAATCGCCGAGGCACTTATAACCACCGCCGCAGGATTATTTGCGGCCATTCCGGCGCTGATCGCATACAACCATTATTTGAACGACATCCGCGGCTTCGCCACGCGCCTGGACAATTTCGCGATGGAATTCACCGCGCGCGTCGAGACGCTCTATAGCTGACCAGCAAACACCATGCCGCAACTGCAACGCCAAACGGGAACATCGCTCTCCGACATAAATATCGTTCCGTTTGTGGACGTCATGCTCGTGTTGCTGGTGATCTTCATGATTACAGCCCCGGTGCTTCAATCCGGCATCGAGGTGTCGCTTCCGAAGACAAAGACGGTGCGAGACACTCCCAACGCTCGCGTGATTGTAACCATTGACCGTTCCCAACGTCTCTATCTCGGCGATGAAGCAATCAACATTCATGATCTGGGTTCGCGAGTTCTGGCACAGGCGCCCGACGCCGCACACACGCATGTGTACGTGCGCTGCGATGAAACTGTTCCGTACGGCACTCTGGCCATGGTGATAGACACTTTGCGCCAGTCGGGCATCCAAAATGTAGATCTGATTACGCAGCCGCTCAGCGAGCGGCCGCAGAGTCGTTGAAATGGCATCCGTCGCCGCCAATCCGACTGCCGATAATCTGAAGGGCCCGTTCAGTTTGTCGGTGGCATTTCACATACTCCTATTTTCGGGGCTCTTCATCTCGACTGTTTTTTCGCATCGCGGAGAATCTTGGGGCGGCGCGGGGGGAAGCATCAATGTGGGACTCGTAGGAAGCGCTCCGGGCGTTCCCCTGCCGCGCCCCGAAATTGTCACCACCAGCCGCGTGGTGGACGAATCGAAGGGACTCTATAAAGCCGAGCCGCAGCCGGTAACGCCGCCGCCCATCGATTCCACCCCCATCCCAAAATTCGATCGGAATAAGCCGCCGCAGTACGTTTCGCGGCCCTCGCGTGTGCTCGAAGACAACACGCCACCACCCGCCGGTGCGATTCCCTACGGCCAGGGCGGAACTCCCACCGTGCCTTACACGAGCGTTTCGCTGGGAAGTGGCGCGCTGCAAGGTGGGATCGGCGTCAATGGCGCCGGCGGCGGAAACTTCGGCTCCCATTTTCCGTGGTACGTCGAAGCGGTCGGCAATCGCATCAGCAGCAATTGGCTGCAATCCACGGTGGACCCCACGATTCACTTTGCCCCGCGCGTCATTTGTCAGTTTCAAATCCTACGCAACGGCACGATTACAAATATTCAGATTACGCAGTCGAGCGGAAACAAGTCCGTGGACTATTCGGCGGTGCGCGCGGTGCAAATGTCCAACCCGCTTAATCCACTGCCCGCGGAATATTCCGGTTCGTTCGTAAACGTGGAATTTTGGTTCGATTTTCATCGTTAGGAGGTACATGAAACTAACTGAGGGCAAGGAATGATCCGCAGACGATTTTGCATCCCATTCTTCCTCGCGTTGGCGATTGTGCTGTTGTTGGCCGGCCCCGTGAGCGCGCAGGATTGGTTCAAAACCGGCACGGGTCTGGGAGTACAAAAAGCTAAAGTCGCCGTGCCCGACTTTGCATCGCGCACGCCGCAAGCCCAGCCGCTTGAAAAAGTTTTCCATGATGTGTTGGCGTCGGATCTAGATTATTCCGGAATTGTGGATGTTGTCAGCCCCAGCTTTTATCCGAAAGCGACGCCCAGCATGCCTTCCGAGCTCAATGCCGGCGATTGGAGCCAGCCCCCCGCGAGCGCCGACATGGTGGCCTTCGGCTATCTCACCGCCGATAGCAACCAGCTCGAAGTCGGCGGCAATCTCTGCGATGTGCGCAACCCTGCCGCGCCGCCCATCTTGCAGAGAATTTATCGTGGCGCCGCCACCGAAGACGACGCTCGCCGCATCGCCCACCTGTTCGCCGACGATATCATCGCGCGCTTGAGCGGCGGCGTCGCGGGCATCGCCAGCACGAAGATTGCTTTCATTTCGAATCGCGGCGGAAGCAAGGAAGTCTGGGTGATGGACTATGACGGTGCGCATCAGCAGCAGCTTTCGCATCTGCGCACGATCTCGCTCACGCCTCGCTGGTCTCCCGATGCCAGCCGCATCGCATTCACCTGTTTCGTTCCGTATCGCGGAGTCACTTCGGCGCAGATTTGTCTGCTTTCTACTCTGAGCAACGGCATGATCGCGTTCCCGCGCTTCCACGGCACGAATAGCTCTCCCGCGTTCTCTCCCGATGGATCCAAAATCGCGTTCATGTCCAGCAGCCAGGGAGATCCGGAGATTTTTACCACCGACGCCGACGGCAGCCATCTCCATCGCCTCACGTTTGCCAACGGCGTGGATACTTCTCCCGTATGGAATCCAAAGACCGGCCAGCAGATTATTTTCGTCAGCGACCGTGGCGGCGTGCCACAGCTTTACATGATGAATTCCGACGGCTCCAACGTCGAAAAAATTGACGTCGGCGACAAAGGCTACGTCGTGGATCCTTCGTGGTCCCCTAACGCGCAGTTGGTGGCTTTCAGTTGGCGGCGCCCGGAAGGCAATTTCGACATTTACGTGCTCGACCTGGCCAGCCACCAGTTGCTCGAGTTGACTCGCGATGCGGGCCGCAACGAGCGCCCCTGCTGGGCGCCCGACGGCCGCCACATCGTTTTCGAATCCACGCGCACAGGCACGCGCCACATCTGGACCATGCTGGCCGATGGCAGTGAGCCGCGCCAGCTCACTTCCGCCGGCCAGAATGAATCGCCCAATTGGTCGCCACGCTGACGCGCGGACGCAAGACTTCCTCGGGGTAGTAGCTGTTCCAGTGGTAGGATATCTAAACCGGCCCTCACCGCGAGACTCGCGCGGAGGCAAGCCGATATAGGAGGATCGATGCAGAGTCGTTCGTTTCGCAGTTCTCTTTCGCTGTCCAGTCTGATAGCCATCATTTTATTCGCAGGAGCTTGCGCAAAAAAGCCGCAGGCGCCTGCTCCAGCTCCGCCGCCGGCGGCGCCTGCACCCGCGAGGCCGACGGTCACATTGAATGCTTCCAATTCCATGATTCATCAGGGTGAGAGCGTCACCCTCAACTGGTCTTCGACCAACGCCACGGATCTCGATCTCGAGCCGGGCGTGGGCAAAGTCGCTCCGGAAGGCCAGACGTCCATCAGCCCCACCGCGTCCGCCACCTACACCATTACGGCGACCGGACCCGGCGGCACCGCGGACGCCAGCGTGCGCGTCACCGTGGGTCCTGCGCCGCAACCAGTCCCCGTCGCGGCGCCATCGAAGACCTTGCAGGAACTCTTCGACGATTCCGTGCGTGACACGTTTTATGATTTTAACAAGTCCGACGTGCGGCCCGACGCGCGCGACACACTCTCGAAGGACGCGGAATTCTTCCGCCAGCATCCGGAAGTTCGCTTCACCATCGAAGGCCATTGCGACGAGCGCGGCTCGACCGAATACAATCTCGGACTGGGCGAGCGCCGCGCGCAGGCCGCCAAGAATTTCCTGATCTCGCTGGGCATCACCGCGGACCACATCGAAACAGTCAGCTACGGCAAGGAGCACCCGTTCTGCACTCAGAGCAATGAAGACTGCTGGCAGCAGAATCGCCGGGCGCACTTTGTCATGATTGCCTCGCGCTAGAAGATCGGCGCGGCAAATTGAATTCGCGGCGGTGGGCGCAACTTCCGAAGGATGTGCGCCACATCTTGGGTTTCTTCGTGGCTTCCCGGACGTTCACCCGGGAGGCCGCGGAGCGCGCCGCAGCCCGTCGCTCACAGTCCCGGCTTCAATTTTGTCCAGGGAATCCCGCGATTTCGGGAATCCCGGGCTTCCACAAGGAGGATCACCTTGCGCGCTAGATCAGTCGTTCTGGTTGTAGTTGCGATGATTGTTGGAGCCGTAGGCGGCTCGTTGCTTGCCCCACCGCCGGCCAGCGGCGTTTCCAAGGAAATCGTTCAGTTGCAGGAGCAGGTTGCTCAACTTCTGCAGGGACAGCAGGATCTCCGCAGCACTCTGGATACACGCAGCGCGGAGATTAAAACTCTCGTCGAACAGTCTCTCGACGCCTCCAACAAGCTGAATGTCACCATGGGTTCCCTGCAGAAAACTATCCAGGATTCCCAGGCCGGGGTCGGCTCTCGCCTCGACACGCTGACCACGCAAACGCAGGCTATTTCCGACAACCTGCAGGATTTTCAAGCACGCCTGGGAAAGATGTCGCAGCAGTTTACGGACATGCAGGGAGTTCTTCAGGGCATA
This sequence comes from Candidatus Acidiferrales bacterium, assembly GCA_050747245.1. Taxonomy (GTDB): domain Bacteria; phylum Acidobacteriota; class Terriglobia; order Acidiferrales; family UBA7541; genus JBOGNO01. Next base: position 30,154 of record JBOGNO010000014.1, read on the forward strand.
GACGCTAAACTATCGTCCGCACCACCGACGAATCCGTCTCCCGGCACAGCGAATCCCTCGGCCACATCGTCCCAGCCTTCTGCCGATGCTCCCGCCGCTATTTCGGGCGCGCCCGTTTCCGCAGATGTGCTCTACACCAATGCCCAGCGCGATCTCAACAGCGGCCGTTACGATCTAGCGCGCAAGGAATATGCGGATTATCTCGCGAAGTTTCCGAACACCGATCTAGCCGGCAGCGCTCAGTTTTATCTTGGCGAACTGGAATTCGCGCAAGGGAACTACGATGCCGCGATTTCCGCCTATGAGCGCGTCATCACCAACTATCCCAAGAGCTTCAAACGCGCGGCTGCCATGGAAAAGAAGGGGGAAGCCTTGAAAGTCACGGGAAAGAAGGCCGCAGCAATTCGGGAGTTTCGGGAAGTTGTCCGCCTCTTCCCCGGCAGCCAGGAAGCGAAGCTGGCGCAAGCCCGTTTGCGCGAGCTTGGCGCTTCCTCCTCTTCGCACTGATCCCCCGCGCTACTTCCCCGCCCTTGCCGCACACACTGCGGCGCGCTTCAGGTATACTTCCTCCGCAGCAGGTATCCTGCGCGAGAGGCTTCTTATGTCCGTAAACAAGGCAATTCTGGTGGGACGATTGGGACGCGACCCGGAAACCCGCTACACCGCCAGCGGCCAGGCCGTTTGCAATTTCACCATGGCCACCGATGAGTCTTTCAAGAACCGCGCCGGAGAACGCCAGAAGCGAACGGAATGGCACCGCATCGTTATCTGGGGAAAGTTGGCGGAAATCGCTCAGCAGTATCTGAAGAAGGGCATGATGGTGTTCATCGAGGGCCGAATTCAGAGTCGAGAGTGGGATGATCGCAGCGGAAACAAACGCACCACGACGGAAATTGTCGCGAATGAGATGCGCATGCTCACCTCCAAGGCCGATTCGCATGCCGCCGTCGAGCCGGATGCCGAAGCTCCCGCGCACGACGAACCCGCCGCGCCAGCTTCGGAAATCTCCGACGAAGACATTCCTTTTTAAGAGGATTTTATCGCCGGGAGGATTTAGTCCGCAGGCGCCTTGGCGTCTTCGGCTTCTTCGTCCTCGATCGTGCGCATGGTGGGAAGCACTTCCCTGGCAACCTGCCGGTTCGTTACCGCGTAATCGCGCCGCATCTTTCCGTCCTTGAATTCCAGGACGCGTTTGGCAAATTGTGAAATATCGAATTCATGCGTCACGATTACAATCGTCAAGCCGTGGTCTTCGTTCAGCCGCTGAAATATATCCATGATTTCCACACTGGTGCGGCTATCCAGGTTTCCCGTGGGCTCGTCGGCCAGCAGGATTGCCGGCCGGTTCACCAAGGCGCGGGCGATCGCCACGCGCTGCTGCTGGCCACCCGAAAGTTGTGAAGGATGATGCCCCGCGCGGTCGGCCAAGCCCACCTGCTCGAGCGCGTCTTTGGCCCGCTTTTCCCTTTCTTCCTGCGTCACTCGCGCGTAGATCGTCGGCAGTTCCACATTTTCGAGCGCCGATGTCCGCGACAATAGATTGAACTGCTGAAACACAAACCCGATTTTTTGATTTCGAATCTTCGCCAGCTCCGCGTTGGAAAGGGAGGAAACATCCGTCCCATCGAGTACGTAGCGTCCCGACGTCGGCCGATCCAGGCACCCCAGGATGTTCATCACCGTGGACTTGCCGGAGCCCGAAGCGCCCATGATGGCCACAAATTCGCGCTCCTGGACGGCCAGCGAAATACCGCGCAGCGCACGCACCTGCACTTCGCCCAGATCGTAGGTCTTCGTTACGTTTTCAAGCAGGATGGTAGGTTGGTTCTCTCCTGGCTTGCGCGCTGCCTCATTTGATGCCGCGGTGCTCTGCTCAGTCATCGCTTCTCATGCCTTCCCGGAAAATATCGGAGGTAAATCGCAAGCACAAATACTCTGCGGACTCGTTACTTCTGTTGTGCCTCGGCCCTTTTTCTTTGCTCATCCAGGCGCCGGAGAAAATCTTCGAATTTCGGCTTCTGCTCGGGGGTCAGAACGGCGCGGATCTTGTCGCGGCTTTCCTGCCGGATCCGTTCGTGCTCTGGACGGATGGATTCGTCGAGTGCGTGCCAGCGCGATCGCGTGTCATCCACGATGCTCGCCAGTTGCTTTTGCTGGTCAGCAGAGAGTTGAAGCTCCTGCGTGAGTTGGTTGAGAAGTGCATCGCGGCCAGGTCTCTGCCCCCGCGCCCAGATATGGCTACCCCACAGGTGATCGGAGAACCCGCCGAGCGCTATGCCCAGCAGGAACACGATCATCACCAGCAAAGCTGCTTGTCGTTTACTTGAATTATCGGCCATGATTTGATTCCGCAATGTTGATCAGAACTTCGTCTCGCGTCTGCGGTTGGTAACTCGAATCCTGGAAAAGATCGTTGGCCGGCGGCCGCGTCGTCGCGGAGACCTGCGCGTGCTCCGTCTGCGGCCAGCGCAATTGATAAACCGTCATCACTCCCAGCGCCAGCGCGGCTGAAACGGCCAGCCGCAATGCCAGCGTTTGCACCGGCCGCCAAAATCCTGCTCCGGCCACGGCTGCCTTCTCAAGCTCTGCGATAGCCGTCATTACTTTCCGCGCAAACCACGCCCCAGCTACGGGCGCCTCTTCGTGCCCGAGCCGTACGATCGCCACCGCGCCACGTGCCGACTCCAGCGCTTCCCGGCAAGCGCTGCAGTCCCGCAGATGTTGCGAGACGCGCGCAGCCTCTTCTCGAGAGAGCAAACCCTCGAGCATGTCTTCGAGCATCGGCTCAAATTCCGCGCAAGCTTTCATCTCTTCAAATTGCTCCATCGCTTTTCGCCTTCCTTCCCGCCCGTCTTGCGTCGGGAGAAATCTCCATCTTTTCTCTCGAAAATTTCACCAGTCGAGCCCTCGCGCGAAATAGTCGCACTTTCACCGTGTTCACGTTCAAGTCAAAAATCGTGGCGATCTCTTCCACCGGGAAACCCTCCACTTCCTTCAGCACCAAGATTTGCCGGTCCTCATCCGATAGCTGGTCAAGCAGTCTCTCCGCATATTCCCGGTATTGGGCTCGTTCGCTCGGGCTTGCGGGAACGTTTCCGCTCGCCACATACGACCCCATCTTTTGAACCTGTTCCTCACTTAGATCCGCCTCGTAAAGCAGCGGCCGAACCTTTTTCTTCCTCAGGTAATCCCAGCACTCGTTCACCGCGACCTTATACAGCCAGGTCGAAAAGGCCGAGCGCATGTCGAACCGCCGAATGGAGACGTACGCCTTCAAAAATACCTGCTGCGCGACGTCCTCGACATCCTCGCGCCTTCGAAGAATCCCGCCCACCACCGCGAACACCCTTTGCTGGTGTCGCCGGACGAGCTCCTCGAATGCCTCTTTGGAGCCAGCCTGCGCCTCGCGAACGATCTTGCGCTCTGCCTCGCGCGCTTCGCTGGTCCCTGTACCACTTTGAACCACTGCCGCGGCGGCGCTGCTCGTTCCCGGTTTTGAGACGTTCCCCATCCTCGTTCGGTTACAATCCTATGCTACGTTAATTTCTTAATTTTTTCCTTGCAGGAATCAGGTACTCCATGTAAAAATATCTGCATGATTATTGGCGACCGCATCCGACTATTACGTGAAACCAAGAAACTCTCTCAGGGTGACATCGAGAAGCGCACCGGGCTTCTTCGTTGTTACATTTCTCGTGTCGAGAACGGCCACACTGTTCCCGCCATCGAGACCCTGGAAAAATTGGCCCGGGCAATGGAAGTTCCTCTCTATCAGCTTTTCTATGACGGAGAAGAGCCGCCAGAACTTCCCAATCTTCCCAAGCGAAAATCCGCTGACGATATCGCCTTCGGGACCAAGGGCAAAGATGCGCGTTTCCTCTCTCGGCTTCGCCGTTTCCTCGGTAAAGCTGATGAGTCCGATCGCCGCCTTCTGCTCTTCATGGCCCAGAAGATGGCAGGGCGTTCCTGACGCTCCCAGTACGCCGGGGCTGGTAATCGCCCGGCCGGCATCGCAGGGGTTTTGTTAGGGTACCACACGCTTCTCGGCGCGTCCCGTTTGGGCGCGCGGGCGCATCATTCCCACTCGATGGTGCTCGGCGGTTTTGAGCTGATGTCATAAACCACTCGGTTCACGCCGGGCACCTCGTTTCCGATTCGCGCAGAAATTTTCTCTAGCACTTCCGCCGGCACGCGCGTCCAGTCCGCGGTCATAGCGTCCTGCGAATCCACCACGCGTACCGCAATCGTGTAGCCGTAGCTCCGCGCGTCTCCCATCACGCCTACGCTGCGCACCGGCAGCAGCACCGCGAATGCTTGCCACACTTTCTCGTAAAGTCCCGCGCGGCGGATTTCCTCCACCACTACGGCGTCTGCTTTCCGCAGCGTCTCCAGGCGCTCGCGCGTCACTTCCCCCACCACGCGCACCGCGAGGCCCGGCCCGGGAAAGGGGTGCTTCGTCAAAATTTCTCGCGGCATTCCTAGCTCGGCGCCGATCCGCCGCACTTCATCCTTGAAAAGTTCTCGCAGCGGCTCAATCAGCTCGAACGGCATGTCCTGCGGCAGTCCGCCGACGTTGTGGTGCGTTTTGATCGTCGCCGACGGCCCTTTCACCGAAACCGATTCAATCACGTCCGGATAAAGTGTCCCCTGAATAAGAAACCGGAATCCCGCGTGTCCATTGTCCGCAGCAGCGGCCACGCGCCGCGCTTCCTCGGAAAAAACCCTTATGAATTCCGCTCCGATCCGTTTGCGCTTTTCCTCCGGCTCCGTCACACCTCGTAGCCGTTCGAGAAATCTTTCGCTCGCGTCCACGCCGCGCACATGCAATCCCAGCCGCTCGCGCAGCATTTCGAGCGTCTCGCGGAATTCGTCCATGCGCAGCAGTCCTGTATCCACAAACACGTTAGTCAGCCGATCGCCGATGGCCCGGTGCACCAGCACCGCCGCCACGCACGAATCCACTCCTCCGCTCAGCGCGCAGATGGCCTGCGCGTCTCCCACGCGCTCGCGGATCGCTTCTACCGTCTCGCGGATAAATGATTCACCGTTCCAGTTTCGCCGTGCGCCGCAAATGTCGAATACGAAATTCCGCAGAATTTCTTCTCCCTGGTCGGTGTGATGGACCTCCGGATGAAACTGTACCGCGTAGTAGCGGTGCGCCGCGTCTTCCACCGCCGCCACGGCATTCGCCGTTCGCCCCGTCACGCGGAATCCCGCGGGCAACCCAATGACGTGATCGCCGTGGTTGTTCCAGATTCTCAGCCGCTCCGGAAGCCCGCGAAATAATTTCGAATCCCTCTCCACGTCGAGTTGCGCGCGCCCATATTCCCTTTTCTCCGCCCGTTCCACTTTTCCGCCCATCGCATGCGCGAGCCATTGCATCCCGTAGCAAATCCCCAACACCGGAACTCCCAGCCGCAGCACGGCCTCATCGCAGAGCGGCGCTCCCGCGTCGTACACCGAGCTCGGCCCTCCTGACAGCACGATGCCCGCGGGCGCAAACGCGCGAATTTCTTCGAGCCCCGCCGTGCACGGGAGGATCGCGGAAAAAACTTCCTGCTCGCGGATGCGCCGCGCAATCAACTGCGTGTATTGCCCTCCGAAATCCAGCACCACGATTCCGCCCTGAATCTTCATTGTCCCGGTCTTTACCGGCCTCCGGAATTCACGCCACCACCAGATTCACCAACTTCCGCGGCACAACAATGGTCTTTGCGATTTTCTTCCCGGCAATCAGCGGAACGATCCGCGGATCCTTTTTCGCCCGCTCCGCCAATTCGTCTTCGCCGATGCCTTCGTCCACTTGCATTTTGCCCCGCACGCGCCCGTTGATTTGGATGATGACGTCGAATTGCTCTTCCTTGGCCAATTCCTGCCGATACCCTGGCCATCCTGCGCGCGTTACTCCCCCATCATGTCCCAGCATCTCCCATAGTTCTTCGCCGATGTGGGGCGCGATCGGCGAAATCATTTCCACCGTCATTTCCAGCGCCCTCTTCACCACCACCGGGTCTGCGCCCTCTTCGAGCGGCTCCTGCGCCTGCATCTCGTTCACCAATTCCATGATCAGCGCCACGGAGGTGTTGAAGTGCCACCGCGATTCAAAATCCTGCGTCACGCGCTTGAGCACCTGGTGCGCCTTCCGCAGAATCGCGCGCTCTTTTTCTGTCGTTCGTGATAGATCCGTCTTGGCATTGGGATCGATGCTTACCCCCCGCAGCCTCTCCGCGTGCCGCGCCACCAGACGGAACACCTTGTTCAAGAATCGCGCGCAGCCTTCGATTCCCTGCTCGCTCCATTCCAAGTCTTTTTCCGGCGGTGCGGCGAACAGCGTGTACACGCGCGCCGTGTCGCAGCCGTATTTCTCCGCCATTTCGATCGCGCCCACCACGTTGCCTTTCGATTTCGACATCACCGCGCCGTCTTTGTGCACCATGCCCTGCGAAAAGAGCCGCGTCACCGGCTCGCGGTGCTCCACCAGGCCCAGGTCGTGCATCACCTTGCAAAAAAACCGCGAATAAATCAGGTGCAGGATGGCGTGCTCGATCCCGCCGATATACTGGTCAATGGCAAACCAGTAGCGCACCTTCGCTTTATCGAACGGAGTTGCGCTGTTGTGCGCGTCCGTATAGCGGTAGAAGTACCACGACGAATCCACAAACGTATCCATGGTGTCCGTCTCGCGCCGCGCCGCGCCGCCGCATTTCGGGCACTTCGCGTTCACGAATTCCGGCACGCTCGCGAGCGGCGATTGTCCCTGCCCCGAAAGCGCCACTTGCGCCGGCAGCCGCACGGGTAAATCCTCGTCCCGCACCGGAACCATCCCGCATTTCTCGCAATACAACACCGGGATCGGCGTGCCCCAATACCTTTGCCGTGAGATCCCCCAGTCCTTTAGCCGGTAAGTCGTCTCCGCGCGCCCGAATTGCTTTTTCTCCGCGTCGGCATTCATTTTCTCGATGGCCGCATCGGAATCCAAGCCTGAATATTCGCCTGATTTTTCCAGCCGCCCGTACAGTGTCGCGGCTGCGCCCATCCGCTCCTCGTTCAGCAGAGCCCCTTCGTGCGGCTGCACCACCACGCGCACCGGCAGATGATATTTCTGCGCGAACTCGAAATCCCTTTGATCGTGCGCCGGCACGCACATCACCGCTCCTGTGCCGTATTCCGCCAGCACGAAATTTGCCACCCACACCGGCAGCTTTTCTCCGGAGAACGGATTCACTGCGAATCGTCCCGTGAAAAACCCCTCTTTGGCTGCCGTCGCCAGCTCCGCCGTTTTCTGAACCTTCTGCCGCATGGCGGTCCAGCGGGCTTCCATGGACGCATGTCCCGGCATCCCTGCGAAAAGTCCGGGCAGCAGGCCGTGCCCGGGCGAAAGCATGATCGCCGCCGCGCCGTAGATCGTGTCCACGCGCGTCGTGAACACTTCGATGATGGTTTCCGGAGCATCCGCCACGGCAAATCGCAGCCGCGTCCCGCGCGATTTCCCGATCCAGTTCCGCTGCATCACCAACACGCGCTCCGGCCACGTTTGCGCCAGCTCTCTCATGTCGTCGAGCAGCGCGTCCGAATACGCCGTGATTTTCAGAAACCACTGCTCGATTTCCCGCGCTTCCACAAGTGTGCTTTCATGCCTCCAGCAGCATCCGTTTACCACTTGCTCGTTCGCCAGCACCGTCGCGCATTCCGGACACCAGTTCACGCGGCTCTTTTTCCGGTACGCCAACCCGCGCTCCAGCATGCGCAGAAAAAACCACTGGTTCCAGCGGTAGTATTCCGGCTCGCACGTGGAAATCTCGCGCCGCCAGTCGTAACTGAATCCGAAGCGCTGGCACACTGCTTTCATCTGCGAGATATTCGAATTCGTCCAGTCGCGCGGCGCGATCCCGTGCTTAATGGCCGCGTTTTCCGCCGGCAACCCGAATGAATCCCAGCCAATCGGGTGCAGCACGTTCAATCCGCGCATGCGCTTGTATCGCGCCACCGCATCGCCGATCGTGTAATTCCGCATATGGCCCATGTGCAGCGTCCCGGAGGGATACGGCAGCATTTCCAAAACGTAATATTTCGGCCGCGCCGCGTCGCCGTCCACGGCGTCGAACGCGCCACGCTCGTCCCACACTTTCTGCCACTTCGCTTCGATCTTCTGCGGTTCGTAATCTGCCAAGGTTTATTTCCTTCCCGCCTTTTTCTGTTTTCTTGGTTTGATTCGGCTAGCGCTGCGGCTCTTCCTCGCCGTCCTTGCGCGTCTGTTCGCGCGGCCCCCACGTTCTCCGCGAAACATCGTGAACCCGTTTGCCGCTGGCGGAGCCTGCTTTGCTTGTAGGCCTGCGAGCGTCCACAATGTCCGCACGTTCCTGCGGTCGTCACCGGGGGCATCAATCGGCGTTTCAAGAATGAACGGCCGTCCCGCCAGCAACGGGTGATTCACGATTTGCCGGAACCCTGCAAGCCCGATATGCCCCTTGCCGATGTGTTGGTGCCGGTCCAGGTGTGACGCGAGTGGCGCCTTCGAATCGTTCGCGTGCACAAGGAACAGCCGCTCCAGCCCCACCGTGTTCGCGATGTCCCGCAGTGCGCGCTCCAAACCTTCAACGGTTCGCACGTCATATCCCGCTGCGAATACGTGCGCCGTGTCCATGCAAATTCCCAGCGGCAATTCCGGGCAAGCGTCCAAAATCGCTTTCAATTCCTCGAATCGCGCTCCCACTGTGCTGCCCTGCCCCGCCGTATTCTCCAGCAAGATTCGCAGCCCGTGCATCTTAACGTTTCGCGCCGCTTGTCGCAGTCCCTCGCTGATCGCTGTGATCGCGTCCCACGCCGCCGCGCCCCGCCCGCTCCCCGGATGCAGCACCAGATAGTCGCCTCCCAGCTCCACGGCCCGCACGATTTCCTCGTGAAACGCCTGCGTGGATTTCGTGCGCAGCATGCGGTCCGGCGAAGCCAGATTGATCAGGTAATTGCAGTGAATGACGAGCGGCCCCAGTCCCAGCTCCAAGCGTCGCGCGCGGAATCGCTCCGCAGCCGCGCTCGCCATTCGATTTCCGCCGCTGAGCCCCGCCCACATTCGCGGGCTTGCGGAAAAAATTTGCAGCGCATTGGCTCCTAGTTTGTGCGCGGCATCCAGCGCCGCCGTAAAATCCCCTGCTATGGAAGTGTGAATGCCGATGCGGACGCTTCCGTCCATCCAGGCGGGAATTTCTTCTACGGCAGGTTCAGGGCAATCGGGAGCGGCGTCCACATCGTCGATAAATGCGTAGTGTTCGTCCGCCATCCTGAGCCGCTAATCCTAGTGGGTTGAATAGATTGCGCAGCGCCAATGTGAGTTCTGATTTCCCCGCGCTGCTTCTAAGTCGCCCATTCTATCGGATTAAGTTCTCGACTGCAAACCGCGCGCTCGCTGAATCTTTCGTCCGCGTCTACCCATCGCTTCACGAGCTTCGCTCGATGCTGCGTCCCATTGGCACACGGATGGCTTCCGAGCCTTCCAGCCAATCCTCGTTTCCTAATTTTTATATGGTTCTAGTACTTTACTTATTCTAGACGCTGTGCTAGTATCAAATGTCAAATTCGAAGCTGTAAGCGGAGGCGGGGACAACTCCCCGCCTTTCGGCTTTTTCTGGCCGGGAGGCAATTTCTAATCGAGACACGCTCAGAAACAAGATGTGGGCTAAGTAGTTGAAAACAAAGGATCGAGGCAAATCCTAATCGAGACACAAATGCTAGTTAGGAGTCTCAAGTCTTCCGGCCGCGACACTCCAAACTCGGCTCATCTGGGCCCCGCCTCGCAGGCCGGCCCTGCCCGTCGGCTACTCGTGCCGCAGCGCTACCAGTGGGTCCACGCTCATGGCACGTCGCGCCGGGATGTAGCAGGCTGCGGCCGCGACGGACATAAGAAGAACTACCACACTCCCATACGTAATCGGGTCCGCCGCGCTGACGCCATACAGCAAACTGCTGATCAGCCGCGTCAGCCCCAGCGCCACTACAACTCCCACGGCCAGCCCGATGGCCACGAGCCCCGCACCTTGCTTCATGATCATGCGCATGACGTCCCTTGGCTCGGCCCCGAGTGCCATCCGTATCCCAATTTCCTGGGTTCGCCGCGTCACGAAGTAGGCCATCACTCCAAAAATTCCCACGGAGGCAAGCGCCAGCGCCACTGCAGCAAACATTCCTACCAGCAGTGTGGTCAAAAAGCGTTGCGACATCCACTCCGACTTGATTTGATCCATGGTCCGTACTTCGTACACAGGCTGGTCCGGATCTACGGCGGAGATTTCACTTTCCACCGCGGCTGCGAGGCCCAGCGGATTCTGCCCCGTCTGAATCGCCAGGCTCATGCCGCTGCGTGGCCGCTGCGCTTCCGGCCAGAACAACTCGACGCGCGAAGGAGCTTCGAACGCGTAATACCGGACATGTGCAACCACGCCGACAATCGTCATCCAAGGCGCCATCGAGCCCTGCGAGCCCAAATGCACGCGCTTGCCGACGGCATCCTCGTTCGGCCAGTATTCTCGCGCGAAGGTATCATCCACAATGGCCACGGCTGCAGAGGTGGTTGTGTCGCTTTCGGAAAAAGCCCGTCCGCGCAAGAGCGGAATATTCATGGCCTCGAAATATCCCGGCGTTATGGGCCTCCAGTCCGCTTCCGGAGTCCTTTGATCGGCTGGGACCGCCTGCGTGTCCACCGTGGTTGTTCCCGATCCTCCGATGCCTGTCAGCGGGAGTACCGCTGTGGCGCCCGCGGCCTTCACTCCCGGCAGATGTCGCACACGCTCCAGCACCTCGCGATAGAATTCTGTAACCTGTTCTCGCTTGGCGTATTTTTCATCCGGCAGCGAGACGCGCATCGTCAGCACGTTTTGCGCATGGACTCCCGTATCGACGCCGAGCACGCTCATAAAACTCCGCAACAGCAATCCTGCGCCCACCAGAAGGGCAACCGAGATTGCGGCTTCTGCCGCGACCAGAATTTTTCTGACGCCGCTTGTCGAGCTTCCTCCGGCGCCGCTGCGTCCGCCTTCTTTCAGATCCTCGATGGGAACGCGGCGCGCTGCCTGCCACGCGGGCACAAGCCCGAAAAGAACTCCGGTCAGGATCGTGAGTGCGGCCGTAAACGCGAGTACCCAGCGATCAATCTTTACGTCCGCAATTCTTGGCAGCGAAACCCCGCCGAGTCCAACGATTGCGTGCAGCGCCCACGGCGCCAGAAAAACTCCAGCGATTCCACCGAGAGTCGCGAGCAACAAGCTTTCTGTCAGCATCTGCCGCACCAAGCGTCCCGCTCCTGCGCCCAGCGCCGCGCGGATAGCCATCTCGCGTTCGCGCGCGGAAGCACGCGCCAGCAAAAGGTTGGCCACGTTGGCGCACGCGATGAGCAGCACAAATCCCACCGCTCCCACGAGCACCCAGAGCGCCAGTTTGATGTCGCCGACGGTCTGCTCGAGCAAAGGGACGAGTTCGACTTCAAAATTGTATTCGTTGTACGGATAATTGGCCGTACGCGCGATCATTTCCTTCGTCACCGTCTTCATGTCCGCACGAGCTTGCGCGAGCGAGAGTTCCGGCTTGATTCGTCCAAACGCGAGGTATCCGTGATTGCCCCGGTTATCGGGAGCGAGATCCGCGGGAACGAAGGCGAGAGGCTTCCACATGTCCGCGTCCACCAGAAAATGAAAATTCTCTGGCAAAACTCCCACGACGGTCATGGGCTTCGCGTTGACCTCGATCGTGCGGCCCACTATGTTTGGATCGCTTGCGTACCGCCGCTTCCAAAGTCCGGAACTGATCACAACCACCTGGTCGCGGCCGGCCTGGCCTTCCTCCGGAATAAAAAATCGCCCCAAGACGGGTCGCAAGCCAAGCAGCGCAAAAAAGTTCGGTGTTGCGTCGATTCCGGTTGCGCGTTCGGGCCTTCCGCTTCCGGTAAGATTGAAACTATCGGTGGTAACCAGAGCCACGTCGGAAAAGCTCTTGTTCAATTCTTTGAGGTCCGCGAATTCCGGAATCGAAAAATAGTTTTGGTCTTTGGGCAGCCCGATGTTTGTGAACCGGCCGAAGACGGCCACCAGGTGATCCGGTTGTGGATATGGAAGAGGCTTCAGCAGCACTCCGTTTATCACGCTGAAAATGGCCGTGTTCGCACCGATGCCGAGCGCGAGCGTCAGCACCGCCACCGCCGTAAATCCCGGCGATTTGATCAACATGCGGAGTGCGTATTTCAAATCTTGCATCAAATTTCCCACGGCCTTACCTCTTATTCATGTCGCAGCGCGACGAGCGGATCCACTCTCATGGCCCGCCGCGCCGGAATCCAACACGCTCCGAATGCGACCATGGCAAAGATGACCGCCACTCCGGTGAATGCCGCCGGATCGCGCGGTGTGGTGTTATACAGCACGAACGCCAGAAACTGCGTGGAGCCCAGAGCGGCGAGTGTCCCGCAGACGATTCCGATGAGTGTCAGCCGCATTCCCTGCCCCACAATCATGCGAAGCAGATGGACCGGCTCCGCACCGAGCGCCATGCGGATGCCAATCTCATGAGTGCGCTGCGCCACCGAATGCGCCATCACTGCGTAAATCCCAATCACGCACAAGAAGAGCGCCAGCGCGCCGAAAAAACCAATCAGTTGCGTCATGACCTGGTTGCCGGCATCACTTTCCGTGATCCACTGGTTCATAGTTTTTACTTCGGAGACCGGCTGGTCCGGATCAACGGCCCAGACGGCATCGCGAATTGCGTTGGCGACCGAAGAATCGTCCCCTTTCGCGCGAACCACAAGCGACATGTAGGAGCTGGGAAACTGAGCGAATGGAACGTACATCTGGCGCTGCGGCCGGGCCTGGCGGCGGAATGTCCTCACGTCTTGCACAATCCCCACAATCGTGACGCGCGAATGCTGCTCGGAAAACTCCATTTGCTGCCCGATGGGGTTTTCCTTCGGCCACTGCTGGCGTGCGAGCGTTTCATTGATAAGCGCGACGTGCGGAGCGGTAGCACCGTCCTGCCCGGTGAATCCGCGTCCGCGCTCCAGTGGAATCCGCATGGTCGAAAAATAATCGGGGAGCACCGCGTAGTAGCTGGCTCCCACTTCTTCCCCCGGCTGCACCGGAGGACGCCCCGCGACGTGAATCACTACGCTTGCGCTCGATTCTCCGAACGGCACATACACACTCGCGCTTGCCGCCGCAACTTGCGGCAGCGCGCGGACGCGACCGAGAATCCGATCATAAAAATTCCTAATCTCTTGATCGCCTGCGTACTTGGTCTTGGGAATCAGCACTTGCGCTGTCCACAACTTCTGCGGCTGGAAGCCCAGGTCGGAACGCACCATGCGTACGAAACTTTCGACCAGCAACGTGGTGGAAATCAGGACAACGACGGCAAGTGCGATTTCGCTGGTGACGAATACGCGGCGCAGCAGCGCTGCGTGCCGCCGTCCCGACACCTGCCCCGCCCCTTCCTTGAGCATGCGATTCAAGTCCAGACGCGATCCTTGCAGCGCCGGAGCCAGCCCGAACATCATTCCGCAGAAGAGGGCAATTCCGAAAGTAAAAGACAGCGTGATCCAGTCCAAATCCACACGGCCGAAATTCACCAGATAACCGCGCACCGCGTCAGGGATAGAGGATTCAATCCAGTGCAGCCCCCAGGCGCCGAACAGCACGCCGCCCCCTCCGCCAAGAAGAAACAACAAACCCGATTCGGTGAGCAACTGACGGATCACGCGTCCGCGCGTTGCTCCCAGAGCTCCGCGCACAGCAAATTCCTTGGTCCTTTGCGCCGCGCGCGCCAACAGCAAATTCGCCACGTTGGCACAGGCAATCAGCAATACCAAGCCGACGATCCAAAAACAGAGCTGCAGCTGTTGCGTTCCCTCGTTCTTGCCGATTTCAAGCGTCATGGGGCTGAGCAGTGTCGTTTGGTTTGTGTTGGTTTTTGGATAGAGCGCCTGGAGGTGATGAGCGATCGCAATGATTTCAGCGCTCGCTTGTTGCGGGGTGACTCCGGGTTTCAGCCGGCCAAACCCATAGAGCCACATTGCCGCTCGGTCCGTTCGCTCTTTATCGCTGAGCGCCAGCGGCGTCCAGAGATTCGCGCGGCCCATGAGTGGGAACAGAAAATCCGCGGGCATCACGCCGACCACGACGTAAGACTCACCGTCAATCGTCACTGTCCTACCGATTTCATGCGGATCTCCGGCAAACCGCGATTCCCACAAGCCCCGGCTCAAAATAACTGCGTGCCCCGCCCCGGGTTGATCCTCTTCGGGGAGAAAGTCGCGCCCCAACATCGGCTTAACGCCCAGTGTGTTGAAAAAATTCCAGCTCACGCGGCCGCCGATCGTGCGAACCGGCGATCCGTTTCCCGTCAGATCGAATTGCCAGCTGGTCCATGCAGACATCCCCTGAAAAGCCGTGCCTTGATTTTGATAATCAAAAAAGTCCGCCGTAGATGTGACCTGATATTCCGTCCAACCTTTCTTTTCGTCATGCGAGAGCAGAACGTACAGCTGGTCGCTCTGCGGATAAGCGAGCGGTTTAATAATCCAGGCATTCACAAAGCTGAAAATGGCTGTGTTCGCGCCGATCCCCAGGGCGAGCGTAATCACTGCCGCTGCCGCAAATCCCGGCGACTTGATCAGCATGCGGACTGCGTATTTCAAATCCTGAATGAAATTTCCCACGCGCTCTCCCTCTATTCGTGCCGCAGGGCCACGAGCGGATCCACTTTCATCGCCCGCCGCGCCGGAATCCAACACGCCAGAAGTGCGACTACCAGCAACAACGAAGAAACAAGAAAGAAAGTTCCCGGATCCCTTGGACTCAGGCCGGAAAGATACTCCTCGACAAATTGGCCACCGGCGGATGCCAGAAGTAGGCCGAGAATCAATCCCACCGCAGTGAGTATCAGCCCATGCCGGAACATCAATTTCAAAATCTGGCCGGGCTGCGCGCCAAGGGCCATGCGGATTCCGATTTCATGAGTCCGCTGGCTCACGGTAAATGCAATCACTCCGTACACGCCGACAATCGCAAGCACCAGCCCCAACAATCCCATCGCGCCCGCGAGTCCGCCGCCGAGTTCAAAAAGCAGGAGGCCGTTGACGCCGCTCACGGCCTGCCTCATTGTCTCGACGCCGGTCACGGGCATGGTCGACTCAATGGCGTGGATCGCGCCAGTTGCAGGAAGCGCCATACTCTCCGGGGCGCCTGCTGCGCGAACCTGCAACGTCACTGCGGAGTTGTAGTTCTGCGCCAGCGGAACATAAAAACATTCATTGAATGGCCCGTAGAGGCCGCCGATACGCGAGTTCCCCGCGACGCCAACGACGGTTATGGCTGTATTCGGATCTTTGGGGCGGGCAAACTGCTTCCCCAGCAGATCCTGGTTGGGCCAGAATTTTTCTGCCATTGCTTGATTGATGATGGCGACGCGGGGGGCGCCGGCGGAGTCTCCCGAAGTAAAATCGCGGCCGCTGAGCAAGGGCGTTTGGAGAGTGGTGAAATGTCCGGGAGAGACTGCGTTAAAATCAGCATAGGGAGCATTTTCGCCCGGCGGCAGGGTTTGCCCCGAAACCAACACGCCGCTGCCGAGAACGTTGTCCGCCAGCGGCGCCATCAGCGCGAGGCTTGCCGAATCAACGCCGGGAAGCGCGCGCACGCGCTCCAGCATTGCTTGATGAAACGCTTCCGTTTGCGCTTGGGTGTAACCGATCTCCGCGGGCTCCACTCTGAGATTGAGCACGTGATCCGGTGCAAATCCCAGCTTTGCGCGGGCGGCGATTCCCAGGCTCTTGACGAAAAGACCGGCGACAATCAAGAGAGCCAATGCTCCTCCGACTTCGGCGACAACCAGGATGCTGCGCAAGCGGCTCTTTGGCCCTGTCATCGTCCGCGCGCTTTCATGAAGGACTTCATTCATATTCGCGCGCGACGCGCGCAGCGCCGGGAAGATTCCAGAAAGGATCGCCGCGAGCGTCGTGATCGCCAGAGAGAAAACGAACACTCGCCAGTCGAAATGAAAATCCAAGACCATCGTCACTTGTGTGGCGATGGGAATCGAACCGATAGCCCTGCTCACGGCGTAGCCGACGAATACGCCTCCCGCACAACCAAGAAGTGCGAGCAGCAAACTCTCGGTGAGCCACTGTTGCACGAGGCGCAGGCGCCCTGCGCCCAACGCGGAGCGCACGGCCATTTCGCGCTGACGGCCGGCCGAGCGGGCCAGCGTCAGGTTTGCCACGTTGATGCACGCCAGCGCCAGGACCATAATCGCCAGCGAAAGAAACAGGGCGGCCACGCGCGGAAGAGGATTGCTGCCGGTCGCGTCGTTAAACATTCCGGGTGAGCGAAGCTGAGAGACCTTCAGATAATTCTCCTTATCGGGTCTGGGAAATTGCGTCAACAGGGCGGGTGTGAATGTGTCAATCGCTGCCTGCGCCTGGCGGCGGCTTACGCCGGGCTTTAAGCGCGCGATGATGACGCAGTTTCGAGCCTTTGCGTCATTCAAGAAACCAGGCTCATATCCGGGTTCGCCGTGGACATTCCAAGAGGCAGAAATCCCTGTGTCTCTACAATGGGCGTGATTCCCCAGAAATCCGGCCTGGTGACGCCAATGATGGTCACCGCATGACCATTCACAGCTGCTTTCTTTCCCATGATCGCAGGATCACCAGCAAACCGTCTTTTCCAATAACGATAGCTGAGTACGACGACGGGATCCGCACCAGCCACATGGCCTTCCGAGGGCAAAATGAATCGCCCTAGATACGGCTGAACGCCAACGACTGAGAAGAAGTTTCCACTAACGAAGACGGCTTCAAGAGGTTCTGTCTTGCCATCCACGGTCAGTCCGTCTGCGGATGACTGCGGCCCCATCGAGCCGCCAAATATCTGCGCAGCTTCATCGCGAAAGACATCGTGAGTCTGTTTTTGAGTTTGCTCGAACTCGGGATTCGAGAAACTGCTATCCGACGGCCCCCGTCGTATATATGAGAGATACGTTAGCTCCCCCGGATTTTGAATTGGCAGGGGTTTCAACACCAGCCAGTTCACCATGCTAAAAATCGCGGTGTTCGCGCCGGTGCCGAGCGCCAAAGTCAGTACTGCCGCCGCCGTAAATCCCGGCGACTTCAGCAGCATCCGAAGTGCGTAACGAAGGTCTTGAAGAAATGCGTTCATAGTGTGCTCATTCGTACCGCAAAGCCTCCAAGGGATCCACATGCATGGCTCGCCGCGCCGGAATGACACAGGCGGCAAACGCAACCACGGCTAGGACCAGCGCCATGCCCACAAACGTCAGCGGATCGCTCGCGCTAATGCCATAGAGTAGACTCGCAATCATCTGCGTGGCGAGCAGCGAGGCGCCCAGCCCAAGCGCAAGCCCCACCGTCGTCAAGCGCATGCCGTGCCCCACCACCAGGCGCAGCACGTCCGCAGGCTTTGCTCCGAGCGCCATGCGAATTCCAATCTCGTGCGTGCGCTGGCTAACCGAGTATGAAAGCACGCCATAAATTCCCAGCATCGCCAGAGCGAGGCCCAGCAAACCGAGCACGGCCGCAAGCGTGGCTGCCACGCGATTGGCGAACAATGAGACACGAAGAAGTTGCGACAGGTCATCCGATTCGAGAATGGGCGCGCTGGGATCGAGCGCGCGTACCTGTTCCCTGACCGCTCCCAAAAAAGCGGCAGGTTCTCCTTCGGTTCGAATCAGGATGTTCGCGTCCGCTCCGGTGTCTTGCGAGAAAGGAAAATAGAGAAAGGATTCCGGCTGCTCGTTCATGCTGCGATATTTCGAATCCTTGGCGACGCCGATGACCGTCCACCACATATTCCAATCATTGAGGCGGTGTCCGACGGGGTTCTCGCCGGGCCAATAGCGCTGCGCCATGATTTCATTGACTATGCAGACCAGCGGCGATTGGGCACCATCCTGAGCACGAAATTCCCGGCCGGATAAAATCGGAATCTGCATGGTGGAAAAATAACCCGGCCCCACAACGTTATAATCAATGTTGGGAACTTCGCCGGGTCTTAGCGCATAGCCCTCAATAGTCGGCCTCGTGTCGCCGTGGCCGGTGAACCAAAGCGGCACCCATCTCTCGTAGGTGACGCCTTTCACCCCTGGCAGAGATTCGACTCGGGCGCGAAGCCGCTCATAGAAGGCAGCGGATTGATCGTCGGAATATCCGTTTGAGCGCAAATCCATCGCCATCAGCAGCACATGATCCACATTGAAGCCCGGGCTGGAGGATTCAGCTGCGTGCAAACTGCGCACCAGGAGTCCCGCACCCACCAGAAGTACGACCGCCAGCACGATTTCCGAGACCACGAGCAAATCTCGAAGCCGACGGCGGACAGGACCCGCGGCGGACCGGCGCGCTCCTTCCTTCAGCGAAGCGTTCAAATTCGCTCGCGAAGCCGCAAGCGCGGGAGCCAGCCCGAAGATCACGCCGGAACAAATCGTAATCGCCAGCGTGAAAAGCAGCACACCGCCATTCACTCCGAGCGCCAGACCCACGGGCAAATGCGCGGGAGGAAAGAAGAAGGCCAGCCAGTGCGAACTCCATAGCGCGACGAACACGCCGCCCGCGCCGCCCGCAAGCGCCAGCAGCAGGCTTTCCACAAGCAACTGCCGCACCAACCGCCCGCGGCCTGCCCCGAGTGCGGAGCGAATGGCAATTTCCCTCTCGCGCACGGTGGCCCGCGCGAGCAGCAGATTAGCAACGTTCGCGCATGCGATGAGCAGCACAAAAATCACAACGGCACTCAGAAGGACCAGCACAGGAAGGAGAAGATTTTGCAGACCGTAGTGTGCATCCCAGATCGGGCAAACGTAGACGCCGACGTGCTTGCTGCTGTCGGGATATTCGCGCGCAAGCCGCGCGGCGATCGCATTCATCTCAGCCCGAGCTTGCTCAAGACTAACGCCGGCCTTAAGTCGTCCCAGAATGTGCACAAACGCCGGGCCGCGCAATACGATGCTTTCGCCGGGGAGCACTTGCGGCTGCATCATCATAGGCACAAAGTAATTCGCGTCTATGCCGACGATGGCGCCGCGGAATCCCTGTGGAGCGACGCCAATCACGGTAAAAACGTGCTGGTTGAGCTCAACGCTCTGCCCCACGACCGCCGTGTCTCCGCCGAAGCGTTGTTTCCAGAATCCGTAATTCAGCACGATGAACGGATCGGAACCCGCGCCGCGATCATCACTCGCGTGGAACGTACGTCCAATCGCAGCAGGTACTCCAAGCACGTCAAAATAATTTTCCGTGACGATCAGCCCCCAATTCCGCTGCGCCTGTTCCTCGTTCGCGAGCTTCATATTCACGGCAACGAGTTCGTTGCCAATCATCCCGGCGAAGACATGGTTCTGTTCCCGGAAATCCAGGTAGTCAGGATAGGAACTGGTGTGGAATTCGCCGTCGGGCATGACGGTCTCCAAGGCCACAATCTGTTCGGAATTTTTCACACCCGAGAGCGGGTGGAGCAGCGCCGCCTCGGCCCAGCTAAAAACGGTTGCATTTCCGCCGATTCCCAGCGCGAGTGAAAGCACCACGACAGCGGTGAATCCCGGCGCCTTCGCGAGCACGCGAATGCCGTACTTTATGTCTTGCAAAAACGTTTCCACTGAGCCTCCTTTCCTTCAGGATCCCAGTTTCATTCGTAACGCAACGCCACCATAGGGTCCACGCGCACGGCGCGCCGCACTGGAAGGTAGCACGCCGTAAGCGATACGAGAACGAGCGCAGCAGCAACCGCAAGGAATGTTGTTGGATCGTTCGCGTTTACCTCGAAAAGCAAACTCGAAAGCAAACGAGTAAGACCCAGCGCGCCCACAGTTCCCAGGCCCACGCCCCAGAGCGCCATCCTCGTTCCTTGCCCCAGCACCAGCCGAAACACGTCCCTCCGTTGCGCGCCAAGAGCCATGCGCACGCCGATCTCATGCGTTCGCAGCGCCGCGTTATAAGCCATCACGCCATAAATTCCCACGCTCGCGAGGATCATCGCCAGCGCGCTGAAGAGCCCGAGAAGTATGAGCGTCACGCGCCGCGAGGCGACAGAATCGTCGACCACTTGATTCATCGTTTCGATCCCGAATATCGGCTGGCTCTTGTCCACGGAGGCTACCGCAGAACGAATCTCCGGCGTCAATCCAGCCGGATCGAGCGAGGATCTGACAACCAAGTTCATGTCATTTGTGGGCGACTGGCGGTACGGAATGTACACCTCGAAACGCGCAGGATTCGCCAGGCCGTAAAGTTTCGTGTCGCCAACTACTCCCACGATCGTGGCCCAAGGCTTGTTTGAGCCTGGTTGCCCAAACAAAATTCTTCGGCCCGTGGGATCCTCATTGGGCCAGTAGCGATTCGCCAGCGTCGCATTAATGAGCACAACTTGCGGCGCCGTTTCGTTGTCTGCGTCCGTGAATGCGCGCCCGCGCAGCAGCGCGATGCCCATGGCATGAATATAACCCGCGCTGATGATGTGATAGTCCGGATGCGGAAATTCTCCGGCAGC
Source organism: Candidatus Acidiferrales bacterium (assembly GCA_050747245.1). Taxonomy (GTDB): domain Bacteria; phylum Acidobacteriota; class Terriglobia; order Acidiferrales; family UBA7541; genus JBOGNO01. Next base: position 50,685 of record JBOGNO010000014.1, read on the forward strand.
GGGCAGCGGTTGGCCTTCGATGGTGATGTCTGTGCGATCGTGATTGCCCGTGAGCGGAATTACCGTTCCCAGCGCCGCTGACTCTACGCCCGGCACTTGACTCACGCGGCTCAGCACTTGTTGCCAGAAACTCAGCAGCGCTGCTTTATCGGTGTGCGGTACGGATCGCAGATTCATCTCCATCTGCAGGACATGCTGCGGCTGAAAGCCCGGATTCACTCGCAGGATCCTGTACATGCTCTTCAACATCAGTCCCGCGCCCGCAAGGAGCACAAGAGCCAGTGCCGTCTCCGCAATTGCCAGCGCGCCGCGCAAACGATGTTGCCTCGCTCCCGCCGTCGCGCCGCGTTCGCCCTCTTTCAGAGTCTCTTGAATGTCCGATCTCGAGGCTTGCAGTGAGGGAAACAACCCGAATGCGAGAGCGACCAGTACCACTGTGACGGCGATGAAAAGCATCACCATCCTGTCCAGGCGGACGTCCATCATCTGGAATGAATCTGCCGGCATTAAATGCCCGAGCCCGGTGATGCCCCAGATGCCGAGGACCAGTCCCAGGCCGCCGCCGAACGCCGCCAGCAGTACGCTTTCTGTCAGCAGTTGCCGGATGATGCGGCCGCGGCTCGCCCCAAACGTCTGCCGCACCGCGATTTCCTTCGCGCGCGCCGCGCTGCGCGCCAGAAAAAGATTCGCGACGTTGACGCAAGCGATGAGCAGGACAAACAGCACGGCGCCAAACACTACGAGCACCTCGGTGCGGCTGTCGCTCACAAGTTCCTCGCGAATCGTGGTCATATTCACGCCGAAGCCCGTATTTTCCTTTGGATATTCGCTGGCGAGCCGCGCCGCAATAGCGTCCATCTCCGCTTGCGCTTGAGCGAGCGTCACGCCCGGGGCGAGCCGCCCGATCACGTCCATGTCGCCGCGATCGCCGCGTTCCGTCATCTCACCGGCCCACACGCCCATTGGCGCAAGCAAATCCGCCGTATCCAGGAATCGAAACGCGGGCGGCAGAACGCCTACAATTGTGAAGCTGCGTCCGTCGAGTGTGATGCTCTTGCCGATCGCCAGTGGATCGCCTCCAAAATGCGATTGCCAAAGGTTGTATCCGAGGATGGCCACAGGTGTGGTCCCCGGCTTCTCCTCTTGCGGAAGAAAGTCTCGTCCCAAGAGCGGCCGAACATCGAGCAGTCTCAGGAATTCCGGAGATACGGCGTAGCCGTTGATGTTTTCTGGCTCGCCGGCGCCAGCGAAATTGAAGCCCCTGTTGTGTGCAGCGGCCATCTGCGCAAATGAATGGCTTTGCTGTCGCCAATCGAGGAAATTTAGATAAGACACCGATACATCGGCAAGGCGCTTGGTGGACTCGCGCATCACCACAATCTGCTCCGGATGCACGTACGGCAATGGCCGCAGCAGCAAGGCATTCACTACAGAAAATATTGCGGCGTTCGGCCCGATTCCCAGCGCCAGCGTCAGCACTGCCACAGCCGCGAAGCCCGGGGATTTCGCCAGCATCCGCATTGCGTATCGCAGGTCTTGCCAGAGAGTCCCCACATACACCTCCACGCCAATCCATGATTCTCCGCAATTGCCCATCCACAGCTTGTCGTGCGTAAATCATGCTGTTGCAGCTTCTTAGCGTGAGGATCGGATCCCGAAACTGCGGCTATGTGCCCGTTTGTGGGACGACTCGGTCTCTAAGGCGGACACGAATCACGGATTTGCGAGGAGCTACGAAAATCTCGACTTCCCTGGCAGGAAAACTTGGAGAGGGCGATCGCGTTTACTTCGAGCCGCCCAAGGGCCACGACGCACAGCTTGCTTGCCTGCCCCGCTACTCGTAGCGCAAAGCTTTGATCGGATCCACGCGCATTGCACGCCGCGCAGGAAAGTAGCAGGCCGCCAGAGTCACTCCCAGAAGCAGCGCCGCAACAGCGACAAACGTTTCCGGATCGCTGGCTTTCACTCCGAAGAGGATGCTGGACATCAGGCGCGTCAGTGCAAGCGAAGCCGCCAGGCCAATAACAATCCCGGCAAGCGCCAGTTTCCCTCCGTGCCCGAGGACAAGCCGCAATACGTCGCCGGGCTGCGCGCCCAGTGCCATGCGTATTCCGATCTCGTGTGTGCGCCGTGCAGTAGTGTAGGAGAGGACGCTGTACACTCCGATGGCCACAAGAACCAGTCCGGCGCCGGCAAAAATCCCCATCAACAGAAATCCGAATCTCGGTTGCGAATACGAAAAAGAATCGATATACCCTTCGAGTGTTCCTTTCAACGTGAGCGCCACGCCGGGGTCCGTCGCCCAGATTTCGCTTTGCACGGGTTTCAGCATCGTCATCGGCTCCTGCGCGGTACGAATCAGCACGCCGCGGAAATAGGAGCCCGTTATCGTGTACGGTACCCAAGCCTCCGGCGTTATGGGGTTCTGCAAGCCTTGATTCTTCACGTCCGCGACAACTCCAATGACTTCGAACCACGCGTCCTTCACAGGATCTGGAAGGGTCTCCGCGTCTAGCAGGCGGAAGCGCTGTCCAATCGGTTCGCTGCCAACAAGAAATTTCCGCGCAAAAGTTTGATTGACGACGGCAACTTTCCTGGCCGCATTGACCTCCGCTTCCGTGAATCCCCTGCCCTCAGCAAATGCGATTCGCAGTGTCGAAAAATATCCGTCACTGCAGAGCTGGTAAGCGGAAAGCCATTTTTCCGAATGGGTCTTTCCGGGGATCTCGATCTCGCTCGGAAGACCCCCATAAGGCGGCAGCGCACTCGTCTCCGTGGCGTCTACCACGCCCGGCAGGTTCCTTAGTCGCTCAAGCAGCGGGCGAAAAAATCCTTCTACCTGCGCGGCAGTTTTGTAGCGGTCCTGTGGCAACGGCAGCCGGATCACCAGCACGTGATCCGGTTTCAATCCAAGGTGCACCGCTCGAAGCGCCGCAAAACTCCTCATCAGCAATCCCGCGCCGACAAGCAACATGAGCGATATCGCTACTTCGGAAACGACTACCGCATTTCTCACCTGCGCATGTCCCGAACCACCGCTGAGGCCCTTTCCGCTGTCACGCAGCGGATCGTTCAAATCCCGTCGCGATACCTGCAGCGCCGGAACCAATTCGAATATCAGCACCGTCATCGCCGTCACGCCGATCGCGAATACCAGCACCGGCGCATTCAGCTGGATCACCGCTTCCAGCGGAAGCACAAACTCGGGAATCAGCCGGACCATCACTTTCAATCCAGCCCACGCCAGCAGCGCACCCAGCCCTCCGCCGCCGATTGCCAGCAGTGCGCTCTCCGCCAGAAGCTGTCGCACAATTCTTGCGCGGCTCGCTCCCAGCGCCGCGCGTATCGCGAATTCCTTTTCCCGAACCGTGGCCCGCGCGAGAAGCAGGTTGGCCACGTTTGCGCAGCCGATGAGCAGCAACAGGCCCACCGCGGCAAGAACGATGAAAAGTGTAGTGCGAAAATCCCCGACCTCATAATCCGCCAGCGTCATTACCTGCACCGTGAATCGGCTCGGGTATTGCTTGGGATAAACGCCCGACATTTGCTTCGCGACGACGGTTAAGTCAGCTTGCGCCTCGCGCATCTTCACGCCGGGTTTCAAATGCCCGAGCAGAAACCACGTATGCAGGGGAGGATATGACGCCGTAAAATCTTCAGGGGTGATCGAATGAGGAATCCAGACGTCGGCGTTCTCCCACGCAAATCGCGGCGGCATAATTCCCACCAATGTGCACGAGGTACCGTTCAACACGAACGTCTTGTTCAATATTCCGGGGTCAGAGTTGAATTGCGCCTTCCAGAGCTTGTGGCGCATTACGAATACCGGCGGCGCACCGGCCGCGCCGTCAGCCATTTCGATTCCGCGTCCCAGCATCGCCGGCACCCCCAGCGCCTCAAATGTATTCGGCGTGACGAACGTCCCGCGAAATTGCTCCGTTCCCTCGCTTGTTTTGTAGAGAACGTCGTCGAACGTGCTTCCAATCGTCCAATCGAACACGTGATTCTGCCGCGAGTAGTCCCCGAATTCCGCGGGAGAGAATGACACGCGCCCGCCCGGGACGCTATCGTCCGTATTGTGGATCTGCACGACCACCAATCGCTTCGCGTCCGCGTAGGGGAATGGGTTGAGCAGCCCGTTTTCAATCACGCTGAAAATTGCGGTGGACGCGCCAATGCCGAGCCCGAGCGCCAGCACCGCGAGCGCCGAAAAGCCCGGACTTCTCGCCAGCATCCGCATCCCGTAGCGCATGTCCTGCCAAAACGCTTGCAAGTTCAATCCTCCCTCGACGAGGCCGCTCGTCGCCCTCTCGCCAACTTCACCATGTGATGCAATTTCGCAAGCACTGGCACTTGATAGTTTGGACGCGGAAACTGGAAAAATGCTCGGATGCCACTGGCCCACGTACAGGATGCCAGACACAGCATCTCTTAAGTCCCTGAAGCGGCGAGGGCGGAAAATGCTTGGTGGACGGCAGGGGATTCGAACCCCCGACCCCCGCGTTGCGAACGCGATGCTCTCCCAGCTGAGCTAGCCGCCCACCGGATGAAATAATTCTATCAGAAAGACCCTGCACTCAGAACGTCGTGCAGTTGGCGGCTTCGGTTGCGATTTCAGTCTGATTTCTCGAGCGCGGCTTGCCACGCTTCGTTGTATTTGTAACCACACCCTGTATTGAAAAGCACCAACGACTCCTCAGGCCGAATCCATCCGCTGGCGCGGAGTTTTTGCGCGGCAACGAGCGTCGCCGCTCCTTCCGGTGCCGCAAAAATTCCTTCGCTTGCTGCGAGTTCCCGCGCCGCTTGGAGCATTTCTTCGTCCGTTGCGCGCACCGCCGTTCCATGCATCTCGCGCAGAGCGCGGAGGATCAGCCGGTCGCCCAGCGCCTTCGGCACGCGCAATCCCGACGCGATTGTCGAAGCATTCATCCAGAATTCCGCCGTTTCTGCCTTCTTCTCCCACGCCGCGACGATTGGCGCGCACCCCGCCGCCTGCACGCAAACCATCCGCGGCCGTTTCGCTCCGATCCAGCCCATCCCCTGCAATTCATCGAATGCCTTCCACATTCCGATCAGACCGACTCCTCCTCCCGTCGGATAAATAATCACGTCCGGAAGTTTGCCGTCGAATTGCTCCCACAATTCGTACCCCATCGTTTTCTTTCCTTCAATGCGGTACGGCTCTTTGAGTGTGGAGACTTCGAACCATCCTTCGCTCTCCTTGTGCTCCCCCACATATTTTCCGCAGTCGGAGATCAGCCCGTCGAGCTTGCGCACGTCCGCGCCGAACGCCATGCACTCCATCACATTTGCCGCCGGAGTATCGCTGGGCATCACGATCACGCAAGGAATTCCCGCCTGCGCCGCATACGCAGCGAGCGCGCCTCCCGCGTTTCCCGCCGTGGGTATCGCAAGTTTTTTTGCGCCCAACAGTTTCGCCTGCGTCACCGCGGCCGAAAGCCCGCGCGCCTTGAATGAGCCTGTGGGATTGAGCCCTTCATCCTTCACGAATAGATTTTCCAGGCCGAGTTGCGCGCCCAGTCTTCGCGCGTGGATGAGCGGCGTCATTCCTTCGCCGAGCGTCACCGGCTCCCCGGGCGGCAGCACTTCGCGGTAGCGCCACATATTTGCCGCGCGATTTCGAATCGCCTCGCGGGCGAGCGTCTTCGCTGCCTTTTTCAAATCGTATCTCGCCAGCAGCGGCCCTCCGCACGCGCACAAATTCTGCAAGCGCTCAGCTTCGTGCCTCTTCCCGCACACCGAGCACTCCAGATGCGTCATCGCCGATTCCATCTTTCTGTCCATAGAAAACGCAGTCTAGCACACGCCGCCCGGCGGAATTCTTGATGTCCAGTGCGGAATACGCTGCTTCTGCGAGTTGAATCTCTCCTCCGGGTTACAATCATTCGATGGCCATTCGACTGATTGCGATGGACATTGACGGCACCCTGCTCGATAGTGCGTGGCAGGTGCCGGAAGCCAATTCCGCTGCGATTGCCGAAGCGGCGGAGCGCGGAATCGAAATCGTTCTGGTCACTGGGCGGCGATTTGATTTTGCCCGGCCGATTGCTGAGGCGCTTCCCTGCCCCCTCACGATGATCGTCAACAACGGCGCGCTCATCAAATCGAAGGATGGCGCGACGCACCTTCGACATCTGCTGCCGCGCGCCATCGCGAGGCGCGTGCTCGAAGCCACTCCGCAGTTTCGCACCGGCGCAGCAGTGGTCTTCGATCGTCCTCGCGAGCGCCAGGTGATTTACGAGAAACTCGATTTCAACGATCCCGCGCGCAAGAGTTATTTCGAGCGCAATCGCGAATTCCTCGCCGAAGTATCGCCGCTCGAAGATTGCCTTGTCGAAGATCCCATTCAGGTGATGTTTTCGGGGCCCGTTGCTCCCATGCGCGACGCGCTGGAAATTCTCTCCGCGCTTTCAGCCACAGTTGAATTCTCTCTGGCATTCACAGAATATCCGCAACGCGACTTCACCATCCTCGATGCCGTGTACAAAGGAAGTTCGAAAGGAGCGGCGCTCGAAGAATGGGCCGCTCGCCGCGGGATTGCCCGAGAAAACGTGATGGCCATCGGCGACAACTGGAACGATCGGGACATGCTCGAGTTTGCGGGTGTACCAATCGTGATGGCCAATAGCGCGCCGGAGTTGCAATCACTCGGCTGGCGCGTTACGCTGACGAATGATGAAGCAGGCGTAGCGGCAGCGATTCGCGCCCACGCCCTGCCGCAAGCCGAATGAAAACGCTCCTCATCGCCGCTGTGCTGGTGCTGTCCTCGGTGCCGACCGCGCGTGCCGACTACGCCGTCCTGCGCTCCGGCGCTCGCGTGCACATCAGCGGCTACGAGCGCGACGGCACGCAGATTTTGCTGCACGTAAGCGGCGGGATGGTCGCCGTCTCTCCCGACGATCTGGTGCGCATCGAGCCCGAGGATATTTTCCCAGCTCCGGCGGATCCGCCGCCCAGCGGGCCGTACGGAGAACTGATCCGCGACGCCGCGAAAAAATACGGCCTCGATGAAAATTTGCTTTCGAGCGTGATCGCGGTGGAATCGAATTTCAATCCGCGCGCCGTCTCGCGCAAGCGCGCGCTCGGATTGATGCAGCTCCTGCCCACAACGGCGGCGCGCTACGCGGTGGTCAATCCTTTCGACCCCGCGCAAAATATTGATGCTGGCACGCGCTACTTGAAAGATCTGCTGGAACTTTATCACGGCGATCTTTCGCTCGCGCTCGCGGCTTACAACGCCGGCCCGGAGCGCGTCGAACAATATCGCGGCGTTCCTCCTTACCGCGAGACGCGAAGCTACGTCACGCAGGTTCAGAAAAAATATCAGCAGAAGAAAAAGCCGAAACCCGCGTCGCCGAGTTCAACCCCCTCCCAGTAACATAAATTGATCCCATAAATTTTAGGGCGCGGATTTTGCGGGCGCGCGAGCCGCGGTTTTTACTTTCGCCAAATCGTATTCGATGGATTGCTGAAGCAGCGAACGCTCGCCGCCGATGAGCGGCCGGCCGTTGACGAAGACGGTTGGCGTGTTGTTGATCTTGAGCGCCATGCCATCGGCGATGTTGGCGTCCACGGCTTTTTCCGTGTCCGGAGAAATCATGCAGGCGCGAAATTCATCCGCCGAAAGTCCCGCCGCAACCGCAAATCCCATTACTTTGTCGAAAACATTTTCCGGGCTGATGAGATCCTGATTTTCAAAAATGGAGTCGTGAACTTTCCAGAACGCTTCCGGTGAATGATTGAAGGCGCAGCGGGCCCCGAGCGCGGCGGTCTTGGCCCAAGGATGAATATCGGTGAGGGGAAAATCCTTGAAGACCACGCGCACGCCCGGATATTGCGGCTCTAGAATTTGCAACGTCTTGAAAAGTTCGCGGCAGTGCGGGCATTCGAAATCGCTGAACTCCACGACGGTGACGGGCGCGTTCGCGGGGCCGCGTGAAGGATTGCCATCGGGATGTTCGAGCGTGACGGTGGAAGCGAAAGGATCGCCGGCCATGTCATCGATTTCGCCGCGCATAATGAACCGGCCATCTTTGCTCGCGTAGACAGTTCCGGTATCGGTTTGTTTGTTCTGCGTGACTTCGACAGTCACTTCGTAGAAGCCGGGGAGCGGCGCGTCTTTGAAGGTTGCGGCTTTGACTCCATATTCCGGTCCCCAGGCGTAGAGATTGCGCAGATAGGCTTCGATTTTTTGCGCCAACTGGGATTGTTCGGGAGTGAGCGAGACGGCAGGTGCAGGCGCGGGGGCGGTTTGAGCCCGGATCAGGGGTGCAGCCAGGAGAGTTAGAAGGGCGACGAGGGAGATTGTGCGCGTCAGTTTACTTAGATCCATTCGGCCGACGTGGGTGCGATTGGGGGTACTGGAACCGCATTTGAAAATGGCAATATTGTATCGACTGATTTTTTGGATGTTATTGATTTTTGGTGGTTTAACGATTGAATCAATATCTTGGTGTATCGATTGATTGCTGTCAGTTGGCTCAGAGGAATTTGCCACGGAGAGCACGGAGACGCGGAGGCCCGCAGGCTGCTCGCTGGACGAGCCCGCTGGGGACGAGAATCTGCCTCGACAGAAGGAATCCTCCAAATCCTCAAATGGCAATTGTGTCTCGATTAGAATTTGGCTCCCTCCTTTGTTTTCAATGACTTAAGTCGAGTCTTGTTTCGGAGTGTGTCTCGATTAGAAATGGCCTCCGGGGCATAAAATCTAAAGGCGGGGCTGGCGCCCCGCGCTTTGAAGTTTGGCTTCATAACCAGCTTCTAAACCATTATACCCCGGGATTTAGGAGAAGTAAAGCTACAGTACCTGATCCAGCTGCAAGTGTTGAAGTATCAATAGGGCGGGAGGAGGAACGCGGCGTGCAAAGGAGGCAGAGAGGACACAGAGCAGAGGCGAGAAACCTAGGAGCAAGGGCCGATCAATTAGAGACTCTTCTCGCCAAGAGGCGGGGGAGTGGCGCCCGAGGGACTCCGCATGACAGGATGATTTCCCGCGAATGCGCGGCGACCGAGGTGATCGCGCCTGAAAACCGAGAGAACGCACATGCAGACTCGGCATGTGGGGCACCCACCGGAAAAGAGAAAAGCAGGTCCCTCCGCTTCGGTCGGGATGACACCGATAAGAAGATGCCCGCCTTCCCGATGAAAAGCATCGGGATGCAAAAGGCGCAAAAGGCGGCCGCTAGATTAGCGAAACCAAAAACAAAGGCTCAACATGCGGGCGCAGCAAGCAGCGCCCCTACGAGGCATAGACACATCGACATCTGCGGCACCCACTTAGAAAGGGAGAGGCGAAAGGCAGATCCCTGTCGCCGCAGCGACTTGGGAGGACACCGAGATTAAAAAGAAGCCTTACTTCGTGATGAAATGCGCGCTTCCTGCGGTCGATGCAATCTCGAATGCGCTGGCGCTTTGGTAGACTCAAGGGCGCGTCGAGGAGATTTGGAACTTGGGGCCGCAAGAATGAAAGTGTTTATACAGAATGAGGCGGGGTCGAAGGTCAAACATCGGCACGATGAGAAAACACTCGAGCTGAAGGGCACGGTGGAAGTGTCGCGGGCATACCCATTCGCTTACGGATTTATCCTCGGCACGACGGCAGAGGACGGAATGAACGTGGACTGCTTTGTGCTGACGAAATCACGATTGCGGACGGGAGACATCGTCGAGTGCGAAGCGGTGGGGTTGATGCAACAGATCGAGGATGGGAAGGAGGACCACAACGTGCTCGCGGCGATGAGCGAAGAGGAGGCGCGCGTGGATGAGGACATCAGGAGAGCGCTCATCGAGTTTGTGACCCATGTATTCGACCACGTGGCGGGCAAGCGAATTGGCGCCGGGGAATTTCGCGGACGAGATGCAGCGCTGCGGCACATTGCGAAGCACCTGGATGCAGCGGCCAGAGGATGACGCCAAATCGCAGTTGACGAGAAAAATAAAGATTCCCACCCTTGCCTACGGCAAGGATGGGGCACCCGGAAAAAGAAATTCGAGCTCAACCGCTAGGAACGGCGGATGCGATCGGCGGGGACTTCGACTTCGGTGACTCCGCGAAATGAAAAGAGAAGGCGAACGAGAAATTTGGGCGGGGTTTCCGAAGACTGCTTGACAATGGTGCCGACGGCGTCGGTGACCGCGGCGTGGAAAGTGATGGCTCCAACCTGCATGCCCGCGAGATTGACGCGGACGCTATCGCCAGGATTGAAGGAGGATTCCATTTCGACGAATGATTCTCGCGCGGGCGCGGGAGGTTTGTCTAGGTGAAGGATTCGAGATCACAGTCAGAACGTTTAGCCACAGAGACACCCCGACAAAATGCGTCGGGGTAAACTCCGGACGTAGAAGGAATTCGTGAGGAAGGGGCCGTTTTGTTAGAGATTCTTCGCCCCGATGAAAGTCATCGGGGCTCTGAATGACAGCGAAGGCGAAAAGCAGATCCCTCGGCCGCGCTCGGGCGGACGCCAGAGGCAGCGAGCCGCAATCGCTAGACAACCCGCCGAATACCGACAATCGCAAATTTGAGATTTAAGATTTCAGAGAAGAAAAGGACAAAATCCCCACCCTTGCCTACGGCAAGGATGGGGCACCCGAAAAACGGTGGCAAGAATTGGCGGGATAAACCCGCCGCTACAAAGGCAAATGTGAAACCAGAGCCGCAACGTGTGGGCGCAGCCCGATTGCCGCCCGGCGATATAGAGCATCGGTGCAAGTATCGGGGCGCAGCAAGCAGCGCCCCTACGAAGCACGGGAACAACGGCATGCGAGGCACCCGGACTTCTACGATAAAGGAGAGGTTGGAATGGTGTCCATCGATCCGGTGAGTTAGGGAGAATCCTGCAATAGGCCCCACGCGTAAAACCGAGGCATGGGCACCCGCGAAACTAGAGGACGGACTAGCCGTGGAATTTATTGGCGATGGGGTAGCGGCGGCCGACGCTGAAGGCTTTGGAGGTGATTTTCAAGCCCGGGGCGGCCTGTTTGCGTTTGTATTCGTTGGAATCCACGCGGCGGGCAATCTGGCGGACGAGTTCGAGATCGTAACCGCAGCGATCGGCGATTTCTTCAGGGCTGCGGAGTTCCTCGATGTAGGACTTCAAGATGCGGTCGAGAACGTCATAGGGGGGGAGGGTATCCTGATCTTTCTGATTGGGGCGAAGCTCGGCGGAAGGTGGTTTGGTGAGCGAGGCCTGGGGAATGACGGGGCGGCGCTCGTTGCGCAATTCGGCGAGGGCGTAAACCATGCCTTTAGGCACGTCGGAAATGACGGCGAGGCCTCCGGCCATGTCTCCGTAAAGCGTGCAATACCCTGCCGCGATTTCCGATTTGTTTCCGGTGCTGAGGACGAGTGAGCCAAATTTATTGGAAATGGCCATGAGCAGATTTCCGCGAATGCGCGCCTGAAGATTTTCCTCAGCGACATTTTCTTTTTGCCCCGCAAAAGTTTCCGCGAGCGTCTTGCGGTAACTCTGCCATGTGTCGCTGATGGGCAGAACCTGAAATTTGATGGCGAGATTTTTGGCGAGCGAGCGAGCGTCGGCGAGGCTGCCTTCGGAGGAATAGGGGCCCGGCATGGCGACGCCGAGGACGTTTTCGGGGCCGAGGGCATCGCTGGCAATGGCGGCGACTACGGCGGAATCAATGCCGCCGCTCAGACCGACGACGACGCTCGCGAAGCCGCATTTGCGGACGTAATCGCGCGTGCCGCAGACGAGGGCTTCGTAGGCCGCTTCGAGTTCGTCACCCGGCTGCGGGCGAAGTTCGCCGGTGCCGGAAGCGGTATCGAAGAGGACGAGATCTTCGGCGAAAGAATGAGCGCGCGCGGCGACCTGGCCTTCAGCGGTGAAGGCCACACTTGAGCCATCGAAGACCAGGCTATCGTTGCCGCCGACTTGATTGACGTAGACGACGGGGACGCGGTGTTCGAGAGCGAGGGTGCGCAGCATTTCGAAGCGCAGGGCGCGTTTATCGAGAACGTAGGGCGAGGCGGAAATGTTGATGATCACGCGGGCGCCCTGCTCGACGAGTTCGGCAACCGGATCGCGCTGATAGAGGCGCTGGGTCCAAAAATGTTTGTCGTTCCAACTGTCTTCGCAGATGGTGATGCCGAGCTGCTGGGAACAGAGCGTGAAGGGAGATTGCTCGTGAGCGGGCTGGAAATAACGCGATTCGTCAAAAACATCGTAGGTGGGGAGAAGCATTTTTTGCTGCTCGAAGAGAATGCGGCCTTCGCCAATGAGGGCGGCGGCGTTGGCGACGGGCTTGCCGGTCTCGTCGTGTGCTTTGCCGACATAACCGACCAGAGAAGGAAGGGGAATTTGCGCGGCGAGACGCGCGATTTCTTTTTTGTTGCGGGCGATGAAAGAGGGTTTTTCGAGCAAATCCTGCGGCGGATAGCCGCAGAGGCACAGCTCGGAGAAAACAGCGAAATGCGCGCCGCGGGACTTGGCTTCGGCGGCGAGAGCGAGGATTTTCGCGGAATTGCCCTCGAAATCGCCGACCGTGGGATTGAATTGCGCCAGAGCAATTTTCATTTGGCGAGTCTAGGATACGAGGGGCGGGAAATCTTTGCAATCACGATGGGAGAGGACGGCGGGGAAGGAACGAAAAACACGAAGGGCTTCCGCGCGGGAAGCGCACGGAAGCCCGTGCAAAAGCGAGATCGGCGAAGAGCGCTTAGACGCTGAAAGAGCTGCCGCAGCCGCAGGTGCTCTTCACGTTGGGATTGTTGAATTTGAAGCCGGAACCTTCGAGGGACTCGATGTAATCAATCTGCACACCCTCGAGATACATCTCGCTCATCTGGTCCACGAGGACCTTCAGGCCGTCAAATTCGTAGATATTGTCGCTTTCCTCGCGAACCTGGTTCTCAAAGGCCATGTGATAGCTGAAGCCGGAGCAGCCACCTCCGACGACAGCCACGCGCAAGCCCGTGGGCTGCGGGGTCTGCATGGACAGAATTTCCTTGACCTTCGTGACAGCGACTGGCGTAAGCGAAATCATTTAGCTTTCCTCCGTGGTTCTCTAGCGTCTCTATTATAGCAGACTGCGCAAGGGTTTGCCCGGCGGAGAACTCTGGTTACAACTAATTAGATGCGGGAGAGGCACTGCCCGATGCTCGCGCGCGAGGCAATCAAAATTGGCCAAGAGGGCGGGCGGAATGGTACACTGCGCGATTTCATAGGGGGAAAGAATGAACTTCCAGGCGGATTTCAGCATGAAATTTAGGGCGGCGGCGCGGGCAGCGATCCTGGCGGGATGCGCGCTGGTGATGGCGGGAGCGGGCTTCGGCCAGCAATACAGTCCGGATTTGTATTCGGGGATGCGCTGGCGGTTGGTGGGACCCTACCGCGCGGGGCGAGTTACGACCGTGGCGGGAATTTCCGGCCGCCCGGAAATCTATTACATGGGAACGCCCGGGGGAGGGGTCTGGAAGACGGTGGACGGCGGGCGGGTGTGGCAACCGATATTCGACGACGCGCACGTCGCTTCGATTGGAGCCCTTGCGGTAGCGCCTTCGAATCCAAACGTGATTTACGTGGGCACGGGAGAGCAGACCGACGGCAACGGCGTTTACAAATCCACGGACGCCGGCGCGACATGGACAAACATTGGATTGAAGGATACGAAATACATTGTTTCCGTGATCGCGGACCCAAAAGATGCCAATACCGTGCTGGTCGGCGCGTTTGGGAATTTCAACGGTGGGCAAGCGCGCGGTGTGTTCAAGACTACCGATGGCGGTGCGACTTGGACGAAAACGCTCTTCAGGGATGAAAAGACGGGAATCACAGACATGTGCGCGGACCCCAGTAACCCGCAAAACGTTTACGCCGCGACGATCACGTTCGATTTCAGCCAAGGCCCACCCAAGGGGCCGAGCGCGTTTATTTACAAGTCGACGGACGAAGGATCGACGTGGAAGGAAACGGGCGGCGCGGGGCTTCCTGAACAATTTCGAGGAAGGATTGGTGTCGCCGCAGCTCCCGGAAATTCCGGACGCGTGTATGCGGTGATGAATCAGGGTTTCTACCGCTCGGATGACGGCGGAGCGACCTGGACTAAAAGTACGAATGACCCGCGCGTGGTGGGCAGTTTTTATTTCAGCCGAATTTTCGTGGACCCGCAAAACGCTGACGTCGTTTACGTGGTGCAGACTTCCATGTACCGCTCGACGGACGGCGGGAAGACTTTTGATGCGTACAAGGGAGCGCCGAGCGGTGAAGACCAGCATGTGCTGTGGATCGCGCCGGAAAATTCCAAGAGAATGATTCTGGGCTCGGACCAGGGCGCGATTATCAGCGTGGACGGCGGCGTGACTTGGAATTCGTGGTTCAATCAGCCGACAGGCCAGCTCTATCACGTGATCACCGACAATCAGTTTCCGTATTACTCCTACGCGTCGCAGCAGGACAGCGGCACGGTGGCGGTGCCGAACCGCAGCGATTTCGGGGAAATCAGCTATCGCGACTGGTTTTCTACCGGCGGATTCGAGAGCGGTTACAATGCGCCGGACCCGCTGCACCCGAATTGGATTTACACCATCGGCTGGTTCGGCACAGTGCTGCGGATGGATCGCGTCACGGGACAAGTGAGCACAGTTTTCGTCCCCGGGCCGAAATACCGCTACACGTGGGAGACGCCGCTGGTTTTTTCGCGGCGCGACCCAAAGACGCTGTATGAAGGCACGCAATTCGTGGTCAAGTCGAGCGACGATGCAGTGACATGGACGGATATCAGTCCGGACTTGACAGAGAAGCCCGCGCCGCCGCCTCCGCCGGGAAAAGAGGGAGAGAAAAAGGATGAAAAGCCGGCGGAGCCGATTCGCGGAGTAATTCAGACGGTTGCACCCTCTCCGGTGGAAGCGGGAACAATCTGGGTGGGGACGAGCACGGGGCTCATCCAGGTGACGCGCGACAGCGGCACGAGTTGGCAGAAGGTAACGCCTGCAGGGATGCCCGACAGCATGAATATCTTTTTGGTGGAGGCATCGCCAGCGGACGCTGCGACAGCTTACTTTGCGGGAGCGGCCCGGGATGATTCGCATCCGTATTTTTACCGCACGCGCGACGGCGGGAAAACGTGGCAGAAAATTACGACCGGACTTCCCGAGAGCGGCATCGCGCGGGTGGTGCGGGAAGATCCCGCGCGGAAGGGATTGCTCTTTGCGGGGACGGAGACGGGCGCGTACGTTTCGTTCGACGATGGAGACAACTGGCAATCGCTGCAATTGAATCTGCCGACGACCTCGGTGCGCGACCTGCAAGTACACGGCGACGATTTGGTGGGAGTCACATTCGGGCGCGGGATGTGGATCCTGGACGACCTGACACCACTTCGCGAGTTGGACGGCAAAATCGCCAAGGCGAAGACATACCTCTTCAAGCCGCAGACGGCGATGCGGGTGCGCTGGGACAACAACCAAGATACGCCGCTGCCAGCCGACACTCCGACGGGCGAGAACCCCGCGAACGGAGCAATCATTGACTACTACCTGAGCGCATCGCCGACCAAAGAGATCACGCTCGATATCCGCGACACGCGCGGAAATGTGGTGCACCACTATTCGAGCACACCCCCGCCGAATGATCCGACTACCGGCAACGCGCCGACTTACTGGTTTGCGCCGCCGGACGTGCTCTCGACGAAAGCGGGGATGAACCGATTCGTGTGGAATTTGGAATACGACCATCCGCAGACACTCACGTACAGCTATTACGGGAACCATCTGGATTACATGGAATACACGCTGATGACGGATGCGATTCCCGGAAAGACTCCGCGGTACCAGCCGGAGGGCGCTTATGCAGTTCCGGGAAAATATGAAGTCGTGCTGAGCGTGGATGGAAAGGCGTACCGGCAACCGCTAGAGGTGACGCTCGATCCGCGAGTACATGTTTCGCAAGCGGATTTGCAGGCGCAGCTCGATTTGTCTCTGCAAGTCACCGACTGGATTGCGGCGAGCTACACGACGTACAACCAGATGACGGCGCTGGCCTCAGTTCTGGGCGACAGGGTGAAGAGCCTCACGGGAAATGCCGCGGCAAAGGATGCGCAAGACTCCGCGGCGGCGCTCGAAAAAGAACTGAGCGCGATTCAGGATGGCACGAGCGAAGAGCCCGGCGCGGGCGTGGTGAATCGCGACCTCGCGCGGTACATCATCATGGTTCAGGTAGGCGATTTGCGACCCGCGAATTCGGCGCGCGAGGAGTCAAACAGTTCGTGCACAGCGTTGAAGAAGGACTTGGCGCGCTGGCGGACGGCGAATTCCGATACCGTGCCGGCGCTGAACAAGCTTCTCGAAAAATACAATCTATCGGCGCTGCCCACGGTCGTGGCTGTCGCAGATCCGAAGTGCGGCAGTTAGCCTCCGGACTTCCCTACTCTGTCGGGTAAGTGTGCTACGCAGATCGCTTGCGCGGTCGGTAGTCTAAATCCTCGATTCACGTTTTCTGATTGCGTTGGTCTGACGATTTAGTGAAGGCAAGACCAAATTGGCACGACAGTGAAGAATTTGCGCGCAAAGTTCGGATAGCGCGCTTGCGCAAGACAAATCTAAAATCAAACGATGGAAAACACCGAGAAGGATTACCAAGCGGCGCTCGAAACAGCGCACAGAGAATCCCTGAAGTACATCACGAGTCTCGACGCGCACGCAGTGGGAGCGACGGCAGATCTCCACGCGCTGCGGGCACGCCTTCGCAAACCGCTAAGTGATGAGGGCCTCCCGGCCGAGCAAGTGGTTGCCGAGCTCGCGCGCGATGCCGATGCCGGGATCATTCGCCAGGGCGGCGGAAGATATTTCGCGTGGGTGAATGGCGGAACGCTTCCGGCGGCGATGGCGGCCGACTGGCTGGCCGCGGGGTGGGACCAGAATGCCGGGATGTACGCGACTTCGCCAGCGGCGGCTGTGGCGGAAGAAGTGGCGGGCGAATGGCTGAAAGAAATCCTCGGGCTGCCGCAGGAGGCAAGCTTCGCGCTGCTGACAGGATGCCAGATGGCGCACATTACGTGTCTCGCGGCGGCGCGGCATGCCCTGTTGCGCGCGAAGGGCTGGGATGTGGAAGAGCGCGGACTTTTCGGAGCGCCGCCCATTCGCGTGCTTACGAGCGAAGAGCGACACGGCACGGCGGAGCGCGCGCTGCGCATCCTGGGGATGGGAAAAGCCTGCATGCGACTCCTGCCCGCGAACGAGCGAGCCTGCCTCGAACCTGCGGTCCTCGAGCGGGCGCTTGCGGGTGATAGAACGACGCCGACGATTGTCTTGCTGCAAGCGGGCGACGTGAATACGGGCGCGTACGATTCGTTTGAGGAGCTCATTCCGCTTGCGAGGAAGCATGGCGCCTGGGTCCATGTGGACGGCGCGTTCGGGCTGTGGGCCGCGGCGAGCGAGCGATTCCGCCATCTGGTGCGCGGAGTGGAAGCGGCGGATTCTTGGGCCACGGACGGACACAAGTGGCTGAACGTGCCGTATGACTGCGGCTATGCGTTCGTGCGCGACCGCGAGGCGCATAGAAACTCGATGTCGCACCGCGAGCCGTATCTGGTGCACGCCAGCGAAG
This sequence comes from Candidatus Acidiferrales bacterium, assembly GCA_050747245.1. Taxonomy (GTDB): domain Bacteria; phylum Acidobacteriota; class Terriglobia; order Acidiferrales; family UBA7541; genus JBOGNO01. The sequence continues at coordinate 68,264 of JBOGNO010000014.1, forward strand.
CGCGGGATGCCCTGGACTGGAATCCGGAGTGGTCGCGGCGCGCGCGCGCATTCCCCACTTACGCGGCCCTGCGGCAGCTTGGGCGGCGCGGCGTTGCGCAAATGATAGAGAGCTGCTGCGATCAGGCGCGAGCGCTGGTGGCGGGGATTGGAGCGCTGCCGGGTGCGGAAATTGTCCGTGAGGCGGTGATCAATCAGGGGCTCGTGCGATTTCTTGACCCTCGCCCTGGCGCGACAGACGCGGACCACGACCGCAAAACGGATCAAGTGATTGCCGCGATTGATGCTTCTGGGGAAGCCTTCTTCGGCGGCACCACCTGGCGCGGGCGGCGCGCGATGCGCGTGAGCGTGTGCAGCTACAAAACCACAGCGCAGGATGTGGAGCGCGTGATAAGCGCCTTCGCAAGAATTCTGCAGAGTGAACTCGCAGCGCAACCGAAAGCCTAGCCGCGGTGGACGCGCCAAAAGCCAGACGGTAGAATAGAAGTCCCACATGAAACATACAGTCACTTTAATTCCAGGCGACGGAATCGGCCCAGAAGTCTCCCAAGCAGCACAAAAAATCATTGATGCGGCCGGCGTGGCGATTGCATGGGAGGAAATGGAGGCGCGGGACGAAATCGAGCGGCGCGGCGGCGACTACATGAAAAGCGGCGTGCTGGAATCGGTGCGCCGCAACAAAGTGGCTTTGAAAGGCCCCATGCGCACGGGCGTAGGCGTTGGGCCAGCGAGCATCAACGTGGCGCTGCGCAAGGACCTGGACCTTTATGCGAATTTGCGGCCGGTGAAAAACCTGGAAGGAGTGCAGGGGGTTTTCAAGAACATCGATCTCGTGCTCATCCGGGAGAATACCGAGGATTTATACGCGGGACTCGAACACGAAATCGTACCGGGCGTGGTGGAAAGCCTGAAAATCATCACGGAACGTGCTTCGACGCGGATTGCGCGGTTCGCGTTCGAATACGCGCGGAGGCGCGGGCGGAAAAAAATCCACGCCATGCACAAGGCCAATATCATGAAGCTCTCCGACGGGCTGTTCCTGACTTCGATCCGCAAGGTGGCGCGCCTATACCCGGACATCGAATACAAGGAATTCATCATCGATAACGCCTGCATGCAAATGGTGATGAACCCGCACCAGTTCGACGTGCTGCTGCTGACCAATCTTTACGGCGACATCATGAGCGACCTCGCCGCGGGGCTTGTGGGAGGACTAGGCGTGGTGCCGAGCGGGAATATCGGGGACGAGCTGGCGCTATTTGAAGCGGTGCACGGCACTGCTCCAGACATCGCCGGAAAAGGAATTGCGAATCCGACGGCGATCCTAATGAGCGGAATCATGATGCTCGAACACCTGGGCGAAGCGGAAGCGGCGGGACGGATCGAGCGGGCGCTCCACGCGGTGTATCGCGAAGGGACACACTTGACGCGCGACGTGCGCGGCAAGGCCACGACGGCGGAGTTTTGCGACGCGGTGATCCGCGCGATGGAAAGCCCCGTTGAGGCGGCGCGCTAGCTGCGAGCGAAGTTGACAGCGGCGGAGCGGCGAAACAGAATGGAAGTGCAAGCGAGCGGAGGCGAGAACAAAATTGGCTGAGGTCACCGTAGAAGTCGAAAAATTCCTCAACAACGAAATTCCGAAGTCCCACCCGATGTCCGAGGGACAAAACAACAAGAGAAAAAGAAAGCCGCACATCGTCGCGGTGATCAACGAGATGTGCACGGGCTGCGCGGGCTCGCCAGCGTGCGTGGATTATTGCCCCGTGGAAGCTTGCATGTTCTGGATTCCCGACGAGGATCATCCGCCCTTCGGCCACATCCGCGTGGATCCCATTCTGTGCATCGGCTGCAAACTGTGCACCAGCAAAGGGCCGGACGGAACTTTCCTGGAAGGCTGCCCGTGGGACGCAATTGACCTTGTGCCGCTCGCGGAATTTGAAGCGAAGTACGGCGTGATGCCGTACTAGAGATTTGCTAGCTAGCGGCGTCAGGGATCGCCGCTTGGCGATTGCGCTCGATCACAGCCGATCTCAGCAGCATCATCGCTGTGTAGACCACCACGACGATCACCAGCCATCGCATTGCGCCCAAGGGAAGCGATCGCACCAGAAATGCGGCGAGCAAAACTCCGGGAATCCCTCCGATCGCCAATCCCAGCGCCGATTTGAGATTGTAGCTCTGCGCGCGAATGAATCGAACACTGCCCACCGGCATTAGAAATGCGCACGAACCCATCATGATGGGAAATGCCGCTTTCGGATTCATGCCCATCAGATAGACCACCACCATACACGGCGCGTACAATCCAATGCCGAGCGTCATCAGCGCTCCAAGCACGGCGTTGGCTACCACGGCTGCCGCAAGCTTCAGCCCAGAGAGCCCCAGTAAATCTCCGCCACCCGGCAAGAGATTTAGCTGGGTCATCAGCATGATTCCCGAGGTGGTGAGAAGTGCCAACCCCATGCCGATCTGAATTTTCCGGCGTGGGCAGCGCGCGACGATGCCCGCTCCAAGCCAGGAGCCAAGCACGGAAGCCCCAATCATCAAGACGAGCGTCATCAAATCCACGCGGATGACAGCGATATAGATGAATGCCTGCAGCACTGAGGGCAGCGTGTGCCCAACATTGAGCGTCCCTGGAATTTGTTCGTCGCGCACCAGGCGACCTAGCTTGAAAAACGAAGTGGTCGTGGCAAAAGAGCCGATGCCGAGGGTGTCGAAAAAGTTCGTCACCAAACCGATGGCACCGCCGCGGAGGTCGGGAGCTTCCCTCTTTCGTCGCGCTCGAATGACAGAGATCGCCCAAATCGCGACATAGGCGGCCGTAAAGATTCCGAGCGCGATGAAAAGAGCAGCTTTCATGGTGAAGTCACCTGCCTACCTCGGATGCCGCCGACCTGGACTTCCATTTTGGCATCCTGAGGCGCAGCAGTACAAATGCGATTGACTGGGTGTTGCCGGCGGAATTTGAGACGAAGTATGGCGCCATGCCGTATTAAGTTTCGCCCGCGAGAAAAATTAAATTCGGGGCTGCCGCGCCGAAGCTCGGCACTACATAACTGAAAACCAAACGCTATTGGCGGGAGCGGATGGCGGAGAGGGTGAGGTTTGCCTGTTGCTGGACGGAGGGAGAAAAACCTTCGACGCCGCGAGCGTAAGGAGCGATATCCGGCATATCATTCTTCGTGCCGATGAGAACGAGGGCGCGGAGGGCTTCGAAGACCATGGTCTCACTGGGAGAGATGGCGACGACGGGCTGATTCGCGGCGACGGCTGCGCCATCGGAGACGAGCCAGCGGAGAATCGTGCCCGGAACCTGCGTGCGGATTTCCTGCTTTTGACCGTTCACTTCCAAATGGGCGACGAGCGTGCCGGGATTGACGACATCTCCGGGCTTGAGTCGAATGCGCAGCGTGCCCGCTTCGGACGCCGGGAGCGGATAAGGCAGAAGAAGAGAGACGACGAGTGCGTGGCCGGAATCGTCGTGGAAGCGCACGAGCGAAAGCGCCGCATTACGAGCGACCATAGGCTGGGGATCAGCAAGAAGCTTGAGCAGCGCGGCGTGAAACTCGGACGAAGTGTTGTCCTGGCCCATCACCCAGGCGTCGGTCAAACGGATCTCCGGAAGATTGTCGGAAGCGAGCGCAACCAGCTGCGGATACCAGCGACGCACAGTGGGATCGCCCGCTTCGATGCGTTCTTCGATTTTCTCGAGCGCGTGCTGGATATTGCGCGGATGCTCGCGATCGGCGATGGCTTTGGCAAGCTCTGCCTCAGTGAGGGGTTTGCCGAACCACGTGGCGTTCCAGAGCAGAAAAGGCATGAGCACGAAGAGGAGCGCGAGGATCACGATGCCCCAGGTCCAGCGGGCGCTCATGGGCTTTCGCGCGGGTGCGGCGAGTTCGGGCGCCGGGGCGGAGGGCGGAGCAGGGTTCTCGTTCATCGGAGTAGCCGGGCCGAAGCTTCCATGGTTACGCCGGCACCGTAGACGCGGTAGAGCAGAAAATAGATGAGCACGCCTGTGATCGAAACGTAGAGCCAGAGCGGGAGCGTCCAGCGAGCGATACGGCGGTGGCGATCGAAGCGAGATTGCAACGCACGCGTGAGCGTGATGAGCACGAGCGGCACGATAACCACGGCGAGAATTGTGTGGGAAATGAGAAGGGTGAAATAGACCGGGCGAACCCAGCCCTGCCCCAGGAAATGCACAACGCCAACCTGCGAATGGTAGTAAAGATAGGACACGAGAAAGAGAGTGGTGCAAGAAAACGCCGCAATCATGCAGGCGCGATGGGCGGGCATATTCTTTCTCCGGATGAAGACGAAGCCGGTGGACAGCAGAACGGCGCTAGCTGAATTGAGACAGGCGTTTACTTCCGGAAGAGCGAAAACAAAGGCGGGGCTGGGCATGATGTGGTGGAAGGTCAGGCCTGCTTCGGCGGCTCAGAAGCCGGGGGCTCTGCCGCGGGAGCTGGAGGTGCCGGGGTCGCCGGAGCAGCAGCGGGCTTCGCGGCAGGAGCAGGGACGGCCGGCTTGGCGCCGGATTTGACAGCCTTCTTGCCAAATGAAATCGCGGGGACGAGACCCATGTCCGCAGCGGTCATCCAAGCCATGAGAGAGAATAAACCGCCTAGCATGAGACAAGTCAGAAGCAACAAAATGCCGTCCACGCCGTTGGTGAGGAGGCCGGTGAGGACATCCCAGATAATTCCGGCGAGAGAGAGAATGGCCAGCACCACAGACATCGCCAAGATTATGAGCATATCGGTCCTGAATCTCATCCTTTCCTGAAAGCTCCGAATTCGTTTCCCTATTTTGTTATTTTATCAAAAATCAGAAGACCCAGTAGCAACGGGATGTGCAGCACGGTCGCATGCATAAGCCACTTGGCGCGGAAGTTGGTCTTCGAGCGGGCGGCCCACAAACAGATCTGAACCAGGGCCATGCCCAGCGCCACGGCACCAAAGAAATAACGGACTCCGGCAAGGCCGATGACAGAAGGAAGCAGGCTCACAGGAATAAGCAGCGCAGCCGTGCCGATGATTTGAGTAAACGTCGCGGTGCCCTCACGGTCAACGACAGGCAGCATGCGGATGCCAGCGCGCGAATAATCTTCGCGGTACATCCAGGCGATGGCGTAGAAATGCGGAAACTGCCAGAGAAACAGAATGGCGAAGAGAATCCAGGCGCCCACGCCGAGCGAGCCGCGCGCGGCGGCCCAGCCAATCAGGGGCGGCACGGCTCCGGGAAACGCGCCAATGGCCGTGGCAAAGGTTGTGCGGCGCTTGAGAGGCGTGTAGATGCCGAGGTACATCGCGCAAGTAGCGAGGGCCAGTGAGGCGGCAAGGACATTCGTGAGCAGCAGAAGATAGCCAATACCGGCGAGAACGAGGCTCGCACCGAAGAAAAATGCTTCACGCGGCTGCAACTGCCCCAGAGGAAGAGGGCGCGAAGCGGTGCGGCGCATTCGGGCGTCGGCAGCGCGCTCGACGAACTGATTTAGGGCGGAAGTGCCAGCGGCAACGAGCGTGGTGGCCAGAACCGTATTGAAGAGGCGCGGCCAGTCGAGACTGCGGCCCGCGCCCAAATAAAACCCCGCGCCGGTAGTGAGGACGACCAGGAAAGTCACGTCGGGCTTGGAGAGGGCAAAATAGGCCCAGGAACGAGAGAGAGAAGGCCAGGCGATGGCGCGAGTCGTGCTCATATTCGAAAGCTGAAGCGGCACATCATACCGCGGAACGCTCCTCCGCGCGCGAAGAAACCCGATGTGCGCGCCGGCCGGGAACCAAACGCCAACAGCATAGAGTGAGCACAACGCTTGCCGCAAGCGTCAGAGCGCCAACGGCAACGTGCGCGACGGTGAGCGCGACCATGGCGAGCAAGGGTTGGGGAACCGCTTGATTTTTTATCACGGCCCAAAGCGCTGCGACACCAAGCAAAATCTGCGAGCCAAAAAAAGCGTGAAGGATCTTGACCCAAGCGCGGAGGACGCTGGCTTGAGCGAAGCGGCGTTTCACGGCGACGCCAAACCACACGACCATGAAGGTGACCAGCGCGGCACCGAAAATGTGCGGGCCGACTCCGGTGAGATGATGACGGTACGCAGCACCGAAAATGAGTTGCAGTACGATCACCGAGCTGGTGGCGATTCCCAGGGCGCGGATTCCCGGAGAACCGGAATCAGACAACACAGGCTGCTCGCGCTGCCACCAATCGCTGGTAAAAACGGCCAGGCTGACAATGGTGACAAAAAACAATTGGGCGAGGGTGGCATGCGCCGTGGATATGGGACGCGGGAGATAAAACAGGACCGTGAGTCCGCCGAGAAGGCCCTGCGCCAAGATGAGCCCGATCGCGGCAAGACCGAGGGTGCGCACCCAGCGGCGGGATTCTCGACGATAGAGTCCGATGACCAGGCAAATGGTGAGAATGCCCACGAACGCGGCGACCATGCGGTGGCCGTGTTCATAGAAAATGCCGCCGATCATCGGCGGCCAGATGGAGCCATAGCTAAGCGGCCAATCGGGAACCGAAAGCCCGGCGTCGTTGCTGGTGACCAGCGCCCCGGCGACAAGAAGAAGCACGGTGGAGGCCGTGACGAACAGGGCGAAGCGATGAACGCCGCGATTTGGAAAAGTGGCCATCCTTGGCTGTACTGCTGAAGTATTGTCCGTTCGCGTGGTGAACCGGAGACCGACAATCAGGTCATCCGGCGGAGCGAGGGAAAAGCAAATCCTCCGCTCCGCTCGAGATGACCAGAACCGCAAGCCTGCTCAGTCGCCGGATGCGGCCGGGCTGAACGTAAACGTGACCGATTTTGATTCCTTCGGGCCGATGGTGACCTGCTGGTCCATCACACCGTATTTCTCGTGCCACGCTTCGATCGTGTACGTGCCAGGCGGCAACCCTTTCAAATCGAAGCTGCCATTGGCGCCGGTGACGGCGTAGAAGGGATTCTTCATCACGGCGATATAGGCCTTCATCCAGGGGTGAACGTTGCACTTCACCTCGATAGCGACTTCGGGACGCGCGAAAGTGTCATCAATAGCCGGCGAGCCGGGTGGCTGAGACTTGTTCCATTCACGATTGTCCTTGGGCATGGGGTGAATATTATGCGTGGTCTGGTCGCTGGTGGTGACCTCGAATGGCTGGCCGGCCATCAGTGCGAGGACGTGCGGATGATACATGCAGCCCTTCTGGTCGAGCGTGGTCTTGTCAGCGGGCGTGGGAAAGGAATAATCTTCGACACCGGATTTCACGTAGACGACGACATTTTCAAGAGCGTTCTTGTCGCCGAGGACGACTTCCTGGGGGACAACGGGCTTGGGATTGGCTTTCACACAGTAAGCCTCGGCGCTCATGTTGATGGGCTTGTAAGTGGGCGCGGTGCCTGAAAATGTGACTGTGCCAGTGACTTCACCGACGGTGGCAGAATCAACTGTCTTGGTGGCGGCTGGGGCGGCGGGCTGCTCGGCCGTCTCCGAGCTTTCTTTCTTACCGCACGCGGCAAGCAACGCGACCATCGCCAGTGCGACTGCGAGATACCTCAGTTTCATTGGAATACTTCCTCCTTGAAATTAACTGCGTAACATGACCGAAACGAATTAAAAAATTCAAAAAACTATTGGCCACCGCCTGAGCCGGCCGGCTTGCCGGCTGGAGTGCGCCCGACGAGTGCGCCCTGCTCCTGGGGCGTAAGCGTGAGCATATAGCGTACCAGCAGGTCGGCATTATCGCCCGTGAAGTTCTTTAGAGCGGGCGGCAGGGGGCCGCTAAAAACCCAACGATCGTTTTCGCGATGGAACAGCCCGGAAGGCATCGCCGTGCCAGGAATGATCTTCGCCGGATCCGTGATCCAGCGCGCAGTCCACGCGGGGCGAAGGCGATCCGGCGCCAGAAGGAAATTAGGCGCGGAAGCGTTCTTGTCATGCGCCGCGTTGCCGGTCATGTGGCACTTGAGGCAAGGAGCCGCGGGACTGGTGAAGATCGAGCGAGCCATGCCCTCCTCGGCGGCGGTGAGCGGCGCAATCTTCGGGGCGATATAAGGTTCCGGTTGATCGGAGAGCGCCTCGAAGAAAAGTACAATCTTGCGGATTTCGTCGTTCGAGAGATAGAAGGTCGGCATGCGAACCTGTAGATATGAGCGCACGCCATTGCGATTCGTGTCTGTGGTGCTGAGCGAAGGATTGGCGAGGAAGCGCTTAAGCCATTCCGGGTTGACGCGCGCTCCTTCACTGGTGAGCACGGGAGGCAGATTGGCCTTGGCATCGCCCTGATAGAACGGCAGGCCCATCATCACGGACTTCTGGCCGATATCAATCTGGTGGCAGCCAATGCAGTTGTACTTCGTGACGATCCACCAGCCTTCCTGAATATATTTTCTGCGGTCTGCGGGCTTGTACATGTAATCGGGCGGAAGCGTAGGGTCCACGCTGCCAAGCAGGAAGGTGACCAGCGAATCGAGCTCTTCTTTCGATTGAATATTGGGCTTGGGCATGCGGAGCGCTTCCATAGGATCCGCGTGATACTTGCCCTGATCGAAAAGGCCGGGATTCGAGAGTTTGTTTTCGAAGAAGCCTTTGGCGTCGTACCACTTGCCGCGGGGCGAATCTTTCCCGTCGGGGAGGAGGCCGCGCTTGGCGTCGGTGGTCCAAAGAGCAAAATCGAGGCGCTCGATGGGCTTCGAGCCCTCATTGGTGAGCTCGGTGCCAATGCGAGTCTCGTCTTCGAGGCCGGAAATTTCGTGGCAGCCAGCGCAGCCATAGTGCTGGACGAGCACGCGGCCCTTTCCCGCCAACTGCGGATCGTTCATGTAAGAAGCGGCAGAGGTGTACTGCGCGTCCGGATGCTTCAAGGTGATGAGGTAACTGGCGACGTCGCGGGCGTCATCGGGACTGAGGCGCAAGCTGGGCATGACGGTGGGTTGCTCGACGACGAGCTCATGGCCGTCATTGGGGCAGCGCGAATGATCGAGATCGAAAACGTAGGGCAAACCGTGTTTGGCGTAATCCTCTGGGCCAAGATCGCGCTTCTCAAACGGACAATAGGGCCGAGTGCGCTCGCGCGGATTGTGAATCCAGCGCACAAGATATTCGTAATTGTCCTTCTCGCCGACGCGTGAAAGATTCGCGGCAAACGTGCCCCCAATCAAGTTCGAGTCTTCGCCGACGGAGTGGCACGCCAGGCAGCCGCGTGATTCGAGCAATTCTTTGCCGTGCGCGGCATTGCCGGGAGCCTGCTTGGGGAGCGCCGGGCCAGTGATTCCCTGTTGCCAGATAAAGGCGGCAATGGCATGGGCTTCGTCGTCGGAAAGATGATCCAGGCCGCTCGAATGAAACTGCGGCATCTTGGTGGTGGGGCGGTATTCATGGGTGTGCTGGAGCCAGTAAGGAATCCAGTCGGGCTGAATCTTCATTCGAACTTCCTTCAGATCCGGGCCGACTTTTTTGATTTCCTGCAGAAGATTGTGGCTGCGTGTATCGAGCGTCTCAATTTGAGAATCGAGGCCGCTCATGGTCACGGTTAGATTCGTGGCCTCCGTATAGTAGCGCTGAGCGGCGGCGTTATCGGGGGCGTTATCCCCCAGTTTCTGCAGGCGGGGAATCTCGAGTGCACCATCCGCTTTCTGCTTTTCAAGCTGAGCGATTTCCTGGCGCGAGTTCACCAGTTCTTCGTCCTGATTATCGAAGCCCTGATAGCGGTGGCAGCCGATGCAGCCCTTGTTGCGAAAAAGCTGGCGGCCTTCGTTGAGCATCGGCGCGTGCTCGGTCCACGCATCGGCTGCGTGGCAGGTCTGGCAACCCGCTTCGAAATTTTCGGGATAGTACAGGGGCCAGAGCCAGTGCTCATAGCGGCCGTGGCCGCGCTCGACGCTATCGAGCGCGCGGCCGTTCCCTCCATGACATGGTGAGCAGCCAAATTTTTCCAGCGGATGCAGCGCGAGCAATTCGGGATCGGGATGGCTGGTGAACGGCGCATCTTTGCTCTTCGCGAGACCCAGGTCCGCTTTCGTGAGAGTCATCACCGTGGGAACAAGAGTGGAGTCCGTGCCGACATGACATGATTGACAGCGATCCACAAGGCCGGCGCCACCGACGTAATTGATCAGCGCGCCGCTGGGATTCACGTTGATCTGGCGGATATGAATGTCCATGTTCTCCGCGCTCTGTAGGAGAACCTCGAGAGTGGAGGAGGCCAGGCCGGGAAGCTTTTCATCGAGAAACGCAGCCAGCTTGGCGGAGGCGTCTTTCGCGGGCTTGTCAATTTCACCGCGCTGGGCGACGAGTTGCGCGCGATTCGACATGATGCCGCTGAACTCGATAAGAAGCTCGTCGGCGGTGAATTTCTTACCCTTCTCGACCTCACCGCCACCGCGCGGCCAGTCCACCTCATAGGTTGACTTGCGAGCGTCTTCCAGATCCTTCCGACGGCTCTCCTTCTTATCCTTATCGGCGGGGGGGACGACCTCGTATTCGAAAGTGCGCGAGCCGACCAGACCGCGGGAAAGTTGGAAGGCGGGAGTGATGGCAGCGCGCTGTTCATCGAGAAGAGCAATCTGTTCTTCGATTTCCTCGTCCTTGGGCTTGGCCCGCGCCGTTAGGGAATCGGCGTCACTCTTGAGTTGCTTGTACTCGGAACTGGAATAGACGGCTTCTTCAGCTTTCTTGCGCGCGGAAACTTGTTTCCTCAAGTAACTGGAGTAGGATTCGCCGAAATCACGCTGATAGGTCCGCCAAGGCCGCAGGCCGAAAAACTCCGCCCACAGCGACCACGCCACCGTAACCATCAAAAGGAAAATGGAAATCAGGACGGCGTTGGAAAGCGAGCTCGTGGTTATCGGGTCATCGGGAAGCTGCTCAGGCACCCGGGGCCTCCTCGAAATGAGAAACCGGAGGAATCATATGGAAAACCATGGCGTCACCCAGACGTATTTAATGTCGAAGAGCAGGCGCAAAAGAATCTTAATCGGCAAAGCCAGCATGATGGACAGAAAAATGTACATCGTAGCGATCTGAATCAGGCTCATGCGCTTATAAATCTTGCGGCTGAACTCCGTGGTCATGCAAAGCTTGTGGAAAAGCCAGGCGGCGACGATGAAGAAAATGACAACCGGAAAAATTCCAAAAATCATGTGAGCGAGGACAGGTGCATAGGTGGCGCTCACTCCCGGCAAATGCCCGACAATTGAGCCATTGATATGCAAAAGCGAAAACGGAAAGACCTGATCCAGGTTGCGGTTTACGGTGAACTGTACGGCCTCAGCATCCCAGGTCTGTGTAGGCCAGAACCACATCCATCCAGGGCCGCGGATGAAGGTACCTATACATATCATGGCCACCCACAAACCAATGAAGCCGACCAAGAAAGTCCAGATGGCGAAACGCCGCTGCTTGAAGGTGTAGTAGCCGTTGCCGAGCGGATTGGTGTCAATGAATGGAACAGCCATGAGGCCGACGATAATCAGCGTAGGCATGACCACACCGGCAATCCACGGATCAAAGTAAACCAGCATTTCCTGTAGGCCGAGGAAATACCAGGGCGCCTTCGCCGGGTTCATCGTGACGTTGGGATTCGAGGGCTCTTCGAGCGGCGCATTGAGAGTGAGTGACCACACCATCAGCAGGACAGTGACAATAATGGCGACCAGGAACTCGATGCGCATCAGGTAAGGCCAGGTGTGGACTTCGCGTTCCCATTTCGGGTGCCAAGGCTGCGTTTTGCGGTATTTCGATTTTGCGGCGGCAGGATCGGCCGCGAGGCTGGCGATGAGTTCGTCGTTCTTCTTGGCCTGACGAAGCGCGTACCAGGTAAAAAATGGAACGAGAAACACCAGCGCGACAATGGGAACGTTATCCGGGGCGGAGATGATTTCCCAGAGCTGATGCCAATCGCCGAACATTTTTAGCTCACTCGCTCCATTCGTTCAGAAGCACAAAGTAAATCCCGTCGCTGCCAAGCGCCGGTGAGGGAAATCCCGCAAAAAGAATGCAGGAACATCAAGTCATCCCGCTGGGCCGGAGGATCACCGGGCGCGGGCCTTTCTCGTCCTTAATTTCGGACTCGAGCATCACAGGCGCGGGCCCGGAGATGCCGCCATCTTTCCGCACGCGCCAGAAATGGACGCCCATGAAAATCGCGGCGATGAGCGGAATGGCAATGCAATGCCAGATGTACGCGCGGAGCAGCGCGTTGGCGTCCACGATCGAGCCGCCCAAAAGCGCGAAGCGCACGTCGTTATAGGGCGTCATACCTAATTGCGAACCAAATGGGCCTTCATGGCCTAAGAAAGGTGTAGCGCGAGCCATATTCGTGCCGACGGTCACAGCCCAGAAGCCGAGCTGATCGTCGGGCAGGAGATATCCAGTAAACGACAGCAGCAGCGTCAGAACCATCAGCAATACGCCGATACACCAATTGAATTCGCGCGGGCGTTTGTAACTGCCGGTGAAGAAGACGCGAAACATGTGCAGCCAGACGGCAATAATCATCAAATGCGCGGCCCAGCGGTGCATGTTGCGCAATAGCTTGCCGAAGGGGACATCGTTTTCGAGATAGAGGATGTCGCGGAACGCTTGGACCTTGGATGGGTGGTAATAGAACATCAGGAGCACGCCGGTGAACGTGAGCACGATGAAAAGGTAAAAAGTGATGCCACCCATGCCCCAGGTGTAGTTGTAGCGCACGGCGTCGCGGTTCACCTTGGCGGGGTGCAGATGGAAGAAAACATTGGTGAGCACACTGAGGGCGCGATTGCGCGGTTGTTCGTCGTGCTTGACGCGGAAAATCGAACGGTAGAGCTGGGTCTTTTCAGGATCCTTCAGCTCCACCATCTGCTCTTTGGCTTTTTCTTTGACGGCTTCGCGGAGTTCGCGGGCTTTTTCCTGAACGCCATCCAGCAACCCAGTCTTCTTTCCGTTTCCGCCGTTTTCGTCCGGCATCCTGCTTCCCCCTAGTCCCCGAAGGCTCCTTGATTAAACGTTCAAATATGCACCCGGATCGCCAAAGTGATTCACGCCGGCGCGCGGATCGTCGATGTAAAGCCGGCTGGTATCCACAACAATCTTGCCAGTGGGATCGAGGCTGAGAAAGCAACGATCCATGGGGCGCGGCGCGGGGCCCTCAAAATTCACGCCTTCGTTGTCATAGCCACTCCCGTGACACGGGCACTTGAACTTGTTTTCCGTGGGTTTCCATTCCGGCGTGCATCCCAGGTGAGTGCAGCGGGCATAAATCACAAAAATTCGGTCGGGTTCCTTCACCACCCAAACGCGATTGGTCATAAGGAATTGCTGGTTCACACCGGGAGAAAAATCGCCCGGATAACCGATGTTCACGATGGCGTTGGGCTCGAAAAGCGTACGCGGAAAGAAAAAGCGGAGAAACATCAGGAAATTGACGCCCAAATATCCCCAGACGCAGGCCCAGATAAGATTTCGGCGGCTGCGATTGATTTTTTCCGCTTGTTTCTTGGGGTCTTCGGACGGCGTCCCTGCCGCCGGAGCCCCTCCGGCGGGTGCAGCCTTTGCCTCGCTATTTTTCTCGGCGGTTGGATCGGCCATAGTCTGATTCAATTGGTTCGGACACACGCTCCTAAAATGATTCTTATAATTGCCAAGTCCGAACAAAACTTTATATGACGGACGCGCGGCGGTGTCAAGAAGGAGTCGCGATGTGGTTTACGCGCGCAACGCCGGCGGCGCGCAAGACAAGATCCTCGAGGGCAGCAATAAACCGTGGCGAATCGTTGAGCGCGGGCATCATGAGGAATTCCTCGACGCCAAATCGCGCAGCCAACTCGCGCGCCTCTATGTTGATTTCGTGCAAAGTTTCGATGTGCTCCGTGACAAACGAAACGGGGATCACTAGGACTCGCTTTTCACCTTTTCTGCCAAGGTCTTCGATGGTCTTGACGAGTGAAGGCTCGAGCCATTTCTGAGGACCCACGCGGCTCTGATAGCAAAGAAGGTGCCGATTGGGCCAAGCGCCGCGTTCGCACACCAGCCGCACTGTCTCCGCGATTTGACGGGGGTAAGGATCACCCCTCTCGACCAAATTGAGCGGCAAACCATGGGCGCTGAATACCAGAAGAATTTTCTCGGGATATTCTGCTCTCGCGAGAACTAACCCGATGTTTTCGACGAGCGCGGCGATATAGTTGGGATGATCGTGAAAATTCTCAACGAGACGCATGGGAAAATCGTTCTCGCGAAAAAGGCGATTCCATTCCTTCAAGCTGCTGCCAGTGGTGGCGAAGGAGTAATGCGGGTAGAGCGGAAGAAGAATCAATTCGTCGAACGAATTGCCATCGAGGGCGGCAATGGCATCGTGAGTGCTGGGCTTCCAATAGCGCATAGCAATAACAACGCGGGCATCCACATGGGGGGCGAGGGCCTCCGAAAGAGCGCCAGCCTGGAGTTCCGTCAGGCGTCCAATGGGAGAGCCGCCGCCGATTTCGCGATAGTGTTCACGGACGACTTTCGAGCGGCGAGTGGAGATGAGTTTCGCAAGCGGCTTGCGCGCCAGAAATGCGCCGGGGAAATTAATAATGTCGGGATCGCAGAAAAGATTGTAAAGGAAGGGTTCGACAGCTGCCAGTGAATCGGGACCGCCGAGCTGAAAGAGCACGACGCCAATTCTCTTGCGTTTGCTGATATGCATGTGAATGCAAGCCTCGTACAGCCTTGTTGCTGGCCGGCAACCTGAAGGAAAGTGCGTCAGCGGCCGGGAAGTTGGCTCTTCAAGCGATCGAGTTCTTCACGCAGCCGCGCCAGGCGGCGGCCGATGCTCGTCTGATAGACGATGAAGACCGCCCACACGGCCATCCAGGCGATGAACAGGCTTTCAAAATTCTTCATGGCGTGATTCTCCGTTGGCTGCGAAATGCATCAGATTCATTTTCGGCAGATCGATTTTCAAACTCGAACATGCGCTCGTCGAGTTCATACCGCAAGGCTTCCAGGCGATAGCGCTGGCGGATGAGCAAGACCAGCAGCAATAGCAGCGCGGCCCAACAAAGCAACAACACATGCTTCATAGTGGGATCAAGGCCCGAACCGGCACCGCCCAGAAGAACGGGCTGGGGATGCTGCGTGCGGAAAAGCCGAATGGAAAAATAAACGAACGGAACGTCGAGGCACGCGAAAATGCCAAAGATGGCCGTAAAAGTCGCGCGCTTCTGCGGCTCGGATGTGACGGTGCGCAGCAAAAGAAGCGCAACGTAGAGAACCCAGAGCACGAAGGTGGATGTGAGGCGCGCGTCCCAGGTCCACCAAATTCCCCACACGGGATGCGCCCAGATCGGGCCGGTGATAAGTCCCACGGTGCAGAAGGCCACGCCTACTTCGGCGGAAGCAACGGCGAGCCAGTCCCATTGGGGAGCGCGCTTCACCAAGTACGCGACGTTTGCAAACGCGCAAATCGCGAAGGCGATGAAACAATTGATGAAGCTGGGCATGTGGAAGTAGAAGATGCGCTGAATTTCGTGCATGGTGCGTTCATCGGGGGCGACGAAGAGTGCCGCGTACCCCGCCGCGCCCAGCAGGAGGAATAAGAGCAGCGAAACCGCCAAACCGGATGAATTTCTTGAACTCATCTCACTCCTCGAGCAGTTGATCCGCGAGCAGCCACGTCGCCGCAAGAAAAACAGCGTCGAAAATCACGAGCACTTCGGTCCAGCTGGCAGGAAGCGCCGAGTCTTCGGCCATCAGACTGACGGTACATTCGACGCTCGCAATCACGACCGGCGCGAGAATCGGAAAAAGCAAGAGCGGCAGAAGCAACTCGCGCAGACGCGCCTGCGCGGCGATGGCCGAAAAGACCGTTCCGGTGACCGCCAGACCAAACGTTCCCAGCGCCAGCACAAGCAACAGGCGGCCGAGCACCGCGACAAGGCTGACGTTATACAAAACTGAAAAAACCGGCAAGAGAATGATTTCGACCAAAAAGAGAAAAGTGAGATTGGCAAGCGTCTTACCGAGAACAATGGCGAAGGGCTCGATGGGCGCCATGCGCAGCGCGTCAAGGGTGTCATTGGCATGTTCACGGCCGAAAGAGGGATGAAGCATAAGCGAACCGCCAAAGAGAAAAGCAATCCAGAGCAGGCCTGGGCCGAAGAGACGCGCCTCCGAGGCCGTGAAGTCGAAAGCGAAGCTGAACAGAACGACGATGATAAGGGCGAAGACAAACGTCGAGTTGAGGAGTTCCTTGGTCCGCCATTCGGCGCGAATTTCTTTGGCAAAGATAACAGCGGCGGCTTCGAAAGTGTTCATCTACGCCTCCGCCGAGAGTTGTGCAAGGACTCGGCGCGGATCGCCGTCCGTGCCAGAATCGCCCGCGATTTGGCCGCGCTCTAGGCGGACCGCGCGCGTGGCTAATGATAGGGATTCATTACGCGCGTGGGTAATCATGATAATGGTGCGCCCGGCGCGGCGCTCGGCGGCAAGAATCTCCGCCATCCAGTCGGCGCCTTGTCGGTCAAGCCCGGAGGCTGGTTCGTCGAGAAGCAGTAGAGCAGGTTGGTGGAGCAATGCGCGAGCGATTGCTAGGCGCTGGCGCATGCCGCGAGAAAAAGTTCGCACCAGGCTCGTGGCGCGGCCGGCCAGTCCGCAGGCGGCAAGCGATTCCGAAACACGGCGAGCCACACTGGCAAGCGAGTGAAGACGCGCGAAGAACGCGAGATTTTCGGCGGCCGTCAGTTCGTCGTAGAGCAACGTGCTGTGGCCCACCATGCCGATACGCCGCTTGAGCGCAGGAGAGTTCGCAACGGCTTCACCAGCAAAGGAAATCTTTCCGGATGTTGGGCGGACGATGAGAGCAGCCATTTTCAAGAGCGTGGTCTTCCCCGCCCCGTTCGGGCCGAGAAGCACGACGAATTCGCCGGGTACGACGCGGAGGGAGACGTTGCGCAGGGCTTGAAAGGAACCGTAGCGCTTTTCGACGCCGGTGTACTCGACGCCGAGAGATGAATTTTCAGGGGAAATTCCCAAGGAGATGTTTCAGCCCTTCACGAGATCGTGCAGAATTTTTTCGGCGCGAGTCCGCTGGCGGGCATACTCCTCTTCGCTGACCGTGCCGGCTTGCCGGCGTAACTCGAGCTTGAAAAGAGTGTCTTTCAATTCGTCGAGGCTGTATTGCACTTCCCGCTCGACCTCCGCAACCGATGTTGAGGAGGGTGCGGCGGGCCGTTTCGTGGTGGCCGGACGCGGCGCAGGAACAACCTCTCCACTCGCGGCACCAGCAACGGCAGGTTCCGGAGCGCGCTTCCATAAAAAGGCCACACCGAGGGCAAATAGCGCAACAAATCCGGCGACGAGAATCCACTTCACGCTGTCGAGGCGGCCGGGCAACGCCTGCGCCACCTGCCCGCCGGACTCCGCGCCCTGCGGCGGCGCGCCACCCTGAGCGCCGCCTCCCTGAGCGTCCTGCTGTGGAAGAGCGCCTGTGCCGGAAACAGCGATGTTCAACGGCGTATTGGCGGGCACATCGCGGCGCGCGAAAACGCTGAGGCCCTGCGTGGAGCCCGCAGGATCAAAACCATCGGAACTCGCCTGCATGCCGGGCGGAACAAAAATTGCGACGCGGTCGGAAGCATACGGCGAAGAAATCTGCAACGTGGCCTGATTCGAGCTGTAAGGAATCTGGTAAACGATTTGCACCTGGTTTTCGCCCGGCCGGAAAGCCCAGTCAATCGCTTCGGTATTCTTGCCAAGGTCAATTAGCCCCTGCACGACTGGCATGCCCGCGGAGCCTGCCGCGCTGACCTGAACCTGCGACGCGTTGGCCGGCAAGGTGAAGGCAAAGGAACCCTTGGGCTGGGAGTAAGCGACGGGAGGTTGCGTCGTGTTCTCGATGCGATACTCCTCGTCCACCTGCAGCGCGGAACCCGAAGATTGTAGAACAATAGCATGCGCCGAAATGTGAATTGCTTTCGGATCGCTGGTAGGTTCGTAGATGTCCACAGTTACGCCCGGAGTGCCGGGAGGAACGGGTGTATGGTATTTCACGCCTTTGTAGACGACGCGGATAAGCATCGGCGCCGCACCAAGTGCCGGATTGTCGAAATGGAAGCGGCCCTGAGAATCGGCTTTCACCGTGGCAACGGCCTGCATTCCACCCTGAAGCTGAATGAGGATGACGTCCACTCCTGCCGCATTTTTCCCCGTAGTGCGATTTTCAACTACGCCGTCGAGAGTGCCAGCAAACGCCAAGCCTCCCGCGAGAACAAAAATCGTCGCGGCGATAAGAATTCGAATCGCGCAAACCGTAAAGTTGAAAACTTTCGTCATGATCTCGGTCTCTCCGTCATGGCCTGGCGCGTGGCGGGAGTGGGGGCAGCACCGGTGAGTCGATCCATATCCGCGAGCACCCGGGCCGCTTCCACCTCCAGGGCGCGTTTCATTTCTTCAAAGTCACCTTCGGAATATTTTCCGGCACGGTGTTCGAAACGGAGATCGCGCAGGTTTTCGTAAATAGTGTCACGGCGTTCCATCAACTGATCGAGTTTGGTGCGGTGCGGAGCAGAATCAGACGCATCCGGCTTGATGAAAAAAACGAAATAAAACAGCGCGACAGCGAGCGCCGCGCAGCCTGCAGCGCAAGCCGCAACGGTGAGGTCGGAGATCAGCCAGCCGGGCACTTCAGTCATCCTCCCGGTCAAGATCATGACGCGCGCGCGCGAGCATGACGTCGGAAACTTTCGCCGCGGGAATCGCAGCGGCGCGCTGACGCCACCGGGTCACGAGGACCCAGGTCAGCAAAAGTCCCGCGAGCGGCAGAAAAATGGGAACGATGTATGTTGCCCGATTGAAGCCCCGTGCGGGCGGCTCCGCCAAAACCGTGCCGCCATATTCCTGGACAAAACCCTGAAGCACCAAATCGTCTGGATCGTTGCGCGCGACGCGTTCGTCGAGTTGCTGCAACATCGGATGCGAAAAGCCACAATTCACGTGATTGCAAGAAGTGAGTATTTGCGCGCACCCGCACACACACATGAGCTTCTTCCCCAGAGCCTTTGCGCGGTCGGTTTGCTGGGCCCGGAGGGGCAAAGACATCGCGACAAACAGCAGCACAGCGGCAACGACACGAGCCATCATGCGGTGAGCGCTATTCATGGCGGGGATAGACCTGAACGGGCTGGGGAATCGGCTGGCCTGCAGGAGATTCATCCGCAACGGCGCGAAGGGCCAGGGCTGGCTGACGACTGGGAAGGAGCGCGAGTCCGGTCCCGATAATTAGAATCAAGCCGCCAAACCAGATGAATTTCACCAGGGGATTCAGATAGGCGTGAATTACAGGTGCATCGCTTTCCGGACTGCGGCCTGCATAGACAACGTAAAGATCCTCGAGCGGCCGGGAGTTGATGGCCACTAGTGTTCCGGTTTCCTGGCTGGCGGGATAGAAACGGCGCTCCGGATAAAGCATCATTTGAGATTCGCCGTTGCGAAAAACCTCCATGGTGGCGCGCTCAGCCTGATAGTTCGGTGTGTTGGCGACATCGAAATTTTGGCACACAAGTGTGTACGAGCCGATGGTGAGCTTCGAACCGGTCTTCATCTCGGACTGAACGTCTCGATTGAACGGCTGGCCGGCAATGCCGATGAAGATGAGTACCATCCCAAAATGAACGATGTAGCCGCCGTAGCGGCGCGTGTTGCGCATTGTCAACTGGCCAACCGCCGTGAGCAGGCTGGCGCCGCCGCGCGCCGCGATGACCCTCGCTCCGCGATAAAATTCCGATATCAGCGTGAGCGTGACGAATACGCTCAGAATCAGGCACATCAGCGAATAAAAATACCGGAACCCGAAACCGAAGGCCACCGCACCTGCGATAACCCCGCCGAGCAGCGGCCAGCCGAAATTGCGTCGAAGGCTTTCGAGCGATGTCTTGCGCCATGCCAACAGCGGCCCCACTCCAGTGAGAAAAAGAAGAAAGACGGCAATCGGAACATTGACCTTGTTGAAAAACGGCGGGCCAACGCTGATCTTGCTGCCGGAAACCCATTCGGAGAGTACCGGAAAGAGCGAGCCCCACAGCACGGCGAAGCACGCGGCGAGGAGGATCAAATTGTTGAACAGGAAGCTCGATTCGCGCGAGACGACGGAATCCAATTGATTGTCGCTGCGCAAATAATCGCGATTCCGCCAGTAAGCCAGGAAACAAACTACCAGCACGATGGCGAGAAACCCCACGAACCAGGAGCCGATCGAAGACTGTGCAAAGGCATGAACTGAGGCGACCACCCCGGAGCGCGTCAGCATGGTTCCAAGAATCGAGAGCATGAACGTGGTGAATACCAGCCAGACATTCCAGACCTTCATCATGCCGCGCTTTTCCTGCATCATGACGGAGTGAAGAAAAGCCGTGGCGGTAATCCATGGAAGGAGCGAAGCGTTTTCAACGGGATCCCACGCCCAGTAGCCTCCCCAGCCAAGTACGGCGTAAGCCCAGTGCGCGCCGAGCATGATTCCGACACTCTGGAAGGCCCAAGCGATCATGGTCCAGCGCCGCGTGATGTGAATCCATTTCTCTCCGGGATACCGTCCAAGGAGCGCTGCCAGAGCAAACGCGAAGGGAACCATGAAACCCGTGTAACCGCTGTACAGCATCGGCGGGTGAATCACCATCTCCGGATACTGCAAGAGGGGCGTCAGGCCGTTGCCATCCGCGTGCGCGAATAGATGCACCACACCGCCGGCTCCCACCGTGCCGACAATCTGAAACGGGCTGGCCACGAAATTGACGAGCACGAGAAAGAAAATCTGCACCCCGGCCATAACCACGCCGACGAAAGGCATCAGCTCCGGGTGCTTCTTGCGATTCACAAAGAGGACGAGGAACGACCAGATTGAGAGCAGCCAGCTCCAGAAGAGCAGCGAGCCCTCCTGCCCCGACCACAGCGCCGCAAATTTATATAAAGCTGGGAGGTCGCGGTTGCTGTGCTCAGCAACATAGGCCATCGTGAAATTATTGGTGAAGAAGAAATATTCGAGGGTAAAAACCGCCAGGGTGACAAGCGGAAACACTGCAAGGCCGGCTTGCCGCGCGCTCTTAATCAGCAACGGCCGCCGGGTCCGGATGGCCGTGATTCCCGCCCCAAGCGCGTACAAGGCCGAAAGCAGCGCCAGCAGCAGCGCAAACGAACCAAGGATATCCAACGAACCTCCTCAGAGTGAATCAGCTCTTGCCCGAAGCGCCCCCTGAGCTAGGCGCCACATCGGCGGGCCCGTTCGGCGTGGCTTGATACTTCGAAGCGCACTTGGCCTGCACCTGTTCGGCCACGAAGCGACCGTCGGGCATATCTTTTCCTTCTACCAGAGCTTGCGCGTTGTCCTTGTAAAAAGTATCGGGGAGCGGATCGCGGCCGACGTAACTCACGTTGAGCACCTTGCCCTCTTCCTCCAGGACAAAATCCACACGGCCCGGAAACTGATGAATTGTTCCGGGCTTTACATTGCCGGAAACGCGCATGCGCTGGCGCAGTGCGGAGCCGGAGAGCGTCGATAGCTCGGCGATAGTGTGATAGTAGGTTTTGCTCTGCATGGTGCCCACCCATGCCAGTGCGAAGAGGGAGAGAACGATGATGGAAGACCCTATGCTAAATTTGACGCGCGCGCTCATGACCCTTCCCACAGCATCCTTTGGATATTGGAAAGTCGGATTGTACCATACTCGCAGGAAGGTCAGAAGGTAGAGGCATTCGATCCCGGGAGACAGGACAGCGCCATAAAACGAAGATCCAAGTAGAATGTAACCCTCGCGTGATCGGGAGCGTCCCAAAAGAGGGAAGAAACCGAGTCAACAAAAGCGAAGCAGCGATGCTGCTGCCAAGATCACTGCGGAAAGTGAACCGACACAATGGCTATTAAAGAATATTACGGCAGGCACAAAGGTCTTGTCTGGCTGCTGGCGATTCTCCTGATCGTTCTGATCACCGCAGGCTTTTACTACCGAAGTCACTCCACGCAGGTGAAGTATCTGACCGCGACAGTCAAGCGCGGCGATATCACGTCGGTGGTGCAGGCCACCGGAACGATTAATCCACTCACGACCGTGCCCGTAGGTTCTTACGTCTCTGGAACGGTGCAATACATTTTCGCTGATTTCAACACACGCGTGAAAGCCAACCAGGTACTGGCCCAGCTCGATCCGGCTATTTACGGGGCGCAGGTAATCAACGCGCAGGGAAATCTCGACAACGCCGAGCGAAATCTGCAAACACTGCAGGCCACCATCGGAGTGGATGATGCCGGCTTGGCGAAAGCCAGAGCAAATCTAGGCTATGTCACGGCCAATGCCAAGAGAACTTCAGACATGTATGCGCAGGGCATTATTTCGCAGGACCAGTACCAGCTCACGCAGTCAACGCTCGCTCAAACCAATGCGGATGTGCAGGCGGCGCGGGCGCAGCTTGATCAGGCCAAGGCGCAATTGAATCAGGCCAGAGCCCAGGTGGAAGCACAACAGGGCTTACTTAAACAGGCTGAGACCAACCTCCGCTATACCACCATCCTGTCGCCGATTGACGGCACGGTGGTGGCGCGAAATGTGGATGTCGGGCAGTCGGTTGCCGCGGCCTTACAGGCGCCCAATGTTTTTACGATCGCACAGGATCTGACCAGGATGCAGGTGTATGCCGCAACGGATGAGTCCGACACGGGCAGTATCCATGTGGGGCAGGACGTCACGTTTCAGGTGGACGCGTTTCCCTCCGATCAATTTCACGGACGGGTGAGCGCCATACGCTTGAATGCCACTACAGTACAAAACGTGGTCACCTACGCTACGGTGATTGATTTCGAGAATCCGCAAGAAAAATTGTTGCCGGGCGAAACTGCCTACGTCACCATTCCCACAGGCCACGCCTCGAAGACCCTCGAGATACCCAACGCAGCGTTGACGTTCACCCCGGACATGGCCTCCACGGATTTGCGCACGCTCTACCAGCGCTACCAGATTCCGCCAGCTGCTTACACCTCGCATTTGGGCGGCTGGCAGGTGGTCTGGCAACTGGACGCGCAGAAGAATTTGGTTCCCGTGGCCGTGCGGGTCGGTATCACCGACTACGTGAATTCGCAACTGCTCGAGGGAAATCTCGCGGAAAACAGCGAATTGATCACTGGCCAGGAATCGGCCTCCAAGACCTCGACGCAAGGCAAGATGCCCGGGAGCCCAGGCGCAAAGGGACCGGGAGGACCGGGTCCGCGGCGATAACGTAGTGCGCAAGAACGATGAGCGGATGTCCGCGAAGTAGTTTATCCAGCACAGGCCGGCAATGAACTTACGAGAAGCGCTCCGAATGTCCTTGCGGGCTCTGGCCCGCAACAAGCTCCGCACTACTTTGACGATGCTGGGAATCATCATCGGTGTTGGTGCGGTGATTTGCACTGTAGCCATCGGCCAGGGAGCGGCCAATCAGGTGCAAAGTCAATTGCAAAGCCTGGGTGAGAATCTGGTGTACGTCAGTGCCGGCAGCGTGAATCAGGGCGGCGTGCGCATGGGCAGCCAGGCGACAAAAACGCTGGTGCTGGCAGACGCTCAAGCAATCCAGCAGGAAGTTCCCACGATTGCCCGGCTCTCGCCAGGCGTCAACGCTTCGGCGCAGGTGGTCTATCAGGACCAGAATTGGTTCACGCACATCAACGGCGTCTCCCCGGATTACCTGCAGGTGCGCCAGTGGCAGGTTCAGGAAGGCTCCAATTTTTCCCAAGCTGATGTGCAGTCTGCTGCCGACGTCTGTTTGCTGGGAACGACAGTTGTACAAAATCTTTTCGGAAACGAAGATGCGATAGGCAAGACCGTGCGCGTCAAGAGCATGCCTGTGCTGGTCATCGGCGTGCTCGCCTCACGCGGTGAGTCTCCCTTCGGAGGGGATGAGGACGACGTCATCCTCATGCCTTTCTCAACGGTGCAGAAGAAGCTCGCCGGAGTGGACTGGCTCAACAACATCATGGCTTCCGCGACCTCGCAGGCAGATATCGATCCGGCGCAGCAGCAGTTAGAATCGCTCCTGCGCCAGCGCCACCATCTGCGCCCCAATGAGCCGGATGATTTCATCATTCGCAGCCCGCAGGACATCGCTCAGGCGCAGCAGCAATCAAGCCAGATCATGACCATCCTGCTGGCGAGCATTGCTTCCGTTTCTCTCCTTGTCGGGGGGATCGGCATCATGAACATCATGCTCGTTTCCGTTACGGAGAGAACTCGCGAGATTGGCATACGCATCGCCGTGGGTGCGACGGAGCGAGATGTGCAAGTGCAATTCCTGGCCGAGGCCATGATCATGAGTCTCATCGGAGGTCTGATTGGGATCTTATTCGGTTTCGCGGGCTCGCGCAGCATCACCAGCCTGCTCAAATGGCCCACAACGATTTCTGCACAGGCAATCATGGTTGCCGTGGCGTTTTCGGCGCTCGTGGGAATTTTCTTCGGGTACTATCCCGCGAAGCGCGCCGCGCATATGGATCCGATCGAGGCCCTGCGTTATGAGTGAGAGTCTTCTGTCGAGAGGAATTTGATGTCGTTTCAGGAGGTTTTGCGCGTGGCCTTGCGGGCTCTAGCCCGTAACAAAATGCGCACGATTCTCACGATGCTCGGCATCATCATTGGTGTCGGCGCGGTGATTTGTACGGTGGCCATCGGCGAAGGCGCTTCGAACGCCGTACACGACCAAATTATGAGCCTGGGCGATAACATGGTTTTCATTGCCGCGGGCAGTGTGAATTCGCACGGCGTGCACATGGGCAGCAACGCAACAAAAACTCTGACGGTGCTCGACGCCGACGCCATACGCCAACAGGTCACGTTTCTCTCCCGCGTCTCGCCGGGAGTGGGATCTTCCGCCCAGGTGGTGTACCAAGGTCAAAACTGGTACACGCAGGTGCGCGGCGTCTCACCTGAATATGTACAGATTCGCCGCTGGGCCATTGCGCGAGGCAGCATGTTCGCGCAGCGCGATGTGGACGTGGCCGCGGATGTCTGCCTCATCGGCCAGACGGTGGTGGACAATCTTTTCGATGCCAATGAAGATCCCGTGGGCAAAACCATCCGAGTGAAAACCCTTCCCTTCCGTGTGATCGGCGTGCTGGCGCAGAAGGGGCAATCACCTTTCGGGCAGGATGAGGACGATGCCATCATCATGCCGTACACCACCGTGCAGAAAAAAATCAACGGCATTAACTGGATTCAGTACATCATGTCTTCCGCTGTCTCTGATGCTGCCATTGGGCCCGCCGAACAGCAAATTGAGGCTCTTCTGCGCCAGCGCCATCACTTGCGCCCGGATGAAGACGACGATTTCATCATCCGCAGCCCCAACGACCTCGCTGAATTGCAGGAACAGGCCGGGCGCGTTATGACCCTGCTGCTTGCCAGCATCGCGTCCGTTTCGTTGCTGGTTGGCGGAATCGGCATCATGAACATCATGCTCGTGAGCGTCACTGAACGGACGCGCGAGATCGGCGTGCGCATGGCCGTCGGCGCTACCGAGCTGGACGTGCAGCGCCAGTTCCTGAGCGAGGCCGTCGTGCTCAGCATGCTCGGTGGACTCGCGGGAGTGGTTGTCGGCATTCTCGGCTCGATTCTCGTATCCGGCGCGCTCCAGTGGCCCACGGACGTCCCTCCCACCGCCATCGGCGTTGCTGTGGTTTTCTCCGCCGCGGTAGGCATCTTTTTCGGTTTCTATCCGGCCCGCAAGGCCGCGCATCTAGACCCTATTGAGGCGCTTCGATATGAATAAAACGAAATGGACATGCATCGCGATCTTAATATTGGGGGCGGGAATCTTTGCTTCTGCTCCGGCTCTGGCACAGACCCCGCTTAAGGCGAGTCCCCCAGCGGGCAATAGCACTGCCACAAACGCTGCCGCCAAGCCGACGACGAGCAAGACTTCCGTCGCGGCGCAAACAGGCGAGCGGTTCTACATCATCTCTTCGATCGACGTGCAGAAGAATCAGCTCTTGCTGAAGCTGCCTACCGAAGTGACGCGGATTATGTCCGTGGGGCCCAAAACAACTTATCTCGACGAAAGCGGCAAGCCGATTAAGTTAACCGATCTGCGCGCCGGAGACACTGTGTGGGTGCTCGCCGGCGGCGGGAGTGGCGCCGATCAAGTCGCCATTCGGATTCGCAAGGGCGCCATGACCGTGCAGGAACTTCACAAGAGCTATCTGCACTACTGAAGAAGGATGCAAAGCCAGGGTGCTCTATCCGCACTGCGATTATCTCCTCAAACGAATCTTAGCGCCCCCCGGAATTCAGGGAGCGGCAACTGGCTGTTTGAAGGCACCCGGAGCAATCGCGGGGATATTTTCCTTCCGAATCATTTCATCGAGTGCAGCGAGATCTTTTTCGACAATCTCGTGCCACTTCGCGATTTGCGCATCGGTCTGCGACTTCAAATCCTCGAAGAGCGCGCCGGATTGTTCTGTCGGCGCCGTGTCGGCGCTCTCCACCACCTCGCTGAGAACGCTCAGCTTGTTGTTGAGCCTCACCGGATAGTTGAGGGAGTCTTCGCTCGACTTGATGTTTTTGTTGATGAGGGCATCCTCGATTGGCCCCAGTTTTTTTTCGATGGCGTCCGCCGCATCGGAGATGGATTTCGTTTCCTCCGACTTCCCGAGCCGCTTCTTGAGCGCTTCAAGTTGGCTGCGCACGTCGCGTAGTTCGTTCACCGCATCGTTCAAACTCGAAAGTCTGTCGCGTATCGCGATTGCGAGCGTAAGCTGCTTCGCGAGGTCATCCTGCGTGGCCTTCAGGCGCGGATCCAGTTTCACTTCGAGCGAAGCTGTTTCCGTTTTTCCCTCTGCGGTCAGCTTCACCTTATAGCTTCCGGGAGTCACCAGCGGTCCGAGAGGAATATCGCCGCCGTCGTACACGATTCCCGGAATCTCCCGGGGCGGCTCCTGCCGAAGATCCCACACGAAGCGATTGAGCCCTGCTTTGGCCGGAATGACGTCGCGCGGGCGTTCCTGTTCGGGCCATTCCTGCGGCTGCTCGCTCTTGGAGAGCGCGGAAGTCGTGCTGGAAAGTTTTCGGATGGATTTCCCTCCAGCATCGAAGAATTCCAGCGTGACTTCGCCTTTGCTCGCATGCTCAAAATAATAATCAATCACGGCGCCATCGGGAGCATCCGCGCCCATGTAGCGAAGGAGCCGCTCCGGAACGGGGCCTCCGACGCGCGTGCGATATGCGGCGCTCGGCGGATTGAGATGCACAGATGTATCTGCCAGACGACCGTCGAAATTCCGCAGCGGCGCAATGTCGTCCAGCATCCAGAAGGAGCGGCCGTGCGTGGCCACGATTAGATCGTTGCCGTGAATGGCGATGTCATGCACCGGAACGCGCGGCAAGTTTAACTGCAGCGATTGCCACCGCGCACCGTCATCGAAAGAAACGTAAACACCTGTCTCCGTCCCGGCGAACAGCAGACCTTTGCGAACCGTATCCTCACGCACGACGTGAACGTAGCTGGTGTCCGGGATTCCACTGCCCAGCTTGCTCCATGTTTTCCCGAAGTCTGTGGACTTGAAAATATAGGGATGAAAGTCATCGAGCT
Organism: Candidatus Acidiferrales bacterium; assembly: GCA_050747245.1. Taxonomy (GTDB): domain Bacteria; phylum Acidobacteriota; class Terriglobia; order Acidiferrales; family UBA7541; genus JBOGNO01. The sequence goes on from JBOGNO010000014.1 coordinate 95,814, forward strand.
TGTGCGCATCCACGGCCACAAAGGCTGTTCCCGCATCGTGGGGAGAGGCTTCAATCAGACTGATCATCGCCCACTCAGGAAATCCTTTGGGCGTGACGTTGGACCAATTCTTCCCGTCGCGTGTGAGATGCACTAAGCCATCGTCGGAACCCGCCCAGATGAGATCCTTCTCTTTCGGCGATTCCGCGATGGTGAAAACCGTGTCATAGTATTCGACGCTGGTGTTGTCCTTTGTAATCGGCCCGCCGGAAGCCACCTGTTTGCTCTTATCGTTGCGCGTGAGGTCTGGGCTGATCTGCGTCCAGCTCATGCCGCCGTTCGCCGTTTTCCACACGGCTTCCCCGCCCTGAACGATAACATTGGCATCGTTTGGTGAAAACACGATTGGCGCTGTCCACTGGAAGCGATGCTTCAATTCGCCGGCGCCCTGTCCGCTGTAGTAATCAGGCCAAACGGTGACGTCCTGGGTTTCCTCTGTGGTTTTGTCAAATCGCGTTATCGTCCCGCCGTTGTCCCCGGCATAAACGATGTTCGAATCGCGCGGATCGGGTGCGATGTAGCCGCTCTCTCCGCCGCCGACCGTATACCAGTCTTTCTCACCGATGAATCCATGGCCTGTCCGGCTGGCAATTGCCACTGTGGTGTTGTCCTGCTGCGCGCCGTAGAGGTAGTAGTTGAATTGATTGTCGGTCGAGATGTGATAGAACTGCGCCGTCGGCTGGTTTCCCTGCGTCGTCCAAGTCTTGCCGCCATTTTGTGTGACCGTCGCCCCGCCGTCGTTGCTGTTGATCATGCGTTGCGGATTGGTAGGGTCGATCCACAGCCCGTGATGATCCCCGTGTGGCGCGGGAAGCAGCTCAAATGTCTTTCCAGCATCCGTCGAACGAAACGCGCCGGTATTTAAAATGTAGAGCGTGTCCGGACTTTTCGGATCGGCGAAGATGTGTGTGAAATACCAGGCGCGCTGCGTGAAACGATGATCGTCGGTGACTTTTTGCCAAGTTTCTCCAGCGTCGTCGGAGCGATAGAGTCCTCCTTCCTTCGCTTCGATCAAGGCATAGAGGCGATTCGAATCCGCGCCCACGGCGATGCCGATTCTCCCGAGAACTCCCTCTGGTAAACCGTGGCCGGTCAACTGCGTCCAGGTCATTCCTCCGTCGCTCGATTTATACAGGCCGCTCCCCGGCCCGCCGCTCTCGAAGCTCCACGGCGTGCGAAGCGCCTGATATAGCGCCGCGTACATCACATGCGCGTTCCCCGGGTCCATCGCCAGATCTATTGCTCCAGTCTTGTCGTCCTTGTAGAGAACCTTCTGCCAGGTCTTGCCACCGTCAGCGGAACGAAACACGCCGCGCTCCACATTCGAGCCATACGCGTGGCCGAACGCGGCGACAAAGACGACGTCGGAATTCTTCGGATCCACCACGATCCGCGCGATGTGCTGCGTATCCTCCAGCCCGATGTGCGTCCACGTCTTCCCGGCGTCCACCGATTTGTACATCCCGTCGCCAAAAGAAATATTTCCGCGCAGGCAGGATTCCCCTGTGCCCACGTAAATCACATTGGGATCGGAAGGCGCCACGACAATCGCGCCCACGGACATGATCGGAGTCTTGTCCGTCAGCGGCACCCAGGTAAGCCCGCCGTCGGTGGTTTTCCAGACACCTCCGGCGACAGCGCCGAAGTAAAACGTGCTGGCATCGCCGGGCACGCCGGTAACGGCGAGCACGCGTCCGCCGCGAAACGGCCCCACCAGCCGCCACTCCAGGCCCTTCCAATCGCCGGCATCGGAATTCGCGGCGCGCGATTCCCTGACGCAAACTCCCGCAAGCAAAAAAATTCCCGCCGCAATGAGAAACAGGTGTCGCTTTCGCTTCATCTCTAAGATCCCCCTGAAAATGACAAGCCACGCATGCTAATACTTCGCATGCGTTCGAGAGAAGAACTTTTTCAGCGCGCTGAGATTGTTCAGGGCTTGCGGATGAATTCGACGTCAATCGTGAGAGAGATGTCGTCGCCAATCAGAAAATCGCCGGACGCTATCTTGCCAGAATCAAAGGTCATTCCGAAATCTTTGCGGCTGAGTTTTCCGGTAGCCTCTGCGCCGCGGCGCAGGTTTCCCCAAGGATCCTTGATCTCCGGCGCGGGGCCGGAAAGATCGAGGGTCACTTCCCGCGTTACGCCGTGCAGCGTCAAATCGCCGGTCATTTTCAAACTGCTCCCGTCGTGAAAAATCCTCTTGGAGGTAAACGACATCGCTGGATAGTGGGCTACATCGAAGAAATGGTCGCTCTTCAGATCCGCATCGCGGTCCGGTTCACGCGTGTCAACCGTATCAATGGGGATCGTGGCGCTCACTTTTGAATTGGTTATGTCTTTGTCGTCCAGTTCGACGCTGCCGCTGATTTTGCTGAATTCCCCGCGCACGTTAGAAATTCCCAAATGCCGCACGACGAATTGTGCGCTCGAATGTGCCGGATCAATTTGATAAGTGATTTTGCCCTGCGCTCGAACTATGCCGCCGAACGCCAGAATCAAACTTGCAACCATCGCCAGTTTCTTCATTACTCTTCTCCCTGGTTAAATTTTCATCCTTCAGACTTCGATTGGATGCGATGCCCACCTGATCTGATGCAATTCACAGCTATTTGAGAGCGCCGCCGAAACACTTGTTTACGTGACCACTTGCGGCGAGATTTCGCGGAATGATATCCTGCTTTCCGTCGCTGAGCGGGAGTAGTTCAGTGGCAGAACGTGAGCTTCCCAAGCTCGAGGTGAGGGTTCGATTCCCTTCTCCCGCTCCATTTTGTTCTTACTCAGGCGCCCGAGACTCCCGCCCCAGTCAAAGTTCGTATCTCCGTCAGGCCAGAGATTTCGGCACGGCTTCGCCCCAGCGCCCCTGCGCCTTGAAAATCAATTCAATGACTTCGCGAACTGCGCCGTCCCCGCCGCTGCGGCGTGTTACGTAATGCGCCGCGCGTTTCACTTCCGGCACAGCATTCGCCACGGCTACTGCTAGGCCGGCCAGTTGGAAGAGCGGCAGGTCCGGCAAATCATCACCTACAAACGCCACCTCCTCTTCCTTGACGCCCGCGCGCGTCACAATTTCGCGAAATGCCTCGAGCTTTCGTGGCTGCTTCTGAAAAACGAAATCCATTTCCATTTCGCGCGCGCGCCGTGCTGTGGCCGCGGAATCGCGGCCGGTGATGACGCCCGTCTTCAAACCCATGATGTGAGCCAGCTTCAATCCCGCGCCGTCCTGCGCGCTGAAGACTTTCATTTCCGCTGCCTCTCCGTCGCGCAGGGATTGCAAGTAAATCCGCCCGTCGGTGAGCACGCCATCTACGTCCATCAGCAGTACGCGAATTTTCTTCGCGCGTCGCAAGACTGCGGGCGGAATTTTTGCGGAGTTTCGCGCCACCATTCGTCCTTAAAAAAGTTGCAGCGTCCACAGATCGTGGATGTGGACGATGCCTTCCAGTCGCCGGTCCGCATCTACGACCACCACGGAAGTGATTTTTCGCTCTTCCATCATGCGCAGAGCGCTCGCGGCCAGCACCGTGCGCGGCCGCGTGACCGGATTTATTGTCATGCATTCGCCGGCGATCAGATCAAGCGTGTCCTTCTTTCGCACCTGCATCAACCGGCGCAAGTCCCCGTCAGTGATTAGCCCGAGGAGCTTTCCTTCGGCGTCTGCGACCGTCGTCATTCCCAGGCCCTTTCTGCTCATTTCATAGATTACTTCCGCCATCGCCGCCTGCGGACTGACCCTCGGTATGCCCTCACCCGTGTGCATCAGACTCTCAATTTTGCGCAGGCGCTTGCCGAGCCGTCCGCCGGGATGCAGCGCCGCAAAATCGTGCTCCTGAAATCCCCGGCGTTCGAGTAGTGCGATTGCCAGAGCGTCCCCCATCGCAAGCGCGGCCGCGGTGGAAGCCGTGGGCGCGAGGTTGAGCGAGCACGCTTCCTCTTTCACGGCGATGTCGAGCACCACGTCGCTTGCCGAGCCGACCGATGATTTCGCATTCGAAGTGAGGCTCACGATGCCGACGCCGAGCCGCTTGAGCGGCTCTAGCAGTTCCACCAGTTCTTCCGTCTCGCCGCTATAGGAGAGGATGACCAGAACATCACCCGCCGTCAGCATGCCTAGATCGCCGTGGTGCGCCTCGGCCGCGTGCAAAAAGAATGACGGCGTGCCGGTGCTCGCGAATGTGGCCGCAATTTTTCGCCCGATGAGCCCGGACTTGCCCATCCCCGTCACTGCGATGCGGCCCTTGCACGCGTACAGCAACTCCACGGCGCGGTCGAATCGCTCGTCCAATTTTTCGGCGAGCCCGGAGATCCCATCCGCTTCAATGCGGAATACGCGCCGCGCTGTCTCCAGGCTGGCCGCAAGTTTTCGAGTTGGCTCTGCGGAGTTCGCCATTCTAAGCGCGCCCGTCCCATTCGCGCACCAGTCGAGCGAGCGCCAGAATTTTTTGCATGAGCGGCCGAAGTTGGCCGAGCGGCAAAGCGTTGGTCCCGTCGGAAAGCGCCTTCGGCGGATCGTCATGAATTTCGAGAAACAGTCCGTCCACGCCCGCCGCGGTCCCCGCTCTAGCCAGCGGCTCGATGAATTCCGGCTGGCCCCCGCTCGACTTCCCTTCTCCGCCCGGAAGCTGCACCGAATGCGTCACGTCGAACACCACCGGATAGCCAAGCTTCTTCAAAATCGGAAACGAGCGCACATCCACCACGAGATTCTGGTATCCGAACGAAGCGCCGCGCTCCGTGAGAATTATTTTTTCGTTGCCCGCGCTCGCCACCTTTTCCACGGCACGCGCCATTTCCCATGGAGATACGAACTGTCCCTTTTTTAAGTTGGCGATGCGTCCCGATCGGCCCACGGCTAAAAGCAAATCCGTCTGCCGGCAGAGAAACGCAGGCACCTGAAGAATCTCGCAGACTTCTGCGGCCGGAACAACGTGGCTCGTTTCGTGCACGTCGGTGAGCACTGGCATTCCCAGCCGCTTTCCGATTCCGCCGAGAATGCGAAGGCCTTCTTTCAATCCCGGCCCGCGAAAGGAATGCACGGAAGTGCGGTTCGCTTTGTCGTAGGACGCCTTGAAAATAAAAGGAAGCTTCAGTTCCGAGCAGATTTCCGCAAGTCGTTCCGCCATCAGAGTTGCGTGCGCTTCACTTTCGATCACGCACGGGCCAGCTATTAGAAAAAGGGGCGCGCCCGGGCCGAACGAAACATTCCCTGTCGAAAAGCTTTGCGCTTTGCTGGCCGTCTCGCTCAACGGAGTTTCCTCCCGGCTAGCCTATGCGGAGATGCTCTGCTTTTCAATCGTTTGCTGCTAGTCGGCTGGATCGGCGGCGGACACTTGCGCTTTGGAGCCGGCGCTGACGCGACTCCCGCGATTTCCGTGCGCCGCTCCCACGAACGCTGCGAAGAGCGGATGCGGCGCCAGCGGTTTCGATTTGAATTCCGGATGAAACTGGCATCCGAGGAACCACGGGTGTTCGGGAATCTCGACGATTTCGACATACACGCCGTCCGGAGTTTTCCCCGTAATGCGGAAGCCCGCCGCTTCGAGCCGGGCTTCGTATTCGCGGTTGAATTCGTAGCGATGGCGGTGTCGCTCGGAAATTTCCGTCGTCCCGTACGCGCGCGCGGCAAACGACCCGGGCTCGAGCTTGCAGGGCCACGCTCCCAGCCGCATCGTCCCTCCCATTTCCTCCACGCCGAGCAGCTCCCGCAGTTTATAAATCACGCGGTTGGGTGTGGCAGCATCGAATTCCGTGCTATTCGCGCGCTCTAGATGAGCCTTGCGCCGCGCATATTCAATCGTGCAGCATTGCATTCCCAGGCAGATTCCGAAGAACGGGACGCGATTCTCGCGCGCATAAGTGATGGCGTTTATCATTCCTTCGATGCCGCGCTTCCCGAATCCGCCGGGAACGAGAATTCCGTCCGCGTGACGCAGCCTCGCCGCGGCCTCCCCGGGCGTTTCGATTTCTTCGGCCTCCACCCATTCGATCACCGTGCGCAAGCGGTGCGCCAGCCCGCCGTGCATCAGCGCCTCGCGCAAACTCTTGTAAGCATCCTGCAGTTGCACATACTTTCCCACCACCGCGATGCGAACTTCGTCGCGCGGATGCTCCAGCGTTTCGAGCATGGCCAGCCAGCGGCTCAAATCCCGGGGCGGAGCTTCGACGCGCAGGATTCGCAGGATTTGTTCATCGAGACCTTCGGAAGCGAACGCGATGGGAACTTCATAAATATTCTTCGCGTCGCCAGCGGAAATCACGCACGCTTCCGGCACGTTGCAGAACAGCGCGATTTTTGCCTTCAGCTCGCCCGGGATCGGCCGGTCACTGCGGCAGAGCAGCAGGTCCGGCTGAATTCCAATGCTCAACATTTCTTTCACGCTGTGCTGCGTCGGCTTGGTCTTCAGTTCCCCCGCCGTGCTGATGAACGGCACCAGGGTGACGTGCACGAACAGCGTGTTTTCAGATCCCAGCTCAAGCCGCATCTGCCGGATCGCTTCCAGGAACGGCAACGATTCGATGTCTCCCGCCGTGCCGCCTATTTCGATGATCACCACATCCACGCCGTCGGCTACTTTGCGGAATGCGGCCTTGATTTCATCCGTAACGTGCGGGATCACCTGCACGGTCTTGCCCAGGTAGTCGCCGCGCCTCTCCTTCGCCAGGATGTCTTCGTAGATTCGCCCGGTAGTCCAGTTGTGGTCGCGCGTCAGCTTCGCCGATGTGAACCGCTCGTAGTGTCCGAGGTCCAGATCCGTTTCCGCTCCGTCGTCGGTCACGTACACTTCGCCGTGCTGATACGGGCTCATCGTGCCGGGATCTACGTTCAGGTAGGGATCGCACTTCTGCAGCGTAACTTTCAGGCCGCGGCTCTCGAGCAAACATCCGATGGAAGCTGCTGCTACGCCTTTGCCGAGAGAAGAAACCACGCCGCCGGTCACAAAAATATACTTAGGGCCCTTCACCAAGGCTTGCGCAGTTCCTCCATTTTCAGACTGGGAGTACTCCTGATTATCTGAGGATTTCTCTCGCGTGTCAAATCAGTGTTCAATGCGGGAGAGGGTCTGCGTCCGATGTAGTTCGCGATCGGTCCGCCTTGAGAATTCGCAAGCGTTTTGAGAGTTCGCGCGCCACCTTCAATTCCAATCTTCGCCGTTCAAGCTTTCGCTTCCTCGCTTCTAAATTCGCCGCCCATCACCGGGCTGAATAGAAAATCGTGAAACTCGCCTTTGAAACCATCCAAGCGGAACAGAGTGGCAACTTGCGCCCAGTGTCGAATCTCGTGCATCACGACGTGGAGAACAATTTTCTTTGGTGTGGCCTTCAAAAAGTATTTCAGAATCTTGAAATCCTGCGGAATATCCCATTCCTGTGCGGGAAAAGCCTCAACGAATTCCGTTAAATCCTTCCGGCTTTGCTGACCGAACTGAAAAAGTGCTTCGATATTGTCGTTTGGGATGATGGCAGCATCAGTTAATTCTCGCCCAGAGAGCCTGTCAATATAGCGTTTCTCAGCGGAAAAGATGTGCTTCACCAAATCGCCCACACTATCGAACCGGCCATCCCCATGAGGCCCGGCACTCGTCTTCAAAATTTGGTCACCGTGCTGCCGGAACCAGTCGTGCCATTTTTGGCGCTCCCACTCCGCGTAGTCCAGGAGATCATTCAAACGTAGATTCAAAGTCATTTGAAACCCTCCCTCGATCTCAATCGGGAGCCCAATTCTGGATCCCAGCAGAGGCGGCGTTGGCCCGTCGCTCTTCTGATGATACCAAACTGGAAAATGACTCGCGATTTTCCGTGCCGGAGAGCCTGGCTTGCTCGCCGCGAACTAGCTCGTATATCATCGCAACCGGTCACGCGGATTTCTCCGGCTCGAGCGCGCACGGCTCCGCGGCCTCAAAAATGGAGGTCCCATGAAACGCGCCCTCTTGATCTCGTTTGCAATTCTACTCACCGGCCAAATCGCATCAGCGCAGGACTGGGCGCGCGAGCGCCTTGCAAAATCCCCGCGCCATAGCGAGTGGGTCAGCGTCAAACACGGCAGCCGAACTGTCGCGACATTTGTCGTCTATCCCGAATCGAAGGACAAGCGCCCCGTGGTCCTCATCATTCACGAAATCTTCGGGCTTACCGATTGGGCCCAGGAATTGGCCGACGAAGTCGCCGCAGCCGGTTACATCGCCGTCGCTCCGGACTTGCTTTCCGGTATGGGACCGAATGGCGGCCGCACGGATTCGTTCGCGCAGGGAAAGGCGATTGAAGCCATCAGCAGCCTCGACCCAAATCAAATCACCGCAGACTTGAATGCCGCAGCCGATTACGCCCTCAAACTTCCCGCCGCGAACGGCAAACTTTTTGTCGCGGGATTCTGCTGGGGCGGAGGCCAGTCGTTCCGTTTCGCGACGAACCGATCGGATCTCTCCGCCGCGTTTGTTTTTTATGGACCGGCGCCGGATAAAGATGCGATGGCGCACATCAACGCCCCTGTGTATGGCTTCTACGCCGGCAACGACGCGCGAATCGGCGCCACGCTTCCACAAGCCACCGCGGACATGAAAGCCGCGGGAAAATCCTACGAGCCGGTCACCTATGAAGGCGCTGGCCACGGATTCATGCGCGGCGGCGAAACTCCTGGCGCGAGCGCGGCGGATACCAAGGCGCGCGAGGAAGCGTGGGAGCGCTGGAAATCCATCCTCCAACGCGGCCACTAAAGATTCGCTTTGAGACTCTCTCCGCATTTCATCTCGAATCACGAACGAGTTTTCGCGGCAAGAATTTTTTCCACGCGCGCCACGTCCGAAGGCACATCCACGCTTATGGCGTCGTAGTCCGTTTCCACGGCCCGAATGCGAAATCCGTTTTCAAGCCAGCGAAGCTGCTCAAGCTGTTCGAATTTCTCCAGGCGGCCCTGCGGCAATTCCGGAAAACGCAGCAGCGCCGCGCGGCGAAAAGCATAGAGGCCAATGTGCTTTCGATAGGGTGCGCTCGGCGCGAATGCACCCCTCGAAATTCGTCGTGTGCCTGAGCTCTGGCCTTCGCGGTCCCAAGGAATCGGCGCGCGCGAAAAATAGAGCGCATCGCCGGAAAGATCCGTGACCAGTTTCACGACATTTGCATCTGTCAGCTCCGCAGGTTCGCGAAAAGGCGTACAGAGCGTGGCAATCTGGACTTCTGGATTGCCGAAGACCGCGATGGCAGCTTCCACGGCGCGCGGATCTACGAGCGGCTCGTCGCCCTGGACATCGAGATAAATTTCCGCCTTCACCGTGGCCGCCACCTCCGCGACGCGTTCGGTGCCACAACGATGCGTGTGACGAGTCATGAGCGTTGCGCCGCCGAAATCCTTCACGACGCCCGCAATCCGCTCATCATCGGTCGCCACAACGACTCGAGTGATTCCGCGTGCTGCCTGAACGCGCTCGACGACGTGCTCGATCATTGTCTTCCCGGCAATCATTGCGAGAGGCTTGCCTGGGAAGCGCGAGGATTCATACCGCGCCGGAACTACCGCAACGATTTTTTCGGCATTTTCCGCAATCATGGTTTTTCGCCGCGCATCTTACCATGCGCCTACGGCGCCGATGGTCCCGTGACTGGCCCGCTGCGGCGCGCGAGCGGCCCGTGTCAGTTTGGCGCCATTCGAACTGGGGCTTGCTTTGCTACGGTGCAGTGGTACACTTGCTATTAGAAACTGCACTTGCTGCTCCGTCCCGGCACTGCCCGAGGAGGGAGTTTGAGACAACCTGGCAGAGCATCGAGCCTCCCCGTAAAATCGCTGGTTGTTTGTTTTTTGCTCGTGTCCTGCGGTGCAGTTCTTCTCAACGCGCAATCGGATCATCCGGCTACTGGCTCTCCTTTCACGCAGTCCAAATTCAACGACTCGAAAGAAATCAAGGTAGATGTGCCGTTGGTCCTGGTGAATGTGACGGTGAAAGATCCGTACGGGCGGCTGGTTACCGGCCTGGAACAGAGCAACTTCCGCGTCTTTGAAGATGGAGCGGAACAAGAAATCACGCATTTCTCGAGTGAGGATGTGCCCATCTCCATCGGCGTCATTTTCGACATGAGCGGGAGCATGTCCGACAAATTCGACAAATCGCGCTTGGCGGCCATTCAATTTTTCAAGACGGCGAACCCCAAGGACGAATTTTTCCTGGTGGATTTCAACGACCGCGCGCAGCTGATGAGTTCGTTCACGGCCAGCGTCGAAGAGCTGCAGAATCGTCTGATGTTCACTTCCGCGCACGGGCGCACGGCGCTGCTGGACGCCATCTATCTCGGCTTGAGCCAGATGAAAGGAGCACACAACACAAAGAAAGCTTTGCTCATCATATCCGACGGAGGCGATAATCATAGTCGTTACAGCGAAGTGGACATTCGGGATTACCTGCGCGAAGCGGACGTGCAGCTGTACGCCATCGGAATTTTTGGAAATCCCGGGGCTCCAGAAGAGCTCTCGGGTCCTGAGATGCTCGATGAGATGACACGGATGACCGGCGGCCGGGCGTTTCCGGCCGAGGACTTGAATGATCTGCAGGACATCGCCAGCAAGATCAGCATGGAGTTGCGCAATCAATATGTCATCGGATACAAGCCGGCAAACAAAGCGCACGATGGAAAGTGGCGCAAAATCAAAGTGCGTCTCCGCCCGCCCAAAGGACTGCCGCCGCTCGATGTGGACTCGAAGTTCGGGTATTACGCTCCCGGTCATTGAACGGGGCGGACTGCTTAAAGTTCTAATCATTTGCTTTGGCTTGCTTGGCAGCAGTGCGGCCGCGCGCGCGCAAGAGCTCCCTGCGCAGCCTCCGCCCCCACCCGGTGCGCAGAATCAGACCAAGGACAGCCGCATCCGCCGCGACGTGGACCTCGTGCTGCTTCATGCCACCGTCGTGGACCAGAAAGGGATTTACATTCCGAATCTGCAAACGGACAATTTTCGAGTGTTCGAAAATAACATCGAACAAAAAGTCTCCGTTTTCAAGAACGAGGACATTCCCGTCACCATGGGTCTGGTGATCGATAACAGCGGATCGATGCGCGACAAGCGGCCGCGCGTGAACGCCGCGGCACTCACGTTTGTGCAGACCAGCAACCCGCAGGACCAAGCCTTTGTCGTGAATTTCAACGACGAGTATTTTCTGGACCTCGACGAGGATTTTACAAGCGACCAGAAAGAATTGAAGGCCGCGCTGGACCGTATCGATTCGCGAGGCAGCACGGCGCTCTATGACGCGCTGGTGGGTTCGCTCGACCATTTGAAGAAAGGCAATCGCGACAAAAAAGTCTTGTTGGTGATCACCGACGGCGAGGACAACGCCAGCCGCAAAGACCTGGCCTACGCCGTGCAGGCCGCGCAGCAATCGAACGCGGTGATTTACGCCGTGGGTCTTTTCAGCGATGACGACAAGAAGGAGCGGCGCCGCGCCACGAAAGCGCTCATCGAGCTGACCGAAGCCACCGGCGGAAAGGCATATTTTCCGAAAGACGTCAGCGAAGTGGACGCGCTGTGCACGCAAATTGCGGCTGAAATCCGCCATCAGTACACGCTGGGCTACTACCCCACCAACACGGCCCGCGACGGAAGTTACCGCACGGTGCGCGTGGAAGTGATCCCGCCGCGCGGCGGGGGGAAACTTTACGCACGAACGCGTCCCGGATATTACGCGCAGCACGGAAGCGCCTCTGCCTCGAACTGAACGCAACATTCAATCCCCCGCGATTTCGGCGAGAAAACTTGCGCCGTGCAGAATCTTCCCGCCAAAATTTCCCGCGACCGTCTGACCCATGTCCGCAAGCGTCTGGCGCACACCTATGGATTTCCCGCGGCGGCCGGGACTAAACGCGAGGATGGGAACATATTCGCGCGAGTGATCCGTGGTGGGGTTCACGGGATCGGGATCGCATCCGTGGTCGGCGGTGATGAGAAGCAGGTCCGCAGGACGAAGCGCATCCAGGAGCGGACGGAGCAGCCCGTCAAATTCTTCGAGAGAGCGGGCGAAGCCTTCCACGTCTTTTCTGTGGCCGTAGAGCATGTCGAAATCCACGAGGTTGGCGAAAATGAGTCCGGTTCTTTGAGCGGCGAGGGCTTCGTGAATTTTCTCCATGCCGTCGGCATTATTTTTCGTAGTGACGTAACGCTCGACGCCGCGGCCGTTGTAGATGTCGTGAATTTTGCCGACGCCGAGCACGGGAATTTTTTGCGCGGCGAGCACGTCGAGGAGCATGGGCCGCGGCGGCTCCACGGCGTAATCGTGGCGGCGTTCGGTGCGGCGAAAATTTCCGGGTGAGCCGGCGAAGGGCCGCGCAATCACGCGGCCGACGCGATGCGGGCCGTCGAGGAGCTTGCGAGCGATCGCGCACATGCGATATAGCTCCGCGAGGGGAATGATTTCTTCGTGCGCAGCGATTTGAAAAACGCTGTCGCCCGAGGTGTACACAATTGGCTTGCCGGTGCGCATATGTTTTTCGCCCAGCTCCTTGATAATTTCCGTTCCGGAAGCGGGCTTGTTGCCAAGAGTCTGGCGGCCGATCTGGCGCTCAAATTCAGCGATGAGCTCGCGCGGGAAACCGTGGGGATAAACGGGAAAAGCCTGAGCGAGCCAAATCCCGGCCATTTCCCAGTGGCCAGTGGTAGTGTCTTTTCCGGGCGAGTGAGTGGCACCCTTTCCGTAGGTGCCCAAAGGCGAGGTAGGCGGCTGAAGATGAGCGAGGGGCTTGATATTTGCGAGGCCCAGCGAGACCAGATTCGGAATCTTGAGCGGCCGCGAGCGAGCAATATGTCCGAGCGTGTCGCGGCCGACGTCGCCGTAGTCTGCGGCGTCGGGCAATTCCCCGATGCCCACGCTATCGAGGACGATCCAGATGACGCGGTCGAATTTTGGATTGACTGGCGGCATTTTGTTTTTTCTTGCTCTTGATCTCCTTTGACGCTCGCTATTCTCGCACTGGAAATTTGGAATTCAATTCGAAAGCGACACTCGCGCGAGTGGCGCAGGGCAAGCTCGCGAGGGCTGAAGTGCTGCCATTGCTTCGGCTGGATAGCGGTTGTTTCCGGGGCATAAATTGTTAACTCCTTTATTTTGAGACAAGAGCGCGAAATTGAAAAGTTAACTCGCCATTTTGTCTCGATTAGACTTGGCCTCGTGGCTTTGTTTTGAATGAGTTAGGAGGATTCCAGTTCCTTGAGTGTTGCGGGCAGAATGCGATATTCGCTCCAGGGCCATTTCTGCTCTTAACTCTTTTATTGATATGGATTTAGGTGCCATTTTGAGGGCCATTTTAGGTCCAGAAACACCAAAGGCGGGGTTTCGAGGCCCCGCCCTTTGAATCTGGTCTGACTTAGACCTATCAACCAGGATAGCATGGAACTCCTGAGAAGTAAAGTTGCAGTACAGGTAGCGGTCCATCAAAATTTGAAGGGGTCTTGACTCGAGCACCCACTCGACAAAATGGCCGAAGAGATGTTGATTCGCGCACTGGTTGATATCGGGGTAGAATCCGTAAACGCTTATGGCCTTTGACGCAGGGGTTCGTGTTGGCCCGTATGAAATCCTCTCTATGCTGGGCGCGGGAGGAATGGGCGAAGTTTATAAAGCGCGCGACACCAGGCTGAACCGTGTCATCGCCTTGAAGACCCTGATAGCGGAGAAGGTCGCCGATGCCGACCGGAAACGGCGGTTTCTGCTCGAGGCCCAAGCCGCGTCGGGTTTGAATCACCCCAACATCGTCACGATTTACGAAATCTCGGAAGAAAACGGCATTTGCTGCATCGCGATGGAGTACGTTGCGGGCACGACGCTGGCAGGGCTGAACACGGGCAGCGGCCTGCCACTCAAGCAGGCGATGAAGTTTGCCACGGAGATTGCCGACGCGCTGGCCGCGGCGCACGCAGCCGGGATCATTCACCGCGATCTGAAGCCGGCCAACATCATCATCACCGAAGATGGCCGAGCAAAACTTTTGGATTTCGGGCTGGCGAAATTGACGGAACACGCCATGCACGCGGGCGAGGCCGAGACGGCGAGCCTGCGGACGATGCCGGGAGCCATTATGGGGACGGCCGCGTACATGTCCCCAGAGCAGGCCGAAGGGCGCACGGTTGACGCGCGCTCCGACATCTTTTCATTCGGGCTGGTCTTGTACGAGATGCTCTGCGGGCATCGCGCGTTTCGAGGCGTTTCGTGGATTTCCATATTGGCAGGCATCCTGCACGATGAACCGCGTCCATTGCGTGAACTCAAACCAGAGATTCCGGCTGGACTTGAGCGGCACGTCGCGCGGTGCCTGCGGAAGGATCCTGCACAACGGTTCCAGACCATGCTGGAGGTAAAGCTGGCGCTGGCGGAAGCAGGCTCCTTAATCATCACGAAGGAAGGGCGCCAGTCGATTGCCGTGCTCCCGTTCGTGAACTTGAGCGCCGACAAGGAAAACGAGTACTTCAGCGACGGCCTGGCGGAAGAGATTATCAACGCGCTTGCGAAGGTGCCGGAGCTAAAGGTGATCGCGCGCACGTCGGCATTTGCGTTTCGCGGCAAAGAACACGATCTGCGGACAATCGGTGAAAGACTCCGAGTGGAAGTGATTCTCGACGGCAGCGTGCGAAGAGCTGGCAATCGCGTGCGGATCACCGCTCAGCTTGTTCGGATAGCGGATGAATCGCATTTGTGGTCGGAACGATACGACCGAGAGATGACGGACATTTTCGCCATTCAGGATGAAATTTCGCAGGCAATCGCGAACGCCTTGAAGGTGAAGTTGGCAGCGCCCGAGCGCCGCACAGCGAACATCGAGGCTTTCCAGAATTACCTGAAGGGACTGTACTGGTATCAGCGCTACACCCCGGATAGTTTGGTGAAAGCAAAGGAGTCATTCGAACAGGCGCTGGCGCACGATCCAACATATGCTCCGGCTCACGCCGGATTGGCCGTATTTTATTGGGGTCTTGGCGCGCTGGGCATCGAGCGGATGATCGAGATGGCGCCGCTGGCGAAATCTGCAGCGGAAAAAGCTCTGGCCATCGATCCCACGCTCAGAGAAGCGCATAGCCTATTAGGATTGGTCAAGGGTGCGGTGGAATTTGATTGGAAGGGGGCAGAGCGTCATTTTCAAGATGCGATGGCCGTCGAACCTGTCCCGCCGCTGGTGCGAGTGCAGTACGCGCTGTACTTTCTTACGCCGCTGCGGCGGTTCGGGGAGGCAGTAGCGCAGTACCGGCTGGCGCTCGAAACCGATCCTCTGTCCATGATGGTCCATTTCGGGCTGTCTTTTGCATACTACTGTGGACGCCGCTACGATGAGGCGATCAAGGATGCCGCGACGGCGGTGGCGCTCTATCCTGACTACTGGCTGGTGCACTTCGCGATGGGACTGGCACTGTCTCAAACAGGAGCGCGAGAGCAGGCGATTTCGAGCCTGGAAACGGCGCTAAAACTTTCGCCTTCGTTTGCCATGGGGGCCGGCTTCCTGGCGGCTGCTTATGCACGGTGCGGCAGAACTGGCGAAGCAGAAAAACTGATGGCGGAAGTGAAGGAAAGAAGCGCAAGACGCCACATAACTCCGACTTGCTTTGGCATATATCACGCGGCCCTCGGGCAGGCGGACAAAACGTTCGAGTTCCTCCTGGCGGCTTGGGCGGAGCGCGATCCTTTCCTGACGCGGATGGACGCGGAGCCGTATTTTGAGCCATTCCGCGCCGACCCGCGATACCGCGAATTGCTCGACCGAATGAACCTCAGCGGGCTTCCTATCCGAAATGACCCACAGATAAATCTCTCTTTAACCAAAGACGCATAGCGCAAGCGGTTGCTCGCTCTTCCAGAGTGAATTGAACTACCTGGCAGTCTCTCGCGCTCTGGCGACACTGCCCTGCCCGCCGGAGACTCGGAATTTTCTTTGAGACGAAAACGGGTCCCAACCGTCTACTCTCCTTGACAGCTTAGGAGAGAGTGTTGTAGCTTCCTAATCCTCTTAGGAGGGCACGTGACTGAGCAAGCGCAACTACTTCCCGGCACTCTCGATCTCCTTATTTTGAAGGCCGTCTCGCTCGGGCCGCTGCACGGCTACGGAGTTCTGTTACGCATCGAGCAAATTTCGCGCGGGGCGCTGCTAGTCGAACAGGGCGCGCTCTATCCCGCGTTGTTTCGGCTGGTGCGGCAGGGACTCCTGAAGGCGAGCTGGGGCACGTCGGACAATAACCGGCGGGCGAAATTCTACGAACTCACTGCGGCGGGGCGAAAGCGTTTGCGTGAAGAATCCGACGACTGGAACCGGCTGGTCGCGGCGATCGCTTCAGCGCTGGGCGCGCAGACGGAGGAAGTATGAAAGCCTGGGTGTCGATTCGAGCGATCGTGGCGAATGTCCTTCATCGCCTGCGCGTCGAGAGTGAAATGGAGGAGGAGCTTCGCGCGCACATCCAGAATCGCGCCGAGGACCTCGAGCGTTCCGGACTTCCCCGCCACGAAGCCGAACGGCGGGCGCGAATCGAGTTCGGAGGCTACCAACGATTCAAGGAGGAGTGCCGCGAGGCAGCGGGCACGCATTTCGTCGAAACATTCGTGCAAGATGTTCGCTTCGGACTGCGCATGCTGCGCAAATCGCCCGGCTTCACGGCGGTTGCAGTACTTTCGCTCGCGCTCGGCATCGGCGCGAACACCGCCATCTTCACGCTGATTGACGCGGTGATGCTAAAAATGTTGCCGGTGAGGAATCCGCAGGAACTCGCGCTGCTTCAATGGTCGGTGCCTCTCGGCGAGAACGACCACATCTGGTACGACGGCAGCTCCTGGCCGGAAAAAGGGTAGTGGTTCAGTTTGAAAATGCGGTCGTCGAGTTTGGCATTGCAAATGATTTGCCCCTAGTTCTTGCGGCTTTCGATGTCGGGGATTAGGTGCAGAGATTCACCGTCGAACGCGGCAATGAGCCAGTTCACCGTCGCCGCGCTGGCCGCTTTCTTCAGTCGCGCTATCTCTGGGCCGCTGATGCCCGCCTTCCCGCCTTTTAGCTGAACCAAGCGGATGTCGAGCAAATCGGCATTCTTCGGGCTGATTCGGAACATCACGGCGTCAATGATGCCCGTACGCGGAGCGCCCGTCGCTCCCTCCACGAAGGCAACCCGCCAGCGGTGTTTCTGACAATAAATTCGTAAAGCCTCTTTGCTCGCAGCCTCGGCAGCGCGAGCCTTGGCGAACGCATCGCGCACGCGGCGCGTCTTCGCCGCTTTCAATCCAGCCTGTCTCCAGTTCGTCATTGTGGTTTCGCTTCCCCTGATGGCATCGGCACCCTAAAGTTGAATCTCAGCTTGGCATCCCTTAATCGGTGGTAGAATTTTCGATACTGGTCAAGAAGCTCTCCCGCTAGTTGCATGTCTTCCTTGCAAATCGGACAGGCACGCAACACGCCCATGTTCG
Source organism: Candidatus Acidiferrales bacterium (assembly GCA_050747245.1). Lineage (GTDB taxonomy): Bacteria > Acidobacteriota > Terriglobia > Acidiferrales > UBA7541 > JBOGNO01. Next base: position 113,255 of record JBOGNO010000014.1, read on the forward strand.
ATTCTGCCACGTCGAACGTAAAGCCCGTGCCACATTTCGGGCAACACACGCTGGCGATGTGCATATCGTCTAAGTCAAAAACCAATTCCTTGCTGAAGGGTGTCATATGGTCTCCGTTGCGCTGTGCTGAAGTATACTCAGCATTTCTTCGATGCTCCACACGTGGTCGGTCAGCTTCGCTTCCATCGCCGGAGTGACTCGAAGGCTCTTGTGAACCCGGCAGAAGTTGTAATGCATGAAATGGATGGCGACCGCATAGAAGTGGTTCTCCACTTTCTTGCTGAACCCATTCGTCAGGCGCGTGAATCGGCGCATCCCCATGCGCATGGTGAGGTTCTGTCGCTCTACAAAGCTGGTCGAAATATGCTCAGGATTCGGATTGCCGGAGATGATGCTGGTTTCGCAGCCGATGCACTCGGCTGGGCTGTACCGCGTCTCTTCTTGGCTCGCCCCATAAATCTTCACTAGCTGCGCGAAGTCCACGTCGCATCCGAACGCGCCTTCGATTGCTTCGAGGTACACCTTCAATCCATCCGTCGTGATCTGAACCCGGCTTGCAAGCCGGGCCGCGAGGTCGTCAATGAAAGCCTTCGCGGTGCGTGCATCTCGTCTGCCAAGCAGGAACGTGGGGACTAGCTTCGTGTCCGCATCAATCGCCACCCATGTCCACACATCGCCGAAGCCAAATTTCCCGCGCTGTTCTTCGGGCACGTTCTTTTCCTTCGCATAGCAGAACTGCCAGATTTCATCGCACTGAATCCGCTTGCAGGTCAGATTGCGAAGCTCGCGGTCTTGGTACTCGGCACAGGCATTGCCGAGGTCGGCCAGCAGTTTGAGTACCGTGTTTTTCGCCACGCCCGTGATGCGCACCGTGGCATTGATGGACGTTCCTTCCACCAGGGCCGCTATCACTTGCGCTTGTTTTGCTCTGTTTAGTTTGTTCATGATGACTCCATAATACGTGAGCGCTCACGTATATGTCAAGCGAAAAGTGAGGGTTGGGCAAAGATTTCTCTTGACATTCCAGACCGCTCACGTATACTCCAATCATGGCGAAGAGACGAAAGAACCCCTACGCCGTCGCCCTCGGCAGGAGAGGCGGGAAAGTAGGCGGCCCCGCAAGGGCCGCCTCTATGACCCCCAAGGAACGCAGCGAGGCCGCAAGGAAGGCCGTCCTAGCTCGCTGGGCCAAAGTGAAGGCCAAGACGGCCTAGAACCTCGCGGCGCTCCCTGTTGACTGGTGGCGAGCGGCAGTGGTACAAACACACTTCGAGCGTGTGCTGCATCATGCGCCTCGAATTAGTCCCGCACCCAGTGAGGTCTATCTCGCTGGGTGCTTTTTTGCCTATTCCCCCAAATAAAAAAGGCCGCAAAGCCCCTACTGGCGATTGGGGTGGTCACTTCTCCCTGCCAGGAAGAACTTTCCGGCCGCAAGAAAACTGGCGCGGTGAAACTTTTACACCTGACCGCTCACGAAGTCAAGCAGAAACCGCGTGCCACTATTTGCCTTGAGTCGCCTGTTGGACGACTCGGAAAGCAGTCTGATTGATGTCTGGTTTGGGTTCCCGCTTGGCTGGCTTACGCTTCCGTTTCGGGGTAGGCTTCTTTGGCATGGGCCAAGTTTGGCACGGCCTCAGAACATGCGCAAGTGGCCTAGAATTCAAACTGAACCACTACCGGAAAAAGACAGAGAGGTCGCCTTCTCGTTTCCCTACCCCGTTTTCCAGCAGCTTCGCGCGCAAGACGAGGTCTTTTCGGGGCTTTTCGCCTTCAAAGAGTTGGGCAATCACATGAATGTCGTAGCCGACGGCGAGGCCGGTCTGGCCCACGGGCAAATGGCTTCCGGGGAGATCTTCACGACGCTCGGTCTCCAACCCGCCGTTGGGCGATTATTTGCCGACAGCGATGACCGGGTTGGGTCAGATCCCGTCTGCGTCGTTAGCTACGGCTACTGGAAGAGCCGATTTGGCGGAGCCCCCAGCATCGCCGGCAAGCACATTTCGCTCGCAGGCGTGCCTTTCACTATCGTCGGTGTGACTCCGCAGGGATTCTCGGGCCTCGAAACCGGATCGTTTGTCGATATCTGGGTGCCGCTTTCCACGCAGCCGCTCGTCGCTCCTGATATCGACCGCAAAGTTTCGCTCTTTACTTCCGCGGACCACTGGTGGGTTCTGATGATGGGACGCCTGAAGCCGGACGTCCCGGAGGCGCGTGCCGCGGCTGCTCTCAATGTGATTTTCAAACCGATGGCCGCTCAAGGCCTTACACCGGAGTCCGGCCAGCCGCTGTTTATTCCGTCGCTCGAATTCGGGCCTCGAGGACAAGGTTTCGATGAGGTTAGTTGGCATTTCTCCCGCCCGCTATTTATTTTGATGGGCCTCGTTGGCCTCGTACTGCTTATCGCGTGCGCGAATGTGGCCAATCTTCTGCTCGCGCGCGCCAGCGCGCGCCAAAGGGAAATTGGCGTCCGCTTATCGCTGGGCGCATCGCGCGGGCGCCTGATTCGTCAGTTGATGACCGAATGCCTTCTGCTCGCTGGCATGGGAGGCGCGCTCGGCTACCTGCTGGCATATTTGGGCAGCAGCCTGCTTGTTGCGTTCATCTCCCCGGCGAGCAATCCGCTCACGCTCGACCTTACGCCGGACATGCGCGTCTTCGGCTTCACAGCGGCCGCGTGCCTCATGACCGGACTTCTCTTCGGCCTCGCTCCGGCTTGGCGCGCGACGCGAACGGACCTCGCGCCCGCGCTCAGGCAGAGTACGCAGAGTGTCGGCGCCGCTGGACTGCGGCTTGGCTTGGGAAAAACGCTTGTTGTTTGCCAAGTCGCACTCTCGCTCGTTCTAGTGTTCGGCGCCGGGCTATTCGTGCGCACGCTTTTAAACCTGAAGCACGTCAACCCAGGATTCGACACAGAGAATGTGCTGTTGTTCGGGCTCAACCCCACCAAGAGCGGCTACAAGGAAGCCGCGCTCAACGATTTCTACGCGCGCGTGCAGCAGCGCGTTTCTGACGTGCCCGGCGTGGTATCGGCAACGGCTTCCTGGCATCTACTGCTCGGTGGCGGCGCCCGCAGCGAGGACGTATCGGTTCCGGGCTACACGCCTGGGGCGGGAGAGCGCAAAAGCGTCCACGTGATGCCCGCGGGACCCAATTTTTTTGCGACGATAAAGATTCCGCTGCTTCGCGGCCGTGACTTCGCTCGAAGCGATACTGAACTTGCGCCCAAAGTCGCGGTGGTGAACGAGGCATTCGCTGACCTTTACTTCGCGGGCCGCGACCCTATGGGCCAACACTTCACACTTGGCGCGGACGAAGACAAGGTCGACGTGGAGATCGTCGGATTAGCCAGAGACGCAAAGTATGATTCCCTGCGCGAGGCCGCGCCTGCCACGGTTTATCAGCCCCTCCGCCAAGCGCACGACATTCCATACATGTATTTTGAGGTGCGCACGGCCATGAATAATCCGCTCGCACTTGTCCCGGGTGTGCGCAGCGCGGTCGCCTCCGTTGACCGCAACGTTCCTCTGTTCGGCATCACAACGCAAACTGCGCAGATCGACGAATTGCTCCTCAAGGAGCGCCTCTTCGCCAAGCTGACCGGCTTCTTCGGCCTTCTTGCCCTGCTGCTGGCCTGCGTGGGCCTCTACGGGATCTTGTCGTATGCTGTCGCGCGCCGCACGCACGAGATTGGCATCCGCATGGCACTCGGCGCGCAGCAAGCGGACGTGCTGCGCATGGTGATGCGCGAAACTGTGCTGCTCGTCGTCGCAGGTGTGGCCATCGGCGTTCCCGCTTCGCTCGCAGCCGCGCGCTTTGCCTCCAGCGTGATCTCAGACTTGCTCTACGGCCTCAAGGCCACGGATGGCCCCACCATCGCCATCGCCGCGGCCCTGCTGATCGCCGTATCCACTCTTGCCGGATTTCTTCCCGCGCGTCGCGCCACGCGGGTCGATCCCATCGTGGCGTTGCGATACGAATGAGGAACTAATTGAGTCGCGGCAGAGGAAATGACTGTGCTTAACGATTTATTTTCTCGCCTGCGTTCGCTCCTCCGACGAAGCGCCGCCGAGGGCGAGATGGAGGAGGAGCTTCGCACGCACATTCAGCACCGCGCAGGAGACCTCGAGCGCTCAGGACTTCCCCGCGCGGAAGCCGAGCGGCGGGCGCGAATCGAGTTTGGCGCGTATCAACGATTCAAGGAGGAGTGTCGCGAAGCCATGGGAACGCATTTATTTGAAACGCTGATTCAAGATGTGCGCTACGGAATGCGCATGCTGCGCAAGTCTCCGGGCTTCACGTGCGTGGCTGTGCTCACGCTGGCGCTTGGCATCGGCGCGAATACGGCCATTTTCAGCGTGGTGAACACAGTGCTGCTGGCGCCAGTGCCCTATAGGGATGCCGACCGACTGGTGGTGGTGTGGGGGAGCAATCCACATCAGACTGATGACATCTTTCCCGTTTCAGCTGCTGTCTTTTCCACCTGGAAAACAGAAAACCACGTTTTTGAAGAAATGGCCGCGTCTACGGACGACCTCGACGTCATTACGGGTTCTGGCGAGCCGGAAATGGTGACTGGTTATGATTTCTCCGCAGATTATTTCCACGTCATCGGCGCGACGCCCGAGCTGGGACGGACATTCCTGCGGGAGGAGGACCAGCCGGGAGGGCCCAACGTTGCCGTGTTGAGCGACAAGATTTGGCGGCGTCGCTTCAACGCTGACGCTGGCATCATCGGGAAAAGCATTCAACTGGGCAACTCTCCGTACACCGTAGTGGGCGTGATGCCGCCGAATTTCCGTTACCCGGACAAGGTCGAGATCTGGACTCCGCTTGCGCTGCCTGCCTCCGCGGCGAGCAACTGGAAAGACCGCTACCTGCGGGTCCTGGCGCGGCTTAAGCCGGGCGTGACGATTGAGCAAGCCCAGGCGCAGATGAGCGCGCTCGCCGAGCGGCTGGCACGCGAGCATCCGGACACAAATACCGGCGAGGGCGTGATTCTCAGACCGATACGCCGGCAAATTGCGGGCGACATCCGCACGCCGTTGCTGGTGCTGCTGGGAGCCGTCGGCTTCGTGCTACTGATCGCGTGCGTGAATGTGGCGAACCTGTTGCTGGCGCGGGCGGCGGCGCGCGAACGCGAAATCGCCATTCGCACCGCGCTCGGTGCTGGGCGACTGCGCCTCATGCGCCAGATGCTCACGGAGAGCGCTCTGATTTCGCTTGCAGGAGGTGCTGCAGGTCTGCTGCTTGCCTATTGGAGCAATCGCTTTCTGCTCGACCTCTTTCCCAATGACATCTCGAATCTCAGCATTCCGACCGTGGAAGCGATCCCCGTGGACGTGCGCGTGCTGGCGTTCACGATTGGGGCGACGTTCCTAACCGGCGTCGTATTTGGTCTGGTCCCGGCGGTGCGGTCTTCGCGGCGCGACGTAAATCAGTCGCTCAAGGAATCGGGACGTATGCCGATGGCGGGCTCGCGCGAACGCCGCTTCCGCAATGCTCTGGTCGTCGCGGAACTGAGCCTGTCAATCGTGCTGCTCATCGGTGCGGGTCTGCTGATCAGGAGTTTCCACCGCCTCATGGAAGGCGACCTCGGATTCCGGCCGGAGAATGTTCTCGCGCTCGAAGCGTTTCCTTCACCTGCGAAGTATCCGGCAAAAGAGCCGGAGAAGCTGCGGGCGTTTGTGGACCACTCGGTGGAAAACCTGCGCGCGATTCCGGGCGTGGAGTCGGCAGGTGCGATCAATTTCCTACCTCTCACGGGATTCTGGGGGCCGCAGGATTTCACGGTTGAAGGGCGCCCGGCCCCACCAAAGGGCCAGGAGCCAAGCGCGGATAATCGCGTCGTAACGCCGGACTATTTTCGAACTATGGGCATTCCGCTCTTGCGCGGCCGCGCGTTCACCGCTGCCGATAGCCCGGGCTCGCCACACGTGGCCATCATCAGTGCCTCGCTGGCGCGACGGTTCTGGGGCGCCGAAGACCCGCTCGGGAAGCGCCTGAATCTGGGGGACGCGGCAAATCCGGATTGGGCGGAGATCATTGGCGTAGTGGGCGACGTACATTCGTTCGGTCTTGAGGAAAAACTCCACGACGATCTTTACCGCCCGTTTTCGCAGGTCTATTTTCCGATCGTGGCGTTCACAGTGCGCGCGAAAGGGGACCCAACAAAGCTTACTGCGGCAGCAAAGGCAGCCATCTGGGCGGTTAACCCTGAGCAGCCTTTCTATAAGATCATTCGGGTGGAGACGCTGGCGGCGGAAGCGATTGCGTTACGCCGGGTGAGCATGCTGCTCCTCACGGTGTTCTCGGGCATCGCACTGCTACTGGCCGCGATCGGGATCTACGGCGTGCTTTCATACGCTGTGGCGCAGCGAACGCATGAGATAGGGATCCGCGCGGCCCTCGGGGCGCAGCCGAGGGACGTCCTGCGGCTTGTCTTGGGAGACGGAATGCGGCTAGCGCTCATTGGCATAGGTATCGGGATTGCCGCATCGTTCGCGCTCACGCGGTTGATGGTGAGCTTGCTCTATGGCTTGAGCGCCTCGGATCCGCTGACGTTTGCCGGCGTGGCGACGCTCGTCTCGGGCGTTGCCCTTGTAGCGTGTTACCTGCCGGCGCGGAGGGCGATGAAGGTGGATCCCATGGTGGCGTTGCGGTACGAATGAGCCCGGCAAATTAGAAATCTGAAGTCAGAAATCAGAAGGTAAAACTCCAAACGCAAAAACAAATCTCTCGCTGCATTCGGAATTCCATTGCACGCGTATTAATTAGGAGCTGTTAGGGGCGACCAGATTTCTGTAGTAGCTCGCGGAAGAGGGCCACGGTTGCGGGGGCGTAGCCGGCGTAGTGATTGTTAGCATAAGCGAAGACGGGAATGCCGCGGCCGGTGAATTTGTAAACGACGTTGGCCCATTCGCGGAGGTCGCGGCGGCGATCCACGATGACTTTGTCCCAAACTTTGGTCTGCGCTTCGATGCCCTTGCGATCGCCCAGCCAGCGAACGTAGGCGAAATCCGACGTGATGGGATCAAATTTGGCCACGACTTCGTTGATGCGTGGCATCCAGGCCTGGTCAATAAGTGCCAGGGCGACGCCACGTTCGCGGAGCAGATCGGCGAAACGGGCGTCGAGCCAATTCTTGTTGCGAATCTCGACGGCGAAGCGGTAACCCTTGGGCAGGGTCTTCAGAAACTCGCGCAGGCGGGACATAAAATCGGCGGGGCCGGAGAAAGCGGACTTATTGAAATAGGGGAACTGGAAAAGGAGCGGGCCGAGCTTTTCGCCGAGAATCTCCATGGTGTTCAAGAATTTCGTAAACTCGGCCTTGCAATCCACGAGCACCATTTCGTGAGTGATTACCTGCGGAACCTTAGCGGCGAATAGAAAATTTTCAGGCGTCTTGGCAAACCATCCGCGAACCGTGGACGGGCTGGGGGTGCGGTAGAAAGTAGAATCCACTTCGACGGTGTCAAACTGCTGCGCGTAGTAGGAGAGATACTCGGCGGGCGGAAGGCTTTCGGGATAGAACGTGCCCGGCCATCCGGCGGCGGTGAAGGCCGATGTGCCGATCCGAATTTCTCCCTTGTGGGTCACAAGCACGAGATTCTACGCCGCTGCGAAAAAATGCGCGAGTAATTGGGTGGTCATTGCGGCATTGCTCGAGCAAAATGCAGAAGCCAGGACATTAGCGGCGCTCCAGAACAGGGCTTCTTTGTTGACGACAACGTCGAATCCTGCTACAAACGACGATTCCAAAGTAAGGCAATTATCGAGCGATTGGCTCCTTTGAGGAGTCTCCCTTCGGAGGAAGGACTTCACTACAACCGTGTGCCGGGCGCTTGAGGAGTGTAAGCAGGCGCACGACGGAGGATTTCTGATGGACAACGTGCAGAGGGAAAGCGGCCAAGCATCACGAACCGGGCTGCTTGCGAAAGCGGCGACGAGATTTGCCACCGCTGCGGGGCTGCTGCTGGCGGGCGGCGGAGCAGCTTTCGCTGGCACGGTTCCCGAATCGGCGGGCGGCGAAGGTAATCTAAAGCTTCCGGACCTGAGGCAAGTGAACTTTCTAGGGATGGACGGACACCGGCTGCTGCTCTACGGAATTCTCTTCTGCGTTTTCGGACTGGTATTCGGCCTGGTGATTTTCCGCCGGCTGAAAAACCTGCCGGTGCACCGGGCGATGCTGGAAATGTCGGAATTGATATATGAGACGTGCAAGACGTATCTGGTGACACAGGGGAAATTCCTGCTCCTGCTTTGGGCGTTCATCGCCGCGGTAATTTTGCTGTATTTCAAGGTGCTGCTGCATTACGAGGCGGCGCGCGTGGCGATCATCCTGATCTTCAGCGTGATCGGCATCGCTGGCAGCTACGGCGTGGCGTGGTTCGGGATACGCGTAAACACGTTCGCGAATTCACGGACGGCGTTCGCCTCGCTACGCGGCAAGCCCTTTCCGCTTTACCAGATCCCGCTGAAAGCCGGGATGAGCATCGGGATGATGCTGATCAGTGTGGAATTGCTGATGATGCTCTTCATCCTGCTGTTCGTGCCCGGAGACTATGCAGGGCAGTGCTTCATCGGGTTTGCCATCGGTGAGTCGCTGGGAGCCGCGGCGCTGCGCATCGCGGGAGGAATTTTCACCAAGATCGCGGACATCGGGTCGGACCTGATGAAAATTGTTTTCAAAATCAAGGAGGATGACGCGCGAAATCCAGGCGTCATCGCCGACTGCACCGGAGACAACGCCGGCGATTCGGTGGGGCCGAGCGCGGACGGATTCGAAACGTACGGCGTGACGGGTGTCGCTCTCATTACGTTCATCCTGCTGGGTGTGACTAGTCCGATGGTCCAAGTGCAACTGCTGGTGTGGATCTTCGTGATGCGTGTGGCCATGCTGGTCGCGAGCGCGACGGCGTATTTCATCAACGGGGCGTTCGCTAAGGCGCGTTACGGCAACGCGGACAAAATGAATTTCGAAGCGCCGCTGACTTCGCTGGTGTGGATCACGTCCGCGGTTTCCATCGCACTGACCTTCGTGATTTCCAGAGCAATTATTCCCAGTCTGGGCGGAGACGCTTCGCAATGGTGGAAGCTGGCCACGATTATTTCGTGCGGAACACTGGCCGGCGCGGTGATCCCGGAACTGGTAAAGGTGTTCACGTCCATGGAATCGCGGCACGTGAAAGAAGTGGTGACGTCGGCGGAGGAAGGCGGGGCCTCGTTGGGAATTCTATCGGGATTTGTGGCGGGAAATTTTTCGGCGTACTACCTGGGACTGGCGATGGTGACGCTGATGAGCATCGGCTATCTGGTCAGCCTAAGCGGGCTTTCGCAAGTGATGGTTGCCGCGCCCGTATTCGCGTTTGGCCTGGTGGCGTTCGGATTTCTGGGGATGGGGCCGGTGACGATCGCGGTGGACTCCTATGGGCCGGTAACGGACAACGCGCAATCCGTGTATGAACTCTCGCTCATCGAACAACTGCCGAACGCGCGGCAGGAAATCAAGAAAGACTTCGGTGTGGACGTAAATTTTGAGCGCGCCAAGGATTTGCTGGAGGAAAACGACGGAGCGGGAAATACGTTCAAGGCCACGGCCAAGCCCGTGCTGATCGGAACGGCCGTGGTGCTGT
>JBOGNO010000015.1:0-116769 GCA_050747245.1 Candidatus Acidiferrales bacterium
CACGCGCATTGGTTTGGGAGGCGTGGACAAACCCGAAATATGTGATGCAGTGGTGGGGGCCGAAGGGTTTTACTGCGCCTTTTTGCGAGATGGATTTTCGCGTAGGAGGAAAATTTCGCTGCTGCATGAGAACGCCGGACGGGCAGGAGTTCTGGAATGCTGGGGAATACCACGAGATTGTTCTGCACGAGAAGATCGTTTCCTCCATGTACTTTTCCGACTCGAAGGGAAACAAGGTCGAGCCTGCGCACTATGGAATAGAACATGAGGCCATAGACGGTGCGCACGACGTGGTTATTTTTGAGGATATTGGAAACGGCCAGACGAAACTCACCTTCATTGGAAATGAAACCATGGAGAACGCAAAAAACAGCGGGCAATTAGAGGGCTGGAATCAGATACTCGATAAAGTTGCCGCAGTTGTTGCGGGGCTAGCGCAGGCGAAATAAGAAGTTGAAGTTTTGATGATCGTCGTGCGCGAGATACAACTAAGGCTGGCGGCGGAGGCTCGTTAGAACGGGCTTCTCGTCGCTTGGCCGAATAGTCACATTTCCGGCTAAGTGACCCTTGGCTCAACTGTTGCCTTCAGGCCAATGCGCTCAGCGACCAATGTTCACCGAACTCAACATTAGTCCTGTGAAACGCGCTTGTATTGACTGATCTGGCCAACTTCCGCGGGGTCGGCTACTCGGAAGCGATCTCGGAGTGCCAATCTCCGCGAAGGTAGCCTAGCTCCGCGGTCCAGAAACGGTCATCTGCGACCGCTTGGTCGCCGAACCGAGGCCACTCTGACGTAATTCGCGAATATCGGAAACCAGCCCACGATGGTTTCCGTAGAACAGCGTCAGTCTGCTTTCTGCTGACTGCTCGTCCAAGCGCAGCTGTTAGCCGCTACTTCTCAGAACGGGACTTCTGGCCCGGGATGACTTCCGGGTTGTCCGTCATCAGGGTGTTGCCCTACCCCTTGACAACTCACTCGCTTTTCGATATATCATATTCCGACTATGACGCCTTCCACCGCTGCTCTGCACATCCTCCTCGCCCTCTCCGCCGAAGACCGCTACGGCTACGGCATCATGCAGGAAGTCACGCGCCAATCCGGGGGCTCCTACAAACTCGGCCCCGGCACCCTCTATGACAATCTCAAAAAGCTCATGGAGCAGGGACTCGTCGCCGAAGCTCCCCGCCGCTCCTTTAAAGAAGATCCGCGCCGTCGCTACTACCGCATCACGAGCGAAGGTCGTCGCGTGTTCGCGGCCGAAATCGAACGCCTCGAATCCATGGTCCGTGCCGCCAAACTTCGTCTTCGCGGCGCCAAACCTCGCGAGGCTGCCTCATGATCCGCGTTCTCTACTCAGTGCTCCTTAGCGTTCACCCGCGCGCCTTCCGCCAGCGCTTCGCCGACGAAATGCTCGGCATCTTCGATGAGATTCCGGCCAACGCCGGGCGCGCTTCTCTGCTCTACGACGTCCTCCGCTCCCTCGCCGTCCAGTGGCTCTTTCGTTCCAGGCTTTGGATCTTCGCCTTGGCGATTCTCCTCGCCCTAATCTTGGGTGTTATCGGGCTGCATCCGTATGGGGACTGATTTCGAACGGGGGACTTATGAGCTTCAACTTCCGCCGCATCGTACTCATCTCTCTCGGCTCAGTCGCCGGGCTTATTTTGATTCTCGCCGTCGTCGGTTTCACTTACGAGCAGGTCGGTCGTAACCGTGAAGCCCAGCATCGCTTCCGTATCGGCCGCGCCGTCGACATCGGCGGTCGCACTCTGAATATCGACTGCTCCGGCGAAGGTTCCCCCGCCGTCATCCTTTTGCCCACTCGTTTCGGTGGTTACGGCGGCTACCCCAAAGTCCGTCCCGAGGTCGCCAAGTTCACGCGCGTCTGTTGGTACGACCGCGCTGGCGAGGGTTGGAGCGATCCTCCGCCCGCTCCGCGCACCAGTGCCTCAATCACAAACGACCTCCACGAACTCCTCCAGCGCGCTACAGTTCCTGGCCCCTACATTCTTGTCGGCCATTCTATCGGCGGTGATTTCGCACGCATTTACGCCGGCCGCTTCCCTGCCGAGGTCGCCGGTCTTGTCCTCGTCGATTCCGCCAATCCCGATCAGAATGAGCCCCCAATCATGCTTGCAAGAATCAATCGCATGCCCATCTTCGTTCGCGAACTTCTCTGCTGGAGTACTCCGGTCGCTTCTCGCTTCGGTCTCGTTCGCTTTTTCATGCGCAATGACCCCGTCGACCTGCCACCTCAGTTTGCTGGTGACGCCAACGCCGTTACACAAACACTCCGAGACCAACAGGTCAAATATGCGGAAACCGAAGACGCTCAGGCATGTGCCGCCACGCAAAACGGCGCCATTCTCCGCCACGGCGGAAGCGGTAATCCCGAGATCGACGATGCCGCCCGTCGCGTCACCGATCTCGGCAACATGCCGATCATCGTTCTTACCGCCGCCCAATACTGGAAGCCCGACGACGATCCCGTCGCCGCTCAGCAGATCACTGAATTCCAGGAAGCCTGGGTTCACCAACTCCAACCCGCCCTAGCCCATCTCTCCACCCAAGGCCGCCAGATCATCGTTTCGAACAGCGATCACGGCATCCCCGACCAAGCCCCCGAAGCCGTCATCGACGCCATCCGTTCGATCGTCGACAAAACCCGCACCGCACCCTCCTCAGGTGCGGGCCGATCTGACCGCACAGTTCACCCCTCTGCTCCTTGATGGAATCGGAACATAACTCACAACTGAGTCGTACAGACTCGGAGTTACCCAGGGATTCAGGAGCAATGGACCGCCCCGATTCGCCTTGCGTTCGGTTGGCGCGTTCCTGTCGGTAGCCACCGCAGCAGCTCATGACTTGGAAGTTCGACGGCGTCAAGCTGACGTAAAACGCACGACGCGTGGATGTGCCATTCCGGGTGGATGGTCGGCTACTCGGAAGCGATCTCGGAGTGCCAATCTCCGCGAAGGTAGCCTAGCTCCGCGGTCCAGAAACGGTCATCTGCCACGGCTGGGTCGTCGTGCCCGGGCCACTCTGACGTAATGCGCGCTTACTGGAAACCGACCCAGTAATGTTTCCTTAGGCTGTTTGACTTTTTGCCAGTCTGCCCCTAGCATCAGCGTTTCCAATTCACTCCCGCGCACTTCGGACGCGGATCTGCACTCCTGCGGAGGAAACATGGCCGTAAAAGTTGGAATCAACGGGTTCGGACGCATCGGACGGAACATCTTTCGCGCGACGCTTGGCGACCCGGCGATTGAAATCGTTGCCGTCAACGACATCACCGACGCGATGACGCTCGCGCACCTGTTGAAATACGATTCGATTCTCGGCAATTTGCCGAACCGCGTGACCCATACGAAAGATTCCATCGCCGTGGACGGCAAAAGCTTCCGCGTGTTCGAAGTGAAGGATCTTGCCGCGCTGGACTGGACGTCGGTGGGCGCGGAAATCGTGGTGGAGTCCACCGGGCTTTACACCAAAGGTGCAGACGCGCGGAAGCACATTCGCGGCCCCGTGAAAAAAGTGATTATTTCCGCTCCGGCCACCGACCCGGATCACACCCTGGTGCTGGGAGTGAACGAGAAAACCTACGACTCCGCGAAGCACCACGTGATCTCGAACGCTTCCTGCACCACGAATTGTCTCGCGCCCGTGGCCAAGGTGCTCCTCGATACCTTTGGAATCGTCGTCGGCACAATGACCACGATTCATTCCTACACCAACGATCAAAAGCTGCTCGATCTGCCGCACAAGGATTTGCGGAGGTCCCGCGCCGCGGCAATTTCCATGATTCCCACATCCACGGGCGCGGCCAAAGCTTTGCACCTGGTGATTCCAGAGCTGAAGGGGAAGCTCGATGGTTATGCCATGCGCGTGCCCACTCCCAACGTCAGCGTGGTGGATCTGACGGTGATTACCGAGAAGCCGGCGTCGGTCGAAGCCGTGAACGCGGCGCTGCGCCGCGCCGCCGAAGGACCGATGAAGGGAATCCTCGAATACACCGAAGAGGAACTCGTCTCCGCAGATTTCAAGGGCAATCCGCGGTCCTCGATTGTGGACTCCGGGTTCACGCGCGTGGTGGGCGAGAATTGCGTAAAAGTAATCGCGTGGTACGACAACGAGTGGGGCTATTCGTGCCGCTGCCGCGACTTGATTAAATTCATGGCGGCAAAATTGTAGGCTTTTCTCTGCTAGGCGTGAAATTATCCTCCCGCAAGAATGAACAAGCTTTCGATACGCGACCTGGAGATGGGCGGGCGTCGAATTTTTGTCCGCGTGGATTTCAATGTCCCGCTGGCAGACGGTAAAGTCGCGGACGACACGCGCATCGTGGAGACTCTGCCGACGCTGCGCTTCGCCGCCGAGCGCGGCGCGCGTCTGGTGCTGGCCTCGCACCTGGGGAGGCCCAAAGGTAAGCCCGAGGCCAAGTACAGCCTCGCTCCCGTTGCAGAGCGCCTGGCCGAACTGCTCGGCAAGCCGGTCGAATTCGTGCGCGATTGCGTCGGCGCAGATGCCGAAGCGCAGAGCACCGCGCTGCGCGGCGGAAATCTGCTCTTGCTCGAAAACGTGCGCTTTCACGCCGAGGAGGAGCAGAACGACGAAAAATTCTCGCGCCAACTCGCGGCGCTCTGCGACGGGGTTTTTGTTTGCGACGCCTTCGGCTCCGCTCATCGCGCCCACGCTTCCGTCTCCGGAATCACGCGGTTCGTGAAGCAGGCTGCCGCCGGATTGCTCATGGAAAAAGAGCTTGCATACCTCGGCAAGGCGGTCTCCAATCCTGAGCGCCCGTTCGTGGCCGTGCTGGGCGGCGCAAAAGTTTCGGACAAAATCGAAGTGGTGCAGAACCTGATGAAGATTTCGGACGCCATGCTCATTGGCGGCGCGATGGCTTACACTTTTTTCAAAGCGCAGGGGCTGCCAATTGGGAAGTCGCTGGTCGAAATCGACAAGCTTGCTCTCGCGCGCGGCGTGATGGACGAGGCGCGCCGCAAGCAATTCCGTCTGCGCTTGCCCGTGGACCACGTCCTGGCGCGAAGCCCCAATGACACCGAAACGCAAGTTGCGACTGTCGATCGCACGCCCGCCGATTGCATGGGCCTGGACATCGGCCCGGCGACCATCGCGCAGTTTCGCGCGGAAATCGCCAAGGCGCGCACGATTGTCTGGAATGGCCCGCTGGGAATGTTTGAGAAGCTGCTTTTTGCGCAGGGGACGCTGGCGATCGCTCGCGCTGTCGCGGACGCGACCGTTTCCGGCGCGACCTCGATTGTCGGCGGCGGCGATTCCATTTCCGCCGTGCATCAGGCGGGCGTGGCCGCGAAGATTTCGCATCTCTCGACGGGCGGCGGCGCTTCGCTCGAATTCTTGGCCGGGCGCACTCTGCCCGGAGTGGAAGCTCTCACCAACAAGTAGGAGACTCGCTTGCGCCGTCCCGTGATTGTCGCAAATTGGAAGATGTTCAAGACGCGCACGGAAACTCGCGCGTTTTTTGAAGCCTTCAAGGTACTTGTCGCCGATTCGCGTCATTGCGATATCGTGGTGGCTCCGCCATTTACCGACCTGGCTACCGCCGCGGAATCTGTCGCCGGATCGGCCATCGCCATCGGCGCGCAGGACGCTCATTGGCAGCGCGAAGGCGCCTTCACCGGTGAAGTTTCCATGCAGATGCTTGTGGACGTCGGCTGCCGCTATGTCATCGTCGGCCATTCCGAGCGCCGGCAGCTCTTTGGCGAGACCAACGAATCGGTTAGCCGCAAAGCTAAGGCCGCGCTTGCCGCGGGCCTCACTCCGATTGTTTGCGTCGGTGAGACTCTGGCGCAGCGCGAGGGAAACGAAACCCACGCGGTGCTCAAGCAACAGTTTGATGAGAGCTTGGCGTCGTTGACCCCGGAAGAGTTCTCGCGTATTCTGATGGCTTACGAGCCGTGCTGGGCCATTGGCACCGGACGCACCGCGACTCCGGAACTCGCTGCGGAAACGCAGCATTTGATTCGCGAGCGCGCGGCCGCCCGGTTCTCGGCCGAACGCGCCTCCGAACTTCGTATCCTCTACGGCGGCAGTGTCAAGCCGGACAACATCCGCGGGTTGATGGCGCAGGTGGAGATCGACGGAGCGCTGGTGGGCGGGGCGAGCCTGGACCCGCACTCGTTTGCATCCATCGTAAATTTTTAGCGCGCGTGCGCTGTATTTCCGATTGAGCGGGAGCGCGCGGACGTAGCGCAGGAGCAATGCATGCCGACCGAAGTCAAATGGGCCATCTCGTTCATCATCGCGGCGGGCCTCATCGTTCTTGGATGGAGATACCTAGTTATTCTGGTAACGCTGCACATCATGGTCTGCTTTCTATTGGTAATCGTCATCATGCTGCAGAGCGGCTCGGCAGCCGATTTGGCCGGTGCCTTCGGAGGCGCGGGCAGCCAGACCGCCTTCGGCCCTCGCGGCGCGGCGACGTTTCTCTCTCGCGCCACCACCTGGTGCGCCATCGTCTTTATGGCCAGTTCGCTGGCCCTTTCGCTCAAGCGCTCGCCGGCGGATACCAGCGGATATAAGTCCATTTTCGACGAAACCCCGGCGCAGAAGACGGCTCCTGCTCCCGCGAAGCCGGCCCTGCCGGTGACGCCTCCGCCGCCTTCGCCCGCACCCGCGCAGAACCCGGCTCCAAAGAAATAGGCTGTTGTGCTAAGATTTTTTGAGATTGCTTTTGCGGTCGTGGCGGAACTGGCAGACGCACCAGCTTGAGGGGCTGGCGGTAGCAATACCGTGGTGGTTCGAATCCACTCGACCGCACCAAAATTCTTTCCCGCAGCGTATCCGACTGTCGTTCGCGCACACCCGGGAGAAGAGGAAAATACAACCGGAGAGCTTTTCGCGCAGCTAGTGCGCCGAGTTCAAATACTTGCAGGTGTCCTTCACCGCATTTCCCAGTCGCGCCGTGTGCGTGCTGAAGATCGCGTCGCCGCCGTGCGCATAGAGCGTGAACCGGTATTCGCCGGACCAGCCGCCGGCTTCGAGCATGTAGTCGGACTGCTTTGAATTCATCGTCAGCGACACGTTGGAACAGTGCGAACTGAAATGTCTGAGTAGCTCCCCGCTGGGAATCGTCGAGCGCGGCGACAACACCAACTTGACCGGCCGCGGTTGCGGACTGGCCGCTCCCGCGGTCGCCAGGAGGGCCAGCATTAGAAGCGACACCGCATATGGCATCTTCTTCATTGCGAGTCTCCCTCGTTCTATTAAACCCTACCGGACTCCCAATGTTTCGGACGAATTTCAGCTCCGAAAGGTTGCATACATTTGCCCCAACCATGCAATCGTGCTGGCCGCCCGCTGCAGAGGCGCGCCGTACGCTCGCAGGTCGTGTCAAGCGGCGAAATCCCTGAGAGATTCCTGCTTGAATTCCCGGCGCTGTGATATATGATGTCGCGTTTGAACGGGCAGTTTTCAGTTTTCGGAAACCCGCAGGCGGCGTCAGCGAAGTCTGCACAAGTAGTTTCCGGAGCGGAGGCAATGCGGACGCGAAATCGGTGCGCAGGCTCGGCGGTTCCCGCGGTATTCCTGGCCCTTCTGATACTCATCCTGGTTGTTTCCACCGTCTATATTTTCATGGTCAAGAAGTGGTGGTTTCCTCCGCCGATCACGGAGCTCGGCGGGCAGATTGACCACCAGTTCGTCGTCACCCTGGTGGCCACCGGAATCGTCTTCGTGCTCTCCCAGTTAGGGTTAGCCTGGGCTGTAGTGCGCTTTCGCGATCGCGGCCAAAAGGCCACATTCTCGCGCGGCAACAACGTCCTCGAAGTGCTCTGGACCCTGCTGACCTTCATCTTGTTTGTCAGCCTCGGACTCATGGCCAAGAATGCCTGGGCTCAGGTACATTTCCGCGAAGCCGCTCCGGACGCCCTGCCCATCGAGGTCACCGGCCAGCAGTTCGCTTGGAATTTCCGCTATCCCGGCCCGGACAAGACTTTCGGCCGCACGGACGTCAAATTCGTGGACGCTTCGGTCGGCAATCCCGTCGGCATCGATCCCAACGATCCCGCGGGAAAGGACGACATCGTCGTTCCTGTCCTGGTTGTGCCCGTCAATCAGGAAGTCCAACTCACCCTTCTTTCGCAGGATGTGATTCACAGCTTTTACGTCCGCGAGCTCCGCTTGAAACAGGACCTCGTCCCCGGAATGGTCATACCCATTCATTTCAGACCGGAGAAGGTAGGCGAATACGAAATCGCTTGCGCTGAGCTTTGCGGCCTGGGGCACTACCGCATGCATAGTTGCATGCAGGTAGTTGCGCCGGAGGATTACCAGGCCTGGCTCGCCGGAGGCGGCCAGGCTTTGCAGCGCGGCAACATGATAATTGGAGCGTGCCAATGAGCAGCCATGCCCATGCCGGCCATGCGGCCACGGCGCCCACGGGCTTCATCAGCAAATACATTTTCAGTCTCGATCACAAGGTCATCGGCATCCAGTATTACCTCCTCGCCCTCGCCTCGGTGTTCGTGGGCATCGCCCTTTCGCTCCTGATGCGTTTTCATCTGGTCTGGCCTGCAGCCATCATGCCTTTTAACCACGGCCAGCAGATGACCCCGGAGCAGTATATGGCGCTGGTGACCATGCACGGAACCATGATGGTTTTCTTCGTCCTCACCCTCGCGCCCCAGGGCGGCTTTGGAAATTATTTTCTGCCCATTCAGATCGGCGCGCCGGACATGGCCTTTCCCCACATCAATATGCTTTCGTTCTGGGTCACGTTCGTCGCCTTCTGCACTCTCGTCGCTGCCTTTTTTGTCCCGGGCGGCGCGCCCATCAGCGGCTGGACTGGCTATCCCACTCTCTCAGCATTGGGAGAAATTGCCGGACCGGGCGAGGGCATGGGACAGACTCTGTGGATCGTCAGCATCGCGCTCTTTTGCCTGGGCTCGCTGATGGGGGCGCTGAATTTCATCGCCACCACGATTGACATGCGCGCCCCGGGCCTTTCGCTTATGCGCATGCCCCTCACCGTGTGGGCTTGGTTCATCACCGCGATTCTTGGCTTGCTCGCGTTCGGCGTGCTCCTCGCCGCGGGCGTGCTCCTGCTTCTCGATCGCTCCGCCGGAACGAGTTTCTTTGTTCCTGCAGGCCTCATCATTAGCGGGCAGATTCCCAAACATGCCGGCGGCTCGCCGCTCCTGTGGCAGCATCTCTTCTGGTTCTTTGGCCATCCCGAGGTGTACATCGCTATTGTCCCGGGGATGGGCGTGGCCTCGCATGTGCTCTCCACGTTTTCGCGCAAACCTGTCTTTGGCTACCGCGCCATGGTCTATGCTCTGAGTGCCATCGGTTTTCTCGGCTTCATGGTCTGGGGCCACCACATGTTCGTCAGCGGCATGAGCCCCTATTCCGCCATTGCGTTTTCAGTGCTCACCATGTCCATCGGCGTGCCTTCGGCCATCAAGACCTTTAATTGGCTGGGGACCCTCTGGGGCGGGAGAATAATATTCAAATCGCCCATGCTCTTCGCCCTCGGCTTCGTTTCGCTCTTCGTCTCCGGAGGACTCTCGGGACTCTTTCTCGCCCAGCCCTCGATTGATCTCTACTTTCATGACACTTATTTTGTCGTCGGTCATTTCCACCTGATCATGGGCGTCGCCGCCATCTTCGGAATCTTTGCCGCCACCTATTTCTGGTTTCCCAAGATGTTCGGGCGCATGATGAGCGAAGGCCTCGGCAAAATTCATTTCTGGATTACATTCGTCGGCGTTTACTGCATCTTCATGCCCATGCACTACCTGGGCATGGCCGGAAATCCTCGCCGGTACGCCGATATGACCGTGATTCATTTTGGGCAGGCTTTGCATCCGGTGCATCTCTTTATCACCATCGCGGCGTTCGTCACTGGCGGAGGGCAGCTTTTCTTTCTTCTTAACTTCTTCTGGAGCATGTTCCGTGGAAAGAAGGCTGAAATGAATCCGTGGAATGCCACCACGCTCGAGTGGTCCATTCCTTCGCCGCCGCCCCATGACAATTTCGGCGGGCGGACTCCCAGCATCTACCGTGGGCCTTATGAATTCAGCGTTCCCGGCGCGGCCGCGGATTTCATTCCGCAGCACTTGACCCCGGCTGAAGCGAAGCGAGCCTCTTAGGATCCCAATCCCATGCCCGGCGCCACCATCACCCCAGATATTGAGCTTATCGAAACCCACGGCCCCGGCCGCGGGGGCAATGGCTCTGGAATGCACGGAGGTGGCGGAGGAGGCGACCGCGATCCGGGCGCTGGAAAGCGCCGCACTCCGCAGCGCGCTTACGTCACCGGTATCACTGGAGCGCTGGCCGGCATCCTGATGTTCTTCATGGCCCTGGTGAGCGCCTATATTGTGCGCAAGGGAATTTCGCTCGATTGGCAGCCCACTCAGTTGCCGCGCATTTTGTGGCTGAACACCGCCATCCTGCTCGTGAGCAGCGGTACGATCGTGGCCGCGCGCTCGCGCCTGAAGAAATCGGATCTCGCCGGCTTCCGAAAATTGTGGCTGCTCACTACGGCACTTGGCTTCGCTTTCCTTCTAGGGCAATTGATTGCCTGGCGCGAGCTGGTGAATCAGGGCGTGTACCTGGCCACCAACCCCAGCAGCAGTTTCTTTTACGTTCTTACCGCCTCGCATGGCTTGCACTTACTCGGCGGCGTCGTGGCGCTCCTCTTTGTGGCCCTGCGCCATCCCCGGCACTTGACCGAATCCACCGCCGCCGAAGTCACTTCGATTTACTGGCATTTCATGGATGCCTTGTGGGTTTTCCTGCTTTTACTTCTCACTATGGGACGGTGAAAAATTGAGCGAACCGGAAGCGGAAGGAATCGTCGAAACTTCATGGTCGGGCGGGGGATCTCCCTTCGCCATCAACTCCAAGAAGCTGGGGATGTGGCTGTTCATCATTTCGGACTCGCTGACGTTTTCCGCGCTCCTCGTAGCCTACGCCTATTTGCGTCTCGCCACCCCTGATTGGCCGCGGCCTTTCGAGATTTGGCCGGCCATCATGAAATCCACGGCGATGACGCTGATCCTCCTCTCTAGCAGCTTGACCATGGTTTTCGGCGTCGCCGCCGCGCATAAAGGCGACCGCAAAAAAACTGTCCGCTACCTCATCGCCACCATGTTCTTCGGCGCGCTCTTCGTCATCATTCACGCCACCGAGTGGGTGACCCTCTTTGGCGAAGGCGTCACGCCCTGGTCGAATCCCTGGCACGTCCCGCTTTTCGGCGGAACATTTTTCGGCCTCACCGGCCTGCACATGCTGCACGTCACCATCGGCGTCGGATATCTCGCCATCGTGGCGCTCGGCTTCGGCCGCGGAAAATTCACCTCCGAGGACGTCGAAGTCAGTGGCCTTTACTGGCACTTCGTCGACCTCGTCTGGATGTTCATTTTCCCGCTGGTGTACCTGATGTCCGTGAATTTGAAAGGCTGAGGAGACACGCATGCACGCGCACGCCACAACGTCCGAAACGCACGAAGCCGGCAACAACAGGCTTTTCACGTTTGTGTGGGTCGCCCTGCTGGTCCTGACGGCGGTCGAAGTATTTCTCGCCTACTTGCGTCTCGACCCGCACATCATGCTGACAATTTTGATGGGTCTCTCGCTCGTCAAAGCGGCGCTGATTGTTTCCTATTTCATGCACCTGCGCTTCGAAAAGTTGGGACTCTTCCTGCTGCTCATTCCCGCGATGGTTTTCTGCATTTGCATGATGTTGATCATGTTTTTCCCCGATAGCATCCGGCTGATGAATATGCGGCCGCATTGAGGTACAATCGTCCCGTGTCGATGAGATTCAATTTCGCATCTCGGTTGTTCGCAGGTGTCGCGGCGCTCGCACTGACGCTCGCCGCCTTGGCGCCCGTCGTTTTCGCACAGGGCTGCGTGATGTGTTACACGTCCGCTTCGGCGGCCAATCAAAACGGGCAAAAAGCCCTCATCAACGGGATTCTCACTCTCATGCTGCCCGTCCTTTCGCTTTTCATCGGCATGCTCACGCTGCTTTATCGCCATCGCGATCCGCAGCCGGGCTGCGACGCTGATTCCTCGCGCGAAGATTTCGGCCTCGACGAATAATTTTCTCCTCGTCTTCCGCAAAACAAAAACAGGACAGGCCGCGCCACGCGCTCAAGCCTGCCCTGTTGCGAACCGCTCGCTACTTTCCGCTTTTCTCGTGCAGCCCCGTGCAGATGGTGACCGCGCTTGTCGGATCCACGGCGCTGCCTTCCAGATCGATGTGCTGGATCACGCCGCTCTTGTCCACCACAAACGTCGTGCGCTGCGCGAATTCATATTTATCGCTGCCCCACGGATACGTTTTCAGAATGCCGTATTGCGTGAGCACCTTGTGGTTCATATCGCTCAGCAGTGGAAACGTCACGCCAATTTGCTTGGCGAACGCCGCATTGGCCGCAGGACTGTCGATGCTGAGCCCGAATACCACCGAATCGCTCGCTTCAATCTTGGCCAGATCAGACTGATAGGCCTGTAATTCTTTCGTTCAACCACCTGTGAACGCCAGGACGTAGAAAGCCAGGATGACATTTTTCTTTCCCCGGTAGTCACTCAGCTTGATTTCTTTTTCCGTATCGCTTGGCAGCGTGAAGTCCGGGGCGGTGTCTCCCACTTTCAGCGTTGTCGTGGCGATAGCCGGTTTTTCCTGCGCCGCGGCAGGCAACGCGAATCCCGCAAGCAGGAGCACACCGGCCAGTATCGCGATTGTCCGCTTCATCGTGACTCTCCTGAAAAAGATTTAACGAACGCTGGGCCGGATTATATTCGTCTTCGAACTCGGATTTCCAGTGCGTAATTCGCAGGAATGTTCGTGGCAAGGTTTGGGGAAGCCGGGCAGCGAGTAGCGATGTCGCGCGATCCACCGATACACGCTGGGACCAATCCATCGCGTTGGAGGCAGTGACATCAGCCACCCGAGAAATCGCAAGCGCGGCAGCTCACGAAGCACTGCGATCCACCCGAAATATCCCACGTGCCAGGAGCCGTCCGCGGTGCGCACGTGCATTTCCGCGTCCAGCCGCTCGCGCGCGAATGGCGCCCGCGCGGCTACGTTGGGATCGTTGTAATCACGGAACGCCAGCCGGTGCTGGATGTCGAGCGGCTCGATCCGCGCCTGTACGGCGCGGCAGAACGGACACTCCCCGTCCATATACACTTCGACCTCGTTCGTCTCGTTCATCTCTATCTTCTTAGATGATAGCACTGTGCCGGGGGATGCTGCGCAGGCTAGCAGTTCGTTGAGTATATCTCCCGGCCTGTCATTCTGAGCCCGCCGCAGCGGGCGAAGAATCTCTCAAAGATTCATGCTTTTCTCAACAAGCCGTTAGCGCAATCGCCCGGGAGGATCGGCGGGTTCGGGCGGAATGAACGCTTCCCGTGCGCCTTCGTGAATTTTTTCCTTCGATGGCGGAGGCTGCGGCAGTCCCACTCCTCGATTCAGTTCCAGGTGCTCTTTCGCGCACTGCGGGCAATATCCCTTGCCGGTTTCTTCATCGCGCAAGCTCATCAATTCGTAGCAACCGTGGATGCAGTCGCAATAGCCCGTTCCCGATGAAGTCTTGATCGGCACCAGCGCCATTCGTTTTGCCTCCGCACGCGATACTAACCTGCACCGCAAAATTTCTGCAAGGGCGTGCGTCGAATTTATTTTTTCCTTACCACTTTTGGAATGCATGTCCGAATTTCAGAAATTTTCGCGTCGCGCCATATTCCAAAATTCGGATGCGTGTCTCGAGTTGTGCAGCGCGAAATCGCACACGATTTGGCAAGCGCAACAAAGGAAGTCGCTTGGCCATGTCCAAATTTGCTTTTGAAATTGGCCAGTCATTTGCTTTTTGTTGCTGCGGAGCTGTCGGGTTTTGCGGGCCGCTCGTGCGGATGCTTCGCCTGCAATCCAGCCAAACTTTCAAGGGGGTAGCGAAGATGAAAGCATTCGTAAGAAGCCTGAAGAGATTGACCGTGTTTCTCGCGGCCGTTTTGTTTCTGCCCTTGCTCGCGCACGCTCAGAGCGCGCGGGTCAGTGGCACGGTTACGGACTCGAGCGGTGGCGTGGTTTCCCACGCGAAGGTGACGTTCACTAATACCGCCACCAACTCCGTCCGCACGACGGAATCCTCCGATGCCGGATATTACTCCGTGCCGGACCTCGCGCCGGGTCTGTACAACATCACCGTGGAAAAATCGGGTTTCAAGAGCGTCACCTTCACCGGCGTCCAGTTGACCGTTGAGCAGCAGATGGGGCTTGATGCCAAGCTCGATGTAAGCACCGTCACCGAAAGCATCACAGTCACTGGCGCTACAGTCGCTCCGGTGGATACCTCCGACGCGCAACTCAGCAACGTGGTCGAAGAGCAGCAGATTAAGGCCCTGCCTCTCATCACCCGTGACCCCGACCAGCTTATTCTTTTGGGTCCCGGTGTGATTCAAAGCAATTCTGGTCTGGGCGGTTTCTCCGTCAACGGCGGCCGCGAGCGTAACAACAATTTCCTCCTCGACGGCGTGGACAACAATGACACTTCCGTGCCCGGCATTCCCAGCGGCTTGAACGCCCTCAATCCCGACTCGACTCAGGAGTTTCGCGTCATTTCCAATAACTTCGCGCCCGAATACGGCCGCAACAATGGCGCCATCATCGACGCTATCACCAAGGGCGGCAGCAATGACTTCCACGGTGATGTCTATTATTTCGGCCGCTTCAATGGCTTCGGCGGTGCCCGCGATTTCTTCAATCCTCCCGGCGCGCAGAATCCCTATATTCGCAACGATTTTGGTGCGTCCGTAGGCGGCCCCATCAAGAAGGACAAAACCTTCTGGTTCGCCAACTATGAAGGCCAGCGCTTCGACACCACGCTGACAAACACGGCCGTCGTTCCCACGGCTGCGTTCAAGACCGGCATCTTTACCTTCGACCCAAAAAACGGCGGGCCTCTTGAAAACGTGAATGTCAGCACGGCGGGATCCGCCAACAATAGAACCGGCCTGGCTCCTGATCCGCTGGTAGCGAAAATATTGGCTCTCTACCCCTCTCCCAATGGCGGGGCGGTGGATACGTTTCGCGGGCTTCTCTTTTTCGGAAGCAAATCGCTGACGGCCAATAATGACTTCACCGTGAAAGTTGACCATCGGATTTCCAACGGAAACACCTTGAGTGTCCGCTATGCATACAACCACTCCACGGATCCCAACCCGTTCCATACCGACGTTTTGCCGGGGAATATTCAGGGAATAGGAACGTTTCAGCAAACCCAAAACGCCGGAGCTACCCTGACCTCCATCATTTCACCTAGCGTCGTCAATGAGCTCCGCGCCGGCGCTAACCGCACCAATCTCCAATTCATCTGCGACGCGCAGGGCATTGTGAATAGCTTCGGCGCGCTGGATGCTTTCGGTCGTGGCGCGGACTTTGGTTTCCCCGGCATCTCCGGTTTCGGTTGCCAGGCCCTCGGCGATACCAACGCCCAGGCCCGCTTTACCGGAACCTACAGCTACTTTGACAACCTGTCCGTGAATCACGGTTCGCACAGCTTCAAGTTCGGAGCGGAAACGCGCTTCGTTTACGCGAACTCGTTCAACAGCTTCGCATCCCGCCCCGCCCTCAACTTCTCCGTTTTTTCGAACAACGGAGTTGCCACGGTGAAGGGCATCTCACCCGGCAAGAACTTCGGGGATTTCATCGAACTGCAAAACCTCGTGGGTGCGCTGCAGGGTCTCGTGGACTCTCAGGCGCAAACCCAGTTCTTCACCGGAGTCGGCGGAGTCCGACAGTCCAACGACCTGCGCGGATGGCGCCAGCGTGAATTCGCCGTCTTCGCTCAGGACTCCTACAAGTTCAAGCCCAACCTCACCGTCACCTACGGCTTGCGCTGGGAATACTACGGAGTGCCTTTCGACGTGAACAACCTGCTCTCCAATTTGTTCACGGACGCGAGCGGCGCAGCGCCCTTCACTTTCAGCGTCGTCGGTCACAAAACGGGCGGCCAGCTTTACAACAACGACCTGCGGAATTTCGAGCCGCGCGTGGGTATTGCCTGGGATCCCTTCAAGACTGGCAAGACCTCGGTCCGCGCCGCCTACGGGATTTTCCACGACCGCGTTTTCGACAACCTGTTCGGGAACTCTCGTGGCAACCCGCCTTTCGAACCGTCCTTCTTTGCACAGCCATTCGTGCAAGTGAGTAAGTTGGCGGCGCCTCCCGTGCTCACGCCTTCGTCAACTGTGCAGAACGGAGCTGGAATTTTCCCGATTATTTTCGATCCGAATTTCCGCACGCCCTATAGCCAAAACTGGAACTTCGGAATCGAGCGGGAGCAGTGGGGCACCGTGTTTGAAGCTGACTATGTGGGTGTGAAAGGCAATCGCATCTTCCGTGTCGTGGATGGTGCGCCGCCGCAGCCCGGTTTGGTTGCTGCCTTGCGCAAGTTCTGCGTGCCGGGCAATCCCGCCAACACCGGATTTAGTACGGCCTCTGGGCAGTGCAGTGCTTCGACGATTCAATTCACGAACCTATTTTTCGGTCAGGAGTTCGGAGTTTTGCCCTTTGACGCCGTGAACAACAACGCATTCTTCGATGCGGCCCTCAACAAGTCCATCGGGAATTCGAACTACCAGGGCCTGCAGACGAAAGTTACCAAGCGCATGTCTCATGGGTTGCAGATCCAGGGAGCCTACACCTACTCCCACACGATCGACGACTCCTCCGACGCGCTTGTACCCACTGCCGGCAACGGCAATTTCCCGGTGAACTCCTTCAACCTGCGCGCCGAGCGTGGTAACTCCGGTTTCGATGTCCGGCACCGTGGCGTCGTCAACTTCATCTACGATCCGAATATCGGCCGCGGCCGCGGTCACTTCAGTGGCGGCCTCCTTGGCCGCGCACTCGAAGGTTGGGAACTGGCGGGTATCATCTCCGCGCAGACCGGCGAACCCTACGATATCTTCGGCAACGTGGATAGCCAGGGTACCAACATCCCTGACCGCGCCCAACTCATCGGCAATCCGGCCAACACGGGGCATGTCGATGAGACGCACACCGGCCCAGCCCTCAGCGCTTTCGGTCAAACTCCGTTGGGCAGCGCCTCGAACCTTGGTCGCAACACGTTCTACGCACCGGGTCTTCAGACCTGGAACGTCGACTTGTCCAAGACCTCGACTATTACCGAACGCATGAGACTGGAAATGCGCTTTGAATTCTACAATCTCTTCAACCACACGAACTTCGCGCCTCCGGGCAACAACATCGGGAACACCGGCACATTCGGGGTTTCCACTTCTACGATCCTGAACCCGGATAGCACCACCAGTGCCCGCCAGCTCCAGGTGGCGGCCAAGTTCATCTTCTGATCTCTAACCTCGCGGATTCCTCGCGAGCCTAACTACTCCGGCCCGAGTCCCCGCTCAAGGGATTCGGGCCGGATCTTTTCTGTACGCGCCTCTTCGCGCGCCCCTAGAATCTAGCTGGATTTTATGCTGGTACCGGTACTTGACTCTGAATTCAGCCTGTGCTATACTGAGGGTTCAAATTCGAAATCTTCGCAAGGCGGGGACACCTCCCCGCTTTTCGGATTTTATGGGGGAAAGGCATTTCTAATCGGGACACCCTTACGAATAGAAACGCATGTAACTCATTGAAAACAAACAATCGTGGGTACCTCTAATCGGGACAAATAAACTTTCTGTACAGAGCGTTCTTAGCCTCTGAAGTCGGCCTTCCGGACTAGGGCTCGTCGGAGTGTAGCAAGCGGAATGGGTCTCCCATCTTCTCGCGAAGTTCACTCCAGATGGTTTCCGGGACCCCTAAGAAGACCGTGACAACCTGCGGGTCGAATTGTGTCCCCGCATGAACGCGAATCTCCTCCCTCGCCTTCGCGAAGGGCAGCGCCTTGCGATACGGGCGGTCCGAGACCATGGCGTCCAGTGTGTCCGCCACCGCGAATATCCGCGACCCCAGCGGGATTTCCTCCCCCTTCAGGCCGCGTGGGTATCCCGTCCCGTCAAAATACTCTTGGTGCGTCAGAACAATTTCCGCGGCCTCGCGAAGAAAGGGGATCCGGTCCAGAACCTGGTATCCGATCTCGCAGTGCTTGCGCATCACTTGGCGTTCGTTTTCGGTTAGAGGGCCAGGTTTCCGGAGAATATAGTCCGGGACTCCCATCTTGCCGATGTCGTGCAGAAACGCGCCGCGAGCAATGTGGCGCAGGGAGGCCTTATCCACGTTCATCTGGCGCGCAATGGTAATGGTGACCGCGGTCACACGCTGGCAATGGCCTTCTGTTTCCGCGTCCTTGGCGTCCAGAGCTCGCCCTAGCGCTTCGAGAGTGGCGTCGTAGGAAAGTTCCAGGTCACGGAGGGCGAAGGAAAGCTGCTGAGTGCGTTCGGCGACCAGCCGCTCCAGCTCGCGCTGGTAGGTGCGATTCTCAAGCACCAAGAGGCGATGCTCGAGAGCGCGCCGAACGCTCAGATAGAGCTGGTCCTTCTCGAATGGCTTGAGAATGTAATCGTAGGCTCCCGCCCGCATAGCTTCGAGGGCAATGGAGATATCGTGCATAGCGGTGACCATGATGACCGGAACGTCAGGATCGTGAGCGCGCACGCGGGCAAGCAACTTCAGTCCGCCAAGCTCTGGCATCACAATGTCGCTTACCACCAGATCGAAGTGGTCGGCTTCCACTCGTTCGGCGCCCAAGCGGCCGTTTTCGGCGACGGTGCACTGGTAGCCCTTGGCTTCAAGAAGAGTCGAAATCACTTCGCGGATGGCTTCTTCATCATCCACCACGAGGATACGATTCATGGTCATGCGGACACCGTTCTGGACTTCATTATATTGCAAGACACAGAGGCGCTAGAGCCTTCTTGCTCGTTGTTTCGCCAACATGTTACGTTCAGAAACGTTCCAGGAAACAATCGCCTCACGTGCCGGCCCCTTTCGCTGGAGGCGAATTTTCTCGGCGGCCCTTCAAACCATGCCAGATATCTCGCAAGCCGGACTGTCGGCCATTTCCTTCATCGAAGGATTTACAGCGGTCATTCTACTTGCGCTATATGGTCTGCTAGCGAAAGGATTCCGCGAGCGTTATTTCCGGTTTTGGATCGCCGGCTGGTTTCTCTTCTCCGGATTTTGCTCCGTGCGTGCGGGGGAATCTTTGTGGGCGGGGAGGCCGCTCATTCTTGCAGCAGCATTGCTTTCCCTGTCTGCGGCCTTCTGTTTTCTGGTCACCAGCCTAGAGTTTGGCAAGAAAATTCGACGAACATTCCTGATTTGGCCGGCTGCTGCACTATGTCTCGGCGGCATCAGCGCGGAGTATTTTCTCGTGAAGCAAGGCGGTGCGTTTCTCTGGACCAGCGCTGCGCTTGAATGCATCATCTACGTGGTAGCGGGCTGGGTCTTTTGGAGATCCGAGCGGCGGCGCCAGAACATCGGCATCACCTTGCTCGGCGCGGCCCTGCTACTGCGCGGTCTACACGGAATTGATCGGGTGTACTGGTCAACCCAGGCGTTTTCCTTGCTTCGGTTTTCATTCAACGGACTACTGGAAATGGCCATCGGAATCGCTATGGCGGTGCTGGTGCTGGAGGACGAACGGCTGCGCTCCCGAGTGTTAAACGACAAACTCCATCGGTTGATGGTGATCACTGCCTCCGCTGCACAATCATTCCAGGTGGAGGCACTGCTGGGGGAAGTCCTGCATCATTTAATGGAATGTCTGTGTGCAAGCCACGGATCCGTCCATTTGGTGGAGGGCGGCGGGACGCGCGCCGCGTTTGATATTCGCGCGGCAGTTGGCTTCCGCCCGGAGTTTCTGCAGAAGCACGGGAGAATCGCCGTGAATGATTCCTCTGTAACGCAGCTTTGCCATCAGACGATTCCCTTCGTGGTCACCAGCGCGGCAGCCGATCCACTTTTTGGACGATGGCTCGAAATCGAAAAGCTTGCGGCGATGGTTGTCACACGCGTGCCGGGGAAAGAAGCCCCGCTCGGGTTGCTGACGCTGGGATTTTCCTCGCCTCGGGAAATCCAGCCTGACGAATTGAATTTTCTGGTGAATGTCAGCAATCTTCTGGGAATCACGATTCAAAATGTCTGGCTGTTTGAAAAAGTATCGAATACGCAGCGGCAATGGGAGTTTACATTTGATTCAATTGAAGATTTGATTCTGGTGCATGACCCCGCGGGAGTCGTCCTGCGCGTCAATCAGGCGCTCGCATCGCGCCTTAGCACATGGCCAGATTCGCTGGCAGGACGTCCTGTGCGTGAGGTTTTCGAACCGAACGGAGCCACATGGACACGATGCCCGTATTGCGAGGGGGTGGGGAAAGAGGCGGGGACGCGAGATCCCAATTTTGACGGATACTTTCTTGTAACGGATTCGGATTTTCACGACAACGCGGGGATTCATCTTGGCACGGTGCATGTCTTGAAGGACTTCACGGATCAGATGGAAGCGGAGACAAAATTTCGAAGGCTTTTCGAAAACGTACAGGAAGGAGTATTTGTTTCGACCCCGGACGGAAGATTTGTGGATTTCAACGAAGCGTTCATGAACTTGCTTGGTTTCGAAAGCCGGGCGGATTTGCTCATCGAAGGAAATGCAAAGGACTATTACGCCGACCCCCAAGACCGCGAGAAACTGACGCGTTTGCTGCGCGACCACGGCGAGGCAACGAATTTTGAATTTCGACTGAAGAGGCGTGACGGCGAAATCCGCATTGTGACCGAATCGAGTTCCGCGACACGCGACGCCAAAGGAGAAATTGTCGCCTACCAGGGATTCGTGCTGGATATTTCGGAACGTAAACAAGCGGAGCAGGAACTGCGACGCCGCAATCGCGAGCTGATGGCGCTGAATTCACTTGCACAGGTGCTGGGGGAATCATTGGAACTCCGAGAGGCGTTGCACGGCGTGCTGCGGCGCGTGTGCGAGCTATTCGATGCCGACCTCGGTGGAATGTATTTTCTAGATGAAAAGAAAGGCAAGCTGGAGCGGGCCGCAAGCGTAGGACACCGCTCGGAATACGCGCAGCATTTTCCGGAAACGAAAATTCCTCAGGAGCTCTTGCAGCAAATCCAAAATTCGCGTGCGACAGTGCTTTCGCCCCTCAGCATGCCTTTGCCGGACGTGTTCCAGGATATGCAGCTCAAAGAGGGAGTGGAGGCGGCGCACTGGGTGGTTTTGTGGTCGAAAGGCCGCATGCTGGGGGCGATGCTGGTCGCCTGCCGCCGGCTAAAGGAATTCTCAGCCGCAGAGCTGAATCTGCTGGTTGCCATCGGCAACCAGGTAGCCACAGCAATCGACAAATCGATGCTGCTCGAAGAAACGAGGCGCGCTTACGAGAATCTCCGGCGAACGCAGGAGCAATTATTGCAGAGCGAAAAAATGGCGGCAGTGGGCCAGCTGATTTCGGGAGTAGCGCACGAATTGAATAATCCGCTGACGGCAATTCTGGGCTACAGCCAGTTGCTGACCTCAGAGGAAGTTACCGCGGCTCAGGGGGCCGGGTACATCGAAAAATTATATAAGCAAGCGCAGCGCACTCACCGGATTGTGCAGAATTTGCTGAGTTTTGCACGGCAGAGCAAGCCAGAGCGCGCTCCCGTGCAATTAAATCAAATCATCGAGGACACACTGGCTTTGCGCGAGTACGAATTGCGACTCAACAACATCCGTATTCACCGGAACTTTGACAAAAACTTGCCGCCAACGGCAGGCGATGCGCACCAACTGCAACAAGTCTTCCTGAACATTTTGAACAATGCATGTGACGCCTGCCTGGAGAAGGGAAATGGCGGAGACATCTGGGTGGAGACCAGCCTCCAGAAGAACGGACTGCGCGTGGAATTTACGGACAGCGGGCCAGGCGTCACGGACCCGCTTCGTGTTTTTGATCCGTTCTACACCACCAAGCCGGTGGGGAAGGGCACAGGATTAGGATTGAGCATCTGCTACGGAATTGTGAAGGAACATGGCGGCGAGATTGGCGTGAGAAATTGTCCTCCGAACGGAGCGACGTTCGAATTGATGCTCCCGCTATTCACGACCCTGCCCGCGACGCAGGCAGAACATGCGACGGTCTCCGAAGGACCGCTTTGTGGGAAGATATTGCTCGTAGATGACGAGTCATCCGTTCTCGAACTGGAGCGGGAGATTTTGCAGGGGCGATGCCAGGAAATCCGATGCGCCCACAGCGGGAAAGAAGCCATCGAGCTGCTTCTTGCAGAATCGTTCGATGCGATTGTCACGGACGCGAAAATGCCGGGCGAGATCCCCGGTCATGCGCTTTACCGTTGGATCGAGATGCACAGGCCGTCGCTCGCCTGCCGCGTTGTTTTTGCGTCTTCCAATCTGCGCGAGGAGGGCACGCAGGAGTTGCTGACGGGGACAGGGAACCCGGTGGTGGAGAAACCATTTCGCCTCGATCAATTTCTTGCCGCTATCCACAAAGCAGTTTCAGGACCCGTCGTGGCAAGCTAATTTTTCATTCCAAAGCGTTTAGGGAGAAGAGGATTCCTCGAGCGCAGAGATCCCCGCGCTCATGCGCGCTGCAAGACTGCCCAGCATCTCGACGAGACCCGCAAATTGCGGCAACGGCGCGAATCCTGTGCGCAGACGGAATAAAACGAGCAAGTAAAGAACTTGGAATTTCAAGCTCAGCCAGAACCACTCGGCTTCGAGCTGGCGATTCAATTCCGGTGAGAGTGAGGAGATGGTGCGGCGAAGGCGATTGAGAAGCGCAAAATCGAGGCGCAACGCCGAGAGATAGTGTTCTAAGATGCGGCGGCGTTCTTTCTGCCAGGAACGAAGCCGGGCGCGCGAGCACCGCGCCGCAACGAATTGCTCGTCGGCTTCGAGCAGGGATTGGCGCAATTGGGAGAAATAACGCGCGTGGCGGGGGAATAGCTGTTCGATCGGCTGTTCGTGGAGCGCAATATTCGCGGCATTTTCCGGCGGCTTGGAGCGAAGCAAATACAGCAGCACCACAAAGAGAGCCAGGGCCAGAAGGACAAAAACCGCAACGGAGACGGTCATCTGAGCATCCCCTCAAGTCGCGCGTTGAGGTTCCGGAGGCGCACACTCATCTGCGGAACCAGAGTTTCGTAGCGCTCGCGGTCGAGCAGAGAGGACCGTTGCGCCAAGGCCGGAACCGGATGCCGGAGTCCAACAATCCAGAGGAGGGTAGCGACATCAAAGGAAGAGGTGCTAAGCAAGCCCCACCAGCGAAAATAGGATTGCAACCATTGACTCCAGACGCTGCTGTTCGCCACCTGGACGGCGGAGTAAAAGCCTAATCCCAGAGCGATCCATGCAATGTAGGAGGGCACCGCTACGCCATAATACTTGCAAAATGCCAGACCAATGATCAGAAGGGCGAGAATGCAAATTTCGAGGCGCTTCTCCGTGGCGGCAATCATTGCGAAAGCCAAGGGCCTGCTGTTACGTGCCGCCACTGCGGCCGAAGCCAGCAGCACGATTGCGCTGAAGAGAAGCACGCTCCGGGTCATCTTCCAAACACCGGGAACATGCTGCAACAAACTCCAGCAGAGTCCGGCGGTAACGAGACCGCGCAGAGTAATTAGAAGTGCTTGCGCAACCCAATAAAATCTTGCAGAAAATGTTGATGAATAACCCGCGAAATAATAAACGAGCGCACCCAGGCTATCGGCACCAAGGACACAAACGACGTAAGGCGTAAAAAACGGAAGCACGCGGCTGAGTTTTCGCTGGAAAGCCAGGATGCAGATAACCAACTCCAGCAGAACTGCGGCCGCCAGGGAAACGATGGTTGGTGTGGAAAAATCCATAAGTGCCAGGATGCATCATAGCAATTCTTACAAAAGGAGTAAATAGAATCTAAGATGCACCCTGGCGCGCAGAAATCAGGCCTTGGCCCACGGCGGTTTGGGCGGCGGTGGCAATCCGCCATCCTTCCAAGGCGGTTTCGGCGGAGGCGGCAGGCCGCCGTCGGCCGAAAGGACAGAACCATGATTTACTAAAGTTTTGTTGACGCCAATGGCGATAGGCGCTACCATCAACGCGAGAAGTAAAAGGAGAATGCATACTGCCGTGAACCTTTTCATGATCGGGAAGCCTCCTGGGGGCGGAGTCTGTGGAAGGGGTTAGCGGCGCAGGGATTGGCGACTCAGAAGTTCAGAAAACGGAACAGACGATCCGATGGAAACACTTGAAAGCTTTCAGCAGAACCGCCGGGTGATCGAAGATTTCTCCTCGCGAACGCTGGCGGTGATTCCTAGCGAGCTCGGTAAGCTATGGCATGTGGCCACGCTCCGAGACGAGGGCGAGGGGAGGTATCGGCACGCGGGGTTGGAGACCCTGTATTCGCAGGAATCCGTCGATGCCTCTTTGGCTTACTGCCACCGAGAGTTATTTGAGAGGATTCTGGAGTTGCCGCTGGAGGAGCAAGAGCGGGATTTGCGGCTCTGCTTGGCTGGGATGGGAGAGACTTTTGCCGTTATCGCGGCGCGCTGGCAGGAACTGGAACTCTGCCAGAAGATGATTCCCTCGAATGCACCGCGCTATCTACAGGAATTGTTTAAGTCCAACATTCAATTGCTCCTTGCATTGCTCCTCGAAGAGCTCCCGGAGCCTGTCTGCGCGTAGAACTTAGCCCGGATCCAGCCGCATAGCCACGCCGACTACCGTACCGATTACCTCGGCCTCATCCGGGAAGCGGCGCGCTTCTGGAGCGCAAGGGGACAGGGGGTGCGGCTGGAGAATGATCTGGCATCCTTCCTGCGAGCACCAGCAACAGCGGTATCCATCGCGCACATCGATGAAATAGATGGGGCGCTGCTGTTCGTTTCTCCACTCTGAGGTTTCTATCTTCTGGCGAGTGGGGTCGATGAGAACGAGCGAGCCAGGGCGGAGCAACGGCACCATCCAATGATCTTCGGTACCCACAAACCCGTAGCGGAACCGCGTATTGGCTTGAAACAAAAAGCCTTCGAACTCACTCCAGCGTTCAACCATGCGAGTTAGGAACTCGGTCCGGCGCGAGTCGAAACCAGGATCGAAGCGTACAGGCAAACGTGCGGCGCGAGGCGGGGCGACAACGTGGGTATTCGGCGGGGCGTTCAAGAGGCCGTCGAGGAAGTGCTGTTCCAGAGGCACGTCGTAGCGGTGAGAGAGTTCAAATGGATCCAGATGGTAGATCGCACAGAGACTGTAAAGTTTGTGGAGGCTGGGAGTTACATCGCCATTTTCGAGTTCGGCCAGCCGGCTGATGTGGATGATGAATTCCGAGCGGCCGCGCTGGCTGGCGATTTCGTAGCTCGCATGCTCGACTTCTCGATAGGTCAATCCCAGACGCTCGCGAACCTGTCTGAGAAATAAACCTGCTTGCATTTCAAGCTCCGGGCTGGAGGGCGCTTAGAACCGCCCGGCATTATAGCAGAGTTATGTACTTGTTATGAAAACAGAACAAGCATCACTTCTCGAATCGCTGCAGGCCCACAGCGGCCCAACTTTACACAATCCCTGGGCTGTACTACAGTGCCCGCCCTATGAAGAAGCAGCAGAGATTTGCCGGTCGCGTGGTGATGGTCACGGGCGGAAGCCGCGGCATCGGCCACGCCATTGCCCTGGCATTCGCGGAGGAAGGGGCCAGCGTGGCCGTGGTGGGAACACGGCCGGCGGCAGTGAAGAGCGTCGCGGATGAGATTGCTAGTGCGGGAGGTCGCGCGCTGCCTTTGGAGGGAGACGTCTCGGCGGAAAATGACGTGAAGCGGATCGTATCGCTGACGGAGCGAACCTTGGGGCCATTGAGTGTGCTGGTGAACAACGCGGGAATTGCCGGTCCCACCGCCCCCGCGACAGAAATGGAATTAATTGATTGGGAGCGCGTGCTAGCCGTGAATCTGACTGGACCGTTTTTGTGCTCGCGGGAAGTGCTGCGCGGAATGATTGCCAGAGCTCAAAATGGGAAGGAGAATGGCGCGATCGTGAACATCGGCTCCATTGCGGGGAAAATCAGCTATCCGCAACGCGCGCCCTACGCAAGTTCGAAGTGGGGATTGATCGGACTGACGCTGACGCTCGCGGAGGAAGCGGGCGCCCATGGGATCCGCGTGAATTGTATTTGTCCCGGACCCGTGCAGGGAGAACATCTGGACACCGTGATCGAAAAGCGCGCCGAGGCGATGGGCGTTCCGGTCGAGGAGATGAAAAAGAAATTTGAGAGCTACACGATGATGAAACGATTCATTCCCGCCGCAGACGTTGCCGCGGCAACTCTGTTTCTTGCATCAGATGAAGCTCGAAACATCACTGGCCAGGCTCTGGACGTGACCGGGGGTTGGGCGGAAATGCGCAGTTAAGAATGGCAAGAGGGAACTGGAAGTGAAACTGGGCTCGATTGTAATTGCGGCGGTATTTTTTCTTTCGGCGGTTCCTGTGCGAGCGCAGAAAACGGCGGCGGACGATTCCGCGCGGCTGCGATTCCAGAAACTTGCCGCGCAAGTGCGCGAGGAGCGGCGAAGCGAGAGCGGAGAGACGCCGAGTCTGGCGCCGACGCTCACGGTTCTGGATGAGATTGCCTTGCGCTCTCTGAACGCTGCGAATCCTGTAGATCTCGCGGACGCCAATCGCGAACTGGCCGAGTTGCCGAGCGGAGATACCTCGCTCAGCGAAGGATACGTAATCGTACGCGTGCGCGAGGATCCGTCAGTGGTCGCGCTGGTCGCCAATTTTGGGCCTAGCGGTCCTTCCGCTGTGCGAGTTTATGAACAGCGGGATTCCGGGTATGCGCTCGCTGGACGGATCGATCACCTCTCGCAGAGCGCATTTTTCGACCCTGCACTTCTGCTGATTCCTCTCTCGCTCCGCGACGGAGTATTCATCACTGTTTCGGGACTGAGCGATGAATTTTCGACCGGGATGTTCATGGCGTGGCGATTCACCGGGGATCGCTTGGAAAAGCTCTGGGGAACGGACCTGGTGACGCGAGCGAGGTATGAAAAAGTGAACGATGGCCTCGATCTCACCTACTGCGCGACGAGCGATCCGGACGACCCCGCGGCATGCCGCCGAATGGTCCGCGAGCGCTACCTCTGGAAAGGCGGCGAATGGAAAAAGACGGAGCAACACGACCTGCCCACGAACTCGCACTGACTCTTTCGCTTCCCGGTACCGCCGGTTCATTGACTTCGCCCATTGCTGATGAAAGCATGAAGACTTCTCTCTCAGTCGGTGAGCTATGGCGGAACAATATAAGGTCGGCGATTTCATGACGTCTCCAGTCACGTCGCTTTCGCCGCGGTCGAGCCTTCTGGAAGCAGCGCTGATGATGCGGCGAACGGGCTACCGCCACATTCCCATTACGGAGGACGACCGCTTGGTGGGAATCATTACCGATCGCGACGTGAGCCGGCTGGCGCCCTCAAGACTCGAAAAAATCACCGCCGAAGAGTACAACTCTGTGTTGGATGCCACGGTCCTTGAATCGGTGATGACCGCTCATCCAGTCACCGTGACACTGGCAACGCCAGTAATCGAAGCGGTGGCGCTGCTGCATCGAAGGAAACTGGGGTGCCTTCCCGTGGTGGACGGCGAAAAGCTGGCCGGGATCATCACCGTTACGGACATGCTGGAAATCCTATATCGTCTTCTGGGAGGGAAAGCAGTCTCTGCGTTTGAGCTTGAATCCACATGATGCGTCCCCCTCGCATCGGTGGATCCAGAGCGGAATCTCTTCTAGGAAGCCCTTCTCGGGGTAAGCGCACAGCAGCGTAAGAGAAACCCGATTCGCTGCAGCATCATCCAATCAGGCTGGGAAATGAGGTTCTATGAAACGAATTCTCGCGGCGGCAGTCATTTCAATTCTCGCGATTCTGGCGGCCAGCGGGCAGCAAACGAAATCGCCCGGTGTGAACGCGCCCCAGGCAGCGGTTGCACCCAGTCCCGAATTTCTGAAGGCAGCAGATGAAGTTCTGGCGGACATGGGAAGGATTCTGGATTTGCCGCCGAAAGAGTCGCTGAAGAAAAGTCTGCGCTCGAAAGAAGAGATTCGTGCGTACTTGGTCAAAGAGATGAATGAGGACCGTTCGCCGGCGGAACGAGCTGCCGACGAGAAGGTGCTGGAAGCATTCGGACTGCTGCCCAGGGGATTTCCATTGGAATCGTTTCTTCTGGATGTGCTGACGGACCAGGTGGCGGGACTCTACGATCCCAAGGAACATGAGTTCTACATTGCGGACTGGATTCCCGCGGATGAACAGAAACCGGTGATGGCACATGAGCTGACGCACGCACTGGACGACCAGTACTTTCACATCGACGCGTGGGAAAAAGCGGCGCGGCCCAACGATGACGCCGAACTCGCGCGCGATTCTGTGATCGAAGGTTCCGCAATTGCCGCGATGCTGGATTACACCCTGCGCGATTCGAAACTCAGCATTCGGGAGATGCCCGATGTCACCGCGCTGCTTTCGAGCCAGGCGCTCGGCGAAATGGCGAAAGATCCGCATCTTGCGAAGGCGCCGCCCATCATCGGCGACGAGCTGCTATTTCCGTACCTGGCGGGCACGGGATTCTCGCAGAAATTCCTGAAGTCAAATACGGGTTGGGGCGATTTTAAGAAGGTTTTTGCGGACCCTCCGGTTTCCACCCAGCAGATACTGCACCCGGAGCTGTATTTATCCGGCCAGAAGCCCGCGAACGTCACGCTTCCCGACATTTCGGCGGCTCTGCCTGTGGGGTGGAAGAAACTCGAAGAAAATGTGCTTGGCGAATTTGGACTGAACGAAGTCTTAAAACAGTTCCTGGGACAGGAGCGCGCGGAGAAAGATTCACCAAGCTGGGCGGGCGACCGCTACGTTCTTTATCAGAACGAAAAGGAGGACCGCAGGCTCCTGATTTATCGTCTGCACTTGCGCTCTCCTGACGCGGCGACGGATTTCATGAGCGAATATTCGGAACTCCTGCAACTGAAATACAAAGTGCGAACTCCGGTGCACAAGCAGGGCGAGACGCTGTGGTTTCAGGCCGGAGCGGGCGGCGTCTACTTGCGGTGTCACGAAAGCGAATGCCTCGTCGTGGAAGGAGCTGAACGGGAGTGGTTCGACAAAATCAATCAGGCCATGGGCTGGGCGGCAGTATCGCAGTCATCTCAGAGCACCTACATCAGTCCGACCCCTGAAACGGCGGTCCCCACGCCTGTAGCGGAAGCTCGCTAGGCAAAGGCGGCGTCTCTCGGGCGAGTGGTATCTATGCGTTCGCCAGACGGCGAAAGACCATCAGTGTCAGGTCGTCGGCGCGGGCGGCTCCTGCCGTGTGATTCTTCAAATCCGATAGACAGGCGTGGGCCAATTTCTGCGGTTCTAGCTTGGAGTTGGCAGAGACCACGCCCGAGAGCCGTTCCAATCCATATTCCTTGCCGGCGGCGCCTGCCGCTTCCGTAAGGCCATCAGTATAGAGGACCAGCGAATCGCCCGTGGCCAAGTTCATGCGGCGCGACGTGAAGCGGGCATCGCTGAACATCCCGAGAGGAAGCCCGGTGGCGGAAATTTTTTCGACGGCCTCGCCGCGCAGAATGAGCGCAGCACAATGCCCCGCATTGGCGATTTCAATTTCGCCGGAGCGCTTCGCCCATCCGCAGATGAGCGTGGCATACTGCGCCGCTGTCGTGCTTTCGCTGAAAAGGCGGTTCGCGAGGTGGAGCATTTCGCTGAGCGGCATGCCTACGCTCGTCAGGCTGCGAAACATGGCGTGCAGGTGGGTCATCAGCATGGAGGCGGAAACGCCTTTTCCGGCGACATCGCCGAGCACGAAGAAAAGCGTGTCGCCGGCCTGCCCGCCCGGGATGATGTCACAGTAATCGCCGCTCACCGGGCCGGCGGGCTCATAGAGGAAATGAATCTGCCAGCCCGCATGGAGCAGGTTGCGCTCCGGGAGCAATCCGCGCTGCACGCGCCCCGCAAGCTCGAGATCGGCCTCCAGGGCGCGGCGGTGCGGCTCGTCCAGGTGGTCAATGCAGACGCGCGTTAGAGGGTCAGCGAGCAGGCGCTCCGCTTCGACGGGGTCATGGCAGGCTTCGCAGATGCCGAAGGTTCCCTGTGCCATGCGCGCGAGCGCGGAATCCACCTCCTCGATCAGTTTCTCGACCGATGGATCGCTGTCCGTTTCCAGCCGCACCTCTTCCAACCGGGAACGCCGCACTTCCAGTTGCTGGCGGAGGAATGGTTCACTTGCGGTTGCCATTTTCGTCGCCTCGTTCATTGAAAATACTCCTAAGGATTTTTTGCTGCTATCCGGAATCAGCTTTCAAAGCCTTTCCACCTATCCTCGATTAGATTCTCCAGGCGCCGCAAAGCTTCCGGCGACTTTCGCCTCGAGCAGGGAACCGGAACACGAATCGAGCTTGCGCTTCAAGCGCTTCAGGCGATGCTGAAACGCGGCTTCCAGGCGCCGCCCTCGGACTGTGTCTATAGATCCGCTGCGAGTCGCCCGACGCAGCTTTTTGAGCGCTTCGCACGTGACATCCGCGGCATGCTGCGGGCGAGCGGCACGGTGCTCGAGATAAATCGCGAGCTGCACCGAGGCTTCGAGCGCATCTTCGATGCCGCCGTGCGAATCGGCGCGCAAATCTTCCCAAAGCGCGGTCGCTCGCGGGAAATCGGCTTCGCGCTTTGCCAACATTGCGAGGCCTCGCTTTGCCACGCGGCTAATTTCTTCCGGGAGCCCTTCCGCCAGCGCGCGCTCGCAGAGCTGCCTCGCGCGTGCGGCCTCCCCGCGCTGCTCGAATAGCCGCGAGAGGCCGTAGAGATCGCGGGGGTCGCCGCCGGACGCTTCGGGCGCGGCCAGCAGATTCAACATTCGCTGCGAGAGCGCGGCGAGTCCCTGCAAATCCATTTGGTTGTGGCGAAATACGGGAACCAGCGGGTCCGCGGATCCGCCGCGAACATATTCAAAATAGATCTGCGGAATCAGCTCGCTCATCACGTCCACGCCGCGATCCCATCCGAGGATGTGACGTTCGAGATCCTGCAGCCGCGCCGAGCCCAGCCGCATGCGCCACAGTCGGCGCGCCGGATGGAGCAGATCCAGATGCATACTCGGCGAACGCGGCGAAATCGCCCGCGTCATGCGGTAGCGTGTTTCAAGCAGCGGCCAATCGAATGTCTTTCCGTTAAACGTGACCAGCACGCGGCGCGATGCCATGCGCTCCGCGAGCGCGACCAAAACAGAATGCTCCTCGCTGAAGTCGCGCATGAAGAACTGTTCCACCTGCAGTCCGCCTGCCTCCCACCATGCGACGCCGACAAGAAATGCGTATGTGCCCGTTCCGCCGGCCATGCCTGTGGTTTCGGTATCGAGGAAAAGCCAATTCTCGATGTCGAACGCTTCCTTGGGCGCGCCGGGCGCCAATACGCTGAGTCCGTCGAGCGGGGCGTCGCAGCCAGATGGTTCAGCGAACCACCGCCGCAGCGACAGATGCTCTCCATACTTCGTTGTCGCGGGCGAGGCAGCGAGAAGCTCGGCAAGCCGTGCGGCGCCTTCAGGCAAATTGGTGGCGTAGCCTCGCTTTGCCGTTGATGAGCGTCGTGGCGCGCGCAACGCGCTGACGCGTGCGAGACGATCACTCGCGTTTTTCATTGGCGAGCCTGCGCGTGAATTCTCGCAAGAATTTCCAGCGCCACCTCTTTCGTATGCTCGCTGCGATCTCCCGCGGGGCCGACGCACGAGGGGCACCCACTCTGGCACGGACAGCTGGAGATGAGTTCGCGAGTGCGCGTGAGAAGAATTTCATGCGCGAGAAAAAGCGGCTCGCTGAATCCGATCCCGCCCGGATAGGCGTCGTAGAGATAAAGATTGGGCTCGAAGAATTCCCGCGGCTCTGTAGCATCGCCCGTACTATTCCCGGAAGGAATGTCGTCCGCGATTTCCCAGTCAGCGTTTACGCCTGGGCTGGGCGGTCGCTCGCCTATGGCCGTGCCCAGGTCGCGGCGATCGCACATCAGCAGGAGCGTGGCCATGGACTCGAGCGCGTACAGCAGGCCGAACATTCCGCTCTGGCGTTCCGAAATCGTGAACGGAAGCGAAGTGACCAGCGCGCGCCGGAGCGTGATCCAGAACGCGGTGGTGTGCATTTCGTTCTCAGGCAGCTCCAGTTTTCCCGCGCCGATATTTTCATTGGTAAAGAATTTGATTTTCTTGAACCCCACCACCTGCGATCGCACCAGCACGTCGCCGTGCGCGCGCGCCGCCGGACCGGCGATGGGCTCTTCCTCCGCGATTTCCAGCACGCGCACCTGCGTGTAGCGAATTGCATCGGTGAAATAGTCCACGTCCACGCGCTTGACGTACGCCTTCCGCTCATCGAAATCCAAGCGCTCGACGTGATACTGCTGCCCCTGGTGAAGATAAATCGCCTTGGGATGCACGGTCGTGAGCGCGCTCGAAAAATCCACTTCGCCGATCACCGCGGGCTGGCCCGATTCTCCGCCGGTGATATCCACGATCACGAAATTATCGGACGTCACCGAGCGCAGGCTGACCGTATCGGCCGGGTAAGCCTCTTCCGTCCAGTGCCAGTGGCCTCCGCTCCAATGGAGAAATCCGGCCTTGACGAGCCGCTCGCAGATTTCCCGAAGGTCAATCTCCCCGAATTTTTCCGAAGGTTCGAGCGGCAGCTCGAATGCAGCGCATTTTAAGTGGTTGATGAGAATTTCCAGATTGTCCGGCTGTACGAACGCATGTTCCGGCGAGCGGCCGAAAAAATAGTCAGGATGCTGCACGATGAATTGGTCGAGCGGCGCCGAAGACGCGACCAGCACGGCGCAACTTGTGCCGCTTCGCCGTCCGGCGCGGCCGGAGCGCTGCCATGTGGAAGCTATCGATCCCGGATATCCCGCCATCACCGCGGCGTCGAGCGACCCTATGTCAATCCCCAGCTCGAGCGCGTTCGTGGCCACCACGCCGCGGATGTTCCCATCGCGGAGTCCGCGCTCGATTTCCCGCCGCTCGTTCGGAAGATAACCTCCGCGATAGCCGCGAATCGTCTCCCGCTGGCCGGGAGGAGTGGGAAACGCCTGCTTCAAATAAGTCAGCATCACCTCCGTGTGCAAGCGGCTGTTCGCGAAGACGATGGTTTGCAATTTGCGCGAAAGCAGCTCGCGCGA
This sequence comes from Candidatus Acidiferrales bacterium, assembly GCA_050747245.1. Lineage (GTDB taxonomy): Bacteria > Acidobacteriota > Terriglobia > Acidiferrales > UBA7541 > JBOGNO01. The sequence goes on from JBOGNO010000015.1 coordinate 33,153, forward strand.
GACGCGCGTGGATTCATTCAGGTAACTCCGGCGGATGCCCAGATTGCGATTCACCACCGGAGGGTTGTAGAAGACAAAATATTTTTCTGCCGCGGGCGCGCCATTTTCTTCCACCACTTCCACTTCGGATGCAATCAGGCGCGCGGCAAGTTCGCCGGGATTTGCGATGGTAGCCGAGCAGCAGATGAATTGCGGATTCGAGCCATAAAAACGCGCGATACGATGCAGTCGGCGCAGCACGTTCGCCAGATGGCTTCCAAAGACCCCGCGGTACGTGTGCAGCTCGTCGAGTACGATGTAACGCAGGTTCTCAAACAGCCGCGTCCAGCGCGTGTGATGCGGCAGAATTCCGGTGTGCAGCATGTCGGGATTGCTGAGCACGATGTGGCCGCGCTCGCGAATCGCCCGCCGCACGTCTCCGGGCGTGTCGCCGTCATAAGTGAAGACACCGAAGGAATCGTTCAAGCGGCGGCTCAGGTCGTCTAATTCCGCGAGCTGATCCTGAGCAAGCGCCTTGGTCGGGAAGAGATAGAGTGCGCGCGCATCCGAATTTTCGAGGACGGCATTCAGCACCGGCAGGTTGTAGCAGAGCGTCTTTCCCGAGGCTGTGGGCGTGACGACGACAACGTTTTTACCTTCACGCACTTTTTCGGCGGCGATGGCCTGATGCGTGTAAAGCTCTGCGACGCCCTTCGCGCGATACGCGGCAACCAGTTCGGGCCGTACCCAGCCAGGCATGGGCGCGTATTGCGCTTCGCGCGCCGCGATGTGCCGCACGGCGGTGATGATCTCGCCCGAATGGTCGCGCGAGGCCAGTTCGCCCAGGGCCTCTTTGACCGTTTCAATCGTCGAACGCGCACGCACCGCCAGTAGATGTCCCACCGTCACTCCTTCGCTTTTTCTTCGCTAAAGGGTAGCAGACCATCCCGAGCCCCGCAATCGGATTTTTGCCGAACTCCACAAATTATTTCTAAGAATCTCTAACGAAATCTCTCCTCAGTCGCATTGCGCCTTCATCAACACTAGGATTCACACCTCCGGAGGTCACTGCAGCTTTGTGAATTCCGCTCGGGCCTGCTTGAGGATTGAGATGTCGGGGTCGGCGTCTTTCCAAAGGGTGAAGAAATCGTTGTAGGCTGCGCGGGCGTTGGCGATTGCGGCTGGATCTACAGCGGAGCTCGCCGAGCCCGGACCCGGCGCTGCAGAACCCCCAGTGCCAGAGGAAGGAAAAACAAAACCAGCTTGGAGGGCGTAGGCGCGGGCGAGGCCGAGATGGGCGAGCGCGCCGATGGGTTCATTCCCCACGATTCCACGGTGATCGAGGATTTTACGGAACTCGATGGCGGCTTCCCGGCCCTGATGCAGCGCCAGATACGCTTCCCCTCGCACATAGATGGAATACAGAGCGGGCGTGAAAGCACCGTTGCCCACTATCCCTAGCTCGTAAGGAGCCGCGGTTTGAAGGGCATCGATGGCCCTCGAAGAATCGTGGCCGCTGAGCGCTAGCTGGGCGCGAAGCGTTGGCAGGTAGTTGAACTGGACGACCGTATCCCCCGGGAAGCGCTTGGCCAAATCATCGGTAAGTTTCTGCGCCTGGGCGATGTCCCCTGCAATCGCCAGCACCAGCGCCGCTCCATACTGCACATCTCGGCCCGTCGAGAGCGCGAGAGCTGCGGCGGCTCGCTGCCGGGCTTTAGCGGCGTTGCCGAAGAGGGCTTCCCGCACGGCCGAATCAACTTCGTAGGTCGCCGCCGTCTCTTTTTCTTCTGCCCGCTGGGCCGAAGCCACAGCCCGACGGGAGAACTCTCGGGCCTTCCCCAGCCGTCCGGAATAGGCGGCCGTGTCAGCTTCCTCGTACAGCAGCACATCTTCCACTCCGGGCTTGCCCGTGCTCCAGGCCACTTGCTGTGCCATCCCTGCCTTGTCGTTCTGCAAAATGGCAAGCTCGTACAGGTTGAACCGCAAGAAAGGAGAATCGAGTTCTTTCGCCTGCGCCTCTTCGGCCGTGGCCCGGGCTTCCTGCAGGCGATTCAAATTGAGGTAGATACCGACGAGGTTGGAATAATGCAATCCGCTCGACGGGTCGAGGCGGAGGGCCTCGCGGAATTCCGCAAGGACTTTGTCATATTGCCCGAGCGCATCGTAAATGTTGCCCAGGCTGCTCGGCGGAAACGAATCTCGGGGATAGGTTTGCGCCCAGAGTTCATAGGACTGGCGCGCCTTTTCCAGGTCGCCGGTGACACCTCCATAGTAGTGAGACTCAATGTAGAACTTCTCCCGTGCGCTCACCCGTTCACGCAACTCGTAGGCTTTCCGCTTGTTCTCCGCCCCTAGGCTGGTCTCCCCGAGATTCGAATAGCTTGTCCCGAGCGAAGCATAAGCCATGGCGAAATTCGGGTCGATGCGGATGGCCCGTTGGAACAAGGGCACGGCCGCCGCGGAGTCGCCTCTACCCACCATGGCCTTCCTTCCCAGGCTGTAGGCTTGAAGGGCTTCGAGTGAAGGCGTCGAAGCCTGTTCGAGCGGCGTATCGAGTTTTTCGACCGTGCTGAGCGATTCGCCCAGCTTTTCGCGCAGCTTCGCTGCCGCCTTGTCCATAGCCGCGAGAACCTGCTCCTTGCCCGTGGCGCGCTCCTGCTCCTCGACCAACGTGTCATCGGTGCGGCAATTCACCGCTTTGATGCCGAGGACATATTGGTTCCCCAGGCTGGCAATCGAGCCGTCCAACACAGCGGCGCTGCCTGTGCGCTGGCACAGTTCGCGCGCGATGTCTTGAGTGAGCTTGGCATCCGGCTTCTGGCCCATCAACTTCAGAGTCTGGTGCATTTGCTGGTCCGAAATGATGCTCAAGAAGGGTGATTGCTCCAGCTGCACGGAAAGCCCCTGCCGAAGCGCTTCGTCAAATACAGAATCGCCTGTGGTGTTTGTGAAGTCGGCGAGAACTATGGTGTCTCTTTCGGTAAGTGCGTGCGCCTTGCGCCCGTTCAGCCACCAATATCCGCCCGCTGCGAGGCCCATCACCACTATCGCGGCGACGACGCCACCCACCAGCCTGCGTCGCCCGTCGGGGCGGGCGTTTGTAGCGGCGGTCTTCAGCCCGGCATCTTCGATTACTCGGGCAGTTCCCGTGTCGCGTTTCAGCCGCTGCAGATCCGTGCGCATGTCGGCCGCGTTTTGGTAGCGCAAGTTGCAATTTTTTTCGAGAGACTTCGCGATGATGCGTTCGAGCTCTGCGGGCACGTCAGGGTTGAGCCGCACGGGCGCGACGGGTGCGCGATTCAAAATTGCTTCCGTCAGGACGGCGGCGGTGTCGCCGCGAAAAGGCAACACGCCGGTGGCCATTTCATAGAGCACCACGCCGAAAGAAAACAAATCCGTGCGCGCGTCGAGTTCTTGGCCGCGCGTCTGCTCCGGCGACATGTAAGCGACGGTGCCGATGGTCGAGCCGGGAGCTGTCAGTGTGGGACCGGCGGAATCCACCGTGGGCATGGCCGATTCGCTTATCGCGCCGCGCACGGGGATAAGTTTCGCGAGGCCGAAATCGAGAATTTTGGCCTGGCCTCGCTCGGTGACAAAAATGTTTGCCGGTTTGATATCGCGATGAACGATTCCTTTGGCGTGCGCGGCATCGAGCGCGTCCGCAATCTCAATCGCCAATTCTAAGATCTCGTCGAGCGGCAGCGGCTTCCCTGCGATGCGATGCTTGAGCGTCTGGCCGTCCAGATACTGCATGACGATGAATGCCCGTCCGTCCTCTTCCCCGATGTCGTAAATCGTGCAGATATTCTGGTGATCGAGAGCCGAAGCAGCCTGTGCTTCACGTCGGAATCGTTCCAGTGCTTGATGGTCATGGGACAATTCTTCAGGAAGGAATTTGAGGGCGACAGGCCGGTGCAGCCGGGTGTCCTCGGCCTTGTAGACGACCCCCATCCCCCCGCCACCCACCTTCTCGACAATGCGGTAGTGCGAGATGTTCTTGCCGATCATTGTCCGAATGCTACAGGCGGCTAGCAGGACAAGTCAACGCACGGCCATCCTATCAGTCAGGATGCTGGGGGATGCGGCGTACCCCTCATCTCGCCGCAGCGCACCCAGCCATTTCTCCGCCGCAGACGACCGTAGGCGTAAAGGCGGGATCGTGCTTTAATATTTAAAATTGCCAGAGGACCTTAGGAGAAAAAATGTCGTCTCAGCCGATACCCAGCGCACTGAACGCTAGCACCCAGACGTTCCCGGTCCTGACCGCAGCTCAAATCGATCGCGTTCGCTCCGGCGGCAAACTCCGGAAAGTCAAGAAGGGCGAAATTCTCTTCGATGTCGGTGACACAGGTGTGCCGTTCTTCGTCCTGCTCTCCGGAAACATGGAGATTGTGCAGCCGGATCTGAGAGGCGAGCAGCCCGTGGCAAAACATGGCCCCGGAGAATTTACCGGTGAGATGTCCATGATCTCCGGCCGCCGGTGTTTGGTGCGCGGCCGCGTGACCAAACCGGGTGAGTTTCTGGAACTGGGTGGAGATGCTTTGCGCTCGCTGGTCGCAAAGGACGCCGAGCTCAGCGACATTTTCATGCGCGCCTTCATTCTGCGCCGGTTGGCATTGATCAGCGCAGGTCAGGGCAATATCATCCTGTTGGGTTCGCGGCACTCGGCCAATACCCTGCGCCTGCGCGAATTTCTCACCCGCAATGAATATCCCTACGCCTACGTGGACCTCGACACGGATAAGACTTCGCAGGAGCTTCTCGACCGCTTTGAAGTCAAGCTCGACGAAATTCCCGTGATCGTTTGCCGCGCTCGCGCCGTGCTGCGCAATCCCACGATTCAGGAATTGGCCGATTGCGTGGGATTGAACATCGCCATTGATGAGTCCGAGATCCGCGATTTGATCATTGTGGGTGCTGGGCCCTCCGGCCTCGCCGCGGCTGTGTACGGCGCTTCGGAAGGCCTGAACGTGCTCGTCGTCGAAGCTGCCAGCCCGGGAGGGCAGGCGGGATCGAGCTCCAAAATCGAGAATTATTTGGGATTTCCCACCGGTCTCTCCGGTCAGGAATTGGCCGCGCGCGCAATTGCCCAGACGGAGAAATTCGGCGCCAAGATGATGGTGGCGCACGGCGTCGCGGGGCTGGATTGCGAAAAGCATCCCTACAAAATCCTCCTCGACAACGGCGCGAGGCTCGCGGCGCGCGCTGTCGTCATCGCTACCGGAGCCCAGTACAACAAGCCGCGCATTTCCAATCTGGATCAATTCGAAGGTCAGGGAATCTACTATGGCGCGACGTTTATGGAGTCGCAGCTATGCGGTCAGGAAGAAATTATCGTCGTGGGAGGAGGTAACTCGGCTGGACAAGCGGCGGTTTTCCTCTCGCAAACGGCGCGCAAGGTGCACTTGCTGGTGCGCTCGGATAAATTGGCGGACACCATGTCGCGCTACTTGATCCAGCGCATCGAAGAAAATCCTGCCATCGATATCCACTACCAGACGGAAATCGTCGCACTCGACGGTGACGCTCATCTGGAACGCGTCACCTGGCGGGAAAAATCGAGTGGCGAGACTTCCATCCAGGCCATTCGATACGTATTCATCATGGCCGGGGCATCTCCGCGCACCGAATGGCTGCGCGGCTGCGTCTCGCTCGATGACCGGGGATTCATTCTCACCGGGCGGGATTTGGACGCCGCAAACGGAGGCTCGGGATGGAAGCTGTCCCGTTCTCCACAAATGTTGGAAACGAGCCTTCCGGGAGTATTTGCCGTCGGAGATGTGCGCTCCGGCAGCGTGAAACGCGTTGCTTCGGCTGTGGGTGAAGGAGCGATTGCCATCCACATGGTCCACCGCGCGTTGGCCGAGCCTTAGGACGCACCTGGAAAAGCCTGCACGGACATCGATCAGATCACAGGCGTGATCCATCCTCTCGCCGAATTGGCTACCATCTTGACAGCTCGTCTGGCAATATATATGTGGGGCTCCGGGAATTGGAGGCCCTGCCGCAAGCAATCCAAGGCTAGCCAAAGATGCCTTCACCGCAATCACTAGAAATGGACTCTCCGAACCAAAGCGCTCTGCGCGCTCTCTCTTTCGCCAGCCCAAACTCCGTGCACAAGCCGTCGCCGGCCCAGGCCCACTCTGACAAACCCTCCATAGCCCTGCAAAACCGACAAATTCTACCCGCAACACACATCGAAACAGAAATTCTGCAACTTGTTGAAAACAAAGCCACATCCAAAATTCTAATCGAGACAAAACCGCAAGTTAACTTTTCAGGTTTTCAGCACAATTTTCGCCCTTCTCCGCCACTCTCACATCATTGCTTAGGTTTGCTTGACAACCGTGCGCCCGAGCCGATATAGACATTCTTATGGCACAAACATTTCTAGTATTCGATTTCGGAGCGAATGAAGAAGCGGCGCAAGCCGCACGGCACAAACTTGAGGGCTGGAGGCAAGGTTTCAGGCTTGGCGCGAAACTGCTGCTGCAATTTGAGCGGGAAGAAGTGGAAGAAGTTGGAGCAAAAGAGACCGAGACAAAAAGCGAGAAGAAAAAATCCGCGGCCAAGGAAGCGGAAAATTCGCACCGAGGAAAGATCGAGATCCTGATCCGTCTCGATTTTTCAGCGCATGAGAAACTCTCGCTGCAGCGCTGGCTGGAGCGGATTCCGATGGAAGAGCCATTCAAGTCCGCGACAGGGCAGGCGGTAAGGCCGGGCGACGCGGCCTATGAGAAAACCGCGGAGCGATTTGAGGCGCTCGAGCGCAACACAACGGCCTCACCGCGGCCTCTGCGCTAAGTTTCTTTTCGATATAATGTGAACAGTCGCGAACGCCGGCAACAAAAGAGAGATTAAGTGGCGACACAGACGCGCGCCAAGACTGCAAAATTCGACGCTGCGAAATATCAGGGACTCAATCGCGAGTCTCTGATACGAATTTATCGCACGATGTTTCTCTCGCGGAAGCTTGACGACCGGGAAATTCAGCTCAAGCGCCAGAATAAGATTTACTTTCAAATCTCCAGCGCCGGCCATGAAGGCGTGACGGCCGCAGCGGGACTCGTCTTCAAGCCCGCGCACGACTGGTTTTATCTTTACTATCGCGACCGGGCTCTTTGCTTGATGCTGGGCGTGACCCCGTACGAAATGCTTCTGCAGGCTGTCGGCGCGAAGGATGATCCGAGCTCCGGCGGCCGGCAAATGCCGTCGCACTGGGGCCATCAGAAGTACAACATCGTCTCGAAATCTTCGCCGACCGGCACGCAATTTCTTCAGGCCGTGGGTGCCGCCGAGGCTTCGATTTACTACGGCCAATTTCCCAAGGCGCTCGACCAAGCGCGGAAAGATCCCCTGGGCGATGCGGTGCGGTATTTTCCGGATGAAGTCGTTTGCGTTTCGAGCGGCGAGGGCGCGACAAGCGAAGGGGAATTTTTTGAAGCGCTGAGCACCGCTTGCGTGAAGAAGCTGCCGGTAGTTTTTCTTGTCGAAGACAACAAATACGCGATTTCCGTGCCGGTGGAAGTGCAGACCGCAGGCGGAAGTATCTCGAAACTCGTCAGCGGCTATCCCGGACTTCATCTAGAGGAATGCGACGGCACGGAGCCGCTCGAAAGCTACTCGGCGCTTGAGCGCGCCGTTGGATATTGCCGTGCGCGCAAGGGGCCGGCGCTGGTGCACGCTCACGTCACGCGTCCATATTCCCATTCGTTTTCCGATGACGAAAAAGCATACCGCCCCGACGCGGAGCGCGATAAAGAAGCGCAGCGCGATCCCATTCCAAAATTTGGACTCTTCCTCGTGCGCGAAGGGATCGTTGACGAGCGGGGCCTTGAAGAATTGGAAGCGGAAGTAGAGCGCGAGATCCGCGAAGCCAGCGACCGCGCCCTGGCTGCGGAGCTGCCTGCTCCGGACAGCATTCACGTTTGGGTCAATTCCCCTGACGTGGATCCAAGTTCGCCGAAATTCGAGGTTGCCGCTGCGCCGAAGGGCGAGCCAAAAACCATCGTCGAAATGGTGTCGCTGACGCTCCTGGATGAGATGGCGCGGGATGAGCGCATCATCGTTTTCGGAGAGGACGTGGCCGACTGCAGTCGCGAAGAGCATCTCGAGCAAGTGAAGGGAAAGGGCGGGGTATTCAAAGCAACGGCGGGGCTGCAGCGAAAATTTGGACCCCAGCGAGTATTCAACTCGCCTCTCGCGGAGGCCAACATCGTCGGCCGGGCCATCGGCATGGCCACGCGCGGCCTAAAACCTGTTCCGGAGATCCAGTTTTTTGATTACATCTGGCCAGCCATGATGCAGCTTCGCAATGAACTGGCGACGATGCGCTGGAGGTCCGCCGGGAATTTTAAATCGCCCGCGGTACTGCGCGTACCGATTGGCGGGTATCTCACCGGCGGGGCTCTTTACCATAGTCAGTGCGGCGAAGTCATTTTCACGCATTGCCCTGGCTTGCTTGTTGTAATGCCTTCGACCGCACTCGACGTTTGCGGCCTGCTGCGCACGGCTATCCGCGCAGATGATCCCGTGATGTTCCTGGAGCACAAGCATCTCTACCGGCAGCCCTACAATCGAGCCGCCTATCCGGGGCCGGACTTCACGATCCCATTCGGAAAGGCGAGGATTGCGCGCGAAGGCAAAGATGTAAGCGTGATCACGTACGGAGCCCTCGTGCACCGCGCCGAGGTGGCTGCGGCAGAGCTCGAGCGGGAGGGCGTTTCCGTCGAAGTGCTCGATTTGCGTTCGCTCAGTCCCTACGATTGGGAAGGCATTGCTACGAGCGTGCGCAAGACCAATCGCGTGCTTGTCGCCTACGAAGATACCCTTTCATGGGGCTACGGCGCGGAGATTGCCGCGCGAATCGGCGAAGAGCTTTTTGACGAACTCGACGCCCCGGTGCGCCGCGTGGCGGCGACGGACACGTTCTGCGCGTACCAACCGAAGCTTGAAGATGAGATACTTCCGCAGACGGACGACATTCTACACGCTGTGCGCGAGCTGATGAAATATTGAGGAAACTATTTGTGGGACGAACTCGTATCTCAATGCAGGGGCAGTTGAATAATCCAGGTCGGGAGGTGTGTGATGGTTTGTCCGAACTGTAAGCGAGACATCGCCGAATATTCCAACTTTTGCTACTTCTGCGGCATGCGCTTGGCGCCGCCTCCGTCTCCTATGGCGCAAAAGCGCCTGATGAGATCGGCGACGGATTGCAAGCTGGCAGGTGTGTGCGGCGGACTTGCAGAATACATGAACGCGGACCCAACTTTTGTGCGCCTCATTTGGGCGCTGGTTACGCTTCTCTCCGGATTTGTTTTCGGCGCCGTTGCTTATCTCGTGGCGTGGATCATCATGCCGGTCGCGCCGGTGTATGTGCCAGCTCCCGCCGCGGCGCAACAGCAAGCTGCTCAAGCGCCGAATGCCTAAGCTTTCGGTTTGCGCGCCGCGGGCTTGCCTTTGCCGCCTCCGCGAAAGATTGCGTGGTCGAGCGAAATGATTCCCGCTCCGAGCGCTACGAGTGCAAAGCACGCGCAGGCCAGCACAAGGGGGTATTCATAATTATCCACGGCCAGCCAACCTCCCTGAAGCTGGTGGACTCGCCAAAGCGCGACGGCCATTTCGCACGTGATCAGCAAGCTGGCAAACCGAGTGAATAAACCGACAATCAACAAAATCCCGCCAAAGAATTCAATCGCGCCGGCGATGTATGCAAAATAAGAAGGAAAGCCGGCGCGCACGAAGAAATGCGCCGCTTGCGGTGCGCTGGTGAAGAGCTTGGGATAGCCGTGGTAGATAAACACGATCCCGAGCGAGACGCGAAGCAGCAGAAGCGCCAGCGGTGTGAGTTTCTCGAGCAATCGCATTCAGAATCCTCAGATGCGCAGACTATCCGGCCATTGTAAGCGGCCAGATGTGACAGTGCGCTTTGTCAGCTAGGAAAATACACAAAGACATCCCCACATCCCGAGTGAATCGCAGCGTTGGTGTAGAATTGAGTACTGCGTGAGGGCTTGATTCGCCTTTCTCGCGGCAATCGGAATTCGGGATCAGGGGCGATGGGATTGCGCCGTGCATTCATACTTTTCATCATCATTGTGAGCGTGGGTCTGATTGCTCTCTGGCGTATCCGAGCGCAGAAGCCCGCTTTTGAAGAGGTCTATGCAGCCGAGAGCCGGGTTGCGGTATGGAGCAGTGCGGCGATGGTGCGCGAACAACTGGGCACGATGAAATTTGGAGACCGTGCGGACGTGCTCGCTCATGCGGGCGACTGGACGCAGTTGAGAATGGGAGACGGAGCCACAGGCTGGGTCGAATCGCACGACCTGCTCGATTCGGCGTTGTGGCATCAGGAGCACAACCTGCTCGCGCAAGCACAAACGATGCCGCTGCAGGCGCAGGGCCATACTAAGGTGCTTAGTAATTTACGGTTTCAGCCAGGCCGGGATGGGGTGCGCATTTATCAATTAGGACGGGATACGCCGGTTGATCTGTTCGAGCGCCGATCCATCTCAGAATCCCCAAACCGGGCGAAGGAGAGTGGGAATCCGGAGGCCGGGGCGAAAAGCGATGACTGGTGGTTTGTTCGGGCGCGCGCGAAGGATGCCGGCGAGCTGGCAGGATGGATCATCGGGCGATTCATCGAGCTGGATCTGCCCGCGCCACTGCCCGACTATGCGACTGCGGAGGGGTTTCGGCCGGCCGGCTGGTTCGAGCTGAATCACGTGATCGATCCCGTCCAGGGGATCAAACCGCAATACCTGGTCATCGGCACGCGCGGCGGACAGAGTGAAGACTGCGATTTTTCGCTGCTGAGAGTTTATACGTGGGGAATCGCGCGCGGGCGGTACGAAACGGCATATGTTGAGAGCAATTTTTGCGGGCATTTGCCGGTGCGAGTCGCGCCAGGTGCGCAAGCGGGCGGCGACGCATCGTTCCACTTCGCGTGTGTGAATCCACGAAGCAAATCGGAAGATGACTGCGCATACCGAATGCATCAGACCATTATTCGAAAGGTAAAAAAGGAAGAACAGAAGGGCGGGGAAGTCAAACGCCGCTGAATTGCCGCAAGTCCTCGAATCGATGCAGACTGCGAAATGTTTTCCAGCCAATCGAAAACCAGCTGGGCTGCTCGTATTGTTTTTTGCAATTCTCTTCGCGGGCTGCACGGTGAGCAGGCCGCAAACGACGCAGCAGGCCGCAGGACCCGTCTTCGAGTTTCTTGGGGAATGGGGAATCAAAGGGAATGAGCCGGGGCAATTGAGCAACCCCAAATGGATCTCTACGGACGGCAGCGGATATATATTTGTTGCTGATTCCGGCAGCGGGCTCATCCAAGAATTTGATCCGCAAGGCCATCCTTTACTGGCATTCAGCGATCGCGTTCCGAAGAATCCATTCCGAGTCGCAGTAGATTCCGGAGAAGGGATCTATTCGCTCTCTCAAGCTGTGAATTCAATCTGCATCTTCGCTCCGGATGGCGATTGGTTTCGAACCATTCATTTGCAAGGGTCCTCCAGGCGTCAGTGGCCACAGAGCCTCGCGATTGACAGTGATGGAAACATATTTGTGATTGAAGTTCTAGGAAATTCAGAGAAGACGGAGATTCGAAAGTTAACGCCACGCGGACGAACTGTGAAATCATGGTTGCCGGCATCGGTTTCGGCGGGATCATTCTCGGCCTCAGCGCTGGCTGTGAGCCGAGACGGCAATGTGTTTGTGGTGGACGACACAACCTCGCAGATCCAAGAATATTCATCAGATGGCAATTTGCTCGCGAGCGGAGTGCGAACCCCAGGTGTCGATGAACCAGCGCAAGAACTTCGTCGCGGTGAGGGGATCGGCGTGACCTCGGAATACATTTTCACGGCAGCGCCGAAAGTTTCTGGTGTGCAGGTGTGGACGCTGAGTCTTCAGCCCGAGTTCCAAGATGACTTGGGAGGGAAGCTGCTACAGGGGGCAGGGGCGTACCAAATTGCGGTCAGTCCGCTCGGTGAATTGCTCGTCCTCGATCCGAGCGTTCCGCGCGTTTTGCGATTCCGCATCCACCTCTAATTGCAAGTTGAATTCGCATAGCGATTGTGAAAACCTTTTTGCGCGATGGCCTTGTTTCTCACCGAAGAAGATGTCCGCAGTGTTCTGACAATGAAGATGGCGCTCGCGGCAGTAGAAGAAGCCTTCCAGCGGCTTGCGGACGGTTCCGCGGTGCTGCATTTGCGACAACGCCTGCACCTCCCCGGAAAATCTTACTTGCACTATATGGCCGCTGGGGATGCGCAGGGCGGCACAATAGGAATGAAGATTTACACGAGTTCACGCGAAGGTCTCCGATTCCTTGTCCCACTCTTCAACGCGGAAACCGGGAATTTGATGGCCTTGATCGAAGCGGATTATCTCGGCCAGATGCGGACGGGAGCAGCGAGCGGTATCGCTACGCGATTGCTGGCGCGCGCGAATGCGCGCACTGTCGGAATCGTGGGAACAGGTTCGCAGGCGCGCACGCAACTCGAAGCCGTTGCTGCGGTGAGGAAGCTCGAACACATTCGGGCTTACAGCCGCGACGTGGGCCGGCGCGCCAAGTTTGCGGTGGCCATGAGTGCCCAATTGCATGTTCCAGTGGAAACGGCTCCGACAGGTGAAGAGGCTGTGCGCGATGCGGATATCGTCATCACGGCGACTGCCGCGAAAGACCCAGTTCTGCGCGGAGAATGGCTTTCACCGGGAACGCACATCAATGCCATCGGGGCGAATTTTCCAGACAAGCGGGAATTGGATGCGGAAGCGATTCGCCGCGCAGCCATCATCGTCGCGGATTCGCGCGAGCAGTCAAAAATCGAGGCGGGGGATTTGATTCAAGTGTTCGGCCGGGACGAAGCGCAGTGGGCGGCGATCGTCGAACTGGCTGAGATCGTATCGGGCCGCGCGACGGGGCGCAGCAACGAAGATCAAATTACTCTTTTCAAATCCAGTGGAATCGCGATCGAGGACGTCACGGCGGCGGCAAAAATTTATGATTGCGCCCGCTCGAGAGGAATTGGAAGGGAAATCCCGATGTGGACTAAACCAGAATCTGAGCGGGGAATTCGGCCGTGATCAGCTTTTCGGCGCGTGCAGGCGCTTCAAGAGCGCCTCGTGCAGATGCGCACGCGTTTCTCTCGAGAGGGGCAACGGTTCGGCATTGCAAAAAATCTGAATGGTCTTCTTGGTTGTATCCACGACGATACGGCAATCCTCGCAATTCCCGAGATGCTTCTCGATGGACTCCTTGAGTTTCGGATCAAGCGCTTCCTCGAGATAGCTCGATAATTCCTTAATGACATTTTTGCACTTCACTGTTTATCGCTCCCCTTGAAGAATCGGTTTAATTTTTGACGCAATTTCAATCGCGCACGTAAGAGACGCGATTTCACGGCAGGGATGGAAAGGCCGAGCAGTTCGGCGGTCTCTTCCGTGGAAAGTTCCTCGATATCGCGCAACTGAAAAACTACGCGGAACCCGGGTTCGAGCTCGGCGATAGCAGTGCTCAAAATCTCCTGCAATTCGGTCTGCGCAAAACGCTGCTCGGGAGTAGGGCCCCAGTCCTCGACCTCGCGGGGCAGCATGTCATCTTCCGTCTCGATTTCGGCGTCGAGAGAAACTAGATTGGGGCGGCGCTTGCGCAGTTTCATCAGCGCCTGGTTCACCGTGATGCGGACCAACCAGGTATAAAAACGCGAATTTCCTTGAAAATCTCCGAGATGCTCGTAGGCTTTAATGAATGCTTCCTGCAAAACGTCTTCCGCATCTTCACGATTCTGTGTGATATTCATCGCCAAGCGAAAGATCTTGCGCTCGTAACGATTGACGAGGTCTTCGAAGGCAGCAGCATCGCCCGCCTTGGCAGCGGCGACAACCGCGCCTTCATTTTCTGCATGTGTTACAGGAGTAGCCATCGCTCTCGGGTTGTTGGGTTCCAATTCTTCGCCGCCCCGGATATTGCCCGCCGCTTGGCGAAGAGGGTAACACATTCACTCTACAAAAATTCACGCCGCGCCAACAATGAATTGGATGATGGAAATAGTCGCAAGGATTCGAAACAATTTAGGGCAGCTCGCTTGACTTTTCTTATGGCTCAAGTTACTCTGATTTTTCGAACGAACGTTCGACTTGGAAAGAGAACCCATTGAAGCCCCGAGCCCGCCGCGTACAGCGCGTTGCGCCTTCAAAACTTGAGCATATCCTGAGACACGCGGCCCTCGTTTTCGCGGAGAAAGGGTATGAGGGCGCATCCATCCGCGACATCAGCCGATCCAGCGGAATCTCATTAGCAGGACTGTATTACTATGTCGAGAGCAAGCAAAAAATCCTCTATCTCATTCAAACATATACATTTAATGCCGTCCTAAACAGAATTGAAAAGCGGCTCGAGACAGTTTCAGATCCCGCCGAGAGGCTGAGAATCTTAGTCCTGAATCACCTCGACTATTTTCTGCGGCATCCCCTAGAGATGAAAGTGCTTTCGCATGAGGACGACACGCTCTCGGGCGAGTACCGCAAAGAGGTGGAAGAAATAAAACGGCGATACTACCGGGCGGCTCTGGACATCTTTGAAGATTTACGCCGGACGGGGAAGGCGCGACGCGTAAATCCTCGGGTAGCGGTACTGGCTCTGTTTGGCATGATGAACTGGATTCCCACATGGCATCGACCGCAGAAGGATCCGCAAGCCGAAGCACTGGCGGAAGCAATGTCCGGTCTTTTTCTCCACGGAGTGATGAACGGGAATGGAGCCGGCGGCGCCAGATCCACACGGTTGAGGCGGGATCTGCCTGCGATTTCGGCGCGCGCGGCGGGGTAACGCGGCATGATTTTTTGATGGATGAATTAGGTCTGAGAGAGGCGAAACGGAGGAACGGAAACGATGGCGACGCAAGCTGTGGAACCCAAGACGCTGATCAACTACAGAGTTGACGACGGGGTAGCAATCATCGAGATGGATGATGCGCCAGCAAACACATACACGTATGAAATGATGCAGCAAATTGATGTAGCTGTGCTCAAGGCGCGGATGGATGAAAACGCTCACGTCATACTGGTACGCGGGGCGGGGGAGAAATTTTTTTCGGCGGGCGCGAGCATCCCGATGCTGACGAAGGCCGATCCAACGTTCAAGTACTATTTTTGCCTGCATGCCAACGAAACGCTTTCGCGTCTCGAACAGACGCCGAAGCTGGTGATCGCGGCGCTTAACGGACACACCGTCGGCGGCGGACTGGAAATTGCATTGGCCTGCGACATCCGAATCGCCAAGAAAGAGGGCGGCAAGATTGGATTGCCGGAAGTAAACCTGGGCGTCTTGCCGGGCACAGGTGGAACACAGCGGCTGTCGCGTTGCATCGGGCGCGCGCGAGCGCTCGAGCTGATGGCTACGGGCCGGACGTTCAGTTTCGAGGAGGCTCTGGAATTCGGTCTCATTCATTACATCTACGAACGCGAAAATTACTGGGACGACGTGATGGCATATGCCAAGCAGTTCTGCCCGCCCAACAAGGCGTCTCGCGCCGTGGGGCGCATCAAACGCGCGGTTGTGACAGGTTCAGAGGTGGGCTTCGGCGAAGCGCTAGGAATCGAGCGCGAGCTGCAGCAAATTCTTTTTACCAGTGAGGATGCGAAGGAAGGGCTGAAGGCTTATGTCGAAAAGCGGCAGCCGGAATTCAAGGGCAAGTAGGCGGCGGATCTCGCTTACCGGCGAGATCTTTGAATCAGGAGCGAAGGAATGTCAACGGCACCTCAAATCCAGGTGAAGCCTGGCAAGCTTTTCATCGGTGGGCAGTGGGTGGACTCCGCGAGTGGCAGGACTTTTGCGACGATCAATCCCGCGACGGGCGAGACTATCGCGCACGTGGCCGATGCGGATGCAACAGACGCCTCCGCCGCGGTCGCTGCCGCGCGCCAGGCATTCGAAAGCGGGCCCTGGGCGGAAACGAATGCTTCCGACCGCGGGCGAATTCTTTGGCGCATCGGCGATCTGGTGGACAAGTATAACGAGGAGTTGGGCACTCTCGAAACGTTGGACAACGGAAAGCCGATTTTCGAATCCCGCTATGTGGACATGCCGATGGTGGCGGAAGTATTTCGCTACTTCGCGGGCTGGGCAACGAAGATCCACGGCGAAACAGTTC
Source organism: Candidatus Acidiferrales bacterium (assembly GCA_050747245.1). GTDB lineage: Bacteria > Acidobacteriota > Terriglobia > Acidiferrales > UBA7541 > JBOGNO01. The sequence goes on from JBOGNO010000015.1 coordinate 49,295, forward strand.
CGGTGAAGGGGCCGTTTCTGTACTACACACTGCGCGAACCAATCGGAGTAGTCGCAGCTATCGTCCCGTGGAATTTTCCGTTGCTACTGGCGGCGTGGAAAATTGCCCCCGCGCTGGCGGCCGGGAATACGGTGGTGCTCAAGCCAGCGCAGTGGACGCCGCTAACGGCATTGCGCCTCGCGGAGATCTGCCAAGAAGCAGGGCTGCCGGATGGCGCGCTGAACGTACTAACTGGCTCGTCAGACGAATTGGGCCGGGCGCTCGTGAGGCATCCGGGCGTGGATAAGGTTGCGTTCACGGGAGGAACGGCAACTGGGCAGGAAGTGATGCGCTCCGCAGCCGACACGCTCAAGCACGTCACGCTCGAGCTGGGCGGAAAATCACCAAACATTGTTTTCGCAGATGCAGATCTGGAAGCGGCATCGCGCGGCGCGACGATGGGAATATTTTACGGAAAAGGTGAAGTCTGCGCCGCAGGATCGAGACTCTTCATTGAAAAAAAGATTCACGACGATTTCGTCAGTAAACTTGCGGAACGAGCGAAGAAACTGCAGCCAGCGGATCCGCTCGATCCAAAATCCCGGTTTGGCGCGCTGGTGAGCGAATCCCAGATGCAGAAAGTCCTCGGCTACATTGAAAAAGGCAAGAAGGAAGGCGCGCGACTTGTCGCCGGAGGCGAGCGCGCGAACGTTGGAAACGGCAAGGGTTATTTCGTTCAGCCGACGGTCTTTGACGGCGTGCGAAATGATATGAGCATCGCGCGGGAAGAGATTTTCGGGCCCGTCGTGGCGGCTATTCCATTTCAGGATGTTGAAGAAGCAATTGTCGAAGCGAATCGCACGCCCTACGGACTTGCCGCGGCTGTCTGGACCCGCGACATTGGAAAGGCGCATCGCGTAGCGCGCCGGATCCATGCGGGGACAGTCTGGATCAATACGTACAATAACTACGATCCGGCAGCTGGATTCGGCGGATATAAAATGAGCGGATATGGTCGCGAATTGGGAATGCACGCGCTCGAGCACTACACACAATTGAAAAGCGTGTGGGTAAATCTGAAGGATTGAATCGGCGACGATGAAAACACTTCCCGATTATTTGCGGCGAGGAATGAAGCTGGTCATAGTGGGCTGCAATCCGGGAGAACGCTCGGCCCGTGTTGGCCATTATTATGCGGGCCGTGCCAATCAATTCTGGCCGCTCATGTATCAATCGGGAGTGATTCCCGAATTGCTGACGCACCACGACGATCGCCGCATTATCGAATTTGGAGTAGGGCTGACGGATCTGGTGAAGCGGCCGACCCGGGGCGTGGAAGACCTCATTCGAGAAGAATTCGCAGAAGGCCGCGTGCTGCTGGCGAAGAAGCTCGAAGAGCACCGGCCGCGCATTGTCGCTTTCAATGGGAAAGTGGTTTATGAGAAATACAGCGGAAAACCTTGCAAACTTGGACTACAGAAAGAAACTCTTTACGGAGCAAGAGTATTTGTTCTGCCATCAACGAGCGCAAAAAACGCCACAGGAAGCGGCGTGAAAATGCGGTATTTCAAGAAGCTTGCCGCTTTCATGCGCAATCTCGAAGAATGATGGAAAATTTCAGATGAGCGAAGCGGCACAATCTTCGAAGCAAGGCGCGGTTCTCTTAGAAGAACGCGCAGGCGCGATTCTGACGCTGCGCATGAATCGTCCGAATCGCCTCAATGCTCTCAATGTAGATCTGGGGCGAGCGTTGGTGGAGTCTCTGCGCCGGGCCTCTTGGGATGACTCGGTTCGCGTCATCGTGCTGACGGGTACGGGGAGAGGCTTCTGCTCCGGCGGAGATCTGGCCATGTTGCGCGACGCGCGAGAGCGCAATGCGGGGCATGAATTAGGGGGATTGCTTCGCGCAGCCAAGGAAATCTGCGTCGCGATTGCTTCAATGAGCAAAATCGTGATCGCCGCAGTCAATGGCCCGGCGGCAGGTGGAGGCATGAATCTTGCGCTCGCGTGCGATCTAAGACTGGCAGCGGAGACGGCGTCCTTCGGAGAATCGTTCGCGCTGGTGGGGCTCTACCCTGACTTCGGGGGAACATTCTACTTGCCGCGGCTCGTTGGGGCGGCGAAGGCCGCTGAACTATTTTTGACCGGCGAATTAATCTCAGCGGCGGAAGCTTTGCGGCTCGGTATCGTGAATCAGGTATATCCCACCGACCGATTCGAAACAGAAGTGCGCGAACGCGCCAACGCGATTGCCGCGGCGCCGCCGCTCGCCGCCCGCGGAATCAAACAAACCCTGTTTGGTTCAGAACTGCGGGCGCTGGAAATGGCGCTTGATGAAGAAACGCAGCGCCAGGTGGAGTGTTTTGCGTCGACTGATTGCGTCGAGGGTTTCGCCGCCTTTTTTGAGAAGCGCAGGCCCGTGTTTCATGGCCGATAGGATGAGCTGGGAAGAGAACTGGGATCATCGAATCCAGGGGAGGACGGGAACAAATGCCCGCTGCAAGAATTAGCACGTTTGATGACTGGGTGGACCTGTTTCGCGAGTGGCGAAAAGACATTGGTGTGACGTATCCGGAAATCGAGAATTATCAGTTCGAAGCCAAGTTCGGCCCCACCCGCTCGAACGAAATTGAGTTTGGAGCCTTCAAGGGCAGGCCGAAATGGCAGCGGGTGATCCAGATTCCGGACCAGAGAATTCGCGACGGCCTGATGAACTTGATTATTTTCCAGGGCGATACGGAATTTGCTTCCGTCGAACAGCAGCGGCGTCTGTTCCAAACATCACCTTCGGAGCACGACCGTGCTTCGCTCTGCCGGGTTGTTACGGAGGAGATGCGCCACGGCTGGCAAATGTGCCATTTGCTGATCAACCACTTCGGGTATGGAGGCCGCGTGGAAGCGCAGAAAATGCTGGAGCGACGCGCCTTCGACCAGAAAAGGCTGCTGGGCGCGTTCAACCAAGAAGTGCTGGACTGGCTCGACTTCTTTACGTACACCGATTTTGTGGACCGCGACGGAAAATTTCAGCTCAAGATGCTCAGCTTTTCGGGATTTGCTCCGCTGGGAGAATCCATGAATCCGATGTTGAGGGAGGAATCCTTCCACCTCGGCACTGGGCATGATGGTCTTAAGCGCATCGTGAAGGCCGGCATCGTGCCGCTAACCATCGTGCAGAAATATGTCAACAAATGGGTGCCCGTGAGCTACGACCTGTTCGGCGTCGACAATTCGAGCTCCGCGCACTGGTTCTACGTCTGGGGTCTGAAAGGGCGATACGACGAAGCCGAAGCGCAGGCCGGCGCCGATCTCGCGCACATGAATGAGCACAATCGCGAACTGTATCACCTGGAAGTCAAGAAATTGATCGACCAGATCAACAAGCACATTCCAGCAGGTGAACCGACGCTTTACACACCGGACTTAAAGTTCAACCGGCACATCGGAGAATTCGCCAATCAGTCTTACAGCGTCGCGGGGGAATTGCTCACTCCGGCGGCACATCTGGAGCATTTGAATCAGGCACTGCCGCAGGCAGAGGATATAAGGCTGGTGAGTGAAATCCAGCAATTGGAGCCTCGGTGGGTTGCGCCCAAGGGCGCAATGGAGTCCTAGTCGGTTACGGAGGCGCGGGTGGAAACCGCTCGGACGTACACATCGGGCGAATTGTGGCTCGATCGCCGGGTGCTACAAGCAACCGGCCGAAAAAAGTACATGGACCGGTTGGGAGCATGTCGCTCCGAGGCGCTCGGTGTTCGCGAACATTATGGAATGAGGAGTCTGGACGCCGCGGCCTGGCTGCGGTCACAGGGTATTGCGGGAGCGCGCTCGATGTGCGGCGGCATCGATCGCTGGAGTATCGAAATTGATGCCAGCGTTCCGCGATATTAGAAGACGCCGGCGCGGAGGCGTGAAGAGCAAGCGAACGGAACGGGTTGAGAGAGTTGGAGTGGAGAAATGGCGAAACCAAGAGTTCGGTTCATTTACAAGCCGACTTGAACCTCCTGTCGCAATGCAAGAGGTCTCTTGCAGAAGAAGGGAATTGAACTGGACCTGCGCGACCTGACCAAGGATCCATTGACTGTGGAAGAGCTGGACACCCTGATTGGTAAACGGGATTACAAAATGTTCCTGAACGCAAGAAATGAACTTTATCGCCAGAAGAATATGAAGGAACATCCCCCTTCGCGCGCCGTGGCGCTTCGATTGATGGCGCGCGAGCCGAATCTGATTCGACGCCCAGTGGTGATACATGGCCGCACCATCGTGCTGGGCTACGATGAAGAAGCTCTGCGAAGAATGTGACAGGGAGATTCTTTGGACAAGGAACTTATCCAGTTAAACGTCAATGGCGAGACGCACGAGGTTGCCGTGCCCGCTTCGAAGCTTTTGCTTGAAGTGCTGCGCGAGGATCTCGGCCTCACCGGTTCGAAGCGCGGTTGCGACGATTCGAGTTGCGGCTGCTGCGCAGTGCTCGCCGATGGCGTTCCCATACTCGCGTGTGTGGCCATTGCTTCATGCTATCAAGATTGCGCCATCACCACGGTCGAAGGGCTCGGCGTTCCGGGCGCACTCGATCCCGTGCAGGAGGGATTCGCGACCCAAGGCGGTTCACAATGCGGCTTCTGCACGCCGGGATTTTTGATCACCACGAAGGCGCTTCTCGATCACAATCCGAATCCCACGCTCGATGAAATCCGCGAGGCCCTCTCTGGAAACCTCTGCCGCTGCACCGGCTACATGCAGATTTATGAGTCGGTGCGATTTGCGATTCAAAAGACACAGCCAAGAGTAACGGCGGAGCGCTGACACGTGACTCCGGCAAGCAAATTCGGCGTGATCGGGCGGCCTATGCCGATGACCGATAGCATCGGCAAAGCTACGGGCTTCGGGAAGTACACTGATGATCTATCCGTCCCGGGCATGCTGGTAGGGAAGATTCTTCATTCACCGCATGCGCATGCGCGCATCCGCTCTATCGATTCGACTCGCGCCGAAGCGCTTCCGGGAGTCAAGGCTTTCGCAACCGGGAAAGATGCTCCCCGGCCCTATGGCATTCTCCCCATCGGCCACGATGAATGCGTCTTCACCGTGGATAAAGCGCGCTACATCGGCGACAACATTGCAGCCGTTGCGGCTACCAGCGTCGAGATCGCCGAGGAGGCGCTGGGCTTGATTGACGTGGATTATGAAGTTTTGCCTGCGTGGTTCGATCCTGAAAAATCCATGAATGCGGCGGAAAACTGGATTCACGAGGGCAAGCCAAACAATATCGAGAAAGACTATCACCATGTGTTCGGTGATCCGGAGGCCGGATTTGCACAGGCCGACTTCGTGGCGGGACAGCGCTACTACGCAGGAGAAATAAATCACGCGGCGATGGAGCCGCACTCGACACTTTCGATCTGGGAACCTGAAGGTCGCATGCTCTGCTACTCCTCAACGCAGGTGCCTTATTACCTCCACCGCACGATTGCCGAGGTCTGCGAGCTGCCGATGAGCAGCATTCGCGTGATCAAGCCGCTCATCGGCTCAGGCTTCGGTGGAAAAAGTGAAGTGATTCCCCTCGAAATCGCTGCGTGCGTGCTGGCGAAGAAAGCGAGACGGCCAGTAAAGATTACCTACAATCGCGAGGAAGTCTTTCTCGCACATCGTGGGAGGCCCATCACGCTAGTGGATGTGAAGATGGGTATTACGCGCGAGGGGAAAATCACGGCGGTCGCCGCGCGCGTGATCCAGGATGGCGGCGCATACTGCGGATATGGCCCGGTGACGGTGCTCTACTCCGGCGCTTTGCTGGGAGCAATCTACGACATTCCGAACGTGCGGTTTGACGGATACCGCGTGCTCACCAACAAGCCGGCTTGCGGCGCGATGCGGGGCCACGGCACGGTTAATGTGCGTTTCGCATTCGAATCCCTGCTGGATGAACTGGCGGTGAAGGCCGGCGTTGATCCTGTAGATGTTCGGCGTCGGAATCTGCTCAAGGCGCCGTGCATCACCGTGAATGGCCTCCGCGTGACGAGCTACGGCCTGCCCGAGTGCATCGAAAAGGTGGCCGAACAGTCTGACTGGCGCCAGAAGAAAGGCAAGTTACCTCCCGGGAAGGGCATCGGCATTGCCTGCAGTCACTACGTCAGCGGAGCTGCGAATCCGATCATCCGATCAAACATGCCCCACACCACCGTGAATATCAAAATCGATCGCGACGGAGCCGTTACGATCTATTCGGGAGCTTCGGAGATAGGACAGGGCTCGGATACGATGCAAGTACAAATCGTTGCCGAAGTCCTCGGCGTGAATCCGGAACGAGTAAAAATCATTGGCGCGGATACCGCTCTGACCCCTGTTGATCTGGGCAGCTATTCGAGCCGCGTCACGTTTATGGCGGGAAATGCCACGCTGGAAGCAGCAAAGAACATGCGCGGCGAAATTTTTGCTGCGGTGGCGGAGAAATTCGGATGCATGCCGGATGAACTTGAGGCCCGGGAGGATAGCATTTATCTCCGCCAGGATCCGAAGCGAAAAATTGGCTTCGATGACGCAGTGATGCTGGCCATCGAATTTCACGGCGCGCTTTTCGCACAGGGATCTTATGCGCCTCCAGATGCCGCTCGCGGCGGCAAATTCAAAGGCGCGGGCGTTGGCCCGTCGCCATCCTATAGCTACAGTGCTCAGGTTGCAGAAGTGACCGTGGACCTCGAGACGGGAGAGTTAAAGGTAGATCGCATCGTCGCGGCGCACGACTGCGGCTTCGCCCTCAACCCATTGACGGTGGATGGGCAAGTGATCGGGTCGGTGTACATGGGATTCGGGCAGGCCGTGCAGGAAGAGATGACCTGGCACGAAGGCAGGCTCATGAATCCTTCGCTGCTCGAATATCGCATTCCCACTTCGCTGGAAAATCCTCAAATCGAATCTATTATTGTCGAGAGTATCGATCCTGAAGGCCCATTTGGTGCGAAGGAAGCTGGCGAAGGTTCGCTCGCGGCGACAATTCCTGCCATTGCCAACGCAATCTACGATGCTGTTGGCGTGCGGCTGACCACTTCGCCCTTCACAGCAGACAAAATCTTCGAAGCGCTCCAAAAAAAGAAGCAGAAAATCGGTAACGGAAATAAAGGCGGAGGGCCGCAATGAGTATCAGCGGCTTCGAAATCATTCGCCCAAGGAGCATCGAAGCGGCGGTGCGCGTGCTCGCGGATTTTGGCCACGACGCGATGGTGATCGCGGGCGGAACCGACGTGGTTCCCAATTTGCAGATGAAGCTTTTTTCTCCGCGCGTTTTGGTGGATATCAAGCCGCTGCGAAATCTTTCGGGAATCAAGTTTTCTCCTCGGGAGGGGCTTCGAATCGGCGCCACCACGACGCTGACCCACATCGCGGAATCTCCCATCGTACGTGAGAATTTTCCCGTCCTTGCGAGTGCTGTAGCGACAATTGCCGGCCCTCTGCAGCGGAACATGGGAACGCTCGGCGGGAATCTCTGTTTGGAGACTCGCTGCCGGTGGTACAACCAGTCGGAATTCTGGCGCAAGTCATTGGGCGGCTGCCTCAAGAAGGACGGACCGGTCTGTCATGTCGCTCCGGGTGGGAAATTTTGCTGGGCAGTATGGTCGGGGGATTCCGCTCCAGCGCTCCTCACACTGGACGCGGAAGTGGAAATTGTCGGGCCGCGTGGGGAACGGCGCGTTCCACTCGAACAATTCTATAAAAACGACGGCATGGATCGCATCGCCCTTGGGGATGACGAAATCCTGGCGGCGATCCATGTTCCTGCGCGAGCGGCTGGGCGACGCGGGGTGTACGAAAAACTGCGGGTGCGTGAATCGATTGATTATCCCCTCGCGGGCGTGGCTATCGCTCTCGACGTAGATGTTCACGGCATCTGCCGCGAAGCGAAAGTCGCTCTTTCGGCAGTAAATCCTGCACCCCTTCTGGTAACACGGGCACGAGAAATGCTGGTCGGGCAGTCGTATTCGCGAGAGCTCATTGAGCGCGTGGCGCGTGAATCCATACGCACGGCCAAACCGCTCACGACATCTGCCTCCACGCCGGTTTATCGGCGCGAAATGGCCCGCTTATTCACCCGCCGCGCGCTTGAAAAGACATGGAAAGCGGAGAACAGTGCGAACGACTGAGAATTCCACCTCGCTGCGCCGCAATCAATGAAACCCATCATCGATATCCACATCCACATCCAGCCGCTGGAGATGTTCAAACCGCATGCCCGCGAATTAATTGAGCACGGCCGGCGCGATTACGCTGACGTCGTGAAGTATTCCTACAGCCCAGTAGAATTCTTAAAATTTCTAGATTCCGTCGGAATCGAGCGGGCTGGCCTAATCAACTATGTCAGCCCCGACGTGATTGGTTTTCCGAATGAAGTGAATGATTGGATCGCGCGCTATTGCTCGGCAGATCCGGCGCGACTTCTGGCCTTCGGCTCAGTGCATCCAATGCACGTCGAGGACGCCGGCGCGGAAGTCGAGCGCCTGCACCGAATCGGAATTCGTGGTTTGAAAGTCCATCCTTCGCATCAGCTGTTTGCGCCCAACGCTTACCGAGAGGGGCTCGGGCCGCTGGCCGCGATGTACGCTCGCGCCGAAGCTCTTTGCTTGCCGGTTATGATCCATACGGGCACTTCGATTTTTCCCGGCGCGCGTAATTCGTATGCACGGCCGATGCTCGCCGATGATGTTGGCGTGGATTATCCGAATTTGGTGGTGATCCTTGCGCATGGCGGGCGGCCGCTGTGGATGGACGAAGCGTTTTTTCTAGTTCGGCGCCACAAAAACATGTTCATGGATGTTTCCGGAATTCCACCGCAAAAGTTGATGGAATACTTCCCGCGAATCGAGGAAATTGCGGACAAGGTTTTGTTTGGGACTGATTGGCCGGGTCCGGGTGTGCCGGAAATCCGCGGAAACATCAGCAAGTTCCTCGCGCTGCCGATCTCGGAATCGGCCCAGCGTAAAATACTGTACGAAAATGCAGCTGCGCTATTCCCGGTGAGAAGCTAGAATCCTTCACGGATCGCGGGCAGCCAAGTCTTCGACAAGACGAATGTCAGTTGTCGGGTGAGGAATCCAGTGGTGGAGATCAAAACGGTTGCAGTGATTGGCGCGGGCACGATGGGACGCGGCATTGCGCAAGTATCCGCTCTCGGTGGATTCCATACCGTTCTGGAAGACATTTCTCCTCAACTGATTGAGAAAGCTATCGAAGACATTCGTCAGAATTTCGACGAAGGAATCGCGAGAGGGAAAGTGACGCCGGAGCAAAAGAAGCGGGCGCTTTTAGAGATCGAGACATCTTCCTCGATCGAAACGGCCATCCGCGCAGCCGACCTGATCATCGAGGCTGTCCCAGAGGAGATGGAAACCAAGCTCGAGATTTTCACTTTGCTGGACAAATTTGCAAAACCTGGAGCCATTCTCGCCAGCAATACTTCTTCACTCTCCGTGACGGAAATGGCGGCGATTACTTTTCGGGCCGAGCATTGCGTAGGAATGCACTTCTTCAATCCCGTGCCGAAGATGAAGCTGCTCGAAATAGTCCGCGCTCTCGAGACCTCCGAGGAAACCATTGCGACGTGCATCGAAGTCGGGCGCAGTATGGGGAAGGAAGTTGTCGTTGTTCGTGAGTCTCCGGGATTCATCACCAGCCGCATCAATGCGCTAATCGGCAACGAGGCATTCTTCATGCTCCAGGAAGGAATCGCGAGTGCTGCGGACATCGACAAAGCGCTGAAACTGGGACTAAACCACCCGATGGGGCCGTTTGAGCTGGTAGACTTGGTCGGCCTTGACGTTCGATTGAGTATTCTCGAGTATTTGCATCGCGCCCTGGGAGAGAAATATCGCCCGTCCCCACTCCTTCAGCAGTATGTCAAGGCGGGCCGCTTGGGGCGGAAATCCGGCCGGGGGGTATATGACTATCCGCATTCCGCGACGAAAGCGAGGGAGCCAGGTTAGGCTGTCGCGTCGTGTGTTCCTCCAGTGGCGCATTCCATTTAGCCGCACCGAGGCATGAAAACCATGAACCGTATCGTCATTATGCGGGGGGACCTCACTGAAATGGATGTGGACGCCATCGTGAACGCCGCGAACAACGATTTACAGCTCGGCGGAGGCGTGGCCGGGGCGATTCGGCGCAAGGGAGGCGACGAAATCCAACGCGAGTGTGACGCTCTGGGCCCTGTGCCCGTGGGGGGAGCTGCCATAACAAGCGGCGGGAAATTGAAAGCGAGATTTGTAATCCACGCCGCCAGCATGCAATTGGGGGGGCGAACTACACCAACGGCTTTGCGCGCCTCGACAGCTCACTCTTTGCGCATCGCGGTTCAACAGGGACTCAGAACGATCGCATTCCCTGCTGTTGGCACGGGCATCGCCGGATTCCCGATGCGCGAATGTGCTGAAATTATGCTCCGAGAGGTGGCCAAGCATCTCAATGAGAAGACCTCTCTTGAGAGAATCTATTTCGTGCTGTTCGACAGCGCTGCACTCGAAACATTTGAGCAAGTGTTGCGAGAAATAAATTTGTGAGTTCACAGAATAACTCGGAATTGATTCACGGCCCAGAGAGGGCTTAGCGATGTCGGCCGCAGAGACTCCCAGTCACAATTCCATCTCACTCGTCGACAAAGTTCGCCGAGAACTCGCTCAGTATGAACATCCTCTATTCAGGTTTGCGGCGCATCCAGTTTCGGAAGGCGTCGAAATTGTCATTTGTTTTCGGCCTGCAGGCGTCGAACTTCATTCCTACACATATCGCTTATCACCCCGAGATATCGAAACCTCTCAATTCCCCTGGACGTTTCAAAAACAGCTCTACGATTGCCTGCACGACTACGTCATCGAGATGTTCGTGTGCAACCCGCAGCGGGAAGACTGATGTCACAACTCAATTCGGCAGACTCCACGCCTCTCGCCAAGCTTCTCGCGGAACGAATCCGAGAGGGTGGGCCGATCACATTTGCCGAATACATGGCCGAGTGCCTCTATCATCCGCAATTTGGCTTTTACAGCCGCGCTGACACCATCGGCCGCAAGCATTACTACACCAGCGTGGAGATGCACCCCATTTTTGGCCAGCTTATTGCGCGACAAACTCACGAAATGTGGCAACTCATGGAACGCCCCGAAGTATTCTCTCTCATAGAGCTTGGCGCGGGCGACGGGGCCTTGGCCGCGCAGATTCTTGATTTTGTGCGGAGCAAACTTCCTGATTTCTATTCCGCACTGAGCTATACCGCTATTGAAATCTCTGCAGCCCGCCGTGCGAGCGCAGCCGGAGCGCTCAGCGGTCACATCAAATCAGGAAAACTGGCGATCGCTTTGCAGCCTCCCGGAGAAATTCCAGCGGGATGCGTTTTGTCGAACGAATTTTTCGATGCACTCCCCGTACATCGGGTAGTGCAATACAAGGGTGAGCTGCAAGAGGTGTTTGTCGGGCTTGCGGCCGGGAGATTCTGCGAAGAGTTGTTGCCTCCCTCAACCCCGGAAATTATAGGATACCTCGAATCACTTGGAATTAAGCTTCGCGAGGGACAGCAGGGCGAAATTTCCCTGGAAGCTTGCCGCGTCTTTGAAACTGTGGGGCGAAGGCTGGCGCGAGGCTACGTGCTTACGATCGACTACGGTCATGAGAGCGGGGAATTATTCAATGAACGTCACATGCGCGGCACTGTGCTGGCCTATGGGAATCACCGCTCTAGCGAGGATTTCTATCGTGCGCCCGGTGAACAGGATCTGACCTCACACGTGAATTTTTGTGCCCTCGACGTTGCCGGGCGCCGAGCAGGACTGGCTCGTGTCGGCATCGTCTCGCAGGGAAACTTTCTTCTCGCGCTTGCGCGCCGGAACAATATCGCCGGTTTTTTCGAGGACGGCGCCTCCGAGCCCGAGCGCATTCGCGCGCGGCTGAAATTCAAGAGCCTGATTTATCCTGAAGGAATGGGAGAAACATTTCAGGTACTGGTTCAGGAAAAGGGAGTCGGGCCATCTCGTTTGAGTGGCCTCTCGCTGCTCTCAGAGGCTCTAGCTACTGAGGCTTCGCGGGTTTAGCGGAAGGCGCGGCGGGTGGTGTGGGAGTCGCCGGAGTCGGCGCCGCGGGTGTGCTCCCCGAACTTTCTGTGTACGGCTTCTGTAGATACTTCGCAGCCTCCTCCTGAGCTCCTCCCGTATCGTCCTTGAGCTGTTGCGCCTTGCTGTATTCATTTGCAGCGCGGTCGCGCTGTCCAGTGAGGTCGAATATTTTGCCCAGGTAAATGTGGCTCCAAACCTCCACCCATTTGTAAGCCGGGTCCAGATCGCCATCCAGAGCGCTTCGAAATTCATTCGCCGCTGCCTGCCAATTCTTCTGGTAGAACATCGCTTCGCCGGTACGAAAATGTGCCAATGAATTGTTGGGCTGTATATCCAGCGCCTGCGAATAATCCTGGATAGCCTCATAGTATTTTCCGACCTCGGCAAGAGATTCGCCGCGCGCGATTGCCGCCCGAACGCGCAGTTTCGTCGATGATTTCAGCAGATCGTTATTCGGATCGATCGTCACACCGCTCGGTTTGGGACGGCCGAACGTGTCAATTTCGAACGGAGTGTTCTTCCCAGAGACAAGAACAGTCTTGTTTTCCGGATTTCCCTCGGTTTCTACGCGCAGCTCCACGGGCATGTTGAATGTTTCCAATTCCTGCTGAATCTTGCCAACCACCTTGAAGCCTTTTATGGTCCGATAAACGATGTAGTCGAGCTTGAATTCCGGCACGCCCGTCGAGTTGAGCCATTGGGAAAAAAAGGCTGTCGGATTGAATTCGGGAACTCCCGTTTGTGGCGCCGGCACGCGCGCAGCCACCAACTTCTCGAAATCTTCAAGCCGTGTGGGTTTGCCCGCATATTGCGAATAGAAATCATGGAGCAGGCTCTTGAACGCCGCATCCCCGAGGATTGCTCGAAGCATGTGAAACACCATCGGCCCCTTGCCCATCACGATGGAACGGTACTCATCGGAATAGGCTCCTAGGCGTTGTGCCTGCGAGATGGGAGCGGCGTCCTCGAACATCAAAGCCCCAACCGCAAATTCATCAAGCACTCTTCGCAATCCGCCGGGGCCCTCGGATTGTTCCACGTACATCGCCTCGCAATATCGCGCAAGGCCATCGGATATCCAGACGTCGGAGGCCGAAGCCGGTATCACCTGCCCGCCCCACCACTGACTTGCGGCAAGCTCAGCGAGCACGCTCGCGTTGGGCTTCGCAGTCCACTGCCTTGCGCTGATGAGTAGAAGGCCGGGCGCGCTGAAACTCTGCAGTGATCCGTCGGGCATCTGCGCAATCGTCACATTGGGGTCCGGAAGCGGTCCAAATTCGTTAGAGAAGAAATTTATAATCGGAGCAAGGGCGTTAGCGTACTCGGTGGAAGGAGCCTGCGGCGAAGTGTACACCGCAATCTGCAATCCTTCCGTTTGTACGGGATTAAGCTGGAGTTGCCCGGCGACGAATGTTCCAGTCGCCGCCGGGCGGTCATTCGTAAACGTGTAAGCAATCTGGTGCCCTGAGCTAGCCGCTGCTGGGGGCACGGTCGCTGGAGCTCCCGCTCGGCCGGTTCCGACGACAGCAAACGTATCCGGCACGATGATCTTAAATTCACCCGTGTAGCGGTTGCCGGGATAATTCGTCAATGGAAACCATCTGGCGGGCAAGAGCAGAAACGCCGAATTCTTGTCGACTGATCCGAGGAGCACTCCCCTCGACGGGCTGTCCTCCGCGTTTGATATCGAACCCGTGTACTCAAATGTCAAGCTCACCTGTTTCCCTGGACTGACTGCGTCGGGCAAGAGCACAGACACGTTGAGCGGCGTGCTGCTGCTGCGGTCGAATGTCAGGGGCTTGCCTTCCGCGTCGCTGATTTTGGTTAGCTTCAAGTCTTCGTGTAACTCAACCAGGAGCGTACGGGAGGGAGCATCGGCGATGAAATCCACTTTTGCGCGTCCCGAAAGCGTGCTGTCCTCAGGATGCAGAGTAGCTTCCACACTGTAATGGGTGGCATGAAATGGAAAAGGTTGCGAGGCCTGGGGCGGAGCCTGGGCATACGCGAGCCGAGGAGTAAGAGTCATCAAGGCTAAGAGGAAGGCAAAGATGGTTGGCCACCTCAGGAGTGATCGGATTGCTTTCAACGGGCTGAGCATATTCCGCCTTTCTAGGATACCAAAGGTGACTTTGAAGTTGCCTTTTCTCCTGCCTTATAGCATGTCCGCGAGGATTTCGGCGGCACGATTGATAGCACCGCCTGGGCCCAGCCTTGCGCGCACCTCGGCAAGGTCTTTTTTCATTTCTTGGCAACACTCGACTGAGACCAGCAATCGCCGAGTTTCTTCGGCCAGTCTTTCCGATGTGAACTCATCCTGGATGAGTTCTGGTACAACTTCCCTCCCCGCAATTAGATTCACCATGGCGATAAAGGGTGCCCGCAAAAGCGGTTTGGCAAGCAAGGCCGTGATCTGCGAAACGGCATACACCACTACCATCGGCGTGCCCAGCAGGGCAGCTTCAACGGTAGCTGTGCCGCTCGAAACAATAGCGCAATCGCAAGCAGCGAGCGCGTTGTAGGTTTCACCCTGCACCCGGGTGAGTTCCAGGCCGCCAAAATCAAAGCCCTCAAACGCCTTGCTGAGGAGTCCCGGCGCGACGGCCAAGACGAATTGCGGCTTCAGACCATCACTTAAAACTCGAGAGGCCGCCAGAATCCGCGGCAGGTTCTTCCTCAGTTCAGACTGCCGGCTACCCGGTAGCAGCACTAGGATTTTACGCCCTGGATCAAGCCCGTGGCGGGAGCAGAATTCTCCGCGGCTCACGGTCGCCCGGACGGAATCTACCAGCGGATGGCCGACAAAGTTTACCTGCATGCCCCGATCGCGATAAAACTTCTCTTCGAATGGGAAAATAACCAGAATTCGTTCGCAGCGGCGGCGGATTTGATTTGCCCGGCCGGGGCGCCACGCCCACACTTGGGGGCTGATGAAATAGACGACACGAATTCCGAGCCATTTCAAGAATTTCGATAAATGAAGATTGAGTGCTGGCGAATCCACAACAATCGCGAGCGCCGGCTTGCGTCGTCTGGCTGTCGAAACGAGCTTGGCGAGGATTTTCCATCCTGCGGGGATTTTTGCGATGTATTCTGTCAAGCCGACAACGGCAATATTTCTATAGTCGCCGACCAATTCCACATTCGCATCGCGCATTTGCGGCCCACCCAAGCCAAAAAAATGCGCGCCAGTGCGCTTTCCGAGCGCCTGCACCAGTTCTGCGGTGTACATATCGCTCGAAGCCTCGCCCGCGGAGACAAGGATTTCCGGGGGAGCGCAACCTCGCGAGTCTCTAATCATCGGCTGGAAGAGAAGCGGCGGACTCCGGGGCCGACAGTGGCATGCGTACTTCCTGATCCTTATACTGGAGCTGATAGAGACGATAGTAGATTCCTCGCATTCCCAATAGCTCCTGATGCGAGCCTTGCTCGCGCAATCGGCCCTTGTGGAAGACCAGGATGCGGTGGGCATGCTGAATGGTGCTCAGCCGGTGCGCGATGACCAGCGCCGTGCGCCCCTCGAGCAATCGATCGAGCGCCTCTCGAATCAGCAACTCAGTTTTTGTGTCCACGCTGGAGGTCGCTTCGTCAAGAATCAAATAGCGGGGATTATGCGCCAGTGCTCGGGCAAAGCTGATGAGCTGCCGCTGGCCCACGGAGAGCGTGGCGCCCCGCTCGGTAACGATGGAATTCACTCCCTCCGGAAGCGTCTGGAGATAAGGGCCGAGTCCAACCTCGCGCATTGCGCGTTCTACCGCCTCCCGGCCGATCGTTTTCGTTCCTAACCGCACATTGGATTCGAGGGTTCCACTGAAAAGAAAGGGGTCTTGCAGCACGATTCCAAACTGTCGACGCAAATCCTGCACGCTTATGTTGCGGATGTCCACGCCGTCAAGCAGAATTTGGCCGCGTTGAAGATCGTAGAAACGCAACAGGAGTTGTATAAGCGTTGTTTTTCCGGCTCCGGTGTGTCCGACGATCGCGATAGTTTGTCCCGGCTGCACCCGGAAGGAGGCGTCGCGCAACACCCATTCGTCGTCCTTTGGCTCTCGTCCGCCGGTATAGGAGAACCAAACATTTTGAAATTCGATTTCCCCGCGCGGTGCGGGAAGGGCTTGAGGCTGCTGCGATGATTCGATGGCCACCGGCTCATCCAGCAAGCGAAAGATTCTCTCCGAAGCTGCCATCGCTGTCTGGAGAATATTGAATTTTTCGCTGAGATCCTGAATTGGTCGGAAGAACCGCATAGCGTATTGCATGAATGCGAAGAGCAGGCCGACTTCCACGACACCCGATATTACTCGCAGCCCGCCAATCCAATAGAGGAAGGCTATAGCAGCCATGCTGAGGAGTTCGACCGCAGGATAGAAGAATGCGTAGGCATTGATGGCATCTTTGTAGCCTTCCATGTAGTCGCGGTTCAACTCGGCAAACTGCTCGCGCGCTTTGTGCTCTCGATTAAAAAGCTGCACGACCGCCATCCCGCTGATGTGCTCTTGCAGGAAGGAGTTGATTTTCGCAATGGCCACGCGGATGCGCCGGTTCGCGTCGCGCACTTGGTCGCGGAAAATGTAAGTGATCAACACCATGAGCGGAAGGGGCCACAGTGTTGCCAGGGCCAGCCTCCAGTCGATTACCAGCATCGCTACCAGGAAAAACACCAGCAAGAAGGCGTCGTTGATCATCGCGACGACTCCCGCGGAGAACAAGTCGTTCAGCGCATCCACGTCCGTCGTCACGCGCGTCACCAGCCTGCCCACCGGGCTGCGGTCGAAGAAGCTCATCGGTAAACGCTGAAGATGGCCGAAGATTTCTTCACGCAGGTCATACATGATGTCCTGACAGACTTTCTGCATAATGCGGACTTGCACGTACTGCAAAGCAAACGCGACCAGAATCGTCGCCAAAAATAGCACGCTGACCCAGAGTACTCCCCGCTTGGCGGCAGCGAACGCCATCAGACCCCGGGTTGCCGGGACCATGTAATTGTCCACACCAATATGAAAGAGATAAGGGCCCAAAAACTCGGTCGGAGTGAATAGAAGCGTCAGCGCCAGTGCGAACCATACCTGCCAGCGATATGGATGCAGGTAGCGCACCAGTCGCCGCGTCAATTGCGCGTCGTATACTTTTCCCAGCGCCTCTTCTTCGCGCGCATCGCTCATGCTTTTTCCAATTCTTCTTCGAGCAATTGCTTCTGGTAAAGATCTGCGTAATAGCCGCCGCTTGCGAGCAATTCATCGTGCGTTCCGCGCTCGATGATGCGGCCTTCGCGGAGGACCACAATCTGATCCGCTTGGCGGACCGTCGAGCAGCGGTGCGAAATCAGGATCGTCGTCCTCTGTCGCATCAACTCCCGCAGTTGCCCGAGGATGCGCTCTTCCGTGCCGGTATCCACACTCGATAGTGAATCATCGAGGATAAGAATCCGCGGATCTCGCAAAATCGCTCGCGCCAGTGTCGTGCGTTGTTTCTGCCCTCCGGAAAGAGTGATTCCTCGTTCGCCCACCAGCGTTTCGTACTGCAAGGGAAAGCCCTCGAAATCCGAATGGACGCTCGCAAATTCCGCAGCTTCTCGTACAGCCTCCTGACTGGCCCCGGGAACTCCGAGCGAAATGTTTTCGCGGAGGGTTTCACTAAAGAGAAACGAATCTTGCGGTACGAACCCGATGGCTCGCCGCAGGGTATCGAGCGGCCATTCGCGGATCGTCCGGCCGTCAATAAAAAGCGTCCCATCTGGGGCATCCCACAAACGCGCAACCAGCGACGCCAGCGTGGATTTGCCGCTCCCGGTCGGTCCGACGATCGCAAGCGTCGTACCCGCGGGGATGCGCAGATTGATGTCACGCAATACGTCTGGCCCGGGTTTGCCGTTTCCCGAAGTGGGGTATGCAAATGACAGGTGATGAATTTCAATCTCCCCGCGAATCACAGCAGGGAAGTTCGACGCACCGCCGTCGGTTTGCTCCGAAGGTAGGTCTTTAATCTTTGGCTCAGCGTCCAGTATGTGGAGCAGCCGCCCCATCGAAGCCGCGCCTCGCTGAAAAATGTTCGTCACCCAACCAAGGGCTATCATGGGGAACACGAGTTGCACCATGAACGCATAAAACGCTACGAGCGTCCCGAGTGAAACACGACCCCCGATCACCAGGAAGCCGCCTTGCCAGAGCACTAGGAGAAACGTCAGTCCGATGAGCGCCTGCAGCATGGGGAAGAACATGCTCCACGCAGCGATCCATTTTAAGTTGCGGGTCACATACTCCCGGTTTGCTTCGTTGAACGCCTTCGTCTCCGCTCCCTCTTGCGCGAACGCCCGCACCACGCGCACTCCCGCGAGGTTTTCCTGCGCCTTGGCCGAGAGAGTGGCGAGGGCTTCCTGAATTTTCTCGAAGAGCTTGTGGATCAATTGTCCAAAGTAACGTACGGCGATGGCTATCACCGGAACAGGCAGAAGGACCCAAAATGTCAGCGCCGGTGACAGTTTCAAAAGAAAATAAATGGCCAGCACCATGGTGGCCAGAGTCGTGGCGCTATACATGATGCCCGGGCCGAGCACCATGCGCACCGCGTTCAAATCGTTCGTGCACCGCGACATAAGTTCTCCGGTGCGGTTGCGCACGTAATATTCCGGCTCGAGCTGCACCAGTTTGGACAGTAAATCATCCCGCAGGTCGTATTCGATATCGCGAGAGACGCCTATCAGGATACTTCGCGTCCAGTAGGAACACACACCCTTTGCGGTAATGGCAGCCACCAGGAAAATGCAGAATATGCCGACCGCTCGGCCGTCGTGGGGGTGATAAAAATTGAGCATGGGCGTAAGAACCTGTCTGGTGACTCCGCCCAGACTTCCGAGCGCCTGCGGTGCCCCATTTAAACAGTCAATGATCGCGCCTATCAGAATCTGCGGCACGACGCCGATAATTCCCATTAGCGTGAGCAGCGCGAGCCCCAGCGCGGTCATGCCCTTGTATCGCGCGACGTACGGCAACAAGCGGCGCAGGCTCTGCCATCCAGATGCATTCTGCGACGGACGAATCCGAACGGTCACAGCCGGGGCAGCAGCGCTCATTAACCGATTCTCCTCATCGGTGGTTCGATCTCGGGAGTTTCACCGAGGAATTGTTCGAAATTTCTGTCCAGTGACTGGTAGCGTTTCACTTTTGGATTCCAGCGAACGCCGATGGTCTGGATGTACCCACCGGCGGGTTTGGTGAGCGGCGTAAAATACATCACCAGGCCATGAACGTTGTCGCGCTCGAATTGTAATCGCCAGCCGCTCACTTCAGCCGCGGGAGTTGCCGCAAGAAATCCCTTCAGGTTCTTCAAGTGCTCGTCGCACAGAAAAATTTCTTTCCAAGTCCCGCCTTCTTCCTCCAGCACGGTTGCGCGCGAGACAATTGTCCCGGGTACTCTGGACTCGGGGGTGCCCGGCAGGCGGTTCACCGCCAGAATTTCTTGCGAACCGTTCAGCGCCAGATCGCCATGAGCAAGCACCTCCGTATCTGTGCCGAGTGCATTTTCGCCGACTTTCTGCACCTCCGGCGGCGTAGCGTCCGCATTTTGCCCTGCCGCCGATGGCTCCTCTTTCTGCGAGGCTGGGGTTCCTCGGCACCCTGTAGTCGCCATCGTCAGCGCGCACAAAAGTAATCCGCAAACGGCTTTCTGCAATTTCATCGGTTCAAAGGCTTGGAGACGCCAATGTGATTTCGACGACCCGGTTGGTCGCTGTATTGTACGAAACCTCCATCACCTGCGGGACATGCGACCCTGCCCAATCAAAAGCGTAATAATACAATTCTAACTCCCGGCCGCCCTTGATGGAAGGGCCTTCGGAACTCGCCTCGCCGTAGATTTCCTTGACGCGGTCGCAGCAATCGCCCAATAGCAAGCCGCGCCCCGTGCCCAGCCGCCGGCTGTAACTGCGGGAGCGTGGGACCTTGGAGCAGTCGGCCACATGGCTCTCCAAGCTTTCAGATACCGTTACACTTTCGACGCGCTCGTCCGCCCCGATTTCGGAGCGAACTAATTGCTGAGAGCATTGCTCGTGAAATAGGAATCCATTGGCATCTTCCGAATCCTTAACCACTGTCCCCTTTGGAAAAAGCTGCATCATTTTAGCGAGGCGGTCCATGCCCGGGCGCAGCCCGGCGACTGTCAATTCATTTTGACGGGCAGTCTTTCCTCCTCGCGAAATTGCAATAGGCACCTCGACCAAACAAAGGAGGCTAACGAGCAGCCAAAATCTCTTCGAGGCAGGCCTCAAAATTTTCTTCTCCCTCCGACCAAAGTAGATATCGTTCCGGGGCCAGCGCCTTCGCTGCACGTTCTAACCACCCATAAAGCTGCCGGATATTCTCGCGCGTCTTCTCATAGTAAATGCGCAGGTGCTCGGGATGCGACATCCACGCTCGAAATTTTGATTCTGCGGGATGCTCCGAGATTACCATGCAGCTCGAATTGCGTCGCAATATACCCGCGTGCCCGGTGAAAAAGTGCTCGAATCCGGCATCCACCTGGATGTGCCCGTATTCGGAGGCGGCATTTCCGTCGTAATCCTCGCCACGACAGATGACCGCTATCCGTTCCTCGGAATTGTGCCATTCGAACGTCTCCGGATCCAAAGTCCACAAGCTCCAACGACTGCTCGTTTCATAAGCGCAATCAGAATGAAGGAATTCGGAAGCAATTTCCGTTAACTCCACCGCAGTGCATGACCTGCTTCGCAACTCTTTTTCAAACACCGGCGTTTCTTCCGGCCCAACGGCGCGGATCTCCAATTGTTCAAATCCCTGCCGCGATGCACTGAGCGGAATTGTCTCCAAGAACTCGCGAAATCTATCCAGCATTTCGCTCTCGCCGAACTGCGAGAACCAAAGACTCATGTAGGCGCGGTTAGCCACGGCATGTATTATAGCGTGGAGCGAATTTGAATTCTGTCCTGAGGAGATTACTTCGGTTCGGTCGAATCTTGTGCTGGTGCCTGCGGTTTGACGTCCTCTGAGATCCCTAGAAGTCGCAATCGCAAGGTTTCTCCCAAACCGGCAAACACTTGCGAACAGGTTTCGCGCAGTCGTTGCTCTGCCGCCCTGGCTAGAGTCTCGAGAACTCCCTGTGAATGTTGCCCGAGTGTGGCTGCAGAAGCGAGCAACCAGGAATTTGATGCGTTTTCGAGTCGCGTCTTGTATTTTTCGATTGCCTCATCGGAAGCCCGTTTCAATGTTTCCAGCGACGCGCCTGCTTCTGCTTCGCGCTGCGAATTCCAATCCTGGATGAATACCGAGAGCCGCGCATCCAGCGTCTCTCTCGCCTGTTTTGTACCGGTTTCAATCTCTTCGCGCAGTCTTGTCTGGAACTCAGCGATCGAGCCGGCGCGCTGCAACTCGAAATTCGAAATCGCCCTGGTTTCGGCTGCCGTCATCTGCTCTGCGACTCGAGTCAGGGCTTCCTCCGATTTTGCATGCAACTGGTCGCCGAAAGTCGCCTCGAGCGTAGCTGCGGATTGTTCCAGCTCGGTTCGCCCGCGCTCATGCAGGTCGCGCAGTGCTTCATCCATCAGCCCGCTTGTGTGCTCGACATAGTTTCGACTGTAGGAATCAAGTTCCTGAGCGAAGAGGCGTGAGAGCTCCGCTGCGCGCTCGCGGAGGGAGACTCCTTGCTGATCGAGTATTTTGTCGAGCGATGCCTGCATCGCCGTTTGCGCCTTCTTCTGGTACCATTCCGCGGCTTTGTAGAGAGCTTCAAACGCCGCGTGCGTCGCATCCGTGCCTTTTGCTTCCAGCTCCTCCGTCGCATGGGCGATCATCTCGCGGCATGACTTCTCGAGCTCGGCGGGGTATTGCAGAGTCTGTTGTTTCAGGTTTTCCGAGGCGCGGAGTGAGACCTCGCTTGCCGATGCTTCGAGTCCCGCGATCACCTCCTTCGAAATCTTAGCCGCCTCTTGGTGCGTCGCGGCCAGAGCTCCTTCTAGCTCCTCTCTTGCTGCGGAGGCCGCTTCCGATGCCTGAGCGATTTTCGCCGCCGCATCCTCGGCCTGCTGTTCCGCTTGTCCCCGAAGCTGTGCGAGCGCTTCCTGCGCGGCGGCTTCCGCAAGCGGCCGTATTCTTTGTGCCTGCTCTGCGGCCACGACCTGCGCGCGAGCCCCGAATTCCGCAATTTTTGACGCCGATTCTTCCAACAGACGGCGAGTGGCCTCGCCGATAGCGCCGTTGGTGGTGAGTTCGAGCCGCTGCCGCAGATTTTCGCGAAGCGCATTCGTCTCGCTTTCGAGTTCTGTTTGCGCTTGCTTAACCTTGCCTACCGCTTCTTCGGACAGGCCTGTTATCACGGCGTTTTCTTGCGCTAACTGCGCGTGACAATCGTGCAGGGCAGTCTGGCTCGCTTCGCCGACCTGTCGCGTGAATGAGTCCAGCTGCGCGTGAAAAAGCGCGTCCGCAGATTGGGTGAACTCATGTTCCCAGGATTTTTGTCGCGCCGAGAACTGTTCCTGGAGCGCGTCAGGAGCAGCGTTGGAAATAGAGCGTTCTTCGGATTGCACTGCGGGTGATTCCGCTGCGCGCGATTCCAGTCGTTTTGTGACTGCTTCGGCCGACCGTTCAATGAGTGTCGGCATTGCTGACTCAAGCGCATCTGCCGCGCCCTGGTGGATCTCTTCCTTGATCTGTTCGCGCGCGGCGCGAAATTCCTCGGTCACGGCGATGGAAACGGATTGAAGTTCCGTTTGTTTCGCTTCGTGGAGCTGCTGGATCACTTGTTTGACAACCTCGAGCGATGCCTTTTCGGTGATATGCGCGATCGAGGTCTCCATGACCTTCTCCATCGCCTGGCGCACGTGGGACGCCAGTTGCTCCCGGACCATCTCCGCTTGCGTTTCGATGGCCACCGCCGCCGCTTCGCGCACCATGCGCTGCAGATGCGGCTTCGATTCCGCGAGAAGACGCGCCATCTGCCGCGCCATCGCGAGTGCACTCTCTGAGCCTGTATCTGAACTTGATGTCGCCGGCACCCCTGCCGGGGGCATCACACGAACATTGCCTTGCGAGATCGATTCCGTTCCACGGGGCGGAGTAGCCTCTCCTGCCGCGGCTGGCGTGGGCTCAGACTTTTGTGGCGCTGCGGATTTTGGTGGATTTTCCGGCCCCTCGTCGGTGGGCGCGAACCAGTCCGCAGGTGGAAATGCAATGCCCCACACGTTGCCGGGCGTTTCGATCTCGACGCCGATTTGAAAGAGTTCGCGTACCGTTCTCGGGCGTTGCACCCAGATTACATTTCCTCGAAGAATTCGCGGGGGCTGCTCCGGTTCTGGGCGTGGAACTTCTAAGGTGATTTCGGAGCCGCGCGGCACGTAGTGCTTCGAGGGATAGCGGCAGCCGTGGCAGCTCAGCATCAGCGTCGACGTGCGCTCCTTAAAGGGTTGCCCGAGCGCATCCACTCCGGTCACCGTCAGCGGGATGGATTGTACGACGCGCGTTGTGCGACGTCGTTGTGGATTCGGTTCGTTTGACGAAAGTGATTCCACCACGGCCCTCTCCCTGAGTGGGAAACTGCAAGCGTATCATCCTGCGGCTCGCCAGAAGAGGCTTCGGCCCCCCGGTGTGCGAAAAGGTTAATTCAATTCTAACCCAGAACTCACCGGCGCGCGGACTCCGCGTGCGGGCGGCCCAAGATGCTGTCCTTCAGTTCCTTGAGCACCCATATGGGGCCGACGAGAAAGTAGATTGGTCCCTGAAAAAATGCCGGCTTGTTTCCTTCAATCCGGTGTCCCAGAAAGAGTAGTGCCCAGCCGAAAACGAACAGCGCGATCCCGAGCTTCCAATGAAGCAGAACGAAAAGAATGAGGCTCGCGAATATCGCGGGAATACCGATTGCGTGCAGCGCTTTGTTGGCTAGGTTGTGATGCTCGTGGTCGTATTGCGACATGTAGCGTTCAAGTCCTGCCATGCGAGGTACTCCTTTGGATTTGCACCCTTCTACTCTCCATGCATCGGGGAAGGGAAGTGGCTTCAGAGTTCCCGTCGCCCCTCCATGGCTTTGAGCATGGTCACCTCATCAGCGTAATCTAATTCTGAGCCCACCGGGATGCCCATGGCGATGCGCGTCACACGGACGCCCAGGGGTTTTATGAGTTTCGAAAGGTACACCGCTGTGGCTTCTCCCTCTGCTGTCGGATTCGTCGCAATGATAATTTCTTCTACAGCCCCGCCCTTGAGCCGTTCAATTAAACTTTTTATCTTCAATTGATCGGGTCCGATACCCTGGAGCGGCGCAAGAGTTCCTCCGAGAACGTGATACATCCCGTTGAACTGCCGCGTCTTTTCTACCGCGAAAATGTTGGGAGGCTCTTCCACCACGCAAATGGTCCTGCGATTTCTCGTCGCGCTGGTACAGAAGAAGCAAGGATCCACGTCAGTGATGTTGTTGCAGACCGAGCAGAACCGGATGTTTTCTTTCGCCTCGCGAATGGCCTCGGAAAGGGCCAGCGCTTGTTCATGGTCCGCGCGTAGCAGAAAGAACGCAAGCCTCTGCGCCGTTTTCTGTCCGATCCCCGGCAATCGCTTCAGTTCATCAATCAGCCGTGAAACGGGAGGTGCGAAATCAGGCATGGCATTGCATGCAATCGGAAACGTGCGCGCCAATCGTTCGGGTGGAGGGAAAAGTGTTCAAGAGTTCCAATTTTAGAAGAGCCCCGGAATCCTCAAATCGGCGAGGCCGGAAAGACCGCCGGTGATGTCCTTCATCTGATGCGCAAGCTCCTCGTCCACTCTTCGCATCGCTTCGTTCACCGCGGCGAGAACCAGCTCGCCCAGCATCTCGGCGTCCCGGCCCTGGAAGATTTCCGGTTCAATTCTCACTTCTACTACTTGTTTCTGGCCGTTCATTTTAACGGTCACCATGCCCCCGCCGGCCGAGGCTTCCACATGGATCTCGCCGATTTTCTTCTCCAGGTGCTCCTGCACCTGCCGGAACTGCGTCAACATCTGCTGCAAGGCTTTGACTTCCATGGTCTAGTCCTCGCTACGGCGTCGCACTTCCGCAATCTGCCCGCCGAAACGCTTCAGCATTTCGCGGACGATGGGGTCTTCTTCCATGCGCGCTCTCAACTCCGCGCTTCCTACCATCCCCGTCATGCCGGCCTCCATTTTAACACACACGCGGAGCGGCTGGCCTAACACTTGGCTCAAGGTGTTGCGCAATTTCTCCATGGGATCGCGCGACTGCAGCATTTCCGCCAGAGCGCGGCTCTCCGCCGGAAAATAAAGCCGCACCTCGCCGCTCTCGAACTCCCATCGAGTCGCGTTTTCCAGCATGGACCACAAAAATTTTTGTGATTGTAGCGCCGCGCGAATTGCGTCCATCTGCGCTGCTGCTAGCCCCGCTGTCATCGTCTCTGTAGATCGCGCCACGATGTGCCGCACGGGAGCAAGAGCGACCGCTGAGGGCGCCTCGATGCGATTCTCTGCCCGAGCCGATTTCTCACCTGCGATATCCGTTCCACGCGCGCTGGCCGGCGCCGTTGCGGACTCGATGCTGGCTCGCGCGGCCGTCGTCTGCGTCTTAAGTCGGGCCCCATCTCCCCGCAATTCCGCAATCACTTCTTCCAGCGGCGCGAGCCTGCCTGCGTTCACCATTCTCAGCAGCCCAATTTCCAGATGCAGGCGCGCATCGGGCCGATGTCGGATTTCGTCGTCAGTTCGCAGCAGAATTTCAAAATGTCGGGTCAAATCTTCCTCGGTGAAACGTGCAGCCTGGTCGCGGATTCGCGAACGCTCATCCGCGGGAGCCGCCACCAAATCGGAATCTGCGCCGCAAACCCGCGCCACTAGCAGATTTCGAAAATGGCGAATCGCTTCCCGGCAGAAATGGTTCAAGTTGTGCCCGTCGGCGATCAGCCGATGCACCAGTTCGAGAGCCTTCTCAGCGGATTGCTTATCGATCGCCTCGACCAGGCTGTCCAGTACTTCTTCGCCCACGACGCCCAGCAATTGTCGCACCTGATCGTCCCTGATTTCCTCGCCGCAATACGCCATCGCCTGCTCGAGCAGAGACAGTGCATCCCGCATGCTTCCTTCGCCCGCCCGCGCTAGTACGGCGACTGCTCCGGGATCGATTTTCAATTTTTCGGCAGCCGCGATTCTTTCGAGCTCTCGCGAGATCTCCGTGAACGAGAGCGATCGAAACTGAAATAACTGTGCTCGCGATTTGATCGTATCCACTAGATCTTCGGGCTGCGTCGTCGCCATTATGAAAATCACGCGGTCCGGAGGCTCCTCGAGAGTTTTCAGCAGGGCATTGGACGCTTCGTCTGTCAATTGGTGGGCTTCATCGAGGATTACGATCTTGTAGTGTCCTCCGGCGGCCGCGTAGCGCACCATTTCGCGCAATTCGCGGATTTGGTCGATTCCACGGTTCGAGGCCGCGTCAATCTCAAGCACATCCAGCGATGTGCCGGCCGCAATTTCCCGGCAAGAATCACATTCGTTGCAGGGTCCCGCCGCCGAACTCTTGGTGCAATTGAGCGCCTTGGCGAGGATGCGCGCGGTGGTCGTTTTCCCAACGCCGCGCACGCCGGCAAAAATATAGGCGTGCGCCACTCGCCCCGTGCGGATCGCGTTTTCGAGTGTCTGTGTGACGTGCTCCTGGCCCACGACGCTCGAGAATCCCTGCGGCCTCCACTTTCTCGCGATCACTTGATAACCCATTCTCTTCGCTCCCGGCGCTTGGGAAGGAACTTCGGGTACTCTGCGGCACACGAAGCTGACCCGTTACCGTTGCTCCCTTCCGGGCCTGGCGGGGTTCACGGGGAATCGTTGCACAGAACCCGAAGTTCCACCGATTGCAGGAAAATTTCCTGCTTCGGCGAGTCTAGCACACCGCTTCGCTCCGCAGAACAATCACCTCGCCTGTTCAGTCGGCTACCAGAAATGTTCTTTCCGCTAAGTTTTGTCGGGTTTCCGTGGATGGCTTCGACTCCGCGTTCTGCTGGCCTTTTCCGCACGTGGCCGATTGGAATCATCGCATTTAATTCTCGCAGCATCCTTTTCCTTAGGGAGTGTATCTTAGCTGCGGGCGCATCCTCCGCGCCCGGACCGCGGCGCCAGCGGCAAACCCCACGAAACGGGGCAGGGAGGATTGCATGAAACGCATTGTGGTTTTCGCAGTTGTGGTGTCGTTCGTGTTGTTTCTCACTCCGGCGGTTCAAGCGCAGTATTCTCATTCCAATCAGATTCTTCAGGGCACGCAGATACGCCTCACGCTGCTCAATGGCCTCAGCACCAGTGTGGCGCGCGACGGCGATCCCTTTATGGCCGTGGTCGCGGAACCGGTTTATCTCGGCAGTCAGTTGGTGTTGCCGGCTGGCACACGCGTCCGCGGAATCGTCGGCAGTATCGAGCGCCCCAAACACTTCGCTATGTTCCGTGGACAGGCGGCCATGAATATTACGTTTCGTTCGATTGAGATTGACAGTCGCGAATTCCCCGCGCAGATGAGCATTATCCAAATTTACAGCCCTTCATCGGATCATGAAGGCCGTGCTCGCAAGGACCTGAGCACTAC
Source organism: Candidatus Acidiferrales bacterium (assembly GCA_050747245.1). GTDB lineage: Bacteria > Acidobacteriota > Terriglobia > Acidiferrales > UBA7541 > JBOGNO01. Next base: position 76,915 of record JBOGNO010000015.1, read on the forward strand.
CGAGGGAGTGGTGGTCGGTGAAAAGCGCGACGTCAAGGGTGCTCTCGTGGAAGTCGGCCTCGGCACTGCGGGCGGTTCGGTGGTCGGCGCAATTTTCAGCCATGTGGTGCGCGGTTTTGCGTTCGGCCTCATCGGTGGAAGTGTTTATGTCCTCCAGCAGAAAGGGAAGGATGTCGAGATGCCCGCGCAAACAGGTTTCCTCGTTCGATTGGATAATACTGTTTCTGTGCCGGTAATTTCAGCGCGCGCGGCGGACTATTCTCCGGGCCAATAAAAAGACCAGTCTACAGAGTTTGATTGACCGCGTTCCGCTGTTGCAGATGCCTATGTCTTGAGCTGTCCCTGTTCCGGGGTAGTGCACCAGCCGTCGCACGCATTCCCTTTTTGCGGGACGTGAACTAAGTTTGCTTTGTCGAAGGGCGTTGTCGTATTTGGCGGGACAATTCTTACTTTGGAGAGCTTCGAGAGTTTCTCTGTTCCGGAAAGCCGACGCACCAGATATTTTCAGTCTGGAGCTTTGTGGCTCCGATTGTCCACTTTTCATTTCGCGGCACACAGCGCTCAACCCTGAAGAGCAGCGGGGACTTCGGCAGCGAGTCTGCGTAGCCTCGGCTGGCCACCCTGACTGCCAGCGTTTCGCCGACTTCCGCCGGTTTGGACAATTGGAAGCCGCATCCATTTAGACTGATATTTTCTGTTTGCGTCCGTTCTGAAAAAAAACGATTTTGGTTATCGAATCCCGACACTTCAATCGGAATCGAGATGGAAATTCTTTTCTCCTTCCGGCGGTCCTGATTCGCAACGGCGCTCATTTCTTGCCAGTCGGTCGCCTCTCTCATCGCAGCCTCCGCTCACAATTTGCCCCTGCAAATGTTTTGCCGCTGTCCGCTTCGGCAAGCTCTTGCAAGTGCATGAATTACTCTGCGCGAAACGCAGCCTCGTGCCACAGATTGCAACACTGTTCATGTATGGAACAGCGCGCCACTTCTGTGCCGGGTTGCGCCGCTCAAGGTGGAAAAAGCAACGAATTCAATCAAACGGATGATGGAAAGTCTATGCGGCGGATCGCCCGGCAACTACTTTTGCCGGTCGCTTCAAGTAGCGGTAGAGACTGGTGCGTCCGATTCCAAGCATCTGGGAAGCCCTCACACGATTACCATGGCAAGTTTCGAGCACCCGCTGGATGTGGATTCTTCGCAGTTCTTCGAGCGATATTGGCCGCCAGTTTTCATCGTGCGAGCCATCCCGCCGCAGCGGTTTCTGCAAGTGTTCTGGCAGGTCAGGGACGTCTATAAAATCGCTCCCCGCTGTGATGGCCGCGCTCGAGATTACGTTCTCAAGTTCGCGTACGTTGCCCGGCCAGTCGTGCTGGCTGAGCACCACCTGTGCCCGCCTCGTCAGCCCTTGAAAATTTTTTCCGTAGGCCGCATTGTATTTTTTCAGGAAAGATTGTACGAGCAGTGGAATATCGTCCTGTCGCTCCGCCAGGCCCGGAACGCGAATTTCGATGGTGCTCAGCCTGTAAAATAGGTCTTCGCGGAATCTTCCCGCCAGCACTTCGGCGCGCACATCGCGGTTCGTCGCGGCGATGACACGCACATTCACTTTCCGCACTTCTGGCGAGCCCACGCGCTGGATTTCGCGGTTGTGGAGCGCCCGCAGCAATTTCGCCTGTGTGGAATGCGACATCTCTCCCACTTCGTCCAAAAAAATCGCCCCGTTGTTCGCGTACTCAAACAGACCCGGCCGCGTGTCGGTGGCGCCGGTAAATGCCCCCCGCACGTGCCCGAAGAGCTGGCTCTCCAGAAGCGTATCCACCAGGGCCGAACAATTGCACACCGCTAGGCGCTCCTGCGCCACGGGGCTCATCTGATGCAGCGCCCGCGCCACCAGCTCTTTTCCTGATCCCGTGGGCCCCGTGATCAGCACATTCGTATAGTGCCGGGCAATCTTTCGCAACAGGTCAAACACGTCCAGCATCACCGGGCTTTTTCCCACGATGCCGTGAAATTCCAGGCTGTCCAGCATGCGTTCTTCAAGCTGGCGGATGGTGGAGCGCTGGGCGAAGAGCTGCGCAAGTTCGTCCAGACTTTTCTCCAGTCGCGTTCCGTCATTCGGCTTGCAAAGATAGTCGTAAGCCCCGCGCTTTACCGCGTCCACCGCCGCGTCCACGGAGTAAAATCCTGAGATCAGTATCACGTGAACTCCCGGATCCGTTTGCAGTGCCTTCTCGAGAAATTTCAGGCCGTCCATTGCGCGCAGTTGCACGTCCGCGATGACCACCCGGCACAGGGTATGGCTGATCATCTCCAGCGCGCGATGCGGATCGGTTGTCCCGGTTACCTGATAGCCGGTCGCTGTCAATCTCCTCATCGTTGGTTCGATCAAATCGTTCTCATCGCCCAGAACGCAAATCGAGAGGTGTTTCCGCAGCGCTTCGGTAGAGGATTTTGTAGTTGCCGCACACATGGCGGGGCATTACACGCAATATTCGGGCCAGTGCGCCCTCATTACTTTTTTATTTCCGAATCTGTTTCTCGGTACCGATTTGGTTATGGCTGGTTCGCTCTAAGTGTTGCGCAAAAAAAACTTACTGCTGCTCTGTAACGAATGGCAGGCTTCGCTTTAGTTTGAATTTCTCCACGGCTCGGCAATTCGTTCTTCACCTATCGTTCCAAAACGGAACGGCCAGCCCATTCTTGTATCGCCTCGCCTGTCACACTTGCCCCTTTGCCCCAATTTTCATTGCGCGGCCGATGGTCTCAATTGTTTGATTTTCGCTGCTTCCCTCGGCCTCGGTGCCTTCCCCTGCCCTTGCCGCTTCGTCTCTACCCGTCGCGCGTAGAGGTGCCAGCAGCGTGATCGCGGTTTTTCCTTCTTCCATCGCTTTAATTCTCTCCACTCGATAGGCCACTGGAAATACATTGTTCACAGCCAATGGTTGCGACAATCGGATGAACACAATGCTTCCAAGACGGATTTTGCTCCGCAACGGCACCCATTTGTCGCCATTCTCATTCCAGTCCAGATATGCTTCCTCGACGAAAAATCTTTCCCAGATATCCCAGCCGGAAACCTCCACGTGATAGTTCCAATCCCGGCACTCCGGCCCTCGCATCCAGATAGCCTCTGCAATGTTGAATTGCAGAACATCTGCCAAGTAGCCGATTAGTTTCTGATTCATCCACAACGACTTAGCTAGGTGGGCGTTGGAATTTCGGCCTTCTCTGGAGTGCAAATCAAAACATCTGTGCGCTTTTGAATCACCCGCCCTGCGCCTCCAGAAAAGCTTTTTCAGCCGGATCCGTAGTGCGCGCCGGGGTAAAGCGCGTTCAGCGCCACTTGGAAGAGGATCATGAAAATCTTCCCGTAGAGATACCAGGCCAGAATGATTCCCGCAAATGCGAGCTGCCCTCGGCTGAACTCTGCAAACCTTAACGCCACGCGTTCGCTCATCAGCAGAGTAATTCCCGAGTTCCCGTCCAGCGGCGGTACTGGAATCAAATTGAATGTCCCGAGCAGCAGGTTCTCCACAAATAGAATACTCAAAAATGTCGCCGCAAATTCCGGCCCTCCGGCATTCACTTGTGTGATTTGGGTGAAACTCGCGGCCTGCGGCGGATGAAATACTCCCAGTGCCATCCCGGTTCGAATGCCTATGGCCGCGATTAGCATCAGGGCAAAATTCGCGCCCGGCCCTGCCAGCGCCATCCAAGCCGCACGCCGTGGGTATCTCTCCCGCCAGCTTGGATCGTATGGCGCGCTGGCCCAACCAATCATCCAGTGCGCGAGTATGAACGAAAGGATAGGAACGATTACCAGCCCGATCGGCTCACGCCGGATATGTGGCACGGGGTTCAAACTCACTTGCCCCCCGTGAAATGCTGTGAGGTCGCCGCCAAGTTTCGCCACCATGGCGTGCGCCGCTTCGTGGCACGTGGTCGAAAACAAGAATACGATGTACCAGATCAGCCCGAGCGCGAGCGACTGCGTCTCCATCAGCGTTCCAGCCTAACGACTCTGGCGTAACTTCGCAAGATTCCCACCTCGATCGCTGCGCGCTTTCATTATCCTTGACAGGCTTTCTGGAAGGGTCTAGCCTTCTCGCTCTCAGGTAGGAGAATCGCCTTGGGCAAACATCGAATACCCAGCTCTGTCTCGCGCATGTCCAAAGATGCCGAGTTCGAATCGCTTCTCCGCCGCGCCTATATATATATGAAGAGTCGCCGCGCGCGATTGATCTCCGTCGAAGAGCCACCCAAAAAGAAGCGCGCTTCAGCCGCTTAATCCGCCCGTTCGGTTTGCATTATTTGCGCAAATTCCAATCGCTGTAAGTTGCGTCTGGAATGTCTTGCGGAAAATCTGGCTCCGGGGCCTGGACTCGAACCAGGATAGCCAGATCCAAAGTCTGGAGTGCTACCGATTGCACCACCCCGGAGCGGCTCAAAAAGTCTAACAGAGCACGCTCCGATTTTCCTTCAACTTTACACCTGCAATCCAACCCGTTGCCGCTCCCTCTCGCCATCTGTTAACCTGTTGCCTCTCTCGCGGAGAGGTGTCCGAGCGGTTTAAGGAGCACGCTTGGAAAGCGTGTGTTGGGGAAACTCAACCGTGGGTTCGAATCCCACCCTCTCCGCCATTCTTCGGATACTGTTCTCGGTTGATTCTCTTTTCCTTGCCCTTGGGCCAGTCGTAAATTGAGTTTTCGAGGCTGGCATCAGATGAGACGCGAGCTTCCCTCTTGCCTGCATGATGACGTACGCCGTGTGCCGTTGCCTTGGTTCTACTCGCTGTGTGAGTCCCAACGGAACCCAAAGCTATAAGTCGGCCGGTAGTATTCGCGCTGAATGAAGAACTGCGGGCTGCCATTGTAGAACCCAAACACTGCATTGTTCAGATTGAGTGCTGAGGCGATGGCAGTCCAGCCTTTCCCCAATCGGTAACTCCCCTGCGCGTCCACCTGGAAGTGCGAAAAAAGGAAAAGGTCCCCGCCCGGGCCGTTGATGCCGCCCTGTGCTCCGTCGGCAAAAAAATACGAGAAAATGTTTGCGGAGTTATAGGCCATCCCAACACGAACGGAGACGCGACCGCGGTCATAGGTCGGGCTGAGGTTCCAAGTATGCGGCGCTTGACGCAGGAGTGCCGGGCTATCAGAACGATTTCCGGGATTCACGTTGTAGGCCCGTGAAGTGGCAAAGCTATAGTTAGCCAGGACACCCAGTCCTCGCAGCATACCGGGAAGATAGGAGAAATGCTGCTGGAAACCGATTTCGATTCCGGTGATGTAAGCGCTGCCGGCATTGTTGGCCTGATTGACGAAAAAATTCCCGGGCGGGTTGGTTACTTGCACCGGTCCCGTCAGCAGGGTGACGATGGGAGTGGAGAGGGACTTGTAAAAATAGCCGGCACGAAACAGCCCGATCGGATTGAGATAGCGTTCGTATAGTACGTCGTAGTTGTTTGCGTGCTCGGGCTTCAGCGCGGGGTTGCCAATAGTCAATGTGGGAGGACTGGTCGAATTGTCGATGTTGGTGGCGGTGGTCAGAAACGACGGATCCGGGCGGGAGATTCCGCGTGCGTACGCCAGCCTGAGGTCGGAGTTGTTGTCCAGTTTGATAGCGAGTGATACGCTGGGCAGAACATCCACGTATGAGCCGTTTCCCGGGAAGCTCAGCGTACCTTTGGTCAGGTCGAAGCTGAGAGTACTGTCCTGTGTGCCTTCGAAGCGAACACCGCCGATCAGCGAGAAACGGCCGAATTCAAGTGTATTCATCACATAGCCTGCGGCGACGCGCTCAACCAGGTCGAAGTTGTTCGAGTTGCCACTTTGCGGTATGTTTTGCATCGTAGGGTCCACAACGAAGAGGCCTGGGTTAGCCGCCGCGAACTGATTGATCTGTTCCCAGCTAGTCGTCGGACCTATCTGGTAAGCGCCGCCGTAATAATTGTGGTTGGTCAGAACGTTTCCGAATGAATTCTGCAGGATCGCAGGAGCATTCGGGGAGGGGGTGATGTCAATCTCGAAAGAGTTGTCAAACTTATGGGCATTTCGAAAGCTCGCGCCGAATTGGAGTAGCCCCTGATGGGTACCGATAGTGTAGCTTCTGCCCAGGTTGGCGGAGCCGAACAGATTGAGCTGTGCGGTCAAACCGTGCGCGGACTGCTGGATGACCTGGAGCTGGAAATTGCTGGGATCATAGGCTTCCGTGAAGCAAGCCTGATTGAATTGCGGAAGAAATGGGTTCGTGGTAGCTGCCGGATTGAAGTCGCAATTGCTTGTCGCAGGAATGAAGCTAAAAATCGTGTGCGACTCTCCTCCGCCGATGGGGGTGAGCAAACGCGAGCGCGCCACGGAAGCAAGCCACTGAATGTACCACTTGCCAGGATTATGGTCGCCCCCCAGAGTCAGGCTCGCGACTTGGTAGTCGCCGGTACGCCTTTCGGTGTCGAACTGCGGCAGCGAAGTGCCGTTCGGTGACCTCGGTGTGTTGAGGACCCACTCCCATCTGTGACCAAAATCCTCGAAATTGGAAAAGAGCGTGCGAACAAAAACGGTAGAGGTGTTTGAGAGTTTGTAATCAACATCGCTGCCGAAACCAAATCGTCTACGGTCGTACTTATACTGTCGAATGGCGATAGAGGTGAAATCAGGGGTAAACGTTGTTCCGGCGAGGATTCCGGTAGTAGGCTCGATGTCATCTATGCCCCGGCCATTGTAGTCGTAGCCACCGCCGATGATCACGCCGAAACGATGATCGGAACCAAATCGCTTGCCGAGAGTGGCTCCAGTCTCGGCGACCCCGACGGTGTTGATAATGGGCGTGAAGCCTCCCAGGCCGAAAAAGGAGAGTGTGGGACGTTCTCCGGCACTCTTGGTTTCTATATTTACCGAGCCCCCGATGGCGTCGCCGGGCTGGTTGGCCTGTAGTGTCTTAAAGATTTGAACCGACTGCACCAAATCCGCGGGGATGACGTCCAACTTTACCTGGCGCACGCCACCTTCCGGTGATGGAACCTCAACGCCGTCTATGGTCAGGTTGCTCAGGCGTGGCTCGGTACCGCGAATCTGAACGTACTTGCCCTCCCCTTCGTCGCGCTCAAGCGTGACGCCCGGCAAGCGGCCGACCGCGTCGGCGACATTTGCGTTTGGAAGACTGGTAATCACTTTCGCCGGCAAAACGTCGAGAATGTTCGAGGTTGTGCGCTCCTCATTGATTGCTTCAGCTTCGCCGTGCGCGCGAGTGGCGGTGACCAAAACCTGCTCTGACTGCGATGCCACCTCCAAAACCACGTTGACGTTCGCCACTTCGTCCGCCGCCACCGTTACGCTCTTCGAGATTGGCGAAAAGCCGACATACGAGACAACTAGATTGTAGGTTCCTGGTGCGAGCCCGCTTAGCGTAAACTTTCCCTGGCTGTCGGACACTGCCGTAACGCTTTTCGACTCGACTTCAATCTGTGCGCCGGGTAGTGCCGCTTGCTTCGCATCTGTCACCGTGCCGGAAATTGTTGCGCTCTTTGTTTGCGCCCTCACCGGAAGTGAGGAACACAAGGCACTTATCAGTACGAACAGAAATGTCGTGAACCCAAGTGCGCGTATCATTCGAATCCTCCGATTGCCTGGGATGAACTGAAGACACACCCCTAGTAACTCCCGGCGTATTTCGGAAGCATTACAAGAATGTTGCGCCTTAATGAAAAGGTCTGCGCGTTCGTCTCAACTCGAACTCATTGAGCGGGTTGCGCTTGCGAGGGAGTCTGGAGCCGGACATTCGAAGCGCGGATCGTGCATCCCGCCCGTGCCTTGTATTCGGAGAGGCGGAGCTTCACTGATGACAGCATCCGCTAAGCGCGCTTCAGCAAGCTCAGGGCAAACAACAGAGCGGAAACAACGACGATTGTCGGCCCGGATGTCGCACTGTGCAGAACGAAAACATTGAAAATCCATCCCGCCGAAACCGCGAAGATGCTCAGCGCGCACGATGCAATCACAAAGCCCGCCATTCGGTTCGTCAGCTGGTGAGCCGTTGCGGCGGGCACGATGATCAAAGCGCTCCCAAGCAGCGCGCCCGTGAATCGCAATCCCACAAGAACCGTGACGCCGAAGAGGAGAAGAAAATAAAGATCGATTCGGCTCACCTTCACACCTGTGGCGGCGGCGAGCTCGGGCGAAAACACGCTCAGCGAGAGTTGGTCCTTCAGCCGGAGAATAAAAAAAACTACTGCGCCCACTGTGGCTGCTCCCGCGAGAAACCCTGGGAGCGAAAGTTGTTGCGATGCGCCGAAAAGAGCTTCGAGAAGGTCTTCCTTAGGCGTCACCGCTGCGCCGATGCCCACCGAGGCCGCAAAGACGACGCCGATCATCGCATCGATGGCTAGCCCGGTCCGCTGCTGCAAGCGCCAGATCAGAAGCACGCCGAGAAGCAGGCTCGCGGCGCCGCCAACAAGCGGATGAAAATTCAGTAGGAATGCGGCTCCCAGTCCCGGAAGTGCCAAATGAGAAATCACGTCGGAGGCTAGCAGCATGCGCTTCATGTACGCAAAACTTCCCACCAGGCCCGCGGCCAGTGCGAAAAGGACGGCCAGCACGAATGGATATATTTGATGGGTGGGCATGAAAGCTTCTCTCTAAATAATTCCTCTCATTCCTTGGGATGGTTGTGCACGTGCTGGTAATACTTCGCCGGCGCGGAATAAAGTTCTTCCAGCGTTTCCGGCGTCAACACTTCCTTGGGAGCGCCCATGCAGGGGCTGGTCTTACTCAGACAGAGCACCATCGTCGCGTAGCGATACACCACGCTCAGGTCATGCGACACCAGGATGACCGTGAATCCGCGCTCCTTTTGCAGCAGGTGGAGAGATTCATACACGCGCTCCTCCGTGAGTTCGTCGAGGCTCGCGGTTGGCTCGTCAAACAGCAGCACGTTGGGATTCCCCAGCATCGCAAACGCGATCAATACTTTTTGAAATTGCCCTCCGGAAAGAGTGCCAAGACTTGCATCCAACATTTCCGCCGAGAGTCCCAGATCGGATGTGACGGCATTTAACTCCGGCGAGCGCAGTTTTAGAAATCGCGCTTTCGCTTCGAGCAGATCCTTCACGCGCAGGGGCAACTGGCGATCCGCTGCGACGTTTTGCGGAACGTATCCCAGCCGAATCTCCTCCCTCCAGCGAATCTCTCCTGAATACGGAACCAGTTTGAGCAGCGCCCGGAGCAGGACGGTTTTTCCGGAGCCGTTGGGCCCGATGATGGCCAGCGAATCGCCCGCATTGACATCGAAGCTCAGATTCGGAATCGCGATCCGATTGCCGAATGCCACGTGAAGATTTTTCACCGAAAGAATTGTGCTCATGGCTTCAGACGCGCCGCCGATTCGCTTCCCGAAGATCTCGGCTCACCATCGCGCACCCGGCAGAGTAGCACGCCCGGCCTCCGTCGGCGCCCCTTCGCTTCTCGTTTTTCGGGCGCCCCATGCGCCGTTTCGTTGACTTGATTCAGAGCGGGGCCTAAGATGAGCGGCAAATGGCGGACTCCGCGTCTCTAATCGGCCAAACCGTCTCGCACTACCGCATCCTGGAAAAAATCGGTGGCGGCGGGATGGGGGTGGTGTACAAGGCCGAAGACACGCGGCTGCATCGGCCTGTCGCCCTCAAATTCCTTCCTGAAGGATTGTCCCATGACCATCAGGCATTGGAACGGTTCCGGCGTGAAGCTCAGGCCGCCTCCGCTCTGGATCATCAGAATATCTGCGCCATTTACGACATCGGCGAAGAGGACGGCCGGGCGTTCCTCGTCATGCAGTATCTGGACGGCCAGACGCTGAAGCACCGCATTTCTGGCAAGCCATTGCCGTTCGACGAGACGTTGGAGTTGGCGATTGAGATTGCCGACGCGCTAGATGCGGCGCACTCGAAAGGCATCGTCCATCGCGATATCAAGCCCGCGAACATTTTTGTCACCGAGCGCGGGCAGGCCAAGATTCTCGATTTCGGCCTCGCGAAAAAATTGTCGCGTGAGGCCGACCCGGGACGTACGCGGTCTCTCGGCGATGCCCCGACGGAAGATGATGCGCAGTTGACGGTGCCCGGAGCGGCTATCGGCACGGTCGCGTATATGTCGCCGGAACAGGTGCGGGGCGAAGAACTGGACGCGCGGACGGATTTATTTTCGTTCGGAGTAGTGCTCTACGAAATGGCCACCGGCGTGTTGCCTTTTCGCGGCGACACCTCGGGCGTGATCACCCACGCCATTCTGGAACGATTGCCGGTCCCCTCGGTACGGCTGAACCCGGATGTGCCCGCGAAACTCGAAGAGATCATCAACAAGGCGCTCGAAAAAGACCGCAAGCTGCGTTACCAGAGCGCGTCAGACATTCGGACGGATTTGCAGCGGCTCCGACGCGACTCCGCTTCCGGGCGCCCGGCCGCCGCTGATGTGACCGAGCCCGGCGTCTTCGACGCGCGCGGCTCCGGTACGACCTGCGCGGACGAAGGTTTCTGGGTCGCGGTGCTGCCCTTCAAGGGGCCTAGCGGCGAAGCGGCGCTCGAAGCGCTGACCGACGGCCTGACGGAAGACATCACCAGCGGACTTTCGCGCTTTCCCTATCTTCAAGTGGTCTCCCACAACTCGGCGATGGCCTACAAAGGCCGCTCGGTGGATATGCGCGCCGTGGGCCGCAAATTGGGTGCGCGTTACGTGCTCGAAGGCAGCGTTCGCAAAGCGGGTGGCGCCATTCGCGTCAGCGCGCAACTGGTGGACGCCTCGGCCGGCGCCCAGCTTTGGGCCGAGGCTTACAACCGGGAAATCGGCGATGCTAGCTCCTTCCAGATTCAGGACGACCTTACCGACCACATCGTCGCCACAGTCGCCGATAGCCAGGGAGTTCTGGTTCGCTCGATGGCTGCCTCCATCCGGGATCGGCCGGTGGAGGAATTGAGCGTCTCCGAATTGATCCTGCGCTACCACTTCTATATGCAGCAGGCAGCCCCCGCGGAGCACACCATCGTGCGACGGGGATTGGAACGGGCCCTTGAGCGCGAGCCCAATCATGCGGAGGGGTGGGCGATACTTGCTGCACTTTATTCGTTTGAATATTCGCTGCGCATGAACCCGCTTCCAGACTCGTTGGAGCGCGCGCGGCGCGCCGCTCAACGGGCAGTGGATATCGATCCGACCTCCCAAATGGGGTGGGCAGGACTGGCTGTTGCCTACTTCTTCGCAAGGGATTACACCGCCTTCCATCCGGCAGCAGATCGTGCCGTGGCACTGAACCCGCGCCACTCGACAATGCTCGGCTACATGGGGACGTACATTTTCCAGACAGGGGAGTGGGAGAAGGGTTACAACCTGGTTCAACGAGCGATGTCGCTGAATCCCCATCATCCCGGCTGGTTTTATTTTGTTCCCTTCCAGTACCACTACCGGAAGAACGAGTATGAAAAGGCTCTTTTCGCCGCCAAACAAGCCAACATGTCTTACGATCCCTGGAACTACCTGTACATCACCGCAGCCTGCGGTCAGCTCCATCGTAAGGAAGAGGCAGCTGTGGCCATCAGTGGCTTGGGCCGGCAATCTCCCGCGTTTCTCGACATGGCCGTCGTCCGCGAAGATCTCGAAAAATGGAATGCCGACACGGAACTTATCGACCACTTGCTGGAGGGGCTGCGCAAGGCGGGGCTCGACATCCAGCCACCGGACGATTCGGCGAGTCCTCACGCCCAGTCGCGAGCGTCCACTCGACTCTCGTCCTCGTCTGACGCGGCAGTGCCGGCGCGCGCGGACTCCGATAGCGGAAGGCTACTCCGTCAAGACTCGGGGCGCGCTCGTGCCCGGGCGTTCTGGATTGCCGTCTTTCCCTTTTCGCACTCCGGCGCCGATCCCGAGCTGGAATCGTTTGCGGAAGGTCTTGCCGAAGACATTACCTTGGGACTGGCACGATTTCCATATCTCTCCGTCATCGCGAGGAATTCCACGCTTCGCTTAAAGGGGCAATCCTTGGATGTGCGCACCGTAGGCGAGCAATTGGGTGCACGGTATGTCCTGGAAGGCGGGATTCGCAAAGGGGCCTCCAGCATTCGCATCAACATCCAATTAATCGATGCGCAGACCGGCGCTCACCTGTGGGCGGAAGCCTACAACCGCGATCTGAAGAATTCCGACATTTTCGCATTGCAGGATGACATCACCGACCGCGTGGTGGCCACCGTCGCCGACAGCTACGGTGTACTCGTACGCTCAATGGCCGCCAGCGTCGAAGAAAAACCCGAAGGCGAGCTGACAGCTTCGGACTGGGTGCTACGGCACTTCAGCTACCGGCAACGCATCGCGCCGGAAGAACACGCCAAGCTTCGGGAGGGCCTGGAGCGGTTCGTGGAGCGCGAACCCAAGCATGCGGCCATATGGGGCTGCCTGGCGCAGTTGTATGTCGATGAATTCATCTTCGGGTTTAGCAGGCGCACGGATGCGCTGGATCGTGCGCTCGCGGCGGCACGGCGCTCTGTGGACCTAGACCGGACTTTCCAGTACGGAAAGCAGACCCTAGCGCAGGTTCATTTTTTCCGGCGTGACGTTTCCGCGTTTCGCACCGCGGCGGAACATGCCATGGCGCTGAATTCCCGCGACACCGACACGCTCGCCATGATGGGCCTCATGCTCGTGCACATTGCCGAATTCGACCGCGGTGCGAATCTTGTGCGGCGGGCGATGGACCTCAATCCTCACCATGCCGGCTGGTATCACTTCGCCCTCATCTGGGAATATTTGCACAAAGGCGATTACCAGAAGGCGCTTGAGCAGGTCTCGCGAGTGAACATGCCGGGGCTGTTCTGGCAGCCTCTTGCGGAGGCGGCCATCTGCGGTCTTCTAGGACGCCAAGCCGATGCCGCTGCTGCTGTGCAGGAACTGCGCAAGCTCGACAAAGACTTCGAGCTGCATGGGCGCGAATACATCGTGTGCTGGCACTATTCGAGCGGCCTGATGGACCGCATTCTGGAAGGGCTCAACAAGGCGGGGCTGCACATAGCCTAGCCTCCGGAAGCGTGGCTGCTGCAGTAGCCAAGCCTGAATCGAATCTGAACCGTCCTCTTCGCCCTCTGGAAAGACGCCGACCCCGACATCCCCATCCTCAAGCAAGCCCGAGCAGAGTACGCAAACTTGCGATAGATGTCTCTCCGTCGTTGTCATTCAGAGCCCCGATGACTTGCATCGGGGCGAAGAATCTCTAATCAAACTCTTCGTCTCTTTCTTGTACCGCTGAGCCCATCCCACCCTATGCGTCGCCGCGCCAAATCCGGGCGTAGGGGCGCTGCTTGCTGCGCCCTATCCGGCCTCACGGCATGCCAGTATTCCTAGTTCCAGTACTTGACTTTCTGCCTAACACATGCTATACTTACGTCATTGAAATCAAACAATTTAGCATCAAGGGGGATGACTCCCCCATTCCGAATTTTAAGGGAGAGCAATTTCTAATCGAGACACACCCAGAAACAAGATCAGGGCTAAGTCAATGAAAACAAACGCTCGGAGCAAATCCTAATCGAGACACAACACATGTTTTGCCAGCCCCCAATTCTCCGTGACTCAGTGATCTCCGTGGCCAATCCACCGCAGCAAACTTGCAAAAATCGATCTCCGCACCAAATTATTGACTTTCTTGCAAATTACAGAAAACAAACCACCTCCAAAGAATCAATCGATATAAAGACGTCATTTTCAAAGCGGGTTCTAGTACCCTATCTTAGAGCGAACCGAAGGAGGGTATAACACAAAGGACAGCCAATCGCGGCAAGCAGAATCGAGGATCGCGCTAGAGCTTGTAGCCGATTTTGCGGACGAAGTCGCGGCGGTGGCGGGCATCTTCGGCACCCTCGACGCCTTTGGGCGCAAAGCCATCTACGACGCCGAGCACGGCGCGACCTTGCTTGGTCTCGGCGACAATTACTTCCACGGGATTGGCCGAGGCGCAGAAAATCGAGCAGACTTCGAAGCATTCCTTCACGCGTCCAAGCACGTTGATGGGGAACGCGCCGCGCATGAGAATTACGAAGACATGTCCTGCCCCGATGGCCTGAGCATTGGCGATGGCCGCGCGCCGCAATTCGTCGTCGTTGGATTCCACGCGCACCAGGCACGGCCCCGAGGCTTCATTGAAGGCGATGCCGAATTTCGCGCCCGGGACGGTATTCACCATGGCTTCGTAAAGATCTTCGGCCGTTTTGATGAAATGGGATTGCCCGAGAATCAGGTTCGCGCCATCCGGAATTTCCATGCGCACGTTGTTGAGTTCCATGGGTTCCTCGATGCCGCGGAATTCTACACCAATCGCGGCTCGATTGAGCGCGCGGGCGCGGGGCTTGTACGCGGGCGCTGCACTGTGATTTGATTTCACGGCGCGAATTGGGGAGGCTGCCATGGAACGATGGAGAGGGAAGTGGGCGGTGGTGACGGGCGCGAGCGCGGGCATAGGCACGGCGCTCGCGGAATCGCTCGCTGCTGGCGGAACGCACCTCGTGCTGACCTCGCGGCGTATGGACCGCCTCGAGGAACTGGCGAAGAAACTTTCGGCGGCTCACGGCGTCCGCGTGGAAACATTCGCCTGCGACCTTGCGAATCCCGTGGCGCCCGAAGAAATCTTGCGCTTCACGAATTCGAAGCAGCTGGAAATCGATCTGCTAATCAACAACGCGGGCTTTGGAGCGTACGGCGCGTTCCACAAATCCGATCTGGCGCGGCAACTGGAAATGATTCGAGTGAATTGCTCGGCCGTCGTGCACCTGACGCGGCTGTATCTTCCCGCGATGGTGGAGCGGCGCCGCGGCGACATCCTGATCGTCGCGTCGGCCGCCGGATTTCAAGGCGTGCCGTACATTTCCACCTATGCGGCGACGAAGGCGTTCGATCTGCTTTTCGCCGAAGCGCTGGCGGAAGAGGTTGTGCGCTCGGGCGTGCGCGTTTGCGCGCTTTGCCCCGGCTCGACGACGACGGAATTTCAGCAGGTTGCCGCGCAGCCCGACCGCAATTTTCGCCACGCCGAAACGGCTGAAAAAGTCGCGCGCGTGGGACTCGAGGCGCTGGCGCGCGGGAAAAGCTGCGTCATTTCCGGCTGGATGAACACGCTGAATACGGAGATGGAGCGCTTCGCGCCGCGGCGCCTGGTTACGCGTGCGGCCGCGAAAATGTTCGAGCCGAAGAATTAGCGCAAGCTCATCCATTTCGCAGCCGAGTCCGGCTTCGGAATAGGTGAGTATTTTTAATGATCGTCGGCTGAGTTTATGAACTCAGAGAAGTCAGCGAAGTAACGAGGGTGCCGAGCATTAGGACAACGGATGATGGGAGTAGCCACCAACGCAATCGTCCCTTCCCAGCCAAGACACAGGGGATCGCGATGAGTATTAGAACAAGCCCACCCACCATCAATTGCACAACTAAGGCAACGTCTCGGGATAGTGGCGTCCACAACATTACGAAAATTGCCGCTTGTGCGGTCACGGCGATGAGACCAACCATTGCAGTTCTCCGTCGCCACGCTGGCAGCTCCGGGTTGCAAAATTCATCGCGCCCCGCGGTCTAGACATAGAGGATGTCAGCAAGCGCAAAGACAAGCAGCACCAAGCATATCGCTGTTCCCATGCATCCTCAGGTTCTGGCGGATTAATCCTCGTCGAGGCCTTTGTTGCGCGCCAGGCGTTCGATTACGGAGAGGTCTTCGAGCGTCGTCGTGTCGCCGGAAATTCCGCCCTTTTGCGCCAGTTCGCGCAGCAGGCGCCGCATGATTTTTCCGCTGCGCGTTTTCGGCAGCACGTCCGCGAAGCGCACTTCGGCCGGCCGCGCGATTGTGCCGATGACCTGCGCCACGTGTTCGGCGAGCGCCGCGCGCAAATCAGCCGAAGGTTTCTGCCCCGAGCGCAGCGTGACGAACGCCACGATGGCCTCGCCTTTAATTTCATCCGAGCGCGCCACCACCGCAGCCTCTGCAACGGTGATGTGGCTTACGAGCGCGCTTTCAATTTCCATGGAACTCAGGCGGTGGCCCGCCACTTTGATGACGTCGTCCACGCGCCCGAGCACCCAGATGTAGCCGTCCTTGTCGCACTGCGCCGCGTCGCCGGTGAAATATTTTCCGGGAATGCGATTCCAGTATTCGCGCTGGTATCTTTCGTCGTCGCCGTAGATCGTACGCAGCATCGAAGGCCAGGGGCGCTCGATTACCAGGTAGCCCGTTTCGCCGGGCTTTACCGCTTCGCCTTGCAGCGTGAGCACTCGCGCAGCGACTCCCGGCAGCGGCAAAGTCGCGGAGCCGGGCTTCGTGGGCGTCGCTCCCGGCAGCGGCGAAATCAGAATTGATCCGGTTTCCGTTTGCCACCACGTATCTACGATGGGGCAGCGATTTCCGCCGATTACCTCGAAGTACCATCGCCACGCCGCGGGATTGATCGGCTCACCGACGGTTCCCAGCAGGCGCAGGCTGGTCAATTTGTGCTTTTCGATCCATTCCTTGCCCCAGGACATGAACGCGCGCACGGCCGTGGCCGAGCTGTAGAGAATGGTCACCTTGTAGCGCTCGACGATTTCCCAGAAGCGATCCTTGCGCGGATGGTCGGGAGCGCCTTCGTACATCACGATGCTCGCGCCATTCGCGAGCGGCCCGTACACGATGTAACTGTGTCCCGTGACCCAGCCGATGTCCGCGGTGCACCAGTAAATGTCGTCCTCGCGCAAATCGAAGACCAACTGCGTGGACCACGCGCATTGCAGCAAATATCCCGCCGAAGTGTGCAGCACGCCCTTGGGCTTTCCCGTCGTTCCGCTGGTGTAGAGGACGTACAGCGGATGTTCGGCTTCAAAGGCCTGGACGGGAAAATCGGCGGAGGCTTTGGCCATCGCTTCGTGCCACCAGACGTCGCGGCCTTCGCGGAAGACAACTTTTTCTCCCGTGCGCCGCACCACGACGCACTTTTCGATGCTCGGGCAGTTTTCCAGCGCCGCGTCGGAGGTCTCCTTGAGTGGAACGATTTTGCCCCTGCGAAAACCTCCGTCCGCGGTGATCAGCACTTTGGCCTGCGCGTCGCAGATGCGGTCCGTCAACGAGCCCGCGCTGAATCCGCCGAACACCACCGAATGCACCGCGCCGATCCGCGCGCACGCCAGCATGGCAATGGGCAGCTCCGAAATCATGGGCATGTAAATCGCCACGCGGTCTCCGGCGACCACGCCCAGCGAAGCCAGCACATTCGCGAATTTGCACACGAGTTTGTGCAGCTCCGCGTACGTTAGTTGCAGAGTTGCTCCGTCTTCCGCTTCCCACAGCAGCGCCGGCTTGTTGGCGCGCTTCTCCAGATGGCGGTCCAGGCAGTTCGCCGCGACGTTTAATTTTCCGTCCGGGAACCACTTTGCGTGGGGCGCCTGCCACTCCAGTGTGCCCTTCGGTGCTTCGATCCAGTCGAGCAACTTGGCCTGTTCACCCCAGAATCCTTCCGGATCTTTCGCTGCCCGCTCGTACACGGCGCGGTATTCGTCCATGGAGCGCACGCGAGCGCGCTTCGAGAATTCCTCGGGGGGAGCGATAGCCTTCTCGTCTAGAACGTGCGGATCGAATTCCTGCATGGTTCCCTCCGACAGCGATTATAACTGCGAGGCCGTTTCCCGCAACTCTCGTGTGGCGCTGCGTTCGTGAACGAACCCGGGGATGGCCGTATTGACAGGATTCACTGATTCCCCCTGACTCTGGACTATACTCCAGGGTGTAGCGTGGGAGGAGATGATGCAGATTGGCGAGATCTCCAAACAGGCAGGTGTGAGCGTGGACGCGGTACGTTTCTACGAGCGCAGCGGCCTGCTTCCCACAGCGCCGCGATCAGTCGGCGGTTACCGCCAGTATTCCGCCGCCGACGCGGCCCGGCTCGAGTTCGTCCGGCATCTTCAAGCGCTGGGATTTTCACTCCACGAAATCCGCGAGTTCCTTGCGCTGCGCCACGATGACGTTCGCGCCTGCGGCGAAGTTCGCGAGAAGCTCCGGCACAAACTCCGCGCCGTACATGCGAAGCGCGCGAGCCTTGCGCGAATCGAATGCGAACTCAAGAGCGCTCTGCGGAAATGCAACCGCGCGCTGGCTCGTCCGCCGCTTCGCAGCGGCGGCCGCTGTCCGGTGCTGAAGGTGATCCGCGAAAAAAAACGAACGGCGGCCCCATGAAAATTGAACTTCTTTACGTTCCCGATTGCCCTCATCGCGCGCTCGCACTCGACCGGCTCCGCGAAGCCCTCGCCGCCGAAGGCATCGCCGAGCATATCAGCGAAATTCTGGTGAGCGATTCCCGGATGGCGCAATCTCTCCCATTTGCCGGGTCGCCCACGATTCTTCTAAACGGCCGCGATATCGCGGCGTCGAGTCCATCTCCAACATTTGGTCCCGCATGTCGTCTTTATGAAGGCGGCGAGGGCGCGCCTTCGCTTTCTTCACTCCGCGAAGCCCTCCGCACGGCGCGAATCTTGGAGGCTCAGTGAACAATTGGAAAACGACGACCGCTTCCACGGGCGCGCTGCTGAGCGCGCTGCTGACGCTGGGTTGTTGCCTGCCGATGGCATTTCTCGGAGCGGCCGGCCTTGCCGGAGCTTCCGTCTTTCTTGCCGCCGAGCGGCCCTGGCTGCTCGGCGTGGCATTCATTTTTCTCGGAGTTGGCTTTTTTCAGGTTTACCGGGGAGCGCGCTGTCGTGCCCGCCAGTCGAAATTCGCCATTGGATTGCTCGTACTCGCGACTCTCTGCACTATTCTGCTTCTCGCTTTTCCCCAGTTCGTGGCTCTGCTCGTGGCCTCGCTCTGGCGCGGAGGCGCAAAATGAAACGCCGCACTCTAGTTTCGCTGGCGCTCGTTCTTGCAGTGCTCTTGGCGCTTGGCTGGTATTTCTTCGGCGGTCAGAAAGTTCCCGCGGGCCAACCGGCGCTCTTCGCTCTCACGCCCGCCAACTTCTCTTCATTGCGCAATTCCTTCAATGCTGCGAACGGCAACGTCCGCGTGGTCCTGCTTTTTTCTCCCACTTGACCCGGATGCTTGCGGGGGGCCTCCGCAATCGAACATATCCTCGACGAAAGTCACGATCCCCGGCTGCGCGTTTTCGTCATCTGGGAACCCATTCGCGCTACTGACTGGTCGGCTCCGGGCTCGATGGTTCTCGGGCGCGTTTCCGATCCTCGCGCCGCGCAATTTTGGGACAAGGATCATCTCTTCGCTACCCGGCTCGAATCGCGCATCGAATCCGATCCACTGGAGCCTCGCCCCTCGTGCTGCAAGAATGCCGGCTTCGAGTGGGACGAAGTGGCCATCTACAGTCCCGCCGCCCGCTGGGACGACCGTCTCCCGCGCGCGGAATATCTCGACGGCCCTGTTTATGTTCTCCGTGATTTATCTCGCGTCATCTCCGATCAGCTCTCTCACGCCGGTGAATCCAAAACCTCAACCGCTCAACCCCCGCTGCCCGAGTGTGGCATGCCTTACGATTTTCATCCTCGCCGCCGCGCGAAAAGCAACGCCGCGCGTCCGATGAAGAAAGGTTGTGAATGCACATGAATGAAACTTGCGGAGAGCGCGACCTCGTTAGCGGCCCCTGGGCATGTCTTGTGTGGTGTCTGCCGGTCGCGCTGCTGATCGTTGGATTTTACTGGCAAGCAGGCCGCGTGTGGCTGTGGGTTCCCGCTCTCGTGGTTGCGGGCGGCGCCTGCGCTGTGAACGCCCGCCGCTGCGGCCGTTTGCATTGCTACATCACTGGCCCACTGTACCTCGGCGCGGCTCTTTACGTTATTCTCGCTGCGTTCGGCCTCCTGCCTCTACAAGCCGGAAAATTCCTGCTCATTGTATTCCTAGTCACCGTCTTGGCTTTCGCCGCCGAACTCCTTTTCGGCCGCTACCTACGTCGCGACTCGCCGCCGGATTAGCCTCGCCTGTGAGCTCGCTCTCATGCTGGGCTTCCGTCAACCGGTGGCACGGTCCAGAAGTTCGACCACGTGCATAACTTCCTGCCGCGTGCCGAAAATCTTCGCCCCCGCGCGCAACTGCAAAATGCATCCCGGATTGGCGGTCACAATCGCCTGCGCTTCTGTCGAGCCCGCGCATTCCATTTTTCCTTTGAGCAGCGCCATCGCCGTCTTCGGCTCCGTCACGTTATAAACGCCCGCCGAGCCGCAGCACTGGTCCGCGTGCGGCATTTCCACCAACTCGACGCCCGGCACGCTGCGAATCAGCTTGCGCGGCGCCTCGCGAATTTTCTGCCCGTGGACGAGGTGGCACGAATCCTGATACGTCACGCGCATGGGCACCTCGCGCATCGGAGCGACAATCCCCAGCGCATCGAGGAACTCCGTCACGTCGCGCATGCGCGACCCAAACGCCGCGGCGCGCTCGCGTTCTTCGCTCTCCGCGCCGAAAAGATGCGTGTACTCTTTGAGCGTTGACCCGCACCCCGCCGCGTTGGTGATCACTGCGTCGAAATCCTCGCTCAAGAACGCGTCCATATTTTTCTGTGCCAGCTCGCGCGCCACGTCGCGCACTCCCGCATGCGCCGCAAGCGCCCCGCAACAAACCTGCCCCGCGGGCACGGCGACTTCGCAGCCATTCGCCTGCAGCACGCGGATCGTGGCATCGTTGAGCTGGGTAAAAGTCACCTGCGCCACGCAACCGGCAAAAAACGCCACGCGCGCTCGCCGTTCGCCGCGCGCCGGAAAAGTTTTCCCAAGCCGCGAGAAAAAAAACTCGCTGTCAATGCGTGGCAGGAGTTCCGCGCGTTCGCGCATGCCCAGCAGCGCGAGCAGCCCGCTTCCGCGCGCGATGGCCTCGAGGCCCAACCGCTGATAAAGCCGCACCAGCCGCGCCGCGCACGCGATGCGCTCCGGCCGCGTCAGCAATTTTCTGTAAACAAATTTTCGCAGAAATCTCGCGCGCCGCGGCCGCTTGTAATTTTTTTCGATCTGCGCGCGCGCCAGCTCCACCAGCTTCCCGTATTCCACTCCCGACGGGCACGCCGTCTCGCACGCGCGGCAATCGAGGCAGCGGTCAATGTGCGTGACGAACCCTTCGTCGAGCGCCAGCCGACCCTGATCCACCAGCAACATTTGCCGGATGCGCCCGCGCGGAGAATCCGCTTCGCGGCCCCACAGCCGGTACGTGGGGCAGTGATTCAGGCACAGTCCGCAATGAATGCACCGCGAGTAATCTTCGTATTCGGGTTTGTCTTCGGCGGAAAATCCGGTGAGCGTTTTCTGGAACGCCAGCCGCGCTTCGTGCTCGCTCACGGCCAGAGGCGCGGCCATCTCACAACCCTCCCGCGAATCGCCCAGGAGAAAAAAGTCCGCGCGGGTCGAATACCTGCTTCACTTTTTGCATCAACGCGAAATCGGCGCGCGGCGCGCCCCAGATGTTCACCCGCTTTTTCAATTCGAGCGGGCACCACGGGATTATCGCGCTCGCTCCGAGCGCCGTGCACCGGTCGAAAATGTCTCTCGCAGCGAGTTCCAGGCGCTCCATCGCCTCGTCTCTCGATTCCTCCGGCAGCAGCGCAAAATAAATTATCCCCACTCCGCGCACCAGTGTCGCATGAGCCAGCTGGCATGCTTCCGCCGCGCGCTTCAATTCCGGCAGAAACCTTTGGACTTCCGCGGGCAGCGCGCTGATCTTGAAAATCGTCGTCGCTGGCGAACATTCCTGCAGCATCGCGAAACATTCCCGCAGCCGCCCCCACACTTTGGGCCGCCGGTTATCTCCGAGGACCGCCACGTCCTCGGCCGCACATTCCGCCGCGATTTTTTTCAATTCACTTTCGCACCTTTCCAGTACGCGTTCCGTGCCGCCATAAGCCGCGGCAACGATCCACTTGTCTTGCGGGAACCACGCGCCCGGCTCTTCAAGCGCGACGCCCAGAGTCGTCGGGCTGCGCGTCGCGAATATCTTGGCAAGCTCCGGACTCAGAATTTCCAGCGTCAGCAGCGGCACGGCGGATCGCGAGACGCTCCTTCGCATTCCCAACGCCGCTTCCGCGGTCGCAAACGCCGCGAGGAATCCCCGGCTCGCATGTGGCAGCGGAAATGTCTTGAAATTCACGCGCGTGATGATTCCCAGAGTTCCCAGCGCGCCGATCATCAATTTGTGCAGGTCGTAGCCGGTCACGTTTTTCACCACGCGCCCGCCGCTTTTTGTCAGCACGCCTTCGCCGGTGACGAATTCCATTCCCAGCACGTAATCCCGCGCCGTGCCGTAAAATTGCCGCAGCGGCGAATCCACTCCGCTTGCGATCGTTCCTCCCACGGTTGTCGCCGCCGTCCACGGCACCGCCAGCGGCAAAAATTGCCCGTGCTCCTCTAACTCCTTCGCAACTTGCGCGAGCCCGATGCCCGCTTCCACGCCGAGGGTCAAATCTCCGGGATCATACGCGGCGATGCGGTTCATGCGCGTCATGTCCACCGCGAGGTCGTATCGCTCGGGCGGCATGCCCATCGAAAGTTTCGTGCGCGCTCCGCACGCGAAGATCGCCAGCTTTTCCGCCGCCGCGAATCGCGCGAGCTCCGCCACTTCTTCGCTCGTTCCGGGCCGCGCCGCCGCGCCCGGGAGCATGCCATCCACCTCGTAGGCCGCAAGCTCTTCGTCGTCGCAGATCAAATTCGCCGTGCCGACAATCTCCGCGATCCGCGACGGCAGAATTTTCGCGGGAGCGTTCATGCCCGCGCCGTGCCCGCAATCGGCAGCGGCCTGACGCGCACTTCGCCGCATCCTTTTGTTGTCGGAAATATTTTCGCCGGATTCAGGAGCCCGCCGGGATTGAACGCGTCGCGCACGTGCCGCATCACGTCCAATTCCGCTTCGCTGAAGAGCAGCGGCATCAGGCGGTCTTTTTCCATTCCCACGCCGTGTTCGCCGGTAATCGCTCCGCCCGCCGCCACACAGTGGGCGATAATTTCATCCGCCGTCGCCACGGCGCGCTCGAACTGCGTTTCGTCCCGCGCGTCGAACAAAATAATCGGGTGCAGGTTGCCGTCTCCGGCGTGAAAAATGTTGCCGATCTCGAATCCGTATTTTTTGCCGATTTCGTCGATGCGCCGCAAAGTTTCCGGCAGCCGCGTCCGCGGAATCACGCCATCTTGCACGTAATAAGTCGGCGAAAGCCTCCCCACGGCGCCGAAAGCGTTCTTGCGGCCTTTCCAGAGCAGTTCGCGCTCGCGTTCATCCTTCGCCACGCGGACTTCTCTCGCGTGATGCCGCTCGCAAATCGCGCGCACTTCTTCTTTCTGCCATTCGACCGACTCGCGCAATCCATCGACTTCAATCAGCAGCACCGCCGCGGCATCGAGCGGAAACCCCGCGTGCACGAACGCTTCGACCGCGCGCAGCGTCCATCCGTCGAGCATTTCGCAAGCCGCCGGAGTAATCCCGCTCGCCGTCAGGCTCACCACCGTTTCTGTCGCGTCGTCCACGGAGTCGTACACCGCGAGCAGCGTCTTCACCGCTTCGGGCAGGCGCACCAGCCGCACCGTAATTTCCGTCACCAGCGCGAGCGTTCCCTCCGATCCCACAAAGAGCCCGCACAAATCGTATCCGGGAGCGTCCACCGCCTTGCTTCCGATGCGCACCGTTTCGCCCGTAGGCATCACCAGTTCCATCGCCAGCACGTGATTCGTCGTCACGCCATAGGCCAGCGTGTGCGGCCCGCCGGCATTTTCCGAAACGTTTCCGCCAATTGTGCACGCTTTCTGGCTCGAAGGGTCGGGAGCGAAGTGCAGCCCCGCGTGCTCGACCGCCATCGAAAGGTCCAGGTTCACCACGCCGGGCTCGACCGTCGCGCGCTGGTTCTCGATGTCAATTTCCAGGATGTGATTCATCCGCGAAAAAACCATCAGGATGCCGCCCTGCCGCGCCAGCGCCCCGCCCGAAAGACCCGTCCCCGCCCCGCGCCCCACCAGCGGAATCTTGTGCCGGTTCGCCAGCTTCACAATCTTGACGACGTCTTCTTTGTTCGCCGGAAACACCACGCACTGCGGCTTCGCTACTTCGACCGAGCCGTCATATTCGTAGAGCAGCAGGTCCTCGCGCTTGCTCAGCACGTTTTCCGCGCCCACCGCCCGCTCCATCTCCCGAATTATTTTCTTGTCCATTTAGCCCTTGCTGTGTGACTCGCGCATCCTCCATTTGTCATGCTGAGCGCGCCGCGGCCGGCGCGCCTTTTGCGTCCCGGGTGGTTCTGCGGGACGAAGCATCTCTCTGACGCACGATTCCGTTCCCGATTCTGGGTGCCCCATCCTTTCGCCCGCCGCCTTCTGGCGGGAAAGGGTGGGGATTTTCACATCGCGCCACCTCGGCTCTTCATTTCCCCTATCTGATTTCTGACAGCTATAGTGCCATCCTTCGCTACATGTTGCCGCGTGTGTCATCCCTAGGCCCGAGCAGCGCGATGTTCACGCCTCGCTCTCCGTATCGCGTGAAAATCGTGCGTCTTGGCGAGGGCCGAATGAATCTCGGCGCCGGCACGGCGGAAACCTCGGTCCACTTTCGAGCGTTGCCATTTGCAGGTCAGCAAATCATTCTATGACTTCTAACTTCTAATTTCTGCTCTCTTCGGCCACTATAGTCGCGCCCTTCACCTCGCGTCAACGCGCGCCCAACCAATTGTGCGAGCAGCGTTCCCGTTAGTGATCGTGTCATCCCGAACGAAGTGAGGGATCTGCTTTTGTCTGTGTCTGAGCAACCGCAATGTCAATTCTTGAAGTGGTATCATCCTCACATCAGGCTTCAACAATTGGCGTCTGGGTGATACTGAGGTTAAATCTCATGAAACTAAAATTAAGCACTGCGATTTTTCTTTTCTTCTTACTCCCGTTCGGAAACTTCAAAGGCGCGGAAAATCCAGAAATGTGTTTGTGCCAATTCAAAGCTCCCGCGTACCCACAAATTGCTCGGCTCGCTCACATCACAGGTGACGTCCATATCCACCTCACTTTCGATTCCGAAGGCAACGTTCTCAAAATCGGCGATCCCGAAGGATCTCGATTTCTCTACCAGGGCATCACCGATGCATTGAAGAGTTGGCGCTTTTGTCCTTCGTCGAATCATGATGCGAACCGCGAATTGACCATTACTTTCAGATATCAGCTTGAGGGGGATGGAGGTGATGGCTGGGCGTTTACTGATGTGAGTTTCAATTCGCCAGCCACCGTGGAGATTACGACGCGCCCACCTGCAACCGAGACGAAGAAATCAGTCCACCACTGATACGAATCGTCGCTTCCCCTCTAGATACTAGCTTGAAGGCTCAAGCCGTGAGGGCCACTTTTCCACAGTTTCCAGAGGTTGTAGTACCCAATAACACCCTTCTCGAACCTCCCCAATTGTGCTATCCTGAATCGGTTTCGCGATGCTCGTTTCGCTCTCTAGACATCGCCGCCAGCCTTCCGCCAAACCCCAAGACAGCAAATCAGCCCAAATTCTAATCGAGACACACCCAGAAACAAGATTGCCCCTAAGTTATAGAAAACAAAGGAAAGTCGCATTTTCTAATCGAGACACATATGTCTGTTTGGGATTCGGCACTCTCCAATTCAGCCGTCCCCTCGGGGCGGTAGCGAACACGGCGCCCGCAGACTTCCGGCTCCAACTCGCCGCCCGCGTTGACACCCATCGGAGATATGTGCTACTGACCCTCTCTCCGAAACGCATCCGAGGTGCAGCGTGAACAAACCGAAGGCCTTATCCACGCGTCCGCTTTTCGAAGCCGCGCGCAAAATCCTGAATGAAAATTGCGAAGTGGACTACTGGATGCCGCCCGAGCGCATCTCCCGAGCCGAACTTCTCAAACGCGTCGCCGACAAGGACGCCCTCGTCTGCCTCCTCACCGAAAAAGTTGACGAAGAGCTTCTCTCGAAATCTCCGCGCCTGAAAATCGCCGCCACTGTTTCCGTCGGCTTCGACAACATTGACGTCGCCGCCTGCACGCGCCACAAAGTTGTCGCCTCGAACACGCCCGGAGTCCTCGACGACACCACTGCCGATTTTGCGTGGACGCTGCTGATGGCCCTTGCTCGCCGCTTGCCCGAAGGCGAAGCCTGGATGCGCTCCGGCACCTGGCCCGGATGGGATCTCGATCAACTGCTCGGCGCGGATGTCTGGGGAAAAACGCTCGGCATCCTCGGCTTCGGACGCATCGGCCGCGGCGTCGCCCGCCGCGCGATGGGCTTCAACATGCGCGTCATTTATAACGACGCGATTCGCGCCTCCGCCGAAATCGAAAGAGATTTGCGCGCGGAATTCGTGGAGCGCGATCGCCTGCTCGCCGAAGCGGATTTTATTTCCGTCCACGTTCCACTGCTTCCGGAGACGCGCCACCTGATTTCGCGCGATACGCTTTCGAAAATGAAACCCACCGCGTATCTCATCAACACTTCGCGCGGCCCGGTAGTGGACGAAGCTGCGCTCGCCGAAGCGCTCGCGGCGAAAAAAATTGCCGGCGCCGCCCTCGACGTTTTTGAAAATGAACCGAAGGCGAATTCCGCTCTCGTCGCGCGCAAGGACGTGATTCTCACTCCGCACATTGCCAGCGCCTCCGTTGAAACGCGCACGAAAATGGCGGTGATGGCCGCTTCGAGCGTCGCCGCCGTTCTCGCCGGCAAGCGTCCGCCCAACGCGCTCAATCCCGAAGTTCTGGAGTCGAAATAAATTGAATGCCGAAGCCACGGCGCGAACGGATTGGAAGCAAGCCGCGCGACAAATGCTTTCCGATACCCTTGCCGCCGCGAATATCGGCCTCGCCCTCGCAAAAAAGGTTGTTCGCTCGGGCTCGCGTATCCGCATCGCGGATGCGGAATTCGATCTCGCTGGGTATCGGCGGATTGTCGGCATCGCGTTTGGCAAGGCCGCGTTCGCCATGGCTGCAGGCCTCAGCGATTTGCTCGCTCCCGATTTTCGCGCCGAGGGAATTCTCGTCGTTCCGACAATTCCGCCGCGCTCGCTCGCCGGCTGGCAAACATTTATCGGCGGGCATCCCGTTCCCACCGCGCAAAGTTTTGCTGCCGCGCGCGCAATCTTGCAAACTCTCGGCAGCTGCGGCCTGGAGACGCTGGTATTTTTTCTTCTCTCCGGCGGAGGTTCCGCGCTCGTCGAACTGCCGCTCGACGCGCGCGTTTCACTCGAGGATTTTCAGCAGTTGCACCGGCTGCTCGTTACCTGTGGCGCTTCGATTGGCGAAATCAACGCAATTCGCAAGCATCTATCGGCCACCAAGGGCGGCCGCCTCGCTGCGGCGGCGCCGCTGGCGACGAAAATTACTCTCGGCGTCAGCGATGTGCCCGAAGGCGAAGAATCCGCGCTCGCTTCCGGCCCCACTCTGCCCGATCCCACGACGATTGCGGATGCCGAACGCATCGCGCGGGAGCACAAAATCATCGGAGAATTTCCGCCAGCGCTGCGTGAAATGTTTGAACGCCACGCGCTCATCGAGACTCCGAAATCCGGAGATGCCGCCTTCGGGCGCGCACATTTTAGTTTGCTTCTCGGCGTGCACGATTTGACTCACAACGCGCATCGCGCCGCCGAAGCCCACGGCTGCGTCACCATCTGCGACAATTCGACGGACAACTGGCCGGTCGAAAAGGCCGCGGATTTTTTGTTGGCGCAGCTTGAGATTCTGCACCGCGCAAATCCGGAAAGGCCCGTCGCGGTCATCGCCGACGGCGAAGTGAGCAGCCTGGTGACCGGCGACGGCACAGGCGGCAGAAATTCCGCGTTCGTTCTCGCTTGCGCCGCAAAGATTTTGGGAAAGCGCGTCACGGTGCTCAGCGCCGGCACGGATGGAATTGACGGCAACAGCCCCGCCGCGGGCGCTGTCGCTGACGGTTCCACCATTGCGCGAGCCAAAGAGGCGGGCCTCGACGCTGCGGATTTTTTCCGCAGGAGCGATTCCTACTCGTTTTTCAAGAAGCTCGGCGACGAAATTGAAACCGGCCCGACGGGAAATAACCTCCGCGATCTGAGGATTCTGATTCATGAGGCGTGAAATAAAAAAGCGGGCGCCCCGCAATGCGAGACGCCCTTGTGATTCCGGCGATCAGTTCGTTGCGGCTGAGCTGCCGTGGGGCCTTTACTTTTTGCCGCCCGCGAGCTGCGTTTCAATTTTCTGCAAACGCTCGTTCATTTCCGCGATCTGCTGCTGGAGCTTCTCGAGCGCCTGCATCACGTCTGCATTTTCGCCTGGTTTTGCAGATTCTCCGGGGCCTGCTCCCGGCGCAGCTCCGCCCGGATTGTTGCCCGCAGCGGCCGCCTTCAGTCCGTCGATCTGCCCCTGGATCAGCGGCGCGATGCCGATGCTCAAGTCCGGGCTATGCAAAAGCTTCTCGAGCGCCGGAATTGCCGCCGGATCGCCGCGCTGCCCCAGCGCGAAGATGCAGGGGAAGCGCACGTCCGAGTATGGCTCATCGAGATACGAAGCGATGCGCAGCGTGATTTCCGTGTTTTTCTTGTCGAGTCCGGAAAGCGCAAATATTGCGGCGCCCCGGGTATTGAGCGGCTTTCCCGGCGCGGCCCATTCCTCGACGAGCGGCACAGCGCGGTCGTCGCCGAGCGCGCCCAGGCCATTAAGCCCCGCGCTGCGCAGAGTGTCATCCGGGGAATCGGTTGTGAGAGCCGCGGAAAGAACATCGAAGGCATCTTTCGACTTCGCCTGGCCAAGCGCGCGGAGCGCCGAGGCGCGCACGCGCCAGGCCGTGTCGTCGCGAGAGATGGATTCGAGCTTTGCAGGAAGCGAGGCATCGTCCTTAAAGTGGCCGAGCTGCGAAACAGCCACCTCGCGCACCCAGGGCTGTTCGTTCGAAACCGCGGCGAGAATTTGTTTTTCCGCCGAAGCGCCGCCGATCGAGCCGAGCGCGCGGAGGGACTCGATGCGCACGCCCCAGAAAGGGTCGTTCGTGGCCGCCTGGCCGAGCGCCGCAACCGCGTCCTCGTTGTCTTTGATTTTGCCGAGAGCCACAGCGGCGTCGGCGCGGTCCGCGACGTTTTCGGCATTCTTAAGCTGATAGATCCATTCTTGCGGGGTCTTGTTGAACTCGACCGATTTCAAAATCTTGTCGCCCTTGTCGAAGAGCACCATGAGCGGCGGGCCATCCACCGCGAAGGAGAGGGTTTCATCGGCTTTGCTGACGTCGATGGGAAAAGTCTTGCGACCCGAGGCCGTGGCGATTTCGACTTCCACAGGCACGTGAAAAATTCCTACGTGGCCCTCGACTTTTTGTGTTTGCTTGACGGTGAGATTCACTTTCTTCGCCCCGTCATCGTAAGCAGAAGAGATTTGAAACTTGGGAGCGCCCGCGCCATAGACCCACTGATTGAAAAATTCGTCGGTGTTCACGCCGGTAGCTTCCTCAATCGATTTTTCGAGGTCTGCGGTGACGACGTTTTGCAACCGATGTGCTTCCAGATAGTGATGCATACCATTCCAGAAATTCTCGTCGCCAATTTGCGAGCGAAGCATTTTCAGCACCCAACCGCCCTTGGTGTAGATGTTGCCGCTAAGCTCAAGCGAGTTGGTGATGCTGTAGTCCACGATGGGGCGAGTGTAGAGTTGTTGCTCCTGGAACCAGCCGCTGCGCTCCTGCCAGAATTCGTAGTCCACGGCATCTTTGCCATAGTGCGACTCGTTCCAGAAGTGCTCGAAGTAGGTGGCGAATCCCTCGTTGAGCCACAGATTGGCCCAATCCTTCGTGGTGAGGAGATCGCCGAACCATTGATGCGCCATTTCATGGGAGAGCAAGCCATCGGAGCCGGCGCGGAATTCCGATTCTTGTTTTGGATTGATGAGGCCGCGGGAAGTAAGTGTGGTCGCGCTGGTGTTCTCCATGCCGCCGACCACAAAATCATCCACCATGGACTGCGCATATTGCGCCCAAGGATAGCGGACGCCGAGTTTGTCGGAAAACGTGCTGAGCATGTCCTGCGTGCGCACGAACGTGGGCGAGATGTCGCTCTCATCGCCTTTCGGTACGACGAAGCGCACGGGCATGCCGCGCCAGGTTTCGTCCTTTTCAATAAATTCTCCCGCCACCAAAGAAATCAAATACGTGGACATGGGCTCGGATTGTTTCCAGTCCCACGTCTTCATGCCGTTTGGCTCCGCTTTGACGCCGACGAGGCGGCCATTGGAAATCGTGACCCAATTCGCGGGAACGGTCAGGATCATTTCGGAGGTGGCGCGATTATTGGGGTAATCGTAAATCGGTATGTAGAAATGCGTGTCCTCGTCTTCGCCCTGGGACCAAACCTGTTTCGGGCGATCGGGATAGAGCTTGTCGGGAAGTACGAAATAAAGCCCTTTCTTCGGCTGGGCGTTGTAGCGGATGATGACCTCAAATTTCTGACCGACGCGAGCGGGAGAGTCGAGAGTAACGAGCAACTGATTTTCGGGTGTCTGGAAACTTGCCTTCTTACCGTTGACGGTGACCTCATCGATGTTGATCTGCGAAGAATCAAATTTGAGCGCAGAGATCCCGTCGCGAAGAATCGAGAGGTTTTGCGTAGTCTCGCCTGCGACGGAGCGTTTGTCGAGATCGAAACGGAGATGCGTGCGAACACTTTCCAGCTGATAATCGCGGCTGCGCGCATAGGGGCTTATGTCTCCGCGCAAAGCAGCGGGAACAAGGGCGAACGCGAGGAGCAGGGCGAGGCTGCCCAGCCAGCGCGCCTTGAGAGGCATGGAAAAGCGATTAGAAACCAATTTCATTATTTTCTCCATTTGGGTTTTTTCGAAGATTGCGAAACGCGCAGCAGTATACACAAAATGCGCGTGCGAGTGGCATGCAGTCAGCGGAAAACGGGAGGGCTTCGATCACAAGAGGCCTTTCACCAAGCCGCCATCCACGGCGATGGTCGTGCCGTTGATGTAGCTAGCGCGCTCGGAAGCGAGGAAGGCCACGAGGGCCGCGAATTCCTCGGGGCGGCCAAGACGTCCGGCGGGAACCTGGGCAGCCATGCGCGCGAGAATCTCCTCGCGGGAGAGGCCTGCCGTGGCGGCCTGCTTCCCGGCGAGTTGTTCCAGGCGTGCGGTGAGTGTGAAGCCCGGACAAACGTTGTTGACTGTGATGCCGTCGGCGCCAAATTCATTCGCGAGCGTGCGCGCCAGGCCGGCCACGGCGGCGCGCACGGAATTGGAGAGCAGCAGGCCATCCACGGGCTGCTTCACGGAGACGCTGGTGATGGTGATAAGGCGTCCCCATTTGCGCGCGCGCATGCGAGGAAGAACTTCGCGCGCAAAATGCACGGTGCTCATCAGATTGAGGTCCACGGCGGAGCGCCAGTCTTCGAGGGAGATTTCCACGAATTTCTTCGCGGGCGGGCCACCGGCATTGGTGACGCAGATATCGATTTTTCCAAATCGCTTATCGACGGCTTCGACGAAGCGATGGACGGCAGCGGCGTCGGTTACGTCGAATGCCTGCCAGATAATTTCACGACCATTCGCCCGCGAGATTTCGCGCGCAGTTTTTTCGACCTCGGTGGCCGTGCGAGCGCAAATGGCGACTTCAGCGCCTTCGCGGGAAAATTCCTCAGCGACAGCGCGGCCCAGACCTTTGCTCGCGGCGGCGACGATGGCCACGCGGCCGTTCAATCCGAGATCCATTGTGCAGCGCCCTCCGGAAATTATTCTTACTTGCGCAGATACGCGTCGTCTTTGCGAATCCAGTCCTCGCGCGGCGGGCTGAAGACGTCCATGTCATCCGTGTCTTCGAGAGCCTCGGCGGCGTGCGGTACGTCCGCGGGAATCAGAAGAATTTCGCCAGGGCGGACGACGAGTTCGTGGTCGTCAAAAATGAATTTGAGGGCGCCGGACATGACCATAGTGATTTGCTCGTTGGGGTGAAAATGACGCGGCACGACAGCGCCTTTCTTGAGGAAGACGCGGGCGATAGTCATCCGTTCGGTGCTGACCATGCGGCGCGAAAGTGCGCCGCTCAGTTTTTCAAGTTCGAGCTTTTCCCAGTGTGTGTGTGTCACCATGAATCCAGGCTCCTGCTGCTCGGTGCTCTGCATGCGCTCTCAAACGCGACAAGGAGTATAAACGATGCACTGCGGGACGAAGGTAGGAAACGCACTGGCGGGCGCCGCGGTGCGGCGCTAAGATGCGACAGGATTGGTGCAAATGAACTTCTGGAAAATCCTTGCCGCGATCGTGCTTTGCGCGGAACTGCCTGTGCCGCTGTACTGGTTCATCGTGCATCCGCAGGTCGCGTTCTGGAGGAAACATCAGCGCGCAGCGTACGCGCTGGGCTTGCTGGTGCCGTGGCCGGGTGTCGCCGTGCTACTTTTTTATTTTCGCGGCGAGCTTTTCAAGCAAGCGCCGCCGGCGGTCTGGGCTGTGACGGTTGCCGCTGCACTATTCGCGCTCGATGCCTGGATTTGGGTTCGCGTGGCGCGTGACCTAGGAGGCCGACGACTGGCAGGCGTGGCTGAGCTATCGGGCGGCGGAGAAATTTCAGCCGCGGGAATTTACGGGCGCGTCCGGCATCCGCGGTATTTGGGAATGATGCTGGTAGTGGCGGCCTCGGGGATGCTGGTGGGAACACGATGGCTGTGGGTAGTTATCGGGGCGTGGAGCATGATGACGCTGGGAACAATTGCGCTCGAAGAGCGGGAGATGCGGACGCGGTTCGGAGCCGAGTACGAAATGTACTCGCAGCGAGTGCCGCGATTTTTTCCACGCACGATGCGTCCCGGGGAGAAATGAACCGGTGGGCGCGAGTGCCGATGCGGTGCAGGCGTCCGTCGTCGTCACCACGTACAACGACAGCGCCATCCTGGAGAGCACGCTTGCGGCATTTGCCGTGCAGAGCGCTTCGGATTTTGAATTGGTGATTGCGGATGATGGCTCTCGCGAAGATTATTCGGCGACATTCGAAAGATGGGCGAGACGTTTCCGGGATGGAATCACGCACGTGTGGCACGAGGACAAGGGGTTTCGTCGGGCGCGCATCCTGAACGGAGCGATTCGCACGTGCCGAGCCGCGCGAATTGTTTTTTCGGACGCGGATTGTCTTCCGCACCGGGATTTCGTCCGTAATCATTTGGCGTATCTCGAGCCTGGAATCGTGATCACGGGAAGGCGCGTACACATCGCGCGCGAGGCGGTTCCCGCGCCGGAAGAAATCTTGCACGGCGGCCTGAAGATGGGGATGGCGCGGCTAATCCTGCTGAGGTTTCAGGGAAGGGCGCAACGAATCGAGCACGGGATAGTCAGCCCGATTTTGTATGAAGCGTCGCGCAACGGAATCCTGGGGAGCAATTGCTCAATTGGCCGCGAGGATCTGGAAGCAGTGAACGGATTCAGCGCGGAATTTGAAGGCTGGGGCGGGGAGGACACAGACCTGGCAATGCGGCTTGCGCGCACGGGCGTGCGGGTGCGAAATTTGCGGAACAAAGTGGTGCAATATCACGTGCGACACGCGCAGAGGAACGAGGACACGGTAGGCTGGCGAGCGCTGATGGACCGCTACGCCCGAGAGAATGTGACGCGCGCGCCGGAAGGGCTGGCTGAAATTCGCGAAGGGGATTTTGAGGTGCGGCGGTATCCGAGATGATTTCGCGGACAGTAATTTGGGCGCTATTCCTTATCTTCAGCGCGGCAACAGGCCAGGAGCCGGTGGCGCGGGCGCCATTGCCCGTGCGAGTGACGCTTTGCGAACTGGCGAAGGCGCCGGAGAATTACGCGGGGAAGATGATAGAAATTCGCGCTCGCATCACTGGATATAGCGAGCCCGTCCTGGATGATTTTTCGGAAAAGGAATCCTGCGCAACACATTTCACAGTGATCCTGGCGAACCCGGATGACGTGAAGCCGCGAGCGAAATTCGATCTAGTGCGCGACTATTCGCTGGACAAGTTCCATCAGGACTTGCAGCACGCGATGACCGTTGAAGCAACCCTGGAGGGAAGGTTCGACACAGTGTTTGAGTTGAAGGAAGGCAAACAGGTGCGGACCGGGAAAGGGTATGGAAAAGAGCATGACGCGGAGGGGAGACTGGTGCTGCGAAGAATTACGAAGTTGGAAGCGTGGCACATCGAAAGAAGGTAGAGATCGGTGCCGAGGCAGGCTGAGAAGCGTGTGGCGAGGGATGCTTGGTAGCGCATGATTTCTGTTATGCTCTGCCGCAAACAGGAACGAAAGGGAGCGAACGAATCAGCCGCTCCGGAAGGACACGACGGGATAAGGATCGCGGGCCAGCGCGGGAATTACGGAGAGAGGAGGGAAGCATGCGTCGTGTGGGAATGCTGTTAGTGGGAATCCTGATCTCCGCGGCAGGCGCGCGTGCGCAAATTGGTAAGAGCGTGAGTGTCTCCGCTGGAACGCCAGAAGACAAAGCGCTCGGAGAAATCTACGCGGCGACGGATCCTGCGCAGAAACTGCAACTTCTCGATAAGTTCATGAGTGAGTTCGGGAAGGGCGACCTGGAGATGCTGGGCGATCAGATTTATGCTTCGACCTATCTGGAACAGAAAAACTACAACATGGCATACGAGTACGCGCAGAAAGTGCTGGGCCTGGACGCAGACAATTTTTCTGCGGCGGTAACCCTGGTGCACGCGGCTGAAGGAATGAAAGACGCGAGTAAAATGTTCGACGCCGCGGCGCAGGCGGTGGATATTCTCAAGCGCTATGAGGCCGCCCCCCGGCCCGAGGGAACTCCCGAGCAGCAATGGGAGCAGGATCGCGATCAGAATCTGGAAAATGCGAAAGGGGACGTGAGCTACATGCAATACGCTTTGTATCAAGCTGCGTTCGGAGCCACAGACCCAGCGGCAAAGGCCGGATATTTCGAGCGGCTGGTGACGCTGTTCCCCGATTCTCCTTATGCGCTCGATGCCGCTGAACAGTCCGTGTTCGCCTACCAGCAAGCGCAGAATTTTCCGAAGATGATTGCGGCGGCGCAAAATATTCTGGCGGCGCATCCCGATGATGCGGGCATGCTCGTGTTGCTGGCCGATTATTGGAGCGACAAAGGGCTGGACGTCGACAAGGCCGGGGCAAACGCACAAAAAGCGCTCGACGTGCTGGGGAAAGCGACGAAGCCGGGAAATGTTACCGACGAGCAATGGCAACAACAGGTATCCGTGCAAAAAGGGGTTGCCTATTCAGCGCTTGGACAAGTAGACGTCATTCGCGGCCGCAACGCGCAGGCAGTCGAAGCGTTTAAAGAGGCGAATCCATTGTTGAAAACTGTTCCTTATTACTACGGCAGAAATCTCTATCGCTTGGGATTTACACTCGCAAAAATGCAGAGGATTCCGGAAGCGAAAGACGCGCTGAATCAAGCCATTGCGGTAAACAGCCCGTATCGCGGCCTGGCACAGCAGACGCTTGACAAAATTGGAGGCGCGCCGCCGCGCCGCACAAAACACTAGGAAAGCAAGACGATTGTTGTGGGTCGGCGAAAGAACAAGGGATCTGGCGGATCTTCAGTACGAGCCATCTTAGAGGTTGCCACGGAGGTGTTTGCAATGCTTGGAGACGTCCTGGTTGGTGCTCGCACGATACTCAATGCTTGCCTCCATGCTGGTAGTGGCTAACCATTGGCGTCGCGAGTTTCGGAGTACAGGGAACTCATTCGCAACCGAGGGCAATCATCGGACCGCGAACTGCGGCGCGGCGCCCAGACACAAGACAGAAAACCTAGCAACGAAATGTGTGACCGTTCCTCCATTGCAGCCGGATATTGTTTCTTGCGGAGCTGTCCAATTACGGCCTTGACGCATAATGTCAATGTTAGAGATGCTATGGGTTTGACACAAAGACTGAGCCTAACTGGACTGAGCGGCGGGAAGCCCGGCCCGCACGATCCGACGAAGCATTCCCATGGATGAGCCAGCTTCTAATCGAATTGCAGAACTAATCCGCGAGCGACTCCGCCTTGATCTGGAGTTAGAGCAAAGCCAACGGCTACTGAGCATCCTGTTTGTGGATATCGTAGGTTCCACGCGTTTCTACGACGAGCATGGAAATACAGCCGGCCTGGTGATGGTTCAGAAATGTCTCAATGTACTGATCCCCGTCGTCGAGCCATTTGGCGGAATGATCGTAAAAACCATTGGCGATGCTATCCTCGCCCGATTTGACAGCGCCGAGACCGCCGTACGTTGCGCGATGCAGATGGAGCGCAACTTGACTCAGCACAATGCGGGCAGGGCCCAGAGAGACCAGATCCACATACATGTTGGAATCAATTACGGACTCGCTCTGGTGAAGGAGAATGACGTCTTCGGCGATGTCGTGAACGTTACGGCACGAATCGAGAGTGTTGCTGAATCGGACGAAATTGTAATTTCACCCTCAGTTTACGAACAGATCCGGCACATTCCCGACATTCACGTCCGAAAGAAGGCGTCAGGCGTGGAACTCAAAGGAAAGGTGGGTAAGCTTGACCTGTATACCGTCGCGTGGAATCCCAACGAAAAAGCTGAACCGGCTCCGCCACCTCCTTCCACAGACCAGTTGTTCAAAGCCACCGGTTTGCACACCGGATTGGCGGAGTTAGCCCGCCGGAAACCTACGGGTTCCGCCCCCCCTGAACCCACAGTGCTTCGCGGTGGGGCAGCGGCTGCTAGCAAGACACGGTTTCTCGGAGCGCTCGAGGTCGAAAAAATTGCGCCGCCCGGCGTGCAATTCGTGCTGGCGCGATTGCAGGAGGACGGCTCCCTGGGAGACCGATACGTACTCGATCATCCGGGCATGACCATCGGCGAAGAAGGCGATATCCGCCTGCCTAGCCATCCTTTGCTGGCCAAAGAACATGCCCGGTTCACGCAACTCGGCGATGCAGTCTATATCGAAGACTTGGGCAGCAGTTATGGTGTTTTTCTCCGCCTGCGTGCGCCGCACCCTCTGCGGAATGGCGATGTAATTCTAATGGGCCGACAGAGACTGCGATTTGACTTGGAAGCCAGCCACCCGAATGCTGCCGCGGCAGTATCCGCTAAGAGAACCGTGTTCCTGGGCGCAAAACCTGCGGCGGCAATTCCGCGAGTTTCGCTCGTTAGCCTCGATGACGAACTCAGCGAGACAGACCGTCACGACTTGCGAACTCCGGAAACTCTGTTTGGCAGGTCTAAGGGAACTTGTACTTTTCCAGATGATCCTTACATGTCGAGTACGCATGCCAAAATAAAGGTTGAGAACAATCAGTATTTATTGGAAGACCTGGCTGGCACTAACGGCACATTCGTGCGGATTCGCAAGCGGACTCTGACTCGGGACGGCGACACTATATTGATTGGTGGACAACTGCTCCGCGTGATCGCTCAGAAAACATAAGTAACAGACGATTGATCTACTCACGATGCGGTGCTAGCATAGCGCGACGGTAGGTGCCTCCCGATCAATGTCTGCATTCTTGTAAGGGGTATGGATAGCTCGTGCTCACGAAGCTAGGCAAGTACCTTGTCAAAGGGGAACTCGGCAGCGGAGGCATGGGTGTGGTCTACCTCGCCGAAGACCCACGCCTGGGACGCCCCGTGGCTTTGAAGACCATGTCCCCCGAAGTCGCGCGCAATCCTGAGCTACTGAAGCGCTTTTATCGCGAAGCTCAAGCGGCCGCCCAGCTTCGTCACCCCAACATCGTTACCATCTACGAGATTGACGAAGCTGAGGGCATTCCCTTCATTGCAATGGAGCTTCTCGATGGAGAAGATTTGGAGAAGATTATTCGTGAGCGCAGGGACATCCCCATTGCGAGAAAGCTCGAAATCATAATCGAAGTGTGCAAAGGACTGAATTATGCGCATGAGCGGGGCATTGTGCACCGGGACATCAAGCCGGGGAATATTGAAGTATTGAAGGACGGCCAAGTAAAACTTGTGGATTTCGGCATAGCGAGGGTTGGTGGATCCTCGATGACGCGCACAGGAGATGTACTGGGCACAGTCATGTACATGTCTCCTGAGCAATTGCAAGGCTTGACCGTGGATGCCCGGTCGGATTTGTTTTCTTTGGGAATCATCGTGCACGAATTCCTCACCTTTCAGCACCCGTTCCCGGGGAACGATGTGCCGCAGATTATCTACAAGATTGCAAACGAGCAGCCCGAACCCGTTACCAAATTCCTTCCGCAATGCCCGCCTCAGCTGGAAAACATCATTTCCCGCGTGCTGACCAAGAACCGCGAGCAACGCTATCAAACTGCGGCCGACTTAGCGTTTGATTTGGAGCAGGTTGCCGACAACCTGCGACGCAACATGGTGGAGGTCTACCTTCAACAGGGACAGCGTTCCTTGAATGAAGGGAACTTCACCGTGGCCAAAGTCTCCTTGCACAAAGTCCTGGAAATTGACAGCACGCATGAGTTGGCAAAGGAGCTGCTCGCTCAGGTTCAGGACAGCCTCCGCTCTCGACAGCAAGCGGAGAAGATTGAGCAGCTTATGAGCCGGGCCAAAGAGGCTTTCCAAGGCAAGCAATATGGAGACGCCCTCGGCTCGCTCGAAGAAGTGCTCCGGCTAGAGCCGGAGCACGCAGAGGCACAGAAGTACAAACAGCTTGTCACGCAGGAGAAGGAGCGAGACGACAATATCCGTCAACACTTGGAGCGCGCCGAAAAGTTTGCGGGCGATGCTGCCTACCAGCAGGCAAAAGCGGAACTCGAAGCCCTGCTGGTCATCGATACAAAAAACAGCGCAGCACTCAAGATGATGGATTGGGTGACGAAAGAGTTAGTTCAGCAGGAGCGGCTACATCAGGTCCGGCAATTCATAAAGGATGCGCGTGTACAGCTGGCAGAGAAGGACTTCCCCAAGGCGCTTGAATTGCTGGCCAAGGCCCGCAAGCTGGACGCCATCAATATTGAGGTCGAAACGCTGACCCGACTGGTTCAAAGCGCGCAGGAGAAAGAGGAGCGCCAGCAACTTTTGACGCAGCGCCTGGCGCAAATTGAGGAAATCCTCAACCGCGAACAGTTCGACCAGGCTCTCGCGCAGGCCGAGGAGACTCTGCAAAAGTTTCCTGACGATCCGCAGGTGCTCAAGCTCCACGCCCGGGTGGTTCGCCGGGCTGAAGGTCAAAAGAAGCGGCAATTTGCCGATGAACAAATTAAGGCCGCGCGTGCGTCCCTGGAAAAGAGCGAGTATTCGGCCGCGATCACGATTTTGGAGGCCACTATTCAGGCCGTGCCGGATGACGCTCGATTGGTGACTTTTCTGAAGAGCGTGAAGGAGACTCAGGAGCAGGCAGCCCTCGAAGGCCAGCGCCGAGAGACGATTCGGGAGGCAAACGAGCAAATCCGCGCGCAGAAGTACATTGCTGCGATCGAGATTCTAGAGAAGGCCAAGGTGCGTGTTGGCGAGTCTCCAGAACTCAAAGAACTTCTCCAATTCGCACGCGAGCGGGCTGCCGAGCTTCAACGAGATGAACAAATTCACAACGTGCTCAGCCGGGCGCAGAGCTATCTCTCAGACAAGGACTTTCCCAAAGCGCTCGAATTGCTCGCTAAGGCGCGAAAGCTCGATGCCAACAATATCGAAGTCGAAGCGCTGGCTCGACTGATTCAAAGCGCCCAGGAGAAAGAAGAGCGCCAGCAACTTTTGACGCAGCGTCTGGCGCAAATTGAGGAAATCCTCAACCGCGAACAGTTCGACCAGGCTCTCGCGCAGGCCGAGGAGACTCTGCAAAAGTTTCCCGATGATCCGCAGGTGCTCAAGCTCCACGCCCGGGTGGTTCGCCGGGCTGAAGGTCAAAAGAAACGGCAATTTGCCGATGAACAAATTAAGGCCGCGCGTGCGTCCCTGGAAAAGAGCGAGTATTCGGCCGCGATCACGATTTTGGAGGCCACTATTCAGGCCGTGCCGGATGACGCTCGATTGGTGACTT
>JBOGNO010000016.1:0-99166 GCA_050747245.1 Candidatus Acidiferrales bacterium
TCGCATCCTGGGGCTGTAGAAGGTCCCAAGGGTTAGGCTGTTCGCCTATTAAAGCGGTACGTGAGCTGGGTTCAGAACGTCGCGAGACAGTTCGGTCCCTATCTGGTGTGGGCGCAGGAGACTTGCGGGGAGTTGTCCCTAGTACGAGAGGACCGGGATGAACAGACCTCTTGTGATCGAGTTGTCACGCCAGTGGCATGGCTCGTTAGCGAAGTCTGGCAGAGATAATCGCTGAATGCATCTAAGCGAGAAGCTTGCCCCAAGATAAGGTCTCCCAATCCCGCTTCGGCGGGATAAGAAGGCCGGTCGTAGACTACGACCTTGATAGGCGGGAGGTGGAAGTGTAGCAATACACGAAGCTCACCCGTACTAATCGGCCGTTCGGCTTAACCATAAAACTTTCCTAAACCGTTGCTTTTCCCTGTGACTTCCCCTACGCGGATTTTCTTCTCCGCGCAGAGGGACGCCACAGGGCGCGCGCATCATGCGCTCGCAATTTTGCATCGCCCGCTTCCTTCAATTGATTTTCAATTTCGTGAAGCTTGGTCTCGCTCGAATTTTTAGAGCCTCCGGCTTCCAGAGTTTCTTGGTGGCCTTACCGCGGGGGTCACACCCGTTCCCATCCCGAACACGGAAGTTAAGCCCCGCAGGGCCGATGATACTGCGCTGGCAACGGTGCGGGAACGTAGGTCGCCGCCAGGATTAATTCAAACGAAGGGCCGCTCCGATTAACCGGAGCGGCCCTTTCTTTTTTGCAGCGCCGTGACTCTGTCGTGCCTAACGAGCTCATGCCCTTGCTTCGTGTTAAACTCAGTGGATGGGAGTAGGTACTTGAAAGCAACCCGAAAATTTACAGTTCTAATCGAACGCGATGAAGATGGCTATTACGTCGCAACGGTTCCGGCCTTGCGTGGCTGCCACACGCAGGCGAAAAAACTTGACACCTTGATGAAGCGAGTTCGCGAGGTGATCGAACTCTGCCTGGAAGACGGCGACGAGCCAGCCGATCTTGAACTCGTCGGAATCTAGCAGATAACTCTATGACGCTCTACAGCTACCCAATCACGGTGGAACGCGAAGGAAAGCAGTACTACGCCTACAGCAAAGATCTTCCCGGAGTGTATGGCCTCGGCAAGACGATTGAAGATGCGAAAAAAAGCATCCTCAAGGCCATGCGCCTCTACATCCAACAGTGCCGCAAAGCACGAAGGCCGGTTCCATCAGCGCGCACCGTCTACTCCGAAACGGTCACGCTGGCGATCGACTGAATGTATTCTTCGCGCGAGCTCGTTCGTTTCCTTGTTCGCCAGGGATATCGCAGAGCTCGCCAAACTGGTTCGCACCTAGTTCTCGAACATGCGAATCGGAAAATGCTCGTGATTCCTGTTCATGCGGGCGATCTCCCAAAGGGTCTCTTCTTGAAGATCCTGAAGGATGCGGGATTTACCCTCGACGATTTCCGTAAGAGCTAAATTCCACCCGTGCAAGCGCTACCGCGGCCAGAGCCACCCAAACGTCCCTGCAGTCAACAAGGAAAAGATGAGCCCGTCGAAGAATTCCTTGATCACCATGCTCCACGGCTGGCCTTTCCAGATGCCGTTGCTCAGCACGCCCACGCCGTAAGCGAGGAAAGCCGCGGTCCCGACCACGCGAAACACCGCCAGATAATCCGCGCCCTGCGCGACCGTGCGTCCCGTCAGATACGCCACGAAGTAGCTGATGATGAGGCAATAGACAAACCACAAGCCCATAAACTTCCCCATCGCTGGCGGGCCGCTCGGAAATATAGTCAGGATGCCCACCGGACCTTCCTTGTATTTTTCCTGCAGCGCGGGCGATTTCATATCCTTGTGCGTGCAATACGGGAAAATATAAAGACCCCGCGGCAGGTTGGCTCCGCGCAGCGCGGCGCGAATCTTGTCCTCGTCGGGGAGCTGCCGGTAATCGCTTTTGTGGTACGGCAGCACCATGTGCATGATGGAGCTCGCCACAAACACAATGACCGCCGAAAGCACGATGGGGAGCCACAGAGCCGTGAGCGGAACTATAGCCATGAGCAGCCTCCTTTGAGTGCGACGTCAATCTTCGCGTGAATGTTAAATCCCGTGGTTTTCCGCGCGAGGCTACCCTTCGCCCGCCCCCCGGTCAAGTCTTGAGTGTGAAGTGCCTGTAAGCATGGCGGACATAGGGAGGCGGAGTGCCCAAACAGGCGGGAGGCTGAGCTGACCAAGTCCACGGACCGTGCTGACTAGAATGCTCGGAACTTCGAGTAATGCACCGCGATATTCGGCACTCCCTTGATCAGGAAAATCGTGTGGATTTTCACCTTTTTCCCGTCCACGTTGCGCTCCGACGACGTGTAATAGACCTCTAGCTTCGTACCCGACGGTATATCAGAAGGTTTCACGACGTGTTTTGTGCCGTCCTTCCAACGCGCCGTGTACTCAGCATCCAGGACACCCACAAAGGTGTCCGTTTTGCCGTGCTTGGGGTCGGTATAGGTGAGCGTGATTGTTCTCGCCGCGTCGTCCACTGCCGTTACGATACCCGTAAAAGTGTCGCCAGCATAAGTAGGAGGGTAATATCCATTTTCTGCAGTGCCGTGCTGCGGCTGGCCAGACGCCTGTACACATGCCAACAGCAGGGCCGCCCCACAGATTCCGACCAGCAAATTGGGAAGTGAAACGGCGCCCCGAATCATTCGTCACTCCTCATGATTCGATTTCCTTGGCTAATCCCGAACAACCTCTGTTTTTCCG
Organism: Candidatus Acidiferrales bacterium; assembly: GCA_050747245.1. Taxonomy (GTDB): domain Bacteria; phylum Acidobacteriota; class Terriglobia; order Acidiferrales; family UBA7541; genus JBOGNO01. The sequence continues at coordinate 2,760 of JBOGNO010000016.1, forward strand.
GTCGATATTTTTCACTTTCGCGGCATCCTGTCTCCGCCACATGCGCAGATAAGTTGATACCGATTAGACCGCAAGGGCATATCGCAAATGAAGCTGGGGCATCTCGTCCCACACTCGGCCTTCCAGTTTGCGCCCTGTGATATCTTTTCTCGCGCCACCCCATTGTTTGAAAAAGAATGGCACACTGGCAATTCGGCACCGATCCCGGATCTCGCAAACCCATTCATTTTTCATCGGGCGGCACTGCGGCCCAGACTCGCCGCCTACAATTACCCAAGAAATTCGGTCCAGGGGCAAATCGGACATCGCTGCGAGCAATGGCTCTAGCGAAAGAAATCTTACGAAAGCTGGGATTTCACGCAAAACCGCAATGCGCCAGTAGAATCGTGGATTTTCGACCGAAACACCCAACCACACGTTGGGCAGCGGCCAATAATCTGGCAAGTGACTTGCGATACGCTCGGGCCGCTTCGTGAGAATTTGGTATGTATGGTGGGGCGTGGCGCGAATGATGTCCCACGCAGCCGCGCGCCACGCATCGGCTTCTTCGATAAAAAAGTCTGACCAGGAGCAAGTGAAAATCAGCCGAGGCTCTTTCCATTTTAGAGGAAGTGTGAAGGTCGTCTTGCCGCGCACCACCCTGGTTGGGTCTTGTCCATAACGTTTCTTGTCACGGTACATGTAGCAATGCGCGCACCCCGGCGAAACTTTCCGGCAGCCATGCCAAGGATTCCAAGTCGCCTCAGTCCACTCGATTTGGGAAAAGCGTCCCATTTGCACCCCCACTAACTGTCGTAATCGAAGGACGTCTGGTCCGTACCGTATTTCAATACTTGGTTCCAAAAATCGAACGCACGCCCATGCTTAGAGAATAATGCCAGATGGTAGAGGGGAAGATTTTTGACGTCGGATCGAATTTGCTTCATCTGGTGAAACGGTACTGGCAAATAACCGATGCCTTCCATCTGATGGTTGAACCGCTCCGCTAGGAAACGTGGAAATTCTATTCCCTTGGCTTCGTCCTGCTGCCATTGCTTTCTCCAATCGGAGAATCCTAGAAATTCGTCTATCTTTCGAATCTCCGGGCGTGCGTAATGATGTGCGTTCCTATTTGCATCCACGTGAAGCATAAGAACGAACAAAAAGTCCACACGGCGGGAGGCTAAACGCTCTACGGTCGAAAACTTTATGGATAGGTCAAACGGATCGGCGAAGCAGAAGGATAGAACCCCGTGTTCGTTTGGGACATGGGACTCAATCTCCTCGATCCGTTCGTCGCAATCACCCGCGACGAAACGAACGTCAGCGCTGGGAAATAAGCGTATCACGCGGCCACGCAGAGCCTGTAAAGAAGCAGGATCTCGCTCGCAGAGTACGTATTTGTCAAACGGGTCCGGAACTCCCAGTGCGAGTAACGGCGAACCCCAGTATAAGTGGTTAGTCCCCTCAATTTCAGAAAATCCTGAACCTGCATACAGGTCGACATAAACGCGGGTTGGCCATTTCAGTTTCATTCCCGTGGAGAAAAGTCGACTGTAGAGAGAAACAAGCCGGTACTTATCGAGCGCCCATTTTCCTATCGACGTTGTCTTCAGCCCATCGGACTGCACCGTCACTAGTAGATCTTTTCGCATAACAGTAGTTGATCCGCCCATCCTTTGCGAAGCAAACGAAGGGAGTTTTCTCTCAGCGGGGTTCCCGATGCCCCACTCGAAGACACCCACTATACTCGCTTTTTAGTATACATCTCGCCAATAGTGTGCTACATTGAATTTGAGAATAGCAAAACTCGCGATCTCAGAGGGCGGGGCCTTTAACCCCGCCCTTCGGCTTTTCTAGGGGGGATTTGGATTCTAATCGAGACACACTCAGAAACAAGATAGGAGTTAAGTTGTTGAAAACAAACGATGGAGGCAAATTCTAATCGAGACACAATACACACTTGGGAACAAAGCGGACAAGCGCGATTTCAGCCCCCACCGGGAGGGTTTGCGCGGTATCCGGCGACGCGGCGGGCCGCTACGGGAGCTCGAGGAGGTAGCCTTGCTTGCCGAGGCTGAAGCACCGAGTGGCGCCCAGCGTATCCGATTTTCCGGCGCATTCGTGGATGTGGCCGCAGAAAAGAAACGCGGGCCGCTCGCGCTCAACCCACGCGCGAAGCGCCGCGCTGCCCGCGTGGCCGCCGCCTGTGACTTCATCCACGTCCGTGCCATGCGGCGGAAAATGCACAACAAAGTGAAGCGCGCGCTGCCCGTTGAACGCCTCGAGCGCCGCGGCGATCTCCGTCTCCGTCATTTCTCCGGGCGTGTCGAACGGCGTGGGATTGCTGTTGCCGAGTCCCGCCCAGGTCGCACCGCCGAATGTTTTTATCTGGCGATGAAAATCCACCAGGCCGAATTTCTCGCAGAACGCGCGATTGTCTACTGCGGTTTCGTGATTCCCCGGGATCACCCACACGCGCTCGCCCAGCGGACGCAGCAGCTCGCCGAGTTTTTCCGCGCCACGGCCGAACGTCGAAAGATCGCCCGCCGAAATGTACAGGTCCGCCGGCTGCGCGAGAAGTCGCTCGAGCGCTCGCGCGTCGCCATGCAAATCGCTAAAGAGCAGCACCTTCATTTTTTGGCCTCAGGCGCGAGGGATTTTTTCCAGCGCACTCCGAGCGCTCCTTCGGCCCATTCTTCTTCCGCGGGATTTCCCGCGGAATCGAAAATCACGCGAAATGTAAATCCCGTGGGCCGCCTGCCGCGCCGGTTGAAAAAACGCAGGTCGGGAAATTCGACAACGTGATGATCGCCCTCCGCAAAGCTGCGAATCACCGGAAACCGCGCAAACCAAAAATACGTTTGCACATCGGGCAATTCGCGCGCTCGCGCGATAAACGCATCCGGCGGAGAGCTGGGAATCATTTCAAAATCGCCTGCGGCATGCCGCAAATCAAATCGCGATTGGTACACGCCTTCGTCGGTGAGCACCATCCCGTTCCAGCTCAGCAGCGTCGGCGGAACTGGAATGGCGGCAACGCGCGCGGCGTTGAGGTGGCGCTCGCGAACAAAAGTTTCTACGCGATTGAGGGCCGCGTGATGCGCCGCCCCATAGGCGATAAAGTACACGCACATGGCCAGCACTCCGCGGCGCGACCAGTGCGCGCGAACTGCCCGAGGATCTTCGCTTGTCTTGCCGGAGAGAAAGAAAAGCGCGGCGATCGCCGCGCTCCACGCGGCTACTCCCCAAATTGCGAATGGAAATCCCAGCGCATTCGTCAGCTTCCAGACTCCGAACGCCGCAATGCTAAAGACCATCCACATCACGAACGCGCGGAAGCGCGCTCTTTCTGGCGCGCGATGAATCCACGGAACGATTTGCGGCAGCAGCACAATCCCCGTAAACGAAAAGTCGATGATGAAAAGCAAATCCCACGCCACGCGCGCGTGCGAGAGCGGCGTCCACAATTGCGTGCCGTAGGAAGTCATGGCATCGAGCAGGAGATGGCTCGCGATTCCTACGGCGTATGCGACGAAGAGCACGAGCCAGGAAGGCGTTTCGCGGTTCCTCCGGATCCTCCACCAGCGCGTCGCGGCAGCCAAGAGAGCCGCAAAGATTGGCAGCCCGACGAACGAATGCGTGAATCCGCGGTGAATCTTGATGACCGACAGGGGATCGCGGGAAAACAATTCGACGAGTATGACCGGCACGATGTCGATGTCCGGAAACACCGAGCCCAGGACGACTGCAAACCATGTGACGCGGTTTTTGCCGCGCGAAAAAAAAGCGTTCCCGAGAAGAGAGCCGGTGATTCCGTGAGTGATGGGATCCATGCGAATCGAAGGCCGAAAGTTTACATGAAGGAGTGAATCACGTCACTTCGATGAGCGGCGAGCGTTTTTCAAACACCGCGCCAATGGCATGCGCAGAAATATCGCGTTGCGCAAGCTCTTCAAGAGCCGCGAGCACGGCGGTCGGCGCAAGCGCCACCAAGAGCCCTCCCGACGTCTGCGGGTCAAATAGCAAATTGCGGATTTCCGGGGCGATATCCTTCCTGAATTCCACGCAGCCACCGATAAATTCTCGGTTATTGTTCAATCCACTGGAAAGAAATCCTTCTCGCGAGGCGTCGATCGCGCCCGGCAGGAACTCAAATTGTTTGTGGTCCAGGCGAAAGGAAACTCCGCTTCCCTGCGCCATCTCTCGCGCATGGCCGAGAAGCCCGAATCCTGTCACGTCCGTAACTGCGTGGATCGCTCCTGCAGTTTCCCGGCGCGCGTCAATCTGCGCAAGAGATTCGGCGGCATCGCGGTTGAGCCGTGTCACCGAAGTTGTGGATGCCGCGATGGATTCCTGCGATGCACGGCCTTGTTTCAGCGCTGTCGCAATCACGCCCGTGCCCAATGGTTTCGTCAGAAGCAGAACGTCTCCGGGTCGCGCCCCGACGTTACGCCAGATTCGCCGCGGGTGGATGGTTCCGGTGACCGCATATCCGAATTTTAGATCCTCGTCACGGATGGAATGGCCGCCAACAACCGTGCAGCCGGCTTCGTCCATTTTGGATAGCCCGCCGCGGAGAATTTCTTCAAAAACTTCTGCAGCGCCCTTCTCCGGAAACGCCACGATCGAAAGCGCGGAAAGCGGCCTGCCCCCCATAGCGTACACGTCGCTCAGCGAATTGGCCGCGGCGATCTGGCCGAACGTGAATGGATCGTCCACAATGGGCGTGAGAAAGTCCACGGTTTGCACCAGCGCTAATTCGTCCGAGATTTGATACACTCCCGCGTCGTCGCTAGTTTCAAACCCAACGAGCAGATTCGAATCCTTTTGCCGCGGAAGGCGCCTGAGCACAGAGTCCAGCAAACTTGGACTCAGCTTAGCCGCTCAACCCGCTGCTTTGGCTGCGGCGGTCAATCTGACCGGCTCGGCCATAGCGGACCCTCCTCACTCATGGACTCGAGGATTATATCCCCCACCGGATGTATTCTTAGAGTGAATGGATTGAACTTCCGCAGGAACTCGCGCTACCAGTCAATGCAAGAAACAGAATCGCGAGAGAAACGATCATGCTTGGGAAGTCGGACGGATGGGTATGGACAGCTTCTTTGGTTCGCCAGTAGCGCTCGAGAGCATCCGACATTCTCCATCGAAGACTCCGCCGGGATGAATTACCAAACACGGAGTTTCGATCGAACCGGTCACTCTGCCACTGCGAAGAATCTCCACGCGGGTTCTCGCAAGAATCTCACCTTCGAAATGTCCGCCGATGATTATCTCATTGCCGACGAAGCGAGCCTGGATACGCCCATTTTCGCCAATCACCAAGGATTGCTCCGATTCTATAGTTCCGCGTACTTCACCATCCAATCGAAACGTGCCGGGAAAGCGAAACTTGCCGTCAAGAAGAACCCCCTTCTCGACAAACCCGGTCCAATCCTGATTCCTCTGCGATTTGGTTGTGGATCGCAATGCCAAGTGGAATGCACCAAGTACTACATCTGTAATACTAATGTCGAATCAGGCGTTCGTAAATCCTCATGAGGTCAGCCTCGCCGTAGTATTCGATCATAAGTTGACCGGGATGACCTTTAAGAGCCAGTCGCAATGTGACGCGCGTGCCCAATTCACGCTGCAACTCTTCGATTGCGGCGCGCGTGTTGGGGTCGAGAGGCACGTCTTCGGAAGGATGGTGTGGTCTGGATGGTCGCGACGCCAGACGCTCAATATGGCGAACGGTCACGCCACCGCGAGCGGCTCGCTTGGCGAGGGCGCAACGAAATTTGGTATCCGCGATGGAGAGCAGTGCGCGACCATGTCCAGCCGAAATGCGGCCCTCAGCAATCATTTCCTGAATTTCAGGTTCGAGCTTGAGTAGCCGTAGCGCATTTGCAATGGTCGCGCGATCTTTCCCGGTGCGCTCTGCCACGTCCTCCTGCGTCAGATGAAAGTCATTCACAAGGCGATCAAAAGCGGAGGCCTGCTCGATCGCATTCAGATCTTCACGCTGGAGGTTCTCTACTATCGTAGTCTCGAGGGCCACATCCTCAGGGATATCTCGCACAATTACCGGGACCCGTTGCAATCCTGCGCGCTGAGCAGCTCGCCATCGGCGCTCTCCTGCAATGAGTTGAAACCGCGAGGCAACACGACGTACCAAGAGAGGTTGAATGATCCCGCTTGTCTGAATCGAGCGGGCCAGTTCGGCAAGGGTCTCCTCACGAAATCGGATGCGCGGTTGGTAAGGACTTGGATCAATCAGATCAACGTCGGTTTGTTGGATTATCTCTGTAGCGAGAGCGGGGACAGCGGCCGAGGCAGCTCTTTGCGCCGATGGAATTCCGGACGGTACAGGTGGAGTCTCAGGCTCCCGAATAAGCGCGCTGAGCCCTTTCCCCAAGGCGTTTCTGCTCATTGGCAATAACCTCCTTTGCGAGTAAAATGTAGCTCTCCGCTCCTCTACTATGAATGTCGTAGAATAAGACAGGCTTCCCGTGGCTGGGAGCTTCCGCCAGTCTAACATTCCTGGGAATGACTGAGTTGAAGACCTGCCCTCCGAAAAAACTACGGAGGTCGGCTGCGACCTGCTTTGATAAGGTGGTCCGCTCGTCATACATGGTGAGAAGGATCCCTTCAATCGCCAAGGCCGGATTTATCGTCCGGCGTAGCCGCATCAGCGTGTCCAGTAATTCCGAAACGCCCTCCAAGGCCAAATATTCGCATTGAATCGGTACAAGAACGGAATCGCTAGCAGCCAGGGCATTCAGAGTTAGTAAGTCCAGGGCCGGTGGACAATCTATTACCACAAAGGCGAACTGATTTCTGAAGGATTCGAGGATCGATTTCAATTTGTATTCCCGGTTATCCATGTTTACGAGTTCGACTGCTGCTCCAACAAGGTTCTTATCCGAAGGAATGAGATCTAGCCCCTCGATTTGAGTTTGAATTCGAATCTTCTCAAGTGGCTCACCCATAATTATGGCGTGGTACAAGTTGCGACGGAATGGATCCTTTGGAAATCCGAGGCCAGATGTAGTGTTCGCCTGAGGATCCGAATCGATGATCAGAGTTTTCTGTTCTGCGGCTGCGAGAGAGGCTGCAAGGTTGATTGCTGTAGTGGTCTTACCTACACCACCCTTTTGGTTTGCAATAGCAATAACTCGGGCCAAGCCAGATCCCTCAGATTACGTGTAGGAAAATAGCAGAGAATTTCTCCGATAATCAAGAAGTTTCACGTGAAACGCCATTTTTTATTTAAAATTGTTTCACGTGGAACTAATTCTATGGCCTGCGAGGAGATCCAGCGAGAATGAAGCGTTGCCGCGAGAGAGGAATCAGTACGGGAGGCATCCAGTACCACTTCTCTAGCGACGAGAGCGCCCCTGTTTCTGATCTTCCAAGCCACAGGATAACGCGGCCAGTAGGAGTCAGAGCTGCAGAAGCCCACTTCAGAAGCGACGTATAACCACCGAGAGCTCGGGCAACGATAGAGTCGAAGCGATTCGTAGCAAGTTTGAAGTCCACATAGCCGGACCTTATTACTGAGATTCCTTTCATTTCGAGTGCTCGCTTTAGTTCAGAGAGGAAAGCACATTTTCTAGCATTCGACTCAATTAGCGTAACTTCAAGATCAGGGCAGCCCAATTTCAATGCAAATCCAGGAAATCCCGCGCCAGTTCCCACGTCGGCGAGCCGACCATGCTCAATGGGAACTGCTCTTAGGGCAAAAAGGCTCTCGGCGAAGTGAGTCCGCACGATATCTAGGGGATCTCGTAGGGAGGTGAGCGAAACTCCGCGATTCCAACGATCGAGAAGCTCGAGATAGATTTGAATACGTGAAATTAGCAGGTCGTCGGGTGCGATGGAGAATCGCCGCAGAATAGATGAAATGTCGCTGGCGGAGGGTTGTTGGTAGTCTTTAGTAATCATATGATAATATACATTATCTGTTATTTTTATAAATCTACGGCGCCGTCGGTCGAGCCGGACGCGAGTCTGGCGCCGGCCCCTGAGATGAGGCGCCAGCCCAGTGCGCCAGCGACAAAATCGGCGGCGAAATGTGCCAGCATCGTCGGGAGAAGGCTTCCCGTAAGCTGGCGAACGACGGCAAAAAGAATGCCGGCCAAAAAAGTTACCAACAATCCGCGACGTCCTTGATAAAGGTGTGCGGCAGAAAAGAATGCCGCGGACACGATTACACCGGCAGTCGCGGAGCGCCAAATTTGGAATCCAAAAATGGATTGAACAAACCCGCGATAGAGAAACTCTTCGCACAAAGCTACTGTGGCGACCAGGGCCATGAAGGCCAGGAGTTCCACCGAATTGCGCGGCATCAATTTGCGAACCAATTCGCCGTTGAAGCCCTGCTTTTCGCGCGGTAGCGATGCCATGCGGCGAATTCCCAGAAGTTGATATCCGGTGAGAAGCGCAGCGAAACCAATGGAGATGAGGATGGTGCGCGCACGGTTGGGGATGGCGAGAGCCAACGAGGTAAGCGAAATGCATCGGACCATTGCTCTCCAGAAAACGATCACAGCGGCTAGCCATTGGAAAGCGATCGTTGAGGCATAGACGGAAATGCGCTCCAGACTGGATAGATCTGGCTGGCTCAAAAGCTTGCGCACGCGAACTGAGCCGCGCCAGGGCACGATAATGCCGAGGACCACAAGAACCAGCCAAAGATCCCAGCGCATAGGAGTGAAGATGAGAACACCGATGCCTTGCAAAGAGCAAGATGCATTCGGAGACGGCAGAAGATGGGTTGACACTGAAACGCGCGACGCCGTATCGTTTCAAGGCACATCGTCATGAAGATTCTGGTGATCGGCGGCGGGGGACGCGAGCACGCGCTGGTGTGGAAGTTGCGGCAGAGTCCGCGCGTGGAAAAAATCTGGTGTGCCCCCGGGAATGGCGGGATTGCGGACGAGGTCGAATGCCTGGCGGCGAATCTTTCGGACTCCGGAAATCTAGCGGATCTTGCCGGACGACTCGGAGCTGACCTGACTCTCTGTGGGCCTGAGTTGCCGCTTGTGCAAGGCGTTGCGGACGAGTTCAGCAAGCGCGGACTCAAAATCATCGGCCCGACAAAGAAAGCTGCGCAGCTGGAAGGGAGCAAGGTATTCGCCAAGCAATTCATGCAGCAGCATGGGATTCCTACGGCCGCGGTGTACGGGATATTCCATTCGGCTGTGGATGCCTATGCATCGGTATGTGAGGTGGATTGGCCGACGGTATTGAAGGCGAACGGTTTGTGCGGCGGAAAGGGCGTCCTAGTTACGTCTTCTCCAGATGAAGCTACGGCGTTCATAAATCGAGTGATGGAAGAGCGCGTATTTGGGGAAGCCGGAAACAGCCTCATCGTAGAGGAGGGGCTGGAGGGTGAGGAACTTTCATACATCGTCCTCACGGACGGGGAAACCATCCTTCCTATGGCTGCAACAAGGGACCATAAGCGGCTTCTCGACGGCAACCAGGGCCCGAACACGGGAGGGATGGGGGCATTCATGGCCGACGGCCTGATTTCAGCTGAGATCGAACGGGAGATCATGCAGCGTATCGTCCGGCCAACGGTGGAAGGGATGACCCGAGACAGCACTCCATACCGCGGATTCCTTTACTGTGGGCTGATGCTGACAAACAGCGGCCCGAAGCTACTCGAGTACAATTGCCGGATGGGCGACCCCGAGACGCAAGCGCTGGTGATGAGCATGGATTTCGATCTGGCAGAAGCATTGGAGGCCGCAACCGAAGGCAAGCTCGCGCCATTTAGGCTCAAATGGAAGCCGGGTGCTAGCGCGTGCATAGTTGCCGCGGCTGAAGGTTACCCGGGGAGATCTTCAAATGAATGCCAAGTTCGCGGGCTAAGCCGAGTGAAGCAAGATAGAAGCCTGGCCGTATTCCATGCCGGAACGAAGAAGTCCGGAGATAACTACTATACATGTGGTGGACGAATCCTCGCAGTTGCGGGTCATGGACATGATATTGAGGCAGCGCGAGAGGTCGTCTATACCGCGCTCGGAGAAATTCAATTTGAGGGGATGCAGTTCCGTCGAGACATTGGGGAAGCTTTTGTGCCGCAGGGACGTGCGGCTGGGAGTTGATGGGTTGGCGGAAGTTGCGCATCTTTTCGTCGCTTTGGTGCACAGGTTTCCGGTAAAGGAAGTGGCCGAAGCGCAGGTCGTCCAAGACAAGGGATTCGAGGGTTGCATTCACGGACGGCCAGGGAGCAAGCGGCAGGTATTGCTAATCGATATCGAGACGCTGGAGCGGCTTAAGATTTTGCCCGGCGCTGTTAAGGAGAACGTCACAACGCTGGGGCTGGACATGCAGTCTCTGGCGGCAGGGGGGGTGCTGAGAATTGGAGAATCACTCCTTGAATTGACCGAACCCTGCCATCCGTGCGCTCGGATGGATGAGATTCGTATGGGGCTCCGGGAGGAACTGCGGGGGCAACGTGGATGGCTCTGTCGGGTGGTTGAGGGCGGGCGCGTTGCGCGTGGAGACAGTATTGAATTAATCCGAGTGAGGACGGAAGCACAGGAAGTTGGCGAGGAAAGGACTGGAAGTGCTGAACGATAACAAAGCGCCGCTGGTAGGAATCTTAATGGGTTCGGACACCGACTTGCCGGTTATGTCAGAATCCGCCAAGACGCTCGATAAATTCGGGATTTCGTATGAAATGGAGATTGTGTCGGCGCATCGTTCGCCGGAACGAACGCATGAGTATGCGCGCACGGCCCGCGCGCGCGGCCTTAAGGCAATTATCGTGGGGGCGGGGGGAGCGGCGCATCTCGCAGGCGTAGTGGCGGCGGCGACGACTTTGCCGGTGATTGCCGTGCCGATGGCGACGACGGTGCTCAACGGAGTGGACTCGCTTTTTTCCATCGTACAGATGCCCGCCGGAATCCCCGTGGCGACGATGGCGATTGACAAGCCGGGTGCGATCAACGCCGCGATCCTAGCCGCGGAAATCATCGCCACGTTTGACCCTGAAATGCAAACGCGCATGGAGAGCCACAAAGGCGACCTGGCGCGTTCGGTGACCGAGAAGAACGAGCGATTGAAAAATCACCTCTCTGGTATCAAAAAATAGTCCTACTGCAAAATCTGATCTCAACTCAGTTTGAGGGTTTTATGAGTGTTGGCGCGCTCGGGGGACGGTTCTTCTGCGGCCCGATTTCCTTTTCTTTGGGAGGTTCCAAAATCCATTCGAAGCCGGTTTTTTCGCTGATCAATGCGATGGCCTCACCCGCGCCTGGCGGCGTAACTCTGTCCAGAGCCGCGCGGAGGAATTGCAGCGTCTCAGGAGATTCAATTTTTCTCGAATCGCAACTACGGAATGTTTCGGCGATGACGGCGTCTGCGCTCGAAATGTTCTCGAGGCGCGGATCATTTTTCTGCAGCAATGAGAGCAAGGTTTCAGAAGAAGCGTCGGATGGATACTGAATCTCGAGCAGCGTGTGGGGCTGGCCTTTCTCAGGAGGCCAGAGTTGGTCGAACCGCGGGCGAGCGACCGTGCTGGAGAAATAGTAATCTCCGCGGATAGGTTCCTGCGAAACCGTGTAGCTCACCAGCCAGACCTCCGGCCCGTAGGCAGCGACATAATCGGCGATGAGCAATTCGACGATGGGTTCGTCCGGGTGCAAGTCGAGGCGGCCGTGAATTTGCGCCACGATTTCATTGAGGCGGTCGCGAAGGCCAGTGGCGAGCATCTCCAGTTCGACGGCTTCCGCACCTTCGCCTTGCTGAAGATGCGGCGCGCTTAGCTGAGTGCTGGAATGCAAATGTCCCAGCTCTTGGTCGAGGCGCGCGAGCAGCACTCCTGAGGAGGGCACGCTCCAAATATCCGCTCCGAGCAAGATCGCGGCGCGGCGAGTGCCTAGCGGGACGATCACGGGCGGGCGCGTGGCAGGTTCAATTTTGTTTTCGACTGAAGCAATCAAGATCGCGTCTTTTGTCACCGCAATCACGACGCGGCCGCAAGCGAGACTGGCGACGAGTTCGTCTTCGGTTTGCTCCGTATCCTGCGCCCGGAGCGCGGGCGATGCCAACAGAGCCAACGCCAACACAAGCAGGCCCGCGGCGCACTTACACCAGAGGCGAGGAATCTTGTCGATTCGCTTCGAGATTTTCAGAAATGGCATGGAGACCTGTGACCTAGCCGATTGCTCATCCGCTTCCAACGCGCGAAGCGGTCTCCTTGCGCGCGATGGCTTGCACAGCCGTGATGGCCACGACGCTCGAGACATCGGCGGCAGAGCAGCCTCGTGAAAGGTCGTTGGCTGGACGATCCAGGCCCTGCAGGATGGGCCCGAGCGCCACAGCTCCGGCAAGGCGCTCAACCAGCTTGTAAGCGATGTTCCCGGAATCGAGATCCGGAAAGATAAGAACGTTGGCGCGGCCGGCGACGGGCGAACCGGGCGATTTGCTCCGTCCCACTGACGGAACGAGCGCGGCATCGGCCTGCAATTCGCCGTCAATCTCGAGTTCCGGAGCACGCGTGCGGGCAATTTTCAGGGCCTCGCGAACTTTCGCTATACGCGCGTGTTCGGCAGAGCCTTTGGTGGAAAACGAAAGCAGCGCGACGAGTGGCGTCGTCTCGAGGAATGCCCGGGCGCTCCGCGCCGTGGCGATCGCGATTTCGGCGAGTTCCTCGGCGGATGGGTCGGGCACCACGCCGCAGTCGGCGAAGAGCATTGCGCCATTGACGCCGAAGACGGCTCCTTCGCGCGGCGGCACGACCATCAGAAAAAAACTGGAGACCAGTTTGGAATCGGCGGCCAGGCCGATGGAGTGGATTGCTGCGCGAACGGTTTCGGCCGTGGTTTTCGCGGCACCGCCCACCGAACCATCCGCGTCGCCTGCCGCAACCATTAGCGAGGCGAAGAAGAGCGGCCTACGCGCGGTTTCGCGGGCTTCTTCGAGCGTCGTGCCACGCGCGCGGCGGCGCTCCAAATAAATTTGGGAGTAGCTTTCGAGCTTCGGGCTGGCGTTGGGGTCGAGCAGCTCGACCCCGCTCAGATTCGCTCCGGCTTCCTGCGCTTTTGCTTCGATGATTTTGCGCCGGCCAAGGAGGGTAAGGCGCGCAAACTTCCCGGCCGTAACGTCCGCCGCAGCGGAGATGACACGCCCGTCTTCGCCCTCCGGTAGTACGATGTGCTGGGGGAGCGCCCGAGCGCGGGATTTGAGTTTTTCGAGAATCGTCATGCTGCGTTTACCTTATCACACCCGCTCGAAGAGCGGCACGAAACGTCGCTGCGCGGGAGCGCGAAAGGCAGCGAGATTTTTCGCAGAAAATTCTTCGCTATTACCACAAAGCCGAATTTCTGTAGAATTGTTGCGAAGCAGCTTTCATGGTTTCCCCGAAGATACTTTAGAATGTCGCGCGAATGAAATCACCTTCGAGAATCCGGCATAGCGGCAAACGCCTGACGGATATCCTGGCGGCGCACGCGAAGTTTACGCGCGGAGAAGAGGGCGGCGAGCGCGCGAATCTTGCGGGCGCCGATCTTTCTCGAGCAGATTTGCAAGGAGCCAATCTTGCGATGGCGGATTTGCGTGGCTCGAAACTCAAATCTGCTAATTTGGGTCAATGCAAGTTGAGTGGCGCGGATTTGTCCGCGGCGGACTTGAGAAACTGCGATCTTCGCAACAGCGATATGACCGAGGCATCGGTGCAAGGAGCCAATTTGACTGCGGCCAACCTGAGCGGCGCCGAGCTTTTTCGCGCGGATTTTTCCCGAGCCAATCTGCAGGGGTGCTTGATGGGAGGCGCAAACCTCCGCCAGACGGTTCTCCGGGGCGCCGATTTGACGGGCGCTTATGTAAAGTCCGCGAGCCTGCGTGAGCTGGATTTAACGGAAGTAAAGCTGGACGGCGTGGACATCAAGCAGGCCGTCTTCCGCGATAATAAACTGCCTACGGCAAAATAAGAATCCAAAACAAGGGGGGGAGAATTTGCGACGTTACTATTTGCCGGCAGCGAAACCTTCGGCTTCCGCCGTCATTCCGCCGCCGCGCGGGAGGGGGCTGCGGCGGCGGGTTTCGATGCCCAGCCTCTTGATCTTCTGGTTGAGGGTTGAAAGCGGAATCTGAAACCGCTCCGCGGCTTCCGTTTGATTCCAGTTCGTGCGTTCGAGCATATCCACGATGATGCGGCGTTGCACTTCCTCGAGAATTTCAAACAGGGAGCGCGACGGGGTCGCACGCCCAGAAGCCTCTCCGGGAGCGGGAGGGAGAAACTCGGAAAGCTGCAGGCGCAGTCCTTTGACGATTTCGCGCGTGCGAACCGTTTCCGGAAGCAGATCCACATCCATATCCCGTGAGGTCGAGAGGACCACAGCACGCTCGACCACATTTTCAAGCTCGCGCACGTTTCCCGACCAGTCGTAATCCATCAGGTGTTTCATCGCCGATTGCGTGAACAGCCGCGGAGGACGGCCGTTCTCCTGGCAGAAGCGTTCCAGGAACCGCTCCAGCATCAGCGGGATGTCTTCTTTCCGGTCACGCAGCGGAGGCAGGTGGAGGGCGATGACGTTCAAGCGGTGAAATAAATCCTCGCGGAATCGGCCTTCGCGCACCAGCGAGAGCAGATCCTCGTTCGATGCGGCAACGATGCGCACGTCAACTTTGATGGTTTCGGTTCCGCCCAGACGCATGAACTCGCGTTCTTGAATGACACGGAGCAGCTTCGCCTGCGTTTCCGGGCTGATGGTGCTGATCTCATCGAAGAAAATGGTTCCCTGATCAGCCACCTCAAAGAGGCCCTTTTTTGAGACCACGGCGCTGGTAAACGCGCCCTTCACATGGCCGAAAAGCTGTGATTCGAGCAGGTCCACGGGAATCGAGCCGGTATTTACCGCGATGAACGGCTTGTCGGCGCGAGGCGACGCCGAATGAATGGCTTTGGCGATGAGCTCCTTGCCCGTACCGCTCTCGCCGGCGATGAGCACGGTGGAGCGTGAAGGCGCTACCTGCGCGACAAGATCAAGCACCGCCAACATTTTTTCGCTTTTCCCGAGGATGTTGGGAAAGTTGTAGCGCTGCTTGAGCGCGCGCTTCAGGTGGAGGTTTTCTTCGCGCAGCCGCCGGCCCTCGATGGCCAGCGCCACCTGCGCGAGCAACTCATCGTTCGACCACGGCTTGGTGATGTAGTCCTGCGCGCCGCCCTTGAACGCCTGGCGCGCCATGTCCACGGAGCCGAATGCGGTGATTAGAATGATGGAGAGGTCGGGATCGCGCCGGCGGATCTCGCGAAGCAGGTCGAGGCCGTTGTGGTCGGGCAGGCTGACGTCGAGAAGCAGCAAATCGTAAGGCCGGTCTTCCAGCCGCGAGAGCCCTTGCTCACCGGTTTCCGCGGGCACAACTTCGAATCCTTCCGAAGTCAGCAGGGCTTCTAGCCCTTCGCGAATTTCTGCTTCGTCGTCAACAACGAGAATCGTTCCCTTAGACATGGAGAGCCTTGCGCGCCACCGGGAACTCGAGCTTGAATGTCGTGCCCTTTCCCGGCGTAGAGCGCACCTGCACCTTCCCGGCGTGTTCTTTGATAATCCCGTAGCTCACCGATAGGCCCAGGCCGGTGCCGCGGCCGGTGGCTTTGGTGGTGAAGAACGGGTCGAAAATGCGGTGGATGTGCTCGGCGGAAATTCCCGTGCCGGTATCCGTGACTTCGACCTCGACGCAGCCATTTTGCCTTCCGGTGCGCACTTCGAGCATCCCCCCGTTGGGCATGGCATCCCGCGCGTTCATGAAAAGGTTCAGAAACACCTGCTGCAGCCGTGTCATCGAACCCAGCACGGGCGGCAATTCGGTCGAAAGCGTCTTCAGCACGCTCACCCGCGCTGTCTTGAATGGATGCTGGACAAGCGTCAAAGTTTCTTCCAAAACGCTGTTCAGGTTCACCTCGGTGAACTCGGCCCCGCCGGTGCGCGAAAAATTCAGCAGGTTATTGACGATTTCGCTCGCGCGGAAAGTTTGCTTCACGATCTTGTCGATGGTCTTCTGTCGTGGATCATCGTCGGGGATCTGCTTCGCCAACATTTGAATGTAATTCGAGATCACGGCCAGGGGAGTGTTCACCTCGTGCGCCACGCCGGCAGCGAGCAATCCGAGCGACGTGAGTTTCTCCGTCTGGACCAGCTGGTCCTCCAGCCGCACGCGCTGCGTGATGTCGTCAATCAGAATTAGACGTCCGAGCCGCTCATTCGATTTGCCCACCAGCGGCGCGATGGACGCGTTTACCACCAACTGCCGGCGCGTGCGGCTTTCCATGCGGAAGCGATAAATGCCGGAAACGTGTTCATCGGCTGCGCGCGCGCGAATCTCGGAAACGAGATCGGAGGGAAGTACCTGCGAGAGCGTGTGGCCAACGGCTTCTTCGCGCGGAATGTCCAGCAGCTGTTCAAGCTCGGGGTTCCACGATTCAATGCGGTCGTCCAGATCCGCGGTCAGCACGCCGATGCGCAGTGACTGGACGATATTCTCGCTGAAATCCTTGAGCCGCTCGATTTGCGAAGCCTTCTGTTCCAGCGAGTGATACAGGCGCGCATTCTCGATGGCCATGGCCACATAACCGGCGATGGTATAGAGCAGCTCGACGTCGTCACTTGATAGGAAATCGCCGTCCACCGTCTTGCCTAGGCCGAAAACGGCCACGGTGCGTTCCCGCGCGCGGCAGGAGATGAAGTAATTTAGATCCAGCTCCTCGATCGAGCGGCGCACGGATTCGGATTCGCTTAGCGCCGCGCGGGCCGATTCATAGAAGAGGCACCCGCGTTGCAATGCCGGCCGCGAGGGATCGAGGAAGTTTAAATCGAGCGGGCCTTCAAAATGCAGTCCCATGGAGCGCGCCAGGATGAACCGGCCAGGCTGAGCCGGATCCTCCAGGAAAATTGCCAGGCGATCCACCAGCAGCGCCTGAGAGATGCGGTCGAGGATGGATGCCAGCAGGGGCTCGAGGCGAATTTCATTCGCCAAGGTGCGCCCGAATTCCACTAGCGTGCGGCGGTAGTCCAGCCGGTCGCGGTAAAAGAACCGGTCGAGCTTGGCCTGCACCCAGTTGCGCACCGGCTCAAAGAAGAAGGCGGCGACGACGATTGCGATCACCGCTCCCCCAGGCCCCGTTGGCCACGCCGTGTGGAAGAGCTCTCCAATGAGCGCGATGGATGCAAAATAAACCGCTACCACTGCGGCCGTCGCGAATGTGTACGCCAGGCCGCGCTTGAAAATGATGTCCACGTCCATCAGCCGGTAGCGGATGATGGCGTAGCCGAAACACAGCGGGATCAGGCCGAGCGAGAGCACACCGGCCGCCATCCATGAGGAAGGTTGCGCGCCGGCGATGTAGGGAATAGCCGTGACTGTAAGGAACGGCACGATGCCCGCCACCGTCCCCCCGGTGACCCATTTCAATTGCTGCCGCAGCACTCCGCTCGGTGCCCGGCGATAACTCAGGAAAAATACGAAAGCCGCGGCTAGGAAATAAACTGACAGGTAGGCCATATAAACGCGGTCCAGCAGCGATTCGGCGAACGGCGAGGGGAATAGATCCAGCATCTGATAGGCAATCGCCAACCGCACGAGAAGAAGAATTGCCGGAACCGCATAAATCGCGGCGAGCCACGGCCACGTGCGCCGCCGCCGTTCGGGAAATACCAGCGCGAAGTGCAGCAACAGCGCCGCCTGGAGCAGCCAGGCAACGTCGTTCCCCCAATAAATGATCCGATCGAAATCGTTCAGCTTGCCGGTGTAATGAAAACTGTAAAAGATGAAGGAAATCAGGCACAGAATGTAGAAATGAACCGCGCGAGGCGCATTCCACCGCCGGAAAAATATGAATAGCCCGATGAAGAGATACACCAGGGCCACAATGCGCAGAAAATTTTGCAGTGAAGCTGGCCGGTCGGGCGGCCCAGTGATGAGCGGGACTTCGAATTTTTCTCCGCTACGTTCCAGTTGGTAATTCAGCTGTGTCCAGAGGCCGGCGCGATAAAGCTGGCGCGTGACCTGTGTTGCTCGATGAATTTCCGTGCCTTCGATGGAGCAGACGATGTCTCCGCGTTGGATTCCCGCTTTCTCGGCGGGAGAGCCCGGTACGATATGCCACGCCTCCACGTGGCCGGTTGCTGTGTCGCGCCAGGTTACGCCATCATCGGGAGGGATATATCGGGAACTCTGCTGAAAATTCAGTATAGCGAAAACGACAGCAGCGACTGTCAGCAGTGCCAAAACGACAGCACCTAACCGAATTCGCAAACTATCGTTCATTGGAAGACACCAAAACCCTACAGACTGCCAACAATTAAGTGCACGTCGAATTCCACATAACCGGATATCCAGAACATAGTAAATAATTTATAATCTGTAGTTTACAGACTGGTGAGCGCAGATTCTTGCGTTGTGTATTATTTTTGGAAACCATTATCCTAATTCCAATATCGAGATTTCGGGCTAGAACTGGAAGCTCACTCCGCCTCGGAAGGTTCGGTAGGAGGGAACCAGAAGCACGCGACCGTCGTTCGTTACGATCGGAACATAACCCTGTGCCAAAAGGTTTCCGAAATCAGCGATGGCCTCCATGTGACAGGGGAAGAAACTAGGAAGCGGCTGGCGGAACGTAAAGCTGAGATTTGGATCTAAATGGTATAGCGCTTCGCCATAAGGATCTTGCCGGGAGACCACTGGCCCACTGATCCACTTGTAACCTACGATGACCTGGCTCTTGGTTCGCGGCAGCTTTGAAGAAACGCGCCCCCCGAGGCTTTCGCGGTAGTGCGTCTCGAGCATGTCGCGAAGGTTTTCTCCGGGCACGCTTGCGGTAGCAGGGGAGAGCGCTCCCGCATACGCGTACACCACATCCATTTCCAAATTATCGGAAAACTTCTGACGGTAAGCAATGCGCGCGCCCAGCGACGCGCTGGTGCCTCCGTCATACGCGAATGCGTTGGTATAAAATCCATCGCGCAGGAAATCGGGGCCGGAGACGTCGCCGCGTCCAAAAACCGCCGTGTGGTCGGAGCGATCGTGGAACGCGGATGCAATCAGAGAAGCCTTCGAGCCGAAAGCATGTTCGACTGCAAGCTCTTCATGCCAGCCGCCCTGGAGTACGGGCCGGCCGTCGCGATACATCACGGTCGGAAAAGAATCCAGCGAATTGACGGCGGCTTCGAGCGCACTCGGAGCAAAATCGGAATCGGGCCATGGTTGCGCAGCCACAATCATCGCTCCGTGCCAGGTGGGGGAAATTTCCATCGTCAGTTCGCCGCGCGGGCGCAGCGCCGAAGTCTCCCGGCCCAGCCCGGCCATAATATATTCCGCACCGTAATGCACGCTCAGCCGGTCTCCCAGGGCGAATCCGCTGTCATGGCTCATTTTCAACCCGCGGAATGCCAGTCCCTCGGAACCTACGCGCGATTCGCGCATCACCAAAGAAGTAGATGGCCCGGTCTTCGCATCCCCGGTGGGCAGCCAGACAGTTGCAAATCCTCCCGAAGGAATCGCGCTTTCATAACTGAATTGCCCGGCCATGAGCAGGCGGCCCTGGATTCCGATGTGCTGGTCATACGCAAATGCGCCGCCTGGGGAATCCGCCAGATTGGAAACCGAGCCGGGATGCCGCGCGCCGGAGGTCAACTCGAGCCGGCCGTGCGGCTGGCGATTGGCAGCCGTCTCCGCGGAACTTGACTCGCCGTCGTACACAACCTCTCCGTCTTCGAATCGAAGCACCGGGCGCGCCGAGGCTGATGTACGCAATACCCAGGACCATTCGTCAGGGTCCGCCGGCTGATTCGCTGGACGCCGCAACCGCTCCAGCGAGGAAAATACTGATCCAAGTTCGAGATGCAGCAGCGTCGTGCCCCCGCTCACCCGGATGTGCTGTTCGATGACCGGCAGGAAGCCCGCCAGCGTCACGCGCGCGCTGTAGAGGCCGGGGAGAAGGCGGTCCGTCGCAAACTGTCCTGCGGCATTGGTGAGCAGATCCTGGGAGGCTGTCCCGCGCAATTGCTCCGCGGCAATCATCACCGTGGCGCCCATCTGCGGAGTTCCGGAGGGGTCTACAACCACGCCCGCAATGCGCCCCTCATGTTGTGGCGGGGCCGCCCCGAGCGGTACCGCCGCCGTCGCCAGCAGCACGATGCCTAGCGCCACCGCGCGAATCATTCCGAACTTCACGTCCGCATTCACCGTTGTCTTTCCTCCCGCTCTCATTTGGAAGCGGGGACCTGCTTCACTGTGAAATCCGCCGACGGAGAAATTGTCTGCTTGCCCAGATTGTCCGTCACCTGTACTTGCAGTTTGTACTTCCCGGGGGTAAGCGAGCCAAGAGTCAGCATTTTTTCGAGCGTCAATTCCGCCCCGTGTTCTCCGAGTTGCTCGGTGGTCTCGTGGTAATTGAGCACCGGAGTCGCATCCTTGTCTTTGTACACGCTGTATTCAATCTGGCAGTCCGGCTTGTGCGTCTTGTCGTCCACCTTCAGGTTGTACACCTGCAGGAAAATTCCCAGCCTGTCTTCCGGCGCAAACGTCGCATCCATTTTCGGCCGGACTTTTACGTCGCCGAGCACGAACTGCCCGATCCCAATATCCTTCGGGCCCACGCGGCGGAGGTCGTCGGCAAGTATGAGCGTGCTCGCGGCCAGCTTGTCTTCTTCGTAGCGCGGCACGTGCAGCGCCGTATCAATCACTCCCACGTTGTTGCTGTTCACGTCCTTGAGCACGATAGCCAGTTTGTACAGGCCGGGGCTTAGCGGCACGGCCTTCTGATAGATGGAAAATCCCTTGAGGGACTGTTGCAGCAGGCTCTCGGGAACGTCCTGCTTGATCACATCCTCGAATGTCTGCGCGATGCGCCCGGATAGCGTGCTGATGCGCACAAAAACGTTGACGGTCGCGGATTGCACTCCATTCTTGTCCTGAAAACTCATCTGCCGGTTGGGAATTTGCACGGTGATGGGCACGAGGACCGTATCGCTCGTCACTCGCACGAAATCAAACCGATACTCGAACGCCAGTTGGTTGCGCACGATTCGTGAAGTGACCAGCGCTTCCAGATCCTTGAACTTTACCGGCGGCGGCTGTTGAATCTTCGCGAATAATTCCAGACGCGAGAACTCGTCCATGCTCGCCGGCCGCATCCCGATGGGCCGCGCCAGGGTCGAGCCGTCCGTATTCGTGAATCGGTCGGCCTTGCTCGCAAGGCCCATGGATTCCATTTCCGTCAGCCCCGCGCCGGGCACGTGCAGCAGCGCGTCTTTCTCGCCGGGATCGTTCGTCAGATGGTATTCGCCGCTTTCGGTCGGATCCACGAATTCAAGGATGACTTCATTCCCGATTCCTTCCAGGTACCGGTAGCGCCATTTTTCGAATGGGTATGTGGACGTCGTTCCGCCGCCCTCTTCTGGCGGGCGGTCGTACGTTCCGCCGCTCGGGTGCGTTTCGGTTTCATCCGGGGGGCCCCACATGATGTAGATGCGCCCGCGGTCCGTCTTCCATCCTGGGATGCCCGAAGAATAGTGCTCGTTGGCATAGGCAATCCGGCGGTAGTGCTCTTCTTTGAAGGTATTTTCCGGCGAGTCTGGGTTGGGATTGCGCCTCAGCCAGAAATTTTCAATGAACGATTCGCGCTCTTCGTTTGTCGATAAGTGCAGGAATGCCGAGCGTTCTTCCGGAGTGATGATGTACGGGACGTCTTCGTTCAGCCACTTCTTATAAGGGCTTTCGAGCTCATTGAATAGCGAGCGATCCGATTTCTTCTTTCCCTTGTCACTTTCTTTTTTATTCTGGCCGGTAGTCTGGTCCTGCTGAGGGCTTGAAAAAGCGGGCAAGCAAATAGCAAGGAACCCCGCAATCAGTGCAGATAGGAATACGCTTCCCCGTGGCCTCATGCAGACACCTCTTCCCCCAGATATCGTGGAATTCTAGCCTGTTCGAAAGGACAGGTCAACGTAAGATTCCCCTTAAGGACACTATGCTGCCAATTAAGAATCAGGCCCACCACGAAGGGTTGCCCGTCAAGTTTGGCATGTTCCTGTCCCCCAACAACCTAATCCAGATGAGCCTGGCCGCTGGTCAGCGCAGCTTGGACTTTTGCGCCCTAACCTGTCCTAGGGTTCCAACACCCCTGCCCAGGACAAAATTGGCAGCAAATCCCCGCTCTCTTTTTGCCCACCTGCCGCGTCTAAATGTTCGGAGAAATTCCGAATTTAATAGTGCTCTTTCGCACTGGGATTCCCTTAAGCCTTGGAATAGATGTATAATAGTTCTTTGGAGGTAAAGAAGTTAGCGACGCCTCGGCCTCCAGCACCGTGGGAGTTTGGAAATGGGCGCAGCGACGCCCCGCGTTCTCTTCCGTTTCCGCCACCCGCGTTAATAATTGCTCGCAGCAGCTTGGCGAGAGAAACTTTTGGCATCGCGCAATCGTATCGATAAGTGAGGAGCCGTGCGGGCATTTGAGTCCGGTGCGGCGTACAGGCGGGGATAAGTCATGAAGAAGTGGCAAAAGATCGCGATCGGTGTGGGTTTGATTGTAATCCTGGGCGTCGTTGTCCTTGTCAGCTACAACCAGGCGAACAAAGACGTGGTTACCGTGCAGACCGGCAAAGTCGCGCGCGGCGATCTCGTTTCAGTCGTCTCCGCCTCCGGGGAAGTCCGGCCGAAGGAATACACCAACGTCTATGCGGAGGGCTTCGGGAAAATCACGGAAATCGTGGCCAAGGAAGGCGACATTGTGAAGCGCGGCGACGTGCTCTTGAAGCTCGAGAGCATCCAGCCGGGCGCGGATGTCAACGCCCAGGAGGCCGCTGTCGGTTCTTCGGAGGCCGGGCTCAAATCGGCGGACGCGAATTACCAGTCCGCTCAGGCAACCCTGGTGCAGCGCCAAGCCGATCTTGAGAAGGCGAAGAATGACTGGGCGCGCACCCAGCAGCTCTATCAGCAGCAGTTGGTCGCCAAATCCGAGTTTGACGCCTCCAAGGCTACTTACGATGCCGCCGCGGCCGGCGTGAATGCTGCGAAAGCGCAAGTGGAGCAGACGCGAGCAGCCCTCGATCAATCGCATTCCATGCTCGCACAGACTCGCGCCGTGCTCGTGCATCAAAAGGACGTCCTTCGCAAGACCACTTACACGGCTCCCATTGACGGCCTCGTGACCTACATTCCGGTACGCGTCGGCGAGACCGTGGTTCCCGGCATTCAGAGCGCCCTCGGCAGTTTCCTTCTTACCCTTTCCGATATGTCGGTGGTCACTTCCGAAGTGATGGTGGATGAGACCGACATCACCAATGTTCGTGATGGCCAGCCCGCTGATGTCACTATTGACGCATTGCCCGGGAAAATTTTCGTCGGGCACGTGACCGAAGTAGGCGATCAGGCCATTTTGCGTACTTCCGGTCAGGCCACCACCACGCAATCCACCGCCAACACACAGGAAGCGCGCGATTTTAAAGTCGTGGTCACGCTCGATACGGCGCTGCCGGGACTGCGGCCGGGGCTTTCCACCACCGCCAAAATTCGCACTGCAGAAGAGCACAGTGTCCTGAAGATACCCATTCAGGCGCTGGCCATCCGCACGCGTAAGGAATTGCACGACGCCGAACTGCAAGCCAACGGCGGCAGCGCTGGAAATGTAACTCTCGCGGCTTCGAAGAGCACCGACCCTCTCGTGGACGCCGACAAGCAGGAAGTTCAGGGCGTTTTCGTCATTCGCAATAACAAGGCTGTCTTCGTCCCCGTGGAGACGGGAATCGCAGGCATCACGGATATCGAAGTGAAGAGCGGGCTCAAAGCGGGCGATCAGATTGTCACCGGGAGCTACAAGGCGCTGCGCACGCTTCGCCCCAACGCCTCCGTCAAGGTAGACAACTCGGCGCCCAAGCAGGACGAAACTTCAAGTTAAACTGCGGCAGCGAATCTCGAGGAGCCCGAGCCGAATGGACGTCGAACAAGCCGTCTCACCCCAATCCTTCCGCCAGGATTTCGTTGATTCCGGAATCGTCATCTCCGTTGAAGATTTGTGGAAGACCTATGAGATGGGCTCCGAGCAAGTTCACGCTCTCCGCGGTGTGAGTTTCATCATCCGCAAGGGCGAGTACGTCGCCATCATGGGGCCCTCGGGTTCCGGAAAATCGACGCTGATGAATCTCATTGGCTGCCTCGACACGCCTACCAAAGGGCAGTACTGGCTAGCGGGGCGCCTGGTCAGCGAACTCGATGACGATGAGCTCGCCTATATTCGCAACAAAGATATCGGCTTCGTGTTTCAGACCTTCAACCTTTTGCCGCGCGCCACGGCGCTGCACAACGTCGAATTGCCTTTGATTTACAACGGCACTCCCGCGGAAGAACGTCAGGTGCGCGCCCGACGCGCTCTCCAGCAAGTGGATCTCACCGATCGCATGATGCACAAACCCAACGAACTTTCCGGAGGCCAGCGCCAGCGCGTCGCCGTAGCCCGCGCGCTCGTCAACGACCCCTCCATCTTGCTGGCGGATGAACCGACCGGCAACCTCGATACGCAGACCGGCGAAGAAATTATGGCCCTGTTTGGGAAGCTGCATTCGCAGGGCAATACCATCATTCTGGTCACCCACGAGGCAGACGTCGCCACGCACGCGCATCGTGTCATCCGCCTGCGCGACGGCAAGATCGAAAAAGACGAACGCACTCGTTAGCCCCCGCTGTCCCCACTTGCCTTGCGACCATTCTCGGCTGTAGATTTTTGTCATTCTTCCTGTACTAGAATGCAGTCGACTAGTCTGGCGCAGAATCTGCTGAGGAGATACACGATGAGCGGAAATGTCAAAGGGATTCCCGAAGGCCACCACACACTCACGCCGCATTTGGTGATTCGCAACGCGGCGCAGGCCGTTGAATTTTACAAGAAGGCGTTTGGCGCCGAGGTGGTCGGTCTTTCTACCAGCGCCCCCGATGGAAAGTTGACGCACGGTTCGCTGAAAATCGGCGATTCCATTCTGATGCTCTCCGACGAGTTCCCCGAGTGGGGAATCCAGTCGCCGCAAGCGCTCGGCGGCAGCCCCGTGACCCTGCACATCTACGTCGAGGACGTGGACGCGCTGTGGAACTGCGCCGTGGCTGCCGGCGCCAAGGTCACCATGCCGCTCGCCGACCAATTCTGGGGCGACCGCTACGGCCAGCTCGAAGATCCCTTCGGGCACAAATGGTCGCTCGCGACGCGCAAAGAAAATCTTTCGAAAGAAGAGCGCGAAAGACGCGCCAAAGCCGTCTTCGCCGATATGTCGAAGAAAGCGGGGAACTGAGTTCCGCCCTGCGACGGAAAATTATTTGCGGTCGAGGTCACGTTTATTTTCGAAAGGAGCGGCTCGATGGCAACTGCACGCACTGCCAGAAAAAAGTTTTCATACGGCGTCCATCCGGGAGTCAAGATGGTGCAGGAGTGGGTCGCCAAGCTGCCGGAAAAGACGGGCCGCTCGCTCGAGGAATGGATCGAGCTGGTGCGCAAGTCCGGACCCGCAGACGAGAAGAAGCGCCGCGAGTGGCTGAAGACAAAATTCAATTTGGGCACAAACGGCGCATGGTGGATCGCCGAGCGCGCCGAAGGAAAGGGCGGCGAGGATAGCGATCCTGAATCGTATTTGAAGGTCGCGGTGCAATATGTCGAAGAACAATATTCGGGACCCAAGGAAAAACTACGCCCGATATATGACGCGCTGCTGGAGATGGGGACGGCGCTGGGAACGGATGTCAAAGCGTGTCCGTGCAAGACCATTGTGCCGCTGTATCGCGAGCATGTCTTCGCGCAAATCAAGCCGACGACGAATACACGCATCGACCTGGGCCTCGCGCTCGGGAATCACAAAACTCCCAAGCGGATCATCAACACCGGCGGCTTCCAGAAAAAGGACCGCATCACGCACCGCATCCCGGTTTCATCGCTCGATGAAATCGACGACGAATTGAAGCGCTGGCTGCGCACCGCATACGACCTCGACGCTTGATTCGAATTCATTCATTTGGCCGGAAGCCGAAGCGTGAATGTGCTCCGCTCGGCGAGATGCGCGTCGCCGGAACGCAGCACCAACATGCCGCGGCCGAAGCAGCTCTTCATCCGAAAGAGCGTGGCGGAGTGGACCTGTGCATCCGCAGTTTCAAATTCAATCGTCTTTCCTGAATTCTCCTGGATAAATTTCGCGAGCGGCGCGCGTTCGGCCGCATCGGCTTGATGAAAAACCGCCCCTGTGACTTGCATTTGTGGATCCGTATGCGCTTCGATGATCCGGCAGAGGAAAGTTTCGGCCGACGGCGCCGCGCCTGAGGCTGCGGGCTTCTGATCTTGCGCGCGCGCAGAAGTGAAAACGAAAATCGCAATCGCGGCGCATGCGCGCCATCGAACGAATCGGATTTTTATCATGGCGACCTTTTCATTAGCTCACGGTCGTTGCGCAGAGCGCGGCGCTTTGAGATAGGCGATCGCGAAAAGAATGCCCAGCAACAAGTCCACGGCGCCGAAAGTTAAGTCTGTTGAATGCATGCGATGCTGGAGCACCAGAACCACCACAGCGATTCCGTAGCTGAATTTTTCGAAAATGGAAACGAGCATCAGCGGCCGGTAGCGCGCTGGATCCGTGGCAATCACAAAAAATGCAAGTTGCCATGCGAGAGCCGTGCCGGCGAAACCGTAAAAAAATCCCGGATGGGTAATCGCCGGCGGATCCTGGCGTCCGATCACGTCGAACATGAAATACAGGGGCGCAATCAGCAGCACGCCCCAAATCCCCGCCACGAGGAAAACGATTTTTCCGAATCGCATGATGCGCCTCCCGGAGACCACCGATAGGATTTTCACGGAGCTTAACACCATTTCCGCGGGCGGGACGAGGCATGTACAATCCGGGCTTCTCGCGAACCGGGAAACGAAGGCGCGATTTCGATTGCGGCGCTTGGGAGGAGAAATGGCGGCGAAGCGAAAGGCGAGCGCAGGAAAAAAATCTGCTTCGCGCGCGGCCACGGGCCAAGCTGCGGCGAAAGCTTTTGCGGCCTGCATGCGGCGCGGAAGCGCAGAACTCCAGTGCGTGGCGAACGAGCTGCGGCGGCTGGTGAAGAAAACGGTTCCCGGATCGCGCGAGACCGTCAATCCCTGGGGCATTCCCACTTTCGATTTTCATGGGCCCATCTGCCTCCTGATGGTGGGAAAAAATCATGTGACGTTCGGCTTTACGCGCGGGACTTCGCTCTCCGATCCCGCGGGGCTTCTCGAAGGCACGGGAAAGAATCTGCGGCACGTAAAATTGCGAGAAGCGCGGCAGGTCCGCGACGCGAATCTTCGCCGGCTCATCCGGGAAGCGGCGGCGCTCAACCGCCGGACGCCGCTCACACCCTCGATGCGCGTTCGGTAAGGGACCGAGGGCGATAGTTTTCCCAATGCGCGGTTGTGTCTCGATTAGAATTTGCTCCCCCCTTTGTTTTCAATGAGTTGCGTGTGATGTTGTTTCCGACAGTGTCTCGATTAGAATTTCGGAGAGCGGAGCGGGCGAAGGAAAATTCCCAATTTGAAACGGGCCTAATTGGGTCTGCGAAAGACATGTGATATGTCCCGATTAGACTGACCTCCCCTCGTTTGTTTTCAATGAGTTGCATGCGTTTCTATTCGTGAGGGTGTCCCGATTAGAAATGGCCTCCGCTCCTTAAAGTTTGAAAGGCGGAGCCCGCTACGGCGGTTCCGCCCTCCCATCAGTCTAAATTCCTCAATTTTCAGTTGCAGCCCTATTTAAGGCAGCAAATACATTGTAACATACCCCAGCGTGGAAGTAAAGAACTAGTACCTGTTAATTTTAAGCTCGGGAATCGTAAAGCCCTGAAAATGACAAAACCCTAGTTTCAGAGTGTGATAGCGTGTAGTTCCGTTCGACTATTTTTGGCTGTTTTTGAATAGTTCGGGGACATTTCGGGGGCAATTTGCACTGCTTCGATACAGGAGACGACCGATGAAGCACATCTTGCTTTGCGCTGCGGTTCTGTTTGCAGGGTTGCCCTGCCTTGCTCAGAATAATTCGCCATCGGAAGCCGAGATCGACGAATTGGTTCACAAGGCCGATGAAAAAGTTACTGGTTTTGAGAAGGCGCTTCAGGTGGCAAAACCGTTTCTTCCGGAAGAAAAATTCAGAAATGACACAGATGTTGCCTCAACCGCTCACCTACTCATTCATGATGTGAACAAGTACGGCCCATCCGCCTATAGATTGGTGGCTTTGATCATCACGCTGGATGACGTCGTCATCAACGCTGGCCAACATTCTCAGGGTATCCTCAAGGATGGCCTGCAGTCCGTGGCAGCGGGGAAAGCGCTCGGTACGGGGCCTTTATCTGCCGTACTTCTTCTGAACAATGCGGCCGCCGGGTGCAATGACATCTCTGAGTTAATAGGACACGCCACGTTGCGTTTGATAAGCGTGGAAGAAAAGGCTCTTCTGGCCGCACCCGCTAAGTAACCTGTTGTTTTTGAGTTCCGCTGATTGGGCGTGATTTTCGCAGCGAGATGTAGAGTTGCCACGATTTTCACTTGGGTGGGTTTGCCACGCTGGTAGCGTCAGCCGTGCCCACTTGATCCGCGGCAGAATCCTTTTTCGGCGGATTTCCTGCGAAGAATTCCCTTTCCGCTCTCCGCAGACTGACGCTCCGGCGGTATCCTCGGCCTTCCGCGCCACGGCGGGAGCGAAGATGCCACAATTTGATGCCTAATTCGGCGGGTGCCTCACACTTGACTGGACACCCACGCACGAAGTTCATCTTGAACGGACCACACGGCCCTGCACTTAATTACTCCCAAGCCCAAATGTTCTTGGTTAGGAGGCATTGCCTGCAGTCGAAGCCAAGGCTGATCTACCTCCTCTCCGGTTGACCTCTCAAAATCCGGATGCATCTCGACGAAAACTTTCACCCTGATACAAAATTCTGGGACCTCTAAGACTCGCGTTTGGAACCGAAGCCTTTGCTCGGGAGAAGACCAACCAAACTCTTTCAGGGCAGGCAAGCATGCGAGAAGCATTTCCGCCTTACGGCGACCAAATCTAAAGTGGCTATCGAACCGATGTATTTGCCCTCCGTTCTTGAGGATCTCGACGACTGGGTAGCCGGAATTCTCATCGATGTCCTCCCTGATTGAAAATCGGGGATTCTCGTCCGTACCCTGAGCCGTGCCTTGGCAGTGAGAGCAAAATTTACGCAGTAGACTTGGGTATTTCTCGCAACGCGCTGCTGGACAGTCATGCGTGGGAGGCGGCCCGAGATCCTGTTTTCTCACGGGGCTCTTCGGGTGCTTGAAGCTGCAATTTTTGCAGCCATACAGGAATTCGCCTCGGGTGACCTCAACCAGTCGCAGGCTCATCGTTTCCTTCGGCCCGTGCGTCCTTCGAGTTTAAGAATGATACCTTATCTGATTCGCCCTGAAGGATTAAAGCGGATACCACCAACCAAATTCCCCACCCTTCGTTCGCCGGGCGGACGAAGGATGGGGCACCCGGTTCGGACGGAAGAAGGGGGACGAAGAGTTTAATTGGAGATTCTTCGCCCCGATCCAAATCATCGGGGCTCTGAATGACAGGGGGCGATTTCAGCGAACTGTTGGGCGGCAAAGGAGCGCGATCGGGTGGAGTTCGCGCGGGACAAGATCTAGAAGCGAAGGCAGAAACAAGGGAAGGAAATAAAAGCAAAATCCCTACGTGCAAATTCGGCTTGTGGGGCAGCCAGAGGAAAAAGGCGAAGCGAAATTCCCCACCCTTCGTTCGCCGGGCGGACGAAGGATGGGGCACCCACAAGGATGCAAGACCGGAAAAGCAGATCCCTCGGCTGCGCTCGGGATGACAGAGAAGACGAGAAGGCGAAGAAGAGAAGAACCGAGAGAACCCACATGCAAGACCGGCATGTGGGGCACGCAGAGAAAAAAGCAAAGAGAAATTCCCCACCCTCGCCGCGGCGAGGATGGGGCACCCGGTTCGTACGGAGGAAGGGGGACGAAGAGTTTAATTGGAGATTCTTCGCCCCGATCCAAATCATCGGGGCTCTGAATGACAGGGGGCGATTTCAGCGAACCGTTGGGCGGCAAAGGAGCGCGACCGGGTGGAATTCGCGGGGAACAAGATCTAGAAGCGAAGGCAGAAAGAAGGGAAGGAAATAAAAGCAAAATCCCCACATGCCACATCGGCATGAGGGGCACCCAGAGAAAAAAAGCAAAGCGAAATTCCCCACCATTCGTTCGCCGGGCGGACGGAGGATGGGGCACCCACAGAGCCGGAAGGCCGGAAAAGCAGATCCCTCGGCTGCGCTCGGGATGACACCCAAAGATACAAGCTAAGGCACTGCCGACAAAGGGCACGAGGGTTATTCTTCGCGGAGGATGCGCATGGGGTCGAGGCGAGCGGCGCGGCGGGCGGGCAAGTAGCCAGCGAGCAGCGCCACGGCGGCGAGCAGAATCACGGCGAGGGCGATGGTCCGGACGTCGCGGGGAGCGAGCTCGAATAGGAGTTGCTGGACGAAGCGGGTGGTCCACCAGGCGCCGAGGAGTCCCGCAACTATGCCGGCGAAGAGGAGTGCGGTGACGTTACGCATGACGAGGCGCAAGATTGAGGCGGGCTGCGCTCCGAGGGCCATGCGGATGCCGATTTCCTTCTGCCGACGGGTGACCACGTAGGCCATCACGCCATAAAGCCCGATGGCGGTTAGAAGCAAGGCGAGGCCGCCGAAAAAGCCGGAGAGCATGGCGAGGAGGCGTTCCTGGTTGAGGGAGTCGTCCACTTGCTCAGAGAGCGTCACAAATCGGAGCGAAGCGGCTTTACTCACGCTGCGCATGGCATCGCGCACGGCGGGGATGAGCGATGAGGAGCTCATGGGGGTACGAATTTCGAAGGTGCTCTCCTCGCGCACTTCAGTAATCTGGCTGAGGGGAACGTAGGCGAAGGGAAGAACGGCTTCACGGAGCGAATCGTACTTGGAATCCCGGACCAGGCCGATGATCTGCAACGGTTTCTTAGAAGCGATATTCGATTCGGAGATGAGGAAGTATTTTCCGATGGGATTGGCATTGGGGAAAAACTCGCGCGCCATGGTTTCATTTACGACGGCGACGGGCGGTGAAGCGGCGGTATCGCCGCCATCGAAATCGCGGCCGGCGAGGAAGGGCGTGCGCAGCGTGGCGAAGTATCCGGCAGTCATCCAATTGAAATAGACGACGGGCTCCACGCCCGGAGGCGGAGTGTAGCCTTCGACGGAAATCTCCTGGTTCCACTGATAGTTCGAGAACGGCGTGAACCAATTCTGGCTGACGGAAACCACGCCCGGGATGGCCTTCAAGCGTTCGAGCAACTGGCCGTAGATCGCCAAGCGCGCGGCGGGCGAAGAATTCGTATTGTGAACGTCTGTGTTCACGAGAAGCACATTGCTGCGATCAAATCCCGGATCGAGAGTGAGCAATTTGCGGAAGCTGCCGATGAAAAGCCCGGTGCCGATGAGAAGAATGAGCGAGAGCGCGACCTGGGTCGCCACAATCCACTGCGCGGAACGGAACCGCGAACGGCCCCCGGCGAATTCGGCGTTTTCACCCTTCATCGCGGAGGTGAGCGAAACACGCGTGGCGCGGAAGGCGGGCAAAATGCCGAAGAGCAGGCCGGTCAGCAGGGCGACTCCCACGGTGAAGACGAGAACGTGGGTATCCATGGAGAGGTCGAGAAAGACTTTTTGGTCGGCGGTAGAAACCATGCGAACGAGCAGCGGCCCACCCCAGCGCGCAAAGAGAATTCCGAGGGATGCGCCGGCTACAGAAAGAACGATGCTTTCGGTGAGCACCTGGCGGATCAGGCGGCCTCGGGAGGCGCCGAGGGACAGGCGCACGGCGATTTCTTTCTGGCGCGCCGCGGCGCGAGCGAGCAGCAAGCTGGCGATATTGGCGCAGGCGATGAGCAGGACTAACCCGACGACGACCAACAACGTTTCCAGGGGACGCTCATAGTCGTCCCGAAGAAACGAGAGACCGTTTCCCGCAGGCTCGGTGGTGAACGAGCGCTTGAGGAAATTTTGCTGGGCTTTGGCGTCCCAGTCGGAGGGCAGAGTCGCCGCGAACATCTGCGGCGCCAAGACGTTTAAGCGCGCCGCGGCCTGCTGGGAATTCACTCCGGGTTTCAAGCGTCCGACGATGCGCAGCCACCAGGCGGAGCGGCGGTCCAGCATGGAGTTTTTTCCGTTCAAGATCGCTTCGGCACAGATGGGAAGCGCGACGTCGAAACGATAACCAACGTCCACGCCGAAGAAATTGGGCTGGGTCACGCCAATCACAGGAAAGGAATGGCCACCGATGCGCAGCAGGCTGCCAATGGCGCTTTCCGCGCCGGCGTAATGCTGCTGCCAGAAACCGTAACCCAGGACGGCGGCGCCACTGCAACCGCGCTGGTCGTCCGCGGGGGTCATTAAGCGGCCCGCGGCCGGCCGCACACCCAGCGTGGCGAAATAATCGCCGCTGACGAGACTGCCGTTCGCGTACTGCACCTCGCCGCCATCGGCGAGGTTGAAGTCCTGCGTAAACCAAGCGAAGGCGCCGGAAAAAACATCCTGATGGTCGCGCACTTGTTCCCACACTAAATTCGGAAACGTGGACTGAAATCGATTTCCAGCGACGGGCGAGTGCATTCCGACGTGCAGCAATTCCTCGGGGTTCTGAACGGGCAGAGAACGCAGCATCACCGAATCCATCAGGCTGAAAATGGCGGTATTCGCGCCGATGCCCAGGGCCAGAGACAGCAGTGCCACGGCGGTGATGACCGGCGTCTTCGCCAGGATGCGGATGGCAAAGCGGACGTCCTGCCAGAGAGTTTCCGCTAAAGTTTCCCAGCCGACGGCGCGGACGTTTTCCTTTAGGCCTTCAGGACTGCCCAAACTGAGGCGGACTTCGCGGAGGGCTGGCTCGCGGCTGATGCCGGATTTCATTTTTTCCGCGGCGGCGGATTCGGCGTAGGCGCGCAATTCTTCATCGAGCTCGCGCTCCAATTTTTGTTTGTGGAAGAGGGCTCGCAGGCCGCCCGCGATTTTGCGCAGCAAGCGCATGGGTGCTCCTAGGAGGCTTCCAGGATTCTGGCGATGGCCGCGGACTGGCGGCCCCACTCGCGCGTTTCGCTCTTGAGCTCTTTGCGGCCGTCCGCGGTGAGGCTGTAATACTTCGCGCGACGGTTGTTTTCGGTGGAGCGCCATTCGCTCTTGAGCAGACCGGCGCGTTCGAGGCGGCGGAATGCGGGAAAGAGCGAGCCAGGATTGACGCGAAAGACTCCTCTGCTGATCTGCTCGATGCGCACGGCGATGCCGTAGCCGTGCATGGGCTCCAGGACGAGGGTCTTGAGGATGAGCATGTCGAGGGTTCCCTGCACGAGCTCGCTGGGAGCGGGGGGTGCCGGCGTTTCGGTCATTGGCGGTGCTCCTCTAGATAGTCAAGTGGAAGGATAGCGGCTTTATCTAGATTGTCAAGAGGAAAGATGAGAGAGGGAGCGAGTGCGGCGGCAACGCTTGCCGGATGCTTACCGAGTTTGTGAGTGACAGTGGGTTGGTAGCCCCGACGGGAATCGAACCCGTATTTCGGCCTTGAAAGGGCCGCGTGCTAACCGTTGCACCACGGGGCCACGCGCGTGCAGTAAGCGATTCCCACATTATAAGGAAAGCGACGGGAATCGCCAAACGCTGGCTGCTTTGGGGCGGGAGAAGCAGATCCCTCGGCTTCGCTCGGGATGACACCCCAAATATGATGCGGCGCGTTGCTAGGCGCGGGCGGATGAGGAGGCGGGCCAGGCCATGCGCTCGCGGAGCGCGGCAATATGCGCAACGTGATGGCGTCCGTGCCAGGCATATATGCCGAGAGTATCTTCGAGCGACATTAGGCCGTGTTCGGGATGGCGGAATTTTTTCTGCCAGTCGGAGTCGGCGAGCGAGCCGAGGAGTGTGACCCAGCGCTGGTGGAGCGCTTCGAGCATGACGAGCGAAGTTTCGACTGGCGTCGTGGCCGAATCCGGCAATTCGGCCCAGAGTTTTTCGTTGTAGGGCTTGATGGTCGGCTCATTTTCCGTCAGCGCGAGCTTGAAGCGCACGTAGGCGTTCAGGTGGCTGTCGGGAAGATGATGCGTGACCTGGAGGACGGTCCAGCCGCCCGGACGATAGGGCGTGCGAAGCTGCTCCGGCGTCAGACCGGCGACGACGGCGCGAAGCTTTGCCGGGGCTTCGGCGAGAGCGGCGATCCACGCGCGGCGGTCTTCCGCGGTTACGTGCGCTTTCTTTTCAAATTTGCCGATGGGAAATCGCAGGTCTTCCATTTTCGTTATCCTTTGCGGTCCTGAAGTTCTTCGAGCCAAGCCATCTGGATGGCTTCGAGTTTGCCTTCGTTGGAAAGTTTGGGATCGCCGGAAAAGCCTTCGAGCTGGGTGACCCACTTGTGCAGATCGGTGAAACGCACGCCGAGCGGATCAAGATCGGGGAATTTGTCGGCAAGGCGAATGCCGATTTCTTCGGCGTCATCCCAATCGAAAGTATCCGGCATGAGTTTCGCTCCTTGCGCAGTTTAGCAGACTGAGGGACATCGGAAATCTAGTTTCACGATCCAGCACGCCAGGGCATGACGCAAAGCAAAGTCAAAAGCCCCACCCTTCGCTCCGCGAAGGATGGGGCACCCAAAAAGGCCAACATCGGAAAAAGCAGATTCCGCGCTGCGCTCGGGATGACAAACAAAAAAACCGTGCAACAAATTTCTAGTGCTCCGCTTCTTTGGCGTAATTCTTATTCCAATCGGGAATTTCGACGACGAGATCTTTGGTGCCGTCGGGAACGCACTGGCAGCCGAGGCGCGACTTGGGCGTGACGCCCGGGGCTTCGTCGAGCTGGTCAAACTCCGCGTCGGTGGCTTCGTTGCAGGATTCCAGGCCTTCGTGAACGATGACGTGACAGGTGGAGCAGGCGCAGACTCCGCCGCAGGCGTGATCGGCGGGGATATGGTGTCCGAGGGCGATATCGAGGATGCTGCCGGGCAGGCCGTCGTGACCGTAAGGAATTTTTTCAGGGTCCACTTCGACGGTCTTGCCATCCTTCACGAAAGTGACCTTGAATTTCTTGGTCGCGGGCGTGTATTTGGTTTCTTCGATATAAGGATTGATGCCGCCCATGATTTCTCCTTTCGCGGGCCTAGACTTCGTCGATGCTCTTGCCTTTGAACTCCGATTGCAGCGCGCGGTTCATCACCACTTCGGCGAGATGCAGGGTGGCTTGATTGAGCTCGTCAATCCGCGCACGAATCAGCTTGTAATCTTTTCCGGCGCCGGCTTCGCGCAGGTGCGCCACGGATTCTTCAATGCCGCGGCGTTCGCCGGAGGACAATTCGCCGTCGCGCTCCGAAGCGAGCGTTTTTTCCGTGGCGCGAAGAATGGTTTCGGCTTCGTTGCGCGCTTCAATCAGCTGGCGCTCGGCGAAATCCTGTTCGGCGAAATCAATGGACTCCTCAAGCATGCGCTCGATTTCGGCATCATTCAGGCCGTAGCTGGGCTGGACTTCGATGGTGCGCTCTTCGTGGGAGCGCAAATCGCACGCCGAGACCTGCAAGATGCCGCTGGCGTCAATGAGGAAGCGCACCTCGACGCGCGCGAGTCCCGCGGGGCCGGGGGGAACCTTCAACTGAAACTTCGCGAGCGAACGGCAGTCCTTGGCGAGTTCGCGCTCGCCCTGCAAAACGTGAATATCAATTCCCGTCTGATTTTCCACGCCGGTGGTGAACTGCTCCTGGGCGCTCGCGGGGATCGTGGAATTGCGCGGAATAATTTTTGCAACCACGCCGCCCATGGTCTCGATGCCGAGCGAGAGCGGAGTGACATCGAGCAGCAGCATATCTTTCACGCCGCTTTCGAGGATGCCAGCCTGCACGGCGGCGCCGAGGGCGACCACTTCATCGGGATTGAGCTCGCAGTGCGGCGCGCGGCCGAAATAATCGCCCACCATCTTGCGAACCAGGGGAATGCGCGTCGAGCCGCCCACCATGACGACCTCTTCAATTTCGGAGGGCTTCCATTTCGCGTCGGCAAGGGCCATCTTCACCGGGCCCATGGTGCGGGCGAGTATCGGCGCGACCAGGGAATCAAATTCGGCGCGGGTGAATTCGCGAACGTAGGCGCCGCCCTCTGGCAGGGCAAATTTCACGGCCGTTTTTTCGGCGAAGGCGAGATCGTGCTTGGCCTGAATGAGAACCCTGCGCAGCTCCTGCGCCGCTTCGGGATGGCGCGCGAGATCGAGCGAGAATTTCTTCGCAATCTCTCGCTGCGCGAGAGCGATGAGCGCGTTATCGATATCGTCGCCGCCTAAATGCGTATCGCCGTTGGTGGCGACCACTTGATAGATGTCGCCGTCGCCAGTGGAGGTCAGTTTCAAGACGGAGATGTCAAAAGTGCCGCCGCCGAAATCGTACACGGCCACTTTGCCGCGCTTGGCGCGATGCAGTCCGTAGGCCAGCGCCGCGGCCGTCGGCTCATTCACGAGGCGCAGGACTTCGAGGCCGGCGAGGCGGCCGGCATCTTTCGTGGCCTGGCGCTGGGCGTCGTTGAAATACGCCGGGACGGTGATGACCGCGCGGTCGATTTTTTCCTGAAGCGCGTTTTCCGCCCAGCTCTTCAGTTCACGGAGAATGACCGCGGAGATTTCCGGCGGCGTATAGGTTTTTTCGCCGAGCCGCACGCGAATGACGTTTTTGCTTTCGGGATCTATGCGGAAGGGGAAGATTTTCAGTTCATCCTGAACGTCCGCGACGCCGCGGCCCATCAAGCGCTTGACGGAATAAATCGTGCGGCCGGGCTGCGTGAGCAATCGCCGCCGCGCCGGCTCTCCGGCCATGATGCCGCCATCGGCATCCACGCTCACGACCGAGGGACAGAGCGGCGAGCCATAGGGGCCCGGAATACACCGCGGCTGGCCCGTTTGCGGGTCGGTGACCGCAATCAGGCTGAACGTCGTTCCCAAGTCAATGCCAACAATGCGTGCCATGCGAGACTATGCCTCTGCGAGCTCTTTCTGCACACTCGCGACGAGATTGCGAATATAGGAGCGGCGATTCAGAATCTCGTTCATCCGGTTCATGAGCGTTTGTCGTTCCGGTTCCGCGGCGCGCCTGTCCACGGCGAGATCCCATTCCGCGAAGAGCGAATCGAGCGCGGCATCCACTTCCGCAAGTTTTTGCGTGAAAGTTTTTTCGGCCTCGACAAGCGGCTCGCGAAGTTCGGCGATATTGCTGCCGCCCCACGCGCGCGCCTCGCGCAATCCCTCGAGCGACATATTCAGCTCGAAAACTTCTTCAAGCAGCTCGGGCGGAGCCTGCTGCTTGGCCGCGCCTTCCTTGCGCATGCCTGCCTGCCCTAGCATGTATTCGACGCGGGAA
Source organism: Candidatus Acidiferrales bacterium (assembly GCA_050747245.1). Taxonomy (GTDB): domain Bacteria; phylum Acidobacteriota; class Terriglobia; order Acidiferrales; family UBA7541; genus JBOGNO01. Next base: position 40,144 of record JBOGNO010000016.1, read on the forward strand.
ATCGGCTCACGGAGCGTACGGTAGGCGTCATTCAATTGCGAGCCGCGCTCGAGCGACAGCTCGCGCTCGTATTCCGAGGCGCGCACAAAATTGTCGGGATGCAGCCGCCAGCTCAACTTGTGAAAGCGGCGCTCGAGATCTTCCGCATCCAGGCGCAATGTTTGCGGCAAGCCGAAAAACGCGAAGTAATCCGTGCCGCGAGGCAGCGGCTGGATTTTTCCGCACGCGGGGCAGAAATGCTCGCTCCCGGCGGGCGCGCCGCCCCGATTGGAATCCATCGGGGCATGACAGCTCCAACACTGAAGCCCCGTTTCGGTTTGTGATTTCGTGACACCCATACGCTCAGCCGTTTCCGGGATTCGCTCCTTTTCAATGCCGCGGAGAGTTTCTGTCCAGCCTTCCGGGCGGGCGCTCAGGCGGTGAAGGAGCTCCCGCAGCCGCAACTTCGCGCTGCGGCCGGATTTTGAAACACGAAGCCCTGGCGCATCAGGTCTTCCTGATAATCGAGAGTGGTGTTGGCGAGGTAGAGGTAGCTTTTGGCGTCCACGAAGATGCGCGCGCCATTCTCCTCGAACACTTTGTCGCGATCGCGCGCCTGCGTCTCCAGACGCATGGCGTAGGTTAGGCCGCTGCACCCGCCTCCCTGCACACCGACGCGGAGTCCGCCGGAGTCCGGCGCGACGCCATCCTTCACCAGCAACTCGCGGATTTTCTCTGCCGCTTTGGAGGTCAAATGGATCATACCCAATTCCCGCAGCCCGGGCGCGCGAGGCCCCAGCGTTCCCCGGACGGCCCGAAATTAATGCGCGGCGCGTTCCCCGGCCGCAACTTCTTTCGCTTCGCCCTTCTTGTCCTTCCAGTCGTGGATGGCCGCCTTGATGGCGTCCTCGGCCAGAACGGAACAGTGGATCTTCACGGGCGGAAGGGAAAGCTCGCGGACGATGTCCGTGTTCTTGATGGCGAGTGCTTCCTCGACCGTTTTGCCGCGGACCCACTCCGTGGCGAGCGAAGAGCTGGCGATCGCCGAGCCGCAGCCGAAAGTCTTGAACTTAGCTTCCTCGATCACCCGGGTTTCCGGGTTGATCTTCATCTGCAGCTTCATCACGTCGCCGCACTCCGGCGCGCCCACCATGCCCGTGCCGACGTCAGGATCTTTCTTGTCGAGCGAGCCGACGTTGCGCGGATTCTTGTAGTGATCGATGACCTTATCGCTGTATGCCATTACGCCGTTCTCCTTTTCAAACTGACCGTGCTATCCAAACCCTGATCGCGTAGCACTTTTTCCGAAAGAGTTACATTGGGAATGGAGGTGGAAATCCCGCGCGCCAGGCGCTCCAGAGCTTGCGAGATCACACCCTTGCGGATGCCCAGCGCCGCGAGGAAGACCTTCAGATGCCGCATCTCGCGAAACGAGCGGTAGCTGGAGGCTCCGTTGGCAGCGCCGTGCGAATAGGGCTGAAAGCCCACGTTAAATACGGGCAAGCAATTCGCCCACATGCGAAGAATTTCGATTGTGCCTTCGTACTGTGCCAGTTCCATTAGACCGATTCCACCTTCCAGTTCATTTTGCTCAAATCCACGCCTTCTTTTGCCATTTCATAGAGCGGGGAAAGCTCGCGCAAGCGGCTGACGGTTTCCACCACGCGCGCCGCGACGTAATCCACTTCTTCAGCGGTATTGAAGCGGCCGATGCCGAAGCGGATCGAAGTGTGCGCCAGATCCTCGCCCACGCCCAGCGCCTTCAGAACGTAGCTGGGTTCGAGAGTGGCCGAAGTGCACGCCGAGCCGCTGGAAACAGCGATGTCGTTGATGCCCATAAGTAGCGATTCGCCCTCGACGAAGGCGAAGCTGATGTTGATGTTGTGCGGCAGGCGGTGCTCCGTCGAACCGTTGATGTAGAGTTCGTCGAGCTTGCTGAAGAGCGCGTCCTTCAGCCGGTCACGCAGGCCGCGCAGGCGTACGCTTTCCGCCGGCATTTCCGCGATGCAGATTTCGCACGCCTTGCCGAATCCTACGATGCCTGTCACATTCAGCGTGCCGGAGCGCATGCCGCGCTCGTGCCCGCCGCCATCGATAATCGCCGAAAGCTGCACGCGCGGATTTTTGCGGCGCACGTAAAGAGCTCCCACGCCCTTGGGCCCGTACATCTTGTGGGCGGAAATCGAGAGCAGGTCGATACCGTCTTTCTGCACGTCCACGGGAATCTTTCCGCAGGCCTGCACACCGTCCACGTGGAAGAAGACGCCCTTCTCCTTGGCAATCTTGCCGATTTCGGCGACTGGCTGGACGGTGCCGATTTCATTGTTGGCGTACATGATGGTGATCAGGATGGTTTTCGGCGTAATGGCGCGCCGCAAATCGTCCAGATTGACGCGTCCGTCCTTTTCCACGGGCAGATAGGTGACTTCATAGCCGTACTTTTCCAGGCGCTTGCAACTATCGAGTACGGCCTTGTGCTCGGTCACCTGGGTGATGATGTGATTGCCCTTCTCGCGGTACATTTCCGCAACGCCCTTGATGGCCAGGTTGTCGGATTCTGTCGCGCCACTGGTGAAGATGATTTCCTTGGGAGTGGCGTTGATGAGCCGGGCGATTTGCGCGCGGCCTTCCTCCACGCCCTCTTCCGCCGTCCAGCCGAAAGAATGATTGCGGCTCGCGGCGTTTCCGAATTTGTCGGTAAAGTACGGCAGCATGGCTTCGAGAACGCGCGGATCCACCGGCGTAGTCGCGTGATTATCCATGTAAATCGGCAGCTTGATGGCCATTCTTATCTCCTAAGCTCTCAGCTCGACAACCTCGGACGACGGCGCATCGTCAGTCATCTGTGAAATCGTCACCCGCCCCAGGACTTCGATGATGCTTTCGTTCAACCGACGCAGCGGCTCGCGTACCGTACAGGTGTTCGTCTGGTAGCACTCCCCGTGGCTGGTCACGCAGGAAGTAATGAACGGCGGACCGTCAATCGCCGAAATCGCTTCGAGCACGGTAATCTCCGAGGGGTGCCTCGCGAGCTTGTAACCCCCGCTCGAACCGTGGCGCGCCGCCAGAATCCCCCGTTTCGCCAACCGCTGCAGCACCTTGGCAAGCAGCGGAGCCGATATCGCGTAAACCTCGGCAATATCCGCCGCGCTCGCCGATCCGTCACGCCCGTGCATCGCCAAATGCTTCAGGGCGATCAGTCCGTAGTCGGCTTTCTTCGATAGCTTCAGCACGGGAGAATATGCGACCAATTCAGTCGCAATTGAATTGTAGCCCTACGGGAAGCCCATGTCAAGGGGCATGCTCTCCCCAACCGGAAGCAACTGAACACGTTAAAACACGACCATTCTAGTCCTAAATGCCAAGCCTGCTCCATCGAATGGTGCCCATTGCGTTCCGAACTGTTCTCCTGAGCCGCTCAGCGGCACCGTGCGCTCAGGTAGGAATTCTGCCAAGAGCACACGTTCGGTTAAGGAAACCCGACCGCAAGAATGGAATTATCCTCGCGAGCCAACTTCCGGAGCTCGCGGGTGCCAGGGCGGATTCTGGATCCGCAGCCCGCACGGAATCCTGTCGCGCTGGATACTTCTGCGCTAGAATGGCGGCGCGTGGAGCAGAAGAAACCCATCCTTGCGCTCTATCCCGGGTCGTTTGATCCGGTGACCAACGGCCACCTGGACCTCATCAGCCGGGGCGCCAAGATTTTCGACCGGCTGGCGGTTGGCGTCCTCCGCAACCTGGATAAGCAGCCGCTTTTTTCCGCGGCGGAGCGCGTGGCCATGCTGGAGGAAGTGACGCAGCCGTGGCCCAACGTGGAAGTGGAAATTTTCGACGGCCTGCTGATGGATTTTGCGCGCAAGAAAAATGCGCAAGTGATTTTGCGCGGGATCCGCGCTATTTCCGACTACGAATATGAGTTGCAGATGGCGCTGATGAACCGCAAAATCGAGCCGCAAATCGAGACGGTCTTCATGATGCCCGCCGAGCAATTCAGCTATTTAAGCTCGCGACTGGTGAAGGAAGTTTTTCGGCTCGGCGGCTCGATACGAGATTTTGTGCCGGCCATTGTGGAAGAGCGCTTGCGCTCCAAAGTGGTTTGAGAGCTGGCAAATGAACGGAGCCCCTCGCATGAAAACGGAAGAAGCTTTGCGGTTCACGGCGCGTGTCAACCGTGTGGAAGTTTCGGCTACAGCGACGGTGATTGCGGCGGTCGAGCGGGAGCGCGCCCGGGGCGTAGATCTGGTGGACTTCGGCCCGGGCGAGCCTGATTTCCCCACGCCCGACAATATCAAGCGCGCCGCCATCCGCGCCCTCGATGAGAACAAGACCAAGTACACGGCCACGGGAGGCATCGCTCCGCTGCGCCAGGCCATCTGCGATTGGCACAAGCGCGAATTCGGCACCGCTTATGCCCCCGCGGAGTGCGTGGTCAGCGTCGGCGGCAAGCATGCGCTCTTCAACATCATCAACGCGCTGGTGGAAGAAGGCGACGAAGTCATCGTGCCGTCGCCCTACTGGGTCACTTATCCGGGCATCGTGAAATTCGCGGAGGGTAAACCCGCGCTCCTGCCCCTGAGCGCCGACGACAATTTTTGCCTTCGGGCCGCGGCGCTCGAAAATGCCATCACGCCGCAAACGCGACTGGTAATTGTTAATTCGCCCAGCAATCCGACGGGAGCGGTGATTCCGCCCGAAGAATTTGCGTGCCTCCTGGAGGTTTGCCGTCGCCGCGGGATCTGGCTGCTCTCCGATGAATGCTACTCGCACTTCGTTTATGACGGCGCGCGGCCCTTTTCTGTGGCCGGACTTGCGGACGCCAAGGACCACGTCATCATCGCCGGCTCGCTCTCAAAGACTTATGCCATGACGGGCTGGCGCATCGGCTATGCGCTGTGCCCCGCGCCGCTTGCCGAAGCGCTGGTGAATCTGCAGAGCCAGGCCACTTCGAATCCCAATTCCATCGCGCAATACGCCGCCCTCGAAGCCTTGCGCGGCCCGATGGATTCCGTTTACGCCATGCTCGCGGAATACACGCGCCGCCGCGAAAAAATCGTCGCCGGCCTGCGTGCGATTCCGGGCATCAAATGCGCCGCTCCGCAAGGCGCGTTTTATGTTTTTCCAGACGTTTCCGCCGCAGGCGGCGCCGATACGCTGCGCATCGCGCGCGAACTCCTCGAGCGTGCGCACGTCGCGTTGCTTCCCGGTGAAGCTTTCGGCGCTCCCGGGTTCCTGCGCCTCTCCTACGCCACTTCGATGGAACGTATCGAAGAAGGCGTGCGCCGGCTCGCGCAGTTTTTCGGTCAGGCAAAGTGACCGTTTGTCCCTCGAGGCTTGAGCCGGTTTTCTTCCATCGCATCTGGGGCGCTCACCGCCTCGCACCTCTTTTTCCCGATGTCAGCGACCCGGCGAATCCCATAGGCGAAGCGTGGATGACCAGCCTCGACAGTCGGTTTGCCGGAGGCCCGTGGGAGGGAAAGACGCTCGGCGAAGCCTGGCGCGCGATGCCGCCCGCGTGGACAGGCACGCGCGTCGCGCATGACGGCGCGTTCCCCATTCTCGTGAAATTCATTTTTCCCGAGGACAAACTCTCCGTCCAAGTCCATCCCCACGACGAGTACGCGCGACTTCACGAACAAGCGGCCGGCGGGCTGGGCAAAACGGAAATGTGGTACGTCGTCGCCGCACGCGAAGGCTCCGAGGTGTGCGTGGGTTTGAAGCCCGGCGTTGGGCCCGCGGATTTCCGCCACGCCATCGCCGACGGCTCCGCCGAAAACTGCATCGAAAGATTTCCCGTGCGCGCGGGCGAAGCGATTTTTGTTCCCCCCGGCACGGTGCACACCATCGGCCCCGGCTCCATTCTCTGTGAGATTCAGGAATATTCCGATCTCACTTACCGTGTGTACGATTACCATCGCGTCGGCGCGGACGGGCGCCCGCGCGAAATGCACCTCGAAAAAGCCATGGACGTAATCAATTTCGGAGTGCAGGGCGGCGGGAAAATCTCACCGGCAAAATCTCGCCGCGGCGCAGTGGAAGAAACGCATTTCGCGGTCTGCCGCTATTTCGCCACTGAGAAATGGGAATTTTGCGAGCGCGTCGCTGCGACTTCCTCTCCCGAGCACTTCGACATGTTGATATTTCTTGAAGGCTCCGGGCGCATGGCCTGGCCGGGCGGGGCTTCCGAATATTCGCCCGCGCAGGTCTGGTTCATCCCCGCCGCGCTGGGGGATTATGAAATTCTTCCGGCGGCGCGTACGTCGCTCCTGCGCACGTTTGTGCCGCCCGATTTGAAGGCGCTTACGCGCGAACTCGCCGCACGCGGCATCGCCGAGGCTTCCCTGTCGCGGCTGGTGCATTCATGAAAACGGAACGGCTTCCTACCTGCGCCGTGATTCTCGCCGGCGGACGCGGCACGCGTTTCTGGCCGCGCAGCCGCTTGCGCACGCCCAAGCAACTGCTGAATATCGTCGGACGCGAGACCATGCTCCGGCAGACGTTTGATCGGCTTCGGCCGGTCATCGGACCGCAAAATTTCTGGGTGGTCACCAACGCCGATCAGGCGGCTGAAGTGCGCCGCGAACTTCCGGGCTTGCCTGGATCACAAATTCTCGCGGAGCCGGTTGGCCGCAACACCGCGGCGGCTATAGGACTTGCGGCCGTGCACCTCGTTCGGGCCCATGGCGACGCCTTAATGGCCGTGCTCCCGGCGGATCACTTCATCGCCCGCGCGGCGCGGTATCGCCGCCTGGTGCGCCACGCACTCTCAATCGCGCGGCTTTCGGGAAATCTTGTGGTCATGGGCATCCCGCCCACACGTCCGGAGACTGGTTTCGGATATATCGAGAGCCACCGCTCCGGTTCGCATCCCGCGGGCTCATTTCTCGTTCGCCAGTTCACCGAAAAACCGAAGTCTGCCGTGGCGCGGCGTTACGCTTCCTCCGGCCACCACTATTGGAACGCGGGGATGTTTTTCTGGCGTGCATCGACGTTTCTTGAAAATTTGCAGCGGTATCTCCCACAAACCCACCGCGCTCTCTCGGAGCTCGCCTGCAGCATCGGCACGCCGCGCTATGCGCTCTCTCTCAAGCGAATCTATCCCCGCCTCGAAAATATTTCCGTGGATTACGCTGTCATGGAGCCGGTCACGCGCGGAAAAAATTCGCGCTGCGTTTTCGTCATCCCCGCGGAAATTGGCTGGAGCGATATCGGCTCCTGGGCCGCGGTGTATGAGCTCCTGGCGCGCAGGCGCGGCGAAAATGTCTCCGCCGGGCCGCATTTTGCGCTCGATTCCGCGGGAAATTATCTCTGGAGCCCGAAGAAATTTATCGCCGCCATCGGCGTTCACGATCTTGTGTGCGTCGAAACCCCGGATGCCATTCTCCTCTGCCCGCGCGAGCGCGCCCAGGACGTGGGAAAAATCGTAAATTGGCTCGAATACCGGAACGCGAAAAATCTCATCTAGTTCCTTCGCAGTATCGAGCCTTCCTGCGAAATCCCACTTCCCCCCTCTTGCCGCATGATAAGATTTGGGAAACACTAGGCCAAAGAAGGGAAATGTTCTATGCAGGGCGATCCGGCCAATCTTGCAACTGCAATCCTAGAACTATTGGCAGAGTCCAAATACCCACAGAAGGCTCGCGTTCTGACCCGAGCCTTGAGCTGTCGCCAAGAGCGTTTTATTCAAAAGTCCGCCGTGAACCAAAGCCTATATGGAATGGAAAAGCGAGGACTTGTAAATCACGATGCCTACTTTCAATGGTCTCTAGGACCAGTTGAGGCCCCTGTTGCGTCGACGCAGGGCAGTGACACAAGAGAACACGCAAGAACTCGAAAGACCAAAGCAGTCGTTCAACTAGGAAGTGCGGCCCCTGTTGCGTCGACGCAGAGCAGCGACACAAGAGAACACGCAAGAACTCGAAAGACCAAAGCAATCGTTCAACTAGGAAGTGCGGCCCCTGCCTGTGGGCCGCTTTCCTACTCCTGGGAAAGCCGAAATTATCCAGTATTCTGCAGTTGGTGTGCGGCAGCAATAATGCCCGAGGAGAAAGAGATCGTTGTTAGGTTGAACGGGAAATATCACAGAAAATTCTGCCGTAGAGATTGTCTTCTGAACTGGGAGGCAATCTACTGGCAACGGAAAGCACTGAAGCGGTTGGAGCTTTCGACAGCTCAGCTTAGGAAGGAACGGCGCATCATCAAGGATCAAATTCACTCCCTAGGTTTCGGTTGGCATTAGAATTACGCCTCAGGTTTTTCTTCCGAATCAGGGCCCCATGAAAGAGACTTGGATGTCATTCAGACCCTCTCTTCTTATCTTCGGGCTGGAATTGAATAATAAGCGCCAGCTCCTCTGAGCCGGCACCTCGACTTTGCACGCTTCGCGTATACTCTTTTTCCGTGAGCGAAATTCATTTCGGAACCGACGGCTGGCGCGGCGTGATCGCCGAAGATTTCACTTATGAAAACGTGCGCAAAGTCGCCGCCGCGATTGCCCGCTATGTGATCCGCGCCGAGCGGTCCGAGCGCGGCGTGCTGGTCGGCTACGACAACCGCTTCGGCTCAGAAAGATTTGCGCGCGTGGCCGCGGAAGCGGTGGCCGAAACCGGCACGCCGGTATGGCTGGCCGCGGAATCTTGCCCAACTCCGGCGATTTCGCTGCTCGTGCGTCTGCGCGGTGCCGCTGGCGGCATCATGATTACCGCCAGCCACAATCCCTATCGCTGGAACGGCGTGAAATTCAAAGCCAGCTACGGCAGCTCCGCGCTCCCGGGGATTGTTTCCGAAATCGAATCCGAGCTGCGCCGGATTCTTGCGGAGGGCGTGCGCGCGCTTCCGCCGCGCACCGATCTGATTCATTCGCTCAGCGCGCGAGAGCCGTATCTCGAAGCCCTCGACAAAATCCCCGACTGGGAAAAACTCCGCGCCGCGAAATTCCGTTTCCTGTTCGATCCCATGCACGGCTCGGGCGCGGGAATCCTGCCCGCGCTTTTCCGCCGCCACGGAGTGGCATGCGATGAAATTCGCGGCAATCGCGATCCGCTTTTCGGCGGCGTGAATCCGGAGCCGATTGAACCGCATATTGGCGCGCTCCAGCGCGCCGTGCGCGAAGGCGGCTATGACGCCGGCTTCGCCGCCGATGGCGATGCCGACCGCATCGGGGCCGTGGACCGCGACGGAACATTCATCACTCCGCACCAGATTTTTTCGCTGCTCCTGTGGCATCTGGCCGGGACGCGCCAGATTCCCGGCGACGTCGCCAAAACTTTTTCGACTACCAAAATGGTAGATAAGCTCGCCCAGAAATTCGGCCGCCGCCTCTATGAGACTCCCATCGGATTCAAATATATTTGTGAGCACATGCTTGAGCGCGACATCCTGCTGGGCGGCGAAGAAAGCGGCGGCATCGGCACGAAGCTGCATCTGCCGGAGCGCGATGCCACGGTTAACGCCCTGCTACTGGCCGAGGTCATGGCTTGGCACGGCAAGCACCTGGGAGAGTTGGTCGCCGGCCTGCATGCTGAATTCGGCGAGCATCATTACGGCCGCGTGGATCTCGAATTGAAGCCCGGGCAAAAAGAAAAGGCGGTCGCGCATTTCGCCGATGGAAAATTCACCCGCCTGCTCGACTGGTCCGTCGTCCGCCGCGAGGATTTGGACGGAATCAAAGTCTATCTCGGCGACATCGGATGGGTGATGGTGCGCGCTTCGGGCACCGAACCCATGCTGCGGATCTATGCGGAAACTTCAGGCGCGGAAACAACACGGCGCATTCTCGACGAAGTCACCGCTCTCGTCCGTCGGCTGTAACCTCAGGTGAATCAATGAAACGGCGAATCTATCAGCTCGACGTTTTCACCAGCAAACCGTTTACCGGCAACCGGCTCGCGGTGGTCACCGATGGCGACGGCCTCTCGCGTACATTGATGCAGGCCATCGCGAAAGAAATGAACCATCCGGAAACGGTCTTTGTGCAGCGCCCTACGAATAACCGCGCGCTCGCGCGACTCCGCATTTTCACCACCACGCAGGAGCTTCCTCTCGCCGGCCATCCGGTCATAGGCACCTGGTTTCTTCTCGCGGAGCTCGGCGTGGTTCCGGCGCGCGAAGGTGCCGTGCACATCCTGCAGCAAACCGGCGCGGGAATTCTTCCCGTGGAGATTTCATTCGAGAACAGCCGCCCGGTGAATGTGACGATGACTCAGAAGCCTGCAGTTTTTCGCCCCGCGAAATTCTCCGCGACGGCGCTGGAGGCCGCATTGGGCATCCGCCGCGGCGATCTCCATGCTCAGTTACCGATGGAATTTGTTTCGACGGGCATCTTCAATCTGATGCTTCCGTTGCGCGACGCTTCCATCCTCAAGCGCTTGCGCATGGCCATCTCGCCCCTCGCGCGCTTGTTGGACAAGCAGGGTGTGTTGGCTTACTGTTTCGCTCTCGCGGGCAAGGCCAAAGTCCGATCGCGCGGCATGGTGCCCTGGGAGTTGATCGAAGATCCTGCCACCGGCTCCGCCGGAGGATCGCTCGGTGCATATCTTGTTCGCCACAAAAAATTGCGCGTGGGCGAAGAATTGTCCATCACGCAGGGCGTCGAGATGGGCCGCCCCAGCCATATTCGCGTTCAAGTCTCAGAGCAAAAGGGCCGCCTCACACCTCGCGTCAGCGGCTCCGCTGTGCGCATCTGGGAAGGCCACATCGACGCCTGAGCGCCGCTCCGCGCAGGCTCGGGCGTGCTTCTGCTGCGATCACATCTCAAAGAAAAAGGCCGGCCCCGAAGGACCGGCCTTCTTCACCTTGACTTCGAAGGAGATTAGCGTCCTTTGCGGTCGTTGCGGCGGTCACGCTTGTCCTGATGAATGTCCCGCGTGTCACGATGAATGTCGCGAGTATCCTTGTTGCGATCCTTGCGATCATTGTGGAGATCCTTCGCGACCGACTTGCAATTGCCGGCACCTTTGTTTTCCCGGCACTCATCCAGCTGCTGCCTGTCATGATTGATGTCGCGCTGGTCGGCGTTACGGTCGCGCACGTCCTGTCGCCGGTCCACCTTGTCGTGCCGGATGTCCCGCGTGTCCTGACGAGCATCCGAAGGCTGCTCGGTCGGCGGAGTCGTGGATTGCGGGGTGCTCTGCGCCCACGCGCCGGTTGCCAGCATTCCCAGCAGTGCAATCCCGAAAAAGCTTCGTCGGATTACTTTCTCGATCTTCATGAAGTCTCTCCTTGTATGAACTCTCAGCATGAAATTGCCTACGCTCAGTGAAACCCGCCGCCACGCGAAAAGTTGCGGATGGTTCCGGTACCGTATTAACTTTTGGTTTTCATTGAGTACTATGCTTGTATTCAGTTGGTGGGTATCAGGTTACTGGTTGGAGGAGGCTCAATCGATCCGCGCCGCATGCCGCGGCATGCGGAAATCCTCTACTTAGCGCCTTGGAGCGATTTCTGCACCGCGTCGAGCAGCCCGTTCAGGAACGGCCCAGCTTCGGGCGTGGAAAAAGTTTTCGCCAGTTCCAGCGCTTCGTCGAATACCACTTTCACCGGCGCCGTCCCAGCCTTGAACTCGTAAATCGCCAGCCGCAGGATCGAGCGGTCAATTGTCGACATGCGGTCCAGCCGCCAATTCTGGGAGAATTTCGCCGCGAGTTCGTCGCTGGATTTCACCTGTGCCACCGCGCCTTCGAAGAGCTCCTCCGCGAACTTGCGCGTGGATTCCGCGGCGCGCGCCGATTTCCAGAAATTCCTCTCGATGTGTTTGGGATCCTGCGGAGCGATCTCCCACTGGAAAAGCATTTGCAGCGCGCACTCGCGCGATTTCCGGCGAAGCGTCATGCTTGCTTCTTCACCGGCGCTTGGCCGCGGGCTTCCCCGCCGCGGAAATTTTTCGCGCCACGTTGGCCATCTCAATGGCGGCGAGTCCGGCTTCGAATCCCTTGTTGCCGCTCTTGAGGCCGGCGCGGTCGATGGCCTGTTCGAGCGTGTCGCACGTCAGCACGCAGAATGCGATCGGCACACCGGTTTCAACCTGTGCCAGCTGCACGCCGCGCGCTACTTCCGCGGAAACGTATTCGAAGTGCGCCGTCTCTCCACGCAGGACGCAGCCAATGGCGATGAGCGAGTCATAGCGTTTGGTCGCCGCCATTTTTTTCGCCGTCACCGGAATTTCAAACGATCCCGGCACGCGAACTACTTCCACGTTCTTTTCCGTCGCGCCCGCGCACTCCAGAACGTCCATCGCGCCCGCCAGCAGCCGTTCGGTAATAAAACTGTTGAATCGGCTCACCACAATGCCGAAGCGCAGGTTCTCCGCTCGAAGTTCGCCGCGAATCTGCTTCGCCCGCAAGTTCGTCCTCACCGTCCTTGAAATGTTGCCGCGCGCTTCTCGATGAACGCCCGCGTGCCTTCGTGCATGTCTTCGGTCGCGCAGCACAATCCAAACAGCGTCGCTTCCAGGAACAATCCTTCTTCCTGTGTCATTTCCATTCCGTGCTCTACGGCTTCCATCGCGAATTTCACCGCCAGCGGAGCGTTGGCGATGATTTTCCGCAGCAGCAGATCGGTCGCGGGAATCAGCTCTGCCGGCTCCACGACTTTATTCACCAAGCCGATGCGGTAAGCCTCTTCCGCTGAAATCATTTCTCCTGTCAGGATCATTTCGTGCGCCAGGCCTTTCCCACACAGCCGCGCCAGCCGCTGCGAACCGCCATAGCCCGGGATAATTCCCAGCTTCACCTCCGGCTGGCCCAGCCTGGCGTTGCGCGACGCGATGCGCATCGTGCACGAGAGCGCCAGTTCGCAGCCGCCTCCCAGGGCGTAGCCGTTGATCGCCGCCACCGAAGGCTTTCCCATCGTTTCCAGCCGGTGAAAAATTTCCTGCCCGAAAAGCGAAAAATCTTTTCCGTCGATCGGCGTCCGCTGCGCCAGCTCGTTGATGTCCGCTCCAGCCACGAAGGCCTTGTCTCCCGCACCGGTTAATATCAGCGCGCGCACCTCGGCATCTTCTCGCGCGCGGTCCAGGCAAGCGCCCAATTCCTCCACCGTCTGCCGGTTCAGTGCGTTCAGCACCTTTGGCCGGTTGAAGGTGATCGTCGCCACCTTATCCTTCACTTCGTAGAGCAGATTTTCGTACGTCATGCCCGTGGCTCCTCTTCTCTGCAAAATTCTCTTAGCTTAGCTGCATCGGTTTCGGGTTCGCCGGGTCGGCGTAATCGTAAAATCCCCGTCCCGCTTTCCGCCCGTTCCATCCTGCCAGCACCATGCGCTTCAGTAGCGGAGGCGCGGCGAAGCGCTTCTCGTGGAATTCGTCGAACATGATGTTGGCGATGTAATACGTGGTGTCCAGCCCCACAAAATCGAGCAGCGTCAGCGGCCCCATGGGGTGGCCGCAGCCGAGCTTCATGGAATTGTCGATGTCCACGATCGAGCCCACGCCCTCTTCCAGCGCCCGCACGGCGTCCAGGAGGTACGGAACCAGTAGCCGGTTCACGATGAACCCAGTGCGGTCCGTCGTCCGCACCGCCGTTTTCCCCAGTTTCCCCGCAAACGCCAGCACCTCCTCGTAAATTTTCGGGTCCGTCGCAATCGTGCGGATCACTTCCACAAGTTTCATCACCGGCACGGGATTGAAAAAATGCATCCCCAGGAACCGCTCCGGTCTTTGCGTGAACGTGGCCATTTCGGTGATGGATAGCGAGGAAGTGTTGCTCGCGAAAATGGTCGCCTTGGGGCAAATCTTGTCCAGAGCCGTCCACAATTCCCGCTTCGCCGGCAATTGCTCGATGATGGCTTCGATGATGAAGTCCCGGTCGCCCAAGTCTTCCAGTTTCGTCGTTCCACGCAGCCGCCCGCGAATCTCGTCGCGCTGCGCCGCGCTGATGGCGGTTTTCTCCACCAGGCGGTTCAGATTCTTCTCGATGGATTTCAGGCCCTTCTCCACCAGCTCCGGTGTCACTTCCCGCACCGTCACCTGGCATCCCGCCTGCGCCGCTACCTGTGCAATCCCCGAACCCATCAGGCCGCAGCCCGCCACTCCCACCTTCTCAATCGCCATGCTCCATTCCCCCCGAAGAGCGCAACCAGTGCGCGTAATAGGGTACGGGAAAACCGGATTTGGTTCCAGCCTCGCGCTCAGGGAAAGCCGAAGCTTTTGGGGCCTTTCGAAATCTTCTAGCGCTTCGAGGTTTGCTTGTGGCGTGACAATCGCGCGAGCGAATGCGTGTAATGACGCATCGTCTCTGGATTGGCGCGGATGTGCATGAATTGCCCTTCGCGCCGGCTTTCGATCAGCCCCGCTTCGGAGAGGACTTTCAAGTGGTGTGAAATCGTCGCGGGAGTCAGGCTCTCGAGCCCGAGGAGTTTCTGGCAGCTCATTTCCTTCTCTGCGGCGATGGCTTCGAAAATACGCAGCCGCGTCGGGTCGCCGAGGGCCTTCGAGATCTTGACCATTTCCTTGATCACCATGCATTTCAGATTCTAGCGAAGCCGCCCCGGATTCACCAGCCGGGCCCACTGGATGGATGGTGTCTCCCCGCGCGGGCAAAAGAATCCTGAATCTCTGCTAGTTAGACACTCATCTAAGTGTCGAACGGGGGAGTCTCGCAGAAGGCGGGGGCGAAACTCCAAACCCTGAGGAGATGAACATGAACAGGCTCGAAGGAAAGGTGGCAGTGATTACCGGAGGCAACAGCGGCATCGGGCTTGCCACGGCGATATTGTTTCGTGAGGAAGGCGCGCGCGTGGCCATCGCGGGGCGCAGTGCGGAAACTCTGAAGGAAGCGGCGAAAGCGCTCGGCAGCAGCGCTCTGGTCGTGCAAGCAGACGTCTCGCGCCTGTCTGACATTGACAAATTGTTCGCCGAGGTAGCCAAAAACTTCGGCAAAATTGACGTGCTCTTCGTAAACGCCGGCATCGCCAAATTCGCGCCGGTCGAGCAAACCACCGAGCAGGTATTCAACGAGATTTTCGATACCAACGTGAAGGGCGCGTTCTTCACCATTCAGGGCGCGCTGCCGCACCTCAATGACGGCGCGGTCATTATCCTGAACACTTCGATCGCGAGTTCCACGGGCACGCCCAACACCAGCGCTTATTCCGCGAGCAAAGCGGCGTTGCGATCGCTGGCGCGTACGGTAGGTGCGGAGCTGGTGGACCGCGGCATTCGCGTGAACGTGGTCAGCCCGGGCCCGATTGCCACGCCGATCTTGGATCGCCTCGGCCTGCCCCCGGAATCTGTGGATGAAGTCGTGCGCAGCATCGTTGCCAAAGTCCCGATGAAGCGCATCGGCCAGCCCGAAGAGGTCGCCCGCACGGTCTTGTTTTTTGCGACGCCGGATTCTTCTTATATTACCGGCGCTGAACTCAATGTAGGTGGCGGCATGGGCCAGTTCTGAAAGCGCGTTGTGGATAATTAGCTGAAGGATTCGACGATCATGGCGATGCCCTGTCCGCCGCCGATGCAGGCGCTGGCCACACCGTAGCGCGCGTTGCGCCGCCGCAATTCCAGCAGCAGCGTAAGCACGATGCGCGTCCCGGTGGCCGCCAGCGGATGGCCGAGCGCGATGGCCCCGCCGTTCACGTTGGTTTTCTCGCGCGGAAGACCCAGCTCTTTTTCCACCGCCAGGTACTGCGCCGCGAACGCTTCATTCACTTCGATCAAATCAATCTGCCGGAGTTCCATCTTCGCGGCACCGAGCGCTTTGCGGATCGCCGGCACCGGCCCGATGCCCATGATGCGCGGTTCGACACCGGCCGTCGCCCACGAAACGATTCGACCCAGCGGCTTCCATCCGCGCTCCTTCGCCGTTTTTTCGTGCGCCACCACGGCCGCCGCCGCACCATCCACGATCCCGCTGGCATTTCCTGCGGTGGTCACGCCGTCTTTGCGGAAGGCCGCGGGCAGCGCCGCCAATATCTCCATCGTTGTTTCCGGCCGCCGGTGATCGTCTTCCGTCACCATGATCGTCTTCTTGCCTTTCTTTACCTCGACCGGAGTAATTTCTTCCTTCATCTTGCACGCGCGAAAAGCCGCTTCCGCGGCCTGCTGGCTGCGCAGCGCGTACTCGTCGCACTCCCGCCGCGAAATTTTGTGTTGCGCCGCCAGATTTTCCGCCGTGTCGGACATCGTGCACCCGCCCATCGGGTCGTACAGTCCCGAAACCAGGGAATCCTCCAATTTCCCTTCTCCAAGCCGGAATCCTGCGCGCGCCCCGCGGATCACGTGCGGCGCCTGGCTCATGTTTTCCGTTCCTCCGGCCAGCACTAACTTGGCTTCGCCCAGCAGGATTCTCTGCGCCGCCTGGCTGAGGGACTCGATCCCCGAGCCGCACAGCCGGTTGACCGTCACGCCGGGCGTTTCCACCGGCAATCCCGCCTTGAGTCCCACATGCCGCGCGCAATACAGCGCATCCGCGCTGGTCTGCATCACGTTGCCGAAAACCACGTGGTCGAATTCGCCCGCATCCGCGCCCGAACGCCGGATCGCTTCCCGCGCCGCCACCGCTCCCAGCTCAATCGCTGTTGTTTCGTAAAAAACGCCGTTGTAGCGTGCCATCGGCGTGCGCGCTCCGGCCACAATCACTGCATCAGTGGGGAACATGTGTCTCCTCGAATGTTGGATTTTATGCTTCGGGCGCCGCGAGCGCGAGCAGGGCGTCGCCGCCCTGGCTGCGCGCGTCTTCCAGGCCCTCTTCGGCGCGGTTGATCCATTCCGTCACGCGGTCTTCGTGCTCATCTTCGGGCCGGTCGGCCACCGGAGCCACCACGGCGCTGATTGTCGGCGCCGGCTTTTTCCACGGAGGCTCCACTTCCGCCGCCGCGCGCCGCAGTTTCTCCGCCACCGCCCGAGCGGCTTCCAGTCCGGTATCCGGCAGTATAAAAGCAATCGCCCACGCCGTGTACTTCACCGCCAGGTCTCCCTGCCTCACCGAGCTTTCGAGCGCCTTCGCCACCTGCTGGATGTACTGGTCGATTTGCGCCTCGCCGTGCTGTCGCAGCAACTCTTGTCCGCGATCGATCTGCAAAATCGCCAGCGATACCGTGCTGCGCTGCGATTTGGCCCGCTTGATTTCCGCCAGCAAACAATCTAGGTAAGCCCCGCGCCCCAGCAATCCGGTTCTCTCGTCAGCCACAGAGAGCGTGCGCACCAGCGTGCGCAGCCGCGTATGACTCACGCACAGCACCAGTTGGTCGCCGATGGACTGTAAGAAGAAACTTTCGCTAGGCTTCCACGTTCGAAGTTCCGTTTCACCCACCACCAGCACGCCCGCGGCCTCCTGCGATTCATTGTCCGTAAGCTGCACGCCCAGAGCCGTCTGCAATCCCAGTTCGCGCAGCGCCGGCACGACCGTGGCCCGCAGTTCCACGCCACCCAGCGAATCGGGCACGGCCACGGAGAGTTGCCGCAATAACCCTGCGCCCGCTTCTTTGCTCGCAGCCGCCGCTCCCTTCGCGCGATACTCCGAGGATATCTGTCCGGCTTCTCCGGGCCGTCCCACTGCCGCCAGGCAGTGCGCCGCTCCCAGGTACGTCGCGATTTCTCTCACCGCCACGGCCACCACTTCGCGCGGAGTCGCTTGCCGGTACATCAGCTTAGTTATCTCCGCGATTGCCGCGAGGTCCGGTCTTGTATCCGCGTTCAATCCGCCCACGGGTGCAGCCTCAGCCTTCGCCCCGGCGGATTTTTCTGCCAGTGGCGCGCCTTTCGGCCACCAGCTGGCTCTCTCGTAAGCCGCGCGCAGCCGCTCGTTCTTTTCTTCTTCGCCCGGAAACATCTCCGCGATACGTTCCAGCCGCTCCACGGCTTTGGCCTTCAGCGAGTACTGCAGGAAAATCTCCACCTGCACGATCAGGTCTTCGAGCACCTGCCGCGCGCGTTCCTCCTCGGACATCATTTCATTTCCGGCCGTATCTCCCGCAGCCAGTCCGCTTTCCGTGCGCCCCAGCACCGTGGCGGCTTTTGCCGCGCGCGACATAACGCTGCGGATGTAATCCGCACCGGCCTTGCCTTCGAGCTGCGCGATGCGCTCGTGGTTGCGGTAGTCGTACGGATCAATGTCCACCAGCCGGTCGAGCGCCTCGCACGCTTCCGGAATTCTCTCCGCCTTCAAATACAAATCGAAGAGCCTCACCAGCGCGTCGAAATATTTTGCCTCGCGGTTGAGCGACTCGTACATCCGCGCCGCGAATTGCGCCAGCTCCATCGATTGCGGTGCGGCGCTCTCCAGTTTTTCCACCTGCGTCACGAAGTCGCTTTCCCGCCTCAGTCCGAACATCCATTCCTGTACCACAGCCAGCGTTTCCACGGCCTTCCCGTCCTGCCCCGTGGCCACGTACGCTCCCGCGAGCTCAAACAGCTTCGAAAAACTGTCCGGCTTCTGACGGTAGTAAGCTTCGAGCGCCGCCCGCGCGCGGTCGAGATCCCCTTTGCGCAGCAGGGCTTCGCCGTACACTCCCAGGAACGTCGCGTCTGCCTCGCCGGGCGAAAAAGGTTCCAGCAGCGCGACCGCCCCCGCCGCGTCACCCTTGCGCAGCCGCGCGTGCGCGTAGAGCAGCGAAACGCTTCTCTCATGTGGTGCGAGCTGGTGTGCCGCGGCAAATAATTCTAGCGCCCCGTCGAGTTCTCCGACGGCCAGCGAAATCTGTCCCGCGCGCAGGTATCCGTGCGCGGCGGTTTCCTTCTTTCCCAGCAATTCCGCCAGGTGCGCCAGGTTCAGGTGCCGCGCCGGGTTTTCCGGATCGAGTTGCGCGATTTTTTCCAGGCACAGCAGCGCATCCGTCCCCTGGCTTTGCTCCTTGAAGCCCTCCGCCGCCAGCGCATAGACCTCGATGGCCTCCGCTGCGCGGTTTAGTTTTTGCTGCAGCAGCGCGTAACGCAGCAGCCGCTCCGGAGGCTGCCCCGCGCTGCGCAGAAATCGCGTGTAGAGCGCCCCCGCCTTCGCTGCGTCGCCCGCTTCCACCAGCCGGTCGAATTGCAGCCCGTAATAGAGCGCCGCCCTGCCCGTTTCGCCCAGTTGCGTGTGGAGATCCGCCAGCGCCTGCACCGCTTCCGCGTGCCCGGGCGACTGCTCGAGCGCCGCCTGATATTCTCCGACCGCGTCGCGCAGCTTTCCTTTTTCGGCCAGGCGCCGCCCGCGTTCGAGATGTTTGTGGATGTCGGCCATGAATTTCGCCGCCTGCCTCGTTACATAACTATACGCCGCGCCTGCGCCAAAGCGCACTCCGCCCATTCGTTTCGTGCTTCATTGATAGCGAGCGCGATTCCGGCTCGCGGAATGTCTGCGGTTGATTCGCCGCGTGGCAATTTTGCGGCTTAGCCGAGCGCTTTCCCGCGGCCCCCGCGGAGAAATATCAGCGCGAGCGCCCTTCCACCGGCAATTGCCGGATTTCCTCGCGCAACCGAAAGATGGATATCCCGCTTTGCAGTGTGGCGATCAGCCCCACAATGAGGCACGGCACCGTGAGCATCACGAAAGCGAACACCGAAAACCCGGCCACCTGCGTATTGTCCAGTTGGAACTGTTCTTGGAAAACCCGCAAACCGAGCACGCAAAAAAACTGGTAGGAACCCACGTTTGCCGGAGCGTTCGGCAGCGATACCCCCAGATTAATCACTAGCAGCACCACCACCGCGTCTAGGAACGGCAGGTCCAGATGGTACGACCTCATCATCGCCCACAGCGCTAGAACCTGGAAAAACGGCATCAGCGCCGAAGTCAGTACCGCGGGATAAAAACTCGGCGATGTGCCCATCGCGTGCAGCCCCACCAGCGCGGCCATGAATTTCCCCGGCGGCTTTCCCCCATTCCCGCCGTTTTCCGCCGTGTCTCCCAGCCTGTATTCGAAATACAGAATCCCCGCGAGCGCCAGCGCCACCAGCACCAGCGCCACGATCCCCAGGTCGTCGGCCGCGCTCTTGAATTTTGGCGGCAGCTCAACGAACAGCGACACCACGCCCAGCGCCAGCGTCGCCTCCACCAGGTCCACCAGGCGCTCCACTCCCACGGACCCGATCGCTTTCCCGAAACCGATTCCCTCGCCCTTCGAAATCAAGTAGCTGCGCAGCAGCTCCCCGGGCCGCAGCGGAAAAAGGTTCGCGAAGAGCCCCGCGTACACCGCCCGCACCGTTCGCGTCACCCGGACGTGCCCGAAGGGCATGAGCAGCATCTTCCAACGCGCGCCCTGCATGTAATAGCTCACCAGCTCGAACGCGATGCCCACCAGCACCCAGCTCCAATCCACGTTGGAGACGTCGCGCAGCGCCCTTGCCGGATGGGTCCCGTGGAGCACGTACGCCAGTGCCGCGATCGCCAGCGCGCAGCCCACCCAGGGCGCTAGCCGCGAATAGTTTCGCGAAGCGGATTGTCCTACCGTGGTCAACGCCTTTCCTTGCTCTCCGAAGGAGGCTCGCTCCAGAGCGCGTTCATGCTTCCGCATAGCTCCGGCTTCGCCGCGCGCATTCTGCTCATTTCTCCCACCCCGGGCGCCGATCCGCCCCCGCTCGGCCGTCCTGCTGTGCGCCAAGCCTACGATACCCGCCGCGTCTCAGGCAATCTCCAACCGCGCCTCCCATTCCCGATCTGAAACCCGCCTCGCCGCCTTTGTCTTTGCCTTTTCTTTCGGGTGCTCCATGCGCCGTTCTTGCGCGTGGGGATTCTGACTCTCCTTGGGTGCCCCATTCTTTGCGCAGCGCGCCGTTCGCGCTCCGGATGACTCTGCGGAGCAAAGGGTGGGGCTTTTGCCTTTTCCTGTGGGTGCCGTCCCGATGCTCTTCTTCAGGGCGGATTTTGATTTCTCTTGAGGTTGGAGAACTTGACTCTTCTTCTTGCCCCGGCCCGCACTTTCATTGCTTCGAGCGAACAATCTCAGCTACCATCCCCCGCGCGTCCCCGAGAATTTGCCATGACCACCCCAGATCCTGCGCCCACCCTTTGGGCCAAGCTGCCCGTTACGTTGCGAGCCGTCATTTCCGGCCTGCTGATGTTCATCATCGCCGCGAACGTCTGGCCCGTCTTCCTCGTGACCCTCGGAGTCCCGCTCGCCACTGCCGTCGAAGCCATTTTCCTCGGGCTCTATCTTTGGTGGGCTGCTGGCGGAGGCCGTCCGCGCGGCACGCAATTCGCGCGCCTGACCGCCTTCCGCCGCCGTGCGCTCTCCCCGGTGCAATGGTTCTGGACCCTCGTCGCCGCGCTCTTCTTCGCCTCGACGGTTCATGCCTCGATTGTCGTGCTCTTTCGCCTGGTGCCATTTCCTACGGAAACTTTTCGCCGCGGCTATGATATTTCTCCCATCCACTCCGTCGCATTGCGCTGGATCGCCGTGGTGGTCTCCGCCGCTTCGGCCGCCATCTGCGAGGAGACCGGCTTTCGCGGTTACATGCAGCGTCCCATCGAGCAGCGCCACGGAGCCCCGCTCGCCATCTTCGTTTCCTCGCTTTTCTTTATGCTCGTGCATCTCACCAAAGCCTGGGCCACGCCGGGGATGGTTCCCATCGTTTTTGGCGCGGGAGTGCTCCTCGGCCTTCTCGCCTGGTCTTCGCAATCACTGATACCGGGCATGATTGGCCACTTCGTGATGGATGTCGGGCTCTTCGCCTACTGGTGGACCGGCCTTGCAGGAACCTTCACCGCCCGCCCCATTTCCGAAACCGGTGTGGACCAAAGCTTCTTCATCGCCTGCGCCGCCCTTGCCGCCTCGCTTCTCATCGTCCTCCTCGCCATCTCCCGCCTCCGGCGAAAACCTTCCTCCTCATCCTGAGCCCCTACATTTCGCCTACCGCCCCTGCCCCCATAGGCGCGACCCCTGCTAATACTTGGTCAATAAACCCTGATAGAATGACGGATCGCTAGGTCACTTCACTGCCCGAAATAAAAGCAACAAACGCTGGAGCAGGAGGTACGGAATGAGTGGAGCAAAGGAAATTCCAGCAATCGTCTTCTTGGCTTTCTTTCTAAATATCGTCGGGCAGAGTCCTGTCCAATCCACGCCGACCCCAGTCGACCTGCAGCAAATCCCAACGGAGGAGGGCATATACGTCAAAAGTCCGTCAGGGTGGACGCGAATGCAGGCCATAAGCTCCTCGGGCGGCGGCATGAAGCACGCGGCTAAAATGTTTGTTCCGGGCCTCACACCACAAGTCGTTTGGACCTTTCGCGGAGCCGAAGCGCCGGTACAGCTCTCCGACTCCCGCCCAACGTTTTGTATCAGGCAGCAACCGATGATGGATGACATCGCAGGGCATTCTGCGCGCGATGTCATCATCGTTCGATTCGATAGGAAGAAAGACCATCGAGAGTTACAGACGACCTCCGGCGGCAACGCGGTGACCTTCAAGTCGGGCTTTAGTAAAGAGAAAACTCCGGACATTTCTGTCTCGACGCCCGAACCCGGTATCATCCTCGTCACGCCGATGGGCGATCTCCCGCCGGGCGAGTACCTGCTAACATTTGGTTCGAGCGGCTTCACCGGATTCGACTTTGGAACCGTACTAGCTAAAAATATTCACAAGCGTTAGGAGGCTGAATAATTGGATCGCAAGGAATGGCAAGACAAATCGCCAAAAGTAATTAAAGCGTCCAACATCGTTCTTGAGAATCAGCATCTCGATGATCATTACACCCAAGAACTTCTAGACCTCGCCGAAGCTACGTCTACGGGCCACTTGGTGCTACTTCGATTGAACTCGAAAATGCCCGGACTTCCAGGCTTCACAGTTAGATGGGATCAAAAACAGGAGACGATAGATGTTGATCTAGAAGGTGACAGAACTGAACAGGAATGCTTTGAGCATGGACAAAATGGCTATCAAGGGCATCATCCGGAAATGGTGTGTAAGGACCCGAGAGCCTTCAAGATCGACATTCGATTGCCCCATATCAGAGTGTACGAGGCCAATCTCAGGTGCAACCTTGCTCTGGCCGTCAATGTGAAGGCAAGCATGCAGAGCATGGACGCCAAACTTTTAAATCCCTGAAGCGTTACTGATCAGGTGCCCCATCCTCGCCGCGGCGAGGGTGGGGCCTTTATCGGTTACAGATTTCCGATTTCATGCCTTCATTCTTCGAGGACTCTAAAAAACTATACTGAAGAGGACGTGGAAACCTTGAGGCCATCACCCTCATTCGAGCTGGGCTGAAAAATCGCTTCAATCGTCTGACCGAAAACCCTTGCAATGCTGAACGCCAGCGGCAAGCTGGGGTCGTACTTTCCTGTCTCGATGGCGTTCACCGTCTGGCGCGACACCCTTAGCCGCGAGGCAAGCTCCGCCTGCGACCATTCGCGACCTCAAACGCACCCAAAAACATGAGTTCACCTCCTGCCTAATTTTTTGATTTCCTGTATAATAGACACCGTGAAGCACAGCCACACGAAAATCGAATTTACTGGGGGCCAGCACTGGAGTCACCTGCCACGAAAAGGCTCCCACCTGCTCTGACGCAACGCGCCCCCGGCAGACCCTGCAAACCCGCGATTTTTACTCAAATTCTGCCCGCAACACTCATCAAAACAGAAATCCCGCAACTTATTGAAAACAAAGGGAGGCCCAAGTCTCTAATCGAGACAAAACGCCAAGTTAACTTTTCAACTTTTCGCGTTGAAAATGCCTTCCATCCGGCCCGTAAATCGCCCCTCAGAACGAGCCCTGCGCTTCGCCTGCGAAGCGCGATCCTCCGCCGCTGGCCGGGCGCGCGATTCTGTGGCACACTCCCATGCTTAGAGAATGCGAGCGCTTCCGCTCTTCGAGCTCCCGGCGCCGCGCAAGGACTGATGGATCCCCAATTCATCCGGAATTTTTGCATCATCGCGCACATCGATCACGGCAAGTCCACGCTTGCCGATCGTTTGCTCGAACTCACCGGCGCGCTCAGCCAGCGCGAGATGACCGAGCAGGTCCTCGATTCCATGGACCTCGAGCGCGAGCGCGGCATCACCATCAAGGCCAAGAGCATTCGCCTTCATTACCTTGCTCCGGGCGGCCAGGAGTATCGCCTCAACCTCATCGACACGCCCGGCCACGTGGATTTTTCGTACGAAGTTTCTCGCGCGCTCTCCGCATGCGAAGGCGCACTGCTCGTCGTGGATGCGAGCCAGGGCGTCGAAGCGCAAACCGTCGCCAACGCTTTCCTCGCTTCCTCTCACAATCTCACCATCCTTCCGGTCATCAACAAAATCGACTTGCCCGCCGCGCAGCCCGATTTGGTGAAGGAACAAATCGAAAATGTCCTCGCCATTCCCGCGCAAGATGCCTTGCTCATCAGCGCAAAGAGCGGCCTCGGCGTTCAGGAAGTTTTGAACGCCATCGTCGCGCGCATTCCGCCGCCCAAGGGCTCCGACGAAGCGCCGCTGCGCGCCCTGATTTTCGATTCCTGGTTCGACATCTATCGCGGCGCGGTGGTGATGGTGCGCGTCATGGAAGGTCGCATGACGCGGCACATGAAAATCCGCCTCTGCGCCAACGATCAAGTCTACGAAGTGGAAGACATGGGAATCCTCACGCCGAAACCCGTGGTCGTGGACGAGCTGGCCGCAGGAGACGTCGGTTTTCTCTTCGCCAATATCAAGCGCGTCGCCGATGCCCGCGTCGGCGATACCATCGTCGAAGCCGATCGTCCCGCGCTTGCGCTTCCCGGCTTCGAAGCCATCAAGCCCATGGTTTTTGCCGGGCTTTTTCCCGTGAACGCCAGCGACTACGAACTTCTGCGCGACGCGCTCGGCAAATTGCAGCTCAACGACGCCGCATTTTTCTACGAGCCGGAAAATTCCACGGCCCTCGGCTTCGGGTTTCGCTGCGGATTTCTCGGCCTCCTGCACATGGAAATCGTGCAGGAGCGCCTGGAGCGCGAATTCAGCATCGACCTCATCACCACGGCGCCCAGCGTCCGCTACCGCATCACCACCACCATCGGCGACGTCATCGAAGTGGACAACCCCACGAAATTTCCGCACCCCACGAACATCAGCAAAATCGAGGAGCCCATCCTGCTGGCCACCATCATCACTTCGGAAGAATCCCTCGGCGCAATTTTCAAGCTCTGCGAAGAAAAACGCGGCGTGCAGAAACATTTCGAATTCCTCTCTCCCACGCGCGTGATGCTCACCTACGAAATGCCGCTCAACGAAATCGTTCTGGATTTTTACGATCGCCTGAAAAGCGTTTCGCGCGGCTACGCTTCGCTCGACTATCGCCTGGAAGGCTATCGCGAAGCGGATCTGGTGAAGCTCGACGTGCTGGTGGGCGGCGAGCCCGTGGACGCGCTCACGCTCATCCTGCACAAGGAGAAATCCTACGAGCGCGGCCGCGAGCTGGTCACGCGCCTGCGAAAACTGATCCCTCGGCAGATGTTCGAAGTTCCCATTCAGGCCGCTATCGGCAGCCGCGTCATCGCCCGCGAAACCATCAGCGCCATGCGCAAAAACGTCCTCGCCAAATGCTACGGCGGAGATATCACGCGCAAACGCAAACTCCTCGAACGCCAGAAAGAAGGAAAAAAGCGCATGAAGCGCGTCGGCCGCGTGGATATTCCCCAGGAAGCGTTTCTCGCGGTCCTCAAAGTCGCCAGCTCATCGGAGGAATAGAACGCTTGCCTCCAACCTTTGCAGGCGCGTAAGCTACGCAGGTGGACAAGAAAATGACGAAATCAAAATTCCGGACCAGCAAAAAGGACGGTGAAGTCAGGATCGTCCTCGGCGTGAAAGAATACGAAAAGCTGATGGACGATTTGGAAGAGCTCGACTCCATTCGCGCTTACGATGCTGCGAAGAAATCCGGCGACGCTGCAATTCCATTCGAACGGGCAACTGATGATCATCAATTTTGATGAAAAGCAGATGAAGATGAGCGACGCAACGCTAAACAGCGCCATTGAAATTCATGACTCAGTGCTAGCTTCGCTCGAGGTTGAAGGAAGGCAAGTGAAGATTGCTCTTCGCCCCGCTTATATTCACAAAAGCAGTGGAGTGCCGGGCGTCGATCCCGGGACAGGGTGGGTTCAGGATGTAATCTTGTCTATAGAAGCAGGATCCATCGATGGAGTGATTTCAGAATTTCCTCGCGACTTGTCGGATGGAACGTTGGAAATCAATGGGCGAATTGAAAGAAACGTAGTGCCGCTCCCCTTGAATCAAGGGGGGAACATCGTGCTAAAGCTCGAAACAAGCGGGGCTGAGAAAATCATGATAAGTGGCGCACAAATTTCGGCGCAATTGATCGGCAAGGCTGAGTATATTGAGGAGTTTGAATGAAAGCATCCCGCTCACGAGGGGATGGTGTTTTTGCGACGGACAGTGGCGTCGAGCTGGCCGCGGGCGAGGCGCACGGCGAATTCATCGCCGACCGCGACATCATCGGGCGAGCGAAGAACTTTTCCGTGCGCGTCGTAGGCAATCGCGTAGCCGCGTTCCAGAAGCTGAAACGGGCTGCGTTCTTCGAGTTGCAATGCGGCGGCTTCGAGCTGCCTGCGTTTCGCGACAAGCAGTCGGCGGATGCGCACGGCGGAATCCGCGGCATCGCCATCAATCCGCCGCCACAATGCTTCGACGCGCGCGCGCAAATCCACGGAGGCGAATCGCACTTGCGCCGTCGAAACCGTGCGCCGCTTGCGGCCCAGGGCGCGTTCCAGAGCGGCGCGCAGCGTTCCATCGTAACGCGCCAGGCGCAGCCGAACGGCTTCCGCGCGGCCGCGCAAATCGAAGGAAGCCACGCGCGCTTCCGCCGTCACCAGGCGATGCCGCGCAAGCTGCAATCTTTCGCGCAGCCCCTCGGCGAGACGTACGGAAATTTCATCCACGTCCTGACGCCGGCTGCGAATCAGAAGTTCGAGCTGGCGGAAACCGCGATGCCCTCGCAAATCCTGCACGCGGCGATGGCGCTGCAGCAGGAGGTAGCGCATTCGGTTCGCCAGATGCTTTTGAAATTCTGCAATCTGACGCTCAAATTCCTGGCGCGAGCGCACCACCATCTCCGCCGCAGCCGAAGGCGTGGGCGCGCGCACGTCGGCCACAAAATCCGCGATGGTGAAGTCAATTTCATGGCCCACTCCCGTGATGATGGGAATCACGGAAGCGGCAATCGCTCTCGCGACAATTTCTTCGTTGAAGGCCCACAAATCTTCGAGCGAGCCTCCGCCGCGCGCGACAATCAGCACGTCGGCGAGTTTCGCACGGGTAAAATGCTGGATGCCGCGAACGATTTCTTCCGCCGCGCCTTCGCCCTGCACCTTCACCGGATAGAGAAGGATGTGGAGATTCGGGAATCGCCGCCGCAGCACGCGAAGTATGTCGCGAATGGCCGCGCCTTTGGGCGACGTGACCACGCCGATGCGACCCGGCAGGAGAGGCAGCGGCTTTTTCCGCTCCGGCGCAAAAAGCCCTTCGGCCTCCAGGCGCTTTTTCAACTGGTCAAAGGCAAGCTGCAGCGCGCCCAGGCCGACCGGCTCAATGTGCGCAACGTAAATCTGATACTCGCCGCGCGGCTCATAGACGCTGATCGAGCCGCGCACGGTGATTTGCAGCCCATCTTCGGGCTTGAATTTCAGCAGGCGCGCCTGATCGCGGAAACAAACGCAGCGAATCTGCGACTTGGCGTCCTTCAGCGTGAAATAGAAATGCCCAGATTGCGCGGCGTGATAGTTCGAGACTTCGCCTTCGACCCAGATGTTTTCAAATTCGGTTTCGAGAAGATCGCGAATTTTTCCGGTGAGCTCGCTGACTTTCCAGATGCGGCGTTCGGGCGCGAGATTGAATGTAAACTGACTCATCGGTTCACCGGCGGAAGAGCGAAATCAACCAAAAGAGGAAGGTCAGGCCGACGCTCAGCAGCAGGCAAGTCACGATAGGAAAATAGAACGTCGTGCTCCGTCCGTGATAGGCGATGTCGCCGGGAAGGCGGCCCAGACGAAATGGAAGTTTTCCGCCGAGCATCAGCAGCGCTCCCGCAGCGACCAGCAGGACGCCCAGAATCAGCAGCAGCCTTCCGAATTCGCGCAGCCCATCCATTTCGAGTCCGTCATTCTAACCGAGTTGGGCCAGCGTTTCGAATTTTGCGGCGCGGCGCGCGAAATTCAAACGAGTTCGGCTCCGGAAAAAAAGTAAGAGATTTCAAACGCGGCGGTATCGGGGGCATCGGAGCCATGCGTACAATTATTCTGAATGTTGCTGCCGAAGATTTTGCGGATAGTGCCGTGGGCGGCCTTCGCGGGATCGGTCGCGCCCATCGTTTCGCGCCACCTGGCGATGGCGCCTTCGCGTTCGAGCGCCATGACGAAAATTTTTCCCGAGCTCATGAATTCGACGAGAGCCGGAAAGAATGGCTTGCCTTTGTGCACGGCGTAAAATCCTTCTGCCTCTGATTTGGCGAGGCGGAGCGATTTGATGGCGATGATTTTGAAACCTGCTTCGTGGATGAGTTTCAAAATGTCCCCGGCGAGGCCGCGGGCCGTCGCGTCGGGCTTGATGATTGCAAGTGTTCGTTCAAGAGCCATGCGTGGCTATTCTCCTTTTTCGCGTGCGCTCGAACTTCATCGCGCCGCCGTCCGGCCAATTGCGGCGGCGAGAGTTTCGCCGATGGCGGCGGGGCTTTCGACGCAGCGAATTCCCGCGGCCTGCATGGCGGCGTATTTTTCTTTCGCGGTACCCTGACCCCCGCTGATTATCGCCCCGGCATGACCCATGCGCCGCCCCGGAGGCGCGGTCTGCCCGGCGATGAATCCCACGACGGGCTTGCGCACGCGCTCGTGAATAAATTGCGCGGCAACTTCTTCGGCGTTGCCTCCAATTTCGCCGATCATTACGATGGCGTGCGTTTCCGCGTCATCGTTGAAAAGTCGGATGGCGTCGAGAAAATTCGTGCCGATGATGGGATCGCCGCCAATACCGATGCAAGTAGATTGTCCGATGCCGAGGCGCGTGAGCTGGTCCACGGCTTCGTAGGTGAGAGTGCCGCTACGGCTGACGACACCGACGTGGCCGGGCAGATGAATCGAAGCAGGCATGATGCCCATCTTGCATTTTCCCGGAGAAATAATTCCCGGACAGTTAGGGCCGATCAGGCGCGAGCGGGAATTGCGCAGCGCGGCAGCGACGCGAACCATGTCGAGCGTGGGGATGCCCTCGGTGATGCACACGACGAGCGCGAGCGCGGCGTCGAGGGCTTCGAGAATGGCGTCCGCGGCGAACGGAGGCGGGACAAGAACGAGAGAGGCATCGGCGGCAGTCTCGCGAGCGGCTTCCGCGACGGTGTTGAAGACAGACACGCCAAGATGGGTGGCGCCGCCCTTTCCCGGCGTGACGCCGGCGACGACTTGGGTGCCGTATTCGATCATCTGCTGGGCGTGGAAACCGCCTTCACGGCCGGTGATGCCCTGGACAAGGACGCGCGTTTTTTCGCTGATGAGAATGCTCATCACGCGGCTCCCGCGAGGCGGACGATTTTTTCCGCGCCGTCTTTCATTCCTTCGGCGACCGTGAAATTGAGTCCTGAGTTCGTCAGGATTTCTTTGCCCTTGTCGACGTTGGTTCCTTCCATGCGCACGACCACGGGCACGCGAAGCTGCAATTCTTTTGCGGCGTTGACGACGCCGGTGGCGAGAACGTCGCAGCGCAGGATGCCGCCGAAAATGTTGACGAACACGCCGCGCACGCTGGGATCGCTCATCAGGATGCGAAATGCGTTCTTCACCTGCTCGGCCGAGGCGCCACCACCGACATCGAGAAAATTTGCGGGGCTTCCGCCGTTGAGCTTGATGATATCCATGGTGGCCATGGCCAGGCCCGCGCCATTAACCATGCAGCCGACGCTGCCGTCGAGCTTGATGTAATTCAATTTGAATTTCGAGGCTTCCACTTCGAGCGGCGTTTCTTCATCAAGATCGCGCAGGGCCAGAAGATCGGGATGGCGAAAAAGGGCGTTGTCGTCGAAAGTCATCTTGGCGTCGAGCGCGACGAGCTTGCCCTCGGCGGTGACGATGCACGGATTGATTTCGACGAGCGAGGCATCAGTTTCGATGAACGCGCGATAGAGCGAATGAAAAAAAGGAACGGCGGAAGCGGCAAGCTCGGAGGAAAAGCCCAGACCGAAGGCGAGCTTGCGGACTTGAAAAGGTTGCAGACCGAGCGCAGGTTGAATTGCTTCTTTCAAAATCGCAGCGGGATTTTCTTTGGCCACTTCCTCAATTTCCACTCCGCCAGCGGCGCTGGCCATGAAAACGGGAGCAGCGGCAGCGCGATCAATAGTGATGCCGAGATACACTTCGCGCTTGATGTCGAGGCCTTCCTCGATCAGCAGGCGGCGGACGACGCGGCCTTCGGCGCCGGTCTGCGGCGTGACGAGCTTGCTACCGAGAATTTGCGCCGCAAGCTGCTCGGCCTGCTGCGGCGAACGCGCGAGTTTAACTCCTCCGGCTTTGCCGCGACCGCCGGCATGAATCTGAGCTTTAACGACGACCACTTTTGTGCCGAGTTTTTCCGCGGCGGCGCGGACATCTTCGAGTTTGGTGACCATCTGGCCGCGCGGCGTGGCTACGCCGTAGCGCGCGAGGATTTCCTTGGCCTGATATTCGTGAATCTTCATCGCACAACCATCAGTGCTAGAATTTATCAACGCTCAAAGCGAATCAGTTTAACCGGAACGATGAGGGCGGGCAAGGCGGAGTGAATTTCGCCTGCGAATCAGATGCTGACGGATGCAATTCGAAAAATACGGGCAGGAAAAAATCTCCTCCGCGAGGAAGCGGAAGCGGCGATGGAGGAGATTCTCTCCGGGCGATCTAACGACGCGGAGATTGCGGATCTGCTCAGCGCGCTCCGCGACAAGGGCGAAGCCGTGGAGGAACTTGCGGGATTCGCGCAAACGATGCGGCGGCACGCGGCGCCGGTTTTCGCGGCGGGACGTCGCGAGAAAATTGCGACGCTGGTGGACACGTGCGGGACCGGAGGGCTCGGTTCGGGAACGATCAACGTGTCCACGGCTGCAGCGTTTGTGGTGGCGGGAGCGGGAGTGCCAGTGGCGAAGCACGGAAACCGCTCGATTACATCACGGTGCGGCTCGGCGGACGTGCTGGAAACTCTGGGCGTGAAGATTGAATTGCCGGCGGAACGGGCGGGCGAAGCGATCGAGGCCATCGGCATCGGATTTCTTTTTGCTCCGGCGATTCACACGGCGACGAAACATGCGATGGCAGCGCGGAAGCTGCTGGGCGGACACACAGTGTTCAATCTGCTGGGGCCGCTGACAAATCCCGCGGAGATTTCGGCGCAGATTGCGGGGGTATTCGACCCGCGGTTTCTGGAATTGCTGGCGACAGCGATGGGCATGCTGGGAGTGCGGCGGGCGTTCGTGGTTCACGGCGCGGAAGGCCTCGGCGAGATTTCGATTTCGGGGGAGACATTCGTGGCCGAACTGCGCAACGGTGAAGTGAGAAGAATTTCGGTCTTTCCAGAAGATTTCGGAATCGCGCGCGCGCCACGGGAAGCGATTGCGGGCGGCAGCGCGGCCGAGAATGCGGAGTTCATCCGGCGCGTCTTTGCAGGAGAGCGGGGACCACGACGGGAGGTGGTGCTTATCAATGCCGCGGCGGCGCTCGTCGCGGCAGGGCGCGCGGAGAATTTTCGGGAAGGAACGCGGCTTGCGGAAGAATCCATCGATTCAGGCGCGGCCGCTGCAAAACTCGCGGCGCTGGTGGAATTTACACAGCGGTATCGTTGAGCGCGGCGGAATGCAAAACATCCTGCGCTCGCAGATCAAGAGACGGTCAGGAAATTTTTCAGGAGACGAAATCCCGGGCCGGTGAGAACGGATTCGGGGTGGAACTGGACGCCTTCGACAGGAAACTTGCGATGGCGGAAGCCCATGATGACGCCATCTTTGGTTTCCGCGGAAATTTCCAATTCGCGCGGGAGAGATTTGCGCTCGACGATGAGTGAATGATAGCGCGTGGCTTCGAAGTCCTGCGGAAGGCGGCGAAAGATGGTCCTGCCGTCGTGATGAATTGTGCTGGTCTTTCCGTGCAGGATCTCTCGCGCCTGAATGATGCGGCCGCCGAAGGCCTGGCCGATAGCTTGATGTCCCAGGCATACGCCGAGGATGGGAATTTTCCCGGCGAAAATCTCGATAAGCGGGACGATGATGCCGGCGTCTTCGGGGCGGCAGGGGCCGGGCGAGATGACGATGCGTGCCGGAGCGAGGCGCGCGATTTCTTCGAGCGAAATGCAATCGTTGCGGCGGATTTCGATCGCGGCGCCCATCTGGCCGAAGTACTGCGCCAGGTTGTAGGTGAACGAATCGTAGTTATCGATTAGAAGAATCACAATCCCTTGCTCCCAATGGCAGGGCGGCGATGGGCCTGCTCGACGGCGGCGAAAAGCGCTTTTGCTTTGCTGAGGGTCTCCTCATATTCGCGCAGGGGAATGGAATCGGCAACCACTCCGCCACCCGCTTGAATGTGCACGCGGCCATTTTTCGCGACCAGCGTGCGCAGCGCGATGCAGGAATCGAGATTTCCCGAAAAATCGAGATAGAGGATCGCGCCCGCGTAAATGCCCCGGCGGGTGGGTTCGAGTTCGTCGACGATTTCCATGGCGCGGACTTTAGGCGCGCCGGAAAGCGTGCCCGCGGGGAAGCAGGCCATGAGCGCGGCAAAGCAATCCACACCGTCGCGAAGCGTTCCGCGGAGCTTCGATACCAGATGCATCACGTGCGAATAGCGCTCGACGTACATGAGGCGCTCGACGCGCACGGAACCGTACTCGCAAACGCGGCCGAGATCGTTGCGGCCAAGATCTACCAACATGATGTGCTCGGCGCGCTCTTTCGGATCCGAGAGGAGGTCTTGCTCCATGCGGCGGTCTTCGCCTTCATCGCGGCCGCGCGGGCGAGTGCCGGCAATCGGACGATAGGACGCTTCGCGGCCTTGAATCTTCACGAGCATCTCTGGTGAGCTGCCAACGACGGCGAGATCCTTGAGCTTCAAAAAGTAAAGATACGGAGAAGGATTGATGACGCGCAGGGCGCGGTAGATTTCGAAGGGATCGGCGTTGGTCTTCGCCGAAAAACGCTGGCTGGGAACGACTTGAAAAATATCTCCGGCACGAATGTAAGATTTCGCTTTGCGCACGGCGGAGAGATAGCGGCGCTTCGAGAAATTGGAAGAAAAGCGGAGAGTGCCAGAGCTTGCAGGTGAATTCCTATGCGGAACTGGGCGTTCGAGAATGTGGCGGGTGCGCTCGATCGCGGCTCTTGCGGCGCGGTATTTTTCGCGCAGCGTGCCCGGGGCTTCGGTGAAGACGTTCTGTACGATCCAGAGTTTGTGCGCGACATGATCGAAGGCGAGAAGGCCGTGAAAAAACATGAGCACACTATCGTCGAGCTCCAAATCGTCGCGGCCCGTGGCGGGGATGCGCTCGATGAGGCGCACCATGTCGTACGCGAAATAGCCGATCGCACCGGAAACAAGGGGCGGGAGTCCTGGCAGACGCACGGGGCGATAGCGGCGAACGAGCTGGCGCAAAAGCGCGACAGGATCCTCGAAAAAATAAAATGAGTCTCCCGCGGCTTCGATGACGCAGGCGCGGCCGCGCGAGCGAAATACCTCCGCGGGATTCGCGCCGACAAATGTGTAGCGCGCAGCATTTTCGCCGCCTTCCACGCTTTCGAGCAGGCAGGAATAATCCGCGTCGCGGGCAAGGCGGAGATACGCGGCCACGGGGGTAAGCAGGTCGGCGCGAACCGTGTCGTACACGGGAATCAGATTTCCGCGGCGCGCGAGCTGCGAGAACGTCTTGAAGTCGGGCTGAATCATCTTGATTTCCCGGCGCGCTCTTCGCGGCGAAGCGCGGCAGCGACAGCGCGATGCATAGCAGCCTCGGGCGCACGCTCACCCATCCAGATTTCCCACTGTGCGGCTCCCTGCGCGAGGAACATCACAAGACCGGATACCGTTTCGATGCCGCGGCGGCGCGCGAGTTGGAGGAGTTTTGTTTCGCGCGGGCGGTAAATGAGATCGAAGACCAATCGGCAATTGAGCTCGCCCACAGCGAGAGGCGATTCATTCAGGCGCGGATGCATGCCCACGGGAGTGGCGTTGACGATCGCGTCGAAAGCCTCGCGCTTCAATTGCGAGCGCGGAATCGCTTCGCCGCCAACCGCACGAGCCAGCACCTCGGCACGTTTCATTCGTCGCGCACAAACATAAACTGTAGCGTGACCCTGCGCGAGCGCGAAAGCGACGGCGCGCGCCGCGCCGCCGGCGCCCAGTATCAGGACGCGACTGCCTCCGAGAGTCACGCGTCGTTCGAGCGCGCGCAGTACGCCGACGTAGTCCGTGTTGTAACCGACCAGTTCTCCACTCCCGCGGACTACAACGGTATTCACTGCGCCGATGCGCTCCGCCAGAGGGTCACATTCGTCGAGGTGACGCAAGATTCCTTCCTTGTGCGGGAGGGTCACACTGAAACCACGAATTCCGAAGGGGCGGATGGCACTGAGGAAGTCGCGCAAGTCACGAACGAGAAACGGAAGATAGACGGCGTTGACGCGACGCGCGTGGAAGCCCGCGTTGTGAAGCACCCGGCCAAGCGAATGGCTGACGGGGTCGCCAATGACGCCGTACACGCGGGTGCGACGATCGAGACGGTCTGCGCGGTAGAGGTTTTTCATTTCGTCAAGCGAGATTTGTCCGGGAGCTATGGCGGTTTCGACGGGGGCGTAAGCAAGCGCGCTGCCTTCGCGCAATGCCAGGATGCGCGCGGGGAGCGCGACCTCGCCCATGGGAACGGCAATGACGTTTTTCCGGCGGCGGGCGAGATCGAGAATGCGACGCGCATCGGCGAGTGAATGAGCCAGCGCGGCGAGTTTCACCATCGCACTCTCATCTATACGGTTGAGACGATGGATAACTTGCCTCAAAGATTGCGGTGTGCGCTTGAACTCGTGAAAGGAAATTATGGAGCGCGCAGGAGCGAAACTCGGGAGGCGTCCCGATGCGGGTCTTGCCTCCGCAGTTTCAATTTCGATGTCGATGCCGCGGCACCCCGATTTCATGGCGAGCTGCAGCAGTCGCAATTGTTCCGTCACATTGCCACGAAAGCGTCCACCCGCACGTTGGCGCCGACAAGTAGCAATTAAGACCACGCGGGGAGAGCCGGCGCCCTGCTGCTTTAGGGAACCAAGGAAGGGCCGAATTTTGCTCTCGGTCTCCAGCCAATCGAGGCGGAGTTCAACGGTACGCGTGAGGCGCAGGGCCCGGCGGAGCTGGCGAAGCATGCCGCGCGCGTCGCGCGCGGCAACGATGGCGCATATCCGGTCTTTGAAGAGCAATTGTTCCCTCAGCGACTGCTCCAAGTGTATAGGAAACAAGGGCTTCTGGCATATAGTTAGAAGAATGTAAAGCGTTGAGCCCAGCTTTCTTGACGCCCAGGGAGGCTTTTGCTAGCGTGATTTGCAGGGCGACGCCAGCGCTTGGGGTGGTAGTTTCTCCAAAGGAGTCAGAGAGATGCGTACCAGGATTATCTTTGTTGCGTTGATGGTTTCGCTCCTCGGCATCGCCACGCAGGCGCAATTGAAAACTCCGAATTCCGGAGAAGTTTATTGCTCGGGCATGGTGACTGCGGAGAAGATCCCCAGCGACACGGTGGTTCTCAGCGGAGAAGAATCCGACTACAAACTGACGTTCACTGAAAACGACTACGTCTATATCAACAAGGGCGCGAGCCAGGGCGTGAAAGTGGGAGATGAATTCCTGGTGATGCGATCCGTGCAATACGACGGGGCCATCACCTGGTTCGCCTCGCAGAGGCCGCTGACCAGGGCCATGGGAACTGTTTGGGAAGACGAAGGGCGGCTGAAAGTAGTGGTGGCGCAGCCCAACGTTTCCATCGCGCACGTCGAGCACTCCTGCGACTACCTGCAGCGCGGCGACGTGGTGCTGCCCTTTGAAGAGAGGCCCGCGCCTCCCTTGAAATCGGAAGACAACTTCGACCGCTTCGCGCCGGTTTCCGGGAACAAGCTCGGCACGGTGGTCAACAGCCGGAAATTCCAAATGTCCCTCGGAACCGGGGACATTATCTATGTGAACCTGGGATCCGCGCAGGGGATGAAGCCCGGCGATTATTTCCGAATCTTCCGATATCAGGGCGGGACGCACAACTCGGTTTATCAGACGCGCGACAGCTCCTTCGCCATGTACGGATTCGGAGCCGCGCCTTCGAAATATATTTACAAAGATGTTCCGAGGGAAATCGAGGGTGAGGGAATCGTGCTGCGCGTGACGCCGAATTCTTCGACCGTTCTAATCACATTCAGTCTCAGGGAAATCTTCCTCGGGGATTACGTCGAAGTCGAGTAACATCAGGGCGGTCGCGACCGCTGATTAACTCGCGCGGCGGCGCGATGGCCTCTCTCGTTCCGCGAAACTCTCCGCCGTAAAAACTTCGATGCGCGTCGCCGGATCGGTCCACGCATCGCGCGCGAGGCCCGCCTTCAAGCATGTTTCCTCGAGGAAACGCTCGCGCGACCATTCCAATTCCCGCGCCACTTGAGGGAGCAAAACGCCGCGGCAATTTCCCCGGGTGATCAGAAGGCCGTGCGTGCCCGGAATCACCTCTTCCGCGGAAACTGGCAAGAGCCGCGAGAGCACGGAGATTTCGATGGAGAGGTCAGGGAATTCTTCGGCAATGACGGGTGTGAAGCGCCGGTCCTCGACGGCCGCAGCAACGGAACAATGCGCGACGACGATTGCAAGTATTTCCGGCGATTCCATCTGACCTACACAACCGCGCAAACGTCCGCGCTGCCGGAGCGTGACAAACGCGCCCGCAGGTTCAGCGAGTCGCCCGGCCACCGAAGGAAGTTCGAATCGCGGCGCGCGCGGGTCAATGGCCGCCTCGAGGGCGCCTCGCGCGATTGCGAGAAGCGTGTGGCGATCTTCTTCAGCGAGTGGGAACATCTTGCGGCTTTTCTTTCTGCTCGAGCACCACAGCGCGCCGGTGGCGTTGCTTTACGCGATCGTCCACTTGGCTCCAAAACATGAGGAAATAGTGAACGGCAGAGACAACGGCGCTCAACACCACCAACCAGAGAAGAACAGTGCCCAAAGGCTTAAATGCGGGATGCCGTGCGCCATAAATCACCACACAGCCGGCAAGGACTTGCAGAATCATTTTCGTCTTGCCAAGCGTTGTGGCGGAGATGACCAAGCCTTCGGCAGAGGCGATGCTCCGCAGGCCCACAACGATGAATTCCCTGCCGATGATGATGACCACCATCCAGGCGGGAACGAGATTCATTTGAACCAGGGAAATGAAAGCCGCGGATATCAGCAACTTGTCGGCGATGGGATCGAGAAGAATTCCCAGGGTTGTCACCTGGCGGCGCTTGCGGGCGAGATAACCATCCACGGAATCTGTGGCAGCCGCTACCGCGAGTATGAGAACGCCCCAAAATTCGAAATTCAGCGGCAATCCCCAGAAAACCCAGTTGGGTTCCCGCGTGAGAAGGACAACAACCAGAAGCGGCACAAAAAATATTCGCAGAATCGTAAGAGTGTTTGGAAGATTCATTTCGCCGTCAGCGGATCGCGTCGCCCCTTGCTGCTTTGGTGATCGACTATAGTCCTGTCAAAACAGCGAGTCAACGAACAAAGGGGGAGATAGAATCTTGGCGGCGTTCCTTTCAGATATCGGTAAATCATTGACCTGATTACCGATTGGGAACATTAACAGGGGCAGCCTGTGCAAATTGGCACCTAGGGCTACCGAGAGCAGTTTGCGGCCGTGAAGTCACTCGGCGACCGGCATCTCGTTCCAATCTATTGAAAACAATAGCATTAGTAGGAGAGATGCGAGTTCTGCGAACGGATGCCGCGAAACCCTAGGGCGAAAATCTTCAAGCGAACTTTCAGCTTCCACAGGATTTGCACAGCTGGCTGGACATTCCTGAATCGACAAATTTTATGCGCGGCGCGGGCCGGCGAGAATTCGCGCTGGAAGCAAGAAGAGTGCGCGCAGGAATTCGAGGACGCCGTCCACGGCGATTCCGACAATCCGGAAAGGAAGCAGAATGAGCCAGACAATCGGATAGAGAATCAAGGCCAGGAGGGCGAGCGGCCAGCAAAACACCAAAAGAATGCACCACAAGAGAAACCTCAACATCACGATGCCTCCACACGGAAAGATACGCGCGTCACGCTATAAAGTTCCCTTTATGTCGCGCGTTGGTGGCACGGGGTTGGCAAAAATCTCCATCCGGCGCGCCATCGACTCCGGCAAATCAGCTTCCAGTTCGACCGCGGAATCCGCCACGAGCGAACGAAGAACACGGCCGCAAGCGTAAATGATAGCGAGGCTGCGGCCGTCAGCGAGCGGCACGCGCAATCGCAGCCGAACAAGAGGGTCCACCGGCATCGCGGCGTCGATGCGCGCAAGAAATTCTTCCGTGCCCTTACCAGTCAGCGCGGAAACAAATACGGAATCGCGCGCGCTGCCGTTGCCGGCCGTCAAAGCTTCCAAATCCGCTTCCGACAGGCGGTCGATTTTATTCAGAATGTGCAATCGCGGACGATCTTCCACTCCGAGCTCTTTAAGAACCTTCAAAACTTCTGCATCGTGTTCCTGACTCTGTGGGTCGGAGATATCCGTGACGTGCACGAGGAGCGCGGCCTCCTGAACTTCTTCGAGGGTCGCGCGAAAGGCCGCGATCAGGCCGCCAGGGAGATTGCGAATGAATCCAACCGTGTCCGAAACGAGCACGCGACGCCGTGAGGGCAAGCGCACGGCGCGGACCGTGGGATCGAGTGTCGCGAACATTTTCGGAGAGGTCAAAACTGCCGCGCTTGTCAGTCTATTGAAGAGCGTTGATTTTCCAGCGTTCGTATAGCCGACAAAAACCACCGTCCCGAGCGGAACGGACTGGCGTGCGCGGCGCCGCGTGGCCCGCTGCCGGCGGACAGTTTCGATGGCCTGTTCGATTTTCTTGACGCGATCTCGAATCCGGCGGCGGTCGGTCTCGAGTTTTTGTTCGCCCGGGCCGCGCGTGCCGATGCCGCCGGCAAGGCGCGAGAGTTCGCCGCCCTTGCCCGATAATCGCGGCAGGAGATAGTTCAGTTGGGCCAGCTCGACCTGCAGTTGGCCTTCGCGCGTGCGGGCGTGCCGCGCAAAGATATCTAGAATAAGTTGCGTGCGATCGATCACGCGACAATCGGTGACTCGTTCCATGTTTCGGACTTGCACGGAAGTCAGATCGCGATCCACGATGACCAGCGCCGCCTGCCGCGAATGCGCCTCTGCGCGTACTTCCTCGAGCTTGCCCCCGCCGATCAGGGTGGCGGGATCCAGGCGGTTGCGGATCTGCAGCATCGTCCCGGCCACAACGGCTCCCGCGCTTGTCGCGAGTTCCTCGAGTTCGGCGAGGGATTCGCGCTCCGGGCCTCCGGACTCGAGGCCGGGGATGCGAACGCTACGTCGCAAACCCACGCCGAGCAAGAGCGCGCGCTCAGCGTGATTCAGAGTTTGCGGAGTTTTCATTCTTTCCCGGAAAATAACTTCAGGCTGCAAATCATTCGGATGATCACAGGACTCGGGGCAGGTCGCTTTGACATGCTTCAGCCTATCATACGCGTAGTCAGGCTTTCCGTCGAGAGGTGCGGCCGCGCGCCGGCAATTCATGAGTGGCCCTATCCTGGCGATGATCCTCCAGCGTGGCTGCGGCGAGAATCAACCAGGAAAAACGATCGGCAATCTGCTCCTTCTCTTCGCGAACCTGCGGTAAGCGTGCGGAGTTCTCCAGAACTCCGAGGAAGGCCTGGTATAGTGCCGCCGCCCACCACGCAGCCCGATCATGATTGAATCCCATGTCGATAAGGATGCGTTCCAAATAGCTCATCCGAATCTGTTCTATCGCCGCTACGTCGCCTGCAGCCTCCAGATCACTGTAGGCCCATGCGTTCATCGCCAATTCAAGGTGCGCCTGGCCGCGTTCGCTGCTGAGGTTGAGGAAGCTTGCGAGTCGTTCAGCGGTCCCCATAGCGGTATCGCCATCTCGGCCAAACCGGCCCTCCTCGCGGCGACGCCAGGCTTTACGAATTGCGCTGAGCAGTTCTCTCCTATCTGCAAAGTGCCAATAGAAGCTCCCCTTGCTTAGGCCCAAATAGCGTCCCAACGACTCGACATTGAGACTGTTTAGTCCGCTGGAGGCGAGCAATTGAAGGCCCGCCTGAATCCAGGAGTCTCGCCCGCCGTCCGTTAACTCCTTATTCTTGATGATGTTATCATTACTTTGCGCGGCTTCTTTCACTCTGGCAGTCATTGTAGAGCCCCCATACTGCACCGTATGGTACATACTATAGCGTATTTGCTTCCGAATGTCAATACGTATGCGTATGGGATTTCACAAAGGCATCGTTTCCAAAAATC
This sequence comes from Candidatus Acidiferrales bacterium, assembly GCA_050747245.1. GTDB lineage: Bacteria > Acidobacteriota > Terriglobia > Acidiferrales > UBA7541 > JBOGNO01. The sequence continues at coordinate 80,509 of JBOGNO010000016.1, forward strand.
TAAATGCGGCTTCACGGGTCGATTGAGCTTCCCCGAACCCGGTTATCCACCGCACCCCAGATTCTCTTCTGAACCATGTGATTTGGCGCTTCGCGTAGCGACGTGTGTCTTGCTGAATTTTTGAAATGGTGTCTTCGAGTGGGGCCCCATTTTCGAAATGAGTGCGTAACCGCGCATAACCAATGAAGCTCCAAGGTTTTGCCTCGGGAGAGGCAATCATCTTGAGCATGCGACGGGCTTCTGCGAGCAATCCGTCCTCGAACATCTGGTGGACGCGAGCATCTATACGAGCGTAGAGGTCCGGTCGTGGAGGATTCAGCCCCAATTTGACTACAGAGAATCCTGCCAAGGGTTGCTTCCCCGCGCGATGGACCTCGCTCAAGGGCTTGCCCGCGATGAGGCACACCTCAATGGCGCGGATGAGCTTTTGTTCATCGCGCGGCGAAATACGCGAGGCAGAATCAGCGTCCAGGCGTTTGAGCACGGGGTGGAGATATCCGTCCGGCTTCTCCCGAGCGCGATGTCGCAATTTGGCGCGCAATTCTTCGCTGCGAAGCGGGGCATCGGAGAGGCCTTCAAGGACGGAGCGGAGGTAAAGTCCGGTGCCAACCGTCAGAATCGGAATCTTTCCACGGCTACGCAGATCCTCGAGTACTGACATTGCCCTGCGCCTGTATTCCCCCGCCGTGAAGATCTCGTGTGGTTCGAGAAAATCCAGCATGTGGTGAGGAATGCGCAGACGTTCTTCGTGTGTGGGCTTCGCTGTCCCGATGTCGAAATGGCGATACACCTGCGTGGAATCACAGACGAGAATTTCTCCGTCCAGTCTCTCAGCGAGCCAGATTGCCAGCGCTGATTTTCCCGATCCCGTGGGTCCGAGGATGGCGATAAGTCGGCTTTCGGACATCATCGGCGGATCATCCAATAACGCAAAAGTAGGAATACCAGGACGAGGAACGCGAGAAGCAATGCGCCGAAAATCTGTGTGCGTGCGAGTTTCACTGTGCGTCGATAGGAAGATTATAGAAGAATGTGAAGCGTAGTTCGATGAAGGGTCCGCTAAACGCAGGGGGCAGGGGTTCGAAGGGAGTCGAAGCGCGGATGGAAGACATTGCGGCGCGATCGAGCGGCTCTTTGCCGGAAGTCCGCAAAAGGTTCGGCTCCGGGAATGGCACACTTCCATCGCGCATAATTCGGAATTGAATGACTACCTTGCCCCTTTCCCCCATCCGAGCTGATTCCGGGATCACCGCTTCCCAGTTCTCTTTAACCACGGCCACGAGCCGGTCCAGATAGCTTGAAAAATCGACCCCTTCGGTCGGAGTCAGAATTTGAGCTCCGCCGCCATATTGTCCGGCGCCGCCTCCGTTCCCGGGCGCGCCCTCCGCCGATCCTGGGCCGTGCGGAATGGGGCCTTCAAATCCGCGGGAACTGGTGCCGCCCTTCTGCATGGCACCGCGAACTGACTGCTCCACCGATTTCCCCGGCGACAGATTAGGGATGCTGAGATTGAGTTTGCCGGGCGGTGGTTGCGTCGCCACCGGATTTTCGGTTCGAGAGTCGCGCGGTGCCGGGTTCGCGGGGACTGTTAGCGCAGGTTGTTCAGAAGGGTTCGTGACAGGCACGTGCGGCGTCGGCGCGGAGGGAAGATTTGGCGTGGGCGCTGGATTGGGCTGCGCGGGGAGGGCGGGTGCAGGCTGGGGAGATGGCGGGGCGACTTCGCGCAAAATACGCGGATCAACCCTAATGGGTGGTGTTGGAGGTTGCGGAGCTGACGGCGTAGCGGAAGGCTCGCGCATCCCGGGAGGGAGATATATGAAGCTCAGCTGCCGGCGCGCCAGCTCAAGCTCTTCCCGGGTGGGGACGTGCGGAGGGAACAACTTTGTAAACGAGAGCGCGAGAATAATCAGCGCCACGTGGAATATCACCGATGTGCCCTGGCCCATCCGCTCCCATCGTGGCTCGCGCTGCGTTTCAGTGTTTACCAGCAGGTTGACTTCGCCGCTGGTGAGGACATCGGGCTCGCGAATGTCTGCAATGGCCTCGAAGTGCGGCTCAGCGTGCTTCAGGGCGCTCAATGCCTCCTCACCGAGCGGCTGGACTTCGCGAGGCACGACGGTGCGCGAATCCAGAACGCTGAGCGGGATATGTTGCGGGATTGCGGTCGTCTCGACGAGAGGCTTTACCGGCATGTCTCGGGGGATCAGCAGGCGCTTCGAGAGAACATCGAGCGGCACGTGCTGGGGGATCGCGCTCCGTGGATCGATCACCGCTACAGGAAGATCGCTGGGTACGACCATGCGGCCATCGAGCGTCGAAGAAAGACGGCGCGGCTTGGCCGCGGAATCCTCTTTCGCGGAGGCGCGCAAATCGCGCGGAACCAATATGCGGGGAATCATGGCGCGCCTTTAGAAACGGGCGCGCTCAATTGGACGCTGCGGGAATGCTCTTGGATGCCCGCCGAGACGCGGCCGGCCAGAGCGAGGGCGCGATGCCCGGCCCAGCCGTCTACTCGGGGCGCGCGGCGCGACCGCACGCACTCGAGAAAGGCTCGCAGCTCGGCGCGTAACGGCTCCTCGTTTTCGACCGGAAGTTTTTCGAACTCGCGCTCCGGAGCAGCGCCGGGGCGAACGCGGACGCGCAGGACATCCTGCCGCGTGTAATCGATCGAGATATATTCGTGTGCCTGAAAAAATCGCAGCTTGCGCACGCGCTCCAGCGAAACGCGGCTCGCGGTCACGTTGGCGACCGCGCCGGTCGCAAATTCCAGGCGCGCGTGCGCGATATCAACTTTTTCGGTGAGCACGGGAATGCCCACCGCGCGTACGTCGGTGACCTCCGCGTTTACGAGCGCCAGCAGAATATCGAGATCATGGATCATCACGTCGTAAATCACGTCCACATCCAGGCTGCGCGGCGAAAACACGCCCATGCGATGCACTTCGAAAAAAAGCGGCCGCGAAAGAATCTTTTCCACCGCGACGATGGCCGGATTGAAGCGCTCGAGGTGTCCCACCTGCAGGATGCGCGCGCGGCGCTCCGCCGCGGAAATCAGCGCTTCCGCTTCGGCGAGCGAAGTGGCGATTGGTTTTTCGACGAGCACATCGCAGCCCAGTTCCAGCAGGCGGCAGCCCATGCGCGCATGCTCGGCTGTGGGCACGGCGAGGCTGACGGCATCGGCGCGCCCGGCGAGTTCCTCCACGCTTGCAAAGACGGTGGTCTCGAATTCTTGGGCCACTTTCTCCGCCCGCTCGGCATTGCTGTCCACGATCCCGCAAAGCTCGACGCCTTCCAGCTCGCGCCAGACGCGAACGTGATTGCGGCCGAAATCTCCCGCGCCGACCACGGCAACGCGAATCTTCTTCTCGCTCACTTCTCTTCCTTCTGCGCCACAGTTTCTTGCGGAGATGCCGTCCCGGAGTCCACGGGAATCGCTTCGATGGAGATGCCAGCTTCATTCGCTGCCAGAATCATCTTGTCGCGCTCAAACAGGAGCGTGCGTCCGGCATCCACGGCGAGGGCGGTTGCCATGGAGCGGCGCATCACTTCGATGGTGCGAAGGCCCACGACGGGAACATCGAAGCGCATATCCTGCGAAGGTTTGCTGATTTTGACAACCACCAGAGGCTTGTCGTTCGCCAGCCGCGCCGCGCGCTCGATGGTTTCATCCGTACCTTCCATCGCTTCGATGGCCACGCAGGAGCGGTCGCAAACCACGACGGTTTGCCCGATGTCCAGTCCGGCGATCTGACGCGCGATGCTGCGGCCGTAGGCGATATCCGTGGCTTCGTGTTCGCTGGGTGCGCGTCGCGTAAGCACCCCCGGAGTGGCAAGCAGGGGCGCAAGAAATACTGTGGAGTTCACCAGGTGAATTCCTTCGTCTTCGAGCACTTTGGCGACTGCGCCGATCAGCGAATCCGTGTTCTTTTTCGTGAGAGACAGAAGCAACTTCGCCAGTCTGAGATCGGGGCGAATCGAGCTGAAAATTTTGTTGTGCTTCACCTGCCCGGCCATGACGGCCCGGGTCACTCCTTCGGAGTGGAGCAGCTCAATCGTGCGCGAGAGTTCGCCCAGGCTTACCCAGTGAAGGTGTGGCGCAAGCCTGCTGAGTTCCGGCGATGCTTCTTCGCGGATGGCGATCACGCTCATCTCAATTTGCAGGTCGCGCGCTGCTTCGAGCACCAGGAACGGAAAGTGGCCGTTACCGGCAATGAGTCCCCAGCGGCCCTGCTGCGGGATTCCTTTTGTTTCCGGCACAGCGGCTCCTACTTCGTCAGGCCGCGCTCGGCCGATTCGATGAATGCTATCAACTCTGTGACGTCTCCTGAGTGCGAGAGGGTTTCCCGCATCTTTGCCAGGGCCTGCGTGGTATTGAGTTTCGAGCGAAGAAGAAGGCGGAAAGCTTGTTCGAGGTCGCGAATGCGCTCCGCGGAAAACCCGTTGCGCTCCAGTCCAATGGAATTCAGCCCGTAACATTTTGTTTCGCGCGGAGCCACGACTTTCGAGAACGGCGGCACGTCCTGCGTGATCACCGTGTGCGCGGCGACATAAGAAAACTTTCCGAGCCGGCAGAATTGATGCACTGGACAAAAAGCGCCCAGCTGGGCATGGTCTTCGATGGTGACGTGGCCCGCGAGCGTCGCGCCGTTCACCAAGATGGTGGAATCACCCAGGACGCAATCATGAGCCACATGGGCGTAGGCCATAATCATGTTATGGCTGCCGATGCGTGTCACACCGCCTCCCTTGATTGTCCCGCGATTGACCGTGCAGAATTCGCGAAACAGGTTCTCATCGCCCACCTCGAGTGCAGTGCGCTCGCCGCCGTACGTGAGATCCTGTGGATCTCCCCCTACAGAGCAAAACGAATAGAAATGATTTCCACGGCCGATACGCGCCGGCCCGCTCACCATCGCATGTGGTTCAAGTACGCTGTCCTTGCCCAGCTCGACCTCATCGCCGACCACGGCGTAGGCCGCAATGCGCGAGCCGCTTCCGATGCGCGCGCTCGGCGAAACGATGGCCCGGGGATGAATTTCACTCATGGAATTCGCTCAAGCGCATTCAGGAAACTGGATCAGGATTGCGGTCCACCATCTTGCACATCAATGTGGCTTCGGCGGCCAGCTCCCCATTCACGGAGGCCCTGCCGGCGAGCTTGCAGAAATCTCCGCGCCACTGCACCACACTGACTTCCACTCGCAATTGCTCGCCGGGAACCACCGGGCGCCGAAATCGAGCGCCATCAATGGCGACGAAATAGAGGAGCTTTTTTTCTCGATCGGGAACCTCCTGGAGAAGCAGCAGGCCACCGGTCTGCGCCATAGATTCGACAATCAGCACGCCGGGCATCACCGGCTGGCCGGGAAAATGTCCGGCGAAGAAGGATTCGTTGATGGTGACGTTTTTCACGCCGACGATGCGCTTAAATCGTTCCATCTCCATGATGGCGTCCACCAGCAGGAACGGGTAGCGGTGCGGAAGTATTTTCTGGATACCAATAGTATCGAGAATCATCTTTTCGCCTCAGCAAGCCTCACAGTGCAAGTTTTCCCGTGTGCGAAACCCATCAATTCTATATGAAACGGACTGTAGGGGGAACGCCGTTGCTGCCGTCAAACGCCGCTGCTAGGATACGCGGCGCGATGAGCGATGTCCCCATGAAGCGGCTGCTGGCGGTTCTCCGCGGCGAACGCGGCGCCATGCTCCGGCTGCTCGAAAAGTTTGTTCGCGCTGAGTCGCCAAGCTTCGACAAGGCCGCCGTGGACCATTTCGGCAGACTCGTTGCCGCAGAATGGAAAAAGCGGGGCGCGAAAATTGCCTGGCTGCGGCAAAGCGGCCGCGGCAATCATCTGCGATGCGAAATCTCGCTCGGGCCCACGCGGCCGAAACGTCAGATACTCATGCTCGGCCACCTGGATACTGTGTACAGGAGAGGGACGCTCGCGAAGACTCCGTTTCGCGTGGCGGGCGGCCGCGCGTGGGGGCCGGGAACGTTCGACATGAAATCGGGGTTGGTGCAGGCGCTCTTTGCCGTGGACGCACTGCGAAGCGTCGGATGGTGCCCACCGAAGCGCATCGTATGCCTGTGGACAACGGACGAAGAAATCGGCAGTGGCTCTTCGCGCAAGGCGATTGAACGCGAAGCGCGCCGCAGCGACACCGTGCTGGTGCTCGAGCCCTCGTTTGGCAGCGCGGGACGCCTGAAAACTCAGCGCAAGGGCGTCGGCGAAGCGGAAATCATCGCTTACGGGCGCGCAGCTCATGCGGGAATCAATCCGGAGAAAGGCGTAAACGCCGTGCACGAATTGGCTCTGCAAATTGCCCGGCTGATGCGCATGAATAATCCTCGAAAGGGAGTCACCGTGCAGGCCACTGTGCTCGAGGCAGGCAACTTCACGAATGTCATTCCCGAGCGGGCCCGCGCGCTGCTTGACATTCGAGTGCAGCGCTTGGCAGACGCTGAGAAACTAAACCGGGAGCTCCGTCGGTTGAAACCGATCCTCAATGGAGCGCGCCTTGCCGTGCGCGGCGGACTCAACAGGCCGCCTCTCGAACGCACGGCGGCAGTTGCTGGGCTTTTCCATCACGCTAAGTCTCTCGCAGCAGAGATAGGAATTTCTCTGGGAGAGGCCTCTACGGGAGGCGGTTCGGATGGAAACCTGACCGCTGCCCTCGGGATTCCCACGCTCGATGGGTTGGGCGGTGTGGGCGAAGGCGCGCACACCCCGCGCGAGCACATCCTGGTTCACACCCTCGCAGAGCGCGCGGCACTCCTTGCAGGATTGTTAGCCACGCTCTGAATTTTACAGATTCGCAGAACGATGGAATTTTTCTGATGTGTCCCGGAAAGCGTTCTTACGGAATTTCTGAACAGCCCGATGGACGCGGCCTTACTGCAGGTAGGCTCGGCGGAGATAGATGATGCTCTGCTGTCTCAAGTCCTCATAGTCCAAGTTCAGTGCGTTGCGTAGCGCCGCCTCAGGAGTACCTGCAGTGCCAATCATGCCGAGCAAGCGTTCGATATTCTCCATGCCGCCCGTAGCAATTATGGATTCGATTGCCGCGAGTGACCATGCATAGGCGCGCTCCACGGCCGAATCCGGCAGTGACTGCCAGGAGTCCTCAAGCGCTTCGAAGCGCGGCAAGCCGCCTGTGTGTGCGGCTTCGACGAGGGCCGCGGCCACCTCACTGGAGCGCCGGCCCTCCATCCATTGCGCGATTCCTTCCTGAATCCACACGGGACAGCGATTCCCCGTTTTCTGCGCCACAAAACTGTGCGTCAATTCATGAATCAGCACGCGTGCAAGCTCCGGCGTCACATCTCGCAGTCCCTGCACAGGGATCCGGATGCGGCCATCATTGATGGCGCCGGCCCAGTGCGGGGCCCGCGTGATGTCGGAGAAATCCTGCTCTGTGTATAAGACTACGGCAATCGGTTCCGGCGGCGAGTAGCTGAGTTCGTTCGAAAGGGAGCGATAGTCGAGTTCGAGCTGGCGCAGAATTCCGCGGGCCAGTCCCGGGGCCGCGGCGCCGGAATACTTCAAATCGAAATGTTCCGTTTCACCTTCGCGGAAACGGCTTTCCTCTTCCAAATCGCGCTGGGCCTTTTCCAGCGCGTGCTTCAGATCGACATCGGGGCGCACCAGGAGCGCGCGTTTCCATTCCGCCACCGCCAGATCCAGGCGATCTTCACCGTAGTAGGCCCAGCCACGCAGCTTCGCCACGTCCGCTGAATCGGGGTCGAGCTGGTGCGCACGATCGAGCGGCTCCAGCGCCGCGGTGAACTGGCTCTGGCGCAGGAACAGGACGGCAAGGTTCAGCAACAGCGGGACATTGTCGCGAGAATATACCAACGCCGTCCGATATTGTCGCACAGCTCCTTCCGCGTCATTGTGGGAGAGTAGAAACTGCGCGGCCGCATAATGCGCGGCAGCATCCCGGCGTAAGGCATTCGGCGTGCCGCTGTTTGCTTCACTGTCCACCCGCGCCAGATAGGCAAGATCCAAATCGCCGTCGCGGATCACTGCCTTGGCAGTGTCTTCGTATCCCACCGCGAGGTTTGCTTGCGGCGTATCCACCACCGGCGGAGTTGAGGGAGAGGGCGACATCAACGGCGGCGTCTCACGCTCGATGTGATCCACCAGCGCCCGTGGAAAGCTGATTTCACCCGCCGTGGTCGTCACGCGCACTTTTTCGCCATCTTCGACGACGTTTTCGCCGCGGATTCGCCTGCCGTTTTTCAGCACCACAGTATCCCCGTAGGCCGCTGCGGCTGAGAGGAGCACGCACAGGAAAAGAATCGCCCTAAAGCGCATCCACAGATTTTAACGTGAATCGTGGCCGTTCCTGCCACAGGCTTGTCCACCGGTGCTCCGAATTGCTACAGTCGAGGAATGAGAGGTGGGGGTCCTGTTCTCGCCGTTGCCTGCCTGCTTGCGGTCTCCTTCGCGCAACAGCCGGCGCCCGGCATGTCCTTGCCCGCCGACCCGCATGAGCTTTTCCGCCAGTTGAATGCGCTGCAGGTGGACGCGAGTAGGGTCTATTCGGTCCATAACGTAACGCTCCGGCGGCAGGGCGTTGACCTCACCTTCTTCGAAGGCAAACTTGCGTTTCTCCTCCCGCTGGCCGGGCGCGAGAGCGGTGCGGTTTTCAGCGGGCGCGGCCGGGTGATTGCTGTTCCACGTGAGGCAGCGGAAAAACGCTCGCTCGCTCGTTTTCTCAGTGTGCCTCTGCTCGATCAGGAGATTTCGCGCGCTTATCTGCGTTTCACGGACGGCACAGCCGCGGAGCTCGCCAAGGATTTTCAAGACTCCGGAATTTCCGCGGTATCTGATCCGGATATGGCGGCAGTCTGGAACGCGGCACTTGCGGAGCTCAACCCGGTCCAATCGCTGCGCGTGATGGACGATTGGCTTTCCACCGCCCCGCGGCCGTATTTCTACGCGGGCGTTGTGGGCAACACCAGCGGGCCCTTCGATGTGTTGATTGACAGCCGCAAGGATGAGCCGGTCATGCTCGGGCAGCCGCGCGCTGCGAATGGAGAGGGGTTCTTCGACGTGTGGGCGTCTTATCCCGCACGAGGAGACTCGGCCGGCGGCGGCGACCCCTTCGCTCCTTTGGATATCTCCGTGGACACTACCATCGGCGACGACTTAACTATCGATGGAAAGTCCGTGCTTCATTTTCGCGCCGTACGCGGAGGCGACCGCCTCCTCGCCCTGGAGCTCTCGCGCTTCGTTCGGGTGCAGAGCGTTACCGGCGCGGATGCCCAGCCCCTCGCGTTTTTCCAGAATGAGGATGTTCGCGAGCAGGAGATCGCTCGTCTGGGAAACGACGCGCTGATTGTCGTTCTTCCCCATGCCGCAGCCGCGGGCGAAGAATTTCGGCTTTCCATTGCCTATCGCGGAAATGTAATCGGCGATGCTGGCAACGGAGTATATTTCGTCGGTGCGCGGGGAAGTTGGTATCCCCATTTATTGGGCGAAGGCCGCTTCGTTCCCTTCGACCTTACATTTCGCTGGCCCAAACGGCTGAAGCTCGTGGCCACAGGCACCAAACTCGAGGAGAAAGAAGCGGGGAATATGCGCGTGGGCCACTGGCGATCCAGCGTCCCGCAGGAAGTGGCCGGCTTCAACTTGGGTGAATACGCAGCCCGCTTGGCGAACGCCCAAGATCCGCGCATCGAGGTCTTCGCCAATCAGCAGCTCGAAAATGCCATCCTGGCCCGCCTGCGCTCCCTGCCTCTTTCGAATGCCGGTCCGCCGGACCTTTACACGACGCCCGACGGCTTGCCTCCGCCGCTGGTTCCCTTCCTGCTTCCGCCGAATCCGGCCGCGGTGCTAAGTCAACTCGGGCAGCGCATTCTCGATTCCGTGCACTTCTTCGAAAAATTGAACGGCCCCTTTCCTTTTGGTCAGCTGGAAGTTTCCCCTATTCCGGGATCCTTCGGCCAGGGCTGGCCGGGCTTGCTTTACCTTTCCACGCTCGTGTTTCTTCCGCCGGAAGCGCAGACCCGCGCCGGCATCAAGCCGGAAGCGCAAAAAGAAATGGAAGATATCGTGCCTTTCCACGAAGTCGCGCATCAGTGGTGGGGAAACGTGGTCAGTGCGGCCAGCTATCGTGATGCGTGGCTCGAAGAAGCCATGGCCAATTACCTGGCTCTCCTCTACGCCGACCAGAAAAAACCCGGAAAACACATTCTCGCGAACTATCTTTCACGGTTTCGTGCGGATTTGGCGGCGAAGGAGCCGGGAAGCAGCGAAACGATTGAGCAGGCCGGCCCGCTCTGCCTGGGCTTCCGGCTGACTTCCTCGAAATCGCCGCAGGCTTATGAAACCATCGTGTACGGAAAGGGTGCCTGGATTATCCACATGCTCCGCATGATGCTGCGTGAGCAGGATTCGCATCAGCCCGACGCGCGTTTTGCCGAATTGCTGCGGCACACACTCGCGGACCATCGCTTCCAGGCCATCTCCACTAAGGATTTTGAAAAGCAAGCCGAAAAGGTGATGACGCCTTCGATGGATCTCGACGGCAGTCATACGCTCGATTGGTTTTTCGATGAGTGGGTAAATGATGTGGGAATCCCGCGCTATTCGGCCCAGTTCAAGGTCCATCCGCGCGGCCAGGAATTCATTGTTCGCGGCGCACTGCTTCAGGACGATGTGCCGGAAGATTTCACGGCGCGCGTGCCGCTTTACGCGCAGCGGCCCGGTTCCGCTCCTGTCTTGCTCGGAACCGTGGTCACCAACAGTGCGGAAACGAGTTTTCAGTTTAAGACGCGATTTGCTCCGGCCCGCATTCTGATAGACCCGAACGCTACGTTGCTTTGCCGGACGGATTGAATTCGCAGCGAACAGGCGCAACTATCCCGGGGCCTCTCCACTGCTGCACTTGCTCTTCTGACTTCGCTCTCGATTGGTTTATTTCTTTGAAGGAGCTATCGGACTCTCGAACGCTTCTTGAATTCCCCACGCCCCGAATCCCGCCGCCCCGCCGAGCAAGATCAGTTTGAGAAGCGTGCGGCGCTTGCGAACGCCCGACCGCTGCACTCCCCGGGGGTCCGGCTCGAGTTCGGAGACCACGCGATACGACTTGCCGGCCTCGATCGTATATGTCTGGCCATCGGCTTCGACGGCCACCGTTCCGCGGAAGCTCGATACGACGATTTCATCCTCGCTCACCAGCATCACGCGCGCCTGCGTTGCATCCGCATTCTTGGCGTGCACCACGGCGTGCGGCGTCCGCACTTCGATTCCCGCCCCTGTGGTTGTGAACGCTGCGGCGCCCTGGGTGAGTGTCGCGCTCACGTTGGTCGCGCTGCCATCCAGCGTGGCCGCCCCGCCGCCCATCAGAAACAATTGTGATCCGCTGAACCGCAGCCGCACCGAACCGTCCGCACCAGCTGCCAGCGAATCCCCCGCATAAACCGTCGTGCCGCTCGTTGCACTCACGTTGTCGAGCTTGGCATTTTCCGATTGCACCACGGTACCCAGCGCGTTCACCGCTGAACCGAGCACCGGCATGTCCATGAGTCCAGCAACCAGAATGATAACGATCAACATCCGGACGTAAGTCCGCATGGCCGCCTCCGAGAGGTACAGGGTCAATTTAGGTTCCATCACAAGTAGCGTCAACGGAACCCGGCGCGCGTGTGTCTTAAAGCCTAACAGCGCGTCATGTGGCTGGGTTATTTGCATCATACGCCAGCGCCGCATCGAGCGCCAGCCTTTCTTCCTCTCCAGTATCCCAACGCAATTTCGGCGACATGTCTCAATTCTTCCAGGCGTGTAACCGTGGCACCCATCGGGGAACGTTTCTGCAATATTCTTCATACTCCTCGCCGAATTTCCTCCGCAGCGTCGGCTCTTCGTAGAACAGGACAAACAACATGACCGCCAGCACGCCTGCGGACACCACTTCGATTGCCAACCTGCTTGCCTGCCCAAAGACCACCCACAGTCCCGCCCATCCCGTGAAGAATCCCACGTACATCGGGTTGCGCACGTAGCGATAGAAGCCCACCACCACCAGCCTCTGCGGCGGAGCCATCGGCGCAGGCGTTCCCCGGCCCGTCTTGCCGAAGTCCCAGATGCATCGTATTGCCACAGCAAAACCAATTACCGCAGGCACGCTCGCAAACCAGCGCCACCGCGCCACACCGGAAGCATCCACGTGAAATCCCAGCCAGCCGGGCAGTAACCAGAACCACAGCGCAAAGAATAAAGCGCCTACCGCCAGCGACGCGGCTGCTGTCGCCCAACTCTCGGCGCCATCTCCGTGTCGCTCAACTTCAGGTTGTCTGTTGGTCATGCACGGTGCCTCTCACGCCTGAGTTAGCGCCCAACGCTGTTTCAGAATCCGCGCGCGATGAGGAATTTGCTCACAATGGAAAAGAACTCGTCCGGTTTTTCCAAATACATCAAATGTCCCGCATCGGGCACGACGATGCGTGCAGCTCCGGGTATTGCCATCACCAGCGCGCCGGCCACAGCCTGATTGTCCGCGATGTCCCCGGATCCGATCAGAATCAGCGTGGGCATTCGAAGTTCCCGCACGTACGGAAAATTCGGTTTCTCCGGCAGCGGCATGTCATTGTGCGTCAGGTCCTGCGGAGAGGCCGTCAGCAGATCGTGAAGCCGCTTGCGCGCCGCATCGTGGCCCGGAACGATGAGGAAAGGATCGCGCACGGACGCATCCATCAGATCCTGCGCCTTGTCCGATTGCGAATTCGCCTGCTCGCGCAGCAGGAAGTGCTCCGAGTAAGGAAACCCCGTCGCCGCCGGCCCCACGAGCACCAGGTCGCTGACGTATCCGCCATAGCGCAGCGCGAAATCGAGCGCCACTTCGCCGCCGTGCGAACTCGCTACGACCGCGGCATGGCTGATTTTCCGGTCGCGCAGCAGCGCCGCCAGGTCATCCGCCTCGTAATACGGTTTCGTCGTTGCCGGAGACCGCCCGTATCCTCGCCGGTCGTAACGGATCGCGTGGAAGCGCTTGCAGAACGCCGGCCACACGTCATCCCACACCGCCGAATTCACCACTCCGTCGTGCAGCAGCACCACCGCATCCGATCCGCTGCCGCATTCCTCGTAGTACAGCTTTGATCCATCGACCTCGACGAATGCCCCACGCGGCGTTTCGGAGTTCGCAGTCTGCGCAAACGCAACCTCACTTCCGAGGAAAAGAATGAAAAGGACTGAAGCCGCCAGGGTTTTCATCCACACAACCTACTCCGGAGGAGGGTCCGTTTTCAAACGTAGCCGCGAAGTTTCACTTGCCCGAGTAGCCGGGTATACTTGCCGACGAGTCGGCCAATCCGAAACGCTTTGGATGAACACTAGTCCCCGATGAAACTAATCTCCGTGAACGTCGGCCTCCCTCGCGAAGTGCCGTGGCATGAGATGACGGTGACTACGGCCATCTTCAAGCAGCCCGTCTCAGGCCGCGTCGCCTTGCGCAAGCTCAATCTCGACGGCGACCGTCAGGGCGATCTCACCGTCCACGGCGGCGAGCATAAAGCCGTTTACGCCTATCCCCTCGCGCATTACGCCTACTGGAAAAAGGAATTGCCCGGCCGCGAATTGCCCCTGGGTATGTTTGGAGAAAACCTCACTGTGGATGGCTTGCTCGAAGACTCCGTCCATCTTGGCGATCGCCTCTCTGTCGGCTCCGCGGAACTGGTCGTGACGCAGCCGCGCCTGCCTTGCTACAAACTTGGCTTGAGATTTGCCTCCGACGACATGGTGAAGCGCTTCCTCGCGAGCGGCCGCACGGGATTCTATTTCAAGGTCGCCCGCGAAGGGGAAGTCGGCGCCGGCGATGAAATCGCCGTACTGTCTCGCGACCCTAACGCCGTTCCCGTCTCCGAAATCACTCGCCTCTATGTCGCGAAGAGGTACAGTGACGCCGATGTCGCTTCCGTGCGCCGTGCACTGCTTGTCGCCGCGCTCCCCGAAAGTTGGAAGGATTACCTCCGCCACCGCCTCGAAAAAATCCCGTCTTAATCCTATTCCGCACGCAACAAGACTGATTCTCTGATTCACTTCCTGGCGATATCCGCCAAGCCGGAGACTGCATTCCATCCATTCGGCCAGGGCCAACGGAACTTCCATCTTTCGACAACGGCATTTCTGGGGCGTCAGCAAGACCTCACTTCTGCAAGCGGCGAACGAATCGCCAGTTTGCCCGCACGCGGCTCTCGATTCGGCTTGCTAACCGGGGAGTTGCATTGACTTGCCTCGTACCGCAATTTAAGATGAGCACTACCATGGCGGATCCGCAGTCGGCCCTCGGGCAAACCGTTTCGCACTACCGCATCCTCGAAAAGCTCGGTGGTGGAGGTATGGGCGTCGTCTATAAAGCCAAGGACACGCGCCTGGGCCGGAATGTCGCGCTCAAGTTCCTCCCTGACGACATATCGCACGATTCTCAGGTGATCGAGCGGTTCCACCGTGAAGCCCGCGCCGCCTCCACGCTGAATCATCCCAATATCTGCACGATTCACGACGTCGGCGAATTCGAAGGCCGGCCGTTTATCGCCATGGAGCTGCTCGAGGGCCAGACCCTCAAGCACCGCATCGACGGCAAGCCCATCGAGATCTCGGAACTACTGGACATTGGCATTCAGATCGCCAACGGCCTCGACGCGGCGCACGCCAAGGGCATCGTCCACCGCGACATTAAGCCCGCGAACATATTTCTCGTCGAGCGCGGCCAGGCGAAAATTCTGGATTTTGGCCTGGCGAAGCGCACGTTCGCTTCTCAGCACGCCGCCGATTCCCTGAGCGCGGCGTCCATGCGCACGCAAACGCACGTGGTCAAGGAAGAGCATCTGACCAGCGCGGGCAGTTCCATGGGGACCATCGCCTACATGTCGCCCGAACAGGCGCGCGGCGAGGAGCTGGACGCCCGCTCCGATCTCTTTTCGCTCGGCGTCGTGCTCTATGAGATGGCCACCGGTTCGGTTCCGTTTTCCGGCACCACCACGGCCGTCATCTTTGACGGCATCTTGCATTCCGCCCCCACGCCCGTGAAGGAGCTCAACCCGCGCGTGCCCGTCGCATTTGAGGGCATTCTCAGTAAGGCGCTCGAGAAGGATCCCGACCTGCGTTGCCAGACGGCCGCCGAACTCCGCGCCGACCTGAAGCGCCTCAAGCGCGACATCGAGTCCAGCCGCCGGCCTGCGGCCGAAAAATCCGTTCCTGGTTCCGGAGCGCACACCGTCGCCGCCCTGCAAAAATCCGTCGCCGTGCTTTATTTCGAGAACCAGAGTGGCGCGAAAGAAGACGAATACTTCCGCGACGGAATTACCGAAGACATCGTCACCGAACTTTCGAAGATCGCGCAGCTCGAAATTTTTCCTCGTTCAGAAATGCTCGCCTTCCGCGACAAACCTGTGACGGCGCAACAGGTGAGCCAGAAACTCGGGGCCGCCTACGTGCTCGAAGGCTCCATCCGCCGTTCTGGCAATCGCGTGCGCATCACGGCGCAGCTTGTGGAAGCCTCGACGCGACATTCCGTCTGGGCCGAGCGCTACGACCGCCAGCTGGAAGACGTGTTCGCCAT
This sequence comes from Candidatus Acidiferrales bacterium, assembly GCA_050747245.1. Taxonomy (GTDB): domain Bacteria; phylum Acidobacteriota; class Terriglobia; order Acidiferrales; family UBA7541; genus JBOGNO01. The sequence continues at coordinate 96,079 of JBOGNO010000016.1, forward strand.
CCAGGAGGAAATCGCCCGGAGCATCGCTCAGGCCCTGCGCATCACGCTCACCCCACAGGAAGAAAAAACCATCGCGCGCAAACCGACGGAAAACCCGCAGGCCTACGATTTTTACCTGCGCGGAAGAAGCTACACGCGCCGCGAGAATATGGACTACGCGTTGCAGATGTTCGAGCAGGCCATCCAGCTCGACCCCAATTTCGCTTTGGCGCACGCAGGCATCGCCCACCTCTGCGGCCTCATTTTCGAAATCCGCGAGCAAAACCAGAAATGGATTGAACGCGGATTGGCAGCCTGCGACCGCGCCACCGCCCTCGCGCCCGACCTGCCCGAAGTCCTCGTCGCACATGCCCGCATCTTTTACGCGCAGAAGAAATACGCCGAAGCCGAGCTGCTCGCGCAGCGCGCCATCGAGCGCAAGCCCGATTGTGAAGGTTCCTGGAACATTCTTGGCCGGGCCTATTTCGCCTCCGGCCGTTTCGAAGAGGCTGCGGCCCTCACCGAGCGCGCCCTCGAATCCAACGGCGACGACTACAACACATACATCCCTTATGGCATAGCCTTAGAACGGCTGGGACGGAAAAAAGAAGCGGAGCACGTGCGGGAGCGCATGACCAAGGTCCTACGCGACCAGCTTGAGCGCGTGCCCGAAGACGTGCGCGCCCGCATTTTGCTCGCTACCAACCTTGCCTACGGCGGCCAGGATGCAGATGAGGCCATTCGACACCTGCAGACCGCCATCGCCCTCCGCCCGGGCGACCCCAATACGCTTTACAACGCCGCCTGCACCTACGGTGTCCTGGGAAGAAGGGCGGATTCTCTGGATACGCTTAAGAAGTCCTTCGCCGCCGGTTATGGCAACATGAGTTGGGCGGCCAAGGATTCCGATCTCGATTGCCTGCACGACGACCCAGAATTCCAGAAACTCGTCGGCCTCGATCAGCGCCCTTCCTCCTAATACTCTCCGCTTATCACTCCGTGATGGCCGGCCACTCGAAAATTGACCGGCCATCTGCGAGCGGGCCACCGGACACGAGCGCCCTTGCACGCCCCTGCCCCGCATACGCTTTGCCGCTTCTAGCACGCACCCATCTTTGCCCCGTACCATACCTTGACTTTCCTCTTGAGTTATGCTACACTCTGTTCGCGACTCGGGAGAACACAGTCGCCGAGAAGTTGAAGGCATTAGACTTATGGGAGGGCGGGTCCCGCCAGGCCGGGGTCCGCCTTTCGAACATTATGAGGAGGAGTACATTTCTAATCGGGACACCCTCACGAATAGAAACGCATGTAACTCATTGAAAACAAACGAGGGCACCCCCTTCTAATCGGGACAAATGAAATGTTCTGTGCACCGCAAGTCCGCCCCGTTCCAAATCGGGAAGTAGCTCCCTCACACCCTACAAATCAATCGCTACACCAAAATATTGATTCGATCCTTAACACACCAAGAATCAATCAGATCCAAAAAATCAATCGCTACAAAGTAGTCATTTCCGCCACTCTTCCACAGGCTGTGGAAATCTCTTCCGCTCAGTGTCATCCCGCGAGCCTAGGCCCAGCTCGGGCAAACGCAATTTGCGCTACAATTATTCCGCCCCCGCGGAGGCCGCAATGATTCACCGCTTCGTCTTTCACAACCACAAATTGCTCCCCATCGAGCAGGTGCGGCTTTCTCCCGGGCAAGCGGGACTTCTAAACGGCTGGGGGCAATTCTCCACGCTGCGGCTCTTCGACGGAGAGCCCTTTGCCTTCGAGCGCCACTGGCACAGGCTTCAGAAGGATGCCGCCCGCACCCGTTGCCCGTTTACCTTCGACGCCGAAAAAGTTCTGGCCGAGCTTCGCGAACTCGCCCGCGCCAATCATGTCCGCGAAGGCTGCGCGCGAATTTATGCCGTTTACAATACCGCCGGCTTTTGGCGCAGCGACGAATCCCTGCCTGAAACGGACCTGATCCTCTACACTTCGGGCTTGCCCTCCTATCGCGAACCGATCAAGCTCGGTCTGCGCGAAAACGGCCGCCACGCTGCTTCGCCGCTCGCGGGAGTGAAGGTCACTTCCTGGCTGAATAATGTTTGGAATCTTTACGAAGCGCAGCACCAGGGATTCGATGAGGTCGTGCTGCTCAACGAGCGCGGCGAAGTGGCGGAATGTACGGCGGCAAATATATTCGCCGCGAAGAACGGACGGGTATCCACTCCCCCTCTTGTGTCGGGTTGCCTTGAAGGCGTAACCCGCGCGATTCTTCTGGAGATTGGGAGCAAAGCCGGCGTGCAGGTGGAAGAGCGCACGCTGCGTCCCGATGATCTCTATTCCGCGGACGAAGTTTTCATTTCTTCGACGAATCGCACTCTTCTCTCCGCGAGCGAAGTTGCTGGCCACGCAATCGCGCACGGGCCGGGCCCAGTTGCGGAGAAGCTAAGGAAAGCGTTCAACGACTATGTCTCCGTCTATCTCTCCGTTCATTCCGCTTCTGCGGCGAGGCCGGTGTAAAATGATGCGCGCGAAGAAAATTGCAAATGTCGGAGGCCACCATGCCTGATTTGGCGAGCAAAGCTTGCGTACCTTGTCGCGGGGGAATCCCGCCGCTCGCGGGAAGCGAGCTCGAAAATCTGGCGCGCCAGGTTCCGAAATGGAATGTCGTGAACGGCCATCACATCACGCGAGAATTCAAATTTCCCGATTTCGTGCAAGCGCTCGCATTCGTGAATCGTGTTGGGAATCTGGCAGAAGAGCAGGGGCATCATCCGGATATTCTTCTCGCCTGGGGTCGCGCGGAAATCACTCTCTGGACTCACAAAGTGAACGGGCTCACCGAGAGCGATTTCATCATGGCCGCGAAATTTGACAAGCTCGCCGGCTGAGGGGGCGCGAAGAATCGAATCACAATATTTTTTCCTCCGAAAGAATCATTGAGCCGCTTCCCGCGGCAAAAAACTTTGCGCGACCTGTTCATGTTCTCGGGAGGTTTGTTGCGCTTTAATTCTGCTTGCGCAGTTTCGACGAAGTCTTTTCTTCGTGGCGAAGTCTATAAATTTCGAGCGCGCCGTTTTGATAGATCAGCGTACCAATATTCGCTAGAGGCGCC
>JBOGNO010000017.1:0-68946 GCA_050747245.1 Candidatus Acidiferrales bacterium
GCCCCATCCTTCGCGGAGCGAAGGGTGGGGTCTTCAATTCCTGTTCGAGTCGTTTCCTTCTTCGTAGGGGCGCTGCTTGCTGCGCCCGCGCTTCAATCTTTATTGGTTCGCTTTTGCCGGGTGCCCCATCCTTCGCGCAGCGCGCACTTTGCGTCCCGGACGCATCCGCGGGGCGAAGGGTGGGGTTTCTCGCAGTTCGCTGCGCCTCCCGCTCCTTCATCCGCAGGATTCCATCAGACGTCGTAGCGGCGGGCTGAGCGGAGGAATGTAATCTTCCCACGAAAGCCGTCCGCTGCGGATTGGAAACTCAGGATAAGTCCGCGCCACGCGCTCCTCGAAAAGAACGCCCATCCGCGCCATCGTCCGCAAGTGGTTCACCACCGTCTTCTGAATCGCGCAGCGCACGCTATCCGCCTCGCGATCGAGCGCTTCCATCACCGTGAATATTTTTTCATCTAAGTCGGCCTCATTCACCTTCAGCATCAGGTGCGCGTGTCCCCGTTCGAGCATCAACCCTCGGATGCGCTCGTCCATCGTCACGCCCGCCGAAGGCACTCCCGCGGGCATCGACGTGACGATGGCGTGATACCGCGACGATACCATCCGGTCGCAGCGCCGCAGTATGCTCACCAGCTCGTACATGTCGTAGCGTTCGGATGTAAATACCGGCGCCCCGCCGAGCTTTTCCCCCAGCCGCGCGCACGCCTCCCGGTCGAGGCGCTCCATCCCCACGACGATCACGAACGCCCCGCGCTCCCTCTTATACCGATCCGCCGCCCGCGCAAATGCATTCAAATATTTTTCGTACGCCTCATCCACCGCGCGTCCGCCACGGTGAAAATAAATCGTCCGGTAGTAGGTTTTCTTGTAGGTACCCGCGGTGGCATGCGCGAACCACTTCCAAAGCGACGCGTTCACCGGCCACCAGAACGGATTGATGGGGCAGAGCACCATCACCTTGGCGCGTCCGTCCCAACCCGCGTCGCGCAGCGTCTTTTCGCCGTATTCCGGAGCGCGCGGCTCGAATGTCCACGCCGTATCCGTTCCCAATTCGCTGTGAACCCCGATTTTCCCGAGCGCCTCCTGCGAGCCTTTGCTCCGCGTGATAATCAGCGAATCCCGGCAGTATCTCCGGCACATGCGCGCGAGCGTCGCGTCCATCTCGTCCGCGTCGCCGCCGAAACCCACCGAAAGCTTGTTCTGCGCCGCGGCGATTCCCAGCGCTCCGATCATCATCGTTGTCAGCGCGTTCGCGAATTTGCTCTTGAACATCGAGCCTTCGCACGCCACCACGCCGTCATGCGCCCACGCCTCGCGAAAAAGGAACGGCGGGTAGACGTCTGGCAGGTGCAGTTGCCGCGCGTCCTCGAAATAGCCTTTCGAATTCTCGAAATTCTGCGACATCACTGAGAGCGCCACGTTTTCCGGTCCCAGGATTCTCTTCACCTGCCGCACGATTTCTTCCACGCGCAGGTCGGAGCCGGTGTTGCGCGTGCCGTTATACCCCGCGAGCAGCAGGCGGAGCTTCCGCCCGGGCCGCCACCGCTCGCCCGCTCCCATCATCCATTTCACTTTGGAATACTCGGCGAGCCCGCTTACCCACGCTTCGAGAAGCAGGTCCATCATCCCGCGGATTCTCCCCTAGAAATTTCGAGCGGCTTTCCCGGGTCCTTGCCACCGGCTCCTTTGCGCAGCGGCTGTCCGGGAGCGAGCGGCCAATCAATGTAGGGGTAATGGAATTTGCTCTTGCGGCTGAATTCGTAAAGCCCCGCGCAATACCGCGAAAATGGCGCGGGCGCTCTTCCCATTTCCGCCGTCACTCGCGTATTGTCGAAAACCGTATCCCATACGAGGTAGGGAAGAAACACTTTCAACAGCGTTGCCACGCCGCCGATTTTTCCCTTGCGGTTCGCGAGCGTCTTCACCAGCGACCGCGAAGTCCCCTCCAGCCGCGGCGCGAATATCGGCCCGCGTTTTCCCTGCGCCTTCGCCAGCGCCGCCGTCAACTGCTGAAACGTCTCGGAAGCCTTTCCCGAAGAAAGGTGATATGTGCTGTGCTCCGTTTTTTGTTTCTGGTGAAGCGTGCTGATCGCCTCCGCCACGTAGTCCACCGGCACGATGTCTATGCGGTCATCGGGACGGAACGGCAGCACCGGCAGCCCCGCCAGAAACACGAACGCCTTCACCATCTCGAATTGATTTGTTTCCGGACGCCGGCTGTCCCCCAGCACGATGCTCGGCCGGAAAATCGTGAGCGGCACGTCCGGCAGCAGCTCGCGCACCATGTATTCGCTGAATTTTTTCGTCCGCGCGTAGGGGTCGTAGTCCGAGCGGTGCCAGTCGATCGCCGAATCTTCGTGCACCGTTTCGTGTTCGCGCTGACCCGCCACGGCCACCGTGCTCACGTGGCTGAATCGGCGCAGGCCGTGTTCCTTTTTCGCGCGCCCCGCGAGCTGAATTACGTGCAGAGTTCCCCGCAGGTTCACGTTCAGGCAATTTTTTTCGCTCTTGCGGTTGAGCGAAGCCGCGCAGTGAATCACAGAATCCGTCGTCCCCGCGAGCTGTCCATACTCTTTCTCGTCGAGCCCGAATTTCGCGCTGGTCAGGTCGCCGCGAAAAATCTCGATCCGCGTTTCCACGTATTCCGCGAACGCTTCGAAGTCCATATGAATCTGCAGCGACTGCCACAGCCGCTGCCGCGCGTCCTCTTCGTCCGCCGCGCGCACCAGCAGATTCAGCCGCTCGCCCGAATACTTCAGCAGATTCGCGGCCACGTGCGCCCCGATGTACCCGGTTGATCCCGTGAGGAAGATTGCCACCGTCGTCGCGCTCAGCTCCCGCTCGCCGGAGCGGTTCGCCCGATTTCCGCCCGCGCCGTTTCTTCCACCGGCCGCATTTCCGCCGACATTTGAATTTCCCTTCGCGGCCGCGCCTCCAGCGCGCGCCCTTCAATCAGTGGATAGGACCATTTTCGCAGCGCGGGAATGTGCACGTTGATCCAGTAATCCCACCAATCCACGGCTTGCGCATCGTAACCGAATGTCGCGCGCTCTTCCGCCGGCAGCGCCTCATCGAGCCGCGCGATATTGTCCGCCTCGAAAACGTATTCGTTCTGCAGTATGAACGGCTCGAAGAGCTCGATCAGCTTGATGGTCCGCTCGAGTTCGCGTTCCCGCCGCGCCATCGGCGGCTTCGGCAGCCGCAGCGTCGTCGCGCTCCGGTTGATGATTTGCACGATGGCCTTTTGCGCCGGAGCCGAAAGCCTTTTGTAGCGTTCCTTCGACACGGGAATCGCATCGAATTTCGTTCGCAGCCAGTGCTGGAAGCCGTCTTGTGCGCGGTAATGTTTTCGGTGCGCGAGCCCCGTCAGCTCGATGGATCGCCCCATGTTGCACGGGTTGCTCACCGAAGTTGCCAGTTGGTACACGCGCTCGTGACGCCGTTCCACGAGTGCCGCCGCGATGAGCATCATTCCTTGCGTCACCAGGTCCACGGGAATAATGTCCAGGCACTTGCGCTCGTTCGTCGGCAGTTGCCGGAAATAAGTCCCCAGCAAATACGATAGCGACGCCGAAGTATTGATCCCCTCGTTCCATCCGCGGAAGGGAATTTCCAGCGACGATTCCACGATGGCCGGACGCACCACGGCAATCGGCAAATCCGCTCCTCGCCGCGCCAGAAGCGATTCCGCCAGGCTCTTCGTGAACGTGTATGTGTTCGGCCAACCGAGTTCCTGCGCGCGCCGCGTGCCCGCCTCCGTCAAACTTTCCCGCAGCCAGCGCACGCGGTTCTTGCGAATCTGATTTTCGAGCGCGGCGCCTCTTAAATCTTTCGCCGCGTGTTCCTTTTCCACCGCATGCTTCCGCAGCTCGGCGGTCAGCTCTGCGCTTTCCGCGAGCGCCTCGGTTTCGCGCACCAGATTTTCGAGCCGCTGCCACTCCTTTTCGGCGTCAAATCCCGCCCTCTCTTTCGGCGAATAATCGGGCGTCACCTCTTCGCGGATTCTCCCGTCGCGCATTCCCGCTACATAGCAAGTCGAAAGGTGCAACAGCGCCGCGTGCTCGCACGCGCGCAAAAATTCCACCAGGTTCGCCGCAGCGCGCACGTTTCCCGCGAGCGCCTCGCGCAAATCCGGATTGAAATCCGTGAGCCCTGAAGAATTCACCACCAGGTCGAGCGTTTTCTCGAGCCGCTCCCTCGTCGCCCTTTCGATCCCCAACCCTTCACGGCTCGCGTCACCTTCCACCACTTCCACGCGCTCGCTCAGAAACTTTCCGAATCCCGCGCCGTATTTTTCGTGCAGCGGCTCGAATACCGGAGACTCTTCCACAGCCATCTGGAACCGCTGCCACGCCGTCCGCAACCTGTTGCGCCGCACCAGCAGCGTCACGCGTCCCGCCTCCGGCACGTGAGTCAGCAGATGCGCCAGCCAAACTTTCCCGATGAACCCCGTTCCCCCGATGAGCAGGATATTTTTTCCCCGCAGAGCTTCTCGCACCGATAGACGCTCTTTTCGCGCGTCCGTTTTGTAATCCACCACCGGCAATTTCACCTTCGCGCTGGGACGCTCCGCGGAGCGAATCGCCCGCCCGAGCAATTCGTAATTTCCCGCGAACCCCAGGTCCTGCGTCATCCGCGCCGCGTCCCTGCGCCCGCTCGGTTGATTGCCCGTAAACCGCGCGAAGATCCCGCGCGGCCGTATCACCGGCTCGACCAGCCGCCCCGTGGCGAACCCGTCGCGAAATTCCATGTGATTGGCGATCAGCCTTTCGACCCCCAGATGCTTCGCCAGCGGCCGCATCACGTGGTCGAGCCCCTGGCTCACCAGGATCACGTTTTCGCCGCGCTCCATGGCCTCGCCGAGCAGCGCCACGCCGCTCGTTTTCAGCTCCGGCTTGAGCTTGTATTCGAAATATTCTTCGCCCAGCAAATCCAGCCGGTCGCGGCTCACCCCGCGCAGCACCGCATGGAGCAGCCGCGTGGCCATCACCCGGTGCGTGCAGTAGAGCGCCGGACGCGCCACCGCCATCGTGCCCATGGCCCCGCGCCGCGCCCAGCGTTCCAGAAAGCTCTGCGCGTTCCACGCGAAGAACCCCACCGGCCGCACCGCCGTCAAGTTCAGCAGGCTCCCCTCCACCCGCCAGAACGTCTCCCCTTGTATCCCCTTTTCCATTTCCTCTTTTTGCCCGCTCTCACCGCTACTTTAAATGGCGCTTCTTTCGCCTTCTGCTGTTCGGCGTTTTCTAACTTCCAGCTCTTGGAATCTCGTAACCGTAGCACTCTCCCCAACTCGAATCAAGAAACCCGCGCTCTTTGCGCCGAGCGTTGGCAACTTAATTCAGTTTCGGACCTTCGATGCTGCTTGAAATTCTTGTTTTCAAGTTTGCCGGAGAAAATTTTCAGGGCATTTTAGGTTCCTTCCCGGATTTTTGATTTGTCCCGATTAGACATGGTCTCGCCCATTTGTTCTCAATAGTTTGGGTCGGTTTCTATTCGCAAGGGTGTCCCGATTAGAATTGTTTTTGTGCGCTCTTTTTCGGGGCGAATTTTCTTTGGCGCGGCGGGCCGCGGGGCGGGAGCTTGCCGCTGCGCGGAGGGCGCCGCAGCGCTTCGCGTTGCGGCGGAGGAGGTGGTGCGCGTGTCCGCCCTGCGAGGGGAGGCTGAGTGCGCAGCAACGTCAGAATCCCCACCCTTCGTCCGCTGCTGCGGGCGAAGGATGGGGCACCCTGCATCGGCTGGTGCCTCCGCTCTCGGAGCGGAGTCGGAGGTACGCCCGTTCTCGGCTACATCGAATGTCGAAGATGAGTTGGCGCGCGGGGCGGGGGTGGCGGCGTTTGCGTCGGCGAACTCGGGAACGGACTCGTCGTCGGGGGAGGAGACGTGGTGATATTCGTGGACGATGACGATGCGCTTGGTGGGTTCGACCCAACCGCCGGTTTCGTTGAGCGAGGCATAGGCGCGCACAGCGCGCACGAGAGCCGTGGCGGTGAGTTCGACGCCGCTGGCGCGTTCGATGAGATGTTCGAGAGAACAGGCGAGATTTAGTTTGCGGCGGGCGAAGAGTCCGGCGGCGTGGGCGTGACGATAGACGGCAGAGCGTCCCGGGAGATCGTATTCCTCGGCGATGTCCCAGGGATCCGCCCAGCGGAGGAAATCGGCTTCGATGGCGGCGCGGTCGCGGTGCTTGCAGATGGCGCAGAGTCGGGCGTGACGTTGGGGATCGAGGGGCGCCGGGCGGGATTTGCTGGTGTTGCGGGTGCGGAATTTTTTGGCGGCTTCGGTGAGGACGCGGAGGATCGGGGAATCGGGCGGGAGGCTAACTCCTTGTGGTTCAGTTGGTTGGGGAGACTCTGGGGGAGGGAGGGATTCCGGCTCAGGATAAAAGACTTCGGTGACGGAAGAGAGGGGCGTGACCTCGAGGGGCATGGGGGAAAGGCCTTTGGCAATGCGTTCGCGATTGACTTGTTCGTGCATCCAGGCATCGGTGATGGTTTGCAGATTTCCGTTCATTTTTTCGTCCTTTTTCGAGTTTTTTGTTCGTGGAGGAGGCGGTGGGGGTCCCAAAAAACAAACGGCGAGGCAGATGTGCCTCGCCTTTGAAACCGCTGCGGCGGCCTCAAGCACATAGAATGGTAGCACAGATTAATTAGAATGTCAAGTGCAAATCGAGAGCCGAAATCAGAAATTAGAAGGCAGAAATCAGAATTTGGAAGCAGAAGAGGCGAATGGCGGCGGTTTGAGAGTCAAGTTCGCACGGCAAAGTCCCCACTCTTCTCCCGCAAGGATGGGGCGCCTGGGACGCAAAAGCTAAACTATAGAGTCATGAAGGCAAGAAAGAGAAAGCGGCGTCAAGCCGCCGCACTCCAAATGAGCAACGAAAGACATGAAATATAGAGGCAGGGAGGCAAGAGACGGAAAGCGGCGTCGAGCCGTCCCGTGGCACCATCCGGGACGCAAAAAGCGCGCCGCACTCCAAAGGTGGTTTCAGCTGGGTTGACATCCCCGTAGCAGGGCTCGCAAGGGCACCGAGGTTTCCGCCGCGCCGACAAGATCCCCACATGCATACTCGGCATGTGGGGCACGCAGCGACAACGAATGTTAGGAAGAGGGAAAAGCAGCCGCTACAAAACCGAACTGAATTGAGGACGGGCGGGGAGCTAGGGCGCGGGATGGCGGAAGCGAGGGCGATAGCTCACGGGCGGGACGCCGGAGACGGGGCGCGTGTTGTAGCGCAATTCGTAAGCGAGATGCTCCGCATCGGCAGGATATTCCTTTCCGGGCGGATAGGGATACGGCACGTCCGCGTGCCAGGGAAGCGGCTCGACGGTATCGCCGTGCGCGGCGTAAAAATCCATGTCCTTGGCGAAGCCATTGGCGTAGAAAAAATAATCGCGCTTCCAGCCTGCGGGCACGGGCGGCAAATTCGCGGCGTCGAACTCCACGGCCACTTCATCGCCGGAGCCGAAGATGACGTACTCGTCGTCGGCCTTCGCGACGATGGAGGTGACATCGCCGTAGCGCGTGTAATTTCCGGTCTGGCGCGCGTAGGGGCCGGTGGAGCTGACATCTTCGTACACGTAGGTGATGTCGTTTTTCGGCTGGCCTTCGACGACGCGCGGATAGCCGCGAAACGCGAGATTCGCTCGCATGAGGCCGGCTTCCGAAACGCGATAGGGAATGCCGGCGGGCGAATTATCAATGCGGATGCGGTCCCAATAAATTTTCAGATTTGTGGTGATGCGAATCCGCCGCGTGCCCGCGGGCAATTTGCCGGTAAGGTCCGCGACCATGGTGCGGGCAAGGCCCGCCGGAAAGCCCATGTCGTCCACGACGCGATTCCATTTGCCATCCGCGCCGAGGGCTTCGACGTAGGGAGCCACGGGCGTGATGCCCGCTTGCCACGCGGCGTACATGGAATTCGCGGTGAAATAATCGGTGAAGCCATCCATGAGCAAGCGCAGCGGGCGCGAAGAATCCCAGGGGCCGAGATCGAGTTCGAGCGAATGCATGGCGGCGAATCCTTGATAGGGAGCGCCCGGAAAATCTTCGACGTAACGGCGGTCGCGTTCGCGGAGGAGAGGCAAAACGTCGCGGCCGCGATCGTCCCACGCGCCTGCGGGAAGATGCGCGCCGCGGCTGGCGATGACTTTGAATTCAGGAAAAGGAGGATTGCTCGCAAAATATTCGTTGGGCCAGACTTCGGCGTCCGAGGGATGATCCACGGCCAACAGACGAACCTGATCGAGATAGTCGAGCTCCTCCATGGGTTCGATCATGCGCAAACTGAGGCGGCCGTTGCGCGGACGGAGGCTTTCTCCCGCGACTTTCAGGTATTCGTCGGGGTCGGGAAGATTTCGCTGATTGGGGCCAATCCAGTGGCCGACGATTCCCGGGCCGATCATGTCCGCGAGGAATTCGAATTTTTTTCCGTTCCATGCGAAAACGATGGGGCAAGAACTTCCGCGGCGATCGAGTTCGAGAATCGGGTGCGTCTTGCGCGCGGGGAGATTCACTTCGTCCTGGAGAACTCCGGTGGGCCAGAGGAGGCGCACGACATCGGCGGATTTTGCGGCGCCCAAGCCGATGTGCAGGTTGGTGACGCTCTGGCCGAGATATCCCGCGGCGCCCACTTCGAATTTCTGCGTGAGCGCTCCGGCATAGACTTCGACCTTCGTGCCGATGGCGCTTTTGTTGTCGTGCTCGCCGGTGAGCGCTAGATCGATCCAGTTGTTGCGATTTCCGCCGACGTTGCGGAGGAGCACGGGCGGCGCGCCGACTTGTGTGACGAGCAGATCGATGGCGCCATCGCCATCGTAATCAAAGGGAATCACGGCGCGCGGATTTACGAGCTTAATTTTGTCGAGGCCGGTTTCATGCGTGACGTCGCGGAAGCCGGCAGCGCCTTCGTTGCGCAGGAGCGCGATTTTCCCCGCGCCATCGGCGCCTTCGCCCACGGCCACGAGATCCACCCAACCGTCGTTATCGTAATCGAGCGCCGCAACTCCCCACGCGCGCGACCAGCCGAGATCGGGCAGCGGAACGCGCTCGAATTTTTTTCCAGCGAGATTGCGCCAGAGCGTCAGCGCGGGAGCGTTCGCGTGCGTGAAGGCGAGATCCATCCAGCCGTCTTTATCGAAATCGAGGACGGCGGCGCCCACGGAACTTGCGGGCATGTCGGCGGGGAAGAGCGATGCGGGCGCAAATTTCCCTTCGCGGGGATTGAGATAGATTTCAGGAGCGTGATCGGGACTGAGGAGAACGAAGTCAATGGCGCGGTCGTTGTTGATGTCGGTGGCAAGCGCGCCGGTTGTTGGGGAATTTCCAGCGAGGCCCGTTTGCTCGGTCCAATCCGTGAAAGTTCCGTTACCGTTGTTGCGCAGCAGGATATTGTGCCATTCAGGTCCGGGGTAACCGCCCGCAAGTCTGCTGGCACTTGCACAATTGACGTAAAGATCGAGATCGCCATCGTGGTCGTAATCCACGAATGTGAGTCCAAGCGCGGGACAGCGCGCAAAGCCACCGTTCTCCCTTCCAACATATTTGAATACATTGTCGCCTTCATTGTGAAACAAGGCGAGGGCGCCGGGAGACGACTGAGACCACGTCGAGCCGTCTTTGTTCAGGCCATCAGCGATCGCCCCTGGGACGCTCAAAGCAAGATCCAGTCTCCCATCGTTATCGTAGTCACCCGCAGCGCAACCGATTGCAGCAAAAGGAAATTCGAGGCCGGACCCCCTGGTCACATCTTTGAATCGGCCATTACCATCATTGTGATAGAGAGTCGTCTCATAAACTCCCTCCTCAGGTACTTCATGCCCGATGGTGAGGAAAACGTCAGGCTTTCCATCGCCATCGAAATCAAAGACGCACGCACCGCCCGCCTGAGCGTCCCTGTTCACATTGCGGTCCTCTTGTGGACTTGTGAAAAGCCCAGCGGCGGCGGTGACGTCTTCGAAATGGACGGGAATCGCGGGCGGGACGGCGGAAAGCTGGGAAGAGGTTTGTTCAGCGAGAGAATATTTTCCCTGCGCGCCGTAGACGACTTCCATGGGGGCGCCGAGTTTTTCCGCGGTGAGATGCTGGAAACGCGCGAGGTGCAGGCGCGCGGCATCGGAATTTCCGGAGCGCTCGTCGGCCTGCGCGAGGCCGAATTCGGCGGAAACGTGAAAGGGATTGAGCGCGATGGTTTTTTCAAACGCGGATTTGGCCTGTTCGTACTGCTGGAGCTCGGCGTAGAGCGTGCCGAGCATGTATTGCGTGTCGGCGTCATCGGGATCGAGCGCGGCGACGCGCGAAAAATCGGCAATGGCGGCCTGGGGATTCCCCTGCGTTTTTTCGAGCAGGCCGAGGTTGTACCAGGCGCGGGGATTTTTGGGATTGCGCCCGGCGGCTTCGCTGAGAATCTTGCGCGCGGGCGCGTAACGCTGGAGATTGAGCAGGGCGACGCCTTGATTGAGGAGCGCGGATTCGAAGCGGGGATCGAGAACAGACGCTTGCTGGAATTCGCCAAGGGCGCGCGCGGGTTCTTGGCGATTCATGTAGGCGACGCCGAGATTGTTGAGGCGAGCGGCTTCTTCGTGCGCGGAAGAGTGAGCGGCCGAGGGATTTGCGCGCTGGGGATTCGCGGGAGGTTTCGCGCGCGATTGGCCGCCGACATGGGAAATGAAAAATGTTGCAGCGAGGAGAGCCGCGGCGAAAGCCGGCGCGAATATTTTCATTCGGCGAGGCATCATTCAGCGCTTGCGCAGGGAATGAGAGGAAGTCACGCCCTGGCCCTCTGTGACATTGATGATTTCATCGGCGGCGATATTGGAGAGCGAATCCACGCGGCCGCTCGGCCAGCGGATCTCGACGGCGTCGGCTTTGTTCTCCGCACCGAGGCCGAAGGTGAGAACCAATTCGCTCGAGGAAAGGTAACTGGAGCCGCTGCGCAGCATCTGCCACTGCGCGTGGCCGGCGGAAGTGACGCGCACGACAGAGCCGATGCCATCGCGATTCGAGCGCGTGCCGATGAGTTTGATGCGCAGGCTGTGATTGCGCTGGCCTTCGTTGCGGAAGAGCACGGCGGGGCCAGCGTTCGTGGATTCGAGAATGTCGAGGGCGCCGTCGTTGTCAATGTCGCCGTAGGCGGCTCCGCGAGCCACGCGAGGCGCGGAAAATGCGGCGCCCATTTGCCCGGTGACTTCCTCGAATTTTCCGCCGCTGAGATTGTGGAAGAGATGCGGCGGCTCGGCAAAATGGACGCGGTGCTGGACGGCTTCGATGGCGCTGTCGAGATGGCCATTCGCGACGAAGATGTCCGGCCAGCCGTCGAGATCGTAATCGAAAAAAAAGCAGCCGAAGCCGAGGGTGAGAAGCGTGGCGCGGCCGACGTTCGAGCGCGGGGCTTCATCGACGAAGAGGCCGTTGCGTTCGTTGTGATAGAGCGCGAGCATCTGGTTCGAAAAATTGGTGATGAGCAGGCTGGGGAAGCCGGAGCCATCGTAATCGGCGGCGTCCACGCCCATTCCGGCGCGGGCGATGCCGTCCTCGCTGTAAGCCATGCCGGAGGGTACGCCCTTTTCGGTGAACGTGCCGTCGCCATTGTTGATGTAGAGCTTGTTGGGCTGCGTGTCGTTGGTGATCGCGATGTCGGGCCAGCCGTCGTTGTTGGCGTCGAGGATAGCGATGCCGAGGCTTTTCGACGTGGGATCGTAAAGGCCGGCTTGCTTCGTTGCGTCGGTGAACGTGCCGTCACGATTGTTGTGCCAGAGGCGCACGGAAACTCCTTTGTAAGATTCCGGCGTGCAATAGGATTTCGATTTTCCATCGAGCGTGCAATAGATATCGGTTTCGGGCGACCACGCGACATAATTTGCGACAACGAGATCGAGATAGCCATCCTTGTCGTAATCCACCCACGCGGCGCTGGTGCTGAATTCATTGGGGCCCCACAAGCCCGCCTGGCGCGTGACGTCCGTGAATGTGCCGTCGCCATTATTGCGGAAGAGATGGCTCTGGCCGAGGGCGGTGACGAAAATATCGTCGAAGCCGTCGTTATTGTAATCGCCCACGGCGACGCCCATACCGTACATGGGAACGTCGAGGCCCGCTTTGTGAGTGACGTCGGTAAACGTGCCGTCGTGATTGTTGCGATAGAGCGCCATGGTCGAAGGGCGGCCCGGGTGGCCGGGGAAATTGCTCCCGTTCACGAGAAGGATGTCCTGCCAGCCGTCGTTATCGAAATCGAGGAACGCGACGCCCGGGCCCATGGTTTCCGGCAAATATTTCTTTCCGAATGCGCCGTTATTGTGAACGAAATGAATTCCCGCGGAGCGCGTGATATCGCGAAACGACGCGCGGGCAGGGGAGGAATGCTGCGCGGCGGGCTGCAAGACGGCCGAAGCCAGAAGCAGCGCGGCGCCGAGAGCGAATATTCCGGCGGGCGGCAGCTTCATTGGCCTCCGCCAGTTTGCGAATCGCGGGCGCGAGCGGGCGAGCCGAGAGTTTTTTCGAGAGGCATGGAAGTGTGCTCGTGAATTGGCTGGCGCTCGAGATTGTCTTCGGGATGGGAACGAAGATACGGGCCGGTCAAAGATTCCGCGGATTCATCGGCTTTGAAACGGAGATAGCGCGTTTCGTATTGCCTGGCGAGGGCAGCATCGCCCAGGCCGGTGGAGCAGAGCATGAGATTGTAATTGGCTTCGAGGTCTTCGGGGTCGATTGCCAGAGTGGCCTGGAATTCGCGGGAAGCGTCGGCGTAGCGCTTCGCGAGGAAGAGAATGCGGCCGAGGTCGTCGCGGGCGACGCGGTCACGAGGGTATTGCCAGAGCACGGTGCGCAGATGTTCCATGGCTTCGACGTATTCTCCTTCGTCACGGAGGGCTTTGGCCAAAAAGAAATGCGCACGGGCAAGGGTGGGCGAGAGGGCGAGCGCTTTTTCGAGGACCTGCTGAGCACCTTCGAGATTGCCTTCGGCGATGCGAGCGCGTCCCATATTCACCCAGCCATCGGGATTTTTCGGATCGATTTCCGTGATTTTCGCAAACGCCGCTTCGGCAGCCTTCAAATCGCCCTGGAGAAAAAGGCCGATGCCGTAGTCGTTCCAGCGCTGCCAGTCTTCGGCGCGGAGAGAGATTTGCGGCGCGGGCGCGGTGGAAACTTTCGGCGCGATATTTAGATCCACTTCATCCTGCGCCATCACTACGACCGGAAGTTCCGGAACGGATTTGAATTTTCCGGAAACGTCGCTAGTGTCGCCGCTGAAAATCCACCGACCGTCATCGAAATCGGGAGTGACATTGGGATTCGGTGCGGCGGGATCGCGCATGCCGGCAAAAGAAAAATGCGTGTTCCACCAGGAAAATTTGCGGTAGTTGAGGCGCGCAGTGAGATGAATGCGATCGCCTGCATTTTCCGGAATGCGCAGGCGGTAGTGGACGGTGTCGGCGGCGCCAGGAGGAATCAAGTGAACGTAGACGACGGCGCGTTCGGCCCAGGCATTGCGCTTGTTGATAGCGTTTCCGTGGGCATCGATTAGCAAAGAGCGGTAGAAATGCGCGGCGGGATCCACGGGGCCGCCCGGATTTTCGAGGCCGCCGCTCCAAAAGATGACGCGGCCAGTTTCATCCGTGGCGCGCAGCTCAAGCCAGCAATCGAAGGCGTCCACGGTGCCACCCGGAAAAAAATGTCCGACCTTGCGCGTGCGAACGACCACGTCGGCGCGAAGGAGGTCTCCGCGACGAACGGTGGCAGAGACGCGATTGAGGGGCGCGGTGACGGGGGCGGGCGGCGCGTTGGTCTGGGACGAGGGATTCGTTTCCGCCTCTTCTCCGACGCCAAAGGCTGTGGAGAGTTGCAGGCCGGACGCAACCGATGCGCTTAGAGGCGCGGAGGGATTCGCAGACGGTGTTTCGGGAGAAATGGCGAAGATATCCACGCTCACCTGATTATCCTGCAGAAAGTTTTCGGTGTCCGCGAACTGCGTGGCGTCGTCATTTTCAAACGGCAAGGCAGTATTCGCGGCGAGGAAGCGGTGGGAGTGAATTTCGCCGGCCACGTTTCCGGCGTCGCGCGATTTGACGAGGGGCATGTGGCAATCGGCGCACTGCTGCGGCTTCGCGGGATAGTAGAAGGAGCGCGCGCCTTCGCCGGATACCGCGCTGGCCTGCCAGTTGTCGTACTCGTTGAAGCCGCGGACCCAGCGATAGCGATTCACGGGCACGTCGAGATGGACTTTATGGCAGGTGGAGCAGAACTGCGCGGTCTGCTGGCGCATGAAAGGTTTCAGGAAAACGCGGCGATGGGGTTCGGGATTTAGCTCGATGAGAAAATCGTGCAGGTGGCGGAGGAAAGGGTTTTTGCTCTCCGCGAAACGATGCAGCAGGGGATATTCGAGTAAGAAATCGCCCTGGCCCATGGTGCTTTTCACGCGGGCGATGGAATGACACATCATGCAGCCCATTCCCGCTTGAGCTTCAGGGGTGTGAACGATTTCGCGAATGGGAATATCCATTTTTCCGCTGAAAAGCAGAGCGGGATCGTGGCAGCCTGCGCACCACTTCGAGGAACGCACGCCGGCGACGTCCTGCATGTATTCGATGCTACGGCGATACCACTGATTGTTGAATGAAGAGAAATGATGCGCAGAACTTTGCCATTCGCGATAAATGTCGGAATGGCAGCGCTCGCAGGCGTCGGACTCCGTAAAGTAACTTGAGGGAATCTTGATTCCGCCGGCAGTTTGCGCAGAACTGGGGAAAAACGGGCCGCTCGCGCCATCGCCTTCCGCATCCATCGAGGCAGGGGCCAACGGAGGGTTTTGGATGAGGTAGCCGCGTTCCCAAGGCACGGTGCGCAGCCACCACGCGGCTGCGGAAACTCCGGCAACGATGAAAAATGCGAGCACGACGCGAAGCGCCACTGCGGAGGGACTTGCGCCCAGCCAGCCGCGACGGCCGGCCCAGGACGCCAGAAGAAAAACGATTCCGAGCACGGAGAGCAAGATGTGGGCGTACAGCAATATCCATTTCTCGTGCCGCGCGCCAGTGAAAATCAAGAGCAGACCCAACACGCCGCCGGAGATGACGAGCGTCCAACCGAAGCCTTGAACCGGCGTGCAGGCTTTGCGGAAAAGCTTCTGCCAAGCGGGGATGAAAAGAATTTGCACGGTGAGAAGAATTCCCGCGAGGAGATGCAAGACGACGACGGCTTCGTAGAAAAGCGTCGGGACGGGCCAGGCATAGAGGTAAACAGCCGACAAGCAGAGGAGGCCCAAGAGAACGGTGCGGGACTTGCTCGCCATGAAAAAAGAAGACAAACCAGCCGCCTGTGAATCAGGAATAAAATTTTGCACTATTTACGCGGTGAATTTTGTTCTCAAGGAAGCGGGAAGTCAATGCGCCGCGGTGAGAGAGCGAAGCGGGTGTGATAGACTCGCGGACTTTCCGGGAGAGAGCGATGGAAGAGATTACGAGTTTGTCGGCAGCGGAAATGGCCGCAGGAATCCGCGAGAAGAAATTTTCGCTCACCGAGCTGGTGGACGCGCATTTGCGGCGAATCGAAATGCTGGAGCCAAAACTGCATGCGTTCGCGACTGTGGATGCCGAGCGGGTGCGGAGCGCGGCCCAGGCGGCGACTGAAGCAGCTACAAACAGCAAAGTGATGGGACCGCTACAGGGCGTTCCGGTGACGATTAAGAGTTCGATTGACGTTGCGGGGCTCCGGTGCGCGGCGGGATCACGATTGCGCGCGGAGTACGTGCCAGGGCAGGACGCACCGCTCGTGGCGCGACTGAAGGCAGCGGGAGCCATCGTTCTGGGGAACACGAATGTGCCGGAAATGCTGATGGCTTACGAAACGAACAACCTTCTAAACGGGAGAACGAACAACCCGTGGGATCTGGCGCGGACGCCCGGGGGTTCGAGCGGAGGGGAAGCGGCGGCGATTGCGGCGCGCTGTTCCGCGGCAGGCGTGGGCAGCGATGGAGGGGGATCGGTGCGCGTGCCGGCGCATTTTTCAGGAATTTGCGGGCATAAACCGACGCCCGGGCGGATTCCCAGCACAGGACATTTTCCTCCGAGCGCAGGACCCTTCGCGCATTTGGGCGTGGTGGGGCCGATGGCGCGCAGCGTGGAGGACTTGAAAATATTATTTGAGGTGATGGCGGGGCCGGACACCGGCGACGCCGCGTTCGCGCCAGTGCCGGTGCGCTGGCCGAAGAAAGGATTCGAGCGGCGCACGCGAATCGGATACTTCGAAGAAGACGGGCGCACGCCCGTGACGGCGGAAACGCGCGCGGCAGTGCGCAAGGCGGCCGAAGCTCTGCGCGCGAGGGGATTCGAAGTGGTGGAATTCCGGCCGGAGGGACTCGAGCGGGCGCGGCAACTTTGGTGGAATTTATTCGTGC
Organism: Candidatus Acidiferrales bacterium; assembly: GCA_050747245.1. Lineage (GTDB taxonomy): Bacteria > Acidobacteriota > Terriglobia > Acidiferrales > UBA7541 > JBOGNO01. The sequence continues at coordinate 16,388 of JBOGNO010000017.1, forward strand.
GGGCGGGGGCGCTGATGCTGGGGCCGATGCTCGAAGGACACGAACAGGAAATAAGTCCGCTACTGAAGGAATTCCGCGCGATCGAGGCGGCGGGCCCGCGGCTGACGCTTGGAGAGCTGATGATGACGCTGATCGAGCGCGATACTCTGCGCACGCAATTTTTCGCGCAAATGGAAAGATATCCTATATTGCTTTGCCCGGTTGCGGCGATTCCGGCGTTTCGCCACGGCGAACGAGAGTGGCAAGTGGACGGAAAACGCGTGGAGTACCTGGATGCGATGAGCTACACGCAATGGTTTAATTTGCTCGGAAATCCCGGAACGGTTGTGCCGGTGGGGAAGTCGCCGGAGGGCTTGCCTATCGGCGTGCAGGTGGTGGGCAGGTTGTATGAGGACGAAATGGCGCTCGCGGTGGCAGAAAAGATTGAAGCGGTCTGCGGTCGATTTGCGGCGCCGATGATTTAGGGTTCAGTGGGCGCGGGCGACGAGGAAAATTGCCAGCGCATAAAAAAGAAACATGAGGGCGAGATAGCCCCGGGCTTTGGCGTTGGCTCCGGCAAATTCCTTCCAAACGAGAACTCCCCAGAGGGCGGCGACCATTGGTGCGGCCTGGCCGATGGCGTAAGAGATGGCGACGCCAGTAAAATTCGCGGCGACCAGATTGAATACCGTGCCGACGCTCCAGATGGCTCCGCCAAAGAGGCCGAGCAAATGGCCGCTCGCGGGCGCAGAAAAAAATCCGCTGAAGGCCACGGGCTCACCCACGAGCGGCTTCCTCATGAAATAGACGTTGAAGAGAAAACAGGATAGCAAAGCACCCAGAGTCAAGAACACGCCGGTAGTGTAAGGCGTCAAAGCGTTGCCCGCGGTGAGGCCGCGGGTGACGAACGGCGCCCAGAGTCCCATCAGAATTCCGGAGACGATGCAGGTGATGATGCTTTTGCGCGAAACGCCGCTTCGCGCGGAGGATAAATTCGCGTAGGCCACGCCATCGACGATGACGGCGACGACGGCGCAAATCACTCCCACGGCCAGCAGAGTGGCGCTGCCTTTTGGCTGAAGCGCGTAACTGAGGACGACGCCGACAACCAGAGCGATGCCGATGGAAACGGGGAAGGCGATGGCGAGACCCGCCATGTCAATTCCGGCGACGAGCAAAAGATTCGCGAGATTGAATATCGCGCCCGCAAGAATGACATATCCGATATTCGAGAGATCGGCTGAGTGGAGATTGGCGACGAAGCTTGATGCATCGTGGCCCGTGGAACCCAGAGTGAGAGCAAAAACGAGCGCGGTGAGAAAAATTCCGATGGCGTAGTCCCAGTAAAAAAGCTCGAAGCGATAATTTTTCACGCCCTTGTACGTATTTGCCCAGGAACCCCAGCATATGGTGCTGGTAATCATCATGGCGAGCGCGACGACGAAAGAGTGCGGAGTAAACATGATGTCTTTCTCAGAAGGAAGCCGCAGAGGCGGGCCGCTTCGATTTTATGAAGGCGACAACTTCGTCGTGCTTGGCCATGGCGCGGGCTCCCACTTTCGTGCAGCAGAGGGCGGCACAAGCGTTGGCGAAGGTTCCCACGCGCTCGAAATCCCAACCCTGGAGAAGAGCATAGGATAGACCGCCCATGAAGGCATCGCCCGCGCCGGTGGTATCCACGACGGTGACTTCAAAGGCCGGCACGTGAACGCTTTTTTCGGCGCTGGCGATGATGCAGCCGTCTTTACCCATGGTGATGGCGACAAGCTTCGGCCCTGCGCGGAGCAAGGAACGCGCGATTTTGTCGAAGTCGCTTTCTCCGGTTATTTCATGGGCCGCAGCTTTGCAGGGCTTGAGCACATCGACGAGTTTGAGCGAAGCGCCCAAGTCTTTTTCAGAACCGAGATTGGCCTGAGCGAAAAAGCTAGGAGAAACGTCGAGATCGAAAATTACGCGCACGCCCGCTTCGCGAGCGACCTGCATTGCTTCCGCCACAGGCGGGAGGGGGAGTTGGGAGGCTTCGGTGTGAAAGTGGCGGGCATTCTGGATGTGAGCGAGGAACCGATTGCGAACCTGAGAGGAGGAAATTTTTCCGGTGATGTTGGGAAACATATAAATGCAACGCTCGCCAGCTTGATCCACGGGAATCCAGGTGAGGGAAGAGCGTTCGCCCTTGACGACTTCGATGCCGGAGAGATCCATGCCGTCTTCGGCGAATGCTTTCTGGATGATGCGGCCGTTGTCGTCATCGCCGATCAGGCCGAGCCATGCGGTCTTGGCACCGAGGCGGGCGACCTGCGTGAGGTTGTTCGCGGTCACGCCGCCGGCGTGAACTTCCAAGCTGTTGGCGTTGATTTTTTCCTCGGGGCCAAGAAGGCGAGGCACCAGCGCAAAAAAATCCACGGTGCAGCTTCCGATGCCGACCACGTCCATCTTAGGAGCCATGGTTTTCTCCCATTTCGTATTCCACTGCGCTGCGCGAACTGCGTGCTATTTCGCGGCAACGCCCGCGGGATTGTGAGCGCGCGGGGTAGGCTGCGTCATGAGCTTTACAAACAGGCGATAAAATTTTTCTAGGTCGAGATCGACCGGGACATGCACCAACTGCTCGCCGAGGCCGGGCGGCTCCTTGGCCGTCCAGATGAGCGTGTTGCCGTATTCGGGGCCGTGCGAGACATCGGCATCCATGTAGAGCTGGTCTTCCCTGGTGATGATTGATGGATCGAGCCAGGCAGCAGCGGCGAGCTCATCCCACATGTATTCTTCGTCGGCATATTTTCCCAAGTATTGCGCCACGGGGGTGCCGGCGCGGGCAATTTCTTCGATCATGGATTTCTTTAGGCGCGTCTTCAGGGAAATGTCCACATCGGTGACGGTGACTTTATGCCAGGGCGAAGTCAGGACAATGTGAGTGGCTTCGGGATCCCACCAGAAATTAAATTCGCGGCGGCTGGCGGATTTCCATTCGAAGTCTCCCTCGGGAGCAATGCTGCCGCCCATCACCACCAGCTCCTGAGCGAGTTCCGGGACACTGGGATCGAGGCGAATGGCGAGGGCAATATCGGTAAGCGGCCCGGCGGCGTAAAGCGTCACTTCATGGGGGTACTGGTGCAGCATGCGAATGATGAAATGGGCGGCATCTTCGGCGACTGGCTTGGTAGAGGGATTGCCCTCGGGAAGATCGGGGACGACAAACGGTTCGTGCGTTTTTCCCCAATTCCAGGCGCCCTGATACACGACTTTGCCGTAGAGCTTTTCCCAGCGAGCCATGAATTCCTTGCTATTGACGAGAGGGAAGACGGCGCCCGGAACGACGGGAACGTCCGTGCGACCGATGATTTCGAGCATGCGAAGGGTATGGGCGACTTCCTCGTCGCGCCACTGGTCGCCGCTGACGATGGTGATGCCGAGGGTCTCAACATCGGGCGATTGGAGAAAGACGAGCATGGCTTGCTGATCGGTGGTAGCGGGGCCGCGGCCATCCTGATCAATGATAACTTTGCGTTTCGATTGCGCGGCGGCCGTGGAGGCAAGCGCGAAAATAGATACGAAGAGCCAGAGAATCCTGTGGATGCGCACAGCGTCCCCCCTGATGGAGCACGGCGGAGCTTATAAACGGGCAGAGGGAGCGTCAAGCGAAAACGCAGCGCGAAAGGGCGCCTGAGGGCGCGATGCTATAATCGCGGCATGTTTTGCGGCAGAGTGCTCCTTGTTATTTTCCCAGCGATTTTCGCGGGATGGGTTTCTGCGCCGCTTGCGAGTGCGGCATCAATCGCGCGGCAGAATGGGGCGCTGGCAGCGGAGAAGCGCGAAGCGGCGGCGCTCCGAGCGGAGGCTCGCGACGCGCTGGCAAGGGGCGATGCCGCGACGGCGATCGCCGCTTACGAGAAGGCCATCGCGCTAGCGCCAAGGGATGGAGGGCTGCGCGTGGAATTGGGAATGCTGCTGCGGCAGGCAGGGCGCATCCCGGAAGCAATCGCGAGTTTTCAGCAGGCACTCGATATTGATCCACGAAATGAAAAGGCGGAGCTGGAGCTGGCGCAAGCGTTTCGAACGGCGTTCAACTACGACGAGGCGCGAAGATGGATGGAGCGGGCGAAGCGCGAACATCCAAAGAGCGCTGCGCCAGTTGCGGCGCTGGGACTTCTCGAAATCGAGTTGCAGGATTACGCCGGCGCGATTCGCGAATTGGGCGCAGCGGTGCATCTCGATCCGCGAAACCTGGAGGCGCGAAATAACCTTGCGGCAGCCTACAAGGCAAAAGGCAAATTGTCCGCAGCACTTGTGGAACTATCGGCGGTGCTGCGGCGCGATCCGAAGAACGCGCTGGCACATTTTCTGCGCGGCTCGATCTACGCGGACCAAAACAAAAATGAGCTGGCGCTCGCGGATGCGGAAAGGGTATTCGAGGAAGAGCCGGAAAAATCGCGGGACGTGCTGTTGCTAGGGAAGTTGCTGGAGCGCACGGGGAAATGCAGTCGCGCGACGGAGCTTCTGGAACCTTTGGCTAGTGCAGGGAACCCGGATTCGGAAACGCTGTACCTGCTGGGACACGCCTACCTGTGCGCGGGAAATGCGGAGCTGGCACAGAAAACTTTGGAGCGATTCGCGCAGACTTCGGATGCGGAACGGCACGCTGCGGAGGACAAGACGCAGGCGGAACATTTGGTGAAACAGGCGGGCGAGCTGGCAAGGAACAACCAGTTTGCGGCGGCGATGGAAAAACTCAACGAAGCGACGCAGAAAGACCCTTCGAACGGGAACGCGTATTCGCAGGTCGCGAAGATTTATTTTTCGGAGAATGACATCGGAAAGGCGGAAGAAGCGGTTGACCGGGCGCTCGCGATTCATCCTTATCATCCGGACTACTTGTATGTGAAGGGGAAGATTCTGGAGAGAGAAGGGAAGCTCGACGAGGCGCTCGAGGAATTTCGGCGCAATGTGATGGTCAACCCCAAAGAAGCCGACGCTTATTTCGAGATGGGCGAAATTTATGAGCAGCGCGGCGAGCGAGAGAACGCCATCGCGGCGTTCAAGAAGGCGGTCGAATTGTCGCCCGATGATCTGGACTTCCGGAAAGCATTAGACGAAGCCACTTCCAAAGACACTCCTCCAGGATGACCGAACAGGAACGGAAAAATGGGAAATTGCGAACAGGCGGGATACCCTGCTCCCTCGCGCGAAGGATTTCACCTCCGCGCGGCTAGCAGAATCAAAAGCCTGACTCTTAGAAGAACTCTGCTTCGTTATACCGACTCTCGGTTCGTTCAGAAGCTGAACCGGAAACCGGCCTGGAAAGCGAAGGGTGTGCCGCCAGGCGACACCTGGTCGAGCGTGCGGTACGTGACTGGGGGCCCGAATGGAGTCTGGTCGCCGGGCTGCGGGAACCGAGAAAGCGGCACACAGACCACATTAGGCGCGCTCCCCGAGCATCCTGAATTGATGAACGCAGTGTTGTCCGGGTTTGAGAAGAGGTTTCCCCGATTCGTCAAGTTAAATAAATCCGCAATCAACTGAGCATGGTAACGCTCGGTTATCTTAAAGTCCTTGTTGATGCGCATATTCCACTGGAAGAAGCTGGGCTGGCGAGCGGGATAGCGAGGCAACAGAAACGGTTTGCCGCCGCCAATCTGAACGATTGGACGGTCATTCGTGCCGATACCCTGATTGCTCACTCCGTCGCCATTGACGTCCGTGAGGATGTAGGCCGGATAGGCGAATCCGCTGTGGGCAATCATGTTGGCGCTCCAAGTGAAGCCCCACGGCAGGTCGGCGACCCAAGCCGCTTTGAACTGATGGGTAATGTCGAGGCCGCTGCGGCCATAGTCCAGATTGATGTTGAAGGGATCCTGGGGGCCGAAGAAGGTGTCGGTGTCACGCTCGCTGGAGGCGTCGTCGAAATTGCGCGACCAGGTGTAATTGGCGAAGAGCTGGTAGCGATGAGCGAAGCGCTTGTTCACCGAGGCAACGAATTCGTGATAATTGGAGCGCCCGAAGCTGCCGAGTTCGTTGGCCTGACCGATCGTACAATCCACGGGCTGAGGACCGAAGCCCGGACATCCATTCAGACCATTGGAAGGTTTCAGGATAGACCGCCCGAACTGATCCACGTGGTCCACAACGACGTTGCGCGACCAGATTGTGGTGCTGAACCCTCCGGTACGGAGACGGTCGCCGTGGACGAAGGCGTAGTTCACGGAAGCTACCCAGCCGCCACCGAGCTGCTGCTCCAAGCCGACAGTAAGGTTACTCACGCGCGGATTGCGGAAGTTCGGGTCCACGTAGTTGACTCCAGGGCAACCTTCCGGTGACAGGCAGAGGTTCGTGTTGGCAGGCAGTGACGACGGGAAGAGATACGGGAAGCCGCCATTCGGCATACAGGATGTGCCGCTGAAGCAGAAGAGGGTGGTCCCCTTCTCATTCCCGCCTTGCGGGAAAAAGATCGATGGCGATTCACCGTAATAGAGACCCCAAGCGGCGCGAACCACACTGGCGTGTTCACCCTGACGAATCCCCCAGGAGAAGCCCAGGCGGGGGCCCCATTGTTTCAGGTCATTGGGGATACGTTGTGGCGGAGAGATGAGATGGCTTCCCGCTCCCTGGCCGACGAACACAGCGGCGCCTGGCGTGGGAGTTTGCGGCTGCGGATTCCAGGTGGCGTCGTAACGCAAGCCATACGTGATGGTCACGTTGTGCGCCGCCTGCCATTTATCCTGCCAAAAGAGCCCGGAGCCGACCTGATAGGCCGGGGCAAGAATATCGGCAGCGAAGATTGGCTTGCCATTCAAACCGAACCCCTGGATGAATCCAAACGGGTTGTTGTTCTGGAAATCCTGGAGCGAGCCAAAAAGATACTCACCACTCGACCATCCAGCGAAGATGTCCTTGCGATCCACGAAGGCATCTGCGTCGCCGCCCCACTTCATGTCGTGCTTGCCGAATGTGTAGCTGAAATTGTCCACAGCCTGAAGCTTGCCGTTGTCGTTGTTGATGGGCAGGAAGAAACGCTGGCCGAAATCGGCGCAACAAACAATGTTGACTTCCGGTTGCGTACCGTTGGGATGGCGGGGACGCGTTTCGCCGGAGACAAGGACGCGAATTTCGTTCACCTTGTTGCCGAGGGCAGTGGTAAAGCCAAACACGCCGTTCACACCTTCATTGTGGAAGTTTTCAGTGTTGCTGAAAGCGGCGGCGAGTTCGTTCTGTCCGCGGCCGCCTGTGAATCCGTCAGTGTGGTTACGGGTCCAGTACCCGCGTACGAAGAAATGGTTCGCGGGAGTCATCTGCCAGTCATAGTGGCCGAGGACAGTGGCGAGGTTTTGGAATTGCGTGTTCGCTCCCGTAAGGTCGGCAAGGGTTGAGGCGCCGTAACAAGTTGGCAGCGCGGCCGCGCCAGTCTTCCCGCCGCAAGTCGGGGGGAGAACACCATTCGTAGAAGAGGCGGCAATCGTGGGGCCCGTGATGGTATTGAGGCCTACACCGGACGTGCCGAAGACGCTCTTAAGAGGCCCATGCTCACGCTGAACGTCGAATGAGCCAAAGAAGAACTGACGGTCTTTGTGAATGGGGAAACCGAGCGAACCGCCGAACTGATTTTGCTTGTCAATGTTGGAAGCATTTCCCAATGCATCGTTCGCGGTTAGGTTACTGCTGCGGAAATACTCGTGGCCCTCACCATGCCACTCGTTGGTGCCGGACTTGGTGACAACGTTGAGGAGGCCGCCCGAAGAGCGGCCGAATTCGGGGGCGAAGCCGTTGGTGATGACCTGAAACTCCTGCACTGCTTCGAGAGGAACCGTAAAATTCTTGGTTTCGAGCGAGCCGAAAAACTCACCGAAGAAATTGTTGCGATTGTCAGCGCCATCAATGGTCAGACCGCTGTAGTCGCTCTGTTGGCCGCCGAGGCGGAGACCGCCGCGTAGGCCAGGAACAACCTGAGCCGAAGGGGTGAGCTGCGCGAGATCGCGATAATCACGCCCCGCGAAGGGCAGGTTGGAGACACTTTGGGCGTTGAGCAACTGGCTGATCCCTTCCACGGGCGTGTCCTGCGTAGCGTTCGCGGCCGTGACGGTGACCGTTGCTTGCTGGGTCTTGAGAGGCATGGCCACGTCGACATTGACGCTGCCGCCGACGTTCAATTCGATCGCTTTCACGGTGGTGGTGGCAAACCCTTCGCGCTCGACTTGCAGGGTGTATTCGCCCGGCGGCACTTCATCAAACGAGTAGCTGCCGTCACCGCCGGAAACGGTCTCGCGGCGCAATCCTACGGAAGGATTGGTCAGCGTGACCTTGGCCTTCGGTACAGCAGCGTTCTGCGCGTCGAGAACGGTGCCGTGGATTCGGCCGCGTTCGAACGTCTGCGCGCGCGCGCCTGCACACAAAAAAAGCGCCACAAAGGCGCAAACGACAAAAAACAGATTTTTCGTCAATTTCATTTGAGCTCCCCCACTCAAGTGAACTCAATCTTCCTGGCCCGGCCACCCCAACCTATGCGGGACATTCTCTACTTTTCGGCGAGGCTTGCAAGAAGAAACTTCAGAAAACTTTCAGCTTCCCAATTTGGGCCGACCTAAGCGCTGGACTTGACAATTTCGACGCCGTCGTATTCCGTACGCTTTCCTCGCGGCGATTGCGCGCGGGAATCGGCGGGAAGAATTTGGAGGGGATGTTAGAATTCGGGCGTGGATGAGGCGATGCACACTGAAAGGAAGAGCAGAGGGGAAAGGCGGCGGACGCTGGTTGCCGCAATTTGCGTGTTCTCTCTCTCCGTGGGAGGAATGCTTTTCGGGCAATCGAAAGAACCGAGGCGCCATGCGGCGGCGAAGGTTTCCGGGGCCGCGGAATCGTTGAATCCATTTCACGTGCAATTTGTGGATGTGACGCGCGAAGCGGGAATCCATTTTCATCACGAGCGCGCCGCATCGGCGAAGAGACTGTACGTCGAGACGATGGGAGCGGGCGTGGCGTGGATTGACTACGACCAGGACGGATTTCTCGACGCATTCTTCGTCAACAGCGGATATACACCGTTCTACCATCCGGCGCAAGCGCCGCAGCCAGCGCTTTACCACAACAATGGGGACGGAACGTTCAGCGACGTGACTTCGCGGAGCGGAATTCATTCCGACGGGACGTTTTTCTTCGGCGTGGCCGTGGGCGACTACGACAACGACGGTTTTCCGGACATATATATGACCGGCTACCGGCATTCGGTGCTCTATCACAATAACGGCGACGGAACATTCACGGACGTGACGGCGCAAGCCGGGGTGGGGAACGACGGCGCGTGGGGTACGGCTGCGGCGTGGTTCGACTACGACGGGGACGGGAGACTTGACCTGCTGGTCACGAACTACGTGCAATTTGACGTGGACCATCCGGTGCTGTGCGGCGATCCGCAGCACAATTCCAGCGCGTATTGCCATCCGGACAGCTTTGCGGGCACTTCGATGCGGCTCTATCACAACAATGGCGACGGAACATTCACCGATGTGACGAAGCAGGCGGGTCTCTACAACCCGGACGGCAAGAGCCTGGCAGTGGTGATCGCGGATCTGAACGGCGATGGTTTGCCCGACATTTTTATCGCCAATGATACGCAGCGAAATTTTGTGTACTTGAACAACGGGGACGGCACGTTCCGCGACGTGAGCTACACCTCCGGCGCAGGATTCAGCGAAGAAGGCAAGCCGGAAGCAGGAATGAGCGCGGACGCAGCGGACCTAACGGGCGACGGCCGAATGGATTTATTCGTGAGCCACCTGGACTACGAGCTGAACCGGCTGTATCGCAATGACGGCGAAGGGATCTTCGCGGACGCAACGCTATCCTCAGGTCTCGGGAAGAGCAATGTGCTGAACAGCTCGTTCGGCGCGCGGTTTTTTGATTTCGATAACGACGGATGGCGCGATCTGCTGGTGGTGAACGGACATATCCTCGACAACATCGCTTATTACCATCCCGACGTGACTTACGAGGAGACGAAGAAACTCTACCGCAATACGGGCGGCGGACATTTTGTGGATGCGACGCCGACACAGCCGGCGGCGTTTCGCGCCCCGCGCGTGGGGCGCGGACTCGCCGTGGGAGATTACGATAACGATGGCGCGCTGGATTTGCTGGTGAACAACAACGGCGAAGATGCGCAACTCTTTCGCAATGTGGGTGGAAACAAAAATCACTGGCTCGGAGTGCATTTGATCGGCACGAAAAGCAATCGCGACGCAATCGGCGCGCAATTGAAATTAACGGCGGGAGATTTCGTGAGCTACGACCAGGAAAAAGGCGGGATGAGCTATTGCTCAGCGCAGGACCCGCGAATTTATTTCGGGCTGGGCAGCCGCTCGAAAGTAGATGCGCTGGAAATTCGCTGGCCTTCCGGCCTGCGCGAAACGCTACGCGATATTGCGGCCGACCAGATCATCACTGTCGAAGAAGGAAAGGGAATCACCCCTTATCGTTTTCCCAGTCTGCGGCGCCGTTAAACTTTGGAAATTCCCACGGCGTAAATTTCATCGGCAGTCTGCTCGAGGAGGATGCGGGGGAGGGGTGTGCGCGGCGGGCCGGCGAGCACGGCACCATTGGCGAGAGCGAAGCGCCCCCCATGGCAAGGGCACACCAGAAGGGCATCATCGGGATCGTAGATCACAGGGCATCCGGTGTGCGTGCAGAGACGGCTGTAAGCAAGGTAGGAATCGGGAGCGGTGCGAATGAGCAAGCAAGGCTCTTCGGGCGTGGGGTATTGGAAGATTTTGTAGCTGCCGACGGGAACTTCGTCAACGCGGGCGATGGCAATCCGAGGAAATGCTCCCGCGCGCTCACGAATGAACCACCACACAGCGGCCAAGGCTGCCGCGATGCCGGAAATTGTCAGCCACTTGCCGAATTTTCTCCGGCTAACGGAAGGCGAAGATTCGGATTGTGGATCAGAGTCCTTCATTTTGCCAGGAGTTGTCCACAGGCGGATTTCAAGAGGCCGCGCTGCGGCGTGCCAAGAGCGAATAGAGCACCGGCATGAGCAGAAGGGTGATGAACGTCGAAAGCAAAAGCCCTCCGATAACGGCAAGAGCCAGAGGTTTCTGCAATTCAGCGCCGGAACCGATGCCCAGCGCCAGGGGCAGCAGACCGAATAGTGTCGCAAGGGTGGTCATCAGTATTGGACGGATGCGGATTTTCCCGGCGGCGACCAGGGCTTCATCAAGAGGCATGTGCTCCTCTTCCCAGAGCTTGTGCACATACTCGAAAAGGATGATGCCGTTTTTTACGACGAGCCCCACCATCAGGATGATGCCCATGAAAGAAGAAACGTTGAGGGCCGTGCCGGTGACATCGAGCATCGCAAACACGCCGAGGAGCGAAAGCGGGGCGGCCGAAAGAATAATGAGCGCGGGCGCGAACGAGCGAAACTGGATGACCAGCACGACGAACACCGCTCCGAGAGCCAAAAACAAAACGTAGAGGAGGTCATGGAAGGAAGTTTGCTGGCTTTCGTACTGGCCGCCGATTTCGTAAGTGACCCCCGTAGGAAACTGCTGGTGAGCGAGAAGAGTTTTTACGTCTCCAATCACACTGCCCAGATCGCGATTTTCCAAGCGGGATGTGAGCACCACCATGAGCCGCTGATTTTCGCGCAGCAATTGATTCTCCCCGCGAACCTGCTCAACCTGCGCCAGCGAAGAGAGCGGCACAATCTGTTTGGCAGGGGTAACGAGAGGAAATTGCCGAATGTCGTTGTAGTTGCCGCGAAAGGAATCGGGCAGCCGCAGGCGAATTGGAACGGTGCGATCGGATTCGCGGAGGGCGGTTTCCTGGATGCCGAGGAGCCCAGCGCTGACTTGCGCGGAAACCTGGTCGGGAGTGAGTCCGGCGCGGCCGGCAAGAGCCGGGTCCACGTGAAAAATAATCTCGGGGTTGCCCTTCAGAATTCCCTTGGAGTCCACGACGCCGGGAATTTTTTGCAGGTTGGGCATGATTTCATTGCCAAGCTTTTCCAGGTCCTGCATGTTGTTGCCGAATATCTTGAGCTCGACAGGCTCGATGGAGCCTTCCAAGTCGCCGAGCATGTCCTGAAGAATCTGAGAGAATTCGATATCAATCCCGGGGATGTTCTTATTTATCTGGCCGCGCAGGTCGTCCATGATTTCTTGTGTGCCGCGGCTGCGCTGGGAAGCCGGACAGCCAAACCAAGAAAGCGGCCAGCGGCAGCGCGGCTTCAATTTCACGAGCACGTCGCCTGAATTCTGCTCGGTTGCGTAAAGTCCCAGCTCAGCTCCGGTGCGGCGCGAAAATGCCGAAGTCTCGGGCATCGCGGCAACCCGCTTCTCCACTTCCTGCAAAATTTGATTGGTCTGGTCGAGAGAAGTTCCCGGCGGGGTTCGGTAATCCAGAACATAGCCGCCTTCATCCATTTCAGGCAGAAACCCAGTTTGCGCAATCCAGAAGAGTCCGGCGGCGAGCGCCACGGAGAGCAACGCGGCTCCGGCCACGATGGTGCGGTGGCGCAGCGCCCAGCGCACAGCCTTTTCGTACACGCGATTTACCGGAGCGATGAAGTGTTCCGATTTTATTCGATGGGTGCGTGAAGTGAGGTATTTCATGGAAAAAAGCGGGATGATCGTCAACGCAAAGACAAGGGAAAGAAGGACGGAAATGCCAAGCGTAAGGCACAGCGAGGAGAAAAACTCGCCGACGGCCCCTGAGAGCAGCCCGAGGGGAAGAAACACGACGAGGGTCGTGGCAGTGGAACCGACCACGGCGCCCAGGAGCTCGCGCGTGCCGTTTTCCGCGGCGATGCCGGGTTCTTCGCCGAGGCCAATGTGGCGGTAAATATTCTCAATGATGACTACGGCGTCATCGATGATCAGGCCGATGGCGATGGCGATGCCGCCCAGGGACATCAGGTTCAGAGTTCCACCGAATAATTTTACGAAGAAAAATGTGCCGACCACAGAAAGCGGCAATGATGTGGCGGCCACCAGCGTCGTCCGGCCGTCGCGGAGAAACAGGAAGAGGATGACGACGGCGAGGACCGCGCCGATGAGGATGGCATCTCGGACGCTGCCGATGGATTCGGAGACGAATTCGGCGAGATCGTAGACGACCGAGAGGTGAAGGGTTTTCGGGATGGCCGAGCCGAGATCTTGAATTTGAGTTTTTATATCGCGGGTCAAGTGCAGAATGTTGCCGCCGATTTGCCGCGAGATGTTGATGAGCGCGGCCGGCCTGCCATTCCCGCTGACGAGCAGACGGCGATCGGCGACGCCATCGCGAACTTCGGCCACGTCTTTAACACGGATCGGTGCGCCGTTCTCCACGGCAACGACGGCGTCGCGGATATCCTCCAAATTGGTGAACTGACTGGTGTCCAGAATCAAGTATTGCGAATAATCCTTCTGAAGGCGGCCCACGGAGGTTACGTCGTTGGTGGCCTTCAACTGGTCCGACATATCCACAAGTGAGAGGCGGTGCGAAAGCATTTTCTGCGGGTCGACGATAACGGAAACTTCCCGGATATCGCTGGCCTGAACCTCGATGAGTCCCACGCCACCGACGCGGGTGAAGAGCGGGCGCAGAACGTAGTAAGCGTAATCGCGCAAATCGGAGCCCGGGACGTCGCCGTTTAAGATCACGCTGAAAACGGGGAAGACCGTAGGCGTCACACGCTCGACTTCGATTTGAGTTCCGGGGGGAAGGTCGGCTTCGGCTGAGCTGACGCGGGCCTGCACAAGCTGCAGCGCGTATTGCATGTCCATGTCGGGGTTGAAGAGAATAGAAATTTCGCTTGCGCCGCGGATGGTCTTGGAGCGCACGCGGTGCACTCCCAGCACGGTGCTGGTGGCTTCTTCCAGCGGCCGCGTGACGTTCAGCAGCATCACGTCCGGCGCAAGATCGCCGGAGTGAGCCAATATGACTACGCGCGGGAAATTCAATTCCGGATAAATGTTGTTGGGGAGCTGAAATATGGCGGCCAATCCGGCGATGATGAGGAACGCCGTGAGCAAATAGACGGCGTAGCTATTCTGGCGGCAGAAACGGACAATATTCATGGCTTCGTTTTGATTTTCTCGCCGCCCTGAAGGCCGTAGCCGCCGGTGAGAATCACGGTATCGCCCTCTTTGGCACCGGATAGAAGTTCGATGCGATCGGGCGTCTCGATGCCGAGGGTCACCTCGACGGGTTTGGATGTATTGTTTTCGATTTCGAAGACTCTCGGTTTTCCATTTTCGTCACGGTAGACGGCCTGCGGCGGCACGGTGAGGGCATGCGCATGCGTCTCGACGGCGATGGGCGCATTCAAGAAGATGCCAAGGCGCAACAGATGCTCCTTATTTGGAATTCGAATACGGATCAGGCCGACATTGGTGGCCGGATCTACGGCGGGCGAGATGGCGATCACTTTTCCAGAAAGAGTCATTCCCGGCAGAGCGTCGGAGGTCACCGGCACGGTCTGGCCTACTTTTATTCTGGACAAATAGAAAGCAGGAAGATTGCCCTGCAATTCGGCCTGGCCGAGATTAGCGACTTCCACGATAGGCTGCGCGGCAGTTCCATCCACCTGCTCGCCGATATTCACGAATCTTTTCGCGACGCGGCCGGTGAGTGGGGAGAGTACCTCGGTGCGCGAGAGCTGCATGTGGGCGATCTCAAGCGCGGCTTCTGCTTGGCGCAGCGTGGCTTGCGCAACTTGCTGCTGCGTGCGCGCGTCTTCGAGATCCTTGCGCGCGGCGATACCACGGTCGAAGAGATCCTGGTTTCGTTTGAGAGAGAGTTGCGCGTTCTGAAGGTTGGCCTTGGCTTGAGCTTCGGCGGCTTCGGCCTGCTGTACCTGGTCGCGGTAGGTGCGATCATCTATTTTGGCAAGCAACTGGCCGATCTTAACGGCGTCGCCCTCGGCTACGGGGAGTCGCGCGATGCGCCCGGGCACTAAAGCGCTCACCTTTACATCCTGATTGGGGAGCGCCGCGACAGTTCCGGAGATGGTCACGGTCCGCTGGATATCGGCGCGTTCGACCTTTGTCAGAGTTGCTTCGACCTCCATGGTTCCTTTCTGGCCGGTATCTTCACTGGAGGTGCTCGACCCGCACCCGGACATTCCGAAAAGAGCGATGGTGGCGAGGAGTCCGACGAGAGTCAGTTTTAAAGTGGGCAGATTCTTCATCAAGTCAATCCAATGGCGCGCCGACAGCTTCTTCGAGCGCAGCAAACGCTTGCTGGACAGCCAGCAAACTGAGGAGATACTCGTGTTCCACCTGTTGCACATCCCGTTGCGCTCCCAGAACTGTAAGAATGTTCGCTTTGCCGGCGTGATAGCTATCCTCCGCGAGGGATTCAAGTTGTTTAGACGCAGGAACGAGGTCCTTCTCGTACAGTTGCGCTTCGGCTTCACGCGAGTCGAGCTCGAAATAAGCCTGTTCTACCCGCCCGGCCACAGAGCGCCGCGTGGCCGCCTGCTCGCTTTCGAGAGCGCGTGAATTGGCAAGCGACTGCGCGATTTCTCCTTGATTGCGAGTGAAGATGGGCAGTTCGACAATCAAGCCGCCGCGCAGGCCGACTTGAAAGCTCGGCGGGTTATTGAAATCGGAGCCAAATTCGAGGCCAATATTAGGAATTCGCTGGGCTTTGAGAAGCTCGCGCCGCCGTGCTTCGACTTTCTGAGCTTCGGCGACGCGCTGCAGGTCCGCGTTCGTTCCGCCGGCGCGAGAGATCAGATCGTCGAGCTGCGGCCGCGCCGGCAGCATCTCCAGGCTTCCCTGAACATCCCAGGGAGTGCCCGGAGGCTCATTCAACAGCGCGTTGAGCTGGCTGAGCGCGACTTTTTCTTCCTGTAGCGCGACCTGAAATTCCACGCGTGCTCGCGCCAGCTCCAACTCCGCTTGCGTGACTTCCAACTTGGGGATGTCGCCGGAATCGAAGCGGGTTTGCGCCGTGTCGCGCAAACGCTCGTTCAACTTGACGATTTCATCGGCTTGCGCAGTGACGCCGCGAGCAAACGCCACGCCGTAATATGCTTCGCGCACACTGCGCCGAACCAGCCTTTCCAGCGCCGAGATATCTATTTCCGTGATCTGGGTTTCCTCCCGGGCTAAATCCATGCGGCGCCTTCTCTGGCCGCCGATTTCGAGAGGTTGGTCGAAGAACAGGCTCTCATGTGGAGAATCTCTTAAGACGTCGAATGTGGCGATGGGATTTGCGATTTGCCCCGCGATCTTTATGCCTGCAAGCGCCACGGCGCGCTGGGCCCGGGCAGCCACCAGGTCCAGATTCTGCTTTTCCGCAAGGTCGAGCGCCGAAGCGAGCGTCAGTTTCTGCTGCGGCTGCTGCGCGCAGAGCGGCGCGGCCAAGAAAGCGGAAACTAGAAATGCAGCGAGCGACTTCACGGCATAATTCCCCTCGTCAGCGCTTTGAAGCTCGATAAATTCCGGCTCGCATTTATACCACAAGCGGACGCCTAGGCTCGACTCGCAAACTCCGCGAAAAGTGAGTCTGCATTTCCACGGCGTGTCTCGCATCCCACATTCGCGCAGGCCCGCCTCGGTCCAAATTCTTTGGATTCAGCGTGTACGGACATGGCGTGAGGCGTGCCACGCGCTCCCTTGCTGGGCGAGAGTACTCTGCCGAAGGAGGTTGCGATGGCACACACACTTGGAATCCTGACGGTGGCAAGCAGCGTGGCCGGCTCGCTGGGAATCGCACTCGCGCTGGACTGGCTGTGCCTGCGCGGCGTGATGCGTTTGATGCCCGCGAGAACGATGGCGCGGTCGGTTGCAGTCACGGCGCGGCTGAATCCTTTGCAGGCCATCTCACCGGCCAAGAGACTCTGAGGAGGGGAAAATGTTATTCCTGAAATATCTATTCCTGATAGTCGGGTTCGGACTCTTCGGGACGTCGTGTGGGCTGGTGCTTTACGATGTTTATCTCTCCTTTGAACTGGAGCGTCTGTTGCGGCGCGGCGGAAGCGAAGCTGCGCCCGCCCAACGACGCCCAAGGAGGCCCATTCGCTGGCGCCACGCCGCGCAGATTGCCGGAGTCGGTTTTTTCGCGTTCCTGCTGGCGCAAAGCATCGTCGTCGTGCCCGACGGTGAAGCGGGAGTGCGCGTCAGCCAGATTTCCGGCGTCGTTCCCGGAACGCTCTATCCCGGCACGCACCTAATTATTCCCTTGGTCGAGCGAGTGGCACTGTTTGACATCCGCGACCATGTATATATGACCGCAGCCGTCCCGAACTCGAAAGAGAAATTGGAACTCCTCACGGTCGAAGGCCGCGAGGGGCTTTCCATTGGCCTTGCCGTCGTGGTTCGTTACCGCGTAGACCCGCGGCGCCTGGACTACGTGCAGGCGAATCTGCCGCTGCCCGTGGACGACGAGATCGTGGCCCCCACGGTTGCCAGCGTCTTCCGCGAAACGGCGCCGAATTACGTAGTGCGGGAACTCTTCGCCACCAAGCGCGAGGAATTCCGCGCGCGGGTTGCGGGCGAGCTGGTCAAGCGGCTCTCCGACGACGGGATTGTGGTGAAAGAAGTGATGCTCCGGCGCATCGAGCTGCCCGA
This sequence comes from Candidatus Acidiferrales bacterium, assembly GCA_050747245.1. GTDB lineage: Bacteria > Acidobacteriota > Terriglobia > Acidiferrales > UBA7541 > JBOGNO01. The sequence goes on from JBOGNO010000017.1 coordinate 33,913, forward strand.
GGATTACGCGCGCGGACTGGAAGACATCCTGGTCAAGGAGCAGGAATCCGAGCGCATGGAATTTGATACGCAAATCGAGCAGAAGCGCGTGCAAATCGCCGGATTCCAAGCCGATGCGGCGAAAGTTCGCGAGGTGAAGCAGGCCGAGGGCGACGCGCAATCCCGCGTCATCGCGGCAAAGGCGGAATCGGATTCGATGCAATACACTCTGCCGCTGAAGCAGAAACAGATCGAGCAGACGCGACTGGAAGCGGAGGCGCGAAAGCAATCCACCATCACCAACGCCCAGGCCATGGCCGAGGCCAAAGTCATCGACAGCAAAGCCGAGCAGCAGCGCCAGGAGTTGCTCGCGCAATCGGAAGCGGACCGCATCCGGCTGACTTCCGCGGCGGAGGCTGAGCAACTGCGCCTGGAAGCGGCTGCGCTGAAGGGAAATCCGCTGCTGATTCAGAAAATCGTGGCGGAACGGCTTTCCGACAAGATTCAGATAATGATGGTGCCCATGGACGGCAAATTCTTCTTCAGCAATGACGTGTTGCGTGCGATCCCTTCAACAGTGACAGAAGACGACCCGCCGGAAAAGGGGGCAGCGCGGCCATAGAGTTCCCCGTCAGGTTTGCGATTTTGCAGACCAGAGACGCAGGGCAAACGCCGGCAAAATCCCTTGCGGGTGGCTTGGCTACCGCCGCAGCAAAGCCACCCTGCCGGCGATTTCGAGTTGGATCCGCGGCAACTTCATTCCGGGCCACCGCCGCCGGCGGCGCGTTCGAGGAGATTGTACTGATTTGGCTGGCCGGAAACTTCGAGCATCAGGCTTTCGAAATTCCATTTTCCTTCGCGCCGCTGTGCGACGGCATGCACCGTTCCGCTTCCGCGCGGGCCTGAAATGGGGATGGCGAAATCGGCGTCGCCCTCTGAGCTATCCGTGCGGATCTGGTAGCGAAGATGCCATCCGACGCGCAACGGCTGACCGATCTGCGCCAGCACAACGGGGTTCGCGCGCACCTGCGCCATAGTCATGCGGTACACATCCGTCGCGCGGAAGGACATCACGGCGACAGAATAAACAATGCCGGCCATGGCTATCGAGAGAACCGCGAGCGCTGCGAGCCCCGCGAGAATTGTCAGCTTCCAATTCTGCGACCACCAGTCGGGCGGCGCGTCAGGTTGCGGCTGCTTGCTGTCGGTCATTGCGGGCAAAGAAACTTGCACCCTCACGAGGCTCGGTGGTGCGCTAAATCCTGCTTCACGTTTGATTCTGGCGCAAGGGCGTAAGTTCTGCAAAGAAGCGAGCGAAGAAGATCACTGGCGCGTGCGCTTGCTAGCACGTCCGAGCGAATAGCCGACGCCCAAGGCGACTACGATCATCAGGATGATTTGGCTCGGCGTAACATCGAGGAGCATCGCGACCATGAATACGGCAATTTGACTCAATCCCATTTGCAACTCCCCGCGTAGTCTGTCATCCAGTTGCTGCCGAAAAGGTGATGGCTCCGTTGCAGTGTAAGTGTAAACCAGCTGGGCCGGATGCCGCTTGCGCTTGTGCTATGATGCGAATTCGCAGAGTCACACATGCGCGGCTTCCGCCGGCGATTTCACCTCATTTGCGGCGTAATCATTCTCCTACTGGCGATTGCTTTCCCTTCGAATCTGCGGGCGCAGGCGGCGGACCCGGCCGCGGCGCAACTGGCGAAGAAAATCCTTAATGTTGCAGGGCCGCGCGGCACCATGTTCTTGGAAGTCCGCAATCTTTCATCGCTCGGGGTGGCCGAATTTGCGATCGCGCGGCGCGGTTTGCAATCGGCGTTGCGCTCCGGCGGGTTTGACTTGATTCCAGGCGCTCCGGCGGAAGATGAGGTTCGAGTCACGGTGGCAGAAAACGTGCTTGGACATTTGTGGGTTGCTGAGATTCGCCGCGGCGGCAATCAGCAGGTGGTTATGGTGCTCGAAGCAAAATCGCTCGCAACTGTTGCGGCATCGGGGCGTCCGTCGCCGGTGTTGCAGAAAAAACTGGTTTATTCGCAGGCGTCGCCGATTCTTGATTTCGCGGAAATTCCCGGGGCGCCCGATGGAATTCTTCACATCCTGATCCTCGAGCCTGAGCAGATTTCTTTTTACGATTTGGTTCAGGAAAATTGGAATTTGCACGCCTCCAGCCCCATACGGCACAAAAACGCTTGGCCGCGGGATTTACGCGGGCGGATCGAACTCGAGCGCGAAGGAGTCTTCGAAGCGTACCTGCCGGGATTTCAGTGCGGTGGCTACGCGTGGCGCGGGTTTTCAGCGGATTGTATGGAAGTAGCAGAAACCTCCGACAATCACGGATGGCCTTTCAATGGTAGTGGTGAAGAGCGCAGCGACGCGCCCTTCCCGGCCAACAGGAATTTCTTCGCGGGTTATGTAACGACTCTTGGCGAGAACGCAACAAAATTTCCGGCGTTCTATTCCGGCGCGCCGCTGAAATTTCCCGATGAGACGCCGTGGATTTTTGCGGGCCTGGATGGAAAGGCACGGCTTTACGAAAACAGCGCGCAAGCCGCAGCCGCGTTCACGAATTGGGGAAGCGACATCACAGCTCTCGGCAGAGGATGCGGTTCATCCTGGCAAATCCTAGTGACCAGCGCGAATGACTGGACACAGCCAGATTCCATTCAGGCGTATGAGATTGTAGATCGTCAAGCTGTAGCGATAGGGCAACCGGCGGATTTTTCCGGGCCTGTGATGTCGCTGTGGCCCGCGACCGACGGCAAATCCGCCAACGTCATCGCGCGAAATCTCAAGACGGGAGAGTATGAGGCTTACGCGCTTACGGTGGTTTGCAACCAGTAGCTTGCTCGCTGGGATTTCGCTGGGCGTGATCGCCGCGCATACGGCGCGACGCCCGCGATATGGCGGGAGCTTGCGAGTTGAAATGCAAGAGGGTATTGCTTCTCTCGATCCGGGAGTGTGGCCGGCCGATCCGCGCGAGGCCGCCGCAAAGGAGAAACTTCTTTCGCTCTTGTTCGACAGGCTGACTGCTCTTAATGAGAGCGGCCGCGCGCAGCCACGTCTCGCTCTGTCCTGGCAGCACGACGCCTTATTCCAGCGCTGGGAGTTCCATCTGCGCTGGAACGTTCGCTTCACGGATGGCGATCCGCTCACGCCCGATTCTGCTTCTGCCGCGCTTGCAGCGCTGCATCCCGATTGGCAGACCAGCGCGACAGCCAACGCACTGGTGATTGCAACGCCCACGGCGCAGCCCGATCTTGCCGAGCAGCTTGCTTCGCCGCGCAATTCCATTGCGCACCGCGCGAAAGATGGGACGTTCGGCGGCACTGGCGCATTCCATGTGGCGGCATTCGAGCCCGGCAAGCGCGCGGTTTTCACCGCGAATGAGGACGATTGGGAAGGCCGCCCGTTTCTGGATCAGATTGAGGTGCAAATGGGCCGCGCGGCACGCGATCAGGCGCTCGATCTGGAAGTCGGCAAAGCCGACCTGGTGGAGATTCCGCCTGAGGATTCACGGCGGATCGCCACTCGCGGAGTTTCCATTTCTTCTTCCGCGCCGGTGGAACTCCTCGCGCTAGTTTTCGAGCATGGCCGGCCTCTGGCGGAAGATTCGCGGGTGCGAGAAGCGCTAGGGCGGGCGATCGACCGCGAGGCACTGTGGAACTTCCTCCTGCAAAAACAGGGAGAGGCGGCTGGAGGCCTCTTACCGCAATGGTCGAGCGGAGATGCATTTCTGTTCTCGACTGCGGCAGACCCGAGTGCGTCGAAGTCACTCTGGCTGCAAATCTCGCCTGCGCCATCTCTCGCGCTGGGCTATGATTCGGCTGATGAACTCGAACGCGCCGTTGCGCAGCGGATTGTGGTGAACGCCCGGGAAGCGGGAATGAATATCTCAGCGCAAGCATTGGATCATTCCCGAGCAACTCCCGACGCGCGCGTGCTGCGCATGCGAATGGAATCGCCCAGTCCGCGCGCGGCGTTGAACGGTTTTCTCTTCGCGCTCGCGCCCGAGGCGGGGCTCGATGTGCCGCCGCTTGCCTTGGGCGCTGGTCCCGAAGAAATTTACGCGCGCGAGCGAGCGGTGGTGGAGAGCTATCGCGTCGTTCCGCTGGTGTCGGTACCCGAAATCTGGGGAGTGGGCCCGCGCGTGAAAAATTGGACGCTTTCGCGCTCCGCGGAATGGCGACTGGCGGATGTGTGGCTCGCGGAGGAAGCGCCGTGACGTTTCGCTCGCGGCTCTTCTGGATATTCACTGTTGCGTTGGTGTCCTCGGTCACGGCCGTTGCGGCGGGGGTCGCCATCACTTCGCGCCGCGCGTTCGAGCAGGAAAGCACGCGACGAACCGATGCCCTCGTGGAGCAATTTCGCCGCGAGTTTTCGCGACGCGGCGCGGAAGTGGCGCTGCGCATCAAGAACATCGCCGACGACGAGCTCACCGTCGATATGGCGACGAAGCTGAGTTTGCCGCAGGCCGATGCCTCGCTGTATGTTCACGACGCCTCGGGACCCGCGCAATCGCACGCCCTCGATTTCCTCGATTATCTGGCCGGGGACGGAAACGTCATTTCCTCGTACGAGTGGCCCGAGCGATTCGGATACAAGGAAGACTGGCTTGCGCAGCCGGAAGACTGGGCCGCGCGAGGGGCCTTCCTGCGCCGCGAGGAAACGCCCACGGGCGGAACGCTCGCGCTGATGGCCGTCTCCGCCATTCACATGAACGAAAAAACATTTTATGTCGCAGGGGGCGTGCGGCTCGGGCAGGAATTTCTCGCGTCTCTGGCGCTGCCCGCGGGCATGCGCGCGCTCCTTTACCAGAATCTCGATTCCTCATTTTCTTCGCAGGATCTTCTCGACGCGTCCGGTAGCTTCGCGCAGGCGGACAAGCTTGCGCCGCTCATCGAGCGGGTGCGCAGGCAAAATGCGGAAGTCTTGGAGGCGGTTCACTGGTCGCCGCGCGCGGCCGATGCGGAGTTATTTCACGCCATTCCGCTTGACGGCCGCCAGGGCGAGCTACTCGGCGTTTTGCTGGTGGGCAGCTCGCAACGCGAAATCGCCGAGCTCGAACAGCGAATCGTTCTGCTCGCAATTGTCGTCGCGCTCGGCGGATTGCTCCTGGGGTCGCTCGTCAGCTGGTGGGCGGCGCGGCGCGTGACGCGGCCTATCGAACTGCTTTCGGCAGGCGCCCGCGCGGTTGCCCGCGGAAACTGGAACACCCGCGTCGAGGTATCCTCCCGCGACGAAGTGGGAGAACTTGCGCGAGCCTTCAATCAAATGACCGAGCAACTTTTCGAGCAGCGCAACCGCCTGGTGCAGACCGAGCGCGTGGCCGCCTGGCGCGAACTGGCTCGCCGGCTGGCGCATGAGCTGAAAAATCCGCTGTTCCCCCTGCAAATCACGGTCGAAAACCTTCGCCGCGCGCGCGAGCACCATCCCGGAGAATTCGACGAAGTGTTTGAAGAATCGACGGGCACGCTCCTCGAGGAAATTGAAACCCTCAAGAGCATCATCACGCGCTTCAGCGATTTCTCGAGGATGCCGCCGCCGGAGTTGCGGCCTGTAAACGTCAACGACCTGGTCCGCGGCGTTGTCAAGCTTTTCGAAGCGCAGTTTTCGGCAGTCGGGCGGCCTCCCATTTCGCCGGAGGTTTATCTGGATGAGCATGCGCCGGTGATTCATGCCGACGCCACTTTGTTGCACAAGGCGGTGGAGAACCTCGTCCTCAACGCCATGGATGCCATGCCCGCGGGCGGCACGCTGACAATCCGCACGGCATCGCGCGGAGAGGGTGTGCACCTGGAAATTTCAGATACCGGCGCGGGGCTTACGCGGGAGGAATGTCAGCGGCTTTTCACTCCTTATTACACCACCAAGCAGCACGGCACGGGTCTTGGCCTGGCCATCGTGCAATCCGTGGTAAGCGATCATGGCGGTGCGATCACCGTCGAAAGTGAACTCGGCGCAGGCACGACGTTTCGCATTGATTTGCCTGGGCGTCCTCCGCTCCGTCCGCCGGAACCGCTCCCGCACGCGATGCATCGCGAATCGCGGCCAATTCGATCCGTCGTCGCGCCGCAACCTGAGGCCGCAGTTGAGCCAGAACCAAAGGTTGCGGCCGAGCCCAATGCGCCCGCTGAAGGGCCGCAGACTTCCGCTGAGGAAATTCGAGTCGAGCATCCCGCGGAGCCAGTCCCGAGTGCTTCAGAGACGCCCGAGAGCCTGCGTGAACCGCAGCTTCCTGCTGCGAAACCTGCAAAGACAGCCGAACGCAAGACGTTTCGGCTTTTCTCCTGGATTTCGCAGGAGCCGCCGCAGGCGGTAGAAGCCGGTGAGACGACCTCGCAGCCGGAAGCCCCCTCCGCCGCCTCGCACGAAACGACCGCAGCCATCGCCGAGCCGCCCGGCCAAGCTGTGACGGCCGAATCCGCAGAGAAAACCCCAGAGCATCCGACAGGAGCCGAGGTGTGAGCTCCGCCGGCACGAAGGCCCATGTCCTCATCCTGGATGACGATGCCAATACGCTCGCGTCTCTGGCACGCACGTTTCGCCTCGCGGGCCATGAAGCGAGCGTCGCCGATAGCGTCGCCCGCGCGCTCGAACTGGTGAAATCGCAGCGATTCGAGCTGGTTTTTTCCGACGTGGTGATGCCCGGCAAGGACGGCATTGCCTTCCTCGAAGATTTGAAAAACTCCGGCGTGTCGGTGCCGGTGGTGATGATCTCGGGCCAGGCCACGATTGAGATGGCCGTCCGCGCCACGCGATTGGGCGCCGCCGATTTTCTGGAAAAGCCGGTCTCGTCCGAAAAACTTTTGCTCACGCTCGAAAACGTGATTCGGTACCGGCGCCTCGAGGAAGAGAACCGCGAACTCCGCCGGCGCGTGGGCCGCCATGAAATAATTTGGGAAGGTCCGGCCATGCAGCGCGTGATGCAACTAGTCGAGCGCGTGGCGGCCAGCGAAACGCGCGTTTGCATTCTCGGAGAAACCGGGACGGGAAAGGAATTGGTCGCGCGGACGGTGCACGAAAAAAGTGCGCGCCGCGCGGGGCCGTTCATCACCCTCAATTGCGCCGCCGTGCCCGCCGAACTGATGGAATCGGAGCTCTTCGGTCACGAAAAAGGTTCCTTCACAGGGGCCGCCGCCCGGCACATCGGGAAATTCGAGCAGGCGCACCGTGGAACGTTGTTCCTAGATGAAATCGGTGACATGCCGCTGGCCATGCAAGCGAAACTCCTGCGCGTGCTCGAGGAGAATGAAATCGAGCGCATCGGCGGCGACCGGCCCGTCTCGGTGGACGTTCGCGTGGTGGTCGCCACGCACCGCAATTTGGAAGAGCAGGTTCGGCAGGGGAGTTTCCGGCCCGATCTGTTTCACCGCATTTACGTGTTTCCCGTTCATTTGCCTCCGCTGCGCGAACGGTGCGAGGACATCGCGCGGCTCGCAGCGCATTTTGCGCGGCAGGTTGCCGAGCAGAACGGCTGGAAGCCGCGAAACTTTTCTCCCGAAGCCCTATCACGCCTGGAGGCCTACTCCTGGCCCGGCAATGTTCGCGAGTTGCGCAATGTCGTCGAGCGCGTCCTGCTTCTCTCGCAAGACGACGTGATCGCCGCCGCCGCAGTGGGCCTGGCATTGCCACAGTCCGTCGTCGGGCCGGGCGCGATATCGACGGCCAGTGCGGGCACGCTTGCTGAACGCGTCGAAGTTTTCGAGAGAGAGGTTCTAATCGCCGAGCTCAAGCGTCATCACAACCATGTGACCAACACGGCGAAGGCCCTCGGCCTCGAGCGCAGTCACCTCTACAAGAAATGCCAGCATCTTGGGATTGACCTTCAAGCGGTGCGAAAAAATGAGTAGCGCAGGCTACTTCGGCGATTCCGCTTTGGGCCGACGCAGATAACCCTGGAGGAAATAAACCGCGAAGCTAGCGCCGAGAAAAATCCAGAAATAAAAGATCCGCAGCGTGATGCACAGCGCCACCATCGCCACGAAAAATCCCCAGAAGAAAAGCTCGCCGCGAAAGCCATCGCCCCAGCGCGGCTTCGCTCCGCTCGCAAGGACGCGCGCGCGTAGCGAAGGCAGCAGCTTCGGCACGCGGCGGAGATATTCCTGGTAGCTTTCGCCCTGCGTTTTCGCGAGCTCAAATTCCTCGCGGCCGATGAGGCGCAGCACAACGACAATCATGCCGATTACGACCATCAAGAATCCAACTCGACTGAAGAGAGCGCCCATGCCGATGGCGAGCAGCAAATTCCCGAGATAAAGTGGATTGCGTACGCGGCGGTAGGGGCCATCGGCCACAAGCCTCTCGGAGTGCAGGTTGGCGTCGTGCACCACGTCACTGCGCAGATAGGCGGTAGCCCACGAGCGGACGAGCGCCGCGGCTAGCAGGAGGAGCGCCGCGACGGACAGCACTACTCGCGTCAGGGAATCCTCCGTCCAGAGGCTTCTTTTTTCAGCCCAGTACACAACGGCGGCGATCGTGTTGACGTGGTCGAAGGTAAAGCACAATCCGCCTGCGAAAAAAACCAGGCCGATGAACCAGAAGCGATTTCGAAACTCAGATTCCGTGGCGCGCATGCGTCCTTCCTTTGCAGCTCAGTCCTTACGCTTAACGCTCCGCTGAGGTTTTCAGGGGAATTGCTAGCGCCTTGCCGTCCGTGTGCTGCAATTTCAATCCCAACCAGCGCGCGATCGTCGGAGCAACATCAATCATTCGAGCGCCCTCAATTTTTTCCGGCGCGATTTCAGGGCCATAGATAAGCAGGGAAGCGCGCATCTCCGGATCTTCGGGAAAATATCCGTGCATTCCCATGACGTTGGGAATCTCGTCGTAATCTCCGGCGTATCCGCCCTCGAACATGAAATCATCGGCGGCATCAAGCGCGAGGAACGCTTGCGGATCGCCGCCCATCTGCACGATTTCGTCCGCATGGGCGATGCGCCGGATGCCGCTGCCCGCCTTCCCCGCGAGTGGCGCAAAAATTTCAAGCAGCGCCTGCGCCGTCGCTGTGTCGTTCTTGTCCCGGAGATAAATGTACGCCATGCCGCTCCCCGAGAGCAGGTAGGCCTTCCACTCCTTCACATGCCCTTTATCATCGAGCGTGACCAGCCCCTTCTGCGCGAGCAGCACGCCGGGGCGTACTGCTCTCGACACCGCTGCAAAGCCGTGGTCCGACGCGACCACCAGTGCCGAGTGCTCCCACATTTCCGATTTCTTGGCCGCCGCGATGATTCGGGCGATTTGCTTGTCGGCGTTTTCCATCGCCGCGTCAGCTTCCGGACTCCACGGCCCCTTCTCGTGTTCCGCGTGGTCCACTTCGGGCAGATGGACGAGCAGCAGATTTGGCCTCAGCGTCTCAATCGCGTAAGTCGCAATGTCCGCCACGGCGACATCCTTCACCGCAGGCGGGATAAAATTTTCGTAGAAATCCGGAAATCGTTTTGCGACTTCGTCCATCACTCCGGACGGCGTGGAAAGGGCGCGCAGAAGTTTTAAGTCTTCGGGGTTGCTTGCGCGCCAGTATTCCGGGATGCGTAAATCGGCCGCAGCCCCGTTCGTCACCGGCCACCAGTCAATCGCCGTCTTCAATCCGTGCGCATGCGCCAGGCTCCAGAGCGTCGGCACGCGGATGTCTTCGGCGTACCATCTCCATCCTCCCATATTTTTTCCGAGCGGATCCCATTCGCCGTTGGTCACGATCCCGTGCGTGCCTGGGTTGTCTCCGGTCGCAAGCGAAGTGTGTGAGGGATATGTCAGCGTGGGCATCACCGGTTGCATGCCCGGGCTGTATGCGCCGTGCTGCACCATTTCCTCGAGCGTGGGCAGCTTCAGGCCATGCGCCGCTGGGTCCGTGTAACACGCCGGCATAAGCCCGTCCACCGTGACGAAAATGACGGAGTGAATGGGGCTCGCATATTCCCCTACGCGCGGCCCGTGAACCGATGGAGTTTCGTCCCGCGCGCGCATCGATGCTCTCTGCTCCGCCATCGCCAGAACAGAAAGCGCCGCCACACCACAAACCAAGAACAGGGCCCGTTTCAATCCACACCTCCCTAGGATTTTTGTACTAGCCAATTTAGCGGCAATTTGCAGCGCGCACAAGCGCAGCCGAGCTGTTTGCAGCTGCATCGTTCGGCAAATTCTTGCGTAGTGCTAATTTTTCACCTTGGCGGCAGTGATTCCAGGCTCCGGAAAATACTTCTGCAGCACAAAATGCGTAGGGAGATAGATGACCACGACGATTCCGGCAAACATGGCCAACAAATGCACGGGCGGCGGACCCCAGGCGCGGTGGAAGAGCGGATCGGTGAAAGCATAATTGATATTCAGCGCCGGGACTGTCCAGCGCGCGGCGAGAAGGGCCGCTGCAGCAATTCCGCTCTGCAGTCGCCACCCTCGCCGGTCGTATCCCGTTTGCCGGACAGCCAGCAGAATCACGACCGGCATCACCACATGATAAAGAGACAGCATGCGGACCCACGCGGGGTATTGCGGATCCCAGAGATATTCCGTGCCGCCGAAAACATGCCGCCGGAATAACAGTCCCGAAGCGGCATCCACGATCCACAGAGCGTCAGGTAGGAGCGTCGCCACCGCCTGGCTGGAAATCAGCAGTGCATCGTCGAGGAAAATCCCCGCGCATGTAAGAATTAATGCGATATCGCAATAGTGGACGAAATTCTGCCAGCCAAAAATCTTCCAGTACGCGGGAATCCAAACAGCAAGCCATACGACTGCCGCGACGCGCACCCACGTCGGAAATTTCATTCGGACGGCCGATGGATGGGGATTCGTGCCCACGCTGGGGCGTCATGCTACCAGTTCTTGCGCGGATATGCTCAGCGCGGCTGCGGGGCTGCCGAAGCGCTCGGCGCGGCTGCCGGAGATGCGCCCGCCTGCAACACCAGATTTGCGCGGCCAAACGCGGCATGCGTCGTGCCCGCCTCGATGGCCACGGCTTCCACCGTGTACCGCCCCAACGGCAGCTTCTCGAGCGGCAGGCTGATGCGAAACGCCGCCGTGCGGTTTTTCGCGTCCACTTCGGCCGGTTCGGCCAGAGAAGTGGCGCTGGTGCGCACTCCGTTGCGGAAGAATTCCAGCCCCGCGCGCAGACTCGCGGGATCACTTTTTTCCGGATACGTGGCCTGGAAAAAAACGTACAGCGTTTGCTGTTTGGTGAAAACGCGCGTCACGCTGGGCACGATGCGCTGGCCGGAAACCTCGAGCGGCGAATGGGCCATTTTCGCATTCGTGCCGATGGCTTTCGTCTGCACTTCGGAGGATTTTTCCACCGGCACGATCTGGCTCGAAAGCAGCACCGAGCTTAGCGTCAGCTGCTTCGCGTCGTCCGGCGGAAGGATGAAATCTTCCTCAAACGTGCCGATGCGTCCGGATTCGTTGTCGCGCGCCAGGAATTTCATTTTGTACGAGCCCGCCGGCAGAATCACTCCGCCCTGATAGAGCAGCGCGCGCCCTTGCGCCGCTGCGAAATGTTCCGCATCGAGATTCACGTGAATGGCGTCTCGCAGCGCCGCGACCGTCCTCCCATTTGACGCGTCGTGCACCTCCGCGGCGAAATCGAAATCATCCTCGTGACGCCCGTGTTTTTGCGCCCAGGCCAGCGCCGAGGAAGGCAGCTTCGCCGCGATGGGCACGAAGAGCTGCTTGTCGTTTAGTCGGAAGGCCGCAATTTCAAGCGCCACGGGAAGCTGCACGAGAGGCGTTTGCGACGCCATGGCGTCTTCGATTTGCTTCTCCTTGTCCTCTTCCGTGAAATAGGTGTAGTCCTTCGGCGCGTAGTATCCCTGCCGGAAGCGCACGTGCGCGCCGGGAGCGTTTACCTTCACTTTCACGTCGCGCCAGCTCCCGTCGCGCTTCGGGCTTCGGCTGTAGTATCCGACCAGGTAGTAGCCCGAATAATCCTGCTGCACTCTTTGGAACGCGTCGGCCAGGTTGCCGAGATCGAAAAACGCCCTCCCTCCCGTGTCATCGGCGAGCGTTTCCAGCGTTTCCCGCGAATCCTGCCGCGCTTCCGTCTGCCGGTACACGGAAGCCCCGGAGAACATCGAGGTTCCCGAGGCCGCGTCGCTCGACGCGTCGCCTCCCGGAATCTGCGCGAGCAAGCCGCGCGCGTCAACGGTGTAAAACGAAACGTCGGAGCGGTTGGCCGCGTCCGTCGTCGCCCGCACCTGCGTGCGGTTTTCTTCGCCCGTCTGCGTAATTCCGCTGGTGAATTGCAGCACCACTTTTTTCCCGGGAATGTTTTTGAGCAGAGTGGCCAGCCCCTGCATAGCGGCGAGCTTGCGGTCCGTGTTGAACACGTTGAATTCCGTCTCGTCCGCGGTAAACGCCGCTCCCACGTCTTCGCTCACGTCCTGCTCGCCTTCCTGCGCGGGCGCGGCCGCGTTAGCCGAAAGGCTCGCATCCGCTCCGGGCGCGAGTCGCGTCAAGGCCTTCAGCAGCGCATCCTTGTCGTTCGTGAAATCACAAAGCACACCAAGCCGGTTGCCGAAAGCCACTACACCGACCAGGTCCGCGGCGGTCATTCTTTCGCGGATGAACTTGAGAGCTGCCGCGCGCGCTCGCAGCAAGTCCTCCGGTTGCAGAGAGGTCATATCGAAAAACAGCACGATCAGCCGCCGGTTGCGCACCTGTTCCCGCGTGGCTTCGGGCGAAGCACCGCCCGCGAGCGCCACCACCACGGGCGCGGTGTCGCCCGTCCCCGCCGTTTCGACCCCTTCAATGTCGGAGTAGTCGAAAGAAGAAATCGTCTGCGGCCGGTTATCTTCCAGCACCGTGAATTGGTCCTGCTTCAAACCCTTCACCGGCTTGCCGCTCTTGTCCATTACCTCGACGTCGATTAGCACCATCTCCGTGACGGAGCGAATTGGCCGCTGTGCAGATTTTTGATTTTGTGGAGGCGATGGCGGAGGCGGGCCCGATGGGTTTACAGACTGGCCCTGCTGTTGTTGCGGAGCTGCCGCTGCGGCGATTCCGAGGCACGCAGCGAGGAATAACGGGATTGCCCAAATCCAGCGCGCTTTCATCAGAATGCGAACCTCAGCGAAATATCCATTGCCCTCATGCTCCTTGCACCCAGCACGCGGCCGTACGTCGCGGAATTCACCACCGTCGAAAGTCCAGTGAAATTCGGCGTGTTCGTCACATTGTTGATTTCCCATCGCGCTTCGAAGCGGTGCTCTTTGTCCTTGCCGAATTGCACGAACCGCGTGATCCCCAGATTCCAGTTGAAAAGGCACGGCCCTTCAATTGTGTTACGCGCCGCATTTCCGAATCTTCCCAATGGCGGAAGAGCGAATGCCCCGGTGTTGAAGAAGTTCAGCGGCGCACCGCCGCAACCGTTCCCGTTCGGATTGCCCACCTGGTCGGCGCGTTCGGAAAAGTTCACGCCCGTGCCGGTATTGTCCGCCTGCGTGCCCAGCACGCGCGCGGTATAGGGAGTGCCGGTTTGAATCTGCACCCCGGAATTCACGCGCAGGTTTCCGAAAAGATGTTCCGCCGTTCCATGCTTCGCCCAACGCTTTTTGTCGCCAAAGGGCAATTCGTAAACCGTAAATCCACGGAATTGATGCCGCATGTCGAAGGACGAAAGCCCGCGCTCCGCGGAAAAATTATTGTCGTCCTGCACCACCACGGGAGTTCCGCCGCCGATCGAGCTGGCATTGTCGATGGACTTGGAATATGTGTACTGCCCCAGTACCAGAAACCCGCGCGACATGCGCTTCTGCACGCGCACTTGCAGAGCCTCGAAAAGCGACGATGCGCCCGAAGTGTCGAACGTGAATCCGCTGGCGTTCGCAATTTTCAGCTGCTCTTGCGCGGTCAGTGGGCTTCCCGGAGGCGCGCGGTTGGGAGCGCGCAGCAAATCCAGGTGCGTGCCCTTCGTTCCCGTGTAGGTGACTTCTGTCGTCCAGCCTTTTCCGAGCGAATGTTCGATCGAGAGATCCCAGAGCTGGGCGTAGCCCACTTTGTAATTTGGGTCCACCGCTACCGTGTTCTTTACCGTGGTTGAAGACTGCGAGGGAAAACCGTTTTGCAGGGTGAGGACCTGGTTCGTGCTGGTTTCGAGCGTTCCCGCTTCGGCGAACGGCGGCTGGTTTGCCAGCGAGGCGCCCAGCTGCGTGTAAATCGAATCGTTGTAGAAAATCGAATAGCCGGCGCGCACGACCGTGGAATCTTTCGCGAAGGGCCGCCAGGCAATTCCCAGCCGCGGCGCCCAATCGTTGTAACTTCCGTGGATGAGCGAATTGGGAAGCGCCCCGCCAAAGGGATTCGGTTGTCCCGGCGTGACCACTGCCACCGCGCTGATATCCGAATTCAAAACGATATTGGAAATATGGTTGAAGAGCTCCACCTCCGGAGTGGCCAGCTCATAGCGGACGCCGAGTTCCAGCGTGAATTGCGGATGGAAGCGCCAGTCGTCCTGGAAATAGCCCACGAATCCCCAGTGCCGAAAATACGTGGCCGCATTTCCGAATTGTTCGGTCGTGGCTTGCGGCAATCCCAGGAGAAAATCGGCGAGATCGAATCCCGTGCCGGGAACCGGCTGCCCCTGCGCGTTTAGATTTGCCGTCAGCAATCCGGTAAAAGTGAATAGCCCGCGAGGAATCGGATCGCTGACGGTGTTGTTTTGCAGCCGGCGGAGTTCCAGGCCCGCCTGCAGCGTGTGCTTGGAGAGCGACCACGTCACGTTGTCCATCACGCGCAGCGTTTGATTGCGGATTAGCGCCGGAACCGGATCGCTCAGCCCCGTGAAGTTCGTGAAATTGATGCTCGGCACGCCGAAATCAATCGGATTCGTTGAGATGCCGGTGATTCCAAGATTCCCCGCGATGTTATTGAGGAACGAATTGTCGCTGAGCGTATCGATGCGGCTGCGGCTCCAGTTCAGGCCGATGCTGTTGATGAGTTTCGGACTTATGTTCTGGTTCAAATTAAAATTTACATTCTGATTGCGAATCGATTGTTTGCTTCCGAACTGCGGAAAATTCACCAGCGCGTCCTGCCGCACGGAATTGAAATTGTATCCCGCCGATAAATTCAGTTTGGACGAGATCGTGTGCAGCAAATGAAAATTCACCGAGTCGCTGTCAATCGGCACGGTGTCCTGCAAGTGAAAATTGTCCACGAATCCCGGCAAATTCGGCGCGGGAAGAAGTTTCAGCAATCCCTGCGCCGCGCTATTGATGCGCCCCGCAGGAATCGAACTTCCGAGCGACGGCCGCGGTCCGTTGATGATGCTGGTGCATGAAGGATTCGCGCAGGGATCGAAGAGCTGAGCGTTGCGGTCGGCAAAATTTCCACCGAGCTCCGGCAATGTCGGCACTGTCGCAAACGTATCCACGGGGCTCAACTGCCGCGCGAGAGTGTAGTTCAAGAAGAAAAATGTCTTGTCGCGGCCGTCATATACGTGCGGGATTCGCAGTGGGCCACCCAGGTTGGCGCCGAAGTTTTCACTCCAGTGGCTGATCTTATGTGGGTTCGGCTCCGTCAGTGAGTAGGGGCGCGCGTCGAACGACGAATTTTCGTAGCGGTCAAAAAAGCTGAAGCGGATCCGATTCACCTGCTGTCGCATGATTCTTTGCATGCCATACAGGCCGCCGACACCTCCGCCGAATTGTCCGCCCCCACCTCCGCCCCTGGGCCGGGGCGGGCCACCACCCTGTCCGCCTCCGCCGATGACACTCGATGGACCTGAGATCGGAACATTGATTATCATTCCGCCGAATCCGCTGCCTCCAGCCGACTGGCCGGGGAAGGCTCCTCCCGGTGCGCCACCTCCCGGGCCTCCCGGCGCGAAATTCCCGAATGCGCCCTGATTCGCATTCGATTGGCCGACGCTTCCGTTCATCAGGATTGCATCCGAGGACGCGGCTTCGCCGAGGTTTCCACCAGAGGGACCTGCCGATTGATCCTCTTGCGTGCCTGTGCCGTTCACGTCAACCTGTTGAAATCCGCCCTGGCGAACTGCGTTCATTACTCCGGGAGGTAACGCTGCTCCGCCGCGGCGTCTTGCTGCACCGGGTGCCCCGGGCGCTGGATTCTCCGGACTCGCAGGAGAGGGTGCAGCGCCGTTCTTATCGTTCCCCGATTCTTTTTCTTTCTTCGGGCCATTCGTTGGCGCCGTCGCCGGCGAGCTGGTCAGCTCCGCCATCGTTTCCACGCGAATTGTCACCGCAATCGCGGCGCCGTCGGGACTGGGAATCTGCGCTTCCTGCGTCACGGAAGCAAATCCGAGCTGCTCCGCCTGAAAGCGATAGAATCCGGCGGGCAGATCAGGAAATTCAAATTTGCCGGATTCATCCGTCCAAGAAACCCACGCCTGATTCGTCGCTGTGTTCACAACGTGAACCGTCGCGCCGGGGACAGAAAGGCCCGCTGAAGTTCGCACGAAACCTGTGGTTATCGGCGGAGCAGGCGATGCTTGCTCCTGTGCTGCCGTTCGCGGCGGAGTCAGCGCGAGTACGCACAACAGCAACGACGCCAGATTTATGATTCTCGATTTCAAGCTTCCTAATCCGCCCTTCTGACCTGTAGCCTTTTCCCGGGAATAGGCTTGCACCTTAGACGTATGCGAGCGTCAGCCGGTTTACTGTGCGTGCCGTGTGGTTGTCGGCACGCGCCCATGCGAGAATAACCGCCGGAAGAAGGAAGGGAAGCGTGGGTTCTATCGTTCTGGGTGCGACGGGAGCGATTCTAGCAGCTGTGGGCGTGTGCGCTTGGGGCGCGATTGCTCCCGGCTCGCAACTTTTCGGCCGCACATTGCGGCGCACGGGCGACGTGCGCGCGATGGCCCTCACTTTTGACGATGGCCCGAATCCTGCCGTTACACCGCAGCTTTTGGACCTGCTGGATCGTTTCGAAATTCGCGCGACTTTTTTTCTCATCGGCAAGCACGTGCGAGCGTGCCCCGCGCTCGGAGCCGAAATCGCCGCTCGCGGCCATGCGCTCGGGAATCACACCGAGACGCATCCGCATTTGAGTTTTCTTTCCTCAGGAGAAATCGCGGAGGAGCTGGCAGGGTGCGGGGAAGCCATTGAGACAGCCACAGGCCGCACGCCGGTCTGGATGCGACCGCCGTTCGGGTTTCGCGGGCCGCAACTCCCGCGGGAGATTCGCCGCGCAAAATTGCGCGGAGTGGCGATGTGGTCGGTTTGGGCCTGGGATTGGAAGCCACAGCCTGCGGAACCGGTGATTCATCGCTTGCGCCGAGTGCGCGGAGGAGATATCGTCGTGCTGCACGATGGCGATCACCGCAAAATCGAAGGCGATCGCGGGCACATCCTGGGCGCGCTGGAATACTGGCTGCCGCGCTGGCGGGATGCGGGGCTGAAATTTGTGACGCTCGATTCGATCGGCGCAGCAAGCGAATCGGCAGGGAACTGATGGACGAACGAAACTTTTACGACGAGCGCGAAGAAACGAAACAGATTCCGCTGGTGTGTCCTCACTGCCGCCAGGAAAATACCTATCCGGTGCGCTGGAAAACGCGCACGAAAAAAAGCGAACTGCCGCGCGGAGCGGGTGCCGAGGACAGAAAAAAATTCGATGTGGCGCGCTCGTACATGGTGCGCGTGGACGACATGGCGGCGTGCCGCAACATCCGCTGCCGCAAGCGCTTCGATCTGACCGGCCAGACGGTCGTATTGATCTAAGCGCCCCGCAAGAAATTCAATCCAAAAATAAATTCAGAATTAAAATTCAGTTCGAATGAGCTCCTAATTCGCGGCCGGCGCGGGCATGGCGAATTTCGCGTCGTCAATGGCCACGTTGTCCTTCGCTTCGTCAATCTGAATGGTGAAACGGCCATTGGCCCGCGCCAGCGTCCAGCGGAAAGGAATTTTCACGCCGTCCACTTCGCGGTAATCGGAGTAATCAATCTGCGTGGGAAGCCGGCCGAGCGCCGTCTGCGCGTAGCGCACCTGGCGGATGAGCAGGCCGGAAGCGGTGTCGAAATAAAATTTCACGGGTGGCTGGCCGGGACGGATTCCGAAAACGAGATTGGCTTCCGCGTGACCGATTTTTTCCGGGCGGCCGGCGCGCAACTGCGGGAATATGTTTTTCAGGTCGGTCGCGAAATAAAAATCGGAGTCGAGCCGGTAGGTTTCAGTTTCTGCGGCGGACATGGGCTGCGGCGGGCGCGGGCCACCGCCGAGCCAGCCCGACTTGCCATCGAAGGCGGTGATGCTCTCGCCGCGCGGCGTGTGCATCACGGAGATGCGCTTGTCGGGAGCCTTGGTGAAAATTTCCACCGGAAATTGTTGATCGCCGAAGAGAATATTGCCCTTCTCTTGGCGGCTGGAAATCTTGGCGATGGAGTCCGCGCCGCCCAACGCCTGAACATATTTTAAGAGGAGCGCATCCGCGGTGGGGCGGGGCGCAGGATTCGCTTCCGCGGGCTTGGTTTCGGCGGCTTCGGGCCTGGACTCTTCCTCGACGACGAGGGGAATGGCCACGGGTTCGTGAGAGCCGCGGTGACAGGAGAAGCAGGTCACGTCAGTATGGCCTTCGAAATTATCTTTGTTGATGGCCATCTGCATTTGAATCATTTTTCGCGCGGTCTGTTTATTTTCCTTGTCGTCTTTGTCGAAGGCGTCCTTGACGTGGCAGAAATTGCATTCCACTCCGAGCGACGCGGCAATGAATTGCATGGTCGGAACAATCTGATCAGAAGGAACTCCCGTGAGAACTTTGATGTTTTTGTAGAACTGCTCGGCCGGAACGTTTGGAGAAGGCGCGGGCTTCTTTTCTTCCTGGCTGCGGGCTACTCCGCCGGTGACCACCAAGCAGAAGGCCTCGAGCAGAAGGATGCAGGCCAGGGATGCCATCTTCGAGTTTTTCACCATCAAGTAAGCGACTCCTTTTCGTGAGATATACTCGCAAAATGAGTGGTACTAGAACCCGTTTTGAAAATGACGTCCCGATAGTAAGCATCGGGATGCAAAATGCGCATTTTGTGGCGATTGATTTTCTGGAAGTCACTGAAAATTAGTGGCTTAACAATGCAATCAATATTTTGGTGTGGCGATTGATCTTTGCGATTTTGCTGCGAGGGATTGGCCACAGAGATCACAGAGTCGCGGAGATCTGGGAGCAGGCAAAACATGTGTTGTGTCTCGATTAGGATTTGCTCCGAGCTTTTGTTTTCATTGACTTAGCCCCGATCTTGTTTCTGGGTGTGTCTCGATTAGAAAATGTTGCCTTCAAAAAATCGGAATGGGGGAGTTGTCCCTCCGGCCTGCTAAATTGTTTGATTTCAATCAACTAAGTATAGCATAGATTAAGTAGAAAGTCAAGTACCGGGACTAGGGATACTGACCTGCCGTGAGCCCGGCACCACAATTACAACAGTTCGCAGCTGACTTTGTGGGGTCAGTGTAAGGCTGGGTACTCGGATTTGGCTGCGCGGCGACGAAAAGGGTGGGATGGGATTAGCGGTACAAAAAAGAGACGAAGAGTTTGATTAGAGATTCTTCGCCCCGATGCAAGTCATCGGGGCTCTGAATGACAACGACGGAGAGATGTCTATCGCAAGTTTGCGTACTCTGCTCGGGCCTGCTTGAGGATGGGGATGTCGGGGTCGGCGTCTTTCCAGAGCGCGAAGAGGACGGTTCGGATGGCCGGTTCGAGACCTGCTACTGCGGCAGCCCCACCCTCCGCACCAAGTCGGCAAATCGAGGGTCGGAACGCAGGGAGTCGAGTTGGAAGTCTGTCTTCAAGCCCAGCAGAAACCAATCGCGCTCTTGATAAGCGGTGTTGAGCCACCGGAAAGCCTGACTTTTGTCGCCCAAGTCGGCATGGAGCTGAGCAATACCGTAGGCGGACTGGTAACCGGTTTTGCGTTGCGCCTCTCGGGCTTCAATGCTTTTGGTGAGAGCGCCCTTCCAACCCGCTGCACGGAATCCTTGTTCCAAGGCAGATGCGAATTCAGATTCGTTTCGGTCGCCGGAAAGCTGGCCATAGGTCTTCCATTCTTCGATGACCTGCGGGTACAGGCGCTTCCCCCAATAAGCGTTGGCTAAACAACTGTGCGCTGCGGCGAATGTCGGGTTCTCATTTGCTACCTCCTTGCAGACGGCAATGGCCTCGTCGTAGCGTCGCGCGAAGATGTGAACGTATCCGACCCCCTCGCTGATGATCGGTGTCAGCGGATCGAGCTGGTGAGCACGATCGATTTCAGCAAGGGCCTCCTGCTCCCTGCCACCAATCCTGGCAAGATCAAACGCGTACCGCCCGTGGGCCATGGCATCGTTGGGATCGAGTTCGAAAGCCCTCTTATACTCAGCCTCTCCTCCGGCAAAATCCCAGTCGTTCCGCATCTCGTTGACGCCCAGAACGGCATAGGGATGGGCCAAGGTCGGGTCTAACTCCAGCGCCCTCCGGGCGGCGGCATTCGATTTCGGAAAGTCTTCGGTGGGAGTGCCGCCATAGGCAGGCAACACGCTATAAGCATCGGCCAGACCCGAATATGCCAAAGCGTAGCCGGGGTCTTTGACGATGGCTTGATTGAAATAAGAGATTGCAGTGGCAACGTCCGAAGGGGTTCGTCTGTTCCACGAGTAGCGCCCCTTCAAATACAGCTCATAGGCTCCTGGATTCTGTGTGCCCTGCCTGGTGACTTGCTGCTTTTCTGAGCTGCTGAGCTTGGAACGCAACTTCTCCGCGAGGTCACCCGCAATCTGCTGCTCGAGCGAGATGATGTCTGCGCTCTTGCCGCTGTAGTGCTGCCCCCAGATTTCGGTGTTGTCCCGAACATCGGTCAGCTCGGCACTCACTTCGATGCTGTCGCCCCGCGGCGTGACGCGCCCACTCACCAGCGCGGACACGCCTAAATCATTGCCGACCTTCTGCGCATCCACATCCTTTCCTTTATAGCGGAAGACCGAGTTGCGCGACTTCACCTTCAGCTCGGGCACATGGGTGAGGCTGGCAATCAAAGATTCGGTGATGCCGTCGCTCAGGTACTCCGCATTCGCATCGCCACTCACGTTGGTGAAGGGCAGCACGGCAATGGAATCAATCTGGGCTGTCCTGCCAAATCGCAGATACCAAGTACCGACTGCCACCAGTCCGATGACTGCGAAACAGGCAGCTAGGACGAACCAGAGCTTGCGAACCTTGAGGGTCTGGTCGGCTTGAGGAATTTTGCCGGGGCGCACCGCGGCAGAGAGATCCTTCGTCCGCCCAGGCGGACTCTGGATGACACCGCTTTCTCCTGCCGGCGCCAGGATTCGGGCGGCTTCAGTGTCGCGTTTCAGCCGCTGCAAAGCCGTGCGAACTTCCGCGGCGCTCTGGTAGCGCAGATTGCGGTCTTTCTCCAAAGCCCTGCTGAGGAGCGCTTCGAGCTCGGGAGGAATGTCAGGATTCAGCCGCACCGGAGCAACCGGCGTGCGATTCAGGATGGCTTCGGTAACCACGGCCGAACTTTCTCCGCGGAAGGGCAGCGCGCCGGTGGCCATCTCATAGAGGACAACACCGAACGAAAACAAATCGGTGCGGGCGTCCAATTCCATGGCCCGTACTTGCTCCGGAGACATGTAGGCCACCGTGCCCACCGCCGTGCCAGGGCTGGTCAAATGGTCTTCGTTAATTTCTGCCTGCGCATCCGCGGTGAGGGTCAAACCGGCATCCCGCTTCGCGGGCATTTTGGCTAATCCGAAATCGAGAAGCTTGGCGTGGCCACGCCTGGTGATGAAGATGTTGCCAGGTTTCAGGTCGCGGTGAACGATTCCCTCGGCGTGGGCGGCTTCGAGGGCGTCGGCGATTTGAATCGCAAAGTCGAGAGCTTCTTCGAGTGGCAGCGGTTTTCCGGCGATGCGGTGCTTAAGGGTTTGGCCCTTCATCAACTCCATGGCGAGGAACGGCCGGCCTTTGTCCTCGCCAATTTCATAGAGGGTGCAGATGTTGGGATGGTTCAAAGCGGAAGCGGCGCGGGCTTCGCGCTGGAAACGTTCCAGAGCCTGGGGATCGCGGGCGAATGCATGGGGAAGGAATTTCAGCGCGACGTGGCGGCCGAGCGTCAAATCCTCAGCTTCATACACCACGCCCATGCCGCCGCCACCGAGCTTTTCCACTATGCGGTAGTGCGAGATGGTCTGGCCGATTAGAGACGCGGAGTCCGCCATGCGGCGGTCATATTAGGATGCGCTCGGAGTCAAGTCAACGCGACGGGCGCGGCAGAGAGACGAAGAATACTAAGAGAGATTCTTCGTCCGCCCAGGCGGACTCAGAATGACAACGATTTTATCGGCGGCGATCAGGGCGATTGTCCCCGCGACATCAACGGAGCCCGCCACACTACTGGCGGGCAAACCCGGCAGCACGCGGCGGGTCTGCGACTTCGGACCGCAACAGCAGACGGGATGCAAACGGCGCGCGCCGATGGAAGGATCGCGATGGACACCATCGTGATGCTCTGAGGCGCACATCGGGGCTCGGAATGAAAGCGGTCGCTTCAGCGAGTTAGAGAGAAATCGTGAAGGACTATTTCGCGGGCCGGGTGGCGGGGGCGGCCATGCCGCCAATGATTTGCCATCCGCCGGCGGTCCTTATCCAGGTATGGGTGACTCTGATTGTTGATGGCTCGCCACGGCCGTCCTTGTCCACCCAGAGGGAGGTGAGCCAGTAGTGAGTGACGACTATATTTTCGGTAGCCTGGCTGGCGGCCGGCTCCAATGTATAGGACTTGAGCTGAAGACCCTTGGACTTATAGGCGGTGATCCAATCGGTGATGTGATCCTTGCGAACGGGCTGGGCGCCTGCGAAACTCCAGCCGACAAAATTCGGGTGCCACAACTCCATATACTTCTCCAGGTCCATGGAGCTGACGTAGGTCCAATAGGCGTGCTCCAACTTCCAGACAGCTTGCTCATCGGCAGACTGCTGTGCAAAACATGTGAGGGCAGCCAGCAGGACCGCGACCAGGACTATCGTGGGCCTCATGTGGTCTCCTTTTATGCGGCTCGATTCTGCGCAATCAGCCGAGAGAACTATTCGGATGGCAGGCCTAGCTTGCGCAACAGGGCCTGGAAGCGCGGAAACGGGCGCAGTCTATTAAAGCTCGGCTCGCATGACAAAATGATTAATATCCCCAACCTCAACTCCTCGGCCTTTTCGAGCCACTGGATGGCCACTTCGTGTTCTCCCAGTTCGCAGCGGACCAGGGCCAGAAAGTAGGTGAGGCTAGGCTCACTCGAAAGTTGCTCCTCAAGTTGGCTCGCGATCGCTAAAGCGCGGTCACGCTCTCCAGCGCGCGCATAAATAGTTCCCAGAATGCCCTGAGCAACGTATTTGCTCCGGTCCAGGTTGGAAATTCTTTCCCACGCTTCGATCGCCACCTTGCAGCGCTCTGGAGTGTTCGTGCAATAAACCAAGATGCGGAGGACGTAGTAGTCGTTGGGGTGAACCGCGAGAGTGGATTTGAGTTGCTCCCAGGCCTCGTCATGCCTGCCGAGGCAGTGCAGGATCCACGCAACATGGGCCTGAAACAAGGGTGTCAGGGGATCCAACTCAGCCGCTTTGCGAACGGCTGCAAGAGCCTCCTCGGATCTCCGGGCGGAGTTCAGTGCGATGGCCAAGCCATGATGCGCGATGGCGAGGTCCGGTTTGAGCCGGACGGCTTCCTGCGCCTCGCTAATGCCGCGCGCGAGGTTGCGCTCCGCCTGCAGGGCGTGCAAGGACAATGCAACGTGCGCTTCCGCGACAGTCGGATCCAACTGAATCGCCTTATTTGCAATCGCCTTGGCCTTGGGCCAGGCCTCCGTGCCGCGAATGAATCCATAGAAGCCCATCATGGTGAGCGAATAAGCAAGGACTGCAAAGCTGGGCGCATGGCCGGGGTCAAGGGCGATGGCTTGCTGGAAGAGCTCGAGGCTATTGCGAAGTCCCTCTTCGGTCCACAGCTGGGCTTGATGGGCGCCTTGCAAGTAGAGGCGGTAGGCTTCGGGGTTAACGGTGGATCGTTTCACTGCGACCGGTGCAGGCTGGCCGCCCAGGCGCTGCTGCAAGCGCGCGGCAATTTCGCGCGCGATCTCTTCCTGCACTTCGAGGAGGTCGGCCATTTTGCGATTGTAGGAATCGCCCCAAAGCTGGTCCTGACGGAGGACGTCCACCAGCTCGGCCTTCACGATGAGCGTGTCTTTGTGTTGCAGAACGCGGCCGCTGACCACGGCGCGAACGCCAAGCTCGGTGGCGGCGGTGAAGGCGTCCACACCCTTGCCCTTGTAACGGAACACCACGCCACGCGGAACAACACGCATTTTGGGCAGCCGCGAGAGGTCATTGATGATGGTTTCGGTAAGGCCGTCGCTGAGATATTCGTTGTCTGGATCGCCGCTGGCGTTTTCAAACGGCAGAACCGCGAGCGAGTCAATGGTCTTGCCGGCTTTGGGTGGTCGCGGCGTGACGGCGGGGGACGAAGCGCTCGAGCGCGCGGCCACGCGTCCTGAGCCGGAGTCGCGCTCCGCAGATGCGACCGGAGCGCCCAAATCGCGCTTCAAGCGCTTGAGATCGGCGCGCACTTCGGAGGCGCTCTGGTAGCGGAAATCGCAATCTTTTTCGAGCAGCTTGGCAATGATTTCTTCGAGCTTGAGCGGCAGGTGGCGCTGCAACTTTGTGACGGGAACGGGTTCGCGATTGAGGATGGCGTCGAAGACGACTGCGGAAGTATCTCCGGCGAAAGCCTGCTGGTGCGTGGCCAATTCGTAGAGGACAGCGCCCAAGCTGAAGAGGTCGCTGCGGGCGCCGAGTTCCTGGCCGCGCGCCTGTTCCGGCGACATATACGCGATGGTGCCCAGCGCTGTGCCGGGACTAGTGAGATGCTCAGGGACTTCGTCGTGCGCGCTTCGTGTCGGCTCTTCATGGTGCGCCGTTTTTGGCGGAGCGACCTTGGCCAAACCGAAGTCCAGAATCTTTGCGTGCCCACGCGCGGTGACAAAAATGTTCGCGGGCTTGATGTCACGGTGGACAATGCCTTTGGAGTGGGCCGCATCGAGGGCGTCTGCTATTTCGACGGCGAGATCCAGCAGACGTTGCAGCTCCATGGGCTGATCCCTGTTGAGCTGGCGGAGAGTCTGGCCTTCGAGACATTCCATGGCGATGAAGGCTCGCCCATTTTCTTCGCCGATATCGTGAACGGTGCAGATGTTCGGGTGGTTGAGCGCCGATGCCGCTTGCGCTTCTCTCTCGAATCGCGCCAGCGCCTGCGGATCTCTTGCGACGTCATCCGGGAGGAATTTCAGGGCGACATTGCGGTGCAGACGCGTGTCCTCGGCTCGATACACCACGCCCATGCCGCCGCCACCGAGCTTTTCGATAATGCGGTAGTGCAAGATGGTCTGTCCGATCAGAGAGCGGGAATCCGGCATGAGCGGCTAATCTTAGGACGCAGTCGGAAGCAAGTCAACGAAGCGCGGCGAATTCGGATTTGACCGCGCAGAGATGGGGATATCGGGGCCGGCGTCTTTCCAGGAATTCCGAAACGACCTTGATCCGAGCGGCACCCGTACGAATCGCCGGCAAAGTTCAGGCCTCTTTCATGAGGGCCTGGAAGCGCGGATGGCTGTGCACGGCCTCGAGGTCAGAATCCTTCAATGCCCACTGCCGATACCAGTGTCCCTTGGAAGGGGCCATCGCCTTTTCTAGGCAGTCAAGCGCCTCGTCAGTGCTCCCGAGCTTGGCGAAGACACAGGCGGAGTTGTAAAGGATCGAAGGCTCCTCCGAATCAATCGCCAGAGCGCGCCGCACCCATTCCAGCGCGCGTTCACGTTCTCCCAAGTCGGCGAGATTACCGGCGCCGAGATAGACGGCCCGCGCGTCATCGGGATGGAGCTCCAGGTGCTTTTCCGCCATCTGTAACGCGCGCCGCGAGGCCACCAGGGCTTCGGCTTTGCGACCCAAGCCACGATACGCCGTGCCGAGAAGTGTGGGCGCCTGATAGTCCTGCGGCTTGACGATGCAAGCCTGCTCGAATAGCCGGGCTGCTTTCTCCATGTCCCCCTGCTGAAAATTAGCGCGCGCATAGAAGTAGTAGGCTTCGAACAGTTTCGGATCCAGGCGGATGGCGATTTCAAATTCCTTCTCGGCTTCCTCGAACAGCTTGCTCAAGGAGACAGCCAGGCCACGCGAGGCGTGGGCTTCGCCCGATTCTGGGTCGAGCTCGACGGCCTTTCGACTGGCGCGGTCTGCCTCGCGAAGGTTGTCGTCGGTCGTGTCCCAATACATATAAAGGAACGAAGAACAGTCGGCGACGCCGGCATATGCGCGCGCATAGCCGGGATCGATCACGATGGCGCGGGCAAACATCTGCCGAGCGTACTCGAATCCCTTCCGGCGCAACTGGTGGAAGAACTGCCGTCCGCGCAAGTAATAATCGTAGGCCTGCACATCCGCAGTCGGGGCTTTCTTGATTTCCTGCTTCTCCTTCTCGGTGAGGACGACCTTGAGGGCGTGGGCGATGGCTTGGGCGATCTCGTCCTGGATAGCGAAAACGTCCTCTAGCTGTCGATCGTAGCGTTCGGCCCAGACCGAATGGCCGGTGCGGGTCGCGATTAATTGGCCGGTGATGCGCAGCCGGTTCCCGGCGCGGCGGAGGCTGCCTGTGAGCACATAAAGCGCGTGCAGTTCGCCGCCGACCTCCGGCCCAGTGACGGCTTTATCGCGGTAAGCCAGGACGGCTGCCCGCGGGAAAACCTGCAGCTCTTTGATTTTCGACAGTTCGGTGATGATGTCTTCGGTCATTCCGTCCCTGAAGTATTCATCATCTTTCGTCCCGCTCAGATTTTCGAAGTAAAGCACCGCCACCGATTTTTCCGCGGCCGCAGCGGCCGTTTGCGCAGGGGCCGCAGCCTGGCCCTTCGATTCCGTCACGCGGCCGGCAGAGTCGCGGTCGCGCTTCAATCGCTTCAAATCTGTTCTCATCTCCGACGCAGCCTGGTATCGCAGGTCGGGGTCTTTCTCCAGCGCCTTGCTGATCACCAGCTCCAGCTCCCCGGGCAGTTCCGGATTGAGCCGCGTCGGTGGCTTCGGTGTTCCGTGGAGGATGCCGTCAAAGATTGCTGCCGAAGTGTCGCCGGCGAAGGCCAGTTTGCCGGTGGCCATCTCGTAAAGGACGGTGCCAAAGGAGAACAAGTCAGTTCGCGCGTCAATGTCTTTCCCCAGGGCCTGCTCGGGAGACATGTAGGCCACCGTGCCCATGGATGTGCCCGGGCTGGTCAGATGCTCCGAAGCAATGGTTGCCGTCGCCTGCGCTGTGACTTCCATGCTTTTGGCAACCTGCCCGCGTTTGGGCGCCATCTTCGCGAGTCCGAAATCGAGGATCTTAGCCTGGCCGCGCTGGGTGACAAAGATGTTCGCGGGCTTGATATCTCGGTGGACGATCCCCCGCGTATGAGCGGCAGCGAGCGCATCGGCGATTTCAATACCCAGTTCAAGAAGCTGTTCGATCTCCACGGTGCGACCGCTGATCAAGTGCTTCAGGGTCTGGCCCTCCAACAACTCCATAACAATAAAAGGCCGACCGTCGTGCTCACCTACGTCATAGATGGTGCAGATATTGGGGTGATTGAGTGCAGAGGCGGCGCGAGCCTCTCGCTGAAATCGTTCGAGCGTCTGGCGGTCCGAGGGAATGCCCTCAGGAAGGAACTTCAGGGCCACGCTCCGGCCGAGCCGCGAGTCTTCGGCCTGGTAGACCACGCCCATGCCGCCGCCGCCGACTTTTTCGACAATGCGGTAGTGTGAGACGGTTTGGCCGATGAGAGAGCGGGAGTCCGGCATGAGCCGTTAATTTTAGGCCGCGGCTGGGGGTAAGTCAACGAGACGAGGGAAGACAGATTGATGATTGGGGCGGAAATTAAAATGCGGAAGCGTGGCGGGAGATTGGGCGACATGAATCTGGCGCTAAAGAAAAGTGGCGAGGAGTTTCAAGAGAGATTCTTCGGGCCGCCAGGCGGCCCTCAGAATGACAACCAGAGCGGAAATGCGAAAAAGCGCTAGATTTCGGGATAAAGGTCGAAGAAGGCTTCGAGGGATTGCTTGAGGGCGAGCTCGATTTCTTCCTTGGAGCCTTCGATGAGATGCATGGTGACGCGGCCGGTGCGGCCGTTCTTGAGCTTTATGTGAGCGTCTTCGATGGCGTCGAGATCGTCGGCGGGGAAAAGCCTCATGCCATAGACCAGGGCGAGTTTTGCCATGAGGGAAGTCTCCTTGGGAATGAGCACGAAATTTTTTAGGGGATGAGATTAACCGCGAGCGGGGAAGCAGTCAAATGGGTGAGGCCCCGATGGGGCGAGCGAGCAGCGCCCGTGCGACGGAATATGACCAGGGTTCAACGCCGTTATGGCGCCCAGAACCATTCGGCCCTCGCCAAGGCGTGCGATATTCGCGCGACGCGCAGTGGTAAAGCGCGAAAATCGCGCTGCTCGGGCCTCAAGATGACGCACTTGGAAATTGGGTGTCAGTCCCCGGTGGGGCGCGTTGACAGGAAAGAGCGAGGGGAGCATCCTCTTAATAAAGCGGGGCATCGGAAGAAAAAGGACGGTTGCGAGGTGAATGCGCGATGAGAGCGAGAATTTTTGGACGAGCGGCAGCGTGGCCGGCACTGGCAGCGCTGTGCGCGATGGCGGGGACGGCAACAACGGCGCGCGCGCAAAATCCCGGGCCGATGCCTCCCGCACCTCCTCCGAAGGTTGCGCCTGCTCCCGTGCCCACCCCTCCGCCCGCGCCTTCGAATTCAACGGCGCCGGCGGCACCAACGACTTCCGGACCAGAGGCAGCCGGGCCTCAGACAGTGGCGACGCCGACAAATGTCACGGCGACGACTCCGGAAAAAATAATTGTTCCGGCAGGGACGCATCTTTCGTTGGTGCTGCACAACGCGATTTCGACGCGCAGTGCACAGCGGGGAGACCCAGTTTATTTCGAGACGACTTTTCCGGTGATCGTGGGAGACCGCATAGTGGTCCCGGCAGGATCGTTCGTGGCCGGGGAAGTGACGGAAGCGAAGCGCGCGGGGCGCGTGAAGGGCCGCGCAGAAATCGCGTTGCGGCTGAACACACTGATCCTGACGAACGGGTACATCGTGAAGCTGGTGGGCTCGCCGAGCAATGCCGGGACGGGCGGCGGCGAAACCGTGGACAACGAAGGAAAAATAAAGGGCGATACGGACAAGGCTTCGGATGCCGCGACGATTATCAAGACCACGACGGCGGGAGCGGGAATCGGGGCGATTGCATCGCGCACTCCCAAGGGCGCGGGAATCGGCGCGGGAATCGGCGCGGCGGTGGGGATCGCGACGGTGCTGCTGACGCGCGGGCCGGATGCGGAATTGCCACGCGGAACAACGCTCGATGTGACGCTAGACCATGCGCTCGCGCTCGACGCGGATAAAATTAATTTTACTTCGCCCGGGCAGGCTTCGGCGCTTTCTGGTCCGCCAAACCGCGAGCCGACAAGAAGCAAGATTCCTTTCTAGCGGACTGCGGAAGAAAATTCACCACAATAAAAAGATAAAAGTAGAATCTTCGCCGCGCTCCGAATAACAAGTTGAACAAAACAAGTTTAGAAAGTCTGTGTAGCGCGGGAGTGTGTGCGGGCGAAGCGGAGGGGAGAGAACTCCGCGACGGGAAACGAAGTGGCGCCTTCGGTGACGAGATCGGCGACGGCGCGGGCGGTGGCTGGGGCGAGAAGAATGCCGTTGCGATAATGGCCCGTGGCGAGGATGAGGCCAGCGCGATCGGCGGGGCCGATGATGGGGAGATGATCCGGGGTGCCGGGGCGGAGTCCGGCCCAGGTTTCGTTAATGCGCGCGGAACGAAGCGCGGGAACGAGAGCGACAGCCGAGCGGAGGATTCCGCTGACGCCCTCGTGAGTGGTGGTGATTTCGAAGCCGGCGTTTTCAATGGTGCTTCCGGCGGCGATTTCGCCGGAATTGCGCGGGACTAGATAGCCGTGCTCGGAGCGCAAGACGCGCGTGAGGAGCGGGGAAGCAGGAGCGAGTCCGACCATCTGACCGCGAGCGGGTCGCACGGGAGCGAGCGCGGCGAGGCCTTCGATTTGAGCGGAGTAGCATCCCGCGGCGATGATGACATGCGCAGCGGAAAATTTTTCGGTGTCCGTGGCGACGCCGACGATGCGTTGAGAATCAAGGAGAAGAGAGAGAACCGCGGTATCTGCGCGGATTTCGACAGCTTCACGGGCGGCCGCGGCAAGAACGGCGCGAGTGAGCGCGCGAGGTTCGACGGAATATTCTTCGGGCAGCCATAAGGCCGCAGATATTTCGGGAGAAAGAGCGGGCTCCATTTTCCGCGCGGATTCGAGAGAAATGGTTTCCGTTGTGAGGCCGAGACGCGGGTGTTCGGCGAGAAGGCGTTCGCGGCTGGATTCGCCTTCAAGGCCGAAGAAAATTTCGAGCGTGCCTTCGCGGCGGAAGCCGGTGGGAATTCCGGTGGCCGCTTCGACAGCGGCGATAAATTCGGGATACAGCGCAAAACTTTCGCGCGCGAAAGGAAAGAGCGGCAGCGCATCTGCGCTATCGGGCGCGGGCGAAAGCATGCCAGCAGCCGCCCAAGAGGCTTCGCGGCCCGGCTCGCGGCGATCGAGAACGAGGATGCGAAGTTTTTTGCGCGAAAGCTCCCAGGCGATGGACGCGCCGATGATGCCTCCTCCGACGATGATGGCGTCGTATGAATTCATACAGAGATTCTAGCAAGAATGTGAAGCGCAAGCGGGAGGGGGTCAGAGCGAATTGGCAAGCTCGATGGAGAGGAGGCGGGCTTTTTCGGCAAGGTTGCTGGCGCGGAGCCAATCGTTGTCGCGCATGGCTTCACGGGCCTGCAAGAGGAAGCCGTTGATTTTTTCGACCAAATCGTGCTGCGAAGTATTGAGCGCACGGCCGTAGGCGCGCTGGAGATTTTTTTCCGTGGCGGCGATGTTGTCGTTGGTTTTCCTTTCGAGCGAAGCTTGATCGCCGGGAGAAAGCTCAGGCGCGATGGTGGGAGCGGGTGGCGGAGTCGGCTCGGTCTTATCGCTCGCGGGCGCCGAGGAATCGGACGCAGGCTTGCGCGGAGCAGGCTTGGGAGCGGGCTTGGCAGGCGGCGTCGCGGGAGGCGTGGCGGGAGCGGAAGAATCGGGCTTGACGTCAGGCGGAGTGGCGGGCTGCGGAGCGGGCTGCGTTTTGGCGGGCGCTTCGGTGACGATTACGGGCGGCGCGGCCTGCACGACGCGGCGCTGGCAGGCGGCGGTGCTGAGAACGGCCGCGAGGAGAAGCAGCGGCGTTGCTAGCCGAACAAGTAAGTCAAAAACCCCACCCTTCGTCCGCCAAAGCGGAGGAAGGATGGGGCACCCACTTTCAATCCGGAAGGAAGAAGCAGATCCCTCGCTGCGCTCGGGATGACACCCAAATTCATTCGCGGCAGGCTGGAGACAAAAGCGCGCAGCAGCTTTTGATGACAGGCGTGAAGGCTGCGGGCTGGGGTGGGCAGGCATCATTTATTTCTCGCGGGCAAGCTCCAGGGCGTGCGCGAACGGCAACTCAATGCGAAATGTCGTTCCGCGTCCGACCTCGGAATCGAATTCTATCGAGCCACTGTGCAATTGCACAAACCGGAAGGCGTTGGCGAGTCCCAATCCGGTACCCCCCTTGCGAGTGGTGAAAAAAAGCTGAAAAATCCGCGCGCGATTTTCAGGAGCGATGCCCGGGCCGGTATCCGCGACTTGAATTTCCGCCATGTCACCCTTTTGATGCAAGGAAAGAGTGAGGCGTCCGCCCTGGGGCATCACTTCGCAGGCGTTGTGAATGAGATTCAGCACGGTTTGAAGGATCAAGTGGCGGTCGGCGCGCACGGGAGGCAGTCCGGGCGAGTAATCGGTGAGCAATTCGACGCGCGAGCGGGCGAGATCGGGACGAGCGCTGGCGGCAGCTTCCTCGAGAATGGGGAGGAGGGAAGTCTCTTCAAATTCCATCTCGACGGGGCGAGTGAAATCGAGAAAAGTTTTTACGACGCGATTGAGGCGGTCAATCTCGCTGTCGAGAATCTTGACGGCCTGTTGAGGCTCGGCGCCCGGGGGGATATTGGTCTTGAGGACTTCGAGCCACATGCGCATGGAATTAAGCGGATTTTTTACTTCATGAGCGACGCCGGCGGTGACGCGTCCGATGGCGGCGAGGCGCTCGGAGACTTCGAGTTCGGAGCCGAGACGATCGAGCTGCCCGAGATCGCGCAAAGTGACGAGTATGCCCATCTGGTCGGCTTGCTCGCTGACTTGCTGCGCGGTGACCGTAGCGCGATGCACGGGGGCGTCCGAAAGCTCGACTTCGGCTCCCTCCACGGGCGCGATTAGATCATTTTCGATGCGCAGGGCGCGGCAGAGAGAATGGCCCGGAGGAAAAATTTCACCGGCAGAGCGGCCCAGAAGCGCTTCGGCCTTGGCGCCGAGAAATTTTTCCGCCGAAGGGCTGACGAGCACGGCGCGGCCCGCAGCGTTGAAGAGCAGCAGTCCATCCTCGAATCCAGCCATGACGTGATTGAGGTTTTCGCGCAGGGTGCTGAAGACTTCGCGCACGTCGCGGAGCTGCTGGCCGATGCGGCTGATTTTCGTGCTGACCTGGCCGAGTTCGTCGCCTCGGCGGATGGGGGGGAGATCGGATTCACCGGCAGAGATGCGGTCGAGCTGGGCGGATATGCGCGCAAGGGGAGCGAGAGTGATACCGCTCGCAACAGCGGCGAGAAGTGTGGAAAGCAATACGGCGCCGAAGGCAAACCAACCGGCGCGGACCAACCCCGGTTTGATCTCATTGCGGAGCAGACTGGTATCCAGGCCGATGCGAATTTGGCCGAAGGGCTCCTCGCCGATTTTGAATGGCAAGCTGATTTCGTAAACCTGGCGGGGGCCGAAGAGCACGGACATCTGGGTGAGAAAACTGGCGCGCGCGAGCGTGTCCAAGCCGGTGCGACGAGGCAGGAGGCGGCCGGGGAGGGAAGCATCGCTCGAGACCATGGCCACGCCGCCGCTATCGGCGATGGTGATTTCGTAAATCGAGGGCGAATAGCCGATGACGGACTGGACTTCACTCTGGAGGTCGGAACTTTCGAAAAGGGTCTTGCGCACATACTCGCGGATATCGGTGGCGCTCGCGGAATCTGGATGGTCTCCACGATTGGCGGCGTCCACGAGCGCTTGCCGCGCGGCGCGAAAAACTTCTTCGGCGACGAAATGGGAGCGGTCGTCGAGTTCGCGAATGACCTGGCGCGTGAGCGTGGAAACATAGACCGAGGAGACGACGGCGACCACGACCAGGACAACCAGGGAAGTGGTCAGAGTGAACTTAGTCTTCAGACTGAGCTGCATGCGCATCCTGGCGAGCCAATTCGTATTCCTTCAACTTGTTGTGCAAGGTCTTCAGGCTGATGCCCAGAAGCTCGGCGGCGCGGGTCTTGTTCTGATTGGTGGAAGCCAGGGTCTGCATGATCAGCTCGCGCTCGGCGAGGTCCACGGTGGTGCCGATGGGAAAGCGCATGGCGGCCAAATCACCGGGCGCGCCCGCGGGCGTGCGGCCGAAATCGGCGGGAAGATGCTGGCGGCCGATGAGTCCTCGATCGCAGGCGATGGCGGAGCGTTCGAGGGCGTTGCGAAGCTCGCGGACGTTGCCCGGCCAAGGATAGGCCTTGAAGAGATCCATGACTTCGCTATTGACGCCGGAGACGTGGCGATCGTGCTTGGTGTTGATGTCGCGGAGCATGTGTTCAATGAGCAGCGGCAGATCTTCGCGATGTTCGCGCAGCGGCGGCAGATGCACATGGAATACGTTCAATCGAAAGAAAAGATCCTGGCGCAGGAGGCCTTTGGCGACGGCTTGCTGGGGATCTTTATTGGTGGCGGCAAGAACGCGGACGTCCACGGGGGTTTCGACTTTGCTGCCCAGGCGGCGCACCTTGTGATCTTCGAGCACGCGAAGGAGTTTGGCCTGCGTAGGCGCGGGCATTTCGCCGATTTCGTCGAGAAGCAAAGTGCCGCCATCAGCCAGCTCGAAACATCCGAGGCGGCGCTCGGCGGCGCCGGTGAAAGCACCGCGTTCGTGGCCGAAGATTTCACTTTCCATTAACGTTTCGGGGATGGCGGAACAATTGATGGCCACGAAGGGGCGATCGGCGCGCGGGGAGAGTTTGTGAATGGAGCGCGCGACGATTTCCTTTCCCGAGCCGGTTTCGCCGGTGATGAGGACGGCGGCCGTGGAAGGGGCGGCAATCTCCACCTGGCGCATGACTTCCTGCATCTGCTTGGATACGCCCACCAGCTCGCCGATGCGTCCGGCTTCACGCAATTGGCGGGTGAGGGCGGCCACGGCGCGGCGGTCGCGAGACTTGCCCATGGCGCGGTCGAGCAAGGCTTTCAAAACAGGAGGTCGCAGGGGCTTTTCGATGTACCAGAAGGCGCCGGCTTCGATGGCTTGAACGATGCGTTCGTCACTGCCGCGTCCGGTGATGACGATGACGGGGATATTCTGCAGCTCATCGGCGAGGCGATGAAGGAGCTCGAGGCCGTTCATGCCCGGGAGCTCGACATCGGCGAGCATCACGTTGGGCTGGAACTCGCTGAACTTGGCGAGGGCGTCCTCGCCGCTTGCGACGCTGAGGATTTCACAGCCCCACTTGCGCAGCATCAGCTCGTAACCCTTGCGGGCGTTCTCCTCGTCTTCAACGATGAGGATGCGGGCGTGATTGCGATGCTCTTCGGCCATACGTCATTCAATTTAACAGCAGAAGCGAGTAAAGCCAACAAAGGAAGGCGGCGGGTGGTGTCCTAATTCTGGTTATGGCGCTAGTCACACGACCCCAAGTTAAAAAACCCATTAACATCGGGGTCAAACTGGTTCTTTTCGCATTCTTTATAGTGTCCACTAGGGCCGTCGTATTCGACCGTAATTTTGATAACAAGCGGTTTCATTCTGGACATGACATAGGTGTAATATTGTAGTGCACCCCGCTAAAACTGGACAGCCTACCTAGGTAGAATCAGGGCCTCCCAATAGGAGGC
>JBOGNO010000018.1:0-49895 GCA_050747245.1 Candidatus Acidiferrales bacterium
CAAATTGCCCCGCCGTCGGCGCGAACGCCCAATCACGCTCAAATTCTTGTGCAGCCCAATCTCCTCGGCCCGCCCGATCTGAAGCTCCAGAATAACAACATGCCCAACTGGGGAGATCCCTTCGCAAAAAGTGTGACTACTTCCAACGGCCCGGGAAGCGGCGGCGGTATGGGCAGCGGCACGGGAACCGGAATCGGCAGCGGCAATGGCGGCGGACTCGGCCCGGGAGAAGGATTCGGAACCGGCGGCGGATATCCGAGCGCGGGTTCTGGCGGCTACGGCATGCCGGAGTGCGCTTACTGTCCCTCCCCGCCTTTTTCTGACGAGGCCGTCAAAGCGAAGTATCAGGGCACCGTGCTGATTCAAGCGGTCATCAAGCCCGACGGCACTGCCTCCAACATCCAAGTGATAAAGGGCCTCGGCCTCGGCCTGGATGAAAAGGCAATCGAAGCTGTGCGCAACTGGCGCTTCATCCCGGCGCGTGGCCCCAATGGTCAGGCCTCCGCAGTCGTCGCACAGATCGAAGTCACCTTCCGGTTGCTTTAATCCGCACTCTCAATCTTGGCATTTCCGCGCTGGATGCGAACTTCTGCTACGATTCTCGCCGTGAAGCGATTGCTCGTTCTCTTGCTATTCGTGTTCTTCGCCAGCATTCCCGCCCGTTCTGCGCCACAATCCGATGCCGCGCCACAACCGGGCACTGTTGAATTCGTCGCGCACGTGGCCCCCTCCGCAGGGCAGGCCGAGCCCGTGCGCGGTTTCTCCTTCTATCTGCTAACAAAAAGTTTCGCGGACATTCGCGCCAACGTCGCCGCCGCGGAACCGCAGACCAGCATGGACGAATTCATAGACAAACTCGAACTCACGCCCGAACTGAAAACGTGGATGAAAAAGCATAAGACCGTCACGCTTGCGGGCGAGGATTTTATCCGCAGCGTCACCGTGGACGATGTCATGCACGTCAAGGAATTTCGCACCGCCTACGTCAACGACAATCTCAGCACCGGCACCATGGGATTTCCCACGCCCAAAGCCGATGAGCGCGACAAAGCCAAAAATCCGCAAAAATATCAGAAGGCCATGGACGATTACGATATCGCCCTGCGCAAATTTATGGTCAACAATCCCGAAAGCATCAGCGGCATGGACCTCATGCTCGGTACCATCAACCCCGATCGAAAATGGCAGCAGCTCAATTACGATCGCTTGAAGCGAATCGAAGACAAGGCCTTCGATCTGGCTCACGGAAAATATTTCGCCGGCCACGCGGAGACCGATTCCGAGGGCCACGGCATTTTTCGCGCCATCCCTCCAGGCGAATATTGGATCAGCACCCTGGGCCTCGATGCCGTGATCGGCGACGCGCGCGCCAGTTGGGATTCCGAAGTAAAAGTCACGCCCGGCTGCTCTTGCCGCTTCGAACTCTCGCACTACAAAGCCCCCGCGCCCTGAAGTTTCCTGCGACACCCGCTTCAGTTGAAGGGTCAGTTTCCGACTCGCCGACTACTGGTGCAGAATCGTCGGATCGGGGGCGCACCGATGAACGGCGAAATCCGTGTGATTACTCAGGGCGGCGACCAAGAACCCGGGGGACTTGCTGATTTGGGCAGCCTCTTGTTCTTTGGCCTTTGCCGCAGGCGCGCAAGATGGTATCCACCACCTACGCCCGGCTCCAAATCGGCTGGAGGAGGGAGAACCCATGAGGATCTTCATCGCAGCGGCTGCCCTAAGCATTACTCTGATTTTTGCCGCCACGCAGTTTCCAGACGCCCCAACGGGCTTTGACAACAAAACCAACGGCATGGTCGATGATGCGACACATCAGGCCGACCAAGTGAAATTCGAGGAAGTCGAGCAGTTAAGTGATGGCCTCGGACCGCTGTACAACGCGCAGTCCTGCCGCGAATGCCACCAGAATCCCGTGTCCGGCGCGGCGTCTCAGGTCACGGAATTGCGTGTCGGCCATCGGGGGCCGGACGGACACTTCCGCAATCCCGACATCCCGATTGCTCACGGAGCCGAGGTGATTACCGGCCGCTCTCTGGTGAATGATCGCGCCATTTGCCCCAACGCGGCGTTCCCTGACAAGGAAATTCAGGAACGCGTTCCAGTGACCGAGACAATCCGCACGTTTCGCCTCTCTCTGAATCTCTTGGGCGATGGCTTCGTCGAGGCCGTTGCCGATCAATCCCTCATCGATCTTTCCAAGAAGCAATGCAAATCTTCGCACAAGAAAATCTGCGGCCAGATTCTCTATGTCCCCATCGTGGAGGCGCCTGGACAGATGGGCGTAGGCCGCTTCGGCTGGAAAGATCAGCATGCCAGCCTGTTATCGTTCTCAGGCGACGCGTACCTCAACGAGATGGGCATCACCAATCGACTGCAACCCGATGAGGTAACCAACCTCTGCAACACCGTTTCCGAGCCCAATGACATGCCTGGGCCGGACGGCCTTTCAGACATTGATCACTTTGCCCGCTTCATTCGCGCCACCAAGGCGCCCGCGCGCGATGCGCAGCTCTCCGGCACGGAGGCTGCCGTGCAGGGCCTCGCCCTGTTCAACAAAATCGGTTGCTCCACTTGCCACATCGAAACACTGACCACTGCTCCCGCGGGAACAAAGATCAATGGCGGAACGTTTACGATTCCCGCTGCGCTCGGCTCCATCACCTTTCACCCGTGGAGCGATTTTCTGATGCACGACGTGGGCACCGGCGACGGAATCCTGCAGGCCTCGCCCGAGCACTATGGACGCCAGGTCTTCCAGCGGATGTCAGGGTATCTCTCGAAACAAGACTTCGAGAGCAGCCGGAACAAGATTCGCACTGCTCCTCTATGGGGAGTCCGCCTGCGTCCGCGATTGATGCATGACGGCGCTTCCCTGACACTTCTCGAAGCCATCTCCCGACACCGCGGCGAGGCCAGTCACGTCATTCAGCAATTTGAAAAACTGAAACGCACCGAACAGGATGCCCTCATCGAGTTCCTGAAGTCTCTGTGAACTCCAGAGGGCCTCATTGAACGGGGGCGTTCTCTGTCTGGATTCCGTGCGAGTGACAGGCCACTCGGAAATGCCCCCTGCTGTCGCTCCCCTTCCCGATTTCCCGATCTGCCGTTACAGTTTCCCATCGAGCCTTATGCCACACTTGAACGAATGGATCGAGAAACTGTCGCACGCATCCGCCGACGTGCGCCGTGCGGCCGCCGCGGAGTTGTACGCTCTCGGCTGTTCCTGGGCGGATGCTGCCATTTCCCCTGTGCCGGTAACTCGCCGAGTGAACAGCCGACTCTGGGTTTCTGACTGCTATTTCCATCTTTCGCCAACAATTCCATCACGGGCTGCGGCTTTGGCTTATATTGACCTGATGCGGGACAACGCTCGCACCGGCTTCGATGTCGCTGTCGGGCCCAAGAGGCCAGGATTCACGGTGATGGGCATCTTCCTTTTCTTTGGTGCCATGATGGCCAGTCTGGCCGCCATTACGTTGCTTCGGCGAGGGACGGCCCTCGATCGCCTCTGGACTCTCAATCCGATGGCGTACAAGCAGCTCGCGCCTCTGGGTTCCATGGTCGGCATTCTCTTCCTTCTGCTCGGCACAGTCCTCGCCGCCGCAGGAATCGGGTGGTTCCGGCGCCGCCTTTGGGGATGGAGACTCGCGGTCATAATCATTGCCACACAGGTTCTCAGGAATGTCGTCAGTTGCGTCAGAGGCGACTTTCTGCGCGGGGGCGCTGGCTTCCTCATCGCAAGTGCGCTTTTGCTGTTTCTTTCGCAGCGCAAAACCAGGGCCACGTTCGCCTAGAATTTCTTTCGAAGAAACTCAAAAAGGACATACCCTATGAGTGCGGCTATCGCGGCAATTTCAAAATTGGTAGTGGTAATAACATCTCCGATTGCCCAGGCCACTCCCCTCTTTTGCCCCATGCCTGAGCGCTCGAATTCTCCCATCAAGAGATTGGAATAAAACAGGAAGATAATGAAACCTACCTCGATCACTGCTCTCCAGAAATTTTTCTTCATTGTCGATACCGGCTCCTTGGCCGGCTCGATTAAGCAGGCACAGTAAGCTCTCAAGGCAGCATACGCATAGCGGCTGGGCTGGCTGCACCGCTTCTCGTTCCTTTCGGGAGAATACTAGCCAAAAGCAATAACGAACAACCGGAATGGATTTGAACGCGGAACATGCTTTACCTCCTCACATTCTCTGCCCTTCCCGATTTCCCGATCTGCCGTTACACTCTCCCATCGAGCTCTATGCCCCACTTGAA
The DNA here is from genome assembly GCA_050747245.1 of Candidatus Acidiferrales bacterium. Taxonomy (GTDB): domain Bacteria; phylum Acidobacteriota; class Terriglobia; order Acidiferrales; family UBA7541; genus JBOGNO01. The sequence continues at coordinate 4,270 of JBOGNO010000018.1, forward strand.
CGAATGGATCGAGAAACTGGCGAACGCATCCGCAGACGCGCGCCCTTCGGCCGCCGAGGAACGGTACTCTCTCCTGCCGCGCCCAGAACACAAAGTGGCTTCCGTCCTCTTCCAAGACTCGCGGAGGTGAGTGTAGCAAGCTCATAATTCTGCTGTGCGCTGTTTAGGGCCGTGCACAGCCTCGACATCAATTATCGAAGAACAATTTAGTTCACTCGGGAGGGCCTCGGGTGTATAAGGGTGGCCGGCGCTCAAAACGGAAATTCCAGCTTTACACAATCTCTAGAAGTATCGAGGAGACTCAACATGCCGCTTCCTTCAGACGAAAAGCTCATTGAGCTCGGCAACGATTTAATTAAGCAACTAGACACTCTCTTCGGCCTGCACCCCGGCTTTCGCCCCGCTCACGCTAAGGGCGTTCTGCTGACGGGCGCCTTCAATCCTTCTGCCGAGGCCGCGTCTCTCACGCGAGCGCCGCACATCGCGCGCGATTCTACGCCGGTAACCGTGCGCCTCTCCAACACGACGGGTATTCCTATCATTCCCGATAACGACCCGAACGCCAGTCCTCGCGGACTCGCCATCCGTTTCCATCTTGCCGATCGCGTTCACACCGACATCATCGGCCATTCGACAGACGGCTTCCCTACCCGGACTGGTCAGGAGTTCCTTGAGTTCCTGCGCGCCGTGGCCGCCAGCGATCCGTCGAAGCCATCGCCATCTCCGGTGGAGCTTTTCCTAGGCACGCATCCGGCCGCGCTCGCCTTTGTACAAGCGCCCAAGCCAAGTCCTGCCAGCTTCGCGAAGGAGGCCTTTTTCGGCGTGACTGCTTTCCGATTTACTAACCGGGACGGGGTCACGCGTTATGGGCGCTACCGCATTTCTCCAGCCGCAGGTATCGAACATCTGGACGAGGCGGCCGCCAAGGGCAAGGACGCCAACTACTTGTTTGACGAGATAACGCAGCGCATCGCGGCGGGCCCGATTCGGTTTGACATCCAGGTTCAGATCGCCAATGAAGGCGACATCGTGGACGACGCCACGATCCACTGGCCTGCCGATCGGCGGTTCATTCCTTTCGGGTCCATCATTCTCACGGCGATGGCCTCTGATGACGCAGAGCAGCAGAAACGGATGATCTTTGACCCGATTCCTCGCGTGGACGGCATCGATCCCTCCGATGACCCTCTGCTCGAACTGCGTGCCGCCATCTACCTGATCAGCGGGCGGCGCCGGCGCGAGGCTCCCGAGCTTCAGGTCAAAGCTGCCAGCACGATTTGAGCTGAGGCAGTCGGCCGGGAATCACTGCTGAACAGGACCTACCCTCCGCGCGCGGGGATCGCAACGACGGCCTTCCTCAACAAGTAAGCGCCTGCGTAGCCGATGCTCTCAACCATGGACACAGAATTAAGGAGAACAAAATGCCAGCTTATGTAGTGGTCACCCGAGAGAGGACCCGTGATGCAGCTGAGATTGAGCAATATAAGCAACTCACGCCGCCCAGCTTCAAAGAACATCCAGCAATCATTCGGGCCATTCACGGCCGCACCGAGGTCCTCGAGGGCAGCGCAGTCGAGGACATCGTTATCCTCGAGTTTCCTACCTACGAAGATGCGAAGGCGTGGTATCACAGCTCGGCTTATCAAGCCGCATCGAAGCATCGCCACCAGGGCGGCGACTACCGCTTCATCTTGACGGAAGGCACTTCAGCGCATTGAATGGGCTCCTTGAATCTACTTCAGTCGGCTGATCGCCTCGATTAACAGGAGCGAAGCCGGAACACTGGAAATGAAATCACGCGAGTATCAGACATTTAGGATCCTTTCCAAGTGACAGCCACTCGGCATCCACAAGCATGCACCGACCGCAAAGGCACTCGCATCCAATCGCGCTGGGAGGAATTGTTATGAAAGCTGCAGTCGTTCCCGCTGTGAGCAGTTCGTGGCAGGTCCAAGACGTTCCGCAACCTCAACCCGGACCCAATCAAGTGCTGGTGAAAATGCATGCGAGCGGCATCTGCTACACCGACGTACATCAAACTCTTGGACGCTTTCCCGGACCATTTCCCCGAATCTTAGGCCACGAGCCGGTCGGCGAGATCGTTGCCGTGGCTCCCGATGTCACGACCCGGAAGGTGGGCGACCGCGTGGGTACCGCGTGGATTCAATCCACCTGCGGGCGCTGCGAATGGTGCCAGCGTGGCCGCAGAATGTTCTGTCCTTACTTGAAGGGCACCGGAATTGAAGCACAAGGCGGGCACGCCGAGTACATGCTGATGAATGCCGACGCCACCTATCTGATTCCCGACAAAGTCTCCTATGAGCAGGCAGCTCCGATCTTCTGCGCGGGATACACGGTCTATAGCGGGCTCCGTTGGGCCGATCCCCAGCCGCATGAGCGCGTAGCCGTGCTCGGGATCGGCGGGCTTGGGCACTTGGCAGTGCAATACGCGAAAGCCGCAGGCTTCGAAACCATCGCAGTTTCGCACTCCCCCGATAAAGACAAGTTGATCCGCGAGCTCGGCGTGGATGAAATTGTCCGCGACGGAAAGAACCTTGCGGCAGCGGGCGGTGCCGACATCATCCTCAGCACTTCCAATTCGACGAAGTCCATGGTGGACAGCATTCAGGGATTACGGCCAGACGGCCGCCTGATCGCTATGGGCGCGGACGCGGAGCCACTTTCCATCTCGCTGACAGATCTCATCCTGAAGCGCATCCGCATCATCGGCAGCCAGCAAAACGGCCCCGAATATCTCTACGAAGCGCTTGATTTCGTAGCGCAAGGAAAAGTTAAAACGATTGTCGAGACCTACCCATTGGCAGATGCGCCGAAAGCTTACGAACGCGTTGCGCAGGGCAAGGCCCGCTTCCGCGCCGTCCTCACAATGTAGTGGTCGATCCCAGCAGTCAGACTCAGAAATGATGCCGCGCCCGAAGTCCCGTTCTTGGCAGCGGCAGCCATTGCTCCCGGGTGACGGGCCACTCGGAATTTGACTCACTGCCTTCGCTTCCCTTCCCCATTCCGCGATCTGCCGTTACACTCTCCCCTCGAGTGCTATGCCACACTTGAACGAATGGATCGAGAAACTGGCGAACGCCTCCGCTGACGTGCGCCGTTCGGCCGCTGCTGAGTTGTACTCTCTCGGCCGCTCTTGGGCGGATGCTGCCACGGCCGCCTGGCGAACCGATGCCGAACTCGCGTCGCTCTTGCTTCCCGCGCCCACTGTCGGGATTGCCGTCTCGCCGCAACACTTCGAATCCATTCGCGCCGCAAATGGCTCGCCCCGCCTCGCCGATGTCCCTCCGGAGCAGGACGCCATGGAATTCGAGTTGCACTTCGGTGGCGGCGTGCGGCTCGACATCCTCACCACCCGCGCGCCCGCGGCGAGTGGCGCTATCGCCCAATTCCTGCGCAAACTTGGCGAAGGCATCCAGCAGGTCGAATACGAAACCACCAATGTTGACCGCGCCGTCGAGCTTCTCCGCGCAAAGCGGCGCGTCGAGGCCGTCTACCCGCAAACGCGCCCTGGCGCGGATGGCACCCGCGTCAATTTCTTCCTCGCCAGCGCACCCGATGGCCGCAAAGTCCTCATTGAGCTGTACGAAGTCCCGAAAACTGGGGATAAGCCCTGATCCCGCGGCGTCTCTAACTACCAGGGAGCGTCGCAAGTCGGCCAACCCGCTATGAAGATTCTTCATCCCATTCCCTCACAGTCTCAATCGAGTTGGTGGCCTTCGGCAGCGCCATACCCCTATTTGCTGCTTGGCCCCGTGTAACGAATTCGGTTATTCTCCGTCAAACCATATCAGGCGAGGTGAATTGGTATGTCCTACGTCCAAGAACTTGAACCCACGCACGCGGATATCGATGTTCGTGAACTCTACGGAAAAATCGAAAACCGGCTCGGCTTCTTGCCCCGCTATTTCAAGGCCCTCGGCGCCAAGCCCCGCGTGATCGAAGCGCAATTGGCTCTGAACGACGCGATCCTTGAAGATGGCGCGCTCCCCATGACCCTCAAGGAGCAGATCGGGCTCGTCGTCAGCGGCATCAACACTTCCTCTTACTGCATTTGGTTTCACATGGAGTTGCTGCGCCGCTTCGGAATCGAAAAGGCGGTCTCCCGCAAGCTCTGCACCGATTACCAGAACGCTCCGGTGGACGCAAAGACTCAGGCGCTCTTCCGTTTCGCCGACAAGCTGACGCGCAACACCCTCGACTTTGAAGAATCCGATGTGCAGGCGGTCCGCGACGCGGGATGGGGCGACGACGAAATCCGCGAGACAATCCTCACCGTCGCCTACTTTAACTACATCAATCGTGTTTCTTTGGGCCTCGGCGTCGTCGAAGATTTCTAACCGCCCTCTGTCCTCTCGGGCTTGTCGGGGCGGTTTCTGACTCTTCTTTCGGGTGCCCCATGCGCCGGTGGAGTTTACCCCGACGCATTTTGTCGGGGCGCGTTGGGAAGTTGACTCACCCTCGCCGCCTCAAATCACTGCCCATCCTGAACTGAACCTTATTCCCCGCTCTGCTCCAGCAATTTCGCAATCAGCGCCGTCCAACCCGTCTGGTGACTCGCGCCGAGCCCGGCGCCATTCTCACCGTGAAAATATTCGTAGAAGAGAATCAGGTTTCGCCAGTGTTCATCCGTCTGGAATTTTTCCGTTCCGCCGTACACCGGACGCCTGCCATCGCGTTGCAGAAAGATGTGCGAAAGCCGCCTCGACAAATCCGCCGCGACGTCCCACAGGTTGAGCAGCCGCCCCGAACCTGTCGGATATTCCACCTTGAGCGTGTCTCCGTAATAGTGGTGGTATCTCTGCAGCGATTCGATGATCAGAAAGTTCATCGGCATCCACACGGGCCCGCGCCAGTTCGAATTGCCGCCGAACATATCCGTCCACGATTCTCCGGGTGCGTAATCCACGCGGTACTGCATACCGTCTGTCTGCAGCATGTAGGGATGGTCTTGATGAATCTTGGAAAGCGAGCGGATTCCGTGCGGCGAAAGGAATTCCGCCTCCGACAACATATACGGAAGTATCCGCACCAGCCGCTTACGGTTGGCGATGCTCAGCAGCCGGCGCACTCCCTTTTCCGAGCGCATGCTCATGTCGAGGTGCTCGGGAAAATCGGCGTGGTGATGGAGGAACCAGTCCATGCGGCGCAGAAATCCCTTGAGCGACTCGAGCTTCTCCGGCTCCAGAATCGTAACCGCGAAAAGCGGAATCAGCCCGACCAGCGAGCGCAACTTCAGCGGGAAGTGCCCGCCGTCGGCGAAATGCACCACGTCGTAGTAAAAGCCTTCCTCTTCATTCCACAATCCCGTGCAGTGGTTTTCTTCGCCGCCGATGCTGTTCATGGCGTCGGCGATGCGCACGAAGTGCTCGAAAAATTTGCTGGCGACGTCCTCGTACGCAGAATCTTCCTGCGCCAACTCCACCGCGATCGCCAGCAGGTTGAGGCAGTACACCGCCATCCAGCTCGTGCCGTCAGATTGCTCCAGCGCTCCGCCTCCGGGCAGCGGCTGCGAGCGGTCGAACACCCCTATGTTGTCGAGCCCCAGGAATCCTCCCTCAAACACATTGCGTCCTTGCGGGTCCTTGCGCGTCACCCACCAGGTAAAGTTCAGCAGCAATTTGTGGAACACGCGCTCCAGAAAATTTCGGTCGCCCTTCCCGCGGATCCGTCGCTCGATTTTGAAAACGCGCAGCGCCGCCCACGCCTGCACCGGAGGGTTGACGTCGCCGAAGTTCCATTCGTACGCGGGAATTTGTCCGTTGGGATGCTGGTACCACTCGCGCAGCAGCAGGATCAGCTGTTCCTTCGCGAAATCGGGATCAATCAGCGCCATGGCCACGCAATGAAACGCCAGGTCCCACGACGCGTACCACGGGTATTCCCATTTGTCGGGCATGGAAATCACGTCGGCGTTGTAGAGATGCGTCCAATCGCTGTTGCGCCCCTGCTTGCGCCGCCGATCCGCAGGCGGCTGTGTGGGATCGCCCGCGAGCCATTGCTCCACGTCGTAGTGATACGATTGTTTGCCCCACAGCAATCCGGCGAACGCCTGCCGCTGCACCAATTGCGCATCCGCGCTCATCTTCGGGCAATGCCGCGCCCCAAAGAATTCATCCGCCTCGCGGATGCGCTCGGCGAATATCCGCTCGAACTCCGCCCCGGATCGTTTAGTCACTGGCGGCGTCTTGGGAGCCGCCGCGCCGTCGCCCTCCGCCCATTTCGTTAGTCGCAGGCGAACCGTCGCGCTGCCCCCAGCCGGAATCTCGAGCGCGTAATCCGCCGCGACCTTCGTTCCTTCATTCGCCGGATTCACGGCCCCGCGTTTTCCGAGCACTACCGCATCATTAATCGAGTCCTTCACGTACGGCGTGCGGTTTTTCCCTCCGTAGAGTTTTTCGAGGTTGGTCTCGTTTTCCGTGAAAAGGAGTTCCGGCTTTCCTTCGGCCGTCAGCAGATAAGCGCCATAATCAGGCTGCCGCGCAAGCACGCTCGCACTTCCGGGCGCGCTCGCCGTCTGCTGCGCGTGGCATGCGCGCACCACGCCGCCCCACGACCACGTGTTGCGAAACCACAGCGTAGGCAGCAGCCGCAGCGCCGCTTTTTCCGGCCCGCGGTTCCACGCGGTGATGCGGATCAGGATGTCTTCCGACGCCGCCTTGGCGTATTCGATATACACGTCGAAGTAGCGGTTCTCGTTGAAAATTCCCGTATCCAGCAGCTCGAATTCCTGATCCCGCCGCGAGCGCCGGCGGTTCTCTTCCAACAATTGCTCGTAGGGAAATCTTTGCTGCGGATATTTGTAGAGGCACTTGCAATAAGACGACGTCGGAGTGGCGTCCTGATAAAAATAATATTCCTTCACGTCCTCGCCGTGATTGCCCTGCATATTTGTCAGCCCGAAGAGCCGCTCCTTCAAAAACGGATCGCACCCGTTCCACAGCGCCAGCGCGAAGCAGATGCGCTGGTGACGGTCGCAGAATCCGCCGATGCCGTCCTCGCCCCAGCGGTACGTTCGCGAAAGCGCTTGCTCGAACGGAAAATACGACCACGCGTCTCCATTCGCGCTGTAATCCTCCCGCACCGTGCCCCACTGCCGTTCGGAAAGATACGGGCCCCAGCGCTTCCAGTGGGTTTTCCGGTCGCGGTCTTCCAGCAGGCGCGTAGCTTCGGCGGTCATCGGTTTCTCATCTTCGCGGCAAAATTTATGGCGCTGGCAATCTCAAGATTGCGAATCAGCACTCTAACCATTACGCGTTGTCCTTGCAACTCGGATGTAGCAACGCTCGTCCGGCGCGTTTTTTGCGCCCCGGCTGGTTCTGCGAGGCGAGCCTTCGAATGTTACACTGTTGGAGAATTTCGCTGCCATGTCCGCGCCCCCTTCCCCAATTCCCGTCGCGAAACGCCCGCGCTTTCTTTTCGCGCCGGCCATCGTTGTCGCTCTCGCGGCCGCGGCCGTGATCTCTCCCATGCTGTTTCTCGGAAACGCTTCTGGCCACGACTTCACCTTTCACGCTCAGTCCTGGATGGAAGTTTCCCGCGAGTGGCGCGAAGGAATTTTCCTCCCTCGCTGGGCCGCCGAAGCCAATTTCGGCTTTGGCGAGCCGCGTTTCATTTTTTATCCGCCCGCGTCTTGGATGCTCGGAGCGCTTCTGGGTACTCTGCTTCCCTGGAAAATTGTTCCTGGAGTTTTCATTTGGCTCGCGCTCTTCTTCGCGGGATTCTCCATGTTTCGTCTCGCGCGCGAGTGGCTCCCGCGCGACGCTGCGGCCGCCGCCGCGATTCTCTTCGCTTTCAATCCCTATAACCTCGTCATCGTCTATTACCGCAGCGATTTCGCCGAACTCCTCGCTTGGGCCATCTTTCCGCTCGCCGTGCTCGCCGTTTTGCGCGTCGCGCGCCAAGGATGGCGCCCAATCTATCCTCTCGCCGCGACCCTCGCGGCCATCTGGCTATCGAACGCACCCGCCGCCGTGCTCGCCTCCTATTCGCTCGCTTTGCTTCTCTTCGTCGCCTGCGCGGTTCAGAAACATTGGAAAAATCTTCTCCCGGGCGCCGCCGGATTCGCCGGAGGACTCGGCCTCGCGGCCTTTTACATGGTCCCCGCCGCCTGGGAACAGCGCTGGGTCAACATTCGCCAGGCCCTCGATACTAATCTTCAGCCCGCGCACAATTTTCTCTTCGCGCATTCGAGCGATCCCAATTTCGTGCGCTTCAATTCGAAAGTATCCTGCGTCGCCGTGGCCGTGATCGCCGTCACATTGCTTGCGTTCTTCGCGGCGCGCCGCCCGAGATCGGCGTCGTGGCGCGCATCCCCGGAATTCGTGAAGCCGCTAGCCGCCCTCGCGTCGCTTTCGATTTTCATGATGCTTCCCTTCACCGAATTTGCCTGGCGCCTCGTCCCCAAGCTCGAATTCGTGCAGTTTCCCTGGCGCTGGCTCGGGCCCCTGGCCATCGCCCTGGCCGCTTTTTTTGCCGCGGCCACGCGCCAGATTTCCGGAGGGCGCTGGCGCTGGGCCTTCTGGCTCGCGATGGCTCTGGCGCTCGCCTTTTCGGCCAGGCTGATGATCCGCGATGCCTGGTGGGATTCCCAAGACATTCCCCAACTCGCCGCGGCATTTCATTCCGGCGCCGGTTATGAAGGCGCCGATGAATACCAACCCCTCGGCTGCGATCGCACCGACCTGCCCGAAAATTTTCCGCGCGTTCGTGCCGAAGAAGGTTTCCGCGTGCGCGTGGATTCCTGGCGCTCCGAAGTAAAAACATTTTCCGTCGATTCGCCGCGCCCCGCGACTCTCGAACTCCGCCTCGTGAATTATCCTGCCTGGCGCGCCGAAATGAACGGCCGCGAGGCGCCCATTCTTTCGAAACCGGGAACCATGCAAGCCCTCCTGCGCGTTCCCGCCGGGCTTGCGCGCGTTGCCATCCGCTTTCGCCCCACCACCGACCGCCTCCTCGGCAATTCCCTTTCCATTCTTTCGCTGTTTCTCCTCGCCGTGTTCTGGCTCCGCGCAAAATTCCTCGCCCTCGACCCAAATTTCGCCACGGAGGCACTGAGCTCACGGAGAAGTTAGTTGGGCTCCCGAGTTGTGTTTGATTCGTTCTTCTCTGGTCCCCCCTTTGATCGATCAGACCTTACCAAACAGCGTTTGTGTCTCGATTAGGCTTTGGCTCGCCCTTTTGTTTTCAACGGCTTAGCCCAGATCTTGTTTCTGGGTGTGTCTCGATTAGAATCCTCGGGGACCGGAAAAGCGGTGGCTGTGTCGAGAGGGGTCACCCCATGTCTGCTAGTCCGAAACTCCGCCAGGTTCATCCCATCAGCTCCCTTCGGTTGACCTCGCGCGAATCCTATATTCGCGAGTGTGTCTCGATTAGAAATTGCTCCGATCCTTTGTTTTCAATGACTTAGGTCGCATCTTGTTTCAGAGTGTGTCTCGATTAGAAATTGCCTCCCGGGCATGAAGTGCGAAAGGCGGGGAGTGTCCCCGCCTCGGCTGGTGCCCTAATTTCCGCATAAATGTTAGCACATGTTAAGTGGAAAGTAAAGTACCAGGACTAAGAATCTGACAGGGCGGATGGACGTGTAGTCTCACTTCCTTAGGGCCTCCTCGCAGCAGAACCGGCGCTTCTCCCCTGAGCCGCAAGGACAGAGATCATACTGAGTGATACTTGCGGCCTCACAATAGGCGTGGAATTCTTCAGCACTCCTCCTACGCCAACGGGCCAGAGCTGCCTCGGAGTAATTCATGTCGGTCCACACAGCCGGAGTAGGTTTCGAGTTTGCAAGAGAGTGGGCTAGCAGCAATCCTGACATCGCGTCGCGGGCCTCTTGAAGGATTCGAGGTGGGATCGTTGATCGTAAGCCGCCACCAATGCATACGACCAGTTCACTTCCTGGATTAAAGGCTAGCAGTCTAAGTAAATCGGTCCGCATTGTTACGCCCGGCTGTGTCTCCCTGAATGCCAGGACGGCTCTCAGAATGGACGGATCTTGAAGGACGAATTTTCCGAGGTCTGTGTGGTACCTCCCGGTCAGGACATAGCTTGCCTCATCATCTGCCCAGCAGTCGCTGGAAGCTGCGGAGAGTGCTGGAGCAGCTAACCCAGCACAACCAAACAGTAATTTAGTTGATGCTATTCCCAGCGCCTGGCAGGTGGAAGCAACCTTGACAATGTTCACAACGCGTAAGATTGAAAATGCCATCCAGCGTGGGATGGACTCTAATGGAGTGCCGTCGCTCAGTCCGAGCTGCTCTTTTATTTGAGGAAGCAGTAGAAGACTCTTCGACATCTCCAAATTTGGTTCTTGTTTGGTGCTGTCGATAAATTCTGTCCGGTTTTCTAGCGTTTCCAGCAGTGCCTCAGCCTCGGCTTCCTTACCCGGTGCGGCCGTAAAATAGGAGTGGACTACTTCCTTTCTGGTTTGGTCGCGGCGGTCCGTTGTTTTCGGTTTGATGTGGCCCAGCATGCCACCGGAGATAGAGGCGACCGTCGGAAAGATAATCGCTTCTTCAGAATCCCAGTGAACGAAGCGGATAGCGCCAGAGTTCACGAGTTCCCAAAATAGCTGGTCACCTAGGAGGTAGTGAACGCGGTCCACGCAGGCGAGTGGACAGTAGGTGAAGTCAAAGCAAAGAAGCCCCACAACCAAGTCGTGCATCGCTGTGGACTCTGTACTTGGTTGTTCTGAATTCGTCCATCCTGGTCCCCTAATTATGGAAATCGGCGTTTCCTTGCCAGCGCGTCCTGCTTCGATTGCCTGAGACGTAGTCCACGTTCCTGGTGGGTAGATGTCCGAAATAAAATGGGCGCTCATTAGAGGGGGCATGTCAGCAGTTGGCGACGGGGGCCCAGATACTATTCTCTGAAACTTCCGCACGTGACTCACAATTTCGAGGACTTGAATGACGGTGCGATGGTCTCTATGTGGTTCCGGCTTGTATCTAATGACATTTAAGCTGCTTGGGAGCGCGGTGGCTGGGTCGGAAGAGATTAAGAAGTGCGGGCCGTCGCCAAAGATTTCTCTTAGCTTGGAGTTGTTGGCTAGGAGTTCAAGGACATATTGGTCGCCTAGGCTGTATCCTACGAAAACAACGCAGCATTGCGTGAAAAGTTGCCGTATCACTAGGAGATATCTGGGGTCTTTAACTAGAACGTCGTAATCGTCTTTTGTGAAGACAACGGACTGCATCGCGCTGACGCTGCCATGGAGCTTGCAGAGGAATGGGACCTGTTGGCCGATGAGATCCGTGCAGCGTTCGAGGTCGCTTCTCTGAATCGTGGATGTGCCCGGGAGGTTTTTCTCCAGGCATTCATCCACGTTTGTTGTGACGATGCGTAGGGGTTCGATCATCCTGATTGTTTTGATGAAGTGTTGGTACACCGGACTCTCGGTCCTAGGAGCGAAACTACGTGCTAGATGCGAGAAGAAACGCTCTTGGTTCGTTGACTTGCATAGCTGGAAGAATGAGGGGTATTTGTTCGACTGTAGCAGCAGAATGGCTTCTCGCTTGTCGTACTTGGTTTCATATTTCAAGTATTGGGTATGAAGGCTATCCGCAAGGTCACGCCATAGGGGATAGCCAGACCAAGCGCTCACGCCTGCCCCCAGCCAGAACATGAGGGGTTTTGAAGCGGATCGCGCTATGTCCCTTAATAAGCGCAGGGAGCAACGTGTTTGCTTGTCGTTAGCATCCAGCATTTTGATTCAAGATTTGATTCGTCCACACATTGTTACATATAGGCTTAGATTCCGCATTGCAATGGCCTCTTGGTGATTAAGGATGGGTGCGAAATCAGAAAGAAGGCACAGCCTCTAACACGATTGGGGACGTGGAGGGGATGGCTGGGAGGCCTGGACTCGAACCAGGATAATCAGATCCAGAGTCTGATGTACTACCGATTGTACGACCTCCCAGCAGAAACAAAAAAGGGCCGTCGCTTCGACCCATCACTACTCTAAACAGCGCGCGAGCGTTCGTCAACTGCGCGCCGCTCCATGAAAATCGCCCATGAATATCAATGCGGGGCGCGCGGCGCGGCGGGCACAAGCCGCCGATCCCGCACGTAGTATTCGGCGTCGCGCCAGACGATGCGGCGCTTGAAAAAACTGACCACATAAACCACGAAAGCGAACGCGTCGCGCAGCGGAAGAAGATACATCTTGCGGCGAAGCAGCGGATCGCGGAGGCCTCGCGCTCCGACCGTCCAGGCCATGGCGAATCGCAGCGCAACGTAAGCCGCGAGATATGCGGTCGCGATCCAGATTCGCGGCGCGACGGCCGCGGCGAGAATCGCCCACGGCAAGCCCTGCGCGAAGATCAGGCCCAGATGGCCCCACGGCTCCGCGACGCGCAGCGTCATCGTCCAGCGGACTTGATGGGCAAACACCTGGCGGAGGGATTGCGCGGGAAAAACTGTGCAGACAGGAAAATCCGCGAGCGCGACGCGATAGCCGCGGGCGTGGAGGCGCTGGCCGAGCTCGTAATCGTCGGTGAGATGGTTCGCGAGCGCTTCAAAGCCGCCGATTTCGGCGAGGCGTTCGCGCCGCGTGGCCATGGTCGCGCCGAGCGTGAAATCCACTCCGCCGAGCAGCCAGGCGCACAGCACTCCGGCGGCGAAATCGGAGGAATTGCCGAGGGCTTCGAGGACGGAGGGAAGCGAGCCGTCGGTGAGTCCGCGATAAAGGCAGGTGACCGCCGCGACGCGGGAATCGGAAAAATGCGCGACGACGGAGCGGAGATAATCCGGCGCGACGCGGATGTCGCTATCGCTGATTACAAAAAAATCGTGGCGCGCTTCGCGAACCAGGCGCACGAGCTTATTAACTTTCTTGGACGTGCCCAGCTCTTCCGCGCCGATGAGCAAGCGCGCGCGGCAATGCGGATGCTCGGCGATGACTTTCTGCAGCACCGGGATGGCGGGATCGGAATCATCCGGAACGCAGAAAAGGACTTCGTAATCGGGATAATCCTGCGAACAAAAACTCGCGTAATTTTCGTAGGCTTCGCGATCGAGGCCCTTGATTGGCTTGAGGATGCTTACGGGAGGAGTGAAATCGCGCGGCAGAGCGGGCGGGCGGCCGAAAAATCGCCGCGCGGCGATCATGGCAAGAACGTAATAGCCGAACGGAGCGAGCGCCGCAAGGAGAATGATCCAGCGAAAAACGTGCAGCGCCCCGGGCCACATACCGCGAGCCTCCTTAAGCGGCCCACACGATGGCGACTCCGACGCAAACGAGCAGCACGCCGACCCAGCGCGAGGCGCTGATCTTTTCGCCGAGAAAATATTTTGCGCCGAACGCGCCGGCGGCGTAGCTGAGCGCCGAGGCCGGAACGACGAAGCTGACGTTCTCCCAGGAGAGAAACACCAGCAGGGCGAAGAAGCCGACGGTCATGAGCGAGAGAGCGAACCACATCCATCCGACGCGAAAGGCGCGAACCACGACGTTCAGGATGTCGCGCGGCGTGAAGCGATGGACTTCGCCAATCTGCTTCATGGCGTGCGTGAGGGCGATTTCGCCGCCAGTCCCGGCGACGACCAGCACCAGCATGCACAACGCTTCGCGAATGAAGTGCATGTCAGCTCGGCTCCGTGGTGCGCGGGGGAGTGCGGCCGACCATGAAAACGCCGAGGCAGATTATCCCTACGCCGAGCCAGCGCTCCGGGCGAACCACTTCGCCGAGCACGAAGGCGCCAAGAAACGCGACGAACGCGTAGCTGCTGGCCGAAGCGGGTTGCACAAAACTGTAGTCGGCCCAGGAAAGCACGAGCATGTAGCAAATGAAAAACATCAGCAGCAGCGAAATGCCCAGCCAGATAGAGCCGGAGGTGAAAGTCTCGAAGAACAGGCGGCCAAGAGAGGCGGGCGTCCACGTCGTTACTGCGCCGATGCGCTGCATGCCCTTGCGCAGGAAAACGTCGCCCAGCGGCCCGAACACGACCATGAGGCAAATCAGGATGCCGGTCTTGAGGTGCAGCCGGGATGAAATCTTCATGCGCGCTGAGTTTCTCCGGCGACGCCGGCGCCCGCGCCGGTGTTCATCGGTGGCACGGAAACAACCGGCTTGTTCTTGGCGCTGCGGCGCGCCCACTTCCAGCGCTCGTAGCGCAGCTTGAGGAACGACACGGCTTCCCCGGTGAGGCGCTTGCGCTCGTGCGCGTCCCACAGCGAATCGCGAACGACGCGCCAGGCCACGCGCGGGCGGAAATAGTATTCGTCGTAGAAACGGTTGACAGCTTGCATCATCTCCGCGCGGTTGAGACCCGGGTATTCGAGATGCGGCAACTGGTGACCCTTGGAGTCCGTGGCCGCTTCGGTGGGCATATAGCCGTTCAACTGCGCAAAGTTGTAAAGCTCGGTGCCCGGAAAAGCATGGGCCAGCGAAACCTGAATGGTTTCGCAATCAATCTGTTTCGCGTAATCAATCGTTTTTTCGATGGTCTGACGGGTCTCGCCCGGCAGGCCGATGATGAAATCGCCGTGAACGCGGATGCCGACTTTCTTGCAATTCTGTACGAAGCTGCGGCCCATTTCGATGGTGGTGCCCTTCTTGATGTTCTTGAGAATCTGCGGGTCGCCGGATTCGAAGCCGACGATCAGAAGTCGGCAGCCTGCGTCGGCCATGGCCTTGAGGGTTTCGTAATCCCCGTGGACGCGCGCGGTGCAAGACCAGCGAAATCCGACGGGCTGAAATTTCTTGCACAATTCGATGACGCGGTCCTTGCGGATGTTGAAGGTGTCGTCGTCGAAAAAGAATTCCTTGGCCTGCGGGAACATCTTGTGGGCCTGCGCGAATTCGCGAGCGACATTTACAGTGGAACGCACGCGCCAGGCGTGGCCGGAAAGCGTCTGCGGCCAGAGGCAGAAAGTGCAAAGCGCCGGGCAGCCGCGCGTGGTGTAAAAAGAGACGAAGGGATGAAGCAGGAATGGGACATTGTAATTTTCAATCACCAGATCGCGCTTGTAAACGTCGGTGGCGAAAGGCAGGGCGTCAAGCTCTTCGGTATGCAGCATCTCGCGCGGAGCGTTATGGACCACTTTGCCGTCGCGGAGATAGCTCGCGCCGAGAATTTCACTAAGCGGCTTTCCCTGGGCATATTCGACGACGGCGTGATCAAATTCTCCGCGCACGATGAAATCAATGTCGCGGCTGGCGAGCAGGCTCTCCGCGGGCTTGACCTGGACGTGCGGGCCGACAAAAGCAATCTTGAGGTCCGGCTTGGATTCCTTCATCTTGCGCGCGAGGAGGAGATCGCTTTCGAATCCGACGGTGGAAGTAAAAACCACGAGAAATTCGTAGTCCTGCGCGATGCGAATGGTTTCTTCGGGCGAAACTTTGTGCGGCGGGGCGTCGAGCAAGCGGCTGCCTTCGAGCATGCCCGCGGAATACGTAAGCCATACGGGATACCAGTAGGATTCGATTTCGCGGGTGGCCGGCCAGCGGGAACTTGCACCGCCATCGAACATTTCAAAACTCGGCGGATTGAGCAGCAGCGTCTTCATCACGGACGGCATCAGGAAAAATCCTCCTCAGGCGCTCTACAAGCGCAGAAGTCCCCCTGGGCCTTCGACAACCTTCCATTGTACTCGAATGTGCTGCCGCTCCCAAGCGAAGGATTGCGCGGTTTTGTTGTCCTAGTGGAACACCTGGGCGAGCTGGCCGGTGGAGCGCAGCAATTCGAGCTGGGCTTGCTGGCGCGCGAAATCCGCATCCAGAAAGGCCACCCATTTCTCGCTCTCGTCGAGGCGCGCCAGCTCCAGCTCGCGAAGCGTGCTTCGGCCCTGGTCGAAGCGCGACTGCACCAGCGCGAGATTCTCCTGCGCAAGTTTCAGGTCGAGGCGCGCCACTTCGCGCGAGGCGTCGGCTTCGCGCAGGGCGCGAATCATCAGCTGCGCGTCTACGCGAACGTCGTGGCGCACTTTGCCCACAGAGAGATTGGCGAATTCCAATTCGGATTTTGCTTCGGCGATGTCCACGTGCGTTTTGGAGGCGAAAAGCGGAATGCGAATTTCCGCGCCGACGTTTACGTTGTTGCGCTGAAACGTCTTGTAGAACTCCTGATAATTATTGACGCGGCTGAACACGCTGTACTGGCCGATGAGTCCGATGGTGGGCCAATAGGCGCCGCGCTCGCCTTTCCAGATATGTTCGCGAGCGCTGCGCTCGTTCTCGGCCTCTTTGACGAGCGGGCTGGAGGCCACGGCCATCTCGACGAGGTCGCCAGAAGGCGCGGCAGCATCGGCGGGCAGATCTTCGGGAGAAACTTCGATTGCCTGATCCGCAGGAAAACCACAGAGGTCGCGAAGCTGGTCCGTGAGAATTTGATCGCGGCTCTCGAGCTGGATGATGCGCCGCTCGATTTTTGCCTGTTCGAGTTCATTGCGAGTTTCCTCGATGGGCAATTCGAGGCCGGAAGAGATTCGCTCGCGGGTGACGCCCAGGATCTTCGCAGCGCTTTCGCGCTCGGTGCGCAGAAGCTCGAGCGAATGACGCACCTTGGCGAGTTCGAGGTAGGCCGCGGCGGTGCGCAGAATCACCGCATCGCGCGTGCGATCTACTTCCAGGAGCTGATTGTGAGAGCGGTCCTCGGCGGCGCGCAATTGGCCGCGCAGCGGTGGATTGAAAAGGGCCTGCGTGTAGGACAGGCTGAACACAGAAGGCGGCCCGCCATCCGGCGTTTGCGGGAAGCCGCTGGAGTAAGCGGCTCCCGAGCCGGTGAAGAGGTTGGGGAGGAATTCGGCGCGGTCCACGCCCGCCTGTCGCAGCGAGGTGTTGTACTGGATGCGCGCAAGAGTGAGATCGCGGCTGTTCTTCAGCGCGAGCGTCACGGCGCGCGACAGAGAGAGTTTCTCCGGCTCCTGCGCGCGCAGCGGATGCGACACCGAGAAAGCAAAAGCAATCAGCAGAATGGGAGCTATCCACTTTTTCATTTTCATGTGCGTAAGACCCCGCCTCGCAAGATTTACAACCTGCTATTCCATGCGCAGCGAATCGGTGGGCTGAAGTCTGGCCGCCCGATTCGCCGGAAGATAACCGAAAATCAAACCTGTGCTGCAGGAAACAAAAAGCGCCAGAACCACGGAGACCCAGGAAACCGGAATATGCACGGGACCCTCCACTGGCAGAAACTGCAAAAGCGATTGCAGAAGAAGCGGGATGGAAACTGCGAGCAAAATTCCAATCACCGCTCCCGTGGCGCTGATGAGAACCGCTTCGGAAAGAAACTGATAGAGGATGGCGCTGCGCGACGCGCCGATGGCTTTGCGAATGCCGATCTCGTGAGTGCGCTCGGTCACCGTGACGAGCATGATGTTCATGATGCCGATGCCGCTGATGAGCAGAGCCACCGAGGCGATGATCAGGAGCACGACGGTCATGGCGAAGGAAACGCTCCGAGCTGTCTCGAGGATGCCCGTGAGATTCTGGACGCGGAATTCCACGCCCGGGCGGTGGCGGTTTTTCAGAAGTTCCTTCACCGCCTGCGTCACCAGCGGGACATCTTCCGGGCCATCCGCCTGCGCGTAGATGGTAATGAAATAGTTCTCGCCGGTGTAATAACCCACGAGGGGAAAAGGAACGAGGACGGAATACTTGGTGATCTCCGTCTCCCCGAACGTCGCGGCGCGCTCGCGGAACTCCCCGATGACGGTGAAATCAAGTTCACCCACCCGGATACTCTTTCCCACGGGATTCTGGCCGAGAAAAGCCAGGTCCGCGAGGGCCTGCGTGGTCAGACAAACTTTGCCGCGGGATTTTTCGTCGTCATCGTCGAAGAAGCGGCCCTGAACAATCTGCAAATTGCGGATGCGATCGAATCCAGAGGTCACGCCGACAAGGTTGACGGGCCTCGCCGCGCCGCCCGCGACAATCGTGGTGGGAAGTTTGTGGGATCCTGCGAGTGCGATGACCTGTGGAATGCTGCGCTCGATGGCGGCGAGATCTCCTTCGCTGATCTGATCGTCGAGAGTGACCGCTTGCGAGCGTCCCGAGGTTTGCAATTCGGCGTACACCATATTGGAGCCGACCGCTTCGATCTGAGAAATGATGTAGCGCTTGCCGGCAAGGGCGATGGTCACGACCATAACGATGCACATGCTGCCGATAATGACGCCGAGCATGGTGAGTCCCGCGCGCACCTTATTGGCGCGCAGGGCCTGCAGAGCCAAGGACCAGGTTTCCGTCCACAAAATCGGAGTTCGCCGAATGCTTTTCAATAGCGGCCTATTCGAAGAATCGGATGCACGCAGGCTCATGGGAGTTACCAGCACGTCGATTGGAATCGCATTCCCGCGCTTATCACGGGTTCGAGCGTATCCCACGCTGGCGATTCATTCTCAACCGGCCGTGTCCCCGTCTGCAACTGATAACTAGGTCTGCTCCGGATCGGGAGGATTCGTAGACACGGCGAAGAATTTTTCCTATTTGCGACCCTCGCGCTTCTGCGCGATGACCAGGCCGCGCGGAGTGGGCACCAGAACGATGGAAATCAGGCCTTCCTGCTCGAGGCGCAGCGCTGCTTCGCGCACAACTCGGAAATGCGAGCTGGCGTCATGGATGAGGATGAGGCCGTGGGGGTTGAGTTGCGGCAAGAAACGCCGAATCTCCTGCTCGCGAATGTCCATGTGGCTATCGCTGAAGAGAAGATCAATGACGCCGTCCACGCGAGATTCGAGGCTGGATTCGCTGCGGGATTCAATCCACCGGGCCAGGCCGGAAGCGGCGATGCGTTCCTGGGCCTTCGCGAAAATCTCGGGATCAAATTCGACGGTAATGATTCGGCCGAATCCATTGGCTTGCAGTCCTTCAGCCATTTTCAGGGCGCCGTGCCCGAGGAAAGTGCCGGTTTCGAGAATGAGACGCGGCTTGAGCGTGATTACCAGAGACTTCAGAAAGTCGAGGACCTCAAGCTCAGAAGATTGTGGATCCACCATGTGCCATTGATCGGGATGGGGGCACTCGGGCGTGGGCGCGGTGTATTCCAATTGCACGGAATCGCCCTCGGACGCCACGCGATCGAGGATGCGATGTCCCTCGCCGCGTCCCGTGAAACGCGGGACGACCACTCCGATTGTCACGAGGCCGATAACAATTGCCAGACTGAGCGCACTGTATGCGAGAGTTCCATGAAGGAGTTCCGCGCGCCCGCCAAAAATTGCCGCGGCGAGCAATCCCAACGAGCCGGCCAAGATCAGATATTCGCCGAAAACAATGCCTGCGGGCCTCTGAAAGCGAATTTGGCGCCATCCCTCGTCCCAGAGAAAAACGAAGACGAATATGCCGACAAGGATGGCCCAGGTACGCGGCGAATCGAGCGGCACGGCGCCGCGGGAAGCCGCAATGGGAATGAGCCGAATGAATAGGCCGGCTATAGTGGCCATGTTTGCAGCCGAGGAAGCCACATCCAAAACCGTCGCGAGGTTCCAACCAGCAGCCCGGCCGAAGGAAAGCCTGCGGCGGCGCAGGTCGGCGCGAAGGACGGCCAGCGCGCCAATCAAGCTTGCGATGGGAATGGCGTAGAGAGTGTTCACTGGGATTGGGTGCGCAGGCGCGCTCAAGGTCCCCCGCGCGGAATTCCTGACTTGCCGATTCTACCGGAAATTGTTACCGCAATTTCATTTTTGCACGGAAGCATGCGACGGTTCCGTTTTTTATCCGGCGTGGGCTAGCGCGAACGTTTTTCGAGATTGGCGAGGCGATCCTTCGCTTCTTTATGACCTGGATCAATCTGCAGGGCAGCGCGATACTGCTCGGCAGCATCGCCTGATTTGCCCTCGCGCTCATAGAGCTTTCCGAGCCACACACGGGCGCCGGCGTGGGATGGCCAATCGCTGCGTTCCGGAGTGCTGGCGAGATAGGATTTCAGATACTGCTCTGCCTGCGGCAAAGCGTTCCCGGAAATGACGCCCGAGACGCCGCGGAAGAAAGGGAGGCGCGGGTCGGAGGGCTTCACGCGGGCCGCGGCCGCGATCGCCGTCTCGAGGGCGGTGGCATCGCTTTGCTGGACGTCAAATTCGGCGATCTCGATGTACGCCTCGACGCTTGCTGGACGCGCGTCGAAAACAGCGCGATACTCCGCGGCCACAAGGTCGAATTTTTTCAGCTCGCGCCAAAAATCCGCGCGCGCGAGATGGCCCTCGACGGGGTCTATCAAGGCGATGGCATCGGCTTGCCCGCGCGCGTCGTCCTTGCTTCCGCCGACGATCCACGGGGCTTCGGCAAGAAATTCCATCAGATCGCGGCGCGCGCGAATATTTTTCGGATCGAGGCGCACGGCTTCTTCAAACTCATGCTTGGTCTTGCGCGCGAGAAAAAAGCTGCGGTCGCGGTCGGCTTTTCCGCCATAGGAGCGGCCGAGCCAAAGATGATAGAGAGAATCATTGGCGGCGAGCTGGACGGCCTTTTCGCCCTGCGCCACGGCGTTATCGTAATCGCGCAATTCGTAGTAGCACCGGTCCAACCAATAGTGCGCCGAAGCATCGCCGGGATTTTGATTGAGGATGGCCTGAAGCAATTGAATGGCGAGAGTGTACTTCCCCGCTTCGAACTGCTGTTCGACCGCCTGATACGGTCCGTCCGAAGGCGGATTCGCGCGCGCGGCCGCGGGAAGAAGCAACAGACACGCCAGCGCGACACGGCGGAAGTTCACTTCCCCGCCTCTGCTTGGGGCTCGAGCTCGCGCACTTCCATGCCGTCGCGCTGGGGAGAATCGCCGGGAAGCGCCACGTGGTCGCCCTGGGAAAGACCGCTCGAAACTTCGTATTGCGTGGCGCTGGCGACGCCGACTTCGATCGCGCGGCGCTGCAGACGGTCGTCCTTCACGACGAAAACGTAATGCTGCGCGCCATCGGAGTGGACTGCCTCGCGCGGCACCACCAAAACATTCTGCCGGTCACGCACGCGGATGCGCACGGCAACGTTTACGTTGGGAAGAAGCTCGAGTTTGTCGTTGCTCACCGAGCAAAGAACTTCGCCGACGCTGCGCACGTCATGCTTCACCACCTGTTTGGGAATCTGAGAAGTGACGCCGTTCCAATCGCGGCCTGGCAGGGCGTCCCAGGTAACATCCACTTGCTGATTCGGCTCGAGCCAGCCCAGGTCCGGCTCATCCACAAATGCACGGACGCGCACTTGATGCAGATCGGCGATTTCCGCCAGCACGGTGCCGACCTGCACGTAGAGATTCGGTTGGACTGGCAGGGAATACAACGTGCCATCAATGGGCGAGCGGACTTCCGAGCTGCTCACTTTCTCCTCGAGCGAACGGATCTGCTCCTGGTTTTGTTCGACGCGGAGTTCATCGCGGTGGACATCGAGAGCGGCGCGACGACGGAGGTCTTCTCTTTTCTGCTGGAGCGCGGCGAGGCTAGCCCGTTCCGTATCGAGGGAAAGCTGATTCTGCGCGAGCTCGTCCTGCGTGGCGGCATGATCGGTTAGCAACTTTTCGAGCGCGTCGTGCAGGCGCTGGAGGTTCTGGATACTGAGCTGCGCCTTCTGGGTGTCGCTATCGAGTTGCGCCAACTCATCCGCCGGGCCGCCCGCCCGCGCCACGCGCAAATCTTCTTGGGCAGTGAGTAAAGCGCCGCGCGCCTGCGCAAGTTGCGCGCGGGCATCGGCGGAGTCAAGCGTCACCAGCAACTGGCCGCGGCGAACCGGCTGGCCGTCAGTGGCGCTGACGCTCTCGACGAACGTCTGGAGTTCGGCGCGCATCACGTGCGGTTCGATGGGTTCGACCTTGCCGTTGCTGGTTACATACGCGCTGAGGTTCTGGCGCACGATGGAAGCCGCCTGGACCGTGGGAGCAGGGTTGCGATTGGCAAGCAGAATCAGCAGGAGCACGACGGCAGCCAAGCCGCCCGCCAGCCAAATCCATTTTTTCCCCGAGCCTGACATGCGATCGTACCGGAGCAGAATTCCCCCTCGAATCCCAGCATTCTAGTGCCGTTCACGCAAAAGCGAACAGACCTTTTTTGCCGTGGATGTCCCAGCGCGGCGGCAATCCGCAGGCCCAAACGCCTATTCTAGGGGATGCTACACTCGCGGAAGAGGATGCAACGGTGTTTTCTTCGCGGACGTGACTGGATGCTACCCTTGCACGCAGGGCGTTCGTTGCGGCAGTTCGTGGTAATATTCGGGTGATGAATGAGACCGCCGAAACAAAGAAGCCCAACGAGCATGCCGCCGAAGAGAATAAAGGTCCGCTGATTCACCGCGTGTGCATCAGTTGCAATAATATGTTCGTCGTGCCCCTTGACCACATAGACGAAAAACACTGCTCCAACTGCAAGAAGGAATAACGCGCACACGCCCGCTACGAGTGCGCTTTTCGCCAGTTGGCGGATTGCCTTTGCGCGCGGGGTCACAAGAAATATTCTCGCGAGTGTTTGCGTAATACATGCATGGCAGCATCCCTCGGAATTCCAAGAAGAGGTGAGTAGTGATCGAAGCGCGGCAACTGGTAAAAGTATTCGCGCAGAAAGGTAAAGACGATCTGCGCGCGGTAGACGGCGTCAGCTTTCGTTGCCAGCCCGGGGAGATTTACGGGCTTCTGGGCGCGAATGGCGCGGGCAAGACCACGACGCTGCGGATGCTGGCGACCATCCTGAAGCCGACGTCGGGCACGGCAAGCGTCGCCGGTTGCGACTTGCTGGCGGAACCCGAAAAAGTCCGGCACCGCATCGGGTTCCTCTCCACAGCGACGGCCTTATACGGCAGGCTGACGGCACAGGAGATGGTGGAATACTTCGGGCGGCTGCACGGGCTGGAGGAGGCACCGCTTCAAAAGCGTATCCAGGAACTCTTCGAGCGCCTGGACATGACGAAATTTCACGAAGTGCGCTGCGACAAACTCTCGACGGGAATGAAGCAGAAGGTGTCCATAGCGCGCACCCTGGTGCACGACCCGCCGGTGATGGTGTTCGACGAACCGACGTTGGGGCTGGACGTGATGGCCGCGCGGAGCATCGTGAGCTTCATCCGCGAATGCCGATCGCTGGGAAAGACGGTAATATTTTCGACGCACGTGATGAGCGAAGTGGAAAAACTCTGCGACCGCATCGGGATCATTCATCATGGGCGTTTACTCGCGGAGGGTACTCTCGCGAACCTGCGCGAGCAGCATAAGAAACAGGACCTGGAAGACATCTTCGTCGATGTGATCGGAGCGGCAGCGTGAATCTACGGAACGCGGGAATCGTCTATCGCAAGGAAATGATGGATTCGCTGCGCGACCGGCGCACCATTATCTCCATGGTGGTGGTGCCGATTATTGTTTTCCCAATAATGACCGTGGGAATGGGCTACCTCGCGTTGTCGGCCATGGATAAGTTACAAGCGGAATCCGCCAACGTGATGATTCATGGCGGTGAAGATTCACCCAAAGTCGTGCAGGCGCTGCACGCGATGGAGGGCGCGAATTGGAAGCCCTTCGATCCCGCAGCGACCGAAATGATCCGCAATAAGGGCGTGCAGGCTGTGGTCGAGATTCCGCCCGGTTTCGACGCAGCCATGGAGGGGGGAAAGCCGGAGAAAATCACGGTCGATTATTTCGAGGGCGACATGCGTTCGTCGTACGTGAAGAAATCTTTGGAGAAGACTCTTGACGCGTACAGTGATCGCCTGGTCAAAGAGCGCCTAGCATCGCGCAATTTGCCGGCTGCAATTCTCGAACCCTTCGACGTCACGACCCAGGACGTATTACCTACGCAGAATTCCAGTATCCGCAAGATGGGCGGCATGATTCCCTACCTGATCATTCTTCTATGCCTGACAGGTGCAATGTATCCGGCGATGGACCTGACCGCAGGCGAAAAAGAGCGCGGCACGATGGAAACGATTCTGTGCAGTCCCGTCAGTCGGAGGGATCTGGTCTTCGGTAAATTTCTGATGGTGTTCACGGCCTCGCTGGCCACGGCGATGCTTTCCATTGTGTCCATGTACGCCTCCATCTGGTGGGCGCACAATCATGCTGCGGGGCTGGGAGGGGAGGACAATCCCTTCGGGGCGATACTCGATCCCAGCAGCCTAGTGGCGGTGATCCTGATGGTTATGCCGCTCTCGGTTTTGTTTTCGGCTGTGCTGATAACCGTGGCGCTGTTCGCCAAGAGCTACCGCGAGGCGCAAAGCTACATCACGCCGTTGCTGTTCGTGGTGATCTTGCCGGCGGTGGCGGCCCTGCTCCCGGGAATAGAATTGAATGCGCGCACGGCGCTCATTCCTATCCTTTCGACGTGCCTGGTAAGCAAGGAGATCGTGGCCGGGAATCATCCGTGGGGCTACATCGCGCTGGTATTCGCCATGTCCGGAGTCTATGGCCTGGCGGCCATCATCCTTGCGGTGAAAATGTTCACCCGCGAAGAAGTTCTGTTTCGCACGTAATAGCAGGTGCTTCGAATTTGTTGCTTCCCTAAGGATATTTGCGCGTCTAACAAGAAGGCTCGTGTAATCCGGCAAGATCGGAATTAAAATCGCTGGTTTGATGGCTGAAAACTCCATCGTTCACGTCCGCGAGCTCTCCAAACACTTCCGCACGTTTCATCGCCGCGAAGGGGTCTGGGGTGGGATCCAGAACCTCGTCGTGCGGGACTACCGCACGATCAAAGCAGTGGACCGCGTTTCGTTTGAAATTGCGCAGGGCGAGACGGTCGGCTACATCGGCCCGAATGGAGCGGGGAAATCCACCACGATCAAAATGCTCACGGGCATCCTGGTTCCCAGCGACGGCGAAGTGGTGGTGAACGGTTTCGTGCCGTTCCGGCAGCGGCGGCAATACGTGAAGACCATAGGCGTGGTGTTCGGGCAGCGCACACAACTGTGGTGGGATATTGCGGTGATCGAATCGTTCAAGTTGCTGCGGCGAATCTACGACGTTTCCGAGCGCGATTTCGCCGCGCGCATGGAGCGTTTCGACGACATCCTTGGCATCAAGGAATATCTGCACACGCCGGTGCGCAAGTTGTCGCTCGGCGAGCGCATGCGCTGCGACCTGGCCGCGGCATTGCTGCACAATCCCCCACTGCTCTTCCTGGATGAGCCGACGATCGGGCTCGATGTGGTGGCCAAGGACCACATTCGGCAATTTCTCCGCGCCATCAATCAGGAGTTTCGCACCACCATTCTGCTGACCACGCACGACCTGGACGACATCGAGGAAATCTGCCGGCGCATCATGATCATTGACCACGGCCGCGTCCTTTTCGACGGGCTGCTCGATTTGCTGAAGGAGAAACTTCTGCGCACCAAGCAGATAAAATTCGCTCTGAAAGAGAGTTCGCAGGCCGCGGCGCTGGGCTCGTTTGCGAGCAACGGCTGCGTGCTCGAGCGCGTGGACGAAATGACTTACCGCATCCGCTTCGACCGCACGCAGGTCTCGACCGCCGATCTCGTCCGCCGCATTCTCGCCGATGTGGAAGTTCGCGACCTGGTGATTGAAGATGAATCCATCGAGGAAGTCGTGAAGCGCATCTACGCCGGTGAAGTGCGGAGTTTTTCATGAGTCCTGGCGACGAAGCGCTGCGGCCGAAACAGACGGGCGGAAAATAGTGATGCCTCCATTCCTCGCTCGGTTGGAGCTGGTGATTCTTGCCGCGATACTGTTATCCGACTTCGCCATCGTTTTCGGCATCGCTTATAGCGCGGGAATGGGCAAGCCTAGGTTCAAGATTCGAGAGCACTATTTCGTAGCCTGGATTTGCTCGGGGATTTTGGCTTTTCCTTTTCTAACTTTCGGCCGGACTCCCTATGTTTTCAGTTATATGAAGTGGTTTATGCGAGTCGCTTCAGGCTGTTTGTTCTTCCTCCTCTCGGGGATCAGTGCGGGCTGTCTTCTTGGTGGCCTTCTGTTTCGAAGAGGAACACCAAAGAATCAGGAAGCTAAATGAGCACTGTCCCGGCCGCGCTCGCCCCCTACCGTGAATTCGCGCGAGTAGGGTTCGTCAACATCCTAGCGTTCCGCATGCGGTATTTCACGGGCGTGATCACCTATCTGCTAAATGTCACCGTGTACTTTTTCATTTACCGCGCAGTTTTCAGCTCGGGACAGACCATTGCGGGTTACAACCTCGGCCAGATGGTCACCTACGTGAGCGTCGGATGGATCATTCGCTCGTTTTACTGGAACACGATTGATCAGGAGATGGCCTACGAGGTGATCGAAGGCAAAATCGCCATGGACCTGATCAAGCCGGTATCTGTGCCGTGGATGTGGATTTCGCGGGCCATGGGCGAATCGGCGTTCCGGCTGGGGTTGCTGACGGCGCCGGTCGCTGTCCTGGTGGCGCTGATTTTTCCCGTGGGACGGCCGGCGTCTGCCATTCATTTCGCGTTGTTCTGCGTCTCGGTTCTCGGCAGCTTTTTTCTGATGGGCGCGATCAATTTCATGATCGGGACGTGCGCGATACCGCTCAAATCCATTCTCGCGCTGATCCGCGCGAAATTCTGGCTCATCGAACTGCTTTCGGGCGTGCTCATACCCATGAAGTTTTTCCCCGAGCGCGTGCAGGCGGTGCTCGCGTGGCTGCCTTTCGAGCACATCGCCTACACGCCACTGCAAATCTATCTGGGAATGTTCACGCTTCCGCAGGCAGCGCGCGCGCTGGCGATTGAATGGCTTTGGGTGGCACTGTTGCTCGGGCTGGCACACCTGTGGTGGAGCCGCGCGCTGCGCAAAATTTCCATCCACGGAGGCTGAGCACCGTCGATGCGGCGATACATTCAACTCCTCGGCGAATACTTCGCGCAATACGCGAAAGTGCGCGTCAGCTATCGGGGCGATTTCCTCATCAGCCTCGGTACCAGCTTCGCCGCCACGATTTTTTCGCTGGCCTTCGTCCTGGTGCTCTTCTCGAAAGCGCCGAGCCTGGGCGGATGGAGCCGCGACGAGGAGATTTTTCTTTACGGCTTCTCGCTCATTCCCTTCGGGCTCTATAACATTCTGAGCCTGAACATCTACGAGTTCGGAAACAGTTACATCATCGAAGGGAAGTTCGACCGCGTCCTGCTGCGGCCAATCGCCGCGCTCTTTCAGGTGCTGTTTGAAGCGTTTCGCCTGGAATCGCTGCAGGAAGTGGCCACGGGAGTGTTCTGCGTGGTGTGGGCGGCACGCCGGCTGCACTTGCAGTGGACCGCCGCGGACGCGGTGCTGATGGTTTTCTGGGCGGCGGGCGGAGCAGTGATTTACATTTCGTTTTTCACGCTGTTGAGCACGATTTCTTTCTGGTTTGAGGACCGCATCGGAGTCCATCCGCCGATCTGGAACGTCATCGCGTTCGGCCGCTACCCGCTTTCGATTTATAGCGGCGCGATTCAATTCCTGCTGAGCTGGATCGTGCCGTTCGCATTCGCTTCGTTTTATCCCAGCGTGCGGCTGCTGGGCCGCGCGCAATTTCATGCTTACGCGCTCTACATTCCGCTCGTGGCCGCGGCATGTCTTACGGTGACGCTCTTTTCCTGGAGCCGCGGCGTGCGCCACTACTCCTCGACTGGCTCCTGAAGCCTACCGCGCAGAAACATCCTTCCACGTAAATTCGTATCCTTCATTAGAGGGAAAATGCGCAGGTATTACATCTTCGCGGGCGTAACCGCCGTGCTGTTGGCTGCCATGGCGGTCATAGGAGTGGCGCTCGGCCGCGGCATGCCCCACCCCCCGCGTTTGCCTCTGGCGCCGGGCCGTGTCGGCGAAGCGGACAGAATGTTTGCAAGTCTTGGCGCAGTGAAAAGCGATTTCGTTGTACGCGCCCAGGATGGCGTCGTGCTTCGAGGTTGGAAGGTCATACCCGTGATGCCCAGCCATGATTGGGTGCTGTTGTTTCATGGAATTTCCGACAATCGCCTTGGCATGCTCGGCTACGCCGAATTTCTTGTGCGCTCGGGATACAGTGTGGTGTTGATGGACTCGCGCGCGCACGGCGAAAGCGGAGGCAGTGAAGCCACGTTCGGCTGGCTGGAGCGCCGCGACGTGCAGGCCATTACGGACGCGCTCTTTGCAAACGAGCCGGTGAGACATCTTTTCGCGCTGGGCGAATCCATGGGCGGAGCGATTGCGTTACAGGCGGCGGCAATCGAACCGCGGATTGCCGCCGTCGTTGCCGAGAGTCCCTTCAGCACACTGCGCGAGGTCTCCTACGACTACGTGGGAATGCACTGGAGCCCGTTGCTGGGCAGGACGCTGCTGTGGCCACTTGATCGCTACGCGCTGAATGTTGCAGAGCGAAACGGTAAATTCCGCGTGGACGACGTCTCGCCGGAGGCTGCGGTCGCTCAGCGAGCATTTCCTGTACTGCTGATTTGTGATGCGCTCGACCACACGATTCCCTGCCGCCACGCGAAAAAAATCTTCGCCGCTGCTCGCGGGCCGAAGGAATTCTGGGAAGTTGAGGGCGCAGGGCACACCGGAGCGTACGGAGTGAGGCCGGAAGAATTCGAGCGGCGCGTCCTGCAGTTTTTTAGAGAGACCGCGACTCAACAAAAATAAAAGTGGGAAGGCAAGCCCGCTACTCGCGGCGGGAAATTTTCCAGGCAATCTCAAAGCATTTTGATGATGAGGATGACGCGGTCATCCTCGTGCGTGCCGCCGCGCGAGAAGAGGTCCACCTCGGCGAGCACCTTTTCCACGATTTCCTGCGCGGGAGCCAGACGCTCTCGGCGCACAAGCTCGACTAGGCGCTCGGAACCGAATTCGTCATCGTCTTTATTCATCGCCTCGGTGATTCCGTCGGTGCAGGCCACCAGTATGTCGCCCGGCTTGAGCGGCACGCAGCCGCGGTCGTAAACTGTGCCGGGGAAAAGACCCGCCACCATTCCGCCTTCGCGGAGGAATTCGGCCGAGCCATCGGCATGGACGACCGCGGGCGGAACGTGTCCGGCATTGACGTAGTGAATGGCCGGATGGCGCTGGTCGAGCAGACAGACGAACATGGTCATGTACTTTTGTCCGCGGGTATCATTGAGCATCATGTCGCTCAGTGAGCTGACCAGCCGTTCGAGCGAATGCAAATGAGCCAGGAGGGCGTGCAGCGTGGCCTGTAGGTTGGCCATGACCATCGCCGAACTGACGCCCTTGCCTTCGACGTCCGCCACCACGGTCAGCAGCGTATCCGGCCCGATCGGAACAAAGTCGTAATAGTCGCCGCCCACCATGAGCGACGGCCGGTGACTTACATAGATATCGAACCCGGCGATTTGCGGAGGGGCTTCTGGCAAAAGTCCCTGTTGAATGCTCCGTGCGAGCGCCAGATCGCGTTCCATTTTTTGCTTGGCCAGTCGTTCGCGGTGGAGCTGCGCATTCTCCAGTGCCAGAGCCACGTGGTCGGAAAGCGCGCGCAGGAAATTATCGTCACCCGCGGTGAACGCGCCGGTCTTCTTATTGAGCAGTTGCAGCACGCCAACGACCTCGCCATCCTTGCCGCGAATCGGCAGGCACAGGAGCGATTTCGTGCGATAGCCGAGTCGGCGGTCCACTTCGGGCTCGAAGCGGGCATCCTCATACACGTCGGCGAGATTCACGGCTTCGCCATGCTGGGCCACCCAACCGGCGATGCCGCGGCTCGTGGGCAGCCGGATCTCGTGCTGCTGGAGACCGAGGCCGACAAGCGACCAGATTTCATTCGTAGCCTTGTCGTAAAGAAAGACCGTGCCGCGGTCGGCATGGGTTTGCCGGGTGGCGAGCCGCAGAATGATGTTGATGAGCTCGCCGAGATCCAGCGTGGAGTTCAGTTGCTTGGCGGCCTCCACAATCGTCGAAAGTTCGACGACTGCGGTTTTCCGCTCGCTCGCCTCCAGCGCCACCTCAGCGTAGCGGCGAAAAAGCTCCAGCCAGCTTTGCATTTCTGCCGTGAGGCTTCCTGCGGAATGAGCTTCGAGGACCGCGAGGCGCTCTTGCTCCGGCCCCAGCCCGCAGAGCAAAAGGCTGCCGTTGGACGAAGCAGAACCGCCGCCCGCAAACATTTCCCCTATCGCTTCCGCGCGGGCGGCCGGCAATTCGCCCTTTTCGTGCCAGACTACCGGCGAACCTTTTTCCAGACGCCACAGCCGCGCTCCGGAAAAGCCTCGCTCCGCCGCGACGATCGCAACGACCTGCCCAGCGATTTCGCCCGGGCTTGCCTCCGGCTGGAGCGTGCCGATCGAGCGAGCAAGATTCTCCAGCGGTGAACCTGTGGCTCGTTTTGTCGGAGTCTTCTTCATGCGATTTGCCCGCGGTATTGAACCACAACCAGGGTGATATCGTCCGACTGCGGCGCGCCTTCGGTGAACGATTTGACGGCTGACTGAATTTCCGCCGCGATTTTCGTCACCGTCTCTCCGGCCACACCTTCCAGAAGTCTGCACAGCCTTTCTTCGCCGAAGAGCTCACTGCCCAAATTATAAGCTTCGGTGACCCCATCGGAATAAATGACCATCCAATCGCCGGGCTCGAGCTTCACCTGCGCGGAATCGTAGCGCGCCTGGGGAAACATGCCTACGGGAAAGTTTCCGGAACCGAGCGGCTCGAGCGCGCCGCCACGCCGGCGAATCAAAGGCGGAACGTGACCCGCGTTGACGTATTCGAGCGCGCCCTCGGGATTAAGAACTCCGTAAAACGCTGTGGCGTAGCGGTCTTCACTGGAGCGCTCGACCAGAAAATCGTTTACGCGGGAAACCACTTCGCCGAGGGGAATATCGAGCGCCGCCGTGGTGTAGAAAACTCCCTGCAGAAGCGTGGCCAGCAGTGCCGCGGTAATGCCCTTCCCGGCCACGTCGCCTACGAAAAATCCGTAGCGGCCTCCCTGCAGGGAGATGACGTCGTAGCAATCTCCTCCCACGGCCTGGCAGGCGAGCGTTGAGCCATGCACCGCGATGCTGGGAAGATCGGGAAACGTTTTGGGCAGCAGTTCGCGCTGAATTTGGCTGGCGATCTCGAGTTCATGGTCGAGGCGCATTTTGGCGCGCGCTGCGGCGACCAGCTTGGCGTTTTCCACCACGCGCGCCGCTTCCGCCGCCAGCGTGCGTAACACTTCACGATCCAGCTGCGAGAAGGCGCTCGAAGACGAATGGCTGTCCAGGTACAGGATGCCCAGAAGCTCGGCCTGCCGCGTTGTCACCGTGGCGTCGGAAGCTTCGATGGTGGGTAAGCGGTCCAGCGGAATGGCGATGATCGTGTGCAGTTCCAGGCGCGCCACGCTGGCTTGCTGCTGCATAGCCGTGTCATCGCCCGTATCGCTGACGATCAGCTCGCGCCGCGACTGAGCCACCCGCTTTAGCACACTCGAAGAAATTTGCAACGATTCCGGCTTCAGCGTGGCACGCTGCGCGTCGCGCGCTACGGAGGTGATGAGTTCGCCCTTGGCGTCGGTCAGCAGCAGCACGCCGCGCTCCGTGCGCGTCACCTGAATGGCGGCATCCACTACAGAGGTGAGCACGTCTTCGAGCGACAGTCCGGTGCCCATGGTCCGCGCCACTTCCAGCAAAACGCCCAGATGGTACAGCTCGCGCGAGCCGGAGTGCGGCGGCGCGGGAAGTTCCATGCGCTCGAGCAGCTCCTCGACGCGCGTCTCTTCCCCCGCGTAGATTAGGCGGTGAGAATCCGGCACGCCAAACTCGATCGCGTCCTGTGGACTCAATTGATGCCGCGTGACGCGCTCGCCGTTGACGAAGGTTCCGTGGCGGCTGCCCAGGTCTTCGACAATCACGATGCCGTCTTGAATGATGATTTGCGCCTGCTGGCGGCTCACGCGGCTGTCGCGCACCACCAGTTCGTTGCCGGTCTGCCGTCCAATTCGAAATGGGCTGGTCTCGATGGAAATTTCGCGGCGAACGCCGGCAGGTTCCACGAGAATCATTCGAGGAGCGCGAGCCATTTCACACTCAGCCTCTCCAGCCACAGGGGCAGCGCCTGCTCTGGGGCGAGATGGACAGGCTCATGGTAGGGAAACCACGCACGGAAGTAAATAGTCTGGACACTCGTATGGCTGACCAGGTCAGGTGGATACACGGAGAGAAGAGAATGCGACAAGCGAGGGGGCGTCGAACAATCCTAAGATGCGCGCGCGCTGCGCTCGCGGACTTGCAGGGCCAATGTGACGCGCCGCACCGTCTCACGCAGGCGCACCGCAAGCGAGACGACAGTCTCGAGCCGCTGCGCCGCGAGCGCGGGCAATCTCTCCCGCTGCCCCAGCACCAGTTCGGCGTTTCCCAGAATCCCCGTGAGCGGGTTGTTGATTTCGTGGCGCAGAATCTCCGAGAAATCCTCCGGGAGTTTTTCCCAGGGTGGTCCCAGGATTCCTCCCGCTTGTTCCGCCCAGCGCATCCGCCGGACGAGGAGCGCGGCAGCGAGGGGAATGAAATCACCATGGCGCAGCACAATCTCGACGTCACCCTTGGCCACCAGCGGTGCGAGTCGCGTCTGCGATGCCGTGTCCGCCAGCGCCACTACCGGCGCTGATTCGGCTAGCGTCTGCGCGATATTTGCCAAGGATGTCGCCGGAGCGAGCGCGCCGTCGAGGAAGATCGCTTGCGGCGCAGTGTGCGCCAGCCGCGCGCGCAATTGCGCCAAGTCTCCAGCCCGCGGCAATTGGCATGGACCTGCCAGCCGATGTATTTCCTCGGCCAGCTCCTGCGCCACTGTGGGGGAGGAAATTCCCAAAAGCACCAGGCGCAAGGGCGAGTTCACGGGGAGCAGTTCACCCTTTTCCTGCGGCGCGATGCCCGGCACCGCGGATTCCTCTCGCAACCAGGCAGCGCCCGGACCTGGAGCTTCAAGCGGACGCATGGACATCCTCCAACGCGCGGTTGACGGCAATCTTGAGTTCCTCTACCAGAAACGGCTTGGCCAGGTACGGCAGTCCGCGCGGCTCCAGAAATTCCCGCGTGAGCCGCCCCAGAGTGTCACCCGTGATGAAGATGATGCGATTCTGCATCGGGCTCCCGGCCGCTCGCAGCGCCTCGTAGAATGCACTGCCGTCCAGACGCGGCATGCGCAGGTCACAGATCACCAGGTCGTATCCATTGCGCGCAATTCGTGTGAGCCCCTCCTGGCTGTCGTACACGGCATCCACTTGATGTCCCTCCTCGCGGAGAACGTCGGAGATCAACTGTGCGACGGTCGGCTCGTCTTCCACCACAAGAACCCGCCGCGGACTCACGCACCGTTCCCGGCGCACCTGCGCCTCGGCCTCGTGCGCAGGCCAGCGCGAGTCCGCCACGTCGACGCTCGCGGGAACGGCGGGCAGTTCGATGACGAATTTCGCGCCCTGCTCCCGGTCGCTTTCCACAGAAATTTCCCCGTCGTGCTCTTGCAGGATTCCGTAAATGATCGAGAGGCCCAGACCAGTCCCCAACCCCGGCGGCTTAGTGGTGAAAAATGGATCGAAAATGCGCGTCAGCACGTCCGGCGGAATGCCCGGGCCATCATCGATGATTTCCAGGCCCAGGCGTTGGCGCGAGGTCAGGAATGTGCGCAGCCATATGTGACCGCTTCCGTGCCCTTCCAGAATGGCCTGCTCGGCATTCAACAATAGGTTCAGAATCACCTGCTGCAGCTGATGTGGATCGGCCATTGTTTCCAGCAGGCCTGGTGCGAGATCGGTCTCCACCTGGATGTTCTCCGCCTTCAACTCGTAGCTGCGCAGCGTGAGCGTCCGCTCGGCCACTTCGTTCAGATTCACCCGCACGCGCTCCGGCTTGGCCTCGCGCGAAAAATAGAGGAGATTCTTGACGATGTGGCGAGCGCGCTCCGCCTGTTGAAAAATTCTATTGGCATCTTCCAGTTCCGGCAGTGCCAGCCCGCGCCCCAGAAGCAATTGCGCGTATCCCATGATGGCCGTGAGCGGATTGTTGAGTTCATGTGCAATTCCAGATACCAGCTGACCGAGTGCCACCATTTTTTCCGTGTGCAATCGCTTTGGAGCGATCTGCCGCTCTGCGGTGATGTCTCGGAAAATCTCCAGACGGCCGGTGGCATGCCCCGCTGCATCGCGCACCGGGCGGGAGACACATTCGAGCACTCGCTGCACGGGCCACCCGATCTCCAGTTCTTTGCGCGTTGCATCGCCCGTCTGCAGAATTGCCGTCGGTCGCGGCCGGGGTGAATCCGCCGGCGGATGTGACCGCTCTTCGATCAGTTGTCGCCATTCCTCTGCTCCGGCCAAATTGCCGATTGTTCCAGAATCGAGCCCCAGGAGTTCCGCAAGACGCGCATTGGCGAACAGGATCCTTCCGGAGAGATCGTAGAGCAGTACTCCATCCGACAGCGAATCCAGCACGCTGCGCAGTTCAAGTTCCTCGCTCAATAGGGCGTTACGTTTGCTCTTCAACGCCCCCCAACTGCGCTTTGCGCCCGCCAATGTTTGTTGCCGCACGAACTCACCTACCCGCCGCTGCGCAAAATCAGATAGCTGCAGAGCAGAGCCAGCAGAACGGTCGCAGGAAATTCCACAACGCGAACCACGACGGGAACAACCGAGAATTGTTTGCGCAAGACCATTGGTGTTCTCGTTCTCGACCGCAGCACTTGTCCTACCAACACCTGTGCGGGCGTAATTCCCTACGGTTCACTCAATTGCAGCGAAACTATGGCGAAAGGAGTGGGCTGCGATTCCCACTCCGAAACTCGTCGTCCCTGTCTAGGAATCTTAACGGGAGGAAAAATGCAGAAGGCCGGAGCTCAGCGTTTCACGTCAGCTCTGCTGCGTGCGCGGTCCTGAAGGGGCTTCCGCTTCTTGTCCTGCTTCTTCGGGAAGTTTCTGCATTTCGTACTGCTTCAACTTGCGGTACAAAGTAGTCTTGCCGATCCCGAGAATCCGTGCGGCAGCCAACTTGTCTCCAGCCGTCTCCCGCAGAGCGCGGAAAATGGCGCGGCGCTCGATCTCTTCCAAAGGCAGTACCTCATCCACCGGAGAAATCCTTTGTGACGAGCCATATTGCAAGCTCGACGGAAGATCGCCCACATGGAGGATCGGGCCTGAGCCCAGTGCCACCGCGCGCTCAATGGCATTCTCGAGCTCGCGCACGTTTCCGGGCCATTCGTAGGCCAGGAGGCGGGCCATGGCATCCTCGGCGACGGAACGTATGGACCTCTGCCCCGCGGCGAACCGCTCGAGAAACGACGCTACCAGCATGGGAATATCCGACTTGCGCTCGCGCAGTGGCGGCAGCTTGATTTGCACCACGTTCAACCGGAAGTACAAGTCCTGCCGGAATTCCCCGGCGCGCACAGCCGCTTCGAGGTTGCGATTGGTGGCCGCGATGATGCGGGAAGAAGTGGGGATGCGCTGCGTGGAGCCCACCGGCTTAATCTCCTTCTCCTGCAGTGCGCGCAGCAGTTGGCCTGCAAGTCCACCGGCAGGTCGCCGATCTCGTCCAGAAATAGCGTCCCGGAGTTGGCCGATTCCATCAGACCTTGCTTCGATTGCGTCGCCCCTGTAAACGCCCCCTTGACGTATCCGAAGAGCTCCGCCTCGATCAGCGTGGGCACCAGGGCCGAGCAATCTACGGGCACAAAGGGCTGCTGCCGGCGGTTCCCCATGTAGTGAATCGCGCGCGCCACTAGCTCCTTTCCCGTGCCGCTCTCCCCCAAAACCAGAACGGGATAGTTGTGCTGGCTCACCTTTTCGATCAGCTTGTAAACGCGCTGCATTTTTCCCGAAACCCCTACCAGGCCCCCGAATCCCGGCCGGGCGCGCAACTGCTCGCGCAGCACGCGGTTTTCTTCGTCGAGTTCCTGCTCGCGGACGATGCGCTTCAGCTTGTTGCGGAGGTCTTCAACGTGGAAAGGTTTTGTTAGGTAGTCCTCGGCCCCTAGCCGGGTGGCTT
Source organism: Candidatus Acidiferrales bacterium (assembly GCA_050747245.1). Taxonomy (GTDB): domain Bacteria; phylum Acidobacteriota; class Terriglobia; order Acidiferrales; family UBA7541; genus JBOGNO01. Next base: position 40,071 of record JBOGNO010000018.1, read on the forward strand.
CAATGGCCGTCTCAATGCTGCCGAACTGCGTCAACACCACCACTGAGGTCTTGGGAAAACTTTCGCGCAGCTTGCTGAGCAGGGCGAGGCCGCCATTGCCGGGAAGTTTCAGATCTGTGATCACTATGTCAGCAGGATATTCGGCCATCAGCTCGAGTGCGCGTTCCGCGCTGCCCGCGGTGTAAATCTCCAGCCCGGCTTCGCGTCCTACTTCGGCGCAGAGCGTGCGGGCCGTTTCTTCGTCGTCCACCACCAGCATGCGCATACCGGAAGCGATCCCGTCTTCCCTCCGGCTCGCGCTCAACTCGCCCTGCGTTTCCGGCTCCGACTCCAATGCTCGCGAGGCACCCTCAGTACGCCCCTGCCCATCGTCCATGTCGTTCATGGAACTCCCCCAATTCACCCGTCCCGAATTCACTTCGGGAAATAGGCAACGCGAATGCCAATTCAGGAATCAGCCCATAAACCTCATACTTCGCGCGAATTGTAGGTCCAATTACTCGCTTGTCGCCAAGGAATTTAATCCCATTATAGAAACGAAATCAATATATCTGTGCGTTAATCCATCCCTAACACTTCCTATTACAGATATATGCAAAATTGGGAATGGCTTCTGGCCCAAAATGGGAAGCGGGCGGAATGTCTCCGCCCGCCCTTCTCAAATTTGACAGTGTTGGTACTTTCCAGACTCCGAGCTATTTGATATTTGCGGTGACGGGGCTTTCCAATTTGAAGCTGACCGGGGCCTCGGCCGGCACGGTGATGTCTTTCTTCCCCGTGAGCGCCGCGCCTCCAGTCCCCGCGCCCGCGCCGGCTGCTGCGCCGATGGCTGCGCCTTTGCCTCCGCCAGCGAGACCCCCAATGAGTGCGCCCAGTGCTCCGCCTCCGCCGATGAATTCGATGTCCCTCTTCTTGTGCGATTTCTGGCGCAGCGCGACGGCACTTGTGGAAATCTGCTGATCCACGCCGCCAACTTCGACTGAGGTCAGCTTGAAGCTGATCTCTGCAGGGGTTTTCAGGCGTCCAGAAGGCGTGGCCACGAGCACCTGCCCTTTGGCGCGCGCATCCTTGGCGATCGCCACCTTCCCTTCGGCGAGCACCGGCTCAGATACCGTGGCGGTAAATTCTTGTCCCGCCGAGCTGCCATTGCTCGATAGCGCTTGATCGAGGACTGCATGAATTACCGTGCCCGCAGGAATCGTCACTGCGGTTCCCTTGGCTTTCCCGCCTGATTTTGCCGACGAATTTGCCCCTGAATCACCGCCGCTGTCGTCACTGGATTTCGAGCAGCCGCCCAGAATCAGCGCACCGAGCGCAACCCACGCCACGCCCTGCAAAATTGTGGTTCGGAGATTCTTCATGGCACGATTCCTCCTGAACGAAAGAGCTGGGGAAAAATTGGTTTCTCCCTGGCCGCCAGAGCGGTCAAAGGGTTTCGTAAGAAAATTTTGAACGAGAATTTTGCCTCAAGCAAGTGCGTTCTTTCGCTTCGCTGAGAATCCGTCAATGTCCGGGGGAGTCAGCCGCTCTTGCGGGCGCTGTACCGTCCGATGAAAGCATGGCAATGGCATAGAGTCCGTCAGCCGAAGTCGCGGCATACAGCAATCCGGGGGTGTCCCCGGGAAAAACTGCGGAGAAGAATCCCTGCGCCATCGGTCCGCGTAGCCGCGACCACGATTCACCTGCATCGTAGGAAACATACAGCCCGCCCGTCTCCATGGAAGCGAGCCAGGCCGCCGGCGACGCGGCAATATCCGCAATTCCCGTCTGTGGCAGACCGCTCGCCGATCGTTTCCAGGTTCGTCCCGCGTCGCGCGACACGTACAAGCCCGCGGGTGAAGTGGCCAGCAGCGCCGGAGGTTGGGATCCCTGCGCGACGAGGATGCGCAGGGCGCCGCCTGCTTCCGCCGGCAGGTCGTGCCAGCTCCACGTTTTCCCCGCGTCATCGGAAAAAACCATTCCCCGCAGTGAAACGATTTTGATTTGCGTGCCGTCGGGTGCGACTGCTACGGAGCGGACCGGCAGCACCAGCGGCGCGAAAGGATAGAGCCGCCACGTTGCACCTTCATCGTGAGAGGCAAAGAGTCCCTCATCCGTCGCCGCGAACCATACGCCGCGCGCGAACGCCATATCGTTCACGACAAAATCAAACCGTCGCGTCCCGCTGCTCGCCTGCTGTTTCCGCGCTCGCGAATTAGCGTGAGTGGTCTCCTGAATTGCTCCAGCGGTGTTCCCGGCGCGCGTCCACTGGCCCTTCGCCGCGTCGTAGCGTGCCAGGCCGCCGCGTTCTAGCGCCGCCCACCAGCCATCCGGTGAAACGTACAGGCGCTTCAAAGTCTGCGCCTCCAATCCCAGTCCCAGCGGCGTCCACGTCGCCCCGCCGTCCTCGGTCGCCAACACCGATTCCGGCGCATGCGCCAGCACGACGAGTATTCTCCGCGAATTCTCTGGATCGCTCCCCAGCGCAACGATTTCGCGGTGATTGAATCCGGAATTCGCCGCGCGAAATTTTTCTCCTCCGTCGTCGCTTGCCAGCACGCCGCGCTCCTCGGTTCCGAGCAACAGTCGCCGCACCCCGTCGGACGCAGAGGCAAATGCCAGCGTGTTGATCACCCAGTCGGAGGGTGTCAGCCGCCTCCAGTCCGCGCCGGCATCGGTCGTCCTCCACAGCCCTTCGCTGGTTCCGGCGAAGAGCGTCGCCGGGTGTTGTGGGTCCTGCCGGATGACATACGTCCGCCGTGCGGTGTACGGAATTCCCTGAATTTTTTTCCAAATCGCTCCACCATTGTCGCTGCGGTAAATCCCGGAGCAAGCGCTTGAATACACGCGCTCGGGATCCACGCTGTCGATGAGAATCGTCAGCACGTCGGAATCGTCAATCATCCCAGCGTGGATGGGATTCCAATCGCGTCCGCCGTCCGTCGTCTTCCAGGGGAGATGAAACGTTCCGGCGTAAATCCTCTGCGGGTCGCGCGGGTCCACGGCCAGCGAATCGAAATTCTGAAGTTCGCCGTCGCCCGCGGGCGAAATGCGTTCCCATTTCCCGCCGCCATCTTGTGAGCGAAAGACTCCGTCGAGTGCTCCGGCCACCAGCTCACCCGGTTTGGAAGGCGCTTGAACAAGCGCGCGCACGGCGTGGCCATCGAGTCCCAGGGTTTGCCACGTGCGCCCGCCGTCGCCGCTGCGGAAGACTCCGCCGCCTTCGATTGAGCTGTCGCGCGTCCACGTCGAGGCATAAAGCGTCTGCGTGTCTCGCGGATCCACGAGGATCGAAGTCACCACCGCTTGCGCGCTCGGCCCGGCACGCCCCAGGAGTTCCCAGTGTTCCCCTCCATCGCGCGAACCGAATATGTGTCCGTCTGTGGTTCCTAGATAGACGATTCGCGGGTCTCGCGCGTCCGTGGCGAGTGCGCGCACGTCGCCTCCGGGGGGCCCCATCGCCCGCCATGTCTGCGCGCGCATTGGGACTGCAGCGCCGCACGCGAGCAGCAACCACGCGACTATCATCGGCCACATCCCTTGAGCCATTTTCATTGCATCAGCACGCTCACTTCCTCATTCCCCTGCGCAACATTTTAGCGGGAAATGCGCGCATCCGCGCCTCGCCGCTTCGCACAAAAAGCAAAGAGGCTCCGAATCGCAAGCGGATTCGGAGCCTCGGAAATAGGAATCGGAAACGCGTCAGTACGACGCGCCCTCCGGCACCCAGATGACGTCGATGCGCTGGTTCTGTTTTCCTGCGCCCTTTTGGCCCGTTCCGCTGCGTACGGTGATGCGGCTTTCGGCCACGCCCTTCTCCTTAGAGAGATACTTCTGCGTGTTCGCGGCTCGGTCGTTCGCCAGCTTCGCCGAGCGCGGCTCCTTCGGATCCGAGTAGCCGATTACCACCGCCGTGGCCTTGGGATCGTTTTGCAGACGCACGGCCACATCGTCGAGCACGCGCTTGCAGACGTTATCCACCCGCCCGCTCGCGGCCTTGAAGAAGCACTCATTGATCTTCGAAGCCTGCGGCGGCGGAGGCGGCTGCTGCACGGTCAGGCTCGTCGAGCAGTCCGCGGCCTTGCCGTTGCCGTTCTCCACTCGTCCTGTCACCGTGTACGTTCCAGGCGCGAGGTTGGAAGTATCGAGTTGAACGTTTCCCCCATTGCCCACAATCTGCCCGCCGGAGCTCTGCCAGGTGTACGTAAGCGACGTCCCGGTTTGGTCGGAAACAGTGGAGGTCACCTGCACGCGCTCGCCCGCCAGCACCGTCGGCCGATCCACGGAGCACGACATCGTAGGCGGCGGATTCGGCTTGGCCTTCACGGTCACGTCGGCCGTGCAGCTATTGATCACCCCGCGGCCATTGTCCACCTTGGCCGTAAGAGTGTAAGAGCCCGGCGCCGTTCCTTCGGACTTCCACCTTACATTCGGCCCTGAACCGTCAATCGTTCCGCCCGACGCCGTCCACGAATAATTGAGCGGGTAGTTGTACGTGTCGGTGCCCTTGGCCATCGCGAACACCACTTCGTTCGAACCCTCCATCACCGTGTCTTTATCCACCGAACAAGAAGCCGCCACGGAATCGGGCGTGATGATTTTCTCCGGGAGGTAGGAAGCCCCCACCTTGATGACGAATCCATTGCGGTCCAGATCGTTCTTCAGGTTCAGCATGTAGCGGTATCCCAGGTCCACGGCCATCCACCGCGTCAGATACAGTCGCAAGCCCGAAACTGTGTCCACCGGATCCCGCGCGCCATCTGAGGTGTTCTGCGTGTGCGAGCCGTAAAAAAACAGCGAGTTGTATTCGCTCATCAGTTGGAAGCGCCGGTCGGGAAACGCTATGAATCCTGCGCCCAGGCTCATCTGGTCCGCCTGGCTCATCAATCTCTGTCCGGCGAAGCGTGGGTCGCGCGTGAACCGGATGCCCCAGTTAGCCATCGCCATCGTGGACTTGTGGAACAGCAGCTTGCTCACTTCCATTCCCGCCAAATCGCTGAATTCTCCTGTCTGAGTCTGGTTGTTGAGAAGGTCGTTTATCCCCGAGCGTGTGGGAATATAAAATTGGTTTTTCACGGAGAGGCTCACCGTGCTTCCTCGCGATTCCGACCAGATGTTCCACTTCACGCCGGCGATCACTTCGCCTGGGCCGCCGCCTTCTCCGGAAGCGAACGGAAAATCCTCCAGGTAGCCCGGAGCTGCGCCCGGCAGCGGAAAGACCGAGCGATAAATCGTATGGTCAAATTGCGGGAACACGCAGGCCGAGGGACATCCCGTGGTGGGCGTATCCAGGCTCAGTTGGCTCGGCGTGTCCACGTGCACGTGGCGCTCGGGATCGAATTGAAAGAAGAGCGTCAGCCGGTCCGTCAAGCCCGTCGAAACGCCGATGCCCTCCTCCAGGATGGTCGAACTGCCGGGCATGCGCCCGAACTTGTTGGCGGAGCCTTCAAATGACCACGCGCCTTTGGGCAGAGTGTCTCCGCTCTCCAGTGTGAACATCCCGATGTTCCCGGTCGTTGAGCCGATCGGATACCACTTTGGCCTTCCATCTCCATCCGAGGCAATTGAAGCCTTCTTGGCGGGCGGCGCCGGCTTGGGCTCTTTGGCATTCTTCGCCGGTGTCTTCTTCGGCGATGCGGCCGCAACACTATTCTTGGCGGCTTTGTCGCTCTTTTTTGCTGCTGGATCGCTGTCCGCGAATGCCAGCGTCACGCACATCGCGAGCAGCGCCAGCACCACTCCCATCCGGTAAAGCAATCTCATGCCACCCTCCCCCATAGATACATGATTGCACTTATGGCGCGGCTGGCGTTCGCCTCGCGGTCCGAGGCTCGGTTGCAAATTTGACCCCCGCGGCCCGAGTGCCTGCCCATGCTGCTAAGTCAAAACTTCCTGACCCCTAAGCCCGCTCATTATAATGTACCCTCGCTAACTGCAAAATAATTTTTTGTCTTGCTTCTCGGATTGTTGATTTCACTCCTCTTTCTGCCCTAGGGCCTCTGGTTCGCTTGGCCACGAGGGTGCCGGGCAGCCTTTTCCTTCGCTCCGCCATCTTAAGAGCGGCCAAAACTTGTGCGGCTCGTTCCCAGACCGAGCAGCCGGTCACCTTCTGCTTCACACGCGGCCAAGGAGTCTAGAATGAACCGCAAAATCTGTCTCGGGTTTCTGGTATCTTTGCTCTCCTTTGCATTTTTTCCCGCTCCCTCTCATGCCCAACAAGATTCGTCTGCTGCGCCGCCAGTTCCCCCGCTTCAAGTTCCGGCTGGCACTCGCTTCCTCGTCAGCTTGCGCACTGAGTTGAACACTCGTGAAGATCAGCCGGGCAAGCATTTCAAGGCCACCACTCTCGAACCACTTGTTTCCGCCGATGGCACCGTCGTGCCGCCGGGCGCTGAAGTCCGCGGCCACGTCAGCCGCGTGGAGCCCGGCCATATCACCGGCCGCGCCCGCTTGTGGCTCAGTTTTGACGACCTCAAGACGCCGCACGGCCGCGTGCCGCTGATCGCTGATGTCGTGCAAGTTCCCGGCGAGCACTCCGTCAAGTCCGGTGAAAGTACCGAAGGTGAAATCGATGCGCGCACCAGCACCGGGAAGCGCGATGCGGAGGCTGCCGTTACCGGAGCAGCCATCGGTGGCGTGAATGCAGCCAAAGCCACTCATGACAAGAAGGACGCTGCCGTCGGCGCCGCTTACGGAGGCATCTCTGCGTTTCTCGTTTCTTCTGGTCTGGGGCAAGAATTGGACCTCGAAAAAAACACCAAGCTCGAACTCGAGCTGATTCGCCCGCTCTATCTCGCCACTCGCTGATCCTACGCGTTGCGCTCGCTTGCCCTAAACACCGCGAGCCAGGCAAGCTTGACTTTTTTCTCCTGCGGGTTTACTTCCGCAGGTGATGCCCACGATTGAGCAGAACGAGCGCTTCTGGGGGTCGCAGTACGAATGGCCCCAAAGCGGCGATGAATGGTCCAAGCCGTGGGGTGGAACGCAAAACGTCTGGAAATTCGTCATCCTGCCCCGAATTCGGGAATTCCTGCCCGCTCGCACGATTTTGGAAATTGCTCCGGGGTACGGCCGGTGGACACAATTCCTACTCGGTTCCTGCGAGCGACTCGTTGCCGTGGACGTTTCGATCAAGTGCGTGGAGAATTGCCGGCGCGGCTTCGCCCAATCTCCTCGCGCACAATTCCTCCACAACGACGGCCGGTCACTTCCCCTCACAGATGACGCGTCCGTCGATTTTATTTTCAGTTTTGACTCGCTGGTGCATGCGGAAGCCGATGTCCTCGAAGCCTACTTGCAGGAATCTGCGCGCGTTCTTGTGCCGGGCGGCGCTGGTTTCATTCACCATTCCAATCTGGGTGAGTACCGCGCTTCTGTGAATCTCTTGAAGATCCTTCCACACTCAATCGCCCACGCCGGCCAGCAGATTTACTTGTTGCCGAAAGTGCATTGGCGCGCTGAAGGAGTCACGGCTGCATGGGTTTCGTCCGCCTGCCGCCACTCGGGAATGTCTCCTGTAAAGCAGGAAATCATCAATTGGCGCAATGGACCGTTCCTCATCGACTGTTTCACGATTTTCCGGAATTCACCCGGCCTTCCCGGTCAAGTCCTGCGCGATCGCCGATTCATGAACGAGGCCCGGCGAATTCGCAAGCGACACGAGAGCACGGAGAAACGGTGAGCCCCGCACAATTCGATTCACTCGGCGGCACTGCGCCGCCTGGTGGTGTCCTAATTTGATTTTCGCGGCGGCAGATTACGGCATTTAGCGTGCTCCGAATCCACTCTGAAACGGTCTGCTTCTTGGCCCTAGCCGCTGCTGTCATCGCTTTCAAGTCGTCCGTGGTGAAGCGCACGGGTACAATGCGGGCCTTAGCCTCGCCTCGCGCCATCCGTGGACGCCCGACTTTTCTAGCTTTCTTCTGGCGCTTCATTGCTTCTAAACTCCTCGATGATTGCAGCCCGCACCGCCATTATTGGCGACGTGACAGGCGAGATATGCAGCACAGTCACATGACGGCGCGGATGCTTTGGGCTATCCGTATCGTGCGCCCATGCGTAAACCTTTGGAGCGTGCGGGTGTCCGTGCAATTCAAAAACCTCCACGATGCCTTCCCAAATAGTCTTCCCTCCGAACAATTCCTTGACCGGCACGCTCTCGACGTGCGTTGCATCTACACCGTGCAAGCGGCGGATTACGTCTTTTAGTTCCTCGATATAGGTCATGCCGCCTCAATCAAATCCCCGACCGTCCAAAAGTCCCGCTCGATTCCCGCTGCCATTGCCGGAGTAGCGCGAAGAGTGCTGTGTCGTTTGACGAAATTGTAGTACGCGAAGTGGAGCGCGACGGCGGCCTTGAAGTTATCGAGCTTCTTGCTGAAAGCGTAGGTCAGGCGAGTCAAACGGCGCATGTGAAGGCGGGTTGTGCCATTCAGCCGCTCAACGTAGCTTGTGGAAGCCATCGCCATATTCGGGCGACCGCTGACGGGCCTTTTCTCGGTTATGACAATCTCTGGTGCGCTGTAGTGACGGTCAGAGCCTTCCTCATAGACATACGCCTTCACAATCTGCGCGAAATCCACGTCCGCTCCGAATGCTCCCTCTACTGCTTCAACGTAGGCTCTCAGGGCATCGCTCGAAATCTGCACGCGATTCCTGAGCCGCCCCGCGACATCGGCCACGAACGCATTGGCAGTGGCGGCATCCCGCTTGCCGACCATGTAGGAAGGCACTAGCTTTGTGTCGGCATCTATTGCGCAGAAAGTCCAAACATCCCCATATTGCGGGTCATCTTCGGGGCGAACGTGGCGCTCTTTCTTCCCGATGAATCCCCAAATCTCGTCAAATTCTAAATGGCGAGCGGAAAGCCCGCGCATCTTGCGGTCTAGCAGGGTTGCACAGCCTTCCCCAACCCGCACGCCTAGCCGCATGATGGTGTCCCGATGCACGCCTGTAATGCGCTCGATTGAGCGGATGCTTGAGCCTTCCGCCAGCGCCCCAATCACCGCTACCTGCTTTTCCGTGCCCAATACGTTTGCCATTTGCGCTCTCCTTATAGCAATAATCGTATTACAATAATTAGGGCTTGTCAAGCGGTATTTTTGTGATACGCTATTTGGGCGTTGGGAAGAAGTTTGGCAGTTATGTTGGCAGATGAACCAAGAAATGAACGCGTTGCACCCCATCCCAGAAACAATAATCCCCCCAGCAAGAAAAAGGATGCCATGAAAAATATTCCCCCTAAACTTAATGTTCCACCTGCCCAAGAACATCATGACAATACCGACAAGACTAAACGCAATGGCTTTAAGTGGTGGAATTCCATCGTAGGAACTGCCACACTTTTCGCAGTCATTTACTACGCTTGCATAGCCAGTAACACGTTGAATGCGCTCCTCGAATCCAACAGAATCAATAAATCTGCTTTCGATAGAGCGTACAGGCCATATATTGGGGTGAATGCTATCCTGACATCCTATGGGTATCAGGATTCGAGCGGTGTGACACAACGGAGTGAAGCACATACACCTAAAAGTACTTTTCTTGACTTCAAAGCTCAAATCAAGAATTTTGGCCTTGTTCCAGGGACGAATTCCTCGGGTAGTTGGAGAGTCTTTGTCGGTGATACAGAACTTGGCGTTACAACGCTTCCAAATAAACCATCTACCACTTTCCCCAACGAACTTTTGTGGCTCACGGGAGAAATTGGCGGTCAATATTGTAGTGCACCCTTCTAATTTAGACAGTCAGGGCCTCGTTTTTTAGTACAGCTGTGAAAGCCAAGAAGGCCTCGTGCGGAGTGCGATTTCCGACGCCGCGATGAGGCCGGTCGTGATTGTACTCCTC
>JBOGNO010000019.1:0-46379 GCA_050747245.1 Candidatus Acidiferrales bacterium
ATCAAGAAAGACTTCGGTGTGGACGTAAATTTTGAGCGCGCCAAGGATTTGCTGGAGGAAAACGACGGAGCGGGAAATACGTTCAAGGCCACGGCCAAGCCCGTGCTGATCGGAACGGCCGTGGTGGGCGCGACGACGATGATTTTTTCGATCATCATCCTGCTGACGAACGGGCTCTCGGCAAACGTGGACAAACTATCGCTGTTGCACGCTCCGTTCGTGCTCGGCGTCATCACCGGCGGCGCGATGATTTACTGGTTCACGGGGGCTTCGACACAGGCGGTAACCACGGGGGCATATCGCGCGGTGGAATTCATCAAGGCCAACATCAGGCTCGAAGACACGACGAAGGCTTCGGTGGAGGACAGCAAGAAGGTGGTGGAAATCTGCACGCGCTACGCGCAGAAAGGCATGCTGAATATCTTCATCGCGGTATTTTTCGCGACGCTGGCGTTCGCGTTCGTCGAGCCGTTCTTTTTCATCGGCTACCTGATTTCCATCGCCATTTTCGGGCTGTACCAAGCCATCTTCATGGCCAACGCCGGCGGGGCCTGGGACAACGCGAAGAAGATCGTGGAAGTGGTGCTGAAGCAGAAAGGAACACCGCTCCATGATGCGACGGTCGTGGGCGATACGGTGGGTGACCCGTTCAAGGACACTTCGTCGGTGGCGCTGAATCCGGTGATCAAATTCACGACGCTCTTTGGGCTGCTGGCCGTGGAACTGGCTGTAAAGATGACCGTGGACACAGGGAGCGGACTGACGCACGCGCTCGCGGCCGGATTCTTTATCGTTTCCTTCTTCTTTGTGTACCGATCGTTCTACGGAATGCGTATCGAAAAAGCCGAGTGAGCAGCCTCGGACTTTCCGGGGCGAGCTCGCGCGCTTATGTGCCAATCGATCTCGGGAAAGTAAACGTTTCCTCTTCGGCAACCAGCAAGCTGCAAAAAAGCTCCAGCCGCGACAGAGTCCTCTCTCAACTTCGCAACGAACTTAGATTTCAGCTAAGCCTTTAGGATATTAAGGAATTTCGACGGACTGGTCTCGAAGCCCGGGAAAGGCTTGTTGAGGTCCTTCATGCCGAGGTGTTTGTAAATAACCTCGCTGAGGACGGTCCTGAAATCCGTAGTGACAGCCAGATCGCGGCCTTGATATAGCTGGCCTTCGGACATCCCGGGCCATTTGGTGTAAACCTTCCCGCCCTTCACCGAGCCGCCCATGACGAACATGCAATTGGCATGGCCGTGGTCGGTGCCGCGGTTGCCGTTTTCGTGGGCGGTGCGGCCAAACTCGGACATGGAGAGGAAGACCACGTCAGCCATTTTGTCCCCGAGGTCCTGGTGGAATGCGGAGACGCCCTGAGCGTAATCGCGCAGTAGATTGGAAAGTTGGCCCTGGACGCCACCCTCGTTGACGTGGTGGTCCCAGCCGCCGCTATCGAGAAATGCGGTTTCGAGGCCCACGTCGGCTTTGATTAGCTCGGCGATTTCCATCATGCTCTGTCCAAAGCGGCTCTTGGGATACTGCGCTCCGTTGGCGGGCTGATACTGATCGGGATTGATTTTCTTCAGCGTGTCGATGGCCTCGAATGTTTCCTGGCCAACGCCATGCAGGGCTTGATCGACGGTCGAAGCGTACATAGCTTCGAAGCCGCCTTCGACGGTCTGCTGCGGACCCATCATGCGGAACTGGCGAAGGTCGGGCATGGCCACCGCGGGAGCGGAGCCTTGCAAGGTACGCGGGAGATAGGGGCCAAATGCCACGGCGCGGAACGGCGACGAATGCTCTTCAGGAAGTCCCTGGAGAGCGCGATTGAGCCAGCCGTCGTCCGTGCTTTTCAAGCCGGGCGTTCCGGACTCCATGAAATCCTGGGCATCGAAATGGGAGCGCGTGGGATCGGGAGAGCCGACGGCTTGAACGATTGCGAGCTGACCGGAGTGAAATAAAGGTTCGAGAGGCTGCAGGTTCGGATGAAGGCCGAAAAAACCGTCGAGGTCGATAGCGGCATCACCGCCGCCGCTCTTGGGCTGGGGGATAGCGATGGTAGGACGCATTTGATAGTAATTGTGTTCGGCAAAAGGGACGACGACGTTTAGGCCGTCCATGGCGCCACGCTGGAAAAGAATGACGAAGATTTTTTTATTGCCTGAGGGCGTCGTGGCCGCAATGGCGCGCTGCAGAAATGCGGGCATGGCGCTCATGCCGATCATGGCTACTCCGCCACTCTTCAAGAAAACTCGCCGCGAAAGTTTCATGTGCGTGCTCCTTCCCTGCCAATAAGTGCGACGGCTAACGCCGCTGAAATTCCGGCGCGCCTAACACGAGCCCTGCAATTAAACCGTCATTCACCTGCTTCACGGGATCATCCAGTTTCGCCTGAAGAATCTGCGGATCATTCAGGCGCACTTCGATGGTCGAACGAGTCATGTCCGCGACTTGATTATCGAGAAAAACGTCGAAAGCGCGATCGAGAACCGCATGAGGATCTGCTGTAGCCGAAGTAGGCCCGTCGAGCAACTCGGCGAGATGCGTTTGCGAACCCGGCATGCGGTCGCTGGCAAAAGCGAGAGCAAAATTCAAGCGGTTCAGCAATGCCCCGGTATTGACCCACGTCTCCCCTTTGTCGGAGAAGCCCGTTGGTGGCGGGCAATGGAAGAGGGGCTCGCCCATGCGGCTGACCCACTGAACGAGTGCGACGGGATAGGAAACATCGGCATTGAGGGCGCGGGCCGTGCTGGCCGCGAGCTCCAAGGGCGTTTTCACCTTGGCGCGAAAAGCGGCGCGAGACCAGAACTCCGGCGAATAGATCATCGTGCGCAGGACGGCGCGGATGTCGCCGCCACTCTGCTCAAAACTCTGAGTCATGCGCTCCACTAGAGAATTAGGCGGAGTGTCGCTGACAAAGTGGCGGGCGAGCTCAGTGGAAATAAATTTTGCGGTGCTCGGATGATTCGCGAGCATCTTCAAAGCTTCTTCGCCGTCTTTCTGCCCACCGTAGTTAATCGAATGACCCATCACTTCTTTGGGGCCGGAAGTATGCAGGCGGTCGTCGAATCTGAATTCGGGATTACGGCGAGGTGTAGTGACGGTCCAGCCGGTGAGGCACTTGGCCATTTCGATGACGTCCTGCTGTGTGTAGCCGCCGTCCACGCCCACAGTGTGCAGCTCCATGACTTCGCGGCCGTAATTTTCGTTTAAGCCGCGCTCCTCTTTCTGGGCAGGCACTCGATTAGGATTTCCATTAGTGCCGGGGCGTGGTGAAAGAGGCCCTCCGAAAACAGTATTAAAACGCTGGCGGCGCATGGCCAGCTCGCTATCCAGGCGCTTGGCGGCATCAGGGTCGGCACTCAGCCAGTTATCGAGATAAAAAAGCATCGCCGGACTCTTCGCGGTAGCCAGAAGCAAATCCTGAAACTTGCCCAGGGTGTGGGGGCGAATGGAATCGCGGACGTAGGATGTGACGAGCCAGCGATCCGCGCCCTTCGCGGAATCCACGTTGAAATGATTAAACCAGAAATCCTCCATCACCGCCTCGAGCTGGCGATTGCTGGAAACGGCGCGCTCGATTTTGGCCATGGAAAGCTCGACGATGATGCGTTGCGGACCCTGGACGTGCGCGAGCATGTCTTGCGCCTTGTCGTCGCCGGAGGCGACCGCCTGTTGCACGTCGGCGCGGCGTTTTTCCTGCTGCTCCTGCTTGAATTCCTGCTTAGTGATGCCTTCCTTTTTCGCCGCTTGATTGGGAGGCGGAAATTCTTCGAGAAGCTGAGTGGAGGATTTCTTCAGCGTGGGATATTTCTCCGCGAGGCGCGCATCGAGAACGGAATCGTCAATGGAACCGGGATCGAGTTGCTGGGCGATCCAGGTTTCCAGGCCCATTTTCTTAACGCGTTCGATATCTCCCGGGCGCGGGCCGTAGGCCAGGCGGTTGAGGGCGTGCAGCACGGCCTCGTCTTCGCTTAATTCGGTAATAGGCAGCTTGCCTTTAAAAGAATTCGGGACCGGCGAGGCGGGAGCGGTCGCATTTCCGGCAGTCTCAACCTTTTTTTCGGCTTGCGCGAAAGGAACCGCGAGAAACAAAACACCAATGAGCAGCAGTGACGTGATTCCGGCACCGGCAGAATCCAGCCGATGCACGAAGCTTTTTTCGGATCCCCGGATTTTATGCATGAGAATCTATGCTCCCCGCTGGACGGCCCTGGCCCGTGCCGATTTCGCGCCCGAACGCCCCGTGCGACGCCCGCCAACCAATGTTAACCCCGAATCATGCGAAAAGTTGCGCCGAGCGGCTTACTGAACACCAGACGCCGAAAGCACAAATTGACCTGCAACGCAGCGATGTCTTATAAGGGGTACGCTGATGGTCATACGAGATTTTATTTTCTGGCTCTCGACGAAAAAGGGAGTGACCGACGCGGTGGCTCGCCGCGGGATGCGCTACGGTTTTGCGCGGCGATTCATCGCTGGCGAGAGCCTGGAGGAATCGCTCGGTGCGTGCCGGGAACTGAATTCGAAGGGGCGATCGGTGAGCCTGAATCACCTCGGCGAAAACGTGCACACCGAGCAAGAGGCGCGCACGGCGCAGGAAAGTTATCTCGCCATGCTGGCGCGCCTCCAAGAACAGCGTATCGAGGGAAACATCTCCATCAAATTGACGCAGCTCGGGCTGGATATCGGCAGGGAGCTTTGCCAGAGATTGACCGATGAGATCGCGGCGGCGGCGCAGAAAATCGGCCGGACGATTGAACTCGACATGGAAGGCTCCGCGTACACCGACGCCACGATCGATATTTTTGAGGCCACGCGGCGGCGATTTGACAATACCGGGATGGCCATTCAGGCTTATCTGCATCGCACGGAAAAAGATCTGGATCGCCTCGAACACCTTTCGCCAAAAATCCGCTTGGTGAAAGGAGCGTACCGCGAGCCCGCCAGCATTGCGATCCAGAAAAAAGTGGACGTGGACAAGAATTACCGGCGATTGCTCGATCGGCTCATCGGCGGAGATTTCACTACGGCCATCGCGACGCACGATCCGCAAATGCTGGAGTACGCGCGGCAGAGGCTGCAGGATCACAGGACGGCGAAGGACCACTACGAATTCCAGATGATTTACGGGATCCGCCGCGACTTGCAGGAAATGATTCACGCGCAGGGCCATCCGCTGCGCGTGTACGTTCCATTCGGGACGGAGTGGTGCCCCTACTTCATGCGCCGGCTCTCTGAAAGACCCGCGAACTGCTGGTTCGTCCTTCGAAGCCTGTTCGCTGAATCCTCCTCCAAGAAAAAATAACTGGGGCTGGCTCCGCAATCTTCAAGAATTTTGCCCGCTCGACGCACGGCTCGCGGAGCGAAAGGCTTCGAGCGTCCAGACTTCCTGCCGCGCCTGGTTGCAAAGGACGTAAAAATTCCCGTCGTCGGCGAGCACGCGGAAGTAATTTGCCTCCGGCGAATACCAGCGATCGGCAATTTCTTCGACACGGAATTCTCTGTCGCGAATGAAAAAGCGCAGGGGGCGCTCATCAGCCTTATGACCCGCGTAACATTCGACACGGATGACCGTGAGGGCCCTCACAGCGACTGATGAATTGCTTCTCTTGCCGCCGCGCGCTCAGGCGCCGGCTGCTTTACCGAATGCCTTCACCGCCTTTTCGATTCCCGGCACGGCTTCAGCCAGATCCTTGGGAGTCATCGCCGGGCGAACAGTCAGCCTGGCGTTGAAAGCGAGAAACCAGGGTTCGGCGATGGCTGGCAGTTGCGAAGCCTCGCGCATGTCGAAAAAGATGTAGCCGGTGCGCTCGCCGTTGTCTTCGGCGAAATATGCCGACTCGGGTTTCAGGTCATTAAGAATTTTTTGAATCGTGGTACCCAATGTGCCGGCGCGGGCAGCAGCGTTTCCCGCTTCGACGGGGATGGATACTTTGAGCAGCATGCGCATGAGAGACCCCTCCTGAGGCCGGGGTGATTATACGCCTTGGCAGGCGGCTCAGCGGGCGCGCGAAAAAATTCCAAGTTGCCCGGCTTCCACATTGTATGCCGCGCCGAGCAAGATCACTGTGGCCGTGAAGTACAGCCAGAGGATCAATCCGATAGCGGCGGCCAAACCGCCATACACCACGCCGTACGGCATCAGGTGGACATAAAATCCAAAGCCGGCATCCACAAGCCACCACAGAATCGTAGCGAACGCCGCGCCCGGCAAAATCTCGCGCCAACCGCGGCGGCCCGGCTGTCCTATGTGGTACACGAGCATGAGGACTCCCAGCGCAAGCAAGAATACGACTACAAAATAAACTCCCGTACCGACGAATCGCAGGAGGAGGGGATAGCCCACCTGGCGAATCAGGCGACGCCGCATTTGACGCCCGAAGACCGTGAATACCATCACAGCGAGCGCGGGTATAAACGTGAGACAAAGCAGACCGAGGGCGCGCAACTGGCGAACCAAGTAGCTCCGGCGCTCCAGAACTCCGGAAATGGTGCGGAAGCCGTCCATCAGGTTACTCATCACCTGGGTGCCGGCCAGCAGCGTGCCGCCCAGCCCCAGCAAAATCCAGCGCAAAGGATGCAGTCCGCGATGCAGGATGTACTCCATCACCATGCGGTCGGCGTCCGGCGGAAGTATGAATTCGAGCCGGCGGGGCAGATCGATCATCTCGGCGCGGAACCGATCACTCACGCTGAGCATGCCGAAAGCCAGCAGCAGCATGGGAAAAAACGCGAGAAACATCGTGAACGTCACAGCCTGTGATTGCATCACGCAACCAGGAAATACGCGGCCGAACGTTCGTGCGAGCGGCTTGAGAAATCGGCGCATCGGCGGGGATTATATAGGGCGGCGCGGCGAAAAGTCCCGTCCCACGACATAAGCAAGCACGGCAATGGAAACAGCCGCGTGGCGGCTTGCCGCTCTCCCGCGCGCGGGAGTAAACTGGCGCGGAAGCTAAGAGGGGGTGCGCGATGCCGCGAGTCGTACGCTGCGGACTCATTCAAGCGGGCTGCGAATGGTCGCCCGAAAAATATTCGCTGGATCAAATCAAGCGCAAGATGACCGACAAGCACGAAAAAATGATCGGCGAAGCGGCGAAGAAGGAAGTGCAGATCCTCTGCCTCCAGGAACTTTTTTACGGCCCGTACTTCTGCGCCGAGCAGAACACTCGCTGGTACGACCTCACCGAGCCAATCCCTGGACCCACCGTCGAGCGCATGCAAAAGCTTGCGAAAAAACACCGCATGGTGATTGTGGCCCCGATCTATGAGCGCGAGATGAGCGGCGTCTTCTACAACACCGCAGCAGTGCTGGACGCGGACGGAAAGTATCTCGGCAAATATCGCAAGCATCACATTCCGCATTGCCATCCCGGATTCTGGGAAAAGTTTTATTTCACGCCAGGAAACACGGGATACATCGTCTTTGAAACGCGCTACGCCAAGGTGGGCGTGTACATCTGCTACGACCGGCATTTCCCGGAAGGCGCGCGCATCTTGGGCCTGAACGGAGCAGAGATCGTTTTCAATCCCTCAGCCACCGTGGCGGGACTGAGCGAATATCTCTGGGAGCTTGAGCAGCCAGCGCACGCCGTTGCCAACGGATACTTCGTGGGCGCCATTAACCGCGTGGGCAAGGAAGCACCGTGGAAAATCGGGGAATTCTATGGCAAGAGCTACTTTTGCAATCCGCGCGGAAAGATTTTTGCGCAGGCAAGCCGCGACAAGGACGAAATCGTCGTCGCCGATCTCGATCTCGACCAGATCAATGAGGTCCGCGCCACGTGGCAGTTTTATCGAGACCGCCGGCCGGATTCTTACGGCGAGATTTCGGAGACTCACGCGGCGGCCAGACCGGCTGCAGCGGCGAATTGAAGAATTTAGAAGCTGGAGATCAGAGAACCGATAATGGAGTAACGCAACTCCAGATGAAAGCGTAGTTTGTCTTCTTCTGAATTCCAATCGAAGCCTTCCAAGGAGCGACGCATGACAACGCAAGCAGGGGTGACGGCCAGCCGCAGCGAAGAAGTCATCCGCAAGCACAAAGAATATCTGTGGCCCGCGGTTATGAATTCCTACCAGCGGCCGCTTATAGCGGACCATGCTTCGATGCAGTATTTGTGGGATTTGGAGGGCAAGAAGTACCTCGATTTTTTTGGCGGTATCGTCACCATCGGCGTGGGCCATTGCAATCCGAAAGTGACTGCGAAAATTAACGCGCAGGTAAACAAGCTGCAGCATACCTCCACGCTTTTTCCCAACGAAGCCATTGTGAACTTGGCCGAAAAACTGGCGCAGATAACCCCGGGAAAACTGCAGAAGAGTTTTTTCAGCACTTCCGGGACGGAGGCAAACGAAGCGGCGATTCTGCTCGCACGGATGGCCGGGCCGAGTTACGACATCGTGGCGTTGCGCCACGCTTACGCGGGTGCCTCGGCGCTGGCCAAGGGAGTGACCGGTCAGGCCCCATGGAGAAAGGCGGGAGTCATCAGCGTCGGCGTGACGCACGCCGTGAATCCCTATTGCTATCGCTGCCCGCTGGGTTTGACCTATCCGAGCTGCGAGGTCGCGTGCGCGAAAGACGTCGAAAATGTCATCCAGACCACCACGAGCGGCTCGATTGCCGCGTTCATGGCGGAGCCGATTCAAGGCGTCGGCGGATTTATCACTCCCCCGCCCGAATATTTTAAGATCGTTGTGCCCATCGTCAAAAAATACGGCGGGTTATTTATCGCCGATGAAGTGCAGACGGGATTTGGGCGCACCGGAAAAAAGTGGTTCGGCATCGAACACTGGGAAGTAACGCCGGACATCATCACTTGCGCGAAGAGCATGGGCAACGGCGTGCCTGTGGGCGCCACGATCACCACTTCCGAACTCGCGGGGAAATTTCAGGGCCTCACCATTTCGACGTTTGGAGGAAATCCGGTCACCTCGGTTGCGTGCCGCGCGGTGATCGAGGTAATCGAGGAAGACAATCTGCGCGAAAATGCCCATGTGGTCGGCGGATATTTTCGGGAACAACTGGAAGGTCTGAAAGAAAAACACTCACTCATCGGCGACGTCCGCGGCAAGGGAATGATGCAGGCGCTCGAATTGGTCAAAGACCGCGGCACAAAAGAGCCCGCTCCGGAAGCAACAGCACAATTGCTCGACCGCGCGCGCGACAATGGCTTGCTCATTGGCAAAGGCGGCCTTTACGGCAACGTGATTCGCATGGCGCCGCCCATGAATATTTCCAAAGCTGACGTGGACGACGGAATCCGGCTCCTCGATAAATCGTTTGGCGAGGTGCGCTCGTAGAGGGCTTCTTACAAATCAGGAATCGCCCAATGGAAACATTCTGGTAAGAAACGTGGATCAATTGATTGGGAGAGGTTGATGGCGACGGCAACTACAGCGACCGGGACGTGCCGGAATTTCATCGGCGGGAGATGGGTCGAATCGCGAACGACGCAAGTGATGGAGCGGCGGAATCCCGCGAACACCGATGAAATCGTCGCGCGTGTCCCGCTTTCGACTCGCGCGGAAATGCAGCAAGCGATTGCCGCGGCCAAGGCGGCCTTCCCTGCTTGGCGCGAAACTCCTGCGCCGCAGCGCGGCAAGATTCTCTTCAAGGCCGTGCGCATCATGGAGGAGCAGAAAGAAGAGCTGGCGAAACTCCTGACGCGCGAAGAAGGCAAATCCCTGAAGGACGCGCTCGGCGAAACGCAGCGCAGCATCAATATTCTGGAATTCATGGCCGGCGAAGCGCGGCGGCTCGGCGGCGAGAATTTCCCGAGCGAGCTGCCCAAGAATTTTGTGTACACGATGAAACAGCCGCTGGGAGTGGTGGGAGCCATCACGCCGTGGAATTTTCCCCTCTGCATTCCTGTGTGGAAGATTGCGCCCGCGCTGGTGACCGGCAATACTTGCGTTCTAAAGCCCGCGGAACTGACGCCGCTGTGCGCCATTCGCACGGCGGAAATCTTCGAGCAGGCTGGATTGCCGCCGGGTGTGCTGAATGTAGTGCTTGGCGCGGGAGAGGACGTCGGCGATGAGTTGGTGCAAAATCCGGACGTGCGCGCGATGTCCTTTACCGGCTCCACGGAAATCGGCTGCCAGATCTATGCGAGCGGCGCAAAACGCATGCAGAAAGTGCAATGCGAGATGGGTGGAAAGAATCCCGTCGTCGTTTTGGCGGACGCAGACCTTCCCTTGGCGGTCGAATCGGTACTCTTCGGCGCTTTTGCTTCTACGGGGCAGCGATGCACGGCGACGAGCCGCGTGGTGATTGAAGAAAGCGTGGCCGACAAATTCGTGAGCGCGCTCGTGGAACGCACGAAGAAATTTGTCGTGGGCAATGGGCTCGAACCGGGCGTCGAGATGGGGCCGTCGGTGGACGAAACGCAAATGAACACCGTCCTTCGCTTCATTGAGATCGGGAAAAAAGAGGCGAAACTGCTTTGCGGCGGCGAGCGATTGAACGGGCCTAAGTTTGACAAAGGCTGGTTTGTGGCGCCGACGATTTTCGATCACGCAACGGCGCAAAGCCGCATTGCGCAGGAGGAAATTTTTGGGCCGGTGCTCAGCATTGTGCGCGTGAAAGATTTTGATGAGGCGCTCGAAGCGGCGAACTCGGTGCGCTACGGTCTGGCAAGCTCCATTTACACAAGCGACGCGACGCGCATTTTCGAATTCATTGAAAGAATCGAGACAGGTATCACGCACGTAAATTCGCCCACCGTCGGCGGCGAGGCGCACGTGCCTTTCGGCGGAATCAAAGCAACAGGCGTAGGGCAGCGCGAGGTGGGCCACGTGGCGCTCGATTTTTATACCGAGCTGAAGACCGTGTACATTGATTACACCGGCCGTAAACGCGAATCGAGCATCTATTAAATCCGAGCCGCCAGGGCGAATCCAACCTTGAGCACAACAGGAAATCTTTTCGGCGCGCAAGAGATTTACTTCGACATTGAAACGCTGCGCCTGGCCGATGAAGTGCCGGGCGGATGGAAAAATATCCGCGCGTTCGGGCTCGCGGTGGCGGTGACGTGGGACAGCGCGGGCGGATTTCGCAACTGGTTTGAGCCGGACGCCCTGGCGCTGATCAGCGAATTGGGCCGCTTTGAGAGATTCATTTCTTTCAATGGAAATCGCTTCGACTTCGAAGTCCTGCGCGCTTACGCTCCCGTGGACACGGCCGCGGCGCGGTCGTTCGATATTCACGAGGATTTGTACCGCCGTCTCGGCCATCGTGTAAAACTCGAACAACTCGCACGCGAAACGCTTGGGAGCGCGAAGGGCGGCGACGGGCTGGACGCCGTGCGCTGGTGGCGCGAAGGAAATCGCCAGCGCGTTGTCGAATACTGCCAGCAGGACGTGGCACTGCTGCGCGACATCGTCGCGCATGGCCGCCAGAATGGCTGTGTGATCGTGGCGTCCCGCAAAGTGCCCGTTGAATGGCGCTGAGACGGGCGCTCCTCGAAGAGAAATGCGAAGTTTTGCAAAACAGATTTTCTATGCTGCGCTGACGATTCTTCTTTTCGCCGCAGCGATTCACGCGGGTGATAGCGGCCGAATCATTTGGAAGCCCGTTTCCGACGCACAACTCAAGTTGAACGGCCACGGAGTAGTTTCGTGGAACGTTTATCGCGCGGAAAAAAAGAAAAATCTGATTCTGATTCAGCTCGGACATCGCTGGATGTGCATCGATTCCGCGGCGAAGTCGGTCTATGAGCTTTCCGCCACGGAAGTGAAATCGCAGAAGGAAAATAAAGAGACGGACGAGATTCCGCCCGCGGGCCGGCGAATCCCCGCTTCCGATTGGGTGGACCGCGACGTGGGCCCCGCGCAACTTGTCCGCGTGCGGCTGGGCGATTACGGCAATACCGTCGAAGTGCAGCTTCCCCATCCGCTGGATCTTCGAATCGCATACTGAGCCGGGCGCAGGCGAAATTAATTGTGTCTTACGTCGCAAAGCGGACATCCGCGCGGGCGGCGAACGATGGCGGCGTCGCGCGGGAAAAGAGTGCCGAGCGACCAATCGAGCGCAACCTGCAATTGTTTTTTCATTCCGACGAGCTTGTAGAGGTGAATCGCGTTCCAGAGCAGCCACGCGAAATAGCCGTGGATATTGATTCCCGCGAAGCTCACCACGGCATCATTCATTCCGAGCGAGACGGTAGTGCCCTTCGAGACGTAGCGATAACTTTCGAGCGGTTCCCCGCGCATGAGGTGAACGATGTTGCGGGCCGCAAGAACGCCCTGGGTGATGGCCACGGGAGCAACGCGGGGCGCTTCGAGGCCGGAGACAGCAGCGGCGGAATCGCCGACGACAAAAACTTCCGGGTGCGATTCGAGCTGCAGGTTTTCATTCACGACGGCGCGACCGATGGCGTCATGCTTGCCGGGAAGTTTTTCGACCAGCTCATGCGCGCGGACGCCAGCTGTCCAAACGACAGTTCCCGGCTCGAGGCGCTCGGCTCCGTTGATTTCGACGACACCCGGAGCGCAGCGCGTGACGCGCGCGTTGTAGCGAATCTCGATGCCTTCCGATTGCAGGCGCTTAAGTGCGTGCGCGCGGAGTTTGGGATGAACGCCACTGAGGATGTTGGGCGATGCTTCGACGAGGATGAGATGAATTTCGCCTTTGGAAATTCCGCGATAGCGGCGAAGGGCATACTGATAAAAGAAATCGCGCATTTCGCAGATGAGTTCGACTCCGGTGTAACCCCCGCCGACAATGCCGACAGTGAGGAGCCGGCGGCGCTCATCCGCATCCTGCGTGTGGTCGGCGTGCTCGCAGAAATCGAGCAGGCGCTCGCGGAGGACCACCGCGTCCTCGAGGGTTTTGAAGTCGAGCGAATTCTCGCGCGCTCCGGGAACGCCAAAATAATCGGTGCGGCTGCCAAGCGCAACGATGAGCGAATCGTAGTCGATGGCGCCGGAATCCAGAAGGATCTTTTTTTGATCGAGATCGACAGAGCGGACTTCTTCGCGGCGGAAACGGTAGCGGCGCTTGCCGCGGACTTCGCGAATGGCCTGAACGATGTGGCGCGGCTCGATGTAGCTCGAAACAATTTGAGGGAGAAGCGGGGTGAACATGAAATAGTTCTGGGCGCTGACGAGCAAAATTTCCGCATCGGGCGATCGACCGAGGTTTCGATCGAGCGTGACGGCAGCCTCCATGCCGCCGAAGCCAGCGCCGAGAATGACGATGCGCCGCATGACTTCGCTACTCTAGCACTAGAAAGCGCAGCTCGCGTTCCGAGACGGCGGCAAAACTTCGAGATCGATCTGCTCTGAAAATAGT
The DNA here is from genome assembly GCA_050747245.1 of Candidatus Acidiferrales bacterium. Classification (GTDB taxonomy): domain Bacteria; phylum Acidobacteriota; class Terriglobia; order Acidiferrales; family UBA7541; genus JBOGNO01. Next base: position 13,283 of record JBOGNO010000019.1, read on the forward strand.
TGCGCGAACTAACGATCATTGCGAGGGCCACTCAAAGGGAAACATCTTTCCGGCTTCCACAGGATCGAGCTTGTAGCCGACAAGTTCCGCGGCGCGAGCGAGCGCAGGGTCACGGCCTTTGGCGAGGTCTTCTTGGGTGGGGAGAATTATTTCATCCGGCGTGACACCGTTGTGTTCGAGACTCTTTCCATCGGTCATGATGAGGTCGGCAATGGTCACAGACTCGGCGAAAAAGACTTTGGTGTCCTGACCGAGATCGTAAGGAATCTGGCGCGCTTCCATGACGCTGCCGGAAGAGCGATCCCCGATGACCGTTCCACGATGTTCGAGCTGCATCAAACGGGCAAAGATTTCCGCCGCGGAGGCCGAGCGACTGTCCACGAGCACGACAACCTTGCCACTGAAGACTCTTCCGCCGCGGGTCTTGGCGATCTCCGGCTTCATCTCCTTGCGGCCGATGCGATCGCCGACTTTCACGTCATGGTCAAAAAATCCGCCCAGGAGCCTCTCCAAGCCATCCACGCGGCCTCCGGGGTTGCCGCGCAAATCCAGGACCAGCGCCTCGTGCTTTCTCACAATATCCATCATGTGATCGGCATCCGCCGGGTCGAGATCAAAAATTGGCATCTGCCAAAACATCACGCGACCTTTCTCGTAGTAGCGCTGGCGAACAAGATGAACTTGATTCTCTTCGTCACGCATGAGGTCCCAGATATCCAGGCCGTTTCCTGATCCCGTTAAATCCAGGACGCGCTTGAGCTGACGAACCTTTGCCTGAACTGTGACTTCGTGTTCTTGACCAGAGTTAGTGCGCACCACGAGGTCTAATTCGGGCTGAGGCGCCAGTTGATTAAAATAGTAGTTCATTTTCCAGAGGTCCTCTCGATTGACGGTGAAGTGATGCACGCCGAGCACTTCATCGCCGGGGGAGAGTTTTTCTGCGGCATCGGTGCCGCTCTTCACCTCAGTGATGAAGGCCCGCTCGCCAACAATTTGCATCCGGTAGCCGTATTCCAAACGCATCGGCCGCGAGGGGGGAATGAAAAACAGATGCGAATCGTTAAAAGCCTCCAGAAATCCGGCGATGATTCCGAAGGCGTGACTAAGCGAATCGGTCTTGTCAATCCTGCCTTCGTATTCCTTGAATCGAGCGTCAAGATCAATCCCGTGAAATTTGGAGTCGTAGTAATCCTTCTTCACGCCATCGTAAATGTCCTTGAGGATGTCCTTAGCCTGTTCGCGCCGATAGTTGTCGAGCTTCTGCTGCGCCGCGAGCCGGAATCCTACGCCGAGGAGAATCACCAGCAGGGTACAAATCAAGCCCGTTCTCTTTGTCATAGACCATACCTCGGATGGGAATTGACGCTGACAATACCTATACAAGATTCTTTCTCTTGAGTAAAGACCTTGGTGAAGGCCGGAGCAGGAGCGCATGAAAAGTAGGGTGGCTTGCGCGGGTTGCCAGGGCGGACTGAGTGTAGTTTTTCGGACATCAACTGCTTACTCCTTTCGTTTCAATAAAGAGCGCGAAATTGAAAAGTTAACTCGCCATTTTGTCTCGATTAGAACTGGTGTCGGAGCTTTGTTTTGAACGAGTTACGAAGCTCCCAGTTCCTTGAGTGTTGCGGGTAGAATGCGAGTACAGGGTTGAGCCAGAATTCGCTATTAAATGTTTTATATTGAATGGATTAGGGGGCATTTTGGGGTCATTTTGCACGATAAAAACAGTGAAGGGCGGGGATCAAAGGCCCCGCCCTCCGAGTCTGGATTCGTTTTATGTTCGGCAACAGGGTATCACACCTTGGCGCGAAAGTAAAGTTATAGTACTAGGAATTCCATCGGTAGGTGAGAGGTCAGCTTGGTCAGCAAACTGAATGCACGCCAGGAACAGGGGCAAGGTGGCGTCGCATGGCGTAGAGTAATTGCTCGATCTCAGAGTGGGAGCGACGAGAGTTGTAGGGGAATCGCTTCGTAATCTATGGGCGAATGTTGTTCGAGACGAAAGATCGGAACTTCTTCGCTCTTTGGCTGGGGTTCGTTCTAATTCTTGCAAAGACTTTCACCTTGCCGTATCTGCACAACTCCGAAATTTCATGCTTACAAATGGATTCGGTCGGGTTGCTGCACTTGTGCTTGATTACCCAAAATATAAGCGTGAACCCCCTTCTCTGAAGTTTCCGAAGAGTTTGATCCACAAGCTTTTTGTCAGTCTGGCTGTTCTCTAGCTTCTCGAACTTAGGACAAAGCGCAGCGATGAGGTGGGGTCCAGGAGTGTGTTTCATGAACTCACGGTACTTCTTTGGTTCGTCATCGTTTGACGTCTTGCGAACGAAGAAGTCAAACCCACCAATGGTTGCGCGCCGTGCGTTGTGGCCACAAATCTTTATTAATGCGCGCAGCGTGTGAGATTTTCCCCAGTGCTCATGGCCCACGACAAATGCTACCAGCTTCTTGTTCATCGCTTTGATACTAAGCGTTTCTCCAAGGACATTCAATGCATTCAGTGCCACAGATCGCGGAAAACGTCTAGACAATCGAAGACACGCTTGTGAGAGTGAGCCAGAGCTGAAACTGCCCGATTCGAGGGCGGGCCTATTCAACGAACCATACGTTTAGGGTACGGTAAATTTCTTGGAGCGCACGTTTAGCTAGGTGGCTATGGAGACTAGACAGCACAAGTGCGCGAGGTATCCAGGGCTCCGAAGCCTCGCAAAGATTTCACTTGACATATTCCTATATGGGAATGTAATATTCTCCCCGTGCCGCGAGCCGCAACCACTTCCGATGCGTTTAATGCCGTGGCCGAGCCTCGGCGCCGAGAGATATTGATGTATCTGGCGCTCGAGGAACGACCCGTGGGCGACATAGTGGTGAAGTTGCGGCTAGCGCAGCCTTCGGTTTCCAAGCATCTGCGGGTTCTGCGCGACGTGGGACTGGTCCGCGCGCGGCGCTGGGGCCGGCGCATGCTCTATCGTACCAATGCCGCCGCAATCCGCCCGTTGCATGAATGGACCAAAACCTTCGAGCGCTTCTGGCAGCATCAGCTGCTGCGCATCAAGGAGCGCGCCGAGGCGAAGATGCAGAAATCGGATTCGGGCTTACCAATTCAAAAGGAGGAACCATGAGTTCCGCAACGACAGCACCAACAGCACCGGCAGTAGAGAAGCTGATATTGAACGTGACGCAAGAAATCCAAGTGCGCGCGCCGCTGGACGCAACATTCGCCGCGCTGCTCGAACAGCTTGGCCCCGGAGCGGACACGCCGGAGGGCAAGCCGCTGCCGATGAAACTCGAGGCCTGGCCCGGCGGGCGCTGGTATCGCGACCTGGGCGACGGCAATGGCCACTTTTGGGGACACGTGCAGGCCATCAAGCGGCCGACACTGCTCGAACTGTGCGGGCCGCTGTTCATGTCCTACGCGGTGGTCTCCAATGTGCAATACCGGCTGAGCGAAGTGGAAGGCGGGACGCTCATAGCCTTCCACCATTACGCTCTCGGCGCGATTCCCGACGAGTACCGGCAAGGCATCAGCAAGGGATGGACGCACATTACGGAGCGCATTCGGGCCCGCGCCGAAGCCGGGCGCTGACAACAATTTTTCTTTGAGTACGAAATCCAATTTTGGAGTAACCAATAAGGAGAAGACAAATGGATCACAAAAACGGCAGCGCCATAACGCCAGCCGAACGCAAGCGACTTACGGACTACCTCGCGAAGACCAGGGAGCGGCTGCTGGGCTTGACTCAGGGCCTTGCGCCGGAACAGCTCGACTACAAACCAGCCGTGGACAGATGGTCGGTTGCGGAGAACTTGGAGCACCTTACCATCGTCGAAAATCGTGTTCTCGGCCGAATTGAGCAGTTGCTACGAGAGCCTGTAGACTTCTCAAAGCGCAGCGCATGGGAAGGCCGAGACGATGAGCTGATCCAAACTATCGAGAGCCGCACGCCGGGCTTTCAGGCACCTGAGTTTGTGCAGCCAAAGGGTCAATGGCAGCACGAGGAGCTGTTTCGGCAACTCGATGCCGTTCGCCGGCGCTGCTCCGAATTTGCAGCGACGACAAATGCCGAGCTGAGAAGCCATTTCTTTCCGCATCCGATGTACGGAGAGCTGGATTGCTATCAGTGGCTGCTCATTATGGGGGCGCACTTCGAACGACATCGTGCGCAAATCGAAGAGATCATGGCCAGTGCAGGTTTTCCGCGAGCAGCTGCAGTAGTGTAGGCATAGCTGTTGCACAAGGGCGATTTCGCAACCGTCGTGGATTCGTCTCTCCGCGCCTAATTGACGCGAAGCCCGGCGCGTTTGACGGCTGCACAGGCAAAATAAATTCTCGAGGAGGAAACAAAAATGGTAGCGATAGTCGAACCCATTCTGAACGAACTGCGCGAAGAAATACCCTCAACTCGACGGCTACTCGAAAGGGTTCCAGGCGACAAGCTCGGCTGGAAGCCGCATCCGAAATCGAGATCGCTTGGCGAATTGGCCATGCATATCGCCAATATTCCCGGCATGGCCGAAAGAATTGCAACACTGGACGAATTCAGCCCAGGCAGCAGTCCGCCCGCGACAGCAAACAGCGCGGAAGAAATTCGCGCGACGTTCGAGAAGAATGTGCGCACCGCCGAGGAGCTCCTGAGCAACATGACGGAACAAACCGCTCTCGGAAACTGGCGCTTCTCCTTCAAAGGGAAGGAAATTTTCAATAAGCCGCGCATCGCGGCGCTGCGAAGGAGCATGCTCAACCACCTGTATCACCATCGTGGCCAACTGGGGGTCTACCTTCGGCTGCTGGACGTGCCGCTCCCGGTGGTGTTTGGACCGACTGCGGACGAAAACCCGTTCGCTTAACCAAGCGGAGTATTTGTCGCGCACTAAAATCGAACGGGCGAGCCGGCGGGGTGCCGGTGACGAAGAAAAATGCGCATGCAGTATCAGACGTAGGCACTTGCGTTGTAACGGACCGCCAGATTTCGGGTGGCTTGAGTGAGATCAAGGCCTGCCACCAGAAGCCCTGATTCGCCGTAGGCCTGGTAGCCCAAACAATCGCCCGATGGGCCGATGATACACGTCGCCGACTCCTGGAAAGCGAAAGCGTAATTGATGCTCGCAAAGAAAATATTGTTTTCGAGAGCGCGGCACATTATCGCTTGCTCGTAATAGGGATTCTCGCGACTTCGGAATTCGTTGGGACGCTTACCGACGTGGTTGCTTCCCGTGCAGTGGGGATGAAACACAATGGACGCGCCACGGCGAGCGGCCCAGCGGACAGCCTCCGGGTAGCGGAAGCCTTCGTGGCAAATGGAAATACCAAATTTGATTCCTGAAACTTCGAAAAGCTGACGCTTGTTTCCGGGAACGTAGATGCGATCCTCAGTAGGGTCGAGCTGATTCTTACTTTGAGACCCCAGAAGCACCCCTTCGGACGTGATTACCGCAGCGACGTTCAGAATTCCGTCGGCGTGATCCCAATCCATCGGCAAGATAACGGTAATGCGCCACTGCCGGGCCAGGGCCTGAGCGCGTTCGAGCGACGCTTGCAGCGCCGCTGCCGAATGGGGCGCGACCGGCTCATCTGCGCCGCGGTAGCCCGGTACGTAGGACTCCGGGAAACAGACGATCGCGGCCTGGCGCTCGGAGGCTTCGCGGACGAATTTCTCAACGCATTCCATTCCATGGTCGATGGATTTCGGAAATGGAGGGGTGGCCAAAGCGATGCGAAACAGGTCGGTCATGCTGATGCTCGCTCCGCGAAGATTGGCAACTGCGCCGACGTAAACCCGTCAAAACAAAAGAACGAGAAATTTTAGCACGTTTCACTTTTTTCTCTCTTCGTGGGGGGAATCCCACGCAAGGCGGGGCCTCTGCGGTTAAAACCCCTTCGGCTTTTCCGAAGGTGCGGCACAGCTAACGCCGTGCCCTGACGACTTCACAAATTAGGGCAGTAGCTGGCGGCGCCTGCATTGCGCGAGAGGATGCGGTTGGCGTTATACTGGCGGCTTTCGCGAGGAGAGCGATCACGCCATGCGATTCGGAATCACACTGAAACCGGACATTGCCATCGAGCGAATCCTTAGCCTGACGCGAGGGGCGGAAGAGGGGGGATTCGATTACGCGTGGATTTTCGATTCGCACGTCATCTGGATGGAACCGTATCCACTGATGACGTTGATGGCTGCGAACACGAGGCGGATTCACCTGGGAACGTGCGTGACGAATCCGGCGGTGCGCGACGTCACGGTGACGGCGAGCCTCTTTGCGACGCTGAACCTTGTTTCCGGCGGGCGCATGGAAATGGGAATCGGGAGGGGCGACAGCTCGCGGCGCGTCCTGGGGAAAAAGCCGACGACGCTCGCTACGCTCGAAGAGAGCGTGCAGCAATTCCGCGAGCTTACGGCCGGGCGGGAACTTATGTACGACGGCAAGGCGACGCGACTGCCGTGGGCGAAGGGTGGAACTCCGCGGGTGTGGATCGCGGGTTACGGGCCGAAGGCGCTGCACCTGGCGGGGAAAATCGGGGATGGCGTGATCCTGCAGCTTGCGGATCCGGATTTGATCGAATGGTGCCTCGGGTTCGTGCGCGAGGGCGCGCGAGAGGCGGGGCGCGACCCGAATAGAATCGAAGTGATGTCCGCCGCAGCCGTGTGGGTTGCGAGCGACTTGAAGAAAGCGCGCGAGCACGTGCGCTGGTTCCCTGCCCTGGTTTCCAACCACGTGATTGACCTGGTAAATCGATACAAACCCGAGGAGCTGCCTCCGGCGCTGACGGCTTACGTTCGCAACCGCGAGGGATACGACTACCTGCACCATTGCGAAGTGGGAAGCAGCAACGCAAATTTCGTGAGCGATGAAGTGGTAGACCGCTTCTGCATACTCGGCACGGCGGAGGCGCACCGCAAAAAGCTCGAGGAATTGGCGCGGGCAGGCGTGACGCAATTCAATATTTATCTAATGTCGGGAGAGGAAGAAGCCACGCTGGACGCGTACTCGCGGGACATACTGCCTTACTTCCAGCAAAAAGCTCCGGCGCGGGCGAAGTGATCTGCGGCGTGCGAGAATTCAGATGAAGTTGGGACGTTTGGCGGGGACCCGAGCCCGCCATCCGCGCCAAGCAAACCAAGAAATCGTCGCAAGCATTCCGAGCCAGCCTGCCATGCGAACCCACGCGGCAATCTGCGTGTCGTGCTCGAGAACTCCCAGGCGCGAGAGCATCCAGAACCAGTCGTGGACGGCGAATTCCGGGTCGCCCACGGTGACGTAGGAGAGCACCTGCGAGCGCGAATCCGCCATGTACGTGGCGATGGGCAGAAACTGTTCGAAAAGGAAAAACGCGCAAAAGGCCGTGCCAGCTAGCTGGCGTCGAAAATAAAAATACACAGCCAGTGCAAGGGGCACGAAGAGCTGCAGCAGAGTCCCTCCGGCGATGTGCAGCCAATCGCCAAACCATCGGAAGATCAGATGGCCGCCTTCGTGGATGGGCAAGAACACCAAGTCGATCATCAGCAAGGCTCCGGAACCGCGAGCCGCTTGCAATATGAACAGCAAATAAAAAGCCAGCCATGCGCCAACCGCCCATCTGGCGATGGGTTGCCATTCCTCTTGCAGATTTTCGAGAAATGGAAAGCGTTCGAGCAGAGCCGCGGAAATCATTTTTCCATCTTATCTGGTGGATGCGTTTTTGCAGCGCCGGCGCGAAGCGGAGTGTTCACGGAGATACCCGCGGCGACTTGCTCTCGATTCGAAGTGTGGCCTAAGATGCAGCTTCGAATTTTGAGCGAAAGATCGGAGGCTGTGATGCGTTTCGATACCGTCATCAAGGGCGGGACAGTCGTTACGGCAACGGATACTTACGCGAGCGACGTGGGAATCCTCGACGGAAAAATCACGGCGGTTGCGGGCGATCTCTCCGCCGAGAACGCGACAAAGACCATTGACGCGAGCGGGCGCTACGTGATGCCCGGCGGAATAGACGTGCACACGCACTTGGACATGCCCTTCGGCGGCACGACCAGCGCCGACGACTTCGAGACCGGGACGCGCGCGGCGGCCTTCGGCGGCACGACAACGCTGATCGATTTCGCGATTCAATACAAGGGCCAGACGCTGCGGCATGCGTTCGATGCGTGGATGAAGAAAGCCAATGGGCGGGCTACGATCGATTACGCGTTTCACTGCATCATCACCGAACTGGCCGACGCGCAACTGGATGAAATGGGCGCGCTGGTGCGCGAAGGGGTACCCACCTTCAAGCTGTTCATGGCTTATCCCGGCGTCTTCATGCTCGACGACGGCTCCATTTTTCGCGCCATGAGCGCCGCTGCGAAATACGGCGGGATGATCTGCATGCACGCGGAAAATGGCGGGGCCATCGACGTCATCGTGAAGCGGGCGCTGGCGGAAGGGAAACGCGCGCCGAAGTATCACGCGCTGACGCGCCCGACAACGGCCGAAGGCGAAGCCACTTCGCGCGCGCTGGCGCTCGCGGAAATGGCCGGGGCGCCCGTTTACATCGTGCATCTTTCCTGCAATGAGGCGCTCGAAAAGGTCCGCGAGGCGCGCGACCGCGGGTTGCCCGCGTACGCGGAAACGTGCCCGCAGTATCTTTTTCTCTCGCTCGAAAACATGGAGGCTCCCGGATTCGAAGCGGCGAAATATGTTTTCACGCCTCCGCTGCGCGAAAAGTGGCACCAGGAAAAGCTCTGGCAGGGCCTCGCCAAGGATGAGTTGCAAGTCGTTTCGACGGATCACTGCCCGTTCTGCTTCAAAGAACAGAAGGAGCTGGGCAAAGACGATTTCACGAAAATTCCCAACGGCGGGCCCGGGATCGAACACCGGCTGAGCCTGGTGTACACGGGAGGCGTACACGGGAAACGATTTTCGCCGAACCGTTTCGTGCAATTGGTCTCTACCGCTCCCGCAAAGCTGTTCGGACTATATCCGCGCAAGGGAACGGTGGCGATTGGCTCGGACGCTGACTTGATAGTTTTCGACCCGAATGAAGAGCAGGTCATCAGCGCGAAGACCCATCACATGCGAGTGGATTATTCGATGTTCGAAGGGATCCGCGTGAAAGGAGTGCCGAAGGTCGTCCTCTCGCGCGGAAAAGTGGTCGTCGAGAACAACAATTTCACCGGGCGTCCGGGCGCAGGAGAGTTTCTGAAGCGCAGTATCTACGCGGGAGCATAGCTCCATCGAGGTTCAGCGAGAGCTGACCGATTCCACCCAGGGAATTCCGGCGAGACCGCCCTTCACCTGCACGGTGATCGAATCGCCGGCATGAAAGCGGTCCGCATCCAGACGACTGACCGGCACTCGCTCTACTTGCTTACCCGAACGCCAAGAAGTGACCACCAGCCGATTGGTTGGAAGAAAACCGGACATGGAGAATTTGCCGACAACCGTTTCGTTGTAGGCGATGGGTGCTGCATGATCTAACGCGCCGTTCAGAAGCAGCAACAATCCGAGCAGCCACGGAACCGGCACGAGGCCGTAGTAGACGCGCTTCAGTGCTTCGACTTCGAGATGACGCACGGCCCGGCGCTCGAACAGAATGGCGAGAGCCAGGGTCACGAAAAAGAACACACCGCCGAAAATCAAGATGCCGTCGAGATCCAGAGGGGGGTATCTCCCGCTGGCAGCAACAAAAGCAATCGAGCCGCTCAGAAATATGGCTGTGCGGTAATAAAATTTTCGCCGCAGAGCCATCTCCGCGGCGTTGGAACTGAGCCCGCAGGCTTCACAGATATCGCGATTCCGATCAGCGCCGCAGTGTAGGCAGCGCGTCATTCCTTCCCTGAGCGGCCTGCCAACTTCCATAGCAATTCATCAAGGGAGCTCCTCGCCGAGGGAGACAAATCACAGAATTCAATGCCCATACCCCGGCCGGGTTCGACGCGGCGCACGACGCAATCAAGAAGAATCGGACTCTCCGTCAACAAACGGGCTTGGAATTCCGCGCGCACCCAGAGCGGATCACCAGTCTGCACAAACATTCCAAACTTGGATAGATTTGTGATCTGCAAGGAAAATACTTCCGAGCCGCGGAGCATCTCCAGACGAAAATCACAATCGAAGCGCGCGGAGCGGCGGCGTTCAGGGCCACCAGCTTCGCGGCCGCGGGGCTGAAGGGGATTGGGGTCTTCCATGCGCGTCAAGTCCATGCTACGGAGAGCGGCGCAGGGTGTCAAATCCGCATGAGCGCCCACTTTCCCTCGCCGCACGCGTCCCATTTCAAATGGCATATAATCGCGGCATGGAACTTCGCGACTTCTTTCTAAAGCAGAAGCGGGCCATCCGCAACCGGACGCGGATGGTGCTCGAAAGAATCGAAGACGGAGACGTCAGCTTTCGCCCGGAAAAGGATGCTTTGAGCATCGGAGAGATGCTCCAGCACATGTGGGTCGCTGAAGAAGGCGTGCGCCGCGTGGCGCTCGACGGAAATTTTGCGTATTACGAGAAGCGCATTCCGCAGGGCCTGCGCTCCACTCTGGGGGCAAGTGGCACGCTCGCTGAGGACTTAAAAAATATCGAGCGCGTGCACGAGGAAACTCTCGCGCTGGTGAGCGCCGCTCCCGCATCTCTTTTCGACGAAGAGCGAGCACACGTAGGTCTGGGGTTTCGCCGCAACGTGGGAGTGATCCTGATGGGCATCAATGAGCACGAAATTCATCATCGCGCACAATTGATGACGTACTTGCGAATGCTGGGCCGCCCTGTAACGGAAGCTATCGCGCGGCGCTGATCAGCGATTATCGCCCGAAGAAAGATTGCGGACGCTCGAAGGCTGGGTGTCGAGACAGACCATATTTTCGTCACGGCCGCTCGAGAGCAACTGGCAGTCAATCTCCTGCGCGTTGCGGATGGCATCTTCCGCGCGGGTGCCCCTAGCCTGCGCGCAATGCGTGTTGCCGCGAAAATTCATGCAGACTTCATAGCTCACTTTCATCGCCTGCCACGACGCATACCCCAGATAGACCAGCAAGGCCAGGCCGCCCGCCAGCATGAACCACCGAGGATTGATTCTGCGTTCCGCCATATTTTCATTTATCCGCGAGAGGGCTTCGCGAAATCCAGTCCTGCCGCGCGCGACGCCCCGCCGCTTCCGCCGGCGAGATTCGCAATCTTCGGAGCTTCGCTCCCGGAAGTCTCTTGAGTATTTCAGCTCTGACGGCGGCGTCGAAAAATTCGCTTCGGCCGAACATTCCGCCGGCCTGGGCGACTATGACTCCTCTTCCGCGAAGCCGCAATCGAGATGCGACCTGCGCGACCAGCTGGGCGAGCTCGACGGCAGCGCCAGAGAGAATCGCCCGTGCCACAGGGTTTCCATGCATCGCCTCACGCGCGACAATCGGAAATATTTTGGGGTAAACAGCATCCGCGTTCTTGCCGACCCGAGAATCCAGAGCATGCCAGGACGCAAATCGTAACGACTTCAGGATCTTCCGTCTCAGCGATACGTTTTCTTTCTTGGAAGGGCTTCGGTGCGCAAGCGCGATTGCGCGGCGACCGACATCGAAGGCGCTGCCCAGATCGCTGTGGCGCGGCCCTTTTCCTCCTGCACGAACTTCGTGGCCGCGAGAACTTCTTCCCAAGGCGGCTGAACCAGTGCCGGCGACGAGAACAATTCCTGGCCCTGAAGTGAAAGCGGCATCGAGGGCGATGGCGAGATCGGTGGTCACGTCGACGCGCGCGGCCGGAAACAACCGGCGCAAAAAAGCGGCGATGCGAAAGCGCATGGCGCTTATCCCTGCGCCGGCAATTCCCGCGCAGACTCCCGTGATTTCACGCGGCGAAATCCGGCGCGAAAGCAGACATTCTTGCGCCGCGGACTTGAGTTCCCTGCACGCGAGCCGGAACGGGACGCGGCGCGGATTCGAAGGCCCGGCGAAGGATTCGGCGCGCGTGCGGCCACGCTCATCGAGAAGCACGCAATGCGTTTTTGTGCCTCCGCCATCGAATCCGAGAAACCATTTGAGGCGGCCGCGGTCTGTTCGTTGATTTCGTCGCAATGTGATTCGACGGCTCGCTTGACAGCCGCTCTCTCCGACGCATAGCATCGCGCGATTCTCGAATCGCGCATCCATGCGAATCAGCGCCGCTGACCTGGCAATCCTGATCTGCTACCTCGCCGGGGTGACGTTATTCGGCGCGTACTTCCGTCGAGGCCAGCGCAACCTGCGCGATTATTTTCTCGGCAGCCGCTCGGCACCTTGGTGGGCGCTGGCCTGCTCGATCGTAGCGACGGAAACCTCCACGCTGACGATCATCGGCACGCCCGCGATTGCGTACGCGGGCAATCTCGGGTTCCTGCAAGTGGTCATCGGATACCTGGCCGCACGGGTGATTCTTTGCTTGATCCTCGTCCCGCACTATTTCCGCGGAGAATTCTACACGGCGTACGAGCTACTCGAAAAGAGATTCGGGCTGAAGATGAAAAAAACCGCCGCGAGCGTTTTCCTCGTGACGCGCGTGGTGGCCGAAGGCGTGCGAATCTCCGCCATCGGCAAAGTCATCAGCGTCGCATTCGGCACGGGAGACCGCGTATCGATTCTCATTATTACCGTGCTCACGATTTTCTATACATTCGAAGGAGGCATGAAAGCGGTAATCTGGACAGATGTGCTGCAATTTTTTCTGTATCTTGCCGGGTCTGTGGCAGCGTTTACGCTGCTGCTTCACAAGATTCCCGGCGGCTGGGCCAGCGTGACGCAGGCAGCCGCAGCCGCGGGAGGCAAGCTGCGCGTGTTCGATTTTACGTTCAGTTTGACGCGGGCGTACTCGTTTTGGGCGGGCGTCATCGGAGGAACATTTCTCACCATGGCGAGCCACGGCACGGACCAAACCATGGTGCAGCGGCTGCTCGCCGCGCGCAGCGAGCGAGACGCAAAGAAAGCCCTGCTCGGCAGCGGCGTCATCATCTTCGTTCAATTCGCGCTCTTTCTGGTCATCGGAGTGATGCTTTTCGCATATGCGCAGCATTTTTCGCTGGCGATTCCCGGAGGGGACGCAGACAAAATCTATCCCGAGTTCATCGTGGGACACATGCCGGCTGGACTCGCCGGCATCGTGCTCGCATCCATTTTTGCCGTGGCGATGTCGAATGCCAGCGGATCATTGAACTCTCTTGCGTCGTCGAGCGTAATGGATTTCGCGCCGCGGCACGAACAAATGGCCGGCGCGCAAGCGGGACTCCTTCGCCGCTCGCGTCTGCTGACGCTAGTTTGGGGCGTAATTCTTGGAATGTTGGGCCTGATTCGCTGGGGGCCGGTGCTGGAAGCCGGGTTGACGATTGCATCGATCACCTACGGCGGCCTACTCGGCGTTTTTCTGCTCGGGCTATGGAACCGGCGCGCGACAGAAAGGGGAGCGATCACCGGGATGCTCGCGGGCATCGCTGCAATGATTGCCGTGCATTTTGAAACTAAATTGGCGTGGACTTGGTATGTTTTCGCAGGCACGCTGGTCACTTTCTGCATCGGGTCGCTGACTAGCCTTACAACTTTCGCTGCCACAAAAACATCCATGCCATCCACAAACGTGCGATGAGCTCAAAACCTCTCGATCTCGTTCGCGGACTGGGCCCGTGGGCCTCGGTGGCCATCGTGGTGGGCACGATGATCGGAACCGGCATCTTCATTGTGCCTGCGGATATGGCGCGCGACGCGAAATCCGTCGGCCTGGTGATGCTGGTCTGGATTGCGGGAGGCGCGCTCTCCCTATTTGGGGCGCTCAGCTACGCCGAACTTGGCGCGGCGCTGCCTGAAGCCGGCGGCGAATACGCCTACATGCGCCGGGCCTACGGACCCGCTTGGGGTTTCCTCTTCGGCTGGATGCATTCGATTGTGGGACGCCCGACGTCGGTTGCCACGATCGCCGCGGGGCTGCTGCGCTTTTGCGGATTTCTCTTTCCCGCCACGGCGGCTACGATATTCACGTGGCACTTCGCCCTGCCGGGACTCAAGCCCTACGATTTCGTCTTCACGCGGGCGCAGCCGCTCGCGGTGGTGGCCATCGCGGCAGTGACGTTCGTAAATTATCTCGGCGTGAGGCTTGGCGGACAAGTGCAGGTGACACTGACAGTCATCAAGATTGCTGCGGTCGTTGCGGTGGTTGCTGTAGGCTTTTCGCTGGGACACGGAAATGCAGCAAACTTCCACCCTCTGTTTGCGGGGAGCGGCACTCTGACGGTGGCCGGACTGTTGACCGCGCTGGTAGGAGCGCTCTGGGCGTACGACGGTTGGAGCAACGTCAATCTTGTCGGCTCGGAGGTGGTGGACCCGCAGAAAAATATTCCGCGCGCGCTGCTTGGAGGAGTCCTGCTGGTAGTGGGGCTCTACGTCGTGATGACGCTGGCGTGTTTCTTCGCGCTGCCTCTCGCAACGGTGGCCGCGTCGCCGCATGTGGCTTCCGATGTAGTCGCCTCGCTCCTCGGGCACAAGGCCGCAGTGTGGCTAACGCTGGCGATGATTATTTGTGCGCTCGGCACGATGAATTCTTCCATTTTGAGCGGCGCACGCGTGGACTACGCCATGGCTCGCGACGGAATTTTTTTTCGCGCCGCCGCAGGCGTGCATTGGCGATTTCGCACACCAGCGCGAGCTTTGGTTTTCCAGGGATGTCTCGCGAGTGTCCTGGCTCTCACCGGAACTTTCGAGGATCTCTACTCACTTTTTATTTTTGCAGGATGGATTTTCTATGGCCTGGCGACCGCTTCCGTCATCTGGCTGCGCATCCGTGAGCCGCAACTGGCGCGTCCCTACCGAACCTGGGGCTATCCCGTGGTTCCTGCGCTATTTATTCTGGGCGCCACGGCTCTCACAGTGAGCATTTTTCTCGATCGTCCGGTACGGTGCTTCATCGGCCTCGCGCTGATTCTTTCCGGCCTCCTCTTTTACCAGCACTGGCAAAAATCGTCGCCATCGCAACAGAGCTGATCTCGACGCTTCGAGGTTTTCCCGCTGGTGAAGAGCGCGCTATGCGGCGCCGCGGGAAGCTTGGCGGTTCGCCGGCAAAAAATCCGCAAAGACAAATCCGTCGCGCGGAACGATTTCGCCTGGCACAACTGGAATCGGATTTCGAAACATGGGGCCTGCGCAGGCAAACGTGTGAAACTCTCCATTTTCGCCGCAAGGGCCGGCAGCGGAAGGCAGGTCCCGAATCAACTGTGCATCGAATCGCCGCCCCGCGAACGACGCGTCAATCTGTTTGGGGTCCACGCAGGTTAAATACGCTTCGAGGCCGCCTTCGAGCATTTCTCTTGCGAGACGTGTGGTATCGCGACCCCAAAGAGGAAATACGGGCGTCAAATCGAGAGCGGCCATCTGCCGTTCACGATATCGCCGGATGTCTTCGAGAAATAGGTCGCCAAAAATCACGTGAGTGACGCCCGCTCGTATCGCGGCCACCAGCGCTTCGGCCATGGCCTCCTCATATACCTCATTGGGACACGGCGAGGGGATTCTGACCATCTCAAGAGGTAATCCAGCTGCCTCCGCTTGCGCCTTGACAAGGTGTTCGCGGACGCCGTGCATGGCAACCCGCTTATAAATTTCTGTAATCGTCGTGAGAAGGGCGGTCACTTCGATCCTGGCTTCGCACTGAATTTTATGGAGAGCCCATGCGCTGTCCTTTCCGGAACTCCACGCCAGCCAGGCCTTGGGACGCTTCCCGGACGTTTTTCGTCTCGACAATCCACGATTTTTCAAGTGCGACTCGGCCCGCTCGCTCATTTGTAGATCAGGTATTTTTCGCGCAGCTTACAGAACGCGGCGATTTCGCTTTCTTCGTCGGAAACAATTCTTTGGGGAGCGTCGCCTTTCTCCAGCCGTTCTATCGTTTCCCTCGAACCGATCAACTCAATCGTTTTCTCGAGGTCGAATTTATCCGGATATAAGCGATGAAGAAGCGCGGCAATTTCGAGGCCCATCAGCATGGAATTGAGTGAAGCGCGATCCGTGATAACCAGCGAGATTCCTTCGCAGGCCTGATCCTTGTACAACCCTGAATTTGGCGTGAAGAGCGTGGATACGAATCTCACGCCGGGGACGTATCGCCTATTCAATTCGCCGGCCAATTCCCTTCCCCGAATCCAGGGCGCGCCGAAAAGCTCAAAGGGCGTGTCCGTGCCGCGCCCGACAGAAACTCCTCCTGCCTGGAGAATCTCGATGCCCGGATACAGCAGCGCAGCGTTGAGCGATCTCAGATTCGGCGAAGGCGGAATCCACGTGAGCCCGGTCGCTTCGTAATAGTCGCTCCGCCGCCAATTCTCCACCGCAATGACATGGAGGTCAGCGCCGATGTGATTTTCAGCATTGAACATCTGAGCCAATTCCCCGAGCGTCATAGCGAAACGCACGGGCATGGCGAAATAGCCCACGAAATTCAATCGATCGCGGTCTACAACTGGACCTTCGATCGCGATTCCACCGAGTGGATCGGGGCGATCCAACACATAGAAACTGATATGCCGCTTCGCGGCCTCTTCCATCGCATAGGCCATCGTCGTAATAAACGTGTAAAAGCGCACGCCGGCATCCTGAAGATCGAACACCAGCGCGTCGATTCCGCGAAGCATTTCATCAGTGGGCCGCAGCGTATCGCCGAAGAGGCTATACACCGGCAACCCCGTCGAGGCGTCTGTGCTGGCGGAAACTTTTTCATCGGCGCGCCCGCGGATGCCATGTTCGGGGTTGAAAATTGCAATGAGCTTCACGCCCTCCGCATGAGCCAGCACGTCAATGGTGCGCCTTCCGGAAGAATCGACGCCCGTTTGGTTGGTAATCAAGCCAACGCGCTTTCCGCGCAGCGCCGCGAAATTTTCCTCTTCGAGAACGTCGATTCCCGTCTTGGTTGCGTCGGAGCGCGCCCAAGTCCCGTCGAGACCGTAAGGTCGCTCGGCGCTTACGCTCCGTTCAACTGGTGAAGTGAACCCCTTGCGTTCACCTGCGCCAACCGCTGCGGCCACGGCCGTCGAAACACGTGACCGCAAACTGATAATTGCGGACCTCAAATACGGATGGACGCTGTTCGAGAGCAAGATCACATAAGTATCGCTCTCTGGATCGAGCCAGAACGAAGTGCCGGTGAATCCGGTATGACCGAACGATCCGGGGGGAAATAAATCGCCTCGTACGGAGGAGTAGGGCGAGTCAATGTCCCAGCCGAGACCGCGCACCGCGGGCGACCACGGCGGCGTTTCAGGAGAGGTCATCTTGCGCACCGTCGCCGCGCTGAAAAGCCGCTTCCCCGCTTGCCCCGGGATTCGCCCTTCGTCGAGAATCATCTGGCAGAAGATCGCAAGGTCGTCCACGGTGGAGAAGACTCCAGCATGTCCCGCGACGCCGTCAATGGCCCGCGCCGTGGGATCGTGCACCACGCCGCGCAAGACGCGTCCCAAGCCCGAGCCTGGTTTGGCCCCGGCGGGGAGATCAATTTCCTCCGTCGGGGCGATGCGCGGCTTCCATGTATCGGGCGGGAGGTAGCGCGTCGTCCGCATTCCGAGCAGCGCAAAAATATTTTTCTCCGCGAATTGATCAAGCGGCATGCCGCTCCACTTTTCGACCAGCTCCCCGAGAACTATGAACCCCGTGTCACTGTAAATGAACCGGCTGCCGGGGGGCGCCAGCAACTCTTCGCCGTTGATTTCTTCAAAGAGCGCAGCCTTCCCTTTTTCAGCAGCTTCCAAAGGCGGATCTGGCGCCAATCCCGACGTATGCGTCAGCAACATGCGAATCGTGATTTGGTCTTTGCCATTTTTGCCGAACTCGGGAAGAAAATTCGCCACTGGATCGTTCAGCCGAAATTTGCCCTGTTCGAGAAGCTTCACCACGGATGGCGTGGTGGCGACAATCTTCGTCAGCGAAGCAAGATCGAAGATGGTGTCCGCGGACATGCGCTCTTTCGCGGGAATGAGTGCACGCCAGCCGTACGCCTTTTTGAAAATTACTTTTCCACCGTGCCCTACGAGCACAACCGCTCCGGGAATTTCGTCGTGAGCGACTGCGTCCTCGAGAATCGGCCCTATGACGGGAGCGAGAGCGGGAATCGTCGAGGCGTGGCTACGGGAAGAAGGAGTGTGCGACTGCGCGAAAACCGGCTGCGCTGCTAAAAGCATGCACACAATTCCAGCAAATCGCATTCGTGGAAACACTCTCCGCCGCGTCTGGTTGTGCCGCTGCAAGCCGTGTGCTATATACAGCCGAGTCATGCAGGCGTCAACAATTACGGCCGCGAGCGAGTATGAATCATGAACGCTGGCTTCTGCTGCTGGCTCTTCTCCTGCTGATGACTCCCACAGGCCGCGGACAAAAAGAAAAGCGCAGCACGCCGACCCGGTCACCCGGAAACGCAAAATCGAATGACGCGTGGGTCGAGCAGACGCTTCGTCGCATGACTCTCGACGAAAAACTGGGCCAGCTGATAATGGTGTATTACTTCGGCGAATTTACCAGCGCCGAAAGCGTGGAGTACAAAAACCTGGTTCGCCAAGTCGAAGATAATCGCGTCGGAGGATTCATCCTCGGAGCGCGGCGAGGGCCGTTGGGAGTGATTCGCAGCCAAGTTTATCCCGCCGCGATTCTGGCCAACGATTTCCAGCGCCGCGCGACTATCCCACTCTTCGTCGCCGCGGATTTTGAAGCGGGCACGGGCATGCGGCTCGTCGAAGGCACTTCGTTTCCCTCGGAGATGGCTGTGGCGGCGACGGCGAATCCGCACGATGCCTACACGGTAGGGAAAATCACGGCAATTGAAGCCCGCGCAATGGGGGTGAACTGGATTTTTTCTCCTGTCGCTGACGTCAACATCAATCCGCAGAACCCCATCATCAACACGCGGTCTTATGGGGAAGATCCGGAACGCATGTCGAGTGAAGATCCTCAGAATGTCGCTGATTTCGTGACGCAATTCATTCGCGGCGTACAAGAAAATGGCGCGCTGGCCACGGCGAAACATTTCCCCGGACACGGCGATGTTTCCACGGATTCGCATCTCGGCCTCCCCGTTGTGCCGGCCGATCGCGAGCGCCTGGAATCCGTCGAGTTTGCGCCCTTTCGCTCGGCCATCGCGGCTCACGTTGGATCGGTAATGACCGGTCACCTAGCCGTCCCGGCACTCGAGCCCGATCGCGACGTTCCCGCAACACTTTCAAAAAATATTTTGACGGGCGTGCTGCGTGACGAATTGGGGTTCCGAGGAATCGTCGTGACCGACGCGATGGATATGCGCGGCCTGACGACGCTTTATCCGCCGGGAGAAGCGGCGGTGCGCTCGATCTCTGCTGGCGCAGACGTATTGCTCATTCCGCCCAACCCGGATGCCGCTCTGGCCGCGCTGAAGGAAGCCGTGAAATCGGGGCGAATTCCGATCGCCCGCATCGATGAATCCGTCCGCCGGATATTGCGCGCGAAAGCAAGTCTCGGTCTTTCAAAGAATCGATTTGTCGATATCGCATTACTCTCGAAAACTTTTGCGCGGCCGGAATTCGAAAAGGCGGCGCAGGACATCGCCGATCGCGGCGTGACGCTTCTTCGCGATTCGCAGCATATTCTTCCTCTCGATTCGACAAAGCCGCTCCGGCTGCTGATGGTGGCGCTTTCCGGCGATCCCGATCCGTATCCCGCGCCCGACCTCGAACAAGAAATCCGCCCGCGCGTGGACGCGCTTCAGGTTCTGCGCGCGGACACCAGTTTTGCAAATGTCACGGCACTCCGGTTGCCGCCGGCCGATAGCTACGACGCCGTGCTGGCTGTGCCATTCGTGCGCGTAGCAGACCGCAAAGGCAATGTCTCGATGCCCAGCGATCAGGCGGAATTTCTCGAGCGATTGCTCGCCGGCAATAAGCCCGTGATCGTCGCGTGTTTCGGAAGCCCGTATCTAATCGAGCGATTTCCGGAAGCAAAAACGTGGATTGCTGCGTTCGGCACGCAGGATGTGGTGCAGCGAGCTATGGGCCGCGCGCTTTTTGGGCAGGTGACAATCGGGGGACAAATTCCTGTGAGCGTGCCGAGCGCGGTGAAACGCGGCGACGGATTTAAGGTTGCCGCAAACCCGATGACCCTCATTGCCGCTCCGTCGGCGCTCGTGGCCAAGCTGCGTCCGGCCGAAGATTTGCTTGAAAAAGCCGTCGCGGATCGCGCCTTTCCGGGCGGCGTGCTTGCGGTTGGCTTTCGCAATCAGATTTGCGTGTATCCGTTCGGCCGCTTCGCGTATAGCGCCAAATCGCCGGCGGTTACCGCCGATACAATTTACGACGTGGCTTCGCTGACGAAGCCGGTCGTCACCACGTCCGCGGTGATGTTGCTTGCCGCAGCAGGCCAGCTTGACCTCGACGCGCCTATCTCACGCTATCTGCCCGAGTGGACCGTTGGCCCGAATCCCGCTTGGCGGCAAAAAGTCACGGTGCGCGATTTGCTGCTCCACAATTCGGGATTACCCGCGCATCGGGACTACTATCGCAGCGCAAAGAGCAAGAGCGAAGTCCTCGCCGGCACCTTCGCCGAGCCGCTTGTCTCCGAACCGGGCACGAAAGTGGAGTATTCCGACCTGGGTTTCATTCTGCTTGGCGAAATTGTCGAGCGCCTCACGGGCGAATCACTCGACGAATTTGCGCGCGAGAAAATCTTCACTCCGCTTGCGATGCGCCATTCCTTATTCAATCCGCCCAAATCGCTCCGAGCCGCGATTGCGCCCACGGAGGATGACACGGATTATCGCCAGCGACAGCTCCAGGGCGAAGTGGACGACGACAACGCGTTCGCGATGGGTGGTGTCGCCGGGCACGCCGGGTTATTTTCCACAGCAGGAGATCTTTCTATCTTCGCGCAATTGTTGCTGAACGGCGGAATTTACGCGCATCAGAGATTGTTTTCTCGCTCCATCATCCGCCAGTTCACCACGCGTGTGGTGATCGGAGATTCCGCGCGGACGCTCGGCTGGGATGTTCCTGCGGAGCCATCTTCCACGGGCAGCTATTTTTCCGGCAGTGCTTTCGGCCACAGCGGATTCACCGGCACGTCGCTGTGGATTGATCCTGCGAATGGATTGTTCGTTATTCTTCTCACCAACCGCGTATATCCCTCCGCTGAAAACAATAAAATTCGTCAGATTCGTCCGGCGCTGCACGACGCCATCGTCGAAGCCCTGGGCCTCGTCCCGGCTGCCTCCGCACATGTCCAATAGTTGTGACCGGCACGACACACGCGCCGCGTGTCGCATCAATTGACCGGTTTCTGAGACGATCTCCCAGCTATAATCGAAATCGCAGAAATGAAGCGCGCAAAACCCATAGTCACCGAGCAGCGCCATTCGAGATCCCGCGCGCTCGATCTGAAATCCACGCGTGAGATCCTGAACATTCTGCATCGTGAAAGCGCACGCGTTCCGTCCGCCGTCGGACGGGAGCTGCCCGTCATCGCTCGCGCCGTAGATGCCGTCGTGAAATCGCTCAGCAACGGAGGCCGCCTTTTTTATGTTGGCGCGGGAACCAGCGGCCGGCTGGGCGCGCTGGACGCAGCTGAATTGCCACCAACTTTTGGAATTTCGGCGCGGAAGGTTCGGGCCATCATCGCCGGCGGCCACCGTGCACTCACCCATGCGATTGAGGGCGCAGAAGATTCGGCCATCGCCGGCGCTCGCGACTTGCGCAGAACTGGATTGAAATCGAACGACGTCGTTGCAGGTATCACCGCCAGTGGAAAGACGCCCTACGTGCTGGGCGCGCTCCGTGAAGCGCGTGCGCGGCGCGCGGTGACCATTGGCATCACCAGCAATCGTCATTCGGAGATTGCGCGGCTAGCAAGGATTTTAATTGCCCCGAACACTGGTGCCGAAGTGCTCGCTGGTTCGACGCGTATGAATGCGGGGACCGCTCAGAAAATGGTCCTGAATTTGCTCTCCACGGCAGCTATGGTGCGGCTCGGCTATGTGTACGATAACTGGATGATCGGCGTTGCCCTCACAAATCGAAAGCTGCGTGCGCGCGGCTTGCGCATTCTCGAGGAAGCGACAGGGGCGAGCCCGCGTCAAGCGCAACACGCTCTGCGTCTTGCCAGACACGACTTGCGAGTGGCGCTTCTGATGCTGAAAACGGATGGCAGCGCCGCGGAGTGCCGAAAAAAGTTGCAGGCTGCCGGCGGCGACTTGCGCCGTGCCCTGGGAGATCGCTGAAATGCGCCTGTCTCGCCGCCCTCGGAGAATCATGGCGTTACTTCTTCTAATCCTGATACCGGGAGCCCGGAGCAACTAGCATGGACCGTTTCCGAATCGAAGGCGGCCGCCGGTTGGAGGGCGTCGTACGCATCAGCGGCGCGAAGAATGCTGCACTTCCCTGCATGGCCGCAGCGCTTCTTACGGATGAGCTAATTCATCTCCAAAATATTCCGCGCGTTCGCGACATCATCACCATGGGCAAGCTCCTGGCGCACATGCGCGCGCACGTCGAGGCGCCGGATTTGCCGCCTTCGGATATTTCCATTCAGGCGGTGGAGGTTTCTCACGCAGAGGCGCCTTACGAACTTGTAAAAACCATGCGGGCATCTGTGCTGACGCTCGGCCCACTCGTGGCCCGCACCGGCTACGCGCGCGTATCTCTGCCCGGAGGCTGCGCCATCGGTGCGCGCCCCATCGATTTGCACATCAACGCGCTCGAAAAATTGGGCGCGGAAATTACGCTTTCCGAGGGTTATGTCGAAGCCCGCGCGCAGCGTTTGCGTGGCGCGCGCATCGTATTCGAAAAAATTACGGTCACGGGCACGGAGAACATCCTGTGCGCCGCGGCGCTTGCGGAGGGAGAAACCGTTCTTGAAAATGCTGCCTGCGAGCCCGAAGTTCCAGATCTTGCCGCACTGCTCATCAAGATGGGGGCGCGCATCGAAGGCGCGGGAACGCCAACCGTTCGAATCCTCGGCGTCAAACGGTTGCACGGCGCGACACACTCCATCATAGCCGACCGCATCGAAGCGGGCACTTTCCTCGTGGCCGCGGGAATTACCGGCGGCGATCTCTTGCTGGAACATTGCTGCCCAAAGCACCTCCGCGCCGTCACCGAGAAACTCATTTCCTGCGGGATGGAAATTCGGGAGGAAAGTCCCGGACAAATTCGCGCTCGCGCCCTGAATCCATTGCGCGCCGCCGACATTACCACGGAAGAATTTCCCGGCTTCGCCACGGACATGCAGGCGCAGTACATGGCGCTCGCCACGCAAATGTCCGGCACCTGCGTGGTTACCGAAACCATTTTCGAGAATCGCTTCATGCATGCCAGCGAAATGGTGCGCATGGGGGCCAACATTTCCGTCGAAGGCAACCAGGCCATCGTTCGCGGCCCGACTCCGCTCGGCGCGGCGAGTGTCACCTGTTCGGATCTCCGCGCCAGCGCTTCGCTGGTGCTCGCGGGACTGGTGGCTCGCGGCTCAACCATCGTCGATCGCGTCTACCACATTGACCGTGGCTACGAACGCATCGAAGAAAAGCTCAATTCTCTCGGCGCAAGCATCGAGCGTCTCTGACATCTAATTTTCGTTCGCTGACAAAAACGGGGAGGCGATCGCTCGTCTCCCCGTGAAAAACATCGTTTCGGAACCGACCGTACAGCTTATTGGCCGCCGGTAGCTGGTCCGCCAGCCGTCTTTTGCTTCTCGCGCTGTTCCCGCAGCAGCGCCTTGCGGCTGAGCCGGATTTTATTTCCTTCGATGGCCAGCACCTTGACGAGAACCTGGTCGCCCTCTTTCAGCGCGTCGCGCACGGCCCGCACGCGCTGTTCAGATATTTCGCTGATGTGCAGAAGTCCGTCCGTCCCTGGAAAAATCTCCACGAACGCGCCGAACTCCGCGAGCCGCACCACTTTGCCGAGATAAGTTTTCCCAATCTCCGCCGATGCGGTAATGTCGCGGATCATTTGCAGCGCCGAATCCGCGGCCGTGCCGTTTGCCGCGAACACGTGAACGGACCCGTCTTCGAGCACGTCGATTTTCACTCCCGTTTGCTCGATGATGGATTTGATCTTCTTTCCGCCCGGGCCGATGAGGTCGCGGATCTTGTCGGTCGGAATCTTCAGCGTGTAGAGATGCGGAGCATACGCGGAAATTTCCTTGCGCGGCTCGGCGATGGTGCGCTCCATGATGTCCAGGATTTCCATGCGCGCCCGCCGTGCCTGTTCGAGCGCCTCGCGCATCATCGCGATGCTCACGCCGCCCACTTTGATGTCCATTTGCAGCGCCGTAATCCCAGCGCGCGTCCCGGCAACTTTGAAGTCCATGTCGCCGTAGTGATCTTCCGCGCCGGCGATATCCGTCAGGATGGCGTAGCGATCTCCCTCCACCACCAGCCCCATCGCGATGCCCGCGCAAGCCGCGCGAACTGGCACGCCCGCATCCATCAGCGCGAGCGAGCCGCCGCACACCGTGGCCATTGAGGACGATCCGTTCGATTCCAGGATGTCCGAGACAAGCCGCATGGCGTACGGGAATTCCGCATCCGCGGGTAGCAGATTGAGCAGCGCCCGTTCTGCCAGCGCGCCGTGGCCAATTTCGCGCCTTCCCGGCCCGCGGAGGAATTTCACTTCGCCGACCGAAAACGGCGGGAAATTGTAGTGCAGCATGAACCGCTTGAAGGCTTCGTCCTCGAAAAGCAAATCGAGCCTC
Source organism: Candidatus Acidiferrales bacterium (assembly GCA_050747245.1). Taxonomy (GTDB): domain Bacteria; phylum Acidobacteriota; class Terriglobia; order Acidiferrales; family UBA7541; genus JBOGNO01. The sequence goes on from JBOGNO010000019.1 coordinate 37,921, forward strand.
TGCTTATCCTCCTTGGTTCCCAGCGTGAGCGTTGCCAGCGCCTGCGTTTCTCCCCGCGTGAAGAGCGCCGAACCGTGCACGCGCGGCAGCAAACTTACCTCGCAGGTTATTTGCCGGATTTCGTCGAAGCGTCGCGCATCCGGACGCCGCCGCGCCGTCAGCATGTCGTCGCGGAAATATTTCTCGCGCAGCCGCTCGAAAGCGCGGCCGGCCAGCTTTCTCCGCTCTTCGTCCTCTTCGGGAATCGCGTCCATGATTTCCTTCTGGATTTCCGCGATGCGGCCATAGCTTTCGAGCTTCGGATAATTCTTGGTGTCCAGCGCGTCGTGCAATCGTTCGCCGTACTTGTGGTTGATTTCCTTGTAGAGCGCTTCGTCGAACGCCGGCGGTTGCACGCTGAGCTTCTTGGGCTGAACCAGTGCGTGTAGCTCGCGAATCGCCGCGATGATGCGCTTGATTTCCGCGTGCGCGAAAGTCAAAGCGTCCGCCACGGTGTCTTCGGACACTTCCAGCGCGCCGGCTTCCACCATCACGATGGCTTCTTCCGAGCCAGCCACGACGATGTTCATCAGGCTGGTTTTTTGCTCCGCCACCGTCGGGTTGACCGTCAGTTTTCCTTCCAACAATCCCACGCGCACGGCGGCAATGGGATTCAAAAACGGAATCGGCGAGATAAAGAGTGCAGCCGCTGCCGCCGTCAATCCGATCACGTCCGGTTCGTTTTCACTGTCTGCGGAGAGCACCATGCTCACAATTTGTGTCTCCGTGGACCATCCTTCGGGAAAGAGTGGCCGCAGCGGCCGGTCCGTCAGCCGCGAAGTCAGAATTTCCTTTTCGGAAGGTCGCCCTTCGCGCTTAAAAAACCCTCCCGGAATCTTTCCGGCCGAATATGTGTACTCACGGTAGTCCACCGTGAGCGGCAGAAAATCTTTTTCGGTTGCTTTGTTGTCCATGCAGGCTGTGGCCAGCACCACCGTATCGCCATAGCGCGCGACCACCGCGCCGTGTGCCTGCTTCGCCATTTTGCCGGTTTCCAGCGTCAGCGTGCGTCCGCCTACCTCTACTTTCACTTCGTGTGCCATTACTTCACTTCCTCCGCGCCCGGCCAAATTCTGCGGCCTGTCGGCGCAATGCAATTTTCAATCGCCGCTTTTATGCCAGCGTTGTTCAGAGGGAGAGTAAAGGAGAGAAACCGCGGTCAAGAATTCGCGCAGGATGCGTGGACACAGCCGCCGCGCACAGGACTTGTGTCCTGCAAGCCGCTTGCATATTTTGGCGGATTCGTTCGGGTGGGAGGCGGCGAACGCCGCTCCCCTGTTCCGGGCTACTTCCGCAAACTAAGCCGTTCCACAATTTCGCGATACCGATCGGGGTCGCGCCGGTTCAGGTAATCCAGCAGCCGCCGCCGTCGATTGACCATCATGATCAATCCTCGACGCGACGCGTGATCCTTTACGTGGGACTTGAGATGCGTGGTCAGATAGTTGATTCGTTCACTCAGCAATGCAATCTGCACTTCCGGACTTCCGGTATCCTTGGGATGCTGGCGGTATTGCTCAATGACTTGCTCTCTGACCTCGTTCAACGCGTCCCCCCTCGGCGTTCCCCGTGTCTCTTCTGTCTGTCTCTCTTCTGACATTTCCATCCTAGCATACGCGCGGTTCCGCGCAAGCGATAATTCATCGCGACCAGGCGCGCCCGCAGATTCATGAAGTCTTGCCCCGCTCGGAAGAGTAGTTGCAGAAATCTGACTACCGGGCCTTGTCGGTGCGGATGAGCGAAAGGAACTCGTCGCGCGTCTGTTTATTCTCGCGGAAAGCGCCGAGCATCGCGCTCGTGACCGCGGAAGAATTCTGTTTTTCCACGCCGCGCATCACCATGCACAGATGCTGGGCTTCGATGATCACCCCTACACCTTCGGGGCTGATGCGCTGTTCGATTGCCTTGGCAATCTGGCTGGTGAGCCGCTCCTGAATCTGCAAACGACGCGCATACATGTTGACCAGCCGCGCGATCTTGCTGAGGCCCACCACCTTCTTGTTCGGAATGTACCCCACGTGGCATTTCCCGAAGAACGGAAGCAGGTGATGCTCGCATAGGCTGTACACTTCGATATCTTTCACCACCACCATCTGGTCGTAGCAAACACTGAACATCGCGCCATTGAGGATTTTGTCCGGGTCCTTTTGATAGCCGCCGGTCAGGAAGCGCATCGTTTTCTCGAACCGTTCCGGCGTGCGCCGCAACCCGTCGCGGTTGGGGTCTTCTCCGAGCAATGCGATGATTTTGCGCACGTGCTCCGCAATCGTTTCGGTCTTTTCCGCCGAGGACAGTTGGATTTCCGTCGTCTCACTCATCGGATTTTTTCTCCTGGCACTCTTGCTCCCGGATCTTCGAAACATTCAAAACTGTTCTTGCCGGTCTCCTCGATGCGGATGCGCTCAAGACGTGCCCCGGAAAAAGAGCGCAGCCGACGGAAAATCTCATGCGCCAGATTTTCCGTCGTGGGCACCGCATTTCGGAATTCGGCAACCTCTTCGTTCAAGTTTTTATGGTCGAACGGATCCAGTATTTCCCGCTGCACGAATTCATCGAGCTCCGCCAGATTCGCCACCATGCCCGTTTTAGGATCCACCGGTCCGGTCAGCGTCACTTCGACGGAATAATTGTGGCCGTGGCCGTGCGGGTTGTCGCATTTTCCATAGAGGCGGCGGTTCTCTGCGTCGCTGAAACGCGCGCTGTGCAAGCGATGCGCTGCGCTGAATAGATATCGTCGTGTCAGAGAAATCTTCATGCGACATCTCGCGTGCAATCGGCAAAGAGGTCGGGCGTCTCGTAGAGCCGGATGCGATCGAGGTGCCCCTGCTGAATTTTCGGCTCGAGCAAATCCCAGATGACGCTCGCGATGTTTTCGCACGTCGGAATTTTCCCGGAAAGCTCCGGAACTTCGTAATTCAGGTGGCGATGATCCATGCGCATCATCACTTCGCGTTCCAGCAAATCCTTCAACTCTTGCAGATCGAGAACCATGCCGGTCTGCGCGTCCGGTTCTCCCGCTACCGTTACTTCGAGAACGTAATTGTGGCCATGCCCGTGCGAATTATTGCATTTTCCGAAGATGCGGCGGTTTTCTTCCGCGCTGAAATTCGGGTTGTGATAGTAATGCGCCGCGGAAAATTCAATTTTGCGCGTCACCCGAATCATGCCATCCCCGCCGGATATTCTCTGCCCTTCCATTGCACCGCACCGCGCGTATTTTTCCACGCCGAGGCACAGAGGGCGGCCACATAAACAATTACGCCCACCAAATAGAATTGGATGGGTGCGAGCCGGAAAAGATTCCTGCGCAGCGCGGCTTCGTAGCGCAGCACGCGCACCGTGAGCAGCGCGACGCCGAGCGAGGCGAGCATCCAGTTGCGAATCGCCACGCCCATTCCGATCAGAACAAATTCCACTGCCGGAAAGACGCGCAACAACTCCCACACCGTGGCGCGATGGCTTCCGCCGATGAGCGAATACAGATTCTTTGTCCAGCCCTGCCACATATCGCGAAATGAATCGTACATCCGCGTCCGTGCGATGCGGGCGCCCGGCGCGAAGAAAATACGGTTCCCCGCGCGCTTCACACGCCGCGCCAGCGCCACGTCTTCCAATACTTCGCCGCGCACGGCACAGTGTCCCCCCGCGTCGAAATATGCGCCGCGTCGCACCAGCAAAAATTGCCCGTTGGCCGCGGCGTCGCTGCACGCGGAATCATTCACGCGGTCGTAGCGATACATCTTTGCGAGCCGACAGAAAATGAACGGAATCAACGCGCGCTCGGCGAACGAGTGCATCACCTGTTCGGGCGAATACGAAACGAGTGCGGCCCCATGTTCCGCGGCATCCGCCTGCGCGAGCTTTGCGGAGCCGGGGAAATGCTCCACGTCCGCATCCGTGAAGAGCAGCCATTCGTGCGTCACAGCCTGCGCGCCGAGCCATGCAGCGCGATTCTTGCCCGTCCAGCCCGGAGGCAAATCGCCCGACTCCAGAATCCTGAGCTGCGGATTACGCGCTGCCAGCTCGGAGAGAATGGCCGCAGTGTCGTCGGATGAACTATCGTTGACGACGATGATTTCTGCAATCTCCGGTTGCGCGGCGAGCGAATTCACGGCGCGCGCGATATTTTTTTCTTCATTGCGCGCCGGCACGACGACGGAAATGAAATTGTTGTGCAGGTCTTCCATCCGGGCTCGGAAAGGGCTGTCGCGGATTCGGCCGAGACGCTATTATAGAGCGCGTGCAGCAGAGCGTGAAACGAAAAGTTGTCACCGGTCTGGTGCTCACGGGCATTGCGGCCATGCTCACGCTCTTTGTGTGGCCGGATTACCGCCAGGGCGAACCGAGTCCCGCGGGGAAAAAGGCGCGGGATTTTTCGTTCGAGCTCGGCGGCAAACCGGAGACGCTCGCGGCGCTGCACGGGAAGATCGTGGTTTTGAATTTCTGGGCCACGTGGTGCCCGCCGTGCGTCGAGGAAGCCCCCTCACTCAACCGCCTGCAGGAGCGCATCGCTTCGCGCGGCGCGACGATCCTGGGAGTGAGTGTGGATGACGACGGCGACGCGTACCGGCAATTCCTCTCCCTCCACCAGGTGAATTTTCCGACGTTCCGCGATCCCACGAAAAAAATCGCCAACGAGTACGGCACGTTCGTGTATCCGGAAACTTATATCATCGACCGCCAGGGCCACATCCTGCGAAAAATTGTCGGCGAGCAGGATTGGGACAGTCCGGAGATGATGGCGTATTTCGATTCCCTCCTCACAGGCAAGAACCAATCGGCATCAAATTGAAAAAATAAACTTGCTGCGCCCGCGAGCGCCGTGGCCGGAGGACTGGGTCAGGGTGAAAAAAATTCGCGGCGCTCATCGCTGATTCTGCAGACGACTGTGATAGCGGCTGTACGTAAAATAAATAATCAGGCCGATGATGAGCCAGCCGATGAGCCGCGCCCAGTTGGTCCAGCCGAGTCCCGCCATCAGAAGCAGATTGATAATCACGCCGAGAATCGGAAACACCGGCACAAACGGAGTGCGAAAAGGCCGCGGCAAATCCGGCTGCGTGCGGCGGAGGATGATGATGCCGATGCACACGAGCACGAAAGCGAAGAGCGTGCCGATGCTGGTCATGAGTCCGACCACGGAAATGGGAGCGAAGGCCGCAAAGACGCTGACGAAAATCATGAGGATAAGATTGGAGCGCCAAGGAGTGCGGAAGCGAGGATGCACGTCCGAGAAAAGTTTGGGAAGCAGGCCATCCTTGGACATGGAATAAAAAACGCGTGACTGTCCGAGAAGCATCACGAGCATGACGGAAGTGAGGCCGCCGAGCACGGCGAGATTCATCAGCGGTGAAAGCCACACGATGGGAATGTAAGTAAGCGCAACGGAGAGCGGCGCAGCGACATTGAGCTTGGAATAGTGAACGACTCCCGTAAGGACGTAGGAATAGGAAATGAAAAGCACCGTGCAAACGAGCAGCGATCCGATAATTCCGACGGGCATATCGCGCTGGGGTTTTTTCGCTTCCTGAGCGGCGGTGGAGACCGCGTCGAAGCCGATGTAGGCGAAGAAAATCACGCCCGCGGCGCTGAGAATTCCGCTGTAGCCGAACTGGCCGAAATTTCCAGTGGTGTTGGGCGGAATCAGAGGGACGTGATTGGCGGGCACGATGTAATGCCAGCCGATGAATACGAAAACGACGATGACGGTGACTTTCAGAATCACGATGACGGAATTCACTCCGGCGGATTCGCGGATTCCAATCATCAGCAGAATGGAAACGGCGACGACGATGAAAACGGCGGGCAGATTGATGAAGCCGTAGATGATCTTGCCGTCGGGAAGCGTGACCGGCTGAAGCGGCGAAGCGATGAATCGTGCCGGCAAATCAATGCGGAAGGAGTGCAGCAGCGCGACGAGAGTTTGCGACCAGCCGATGGAAACCGTGGCGGCACCTACGCAATATTCGAGCACGAGGTCCCAGCCGATGATCCAGGCGATGAACTCCCCCATGGTGGCGTACGAATAGGTGTAAGCGCTACCGGCGATGGGGATCATGGTGGAGAATTCGCTGTAACAGACGCCAGCGAAAATGCAGCCGATGGCCGCGACGATAAACGAAATAACAATCGCCGGGCCAGCAAACTGGGCGGCGGCGACTCCGGTGAGAGTGAAGATTCCGGCACCGACGATCGCGCCGACTCCAAGGGCTACCAGCGCGACCGGACCGAGAGTGCGGCGAAGCTCATTCTGAGTTTCTGATTCCGCAGTAATTAGACTGAGCGGCTTTATGGCGAAGAGGTTCATTCGGCGCTCCAGGTTGAGGCCCGCGCACTATAGCAGCTAATCTCGGGAGCACAAGCGGGAATCATGGCCGGAGCGACCACCAGGGCGCCGTGGGGGCGGATGAGGGTACTGGAAACGACTTGCGAAATGACGTCCCGCAGAAGCATCCGGGATGCAAAAAGCGCATTTTTGTGGCGATTGATTTTTTGGATGTTATTGATTTTTAATGTCTTAACTATGAAATCAATATTTTGGTGTAGCGATTGATTTTTGTCAATTTGCGGCGGTGAATTGGCTGCTGAGAGCACCGAGGCACAGAGATCGGCGGGCTCTTCTCGAGGAGACAGGATTCGCCCCGAGATGTCGTACCGACGATAGGAAGCAATCAAATCCTTAAATGGCATTTGTGTCTCGATTAGAAATTGCTCCGAGCGTTTGTTTTCAATGACTTAGGCCGCGTCTTGTTTCTGGGTGTGTCTCGATTAGAATTTCCATCCCTCCAAGAAGCTGAAAGGCGGGGAGTTGCTCCCCCGCCTGACTAAATTGTTTGAAATCTATCCATTAAGTATAGCATAGATTCAATTAGAAGTAAAGTACCAAAACCAATAAGGGAAACTATCCCTTAGAATCAAGTAAGGTGGTAAAATGCGGGGTCAAAGGAGAATTACTCGCATGAACGACAGACAACTAGCAGAACTCTTCAAACTTCTTAGGGAGATACTGCGCGAACTCGAACTGATCCGCGCTGCTCTCCCACGGGAGTAGCCTTAGCTCGTAGGAGTATTTTGGCCACGTCCAGAGCGTCAATCGCTGTATGGCGATTCTCTCGCGCTAGCCTTGTAGCGATTCCCTGTGCGAGACTGAGGACTCTCTTTTCTATCATCACAGTTTGAAGATTGGCTCTAGAATGGCGTGAGCCACTTCCTCGCAGCTTACAATCGTTGCCGCTCGGTCTGTTAGGTAGAGGTCGCCTGTCTCGGCAAAGTGAAAGAAGAAACTTCCCACTGCTGGGTGAGGTTCGGCGTAAGAAGCCCTCGTTATGGCTCTCTCAAAATCAACGGATTTGCTGGTCTCGTTGAAGTTTACGATAACCCGTACTTCGGGCATGTAGGTTCTGCGAATGATGATTTCGAGGGAATGATTCGCGAATAGGAATTGTTTTGATTCGTCCGCCGAAAATTCCTCATTGAACTCATCTACATTGCGGTTTATTTCTCCGGCCAGTCTCTCCCAGAGTCGGCGGGCTTTAGCTGGGAACTCTCGCGCTTGATAGACCGCCCATTCGCGCAGCTCTTCTCTCTTGGCTTCCGCTTGTTTGGATTTCTTCGCTTGTTCTCTCGCCCAGCTTGTCACATGTCCTTATCGGCGTGAATCAGGCAGGAAGTAAAGAAAAATCTGCTGTTAGTCTAAAGTAGTGTCGCGGATACAAATCAAAATTGGGAGGTGCGGAGATGCTCGCAGGAACGGGATTAGTCCTGTTTATGCTTGGAGGAATCTGGTTTGCGGTCGCTCAGTGCCACAAGTCCTTAGAGGGAATCTTGGAAGTTCTGAGGAACAAGTAAAGTCCTGCTGACGGAACTTCTAAGGTTCTAAGAACCCACCGAGCGGGCCTTCCCAGTTTAGGCGTCCGTACTTTCTAGTCAGGTCTTCGGCCATTGCTGATAGATGCTTGGAGTCGAAGAATCTAGCAAAGGTCGGCACATGGTCTATGATGCTTTGGAATGACTTCCGCGGAGTAGTCCCGGTGAATTGAGAGTCTTTCATGTACTTAAGAGCTTCCCAAGCGAGTATGTCCGATGGTTGAAGCTGAACTACATGTCTGCGGTTCTGGAAAGCGTAGCCTCTTGGCTCGATCCCGAATGATGCTGCTGTCTTTCGAGCTGCAATGTCATCAAACAGGTCAATAATTTCGTGTTTCCCCTGACTCATCAAATCGAAAACATATTCCATCGGCTGTTCTATATTTTCGATTCTTCGCCAGTACTCGATGTGGGCCAGACAGTCTTGTGTAGTGCACCCCGCTAAAACTGGACAGCCTACCTAGGTAGAATCAGGGCCTCCCAATAGGAGGCAACATGGGCAGGAAACCACGCGTAGATCGGTCCCCGGAAGAGAAATGGCAGATCGTGCAGGA
>JBOGNO010000020.1:0-45903 GCA_050747245.1 Candidatus Acidiferrales bacterium
GGGCGGCGGTGGCCGTGGGGGCGGTGGAGGCGGCGGTGGAGGTGGCGGTGGCCGCGGAGGCGGCGGTGGTGGTACGGGCGGCGGAGGCACCGGTGGAGGCGGCACGGGCGGCGGTGGCACCGGCGGAGGTGGTGGGAAAGGCGGCGGCGGAGGCACCGGTGGTGGCGGTAAGGGAGGCGGCGGAACGGGAGGCGGTGGTGGCCGCGGCGGTGGTGGTGGCGGTGGCGGCCCGACGAATCCAGGTCTGTTCCGTACTACGAATCCAAATAATATCCTGCCCAGCATTCCGCCCAGCGTGGCGGACAACCAGCAGATTCTCTATGAGCTGGCCACCGGCACGGGCGGGTTCCCGATTCTCAATACCAACGATTTTCTTTCGGGGCTCGAAAAAATGGCCGGCGAGCTGGATGAATACTATTTGATCGGCTATACGCCGGATCGCGAGCTCAAGCCCGGAAGCTGCCACACCATCAAAGTGAAGCTCGAGCCCAAAGGGTTGCACGTTCGCGCGCGCAGCGGCTATTGCGATTCCAAAGGTTCCGATATGCTGGCGGGAGCGCCCGAAGGGAAAGCCCTCGAAGCCCGCGCCACGGGTGCGGCTCCCGGCAATTTTGCCGTCACCCTCGAAGCTCCCTATTTCTATCCGGGAGCCAATACCGCGCGCGTCAATCTGGCATTGCAGTTTCCGTCGGACGCTCTCAAATTCGAAAAACAGAATGGCAAATATCATTGCGAAGTGGATGTGCTGGGAATCGCTCTGCGCCCCGATGGCGGCGTAGCGGCGCGCTTCAGCGATGCCGTGAGGATGGACCTCGATAAGGACGAGGTGAAGCAACTCCAACAGCATCCTTTCCAGTATCAGGGCGTCTTTGACGTCGCGCCCGGAAATTACAAGCTCGACGTGGCCCTGAGCGCCGGAGGCGAAAGCTTCGGCAAGTCCGAAATCACTCTCTTGATCGATCCCTTCGATGGAAAATCGTTCGGCATGAGCGGCGTGGCGTTGAGTACGGAATTTCACCCGCTCTCCGAAGGCGAAGAAACTCTCCAGGCCGCCTTGCTTGAGGGTCGCACGCCCATGCTGGCGAAGGACGTGCAATTGATTCCCGCCGCCGACTACCGCTTCAAGAAGAATCAGACCGTGGCCATTTACTTTGAGGTCTTTGAGCCCAATCTGACTGCGCCCAAACCGCCCGCGGTCGGCGCCGTTTACAATATTATCGATGCCAAGACCAAAACGACCGTGTACTCCTCCGGCTCCATCATGCTGAATTCTCAGGCGCGCAAAGACAGCCCCATGATTCCCGTCGCGCTCAAACTGAATCTCGATAAGCTTTCGCCCGGAGATTACATCTTGGAGGTCGCCTCGCGCGATGCGGAAATGAATTTCGCTTTGAGCCGTACCGTAAATTTCCACGTCGACTAGCCCTCACGGTCGGGCGGGCGGCTCTCGCCTGGTGGATGTTTTGAGTGGAAGGGCGGGATTTCAACCCCGCCGCACAGCGTCACATTCTTTGATGGGTTTCAACCGCTTAAGCTCCGTCGAGCGCGCAGGCCCTGCGATAGAGGCGGAGATTTCCGACCATGTTTCGTCGTTTGAGGAAATCGCTCCAATGGCATGAAAGGAGATTACAAATGCCAAAACAGCCCTGGATTGAACTTCCTTTATGCGTTCTCGCCGTTTTCGGGCCTCTAATCGTTGTGACTGCTAGACTGTTCGTTAAGCAAAAGACGACAGATAAAGATGGCAATGTCAAAGAAGCACCGAGAGGAATCGGTTCCAGAATGATTCAGCTCATTTCTCTTTTACTGATTGTTCCCACCGTAGCACTTTTGGCTTTTGAGGGCGCAGTGACGGCAGAACTAACCGGCACCCTCCTCGGCAGCATTATCGGCTACACCTTGGGCAGTCTAACTAAGGACGCCCCAAACTGAGACACTACCAGGAATTCAGACTGCTCCTGTCAACGTGGGCGGGTGATAGAATTCTTGCCAGAACGTATCTGGCACAAAGTTCGGCGCTGTCGCGGGCCTACCGGGGGAGGTCCAATTGGTCAGAAATCCATCGTGCATGCGGAAGGAATTGCTTACGTGTCTTGCTGCGCTGATTCTGCTATTCGCCGCTCACAATGTCGGACTGTCTCAGCAAGAGGCTCCTCGCGGACCTTTGAAGAAAACCCCCAATCACAGCGCTGTACCATTTGACCTGAAGCAGACCATCCGCGCTGTGGTTTCCATCCGCACATTTGACAAGGCGGGAAAGCCGCTAGCGGAAGGCACGGGGTTTTTCCTCGATTCCGACGGTTGCCTGGTGACCAACTATCACGTTATCGCGAAGGCTGCGAGTGCAGTCGTCAAGAGTTATGACGGCGGGTTTCATCAAGTAGAGGGAATCCGATCGATGAACAAGACCAACGATTTGGCTCTGCTGAAAGTTGAAGGCCGGGACCTCCCCACGCTGTCGCTCGCGGACTCGAACCTTGTTAGTCCCGGAGATAGGGTCTTTGCCATAGGAAATCCTCTCGGACTGGAGGCAACACTGTCCGAGGGAATAGTAAGTAGCGTGCGAGAATTGGAGGGCGTGAGCATAATCCAAACAACGGCCCCAATCTCTCCGGGGAGCAGTGGCGGGGCTCTGCTGAATGTGGATGGGAAAGTGGTGGGCGTCACAGCCTTCCACATTGAGGGTGGACAGAATCTCAATTTCGCGATTCCATCAAATTACGTGAAACCCTTACTGAGTTCCAATACCGTCACTCCGTTCCAACCTGTTGAGCCCGAGCCGGTAGCCGATTCGCCTGAAGCGCTACCGGTGCCGAGGCCAACGCAAGATGTGACGCCGTTCCCATCAGCTTGGGTCGATGTTTCAGGCGGGTCTCCTCTAACCATTCGCGTGCTCGGCGATTACATTTACACTGAGGGGCAATTTGAGGACCACGGGGAGGAGGTCTGGAATTACATCACCGGAGGGCACTTCAGGTGCGAGATAAAGAAGGAAGGTTTTGATTGGCTCGGGAAGTGTTGGCTCCGATTGAACATGGGAATGGCGTATCAGATTTATTCAGGTGTTCCCGCGACCTGCGATGTCACGTTGCCCCTCAAGATTACTTTGTTCTCGCGACAGCGCATCGAAGGACAGACTGGCAAATTATTACCCGGAGCCCAGAAGGGTTCCTGTCCCATCGGCTTTCAGTCTACCACCATGGACTTTGCCTGGATTCCAAGCAAGTGAAGTCCGGCTGGCCCGTTGCGGGACAGACCTAATGTCGCTGTTTGAAATCTCCCTCGAATCCTCTTCCCTAGGTATCGCCTCTATGTCCCGATTCTGAAAGGGGTGCCTCTGAAAATTCCTAGTCCCGGTACTTTACTTTTTATTTAATATGTGCTATACTTAACCTACAGAATCTAAACATTTTACTGAGGAGGGGAACCAACTCACAGCTATTCAACTTCTTAGGGGCCGGGATTTCTAATCGAGACACACCCAGAAACAAGATGGTAGCTAAGTCATTGAAAACAAACCCTGGAGGCAGATTCTAATCGAGACACAGATGCGAGTTAAGAATTCCAGCTCAGCCAATCGTGCCCCGCGCACCTTGGACACCGCTTTCCAATCTCCAACTTCGAACCTCCGACCTGCAGCAGAAATCAATCGATACACCAAAATATTGATTCGGTCTTTAAGACACCAAAAATCAATAACTTCCAAAAAATCAATCGATACAAAAACGTCATTTTCAAAACCAGTTCCAGTACCCCCAATCGCCCTGTGCCAGCGAACGGCAGGAGGCGCACGGATGCAAAGAATCTCAGCCCAGCGTTCAGACCTGTTACACTTGGGAGCGATAACCCGGTGGCTCTCCGCGCCAAATTCATGTAAAATACGAAGTTTGCGGGGTGTATAGGTTTGCTCACACACATTCAAGGTTCGGGGAACGCTCGGAAAACGCTGGTGCGCGTGCGCCCGCGCGGCTTTTGCGCGGGTGTAGTCCGCGCCGTGGATATCGTCGAACTGGCGCTCGAAGCCTACGGCGCCCCCGTATATGTCCACCATGAAATTGTGCACAACCGCTACGTCGTGGATCAGTTGCGGCGTCGCGGCGCAATCTTTGTCGAATCCATCGGCGAAGTGCCCGAGGGCGCCGTCCTGGTCTTCAGCGCTCATGGAGTTCCGCCGCGCGTTCGCGAAGAGGCGCAGGAGCGCAAGTTGCGCGTCATTGACGCCACTTGCCCCCTGGTCACTAAAGTTCATTTGGAAGCCCTGAAATTCGCGCGTGAAGGCCGCACGCTGATTCTCATCGGCCATCGCGATCATCAGGAAATCGTCGGCACGTCCGGCGAAGCCCCGCAGCAGACCGTGGTTGTGGGAACTGTCGAGGAAGCCGACCGTCTCGAAGTGAGTGATCCCAATCGGCTGGCATTTCTGACGCAGACAACCTTGTCCCTTTACGACACGCAGGAAGTTGTGGCGCGCTTGCGCGAGCGCTTTCCTAAAATCGTCGGCCCCGCTTCCGATGACATTTGTTACGCGACGCAGAACCGCCAGGAAGCCGTGGAGGCGCTGGCGCGCGAAGTGGAAATGATTTTGGTTGTTGGTTCGGCGAACAGCTCGAATTCCAACCGGCTCGTGGAAGTGGCCAAGCGCAGAGGAGTCGCCGCGCGTTTAATCGAGGACGCGCACGACATTGATCCCGCCATGCTCGAAGGCGTAGGCCGGCTCGGTTTGACCGCCGGGGCATCAGCGCCGGAAATTTTGGTCGAGCAGGTGAGTCAGAGACTCGCAAGCCTCGGCTTTACTGATCAGCGCGATCTCGATCTGATTCCCGAAGATGTGCGCTTCACCCTGCCTGCCGAGCTGGCTGCAGCGCGTAGCGGTGCAGGCTCCTGATCGGGTCCCGCAGCTGATTTCAAAAATTCGTAAAGGAGCGCGTGAATGGCGGCTCGCATCATCCGCCAGACAAATAAGCTGGCAATTCTCGGTGCGCCAACCAGCGCCGCGGCCCTCGCGCCCGGTTCGGAGCGCGCTCCCGCCGCGCTGCGCGCCGCCGGACTCGTCGATCGGCTTGCCTCCCTTGGATACGAAGTCGCTGACCTGAGCGATGATCCTGTGCAGATTTCGCGACCCGATGAGGAAAGCCCTCGCGCGCGCAACCTGAGCGGCGTGATTGCCGCGCTCGAGGCCTTGAAGCCGCGCGTCGAGGTTGCCCTCAAATCCGGCGCGCTTCCTGTGATTCTTTCCGGAGATTGCTCCGTGGCCCTCGCGGTTGTCGCGGGAGTTCGCCGCTACTATCGGGGCGCGGGCATTGTCTATATCGACCGCGACGCCGATTTGAATGTCCCGGCGACGAGCGCCTCTGGCTGCGTGGACGGCATGGTCGTCTCGCATCTCGCCGGCCGCGGCGCTTCCGAACTGGTGCGCTTTTGGGCGGAACCACCCCTCGTGCGCGAGCCGGAAATTGCGCTCTTCGGCGTGGATCGTTTCGATCCGCCGGAAGAGGAAGCCCTCGGGCGGTCGCCCATCCGGCACTATACGGCCAGCGCGATCCAGCGCATGGGCATCGGCGCTGCCTCCAAAGAAGCCTTCGAGCGCATCCATGCGGACCGCCAGGAATTTGTGCTGCATTTTGACGTTGACGTGATCGATGGCTTTACTGCAACGAATTTCCCCGGCACCGGCGGCTTGAGCTTGCAGCAGGTTCGCGAAGCGCTCGAGTTTTTCGCATGCCAGCCGCATCTGGCGGCGATTGAAATTACTTCGTATAACCCGGAGCGCGATTCGGACGCGAGCGCCGCAAACGTCATCATCGAACTGATGGCCAGCGCCTTGGCCGCTCGTCGCCAGGCGCTTGCTCCAGAAGCGCGACCTGCCGCCCCTGCCTCAACTGCCAAGACCGAATCGCCCGTTGATGCTCCGGCCTCCGCGGCCGCCGGAGCCGCTGAAGCTCCGGCCTCCGCCGCTCCTGGTGCTGAAGCTTCTCCGGTTTCTGACTCCGGTGAAAATCACGCGCCCAATGATCTTTTATCGAACTCTTCCTCCGGCAATGCTTAACCATCCCACAGCCGCGCAGCGGCGTGTAGTCCGCGAATGAAAATTCGATTCCCATGGAACAGCCCGCGCCCTCAACGTGAGGTAAGTTCGGGGTAGGTAATGCCCAGAAGTTGCAAAAATTCTTCTCTCGAGAGCACCCACAGAGTTTGCGTCTCGAGATTACTCAATCTTTCTACGGCAGCAGAGAAATCCGCAATCTGGTGGAAATCTTCGGCTTCGCAGGCAAGCACAACATTGTACCGGCCGAAAACATATTTGAAGTCTTTGAGTTTCACGCCGCACGAATCGCCAGCCTGCTCGATCTGGGCGCGGAGTTCCGGGACATCTTCGACGACTCTTGCTCCCCTGGTCTTGTGGCGGACTAAAATTAGGAATTCTTGTGTGATTGCGAATCGCCTTTCCGCTTATTGGTCAGATATTTTGAAGGGTTAATGTAAGGACCCAACATGGTCAGCATTTGAATTTTCTTTCACGCTCCTTAACACGAGTGAAACGTGTATTTCCCTAAGATGTAAACGAGGCCGATGGCCGCCAAAAAATGAACGCGGTTCCTCAAAAGCCGATGACCAGATCATTGCGCGGTGGCGCATTCCACTCGGAGCTAATCTGCAGCCGCCTTGCAATGTGCGAAAAGATCCACCCACCAGTAGATTGTTCGGGCATTTCCACTGGTGAGTCGCTCGTGCGGCCCTCCTCTCTTTTCACAAGCCAGCCGCTCTCCCGTGACACAGGTTGAGCGGCGAAATTTTCTTCACAAATTTGGCCTTGCCGAGGATTTGAGCTAACATCACCGGCCAGTCTTGGGGACAATCAGTCGCGTGAAGGAATAATCCCAGTTCTGCTTACGAATGTAAGCAGCGGAAGCCCAAAAGAGAAAATGAAGGACAGAGCCGATGCCGGAATAAGCCCTGCTCTGCGCGCCGGCCAACAGCTGCGAGAAGCCAGAGCGCGCCTGGGAATCACTACTCGAGAGGTCGAGGAATACAGCCGGAAGATAGCCGACGAAGAAAGCAACGATGAGTTTTACATTTCGAATGCCTGGCTCACCCAGGTGGAAAACAAAGAGTCGGTTCCGAGCATTTACAAGCTCTATAGCCTGTGCGTGATCTATCGCCTGAACTACAGCGAGCTCTTGCGCCTCTACGGCGTCGAATTGGAGAGCATGGGCAAACATCAACTGATTACTCCCCTCCGGAAAACTCACTTGGCCACCATCGAGCTTGAGGATAAGGAACGCGCGATCAATTTTCCGGTGCGCTTCGATCCTGGTTTTAGGCTCGAAAAGACAAACCTTTTGTCGCGGATGGTCGAGATCTGGGGAGAAATCCCCTTATCACTGCTGGAGAGTCTGGACATAAGAAATGGCCAGTACGGTTACATCGGGCTCGAAGATTTCACACTCTATCCGCTCATTCCGCCTGGCTCCTTTGTGCAAATCGACGATCACCAGAACAGAATTCTTCCCACTCAATGGAGAACCGAATTTGACCGCCCGATTTATTTCATCGAGCTCAGGGAGAGTTACGCGTGCTCGTGGTGTGATCTACAGGCGAAACGATTGACCTTGATTCCCCATCCCCTCTCGCCTTGCGGTATCCGGCAATTTGATTATGGTTCGGAAGCCGAAATTGTCGGGCGGGTGACCGCAGTCGCATTGCGCATTGTCAACCAGCCTCACTCACCCATCGCTCCTCCTGCAAAATTGCAAGCGCGATCTTGACGTTTGAGCAGAAGAGTTCTGCCGCTACAGGATTGCAATCCTTGGGAATTGCGATCCGGTAAGGCTCAAGAATCTGCCAAGTCTTCAGCAATTCGGATGTGCTTACTTGTGCCGACCGCGTATATAAGACAATCTCCTCAAGGAGCTCATTCAATTGAAGCAATGCGATCCGGTTGAAGGTTCTTTCATGACAATCAGCCAGGGCGGCTTGCGCGGCTTCCGGCGAAAATGACACCGCCAATCCGCCATGATAGTAGCGCCCCGTATTGTAGTCTCTTGTCGACGCCAGATAGATTAGTCGGGCGAACTCCCCTCCAATGTTAGACAACGTGCGCTCCTCGAGCTCCATCACCGCCGCACTCGAGATTTCGCCCCTGTCCGTCAACTTGGCAACCGGGAGATCCTATCGCGAGCCCGACTTTTGGGCCCACGCGATCCGTACCTTATTCAGAGAATCCGACTCGATACCCTGCACGATTCCATTCGAAATTAGATGAATACGGTCCGACACCCGCAAAAGCAGGCCGATCATCGCTTGGACCGTGAAAGGGCCGGCGAGCCATACCGCGCAAGAGAGCGTCCAGTACATCGCAAGAAATCCCAGGTAATTCAGCGCTAGTCGTACTTCTGCTGCGGTATCGATGCCAGCGTCCTCTCGGACGATTATTGCATGCAGTTCCGCGACGCGACGGAGCTCATTACGCGTACAACGCATCCAGGACAGGGCCAGTCTCTTTCGTTCCTGAAGAAATAATCGTCGAGCCCTTCCGTGGCACTTGCTCCTCACAAACTGCAGGTCATCAAAATCAAAAATTCTTTCGACGATATATTTCGGCGGCAACTCCAGATGCAACTCGAGGAGGTCCGCGACATCCTCCTTGATTTCTTTCCCAGGGGCAAAGGTTGCAGGGCCGGCTTTCAGCCACAACGCGAGCAATATGAGCAGTACTGCAGCAACCAGAATGGGAATCAGCAATCCAATCACGGCCGGGCCACCTTTGAGAGGGCGCCCCGGGCGCTTGCAATGGCCCTCTGCTTGGCCGAAGCAACAGTTCTAGAGTCGTGATCAGGCCTGCTCCCGCCAGCGTCCTGAGGGTTGGGCTCGTAACGCCAGAGGGCGATACACCAGATTGTCAAAGAGACTGTGTAAGCCACGGCCGCAATCTGCAGCTCCTTCTTAAAATAGGTTCGCACCGCGAGACTGGTGATGCTCGCCGCAATGTAAACGCTGTATCCGGCAATCATTCCCTTCAAGTTTCGCCCAATCGGTATCGAATAATAAAATAACAGAAATACTATTACAACGAGAAAGAGACCCTGTATGCCTCGCAAGTTACGGTCGAGATTGGCAGTCTCCTCGACCGGGAATGGCAATGTCCGCTCCGCCGAATGCATCAAAAATACTTGGGCGGAGGCAATGATGACCGCTCCCAGAAAAACGGCTCGAGCGACTCGCGCTGTGCCGGGGTGAGTAGCGAGTGTTTGCGTATAAATCTCCCAGATGACGAAGCAGCCCACCAAAACGCCGATGAATTCCGTGTACCAATAAATGCGGGCGTACAACCTCATGCTCACTGCGTACACACAAAATAGGACCGCGGAGTCTACGAGGACAAAGAGGAGATAGGAGTAAAAAACTGGGTATTTGGTTAGCATGCGCTCTCTGATGGAGCGCACTAAGATCAACGCTATAAGAACAATTCCGATCCACCAGGCAAATCTTGCTGACACACTCGGCCTCTCTCGGCCGGCCAATATATCACATCTCTATCGCGACTCTTGATCGAGAGGATGGGGAAGATCCGCAGAGGAATCTTCCCCGAACCCTAAGCGAAACTCAGCCAATGAGAAACTCAACCTCGCTCTTCTGGTGCGGTGGAACGGGCGGCGCGGGGCCGGTTCCATCCGCTCTAAGAACGTGCGGAACGGGTGGTGCGGGGCCAGTTCCATCCGTCCTAAGAACGTGCGGAACGGGTGGCGCGGGGCCAGTTCCATCCGCCCTAAGAAAGTGCGGAACGGGTGGCGCGGGGCCAGTTCCATCCGCCCTAAGAAAGTGCGGGACGGGTGGTGCAGGGTTGGTTCCGTCCGCCCTAAGAAAGTGCGGAACGGGCGGTGCAGGGTTGGTTCCATCCGCTACAAAAGCATGCGGAACGGGTGGTGCAGGGTCGGTTCCATCTGCCCTAAGAACATGCGGAACGGGTGGTGCTGGGTCAGTTCCATCCGCCCTAAGAACGTGCGGAACGGGCGGTGCAGGGTTGGTTCCGTCCGCCCTAAGAACGTGCGGGACGGGTGGTGCAGGGCCGGTTCCATCCGCCCCCAGAACGGTGCTGGTGGAGGCAAGCGGCTTTAATTTTTGATTCGTGACGCCGAGAATCATGAGCCCTAGCAACGTCAACAACAGTGTGATTCGTATTTTCACGACGATCTCCTTTTGAGAAGTTAAACCTCAGGGGACAGCGTACTGGACACGACATACCATGTACCGGGGCACCTTGTCTTGCTAGGTATTCCGAGAGGCGGCGACAAATTCGAATCTAGGCGGAACTAGTCCTACCCGGCGCTGTCACTCGACAGAATAGTTCGCATGTATTTGGCGGAGGGGAACGCCGGAGTTTTGCTTGCGAACTCTCCAGGCGACTCCAGGACACAAGGCAATCGCTTGAACGGCGCCTAGTCCATTGCTGCACTAAATCGAACTCTTGCGGCTGTCGGTGGTTGGACGCCGCTACAGAGACTCCAACCGACACCACTACCAACACATGCGCGGTGCTGTGAGATCAAGACGCAGCGCCAATTTTACAGTAAGCGTTTTGATAGGATAGGCTTGCAACGTCCGTGCCCGGGTGGCGGAATGGCAGACGCTGGGGACTTAAAATCCCTTGTCTCGATAGAGACGTGTGGGTTCGACTCCCTCCCCGGGCACTATCCTCAGGGCGGTTACGCGAGATTATTCCGGCTTCCAGTTCGGGAGCCGTCCCGGAGTGTGCGGCGCGCCGGCTTGGTCCATCGCTTTTTCTAGGTTGGCCAAATCCACCTCCACGAGCTGATGGAGTTTCGCCAGCACGGGCACAAATTCCTTTCCGGCGATCGCGTACGAATCCACTTGCGTTTGCGTCGGATGGGCCGTCGAGAGCCGCTCCGCGTAAACGATTCCGCCCACGCGCTGCGAAATCGATGGCGGTGTATTTTCTTCATACGACCGCAGTACTTCATCACCGCGAAGCGCGCGAAGCAAATCCTCCAGTTGCCTGTGAATAGCCTGCGCGTCATCAATTAATTTCTGATCGGGCGCCGGAGTGGCTTGCAGCGCGCGCTCGATTTGTGTCAGCCGTTCGTTGACGTTCGCTGCGACTTCGAGTGAGCCCGACACGGCACCTTGCAACCGCGCGACTTTGCGCTGGAACGCCACCAGTGCCGCGCGATCTTCTGCCGACATCTGCTGCACGCCCTCAGCCACCACTTGAAAGGTTTGCGGCGTCCCCAGATCGCTCCACTCGCCGTTCACTCGCTCGGCCAGCGCGACCTTGTATGTCCCGGGCATGGCCAGCGGTCCCGTGGGTCCGCCCTCGCCATCGTCATCGCCCCGCTGGCGCGCGGACGGCAGCGAAGCGGCCGGGTAACGTAGGTCCCAGTTCACGCGGTGGAATCCTGCCGTGAGCGGACCCGTGATGTGCCGCACCACGTTCCCATCGGCGTCCGTCACTGTGAGGACAATCTGCGGCGCGGGCTCTTCGGCCTCCGCGCGAAGTTCGTCCGCCGTGGGATAGGGAATCGTCTTGCCCGATTTCTCCGCTTCGTGTTCAGCATCGATGCGTTTTTCCTTCTTCGTTTTCAGCGCATCCTTCAGGTAGTACGTGAACGTTGCGCCGTAAGGCGGATTGGGAGCAGTGAAGAATTGCTCGCCCTGCCAGGCCTTGCCCGTGCCACCCAGATTCTGCGAGGGCAGAAACATGAGCGCGTCGCGCACGCCGAAGAGAGCGGCGGGCTTCGCAAGTAAATCCGGCGTCAGTTCGCGAAGCATGCTGTAGTCGTCGAGAACGTAGAAGCTGCGCCCGTATGTAGCCAGGACGAGATCATTCATTTGCGGCTGAATCGTCATGTCGCTGATGGCGGTGGTCGGCAATCCGCCTTTAAGTCGGTTCCACTTCTCGCCGCCGTCGTTGCTGAAGTACAGTCCGAACTCCGTGCCCACGAAAAGCAATTTAGCCTCCACGGGATCTTCAGCGATGGACCACACCGGGCCATTGGCGGGAAGATTATTCTGGATCGCCGTCCAAGTTTTTCCCGCGTCCGTGCTCTTCATCAGATACGGCTTGAAATCCTCTTCCTTGTGATTGTCGAAGAGCGCGTAGACGGTATTCACGTCGTGCTGCGATGCCAGCACGCGGTTGACGTAGCTGCGGGGCGGCGCTCCAGGAATTGCGTCCACCTTGCGCCAGTTCGCGCCGCCATCTTCTGTCACATCAATCAACCCGTCGTCTGTGCCCACGTAAATCAATCCATCTTTTTTCGGGGATTCCGATAGCGCCGAGGCATTGCCGTAAAATGCGGTGGACTGGCTCTTCGCCACGGCTTCCGGGCCCCATACACGCCCCATCACCAGAAGCGAATTGCGGTCGATCTGCCGCGAAAGGTCTCCGCTGATGGCCCGCCAGGAATTTCCGCGGTCATCGCTGCGAAACAAAATATTCGCGGCAAAATAAATCCGCGTGTGCGAGTGCGGGCTGATGATGAAGGGCGAATCCCAGTTCCAACGAAGCGGCGGCTCGCCAGGACCCTCTTGCGGAACAATGCCCATGCGCTCGCCCGTGGCGCGGTCGTCACGCACTAGGTTACCGTTTTGAAGTTCCGCGTAAACCGTATTTGGATCTTCGGGATCCGCCTGCGACTTGAATCCGTCTCCGCCGTGCGTGAAAAACCAGTCGGTATTCACGATCCCGCTCGCGCTGCGCGTGCGCGAAGGGCCGCCCACGCTCGAATTGTCCTGCGTGCCGCCATAGACGTGATAGAAGGGCGCGGCGCGGTCCACGGCGACGTCGTAAAATTGCCCGAGTGGCAGGTTGGATTTGAAAATCCAGTTTTCGCCGCGATCGAAGCTTTCGTAAACGCCCCCGTCGCAGCCCACCAGGTAATAGTTCGTGTCGTGCGGATCAATCCAGATGACGTGATTGTCCACGTGCTTCGATTTTGTTCCTAGGGAGTGCAGCGTGTGGCCGCCGTCGTCGGAAACCTGAATGTTTACGCCCATCACGTAGATGCGGTCTTCATTTTTCGGATCCACGAAAACTGTGGCGTAGTACATCGCTCCGGCATCGTATTCGTTGCGGCGATCCCAGGTGGCCCCGCGGTCCGCGGAGCGGAAGATTCCGCCCTTGTGCTCCGCGGCTTCGACGGTGGCGTACACCACGTTGGGATTCGTCGCGGAAACGGCCAGGCCGATGCGCCCCATGTCCACGGTGGGCAATCCGGATTTCAGCTTCGTCCACGTCGCGCCCGCGTCCGTGGACTTGTAAATCGCGGATTCCGGCCCTCCGTCAATCAGTGTCCACGTTTTTCTTTCGCGCTGGTAGGCGGTCGCGTACAACGTGTCGGGATTGTCCGGAGACATCACTAAATCTGACACTCCCGTATGCTCGCTGATGGAAAGAATGTTCTTCCAGGTCTTGCCGCCGTCCGTGGTTTTGAAAAGCCCGCGATCGCCTCCTGAACCCCACAGAGGCCCTTGCGCCGCAACGTACACGATATTCGAATCGCGCGGGTCAATCGCGATTCGCGCAATGTGTTCGGAATTTTTCAAACCGAGATTCTTCCAGGATTTTCCTCCGTCATCGGAGCGGTACACGCCGTCGCCGTAGCTGACGCTTCGCTGGCTGTTGTTTTCGCCAGTCCCCACCCAGACCACCGCGGGGTTCTTGGGATCGAGCGTCACCGAGCCGATGGAGTACGAGCCCTCATGTTCAAATACCGGTGTCCACGAAGCGCCGTCATTTTCCGTCTTCCACACGTTGCCTGAAGCTGCGCCGATGAAATAGTGCGCGCGATTTTCTGGATCCACCGCAATAGAGACAATTCGTCCGGCAATCAGCGCCGGCCCAATCGAGCGCAACTCCAATCCCGCAAGAGCCTTCTCGAGCGGCGGCTCGGCTGGTTTGCCCGTCTCGGATGGCTTCCCAGCCTCCGACGGCGCAGCTTCTCCAGATTCGCGCTTCTGCGCCGCCTCGGATTTTTTCGCGGCATTTTTCTTCTGCGCGCGAATCAGTGTCGCTCCGCATAAGGAAACGGGCAAAAGGCAAGTAAACAAAAAGATGCTTAGACGCTTCACGGTGAATTTCCTCCGCATCGTGGCTTTGTTGCTTCGGTCCAGCGGCCCGAATGGTACCCCAGACGTGCCCGGGCGCGCCGAGGTTTCGCAAATCCTCGGGGATCAGGTTTTCTGCATAAGTCTAAGCGCGCTGCACGGCAATCGTGGATCATGCCGGCAATTTCTTCGGCCCACTCACGAATGGGCTGCCGCAAACGTAGAACCGCAGCTTGCGATTCATCTCGCGCGAAATTCCGATGCGCACGGTCGCGCCGATCGTCATCAACTGCTGCGAGTCCGTGCCCAGCCACAGCGGCCCGCGCGCACAGAGGTCCGCTCCGTCGAATCGCTTGTCAACTCGCATCGCAATGGTGATGCGCCCGGGGCCGCGCGCCAGATCCACGATTCGACTCGTGCCCCGGCTGCGCATCATTTTTCGAATCCCTGCCAGCGGCTCGAGTGCGCGCAGCAGCACGCTCGCGCCGGTTCCCGCTGCCTCGCTGGTCACATTCAACAGGATTGAAGTTCCATATGAGAAGTGAACGTACGCGCGCCCGTGCTCGAAAAAGAGCGAACGATTGCTCGCCGTCTGGCCGCGAAAAGCGTGACCGCTGGAATCGCCGGGCGGGTAGGCTTCCGTCTCGACAATGCGGCCGATCCGCCGCCCGCCCGAGAGTTCGCGCACAAGCAGCTTGCCGATCAGAAATTGCGCCAGCTCGACGGTATCGACCGGCAATTCCGAGTGGTGCAACCTGCGAATGTTTCGAGGTACAGATTCTTGGAGAGCGCGCGGCATGAATCACAAGCTGCAAAGCGCAGCCGCACCGGCAATGCCTGCGTCCGCGCCATATCTCGCGGCCACGATGGGAATTTCTGACGCGCGTGGAATGATGCACCATTTTGGAAGAGTTTCGCGCACGCGCCCAAAGAACGGCTTCATCAATTCTGCCGCGCCGCCTCCCAATACGATTACGTCGGGCTCGAGCAGGTCCACAATATTTCCCAACCAGATAGCCAATAGATCCGCGGTTTCCTCGAGCAATGTCGCGGCCAAGCGGTCGCCCTGGCGGTACGCTTCTCCAACTGTCTCCGCGCGAATCTCGTTCGCGTCGCCTCCCGCCAGAGAAAGTAGCCGCGAATCCGCACCGCCCGGTTCGCTGAGTCGCGCCCGCGCGCGCTGCGCAATTGCCGGGCCGGAACACAGCGCTTCGATACAGCCTCTCTTGCCGCATCCACACATCGGCCCACGATAGTCAATCGTGACGTGTCCGCCTTCGCCGGCACTGCCCGTACGGCCATGATAAATTTTCCGGTCGAAAATAATTCCCGTTCCGATTCCCGTGCCCACCGTAGCGTAGAAAACATCTTTAAATCCCACGCCGGCTCCCCAGATGGCCTCCGCAAGTCCTGCGGCATTGGCGTCGTTATCCACGCGCGCCGCCAGCCCAAAAACGCGCTCGACTTCCGCGGCCAGAGGGAAATTTCGCCAGCAGGGAAGGTTGGGCGGATTGAGCACGATTCCGCTCTGCGGGTCGAGCGGCCCCGGTGAGCAAATGCCGATTCCCTGTAGCGAGCTGCGAGCTTCAGGCCGCGCGGAGAGCACCGTGCGAATCGCGTTCTCGACCGAAGAAAACCCCGCCGCCGCGTCTGCGGACGCGACCATAGGCACGCGAGTGTTGAATAAGATTTCTCCCGCGGAGCTGACGAGCCCCGCTGCGATCTTTGTGCCTCCGATATCCACGCCCAGAATGAATTGTTCGAGCATCCCTGTCTTTCACCTGCGAACACGCGGCCATTCGCCGTGTTGGCTGCGCCATTTCTATCACAGACTCCCAATCGGCGGTATACTCGCGCGCTTGCAAACGTCTTTACGAGCGTTGGAATGGCGCGCCGCGGGCGTCAATCGCATTTTGGCACACGGCAGCGGGAGGGGGACTCGATGAGCAAAATTGGAAGAATTCCGTGGGGCTCTTGCCTCTCGCTTCTCTTGTGTGGCGCATTTCTGCTCGCTGGCGCAGCCGCAGCGCAAGAAACTCCGCCCACTGCCGCGCAAAAAGCCACCACCCGCCTCCAATCGCTCGTCACGTTCGATGCTCCGCCGTGGCGTTTCTTTGCTGGTGATGACCCGCGCGCTTCCTCTTCCGATTTTGACGATTCCTCATGGCCAACGATCAAGACCGGCGCGGAGTGGACACAGGGTTCGGTCTGGCTCCGCGCGAGAATCGAAATTCCCCAGCAGATTCACGGCTATGAAATTCGCGGAGCGCGAGTGGAGCTAGCTCTTGCTGTGTGGGGCGATGTGGATACGGCAAAATTTTTCTTGAACGGTATTCCGCTCGCCGCGGAAGAAGAGGGCGAGCCGGTCCTGCTCACGGAGCACGCCGTGCCCGGAGAATCGTTCCTGGTTGCCGTCCACGCTATCGGCCCCGAAGGTAAGAATCAGCTTCACGAGTCCAGGCTGCTGCTGGAAGCCGCAAACGGGCGGCCGGATCCGCGCTTCGTCGGCGATGAATTCCTCATTGCCGAAGAAATGATCCACGGAATTGCGCCCAACGACGCCGCTCGCGCGAAACAGCTCGACGCTGCCATCGCCTCGGTCAATTGGGACGCTCTCGAGCGAAGCGATCAAGCCGCTTTCGATCAATCCCTCGTCAACGCGGAAAAAGCGCTCGATCCCTTACGCCAGTGGATGCAGGGCTACTCGATTTACGCCGCGGGAAACTCGCACATTGATATGGCCTGGCTCTGGCCGTGGACCGAAACGGTGGATGTTGTCCATCGCACGTTTTCAAGCGCGCTCGCGCTGATGCGCGAATTTCCCGACTTGACCTATACCCACTCGACGGCGCAAGCCTACGAATGGATGGAGGAGAAATATCCGGCGCTGTTCGCGGAGATCAAGAAGCGCGTGCAGGAAGGAAGATGGGAAGTCATCGGCGGCATGTGGGTCGAACCCGATCTGAATATGCCCGACGGAGAATCGCAGGCGCGGCAGCTCTTGCTTGGCAAGCGCTACTTCCAGGAAAAATTCGGCGTGGATATTCGCATCGGCTGGAATCCCGATTCGTTCGGATACAACTGGCAGCTCCCGCAGATTTACAAAAAAGCCGGTGTGGATTTCTTCGTGACGCAAAAGCTGGCATGGAATGACACCACACAGTATCCCTTCAAGCTTTTCTGGTGGGAATCGCCGGATGGCAGCCGCGTGCTCACCTATTTTCCGCACGACTACGCAAATTCAATTGATCCCGTGCGCATGGCGAAGGATCTCTCCGTCTATGCGCCGAGCATGAACTATCCCGAAATGCTTTACCTTTTTGGCGTCGGAGATCACGGAGGCGGCCCCACGCGCGACATGTTGGAAACGGCCGAGCGCTGGAAAGCGCACGCCTCGTATCCGCATCTCGAGCTCGGCGCCGTCCAGCCGTATTTCGATAAACTCGCACAGCAAGCTCCCGCTCTCAATCTCCCGGTCTGGAAAGACGAA
The DNA here is from genome assembly GCA_050747245.1 of Candidatus Acidiferrales bacterium. GTDB lineage: Bacteria > Acidobacteriota > Terriglobia > Acidiferrales > UBA7541 > JBOGNO01. Next base: position 17,555 of record JBOGNO010000020.1, read on the forward strand.
CTCTATTTCCAATATCACCGCGGCGTTTTCACTTCGCAGGCGGAAACCAAGAAGGGCAATCGGCGGAGCGAGGAGCTCCTCCTCGAAACGGAAAAATTCTCCTCTTTCGCTTCTCTATTTGGCCGTCCTTATCCGAAAGGCGACCTGCGCCTCGCGTGGAAGAAGGTCCTCTTCAATCAATTTCACGATGTGGCCGCGGGTTCGGGAATCGCCGTGGTCTATCTGGATGCGGCGCGAAACTACGCGGAAGTTCGCCGCATCGGCGAATTGCACTTGCGCGACTCTCTGAAGGAGCTGGCTTCGCACATCAATACGCTCGGCGCGGGCGCGCCCTTGCTGGTTTTCAACCCGCTATCCTGGGCGCGCTCGGACGTAGTAGACGCAAGAGTTCAGCTCTCTACGCCTGCGCAAAACGTCGAGGTTCTCGATTCCCGCGGCGCGCCTGTCATCTCGGAGAGGATTTCCGGGCCGGGCTCGACTCGCATCAGAATCCGATTCCTGGCGGAAAATGTTCCGCCGCTGGGGTATGAGGAATTTCGCGTGGTTCCGGCGGCGAAGCCGAGGTCGGTTGCTTCCACGCTTCGCGCCGGCCCGGATTTTCTCGAAAACGAATTCTTCCGCGTGCAGGTGGACCCGAAGACGGGTTGCATCACCAGCCTCTTCGACAAAAAGAGCCAGTGGGAATCCCTTGAGAAGGGCTCTTGCGGAAACGAGCTGCAAACCTTCGTGGACAAGCCCAAGGCCTGGGACGCTTGGAACATTGACGCGGATTTTGAAAAGCAGCAATGGCATCTCGATGCCGCCGATGAAGTAAAACTCGTCGAGGACTCTTCACTACGCGCCGTCATTCGAGTGAGCCAGCATTTTCAGAATTCCTCTTTCGTTCAGGACATCACGCTCTATCCGCACGTGCGCCGCGTGGACGTTCGCATGCACGCGAGCTGGCACGAGAAACATATTCTGCTGAAAGTAGCGTTCCCCGTGTCCGTGCGCTCGGACACCGCCTCGTACGAAATCCCCTATGGCAGCATCGAGCGGCCCACCACGCGGCGCACTCCCGAGGAGCGCGCGAAATTCGAAGTCCCCGCCCTGCGCTGGGCTGACCTCTCCGACGGCGCGCACGGCTTGAGCCTGCTGAACGATTGCAAGTACGGATACGACGATCACGATAACGTCCTGCGGCTTTCGCTGCTGCGCTCGCCCGAATGGCCCGACCCTCATGCCGACGAGGGCGATCACGACTTCACGTATTCCTTCGTTCCTCACGCGGGCGGCTGGCGCGACGCTGGCACGATGTTTCTGGGTTACGAACTAAATTACAAACTCATCCCCGAAGCAGCGGGAGTTCATTCAGGTGAACTGCCGGTCGAGAATTCGTTCGTGAGCATTGAGCCCGCGAATGTGGTTCTCACTGCCCTCAAGCAATCCGAAGATGGCCGCGACCTGGTCCTCCGTTTCTACGAATTCGCGGGACGCAAGACTTCCGCCAAGATCTCCCTGCCGCCCGCCGTTACCGATGTCTTTGAAACGAATATCATGGAGAAGCCCGGCTCACAGTTGTCTCTCGACGGAAAAAACGTCACCGTGGACGTGAACCCCTACGAATTTAAGACGCTCCTGCTACGATTGAAACCGCAGGAGGCCTCGCGTAGCGAGAGCGGAGATAATTAGTTCGCGCACGGCCTCCGCAGCGTGATCGCAAGGCGCCGCCTGATGCTGGCATCCAGTTACATCTCTCCAAAAGCTCGAAAGGGAAGGAAGAGCGGAATCGCCGGCCGTGGGCTTTTTGCCGTGCATCCGATTCGCAAAGGCGAAATCGTAGCCATCAAGGGCGGGCACATCATCGATCGCAAAAGCCTCCGGCGGCGCATCCGTTCTATCGGCGATTCTTACATTCAGATTGACGACAATTTCTTCCTGGCCCCACTCGAGAAACGCGAATATGGCGGCGTCATGATGTTCCTGAATCATTCCTGCGATCCCAATGTCGGTGTACGCGGTGAGATTACCTTCGTTGCCATGCGCTCGATTGCGCCGGGCGAAGAATTGACCGTAGACTACGCGACGATTGACGACGATAGCTTTCGAATGAAGTGTCGGTGCGGCTCCGCAAATTGCCGCGGCATCGTAACGGGAAAAGATTGGATGCGAAGCGAACTTCAGAAGAAATACGGGAGCTACTTTTCCGCTTTCCTGCTCGAAAAAATCCGGAAGTAACCTGTCAACTGCGAAGAATATCTTGAAGAGCGCCGATCACGCGCTTCATCTGTGCAGTCGTCCCGATGGTGATCCGCACGGGTCCCGTTCGTCCGAAACTTTTGCTGCGGTCGCGAACGAGAATTCCTCGCCGCTCGAGCCCGGCCACGATTTTCGGTGCGCGCGGCCCAAGATCCGCCAGCAGAAAATTGCCTGCGCTCGGATAGAAGGGAAGCCCCAGTCGCAGGAGCGCTGCTTCAAACATTCGCTTCGCATTCTGCACTTCCGCGACATAGCGCCGCACCGTGCCGCGGTCCCCCAGCGCGGCTTCGGCGGCGTGCAGTGCTGCGGCGTTCACCGAAAATGGCGGCTTCGCCTCGCGCACGCGCGAGATGAATTTCCGGTTTGCCAGCACGCAGCCTAGACGCAGGCCGGCCATTCCCATGGCCTTCGAAAATGTGCGTATTACCACAAGATTTGTGTGCCGCCGGATCCAACCGAGCGCCGTCACGCCAGAAAATTCAAAATAGGCTTCATCGAGGACGAGCGTTGTCCCGCGCGCCGCGCGAATGATCCTGCTCAGCGCCTTTTCATCAAGCAGCGTGCCCGTTGGATTATTCGGGTTGGCCAGCAGCGCGAGCTTTGGCTTTAGGCGGAGCGCGCGCAAATATTCGCTGCGCGGGAATTTCATTTCCGCGTCGTAGCGCGGCGCCTGCACGCGCGCGTGTGCGAGCCGCGCATAGAACCGATACATCTCGAATGTTGGCTCGGCGATCAGGATCGTATCTCCGGGCTTCACCGCGGCATCGAAGACGAGCCGCAGGGCCTCATCGGCTCCGTTCGATAGCAGCAGCTCGTCGGGTGAGACGCGGTAGAATCGTGCGATGCGCTTGTGCGCCGCGACCGCATCGGGATACGTCGCGATCTCTTCCGGGGTGAGTCTTGCAAGCGCGCGGCAGACGCGCGGAGAGCATCCCGCGGTATTTTCATTGAAGTCGAGCCGGAGCATTCCTCCGCGGCCTTCTCCGAGCGGATGCCGAGCCGCTTCGAGGGCGCGCTTCAACGTTCCACGGCTCGATGGCATGGACGCATCTTACCTACGACGAAGAGATATCGCGCGATTATTCAGCGGGAAGATTTCGCTAGATGCCGGGAAAATCTTAGGCAGTGGTCTTGCCCGCGTGGACGGCCGTGCCGGAAGCGAAGCGCTCAAAAGTCTCCACCTCCTCGGCGCTCCCGATGGCAATTTGCGTTTTCTGGTGCAGTGATTTCGCGGGAATATCCAAAATCTTTGCGGTGCCCGAGCTGGCCGAGCCGCCGGCCTGCGCCACGACAAACGCCAGCGGCGCGCATTCGTACACCAGCCGCAGCTTGCCGTCCGGGTGGCCCGCGTCGGCCGGATAAAAGTAGAGGCCGCCTTCGACCAGGCACCGATGCAAGTCGGCGACGAGCGCCCCCGAATAGCGCAGCGAGTACGGCCTCCCCGTGGGCTTGTCCAATTCCGTCAGGTACGCGACGTAATCCTGAATTCCCGGGCTCCACTCGCGCAGCCGCCCCAGATTCGTGCTGAAGCTGTGGCCGCGCTTGGGGCAGTGAATGTCCGGGTGCGAGAGCAGAAACTCTCCCAGGTCGTGATCGAGAGTGAATCCGTGCACGCCGTTGCCCGTGGTATAGACCAGGACCGTGCTGGTGCTGTAGAGAATGTATCCGGCGAGAACCATTTCCGATCCCCGCCGCAAGATTTCGCTGGTGTCCACTTTTGAGCCGGATTGCGTGCGCCGGAAGAATCCGAAAATCGTGCCCAGTGAACCATTGATGTCCGTGTTCGATGAGCCGTCGAGCGGATCGGTGCACAGCACGTAACGCGCGCGTTCTCCGGTGGGAAAATATTCGATGTCCGCCATTTCTTCCGACGCCATCGCTGCGACGACTCCCGTCGAGCCGAACGCATCGAGGAAGACTTCATTCGAATAGACGTCTAGCACCTTTTGGTTGTCGCCGGTGGCGTTGCGGTCGCCGACGAGGCCCAATTTCCCCACCAGCGCGGCGCGGCGCATTTCGCGCGCCAGGATTTTCCCCGCGTAGCCCAGTTGCGCGATGAGCGAGGAGAGATCGTCCCCAATTTCCGGATGCTTTTTCTGTTCGGCAAGGATATGCCGGCTCAGCGTAAGTCCGATATCACCCATGGACGTTCTCTCCTTGCCCGGGCTCGCGGAAAGCGGCCGCTATTTCCCCGCGGCGCGTTCGATGTGGCCGCCAAACTGGAATCGCATGGCGGAAAGCACTTTCGCGGCGAAGTCGTCTTCGCCCCGCGACGTGAAGCGCTGATAAAGCGACGCCGTAAGCACCGGCGCGGGAGCCGACGACTCGATGGCCGCGAGGATCGTCCAGCGTCCTTCTCCCGAATCGGATACGTGCCCCGAAAACTTCTTCAGGTCCGGCTGTTCCAGCAGGGAGATGGCCGTAAGGTCCAGCAGCCAGGAGGCAACCACGCTTCCGCGCCGCCAAACCTCGGTGATATCTGCCAGATTAAGTTCGTACTGATAGAGCTCGGGATTTCGCAACGGCGTTGTTTCGGCATCCACCGTGCGGTCCGTCTTTCCGGCGTTCGCGTGTTTCAGGATGTTCAGCCCCTCGGCGTACGCGGCCATCAGTCCGTACTCAATGCCGTTGTGCACCATCTTGACGAAATGGCCCGCGCCCGAAGGCCCGCAATGCAGGTAGCCGTCTTCCGCCGTTCCACCGCTCACCTTTTCCCGGCCGGGAGTGCGATCGATGTTTCCGCGTCCGGGCGCGAGCGTCTTGAAGATGGGGTCGAGATGTTGCACCACTTCCTTCGGCCCGCCGATCATCTGGCAATATCCGCGCTCCAGTCCCCAGACGCCGCCGCTGGTGCCCACATCAGCATAGTGAATTCCGCTCGCCTTGAGTTCCTTGGCCCTGCGGATGTCGTCTATGTAGCAGGAATTGCCGCCGTCGATGAGGATGTCGCCCTTCTCCAGGTGCGGCGTCAGCTCTTTAATCGTGCTGTCCACCACAGCCGCGGGAACCATCAGCCAGATTGCGCGCGGCGCCTTCAGTTGCTTGACGAAATCTGCTACCCCCGTCGATCCCGCCGCGCCGTCTTTCTTCATCTGGTCTACGCTGCCCTGGTTTCTGTCGTAAACAACGCACTGGTGCCCCCCGCGGATCAATCGGCGCACCATATTTCCACCCATTCTGCCGAGCCCTACCATTCCCAGTTGCATCGCCATGCTCCTTTCGAGTCTCAAACTCGATTAAGAATTAGAATCTGTTCGTCCTATGCGAGCGCTTGCTGGATCGCCTTCCCCAGCGTCGCGAGGCCTGCCTTCACGTCCGCGCCCAGATGCACGCGCAGCGCCCTGCGGTTCCGTTCCGCGAGTACCTCGAAATCGCCGCGGGCCTGCGCCGCTTTCACCACCCCGAACGTGTATTTCGCGCCGGGGATCGGAACGTCCACGGCGTCGTCGCACGTGATTTGCAAAAATACGCCCGAATTCGGTCCGCCCTTGTACGCTTGCCCCGTCGAGTGCAGGAACCGCGGCCCGAAGCCCAGGCACGTGGCCACGCGCTTCTTGTCGCGAATCGCCGTGCGCATTGCCTGCAGCGTCGCCTCGTGCGCATCGTTCATCTCAATGTACCCCAGCAGTGCCAGGTAATCGCCCGCCTTCAGCCGGTTCAAGTGCGCTCGCAAATAGCCCGTGAGCGTCTTGTCTTTCCCCGCTGCCTGGGCCAGCGCCGAAGCATTTTTCTCGTCGGTGAAGAGTTTGACGCCCGAATCTTCCAGCACGGGAGTCTCCGGGGGCAGCTTCCCGGTCTTCTGATATTCCGAAGTGATTTTGCGCGTAGCCAGCTTGCTCGCTTCGACGTCCGGCTGATTGAACGCGTTGATGCCGATCACCGCTCCGGCAATCGCCGTGGCGATTTCCCAGCGGAACATTTCCTGGCCGATGGCGTAGGCGTCCGGCACGGAAATTCTCACCACCGGCTGGCCCGCCTTTTCAAGCGCGGCGATGGCCGCATCCTGCTTGGCATCCGGCGCCTCTTCGTGCCGCAGGTAGGCAAACACGCGATCCTGCCCATAGACCTCGGGAGCGCCGAGCGCTTCGCGGTCCACGGGAATCAGTCCGCGGCCGTCCTTGCCCGTGGATTCGGCCAGCAACTGCTCGAGCCACGCGCCAATGTCAAAAATCTTGGGCGAAGCCACGATGGTCACCTTGTCACGGCCCGCCTTGGCCAGAGTGCCAAGAATCATGCCGAGGATCGCGCCCGGATTCTGATCCGCTTTGATCACCGAGGCGCAGGCGTGCACCATCTCTTCCGTGCGGTCCAGGAACTTCGCCACGTCCACGCCCTGAATCGCGGCGGGCATCATGCCGAAATTCGAAAGCGCGGAATACCGCCCGCCGATGCTCGGCCACCCGAAGAAGATATGCCGGAAGCCGTCGCTTTCGGCCACTTCCTGCATCTTCGAGCGCGGGTCTGTGACGGCTACGAAATGCTGGCCGGCATTTCCTCCCATCGCCTTGCTGGCGCGGTCGAAGAAATACTGTTTGAAAATGTTCGGTTCCAGCGTGCTCCCCGATTTGCTCGAGACAATGAAAATCGTTTTCCCCACGTTGAGTTTTTTCTCGAACGCCAGCACCTGCGCCGGGTCCGTCGAGTCCAGCACGTGCATCTCCGGATGGCCGGCGATTTTCCCAAACGTCAGCTTCATCACTTCCGGGCACAGGCTTGAGCCGCCCATGCCGAGCAAAGCGGCATGCGTGAATCCCTCGCCGCGGACCTCTTCGCCGATCTTGCGGAAATGGTCCTGATGAGAAACCTGGTCGTCCGTGATCCCGAGCCAGCCGAGCCAGCTGCCTTCGTCCGAGCCGGTCCACAGAGCCGCATCGCGCGCCCACATCCGGCGCACCATTCCGCTCACCTTGGCCTGCTCCAGCCCCGCTTTTACTTTTCCTGCCAGGGCCTCGGGCATCGTGTAAGTCTGAGTGTTGACGGCGGCGGGCGTGGCCTTGATGTAGGTCATGTCAATCGCGCCGAGCAGTTTGTCGAACGCCTCGGAGAAAATCTTCACGCCGTCCACCAGCAGCTTGTCCGTCGCCTGCTTCATGGAGATGCCCACTTGCTCGAGCGTGTCCATGGTGTCGTGCGCGGCCTCGACGTCTTCTTCCAGGCTCCTGCGCAGCTTTCCGTGGTCGCGGAAAGCGTCGTAGGTCGCCGGGGGTATCGTGTCCACCGTGTCCGCGCCGATCAGTTCTTCGACGTAGATCACGTCGCGGTAGTGCGGGTTCTTGGTGCTGGTGCTGGCCCACAGCAGGCGCTGCGTCTGCGCGCCCTTGCTGGCCAGTGCTTCCCAGCGCGGCCCTTTAAAGATGTCCTTGTAACTCTGGTAGGCAAGCTTGGCGTTGGCGATGGCCACTTTGCCCATCAGGCTGCGCAGCAAAGCCCGCTCGCTCGCGGACTGCGACTTCTTCAGCCGCTCCTCGAGCATGCCGTCAATCAGCGAGTCAATGCGGCTCACGAAGAAGCTCGCCACACTGGCCACGTGGCTGACGTCTCCGCCGCTCTTGGCATACGCTTCCAGGCCCTCGATGTACGCGTGAGCTACTTCCTCGTAGGCCGACTGGGCAAACAGCAGTGTGACGTTGATGTTGATGCCTTCGCTAAGCGCCTGCCGGATTGCCGGAACTCCCGCCGGCGTCGCCGGAATCTTGATCATCACGTTTTCGTGGCCCACGGCTTTCCACAGCCGCTGCGCTTCGGCGATCGTGCTCTTCGTCTCATTCGCCAGGTATGGTGAAACTTCCAGGCTGACGTAGCCGTCGCGCTTCTTCGTCGCGTCATACACGCTGCGCATGATGTCCGTGGCGTCCTGGATGTCCCGGACTGCCAGCCGCTCATAAATCTGTTCCGCTGTCGCGCCCTTGTTTTTCTCCGTGTCTTTCAGCACGTCCGCGTAATCGTTGCTGCCTGTGATGGCCTTCTCGAAAATCGCGGGATTCGAGGTTACTCCGCGCAGGCCGTCTTCCTCGATCAGCCGTTTTAGCTCGCCTCCCGTAATCAGGCTCCGGCGAATGTAATCAAGCCACACCGACTGTCTCAATCCGGTGAGTGCCTTCAGCGGATTTTCTTGAGTCTTGGTTGCCCCTCCGGGCGCTGGCTGTACTGTGGTGCTCATGGTCTTGCCTCCTTTCCTATGGCCTGCTGGCCGGAGTAACGTTTTTCGATTGCTTTCACTTTTCCGAGGCGCCGCTCGTGCCGCTCCTCGTGAGTAAATTTCGCTCCCATATAGTTCCGCGCTAGCTCCACGGCCAGTGCCGGGCCCACCACGCGCCCTCCGAGCACGAGCACGTTCATATCGTCGTGCTCCACGCCCTGGTGTGCCGAGTAGCTGTCGTGGCAAAGTCCTGCCCGGATGCCGGGAATTTTGTTCGCGGCCACCGAAGCCCCCACGCCGCTTCCGCAGATGAGGATGCCGCGTTCCCCGCGCCCTTCGAGCACCGCCCGCCCCACCGCCTCTGCGAAATCGGGGTAGTCCACCGGCGTGGTGGCGTTATTCGTCCCCACGTCCACCACCTCGTGGCCCATGCCGCGGACGGCGTCCATTAGCGTCACTTTCAAATCGTATCCAGCGTGGTCCGAACCCATCACCACCTTCATCGCTTACCTCGCTGCTCGCTTGACTTGTTCTTTCGCCGCGTTCACGACATTTTCCAGCGTGAACCCGAATTTCTTCACCAGTTCCTTCAGCGGAGCCGAAGCCCCAAACGTGGTCATTCCCACCGAGTGTCCCGTCATCCCCACGTAGCGGCTCCACCCGAACGTGGATGCCTGTTCAATCGAAACCCGCGCCGTCACGTCCGGCGGCAGCACGCTTCTGCGGTAATCTTCGGGTTGCTTCTCGAAAATTTCCCACGAAGGCATGCTCACCACGCGCGCCGCCACGCCTTCGGCCTTCAGCTTTTCGTACGCTTCGATCGCCAGGCCTACTTCCGTCCCCGTCGCCAGCAACATTACTTGCGGCTTTCCTCCCGGCGCATCCGCCAGGATGTAGGCTCCCTTGGCTACGCCCGAAGCTGGAGCGTATTTCTTGCGGTCCAGCGTGGGCATATTCTGCCGCGAGAGCACTAGCACTGTAGGCTCGTGATGCAGTTGCATGATGAGCTTCCATGCTTCCGTCACTTCGTTGGCGTCCCCCGGTCGTAACACTATCAGTCCCGGTATTGCGCGCAGCGACGCCACCTGTTCAATCGGTTGATGCGTTGGCCCGTCCTCACCCACTCCGATTGAATCGTGCGTGAAGATGTAAATGACGGGAATCTCCATGATCGCCGCCAGGCGGATGGGCGCCCGGCCATAATCGCTGAAGATCAGGAAGCCGGACCCGTACGGCCGCACCTTAGAAAGCGCCAAGCCGTTAAGCGCCGCGCCCATGGCGTGCTCGCGGATTCCGAAGTGGAAGTTTCGCCCGCCGTATCGCCCGGCTTCAAAATCGCCCGCTTCCGCAAATGTCAGCCGCGTCTTGGTCGAGGGCGCCAGATCCGCCGCTCCTCCGATGAGCCACGGCACGTTCTGCGCCAGCACGTTCAAAACTTTCGCCGAAGCCTCACGCCCCGCCAGTCCCTTTGCATCCACAGGAAATTCCGGAAGGTTTTTGTCCCAGCCCGTGGGCAGTTCGCGGTGTTGCATTTTGTATAGCTGGTCGGCGAGTTCCGGATATTTTGCTTTGTATTCTTCGAATTTCTTCATCCACGCTTCGCGCATTCCTCGGCCGCGTGTTCCCATGCCGTTTTTGAAATTATCGTACACGCCGTCCGGGACCAGGAATTTTGCGTCCTCCGGCCAGCCGTAATTCTTCTTCGTCAGCCGGATCTCTTCTTCGCCCAGAGGTTCGCCGTGGGCCGCACTGGTGTCCTGCTTGTTGGGCGCGCCATACGCGATGTGACTGTCCACGATAATGAGCGTCGGACGGTCATGCGTATTGCGGAACGTCTGAAACGCCCGGTCCAGCATGTCCAGGTCGTTTGCGTCGCCCACGCGCAGCACGTTCCATCCGTAACCCAAATAACGCGTTGCCACGTCTTCGCTGAACGCCCAGTCCGTATGACCTTCGATCGTGATTTTGTTGTTGTCGTAAATCCAGCACAGGTTCGAGAGCTTAAGGTGCCCCGCCAGGGATGCCGCTTCGCCGGAGATGCCCTCCATCATGCAGCCGTCCCCGCACAGCGCGAACGCGTCGTAGTCGAACATCTCAAAGCCCGGCCGGTTGAAATAGCTGGCCATCCATTTTCCAGCCATGGCCATTCCCACGCTCGTGGCCACGCCTTGTCCCAGCGGCCCCGTCGTGGTTTCCACGCCCGAACACCAGCGGTATTCCGGATGTCCCGCGCACTTGCTCTCGAGCTGCCGGAATCTCTTGATGTCCTCGAGTTTCACGGTCACGTCGCCCAGCCGTTCGTAAGCCGGATTCACGGCCTTCACCTGCGCCAGGTGCAGCATCGAGTACAGCAGCATCGAAGCGTGCCCGCACGACAGCACGAACCGGTCGCGGTTCGGCCAGATGGGGTCGTCCGGATCGAATCGCAGATACCTCTGCCACAGGCAATACACCACCGGCGCCATGGCCATGGCCGTTCCCGGATGGCCGGAATTCGCCTGCTGCACTGCATCCATCGAAAGTGTGCGGATCGTATTGATGCTCAGCAGATCCAGCTTCGCGTCGCTCGTCGCCTTTCCTTCCTTGACCGCTGTCGGTGACATCTTTCTCCTCCGGTTCAATCTCGCGGAGCGCTGCGCGCTCAGCAATTTCTAAATTTCTTCGACGTGCTCGGGGACGTTCGTGACGGCTTTTCTCGTGCCCTCCGGAAACATTCCGGCTGCTTCAAGGTCGTGGTGGAGACGGCGTTCAGAATCTCAGCCTCCAAATCTCGTGGGCGAGAACAGGTGGGTAGTCGCACCTTCTGGAAATCTAAATCCAGACACTTTCGGGCAGGGAACGCGCCGCCCGACCCAACCACCACCCGGCTTCGAGCGGGGCAAGGCTAGCACCGCAACATGTGTTTGTCACTAGAGATTTAGCTTCAGCCGCGGGCCGCGCCCGTCCCGCTCGCCCGGAGCGAATTCGGTTAACTACAGTCGCATATTCTGCGCATTTGTCGCTTACGAGATTCCCGTCTCAAACTCGATCACGCCGTCGCGAATCATTTGCTCGATGACCCCGTCGAAATCTTGCATCCCTTCGGTCGCACCGCCGTGCATCGCCTCGAGCAGTTTCTTGCCGTCGTGTTCGCCTTTCTCCACATACTCTCGCGTGCGCAGAGTGGATTTCAGGATTTCAATCGCCGCCACGCGCCCGCCCCCGTTCTTCCGCGCGAAAAGCCGCTGTGAAACGATATAGCGGAAAGATTTCGCGAAGCGTGCTCGCATCATTTGCTGCTCGCTCGGCGGGAAGGCACCCACGACCCGTTCGATGGTCTTCGCCGCGTCAATCGTGTGTAGCGTCGAAAGAACCAGGTGCCCCATTTCGGCCGCCTCGATGGCCACCTCGATTGTTTCGCGGTCTCGCAAATCTCCCACCACGATCACTCTCGGCGCCTGCCTCAGCGCCGCCCGCAGCGCCAGCGCGAAGCTCGGTGTGTCGGAGTGCAATTCCCGCTGATGAATCGTGGATTTTAAGTGGTTGTGCAGAAACTCGATGGGATCCTCGATCGTGACGATGTGGTACGCCTTTTCCAGGTTGATCTTGTTCAGGATCGCCGCGAGCGTCGTGGACTTTCCCGAACCCGCCGCCCCGGTCACCAGCACGATTCCGTTGCGCAGCTCTGCGATTTCCGCCAATTGCGGAGGCAGCTTCAGCGATTCGAAGCTCGGGATCTCGGTCGGGATCACCCGCATCACGATGGCCAGCGTTCCTCGCTGCGAAAATATGTTCACGCGAAATCGCGCCACTTTCGGCACGCTGTAGGAGATGTCGCAGCTTCCTTCCTCCCGCAGCTTTTGCTGCGCCGATTGATTTTTTCCCATCAGGTCCGCGGCGATGCCCAGGATTGCGTCCGGCGTAAGCACTCCCGCGTCGGGGATACTCACCTCTGTCAGTTGTCCGTTCAACTCCACCTGCGGCGCTCGTCCGGGCGAAAATATTAGGTCGCTGATTTCCGGCGAGTCGCGCACGATGGTGGCTATGATTTTGGCCGTGAGCAAATGCTGGGTTGACGGGACTGGCAGTGCGCTGGTTAACATGGGAATACTCCTCGGGAGGGGAGCCGGGCAGCTGAAGCCCGGCCTTGAACACCGAGTCTGCGCTTCTGCCGCGCTCTGCGCCACTTTTCCCGGCGGGCATTTGGCGTAAGAAACAATTCCCGTTTCCCCGCGGCTGAATCTTTACTCCGCGGTTTCGTGCGTCTCTTTCTCTGCGTTTTTTTCTTGCTGGCGGCCCTGTTGACCTCGAGCTCTGCTTCGGCTCAATCGCCTGACGAGGATTTACTCAAGCCCTGGAGTGGCGGCTGGTTGGGCCGTTTCGCGGCGGACGTGTGCTCGCGGTTACTGTCGTGAGGCTAGCGACCGTCCATCGAGCGATCTTTTCCTGTGAAGCGTCTCGTTTTGCTCTCTTGGCCGGTAGTTGGTTAGGGAGAATGGCTTTCCGGGCAATGACCCGAGCGCCGCAAGCTCCGCTTAGCGCTCGATCTCGATTTCAGTTTCCCTTCCGGCTGCCGGTGTCGTAACAGGCTCAGGTTCCTGTTCGCCGAGCGCGGCATCGCTTAGCTGCAGCCGCAAATTATTCATGTTCGAGGCGTACGAAATTCCTATCTCGAAGTCGATCACTCCGCCGCGGATCAATTGCTCGATCACCCCGTCGAAATCCTGCATCCCTTCGGTTGAGCCGTCGCGCATCGCGTCGAGCAGCGTCTTGCCCTCTTGTTCGCCTTTCTCGACATACTCTCGCGTGCGCATCGTGGATTTCAGGATTTCAATCGCCGCCACGCGTCCGCCGCTCTTCCGCGGGATCAGCCGCTGCGAAACGATGTAGCGGAATGATTTCGCGAAGCGCGTTCGGATCACCTGCTGGTCGCTCAGCGGGAAGACTCCCACGATCCGCTCGATGGTTTTCGAGGCGTCTATGGTGTGCAGCGTCGAAAATACCAGGTGTCCCGTTTCCGCCGCCTCGATGGCGATTTCGATCGTTTCGCGGTCTCGCATCTCTCCTACCAGGATCACTTTCGGAGCCTGCCTCAGCGCCGCCCGCAGCGCCAGCGCGAAACTTGGTGTGTCGGAGTGCAATTCCCGCTGGTGAATCGTGGATTTCAGATGCTTGTGCAGAAACTCGATGGGATCCTCGATCGTGACGATGTGGTACGCCTTTTCCAGATTGATCTTGTTCAAGATCGCCGCGAGCGTCGTGGATTTTCCCGAACCCGTCGGCCCCGTCACCAGCACGATCCCGTTCCGCAGCTCTGCAATTTCAGCCAGTTGCGGCGGCAGGTTTAGCGACTCGAAGCTCGGGATGGAATTCGGAATCACGCGCATCACGATGGCCAACGTCCCGCGCTGGGAAAAAATGTTCACGCGAAATCGCGCCACCTTCGACACGCTGTAGGATATGTCGCAGCTTCCGTTTTCTCGCAGTTTCTGCTGCGCCGATTGATTCTTCCCAATCAGGTCCGCGGCAATCCGGTGGATCGCGTCCGGCATGAGCTTTCCCACCTCGGGGATATTCACCTCCGTCAGTTGCCCGCTCAACTCCACCTGCGGCGCTCTTCCAGGCGAAAATATTAGGTCGCTGACCTGCGGCGAGACGCGCACCATCGTCGTGATGATCGCGGCCGTGGGAATCTGCTGCGCAGGCGGGGCCGGAGGGGCAATCGTTGCCACGCTGAGTCTCCTCGAAACTGCAACCGGGCAGCCGAAGCCCGGCCTTTGACTCCGAGTCTGCGCCTCTGCCGCGTGCTGCGCCAGTCTTCCAGCCGCGCATTTGGCGTAAGTAACAATTCCCATTCCCCACGCGACTCAATCCTCATGCCGCTGTCCTCCGAGCTTTCCCGTCGCAGCCCAACCCCCGGGCGAAACCAAAACTTTTCTCTTCTCGTCTCTTCTTTCGCGTTAAAATCCGCCCGCAATCTTTGAGGAGGCTGCGCATGTTTTCACCCCGCGGTTTCGTGCGTCTTTCTTTCTGCGTTTTTTTGGTGCTGGCGGTCCTGCTGACCCCGGCCTCCGCTCCGGCTCAATCGCCCGACAAAGATTTTTTCAAGGGTCTGGAGTGGCGGCTGGTGGGGCCGTTTCGCGGCGGACGCGTGCTCGCGGTTACCGGCGTGCCCGGCGACGCCAGCACGTTTTACTTCGGCGCCGTCGCCGGCGGTGTCTGGAAAACCACCGACGGCGGGCTTACCTGGGTGCCGCTCACGGACAAGACTCCGATCATGTCCGTCGGCGCGATTGCCGTGGCGCCTTCCGATCCCAATGTGATTTACGTCGGCACGGGGGAATCCTGCCTGCGCGGAAATATTTCTTTTGGCGACGGCATGTACAAGTCCGTGGACGCGGGGAAGACATGGGCGCACATCGGGCTTGAAGATACGCAGCACATCGCGCGCATCGTGGTGGATCCAAAAAATTCCGATGTTGTTTTTGTCGCCGCGTTCGGCCACGCGTATGGCTCGAATGTGGAACGCGGCGTGTTTCGTTCCGCTGACGGAGGCAAGACCTGGCAGAAGGTTCTCTACAAGGACGACAAGACTGGAGCAATAGATCTGGCGATGGACCCGGGGAATTCGCACATCCTCTATGCCGCGCTTTACGAAGCCTATCGCAACCCGTGGACGATGGTCAGCGGCGGGCCGGGAAGCGGCCTGTATAAATCGAGTGATGGAGGAATCACCTGGACGCAGCTAACCGGCCACGGTTTACCAGAGGGAGTTCTCGGAAGAATCGGCATCGCCGTGGGTGCGGATTCCAGTCGCCTCTATGCCTTGATCGAAGCCAAGGAAGGCGGGCTCTACCGCTCCGACGACGCGGGTGAGACGTGGCAAAAGGTCACCGACGATCATCGTTTCACGCAGCGCGCCTGGTATTTCACGCACATCTTCGCAGATCCAAAAAGCCCGGACACGCTCTACATCCTGAATACGGGCATGTACCGCTCCACCGATGCGGGAAAAACTTTCACCTCCATTTCCGCGCCCCATGGCGATCGCCACGGACTGTGGATTGATCCTGCCGACCCCAATCGCATGATCGAGAGCGACGACGGCGGCGCCACTGTCACTCAGAACGGCGGAAAATCCTGGACCACGGAAGGGAATCAGCCGACGGCGCAGTTCTATCACATCTCCACCGACAATCAATTCAACTACTACCTCTACGGCGCGCAGCAGGATAATTCCACCGTGGCTATAGCCAGCCGCAGCGATGAAGGCGCCATCGACCGCCCGGACTGGTATTCCGTGGGCGGCGGAGAAAGCGGCTACATCATTCCAGATCCGCGCGATCCCTTGATTGTGTACGCCGGTTCGTATGACGGCCTCATCACACGTTACAATCGTCATGACGGCGAAACGCAGGACGTTTCTCCCTGGCCACTCAATCCCATGGGCTCTGGTGCTGCCGGTCTCGAGCACCGTTTCCAATGGACCGCTCCCATCGCCGGCTCGCCGCAGGATCCCTCCGCTATCTATTTCGGCGGCGAAGCCATTTTCAAGACCACCGACGGCGGCATGTCTTGGACGCAGATCAGCCCAGACCTGACGCGCAACGACAAGACCAAGCAGCAATCTTCCGGCGGCCCGATCACCCAGGACAACACCAGCGTCGAATATTACGACACGGTATTCACCATCGCGGAATCGCCGAAAGAGAAGGGCCTCATCTGGGCGGGTTCCGATGACGGTCTCGTGCATCTCACACGCGATGGCGGGAAGAATTGGTCCAACGTCACGCCCAAAGGATTTCCCGAATGGGCGATGATCAGCCTGATTGAACCCTCCCTTCACGATGCTGGAACAGCGTTCGTGGCCGTGGACGCCCACAAGCTCGACGATTACCGTCCCTACATTTTCGTGACCGGCGATTACGGGAAAACATGGAAGAAGCTCGGCGGTGGAATTCCAGACACCAGTTACGTTCACGTCGTGCGTCAGGATCCGGTTCGCGGGGACTTGCTCTTTGCCGGGACGGAGACGGGCATTTACGTTTCATTTGACGGCGGGGTTTATTGGAAACCTCTTCAATTGAATCTGCCGCGTGTGCCGGTGCATGACATCGCCATTCACGGCAACGATTTGATCGTGGCCACGCACGGCCGCGCTTTCTGGGTATTGGATGACATCACCCCCCTTCGCCAGATGGAGGGCCACACGCGCGAAGAAGAAGCGCATCTCTTCACGCCCCAGCCTGCTTATCGTTTCCGCGGCGGCGGATTCCGTGTTCCGCGCAATCTTGCCTTTGGCTCCAATCCTCCTGCAGGCGCCATCATTAATTACACGCTCAAATCCGCGCCCAAGGAGCCGCTTACGCTCGAAATCCTCGATGCCGATGGCAAACTTGTGCGCAAGTATTCGAGCAAAAAAGAAAAGGAAGGTCAGGGAGCGAGTGAGCCCGGCGAATTTGGCGGTGGAGGCGGCAGCATGCCCTCGACCGACGCCGGTATTAATCGCTTTGTCTGGGATCTCCGCTACGAGCCGCCCAGCCGCGTTCCCGGAGCTGTTTCCTGGGGAGGCCGTCCCATCGGCCCTCTCGCCGCGCCGGGTAATTATCAGGTCAAGCTGACCGTCGCGGGCAAGAGCTACACCGCGCCGTTAGAGGTGAAGAAAGACCCGCGCGTCGAAGCCTCCGACGCCGACTTGCAGAAGCAATTTGATCTCGCCTTGAAATTGCGCGCGCGCATCACCGAAGGCCATGATGCCGTCAACGAGATCCGCGACGTCCGCACGCAGCTTCAGGCGCTGCAGAATCGCCTGGGCAGCGACCCCCAATATAAGGACATTTCCGTCTCCGCCGCGGATCTCATCAAGAAGCTCGACGCCATCGAAAGCTCCATCATCCAGCCGAAATCCAAGACCAACGAAGATCCGCTCAATTATCCGATTCAGGTCGCCGATCAGCTCATGGCCCTCGACAGCACCGTCGAGGATGCCGACGCTGCCCCCACGCAGGCCTGCTATCAAGTCTTCGATGTTCTGAGCAAGCAGCTTGATGAACAGCTGGCTAAATGGCGCGACGCACGCGACAAGGATCTCGCCGCGCTCAACCAGAAAATCGCTGCGGCAAACATTCCCGCCATCGCTCCGGCTCCAGCGAAGCACGAGCCGTCCGGCGGATAAACTCCCGCGGCGCGAGCCGCGACGTTCTTACTTGCCGCCGGCCATTTCCACCACTGCGCCGGAATCCGTGACCAGTTCCGTCTCCGGTTCGCCCGGATAACGCACCATGATCTTCGCCCGCGCCAGGCTGTTGTTCGACACTTCAAACGTGGTTCGCCCGTCCGTCTTCAGGTAGGGCAGCCGGTACAGTGACGCCCCCGCTCCGTCCACGTGCATTTCGAGCCATATCTTTTCTTCTCGATTTCGCGCCGTGAATTTCCACCGCAGAGTTTCTCTCTTCCGCTCCGCAACTTCCCATTTCCTGAAAACATGCTGGCGCGCCCCGGTCCATAGCACCGCCTTCTGAAATCTCATTCCCAGCGGCATTTCGTATTCCAGCGCCTCGAAGCTCGTCGGCCCCCCGCCCTTCGCCTCCGGGAAAACGCAGTGTGCCCATGTCCACATCCGCCGGTACCGGTAGCCGCAGTTGTGCCCCTGCAATCCATAACCCAGCGATTCACCGTGGCTCACTTTTCCATCGAACGCTATCTCGCCCGAAAAAACAGCGTTCGAGTGCGGCGTGCGCGAGAATCCGATCCACCCCTTGTCGCTCATCGTCGTCCCGAAGTTTGAACGGTATCGCAGCGCCCAGCGAACTTCCTTCCCGCCGCATGTCAAGTGCCCGCAGCAGGAATTCTCGTCAATGTGGTTCTCACCCGCCGCAAAATGGAATGGGCTGCTGCGCGCCTCGCTCAGCGAAACCTCCGCTTCATCAAATCCTTCGCGAAAGAACTGCGGCGTGCGGCCCCGCGGAAACCACGTCGCCCAGACTTGCACGGGCTTCAGTTCCGCCTGGTCACCGCTTGACGCGCGACCGCGATTCCTCAACAAGTACCGAAACCACCACGCCCCGCTTCCGTCCGCGAGCCCCAGCCGCAGAAACCACACCTCGTATCTCCGCATTCCCGGCCGCGAATAAATCGCGTTCAGTTTTTCTCGAGACATTTCCGCATCACCGCGCTTGAGGGCCGCTTCGCCCTGTCGTAAAATTCTTTGCGGCCACCGGAGCCATGCAAAAACCAATCACCCAGCGAATTGGCGACGCCGCAGGCTGGCTGCTTCAACGCGTGGTCAGCGCCATTGCCTCCACCGGCATCACTCCCAACTTCCTCACCTTTCTCGGCATGGCCGTGAACGGCTGGGCCGCCGTGCTTTTTGCCATGGGAAGATTTCGTGTCGCGGCTGCCGTGCTTTTCCTCGCCGGCTTTCTGGACATGGCCGATGGTCAGGTCGCGCGCCGTGTCGGACGCGTCACCGCTTTCGGCGCATTTTACGATTCCACTCTCGACCGCTATTCCGACCTCGCCCTCTATATGGGCCTGGTAGTCTATTACGCCGTGCTTGCCCGCACGTTTTACGTTGTGCTCGCTGCCGTGGCCATGGCCAGTTCATTCATGGTCAGCTACACTCGCGCCCGCGCCGAGTCCCTGATTCCCAGTTGTAAAGTCGGTTTCATGGAGCGCCCCGAACGCCTCGTGCTTCTCATCCTCGGCGGAGCCTTCTATCGCATGTCGGCCGTGCTCTGGGTCATCGCCGTGATTTCCACCCTCACCGTCATCCACCGCGTCGTTTATACGCGCCAGGAAATCATCGCCGGCCGAGTCCTTCCGGGCGTCACCACGTCCTAATTGCCGCAGCGACAACTTTCTTATTTCGCTCCGCTCGCGTTTTTCTTCATCGCTTCTTCGACCGGAGCTGACACCATCGCGTGCACTCGGTCGCGCAGTGCGTCCACGTCCCTCAGCGTCATCCCATTCGTCTCAATCGTGTCGTGCAGAAAAACCGTGATTCTCGCGGGATGCAGCATCCAGTGTCCGGTCTGGAAGAATTCGTACGAACCCACGATGCTCATTGGCACCACCGGCACGCCGCACCGCACCGCTATGCGGAAAACTCCCGCATGAAAACGCTCCACGTGCCCGCTCCGCGTTCTCCCTCCTTCCGCAAACGCAATCAGGCTCACCCGGCTGTCCAGCGCCGCCTTCGCCAGCCTCATCATTCGCTCCAGACCCTCGTGCGAAGGTTTGTCCGGCACCGGAATATTTCCGAACCGCCCCATCATCCATCCGTACGCGGGAATTCGGAAATGTGACTCCAGCTCGAACCCGCGCACGAATTGCGGTATCGCCGAATAAATTACGAACGGGTCGAAGAGGTTTACGTGGTTGCAGATAAAAATGCTGGTGCGCTGTGCATCGAATCCCGCCGCTCGTTTCACTTCCAGCCGCGCCCCGGCCACCCGCACAATATTGCGAAAAAATATTCTTTGCGGCCGGTCGTTCTTTCGCGGATCCACCACAATCCCCAACAGCACCAGCAGGGGGCAGATCACGAAAAAATGGATCACGCTCGCCGTCCACAGCAGCGCCGACCGCGTCGCCAGGTAAGCCTGCCTCATACCAGAACGTCCAGCGCCCCGGGCAGCACTTCCACTGTCCGGCACTCGAGTTCCAAACTTT
Organism: Candidatus Acidiferrales bacterium; assembly: GCA_050747245.1. GTDB lineage: Bacteria > Acidobacteriota > Terriglobia > Acidiferrales > UBA7541 > JBOGNO01. The sequence goes on from JBOGNO010000020.1 coordinate 37,584, forward strand.
CTCCGTCCACCATCACGTTCACCGGCCCCGCCGGTTCGAATTCCACTCGTCGAACTCCCATTCGCGAAGCCTGCGGATGCCGGATGTGCGTCCCGTCGAAGAGCCTCCGAAAATTGTAAAGTAGCCTCATCCTTCCAATCGGCCCCCAGCGCACGTATTCGATGAGCCCGTCCGCCGTATCCGCCAGCGGCGCAATCATCATTTTCCCGCCCGTGAACCGGCTGTTGCTGAATGCCAGAAAGAGGCACTTCCTCCGGTCGAATTCCCGCTCCTCATCGGCGCGCAAGGGGAACGCCCGCCGCCGGAGCCGCAGCAGGCACGTCATCACCCCCAGAATGTACCCGAGCTCGCCGAATCGCTTGAATCGCCGGTTCGTTTGCGCCGCCACATCCGCCGCGAATCCCAGCGTCAGCAGGTTGATGAAATAAATTGTTCCGCCCGCGTGTTCGAGCCGCACCACGTCGCACGCGCGTTTTTTTCCGCTGTGGATCGCTTCCGTCGAGCCTTCCACGCCCCGCTCCGTGAAATCCTTCAAAAACGAATTTCCCGTTCCCAGCGGCAGAAATCCCAGCGTCACCCGCTCCTCGAATTCGCTGCGCGGAAACAACCCGTTCACGATTTCATACGCCGTTCCATCCCCGCCAACGGCGATGAACTGCCGCCACCCCCTCGCGTATGCCTCGCGCACCAGCGTTGAACCCTCTCCGGGCGCGCTCGTCCGCGCAATCTCCAGCTCGATTCCTTCGCGGCGCAGCCCTTCGAGCGCCTTCTCCGCGAACTCGCCGCATCGCCCGCCGCCCGCCGCGGGATTTACGAGTGCGAAATAGCGCCCGCTCACAGCGGAATCACGTCCTCGCGTCTTGCGCCCGCGCGAATCTCTTCCCCTAGCGCCGCGCGTTTGATCTTCAGCGAAGCCGTCCGCGGAAAATCCTTCTCCCAGATCAAATACCCGCCCGCGCGTTTGTAATTCAGCAGCCGACGGTTGCGAGCTTCCAGTTCCGCGCCTAGCGAATCCGCCGCTGCTTTCCCCGCCTCCGGATGAATCACCAGAATCAATTTCTCGCCCGTCATCGTTTTTTGCGGCCAAATGTAATTCGCCGCGAACACGCAGAATTCCTTCGCCGCGATTCCCTCGAACACATTTTCGATGTCCTCGGGATAAATATTCTTTCCTTCTTCGGTGACGATCAGGTTTTTCTTCCGCCCGAAGAGTTGCAGGTGTCCCGCCGCGTCGAATCGTCCCAGGTCTCCCGTCCGTAGCCATCCGTCCACAATTGTTTCCGCCGTCATCTCCGGATCGTCCAGGTATTCCGCCATCACCGTCCTGCTGCGCACCAGTACTTCTCCAATACCTTCCGCGTCCGCCTCCGCAATTTTCGCCTCTATTCCGGGGAGAGGCTTGCCCACGGTGTCCGCCCGGAACGGGCGGAAATCGTTCAGTGTTATCGCCGTGCCGGCCTCTGTGCAGCCGTAGCCGTTTCCCACCAGAATGCCCAGATCGTAGAAAAATTGCAGCGTCGCTGGCTCCGTGAACGCTCCACCCACGAAAAGCGCGCGCAGTTCTCCTCCGAAGGCCTTGTGAATGTCGCCCAGCAACAGCCGGCTTAGCCACAGCTTCGGCCTTCGTCGTGTCAGCGCGCGGTTTGTTGCCACCATCGCTCGGAATGCCGCTTGCTTCGGCTTCGGCAGCTCCGCGGCGCGCTGTCGGATTCCTCGTTCCAGGCTTTTCAAGACCATCGGCACCAGGCTCATGTACGTGATGCCGTATTTCGTAAACGCCTCGCGGATGTATTCCGGTCGCAGCGTGCGCAGGTGCACCACCGCAGCGCCGCAAGTGAACGGCCCGATGAAACCGACCATGAAATCAATCGCATGGTTTGTCGGCAGGATGCTCAGGTAGCGCACCCCGGGCCAGAATGGATAGAGCGCGGTGAGCGCCACGCACTGCTCCAGATAATTTTCGTGCGTCAGCACGCATCCTTTCGGCTTTCCTCCTGTGCCCGAGGAATATACGATGCACGCCCAGTCCTTCGGCTCGCGCGCAACGAATCCCGGCTCTCCTGTCCCGCGGAACTCTTCCCAGCGCCTCGCTCCGTGAAGTTCCGCGTCTGCGGGCGCCTCGCTCACCACCACGATTTTCGCGCGGAGGTTCCCGAATCCCTCCGCCTGCGTGATCGCCTTCCACAAATAATGCTCGACGATCAGCACTTCGGCCTGCGAATGCGCCAGCAGTTGCAATTGTTCCTCGGCCGTCAACTTGTAATCGAGCGGCACCAGCACTCCGCCGCGGTAAAAAATCGCGTATGCCGAAATCAGCCAGTTCGGCTGGTTGGTCATGATGATGGCCGCGCGCTGCCCCGTGCCGAATCCCGCCTCTTCGAGCGCTCGCGCAAGCGGAAGTGCCTCTTCCTTGAATTGCCTGTAAGTGATCCGCCTTTTCTCGCGTTCGCGGTCCGCTTCGATCAGGCAGATTTCTTCTGGCCATGTTTCCAGCGCCTCTCGCAGCGCCTCCCCCAGCGAATTGTACTTGCGCAGGTCGAGCATCACGATTCAGCCACAGAGTCTCAGAGTCGCGGAGCAGGGAATTTCAGAGAATAAACCTCTTGATTCCGTCTCTCAAGAGTCGCAAGTTAAAGTTGATGAGCAATCCGACTTTCTTCCCCGCCGCGCGGAGGTAGGTGAGCACTTGCGCCTCGAAAATACGATCGAAGCGTTCCACCCTCTTTATTTCGACAACGACCTTGTCTTCCACCAGAAGATCAATCCGATGCTCGCCGATCTGTCGGCCTTTGTAAGTAACCACCAAGGGATGCTGCTTGTGGAATCTCAGTCCCGCACTTTCTAGCTCAATCGAGAGTGCAGCCTCGTACGTCGCTTCGAGCAGCCCTGGGCCCAGATTTCTGTGCACTTCGATCGCGCAGCCGATGATCCGTTCAGTAAGTGCATTTATCTTTTCCAATTCCCCCGTCTCTGGGTACTCGTGGCTCACAATGCGCGCCTCTTAGTGATGGGCCACCGTGGCAGAAGGCAATCATCTCGGACAATTCTTCCCGGTTTGTGAGCCAATCTCTTCTAATCTCCGTGTCTCTGTGTCTCCGTGGCTCATAATCGGGATTGAATTCGTTCGGCGAGCGTGCGGAAATCGCTCACCCCTTGCAGCTCATAATCGGGCAGCTCAATCTTGAAATGGCTCTCAATCCGCGTCAGCAGCTCCAGCGCTTGCAGGCTGTTGATTCCCAGCTTCTTGAAAAAGTCGTCGTCCGCGGATAGTTTTTCCCGAGGCACCTTAAAAAACTCCGCCGCAAGCCCGAGGATCTCTTCCGTCGTCTGCTCGACTGTTGCCATAAAATCTTCTCTGCCAGCTATTTCAGATACTTATCCAGCCACTCCGTCCACCGCCGGAGCACGTCCCGCGACCTCACCGGATCTCCCGGAAAATGTCCCGGCACCGGATAAGCAATGAACTGCACCGGAATTCCGTTATCTTTCAGCGCGTGAAACATCGCATACGACTGCGATATCGGCACACGCGCGTCTCCCGTGTCGCACAAAATCAGCGTCGGCGTGTTGATGGCCGAAAAATAACTAATCGGAGATTGTTGCTGGTAAATTTTCAGGCGGTCGCCCGTCCACGGCGATCCATTCCACGCATAACCGTCGACCACATTGTTATCGGAGAGGTCGTATTCTTCGACCAGGTCATTCACCGCCGCTCCCGATATCGCCGCCTTCCAGATGTGGTAGTGCCCGATCATCCACGAAGTCATGTACCCGCCGTACGACCATCCCGAAACCGCAATCTTCGATTCATCCACGAACCCCATTTTCTCCACCGCCGCAAGCCCCGCCATCACGTCTCGCCCGGGCCCGTCGCCCGCGTCGTTGGTGATCGCCCGCTGGTAAGCGTTCCCCAGGTTGTCGCTCCCGCGGTAATTCGGCTCGAACACCACGTATCCGTGCGACGCGAGGTACTGTCCGGGAAATCCGAACGAAGCTGCCGACGCCGCTTGCGGCCCGCCGTGAATTAAGAGCACCAGCGGGTATTTTTTCTCTTTCGAGAAGTCCGGCGGGTACACCAGCACGCCATCTTCTTTGAATCCATCCGGCCCCTGCCATTCGAAGCTTTCCATTTTCCCCAGCGCGAGCGCCGCGATTTCATGATTGAAATCTGTCAGCCGCTTCACGCCCGCGAGCGGCGACGCCAGGTAATAGAGCTCCGTTGGCCGCCCGGGTTCGCTCCCCGTAAACGCAATCGCTCCGTTCTTGCTCACCGATACGTCCACCCAGAAGCCCCACGATGGATTCACATCGCCCAGATCGATCTTCCGCGCTTTGCCTTCGAGCGGCTGAATCCACATCGCAACTCGCGTCCCATCATTTCCTCCGACGAGCAGCGATTTCCCATCCGCCATCCAGATAGCCCGCACGATGTCGCGGTCCACCTCGCGAGTTATATCCGTGCCGTCTCCGCCCGACGTGGGCGCCACTATGATTTCGTTTTCGTTGTTGATGTCTCCATCCCGCGAATACCAAAACGCGATTTGCTTTCCGTCCGGTGAATACTCCGCGTAATTCTCGAATTTATCGCGCGAAGTCAGCTTCCGAGTTTCCCCCGTCTCCACATTCAAAATCTCTATCGTCGAGAGATCCGAATCGCCCTGGTTCGGCCCTTCCTGTCTTGTAAACACGATGGATTTCCCGTCCGGCGACCACGCGATATTTTGCGCCGGCGAAGAGGGCGGCGCGGCCTTCGGTATGCTCCACGCCCCGCTGGTCAGCCGCTTCGCTTTTCCTCCCGTCGCATTCACCAGCCAGATGTGCGAAGGCGTCGCCGCTTCTGTCGCGAGATAATCGTTGTTGCCCACCTCGAACGCATCGTTGTGCTTCTCGATTTCCTTTTTATTCGGCGCTTCATCCGAAGTCACGTACGCAATCGCTTCTCCGTCCGGCCGCCAGACGTATTGCTCCACGCCTCGCGCCTCGTCCGTAATCTTCATCGCCTCGCCGCCGGACATACTCAGCACGAAAATCTGCTCCGCCTCCTCTTTTCCTGTGCCCGCCGCTGCGAGGAATGCGATGCGGTCGCCGTTCGGCGACCATCGCGGCGTGCCCACTCCCTTCCGGTCGTAAGTCAGCGCGTGCTGCGCGCCCGTCGCCGTTTCCACCAGCACCAGTTGGCTTTCGACTTTGTCCTCGTCGAATTTCGTCCGCCCGACCACGCACACGATCTCGCGTCCGTCCGGCGAAATCTGCGCATCCGACGGACGCACAATTTTCTGCGCGTCGTCGAGCTCGATTTTCCGCCCCTGCGCTTGCGCCGCGCCGCTCGCAGCGAAAAACAGTCCCGCCGCTCCCGCCATCAGCCACAGCGCACTGCGATTCTTTTGTATTTTGTTCACGCGCACGTTTTTCTCCTCATGGAAGATACGGAAGCGCCTCTTTGCTTTCGACGAAAGTCTTCAACGCTGTTTCCACCGCCGGCCGCTCGAATAGCTCGCAGAAAATTTCAATTTCCCGTTCGAGTTCTTCGCGCGGAATCGGCTTCATGAATTTCTTCGCCGCAATTCTCGTCGCGCTGTCGAATTTCCGGATTTGCGCCGCCGTCGTCCGCGCCACGCGTAGCGCCTCGCCTTCGCCCACAACCTGGCTCACGAGGCCCGCCGACTGAGCCTTCGCCGCGTTCATGCTGCGCCCCGTCAGCAGCAAGTCGCGCACCAGCGCGTTACCTGCGTCTCGTTTCAATCGTGGAATTCCGCCGAACCCGGGTATCAGCCCCAGCCGCAGTTCAGGAAAGCAGAACCGCGCCGACTTGTCCGCAATAATAATGTCCGCCGTGAGCGCCAGCTCGAATCCTCCTCCAAACGTCACGCCGTGCACCGCCGCAATCACCGCTAGCCGCGAACTGTCGATCGCGTTGAACACGCCGTGAATTCTTTCCAGAAAATCCCTCACGCCCCGCGCGCGATCCTTCGCTGCCATGCCCTGCACGCGCTCGAAAAGTTCGCGCAAATCCGCTCCCGCCGAAAATCCCGATGTGAGCGTGCTGTGCACGATTACCGCGGCCGCTTCTTTCTCCGCCCCTTGCAGCGCCTCCGCGAATCGCTCCAGTTCCTCGAGCGTCTTCGACCCAATCTCGTTCGCCGGCTTGCGGTGCAGCTCGAGTTCCACCGCGCCCTCGCGCAGCCCCCACGAAATTGTTTCGCCGCTGAATTTCTTCATGCGCTTTTCCGGCTGTACATTTTTTCGATCTCGTCGGCGAACCGCGCCGCAATCGCCTCCCGCCGCAGTTTCCCGTTCGCCGTCATCAAGCCCTCTTCGCCCGAAAACGCCTGCTCCGCAATCACGAACGCGCGAATCTGCTTGTAGTGCGGCAGCTCCGCATTCATCTCGTCGAGCGCCGCTTGCATCTTCTCCGCATCGCCCGCGCCGGGCGCCGCATGATTCGTCGTCCCCGCCAGGATCGCGCCCAGATAACTCCGCCCGTTTCCCACCAGCATCACTTGCTGCACGCCCGGGAGCAGCTTCGCCAATTTATCTTCCACCGGTTCCGGCGCGATATTGTGCCCCGAACTCAAAATGATCAGGTCCTTGATTCTCCCCGTGATTCGCCAGTTTCCTTTCGCGTCCGCGTCGCCTTGATCTCCGGTATGGAAGCATCCATCGCGAAACACCTTCGCCGTGGCCTCTAGCTTTCTCCAGTAGCCCTGAAAAATATTCGGCCCGCGCGCCAGGATTTCGTCGTTTTCTCCCAGCTTCATTTCCACTCCCGGAATCGCCGGCCCCACGCGCCCCACCGTAACCTTTCCAGGCTCGTCCATCGTACAGATCGCCGTTGTTTCCGTCAGTCCATACACCTGCAGCACGGGAATTCCCACCATGAAAAAAAATAGCTGCGTTTCTGGTGCGAGCGAAGCCGACCCGCAGAAGAGCGCCTGCAAATTTGGCCCCAGGCCTTTGCGGATCGCGCGAAACACCGTCGCCCCCGCCACGCGCAGGCAAATCGGATCGAGCGTCTCGCTTTTCCCTACCTGCCGCCGTAAATACGCCAGCCGCGCCCGCCGGTAGATCGTGCGCACCAGCCCCCCGCGCTTTGCGATATCGCCTTCGATTTTCCCCCGCACGCGTTCGAGCAGCGCCGGCACGTTCAGAAAATATTCCGGCGCGGCCAGCTTCATTTCCTCCGCCAGCCGCGTCAGATCCGTCGAAAGCACCAGCCGGCTGTTTCGCATGAGGCACGAAAGCAGCAGGATCCACGACCCCGCGAAGCAGAACGGCAAATAGTGAAACACGGTTTCCGATCCCGTGAACTTCCGCTTCGCGCTTCCCATCAACTGGTCGAGCCGCACCGTCGTTGCCCCCAGGATGAAATCCACGTTTCCCATCGAGAGCATCACGCCCTTCGGCTCGCCCGAAGTCCCGCTGGTATAAATAATCATCGCGGTTTCCGCGTCGCTCCGCGTGAGGGATGCTTCAATGCACATCTTCTCCCCGCCGAAGACATCGTCGAAGAGCGCAATCGCAGGAGCCTCCGGCCATTCCTTCTCCACAGCGTCGCCGAGCGCCGCATCCGCGCACAGAATTCGCGCCGGAGCCGCGTCGCGCATCATTACCGCCAGTTCTTTCGCCGACTGCCGCGCGTAGAGCGGCACCACCACAATCCCCTCGGCCATAAGCGCAAGATCTGCCGCCGCCCACAGAATGCTGTTCGCCCCCAGCAGCACGCATCGCTCGCCGGGCTGCGCTCCCGCCTGCTTCAGCCACGCCCTCGCTTGCCAGATCCTCGCGAGCAGCTCCATGCCCGTCGCGCTGTAGATTGTTTCGCCGCGCACTTCTTCTAGCACGGACTCTTTCGAATCCTTTTTGAGCCGCTCGAATATTTTTTCCAGGAAATTCATGCCAACACAGTTCCGCTGTTACGTCCGTTCAGCGGCCCCAATTTTCACCTCTTCCGAGTTCCGTAGGGGCGCTGCTTGCTGCGCCCGGCGGGTGCCCCATCCTTCGGTCGCCGCAGCGACCGAAGGGTGGGGTTTCCAACTTCTGTTCGAGTCGTTTCCTTCTTCGTAGGGGCGCTGCTTGCCCGCCCCGATGCTTGCCCCGATACTCTATCTCACCGGGCGGCAATCGGGGCTGCGCCCGCGCTTCAATCTTTATTGGTTCGCTTTTGCCGGGTGCCCCATCCTTCGCGGAGCGAAGGGTGGGGTCTTCAATTCCTGTTCGAGTCGTTTCCTTCTTCGTAGGGGCGCTGCTTGCCCGCCCCGATGCTTGCCCCGATACTCTATCTCACCGGGCGGCAATCGGGGCTGCGCCCGCGCTTCAATCT
>JBOGNO010000021.1:0-35055 GCA_050747245.1 Candidatus Acidiferrales bacterium
CGCTGGCGAGTTGCGACGAAGCGCTATTGCTTGACAGCGTTCTGTCGGGCGGCGGCGGCACAACCAACACCTCGACCAAGAGCGGCTACAGCTTCACGTACGTCCCCGGCGCTGCAACGGGTAACTCAGTCACCGGCTGCACCAACCAGGGCGTATCGACGTACACGATCAACGCCGTTCCGCAGTCCATCGGCTCCACCGGACAGCGCGGCTTCTTCACCGATGAGTCGGGCGTAATCCGCTTCACGACTGACGGTTCAGCTCCGACCGTAGCCAGCCCGGCACTGCAGTAAGTCAGCTCCGATACGATTGTTTTCTTGGGGAGGCAGCCCGCGAGGCTGCCTCCTTTTTCATTCTGAGCATGAAATCCGGATAGTGCCAGAGCGGATTAGCAGAGCGAGGAGCTTCTTGCTAAACTTGCAGCGATGCGTTTGGAAATCATACTCGCGCTCCTTGCAACGCTGCCGAACACTTCCTCAAGGAATGCCACTACTGTGGCCCGGGCACTTGAAGCGCACTACCACCATGCCGCAACACTCGAGGCCGTCTTTCTCGAGCGCTACTCGGAAGGCCACGGAGGTATGCGCGTGGAATCCGGACGCGTTTATTTTTCGAAGCCGGGACGCATGCGCTGGGATTACGAATCGCCACAAAGCAAACTTTTTTTGGTGGACGGCCACAACGCTTGGTTCTATGTTCCCGCGGATCGCACCGCGAGCCGCGCAAAGGTGAAGGAAAGCTCGGACTGGCGGACTCCGCTCGCCCTTCTCATGGGTAAGTCAGAACTCTCGCATCTATGCCGCAGCATCGATTTCGCGCCTGCGGATGTCGATAAGGAAGCGCGCCCTTCAACCTCGGGCAGTGTAGTCTTGCGATGCACGCCGAAAGATGAGGGCAGAGAATCATTTCACGAAATCCTTCTCGAAGTTGACCCCTCGGACCACCTTGTCCGAGTGCTTGTCCGCGAACCTGGCGATATCGAGACGGAATTCCGATTTGGGAACTGGCAGGAAAACATTCCCCTGCCGGAATCCACGTTTCATTTTGAGCCGCCGGAAGGCGTGGCCATAGTGGACCAATCGGCCTTGGCAGGGGCTGTCCACTGAGCCAGCCAATTGCGAAAATGTGCTGTCCGAATTTGCCCGCGCGTGATCAGATACAGCCACGGTTCGGATCGGAAAACTGGCTCCGTCGGTTCTTCTGTCGCCCGCGCGATGATGTTACACTTTTACGAGGCGCGAGTTCCTTGCAGGGAACTGCTTACGAGCGGCCCGCATGTTTCGGCAGCCGCCCCTTCCGTCCCGATTCCTCCATCCGGGGTTCGGCCTGGGAGGACAGAATTTCACTGAACAATGGGCGAATACATTTGCAAAGTCGCTGACACGGCTGGAAAGGTTTTCCAGCAAGTGGAAACTGCGCAATCGGAATCCGAAGCCAGGCAGAAACTCGCCGATCGTGGCCTTTTCGTTTATTCTGTCCGCGCACAGTTGGGCATCCTATCCCAATTGAGCCGAAACGGCGCGGAACGAAAAGTCGTCCGCTCGGGCGATTTTCTGATTTTCAATCAACAATTCAATACGCTTATTAAGGCCGGACTCCCGATTCTCAGAGCCCTCGATTTGCTTGCCGAGAGAGCCGCCACGCCGCGCCTGCGGCCCGTCCTGCTCGACGTGCGCGATCGCGTCCGCGAGGGCGCGTCGCTTTCGGAAGGCTTCGAGAAAACCGGACTTTTCCCAATGATGTACCTCACTTCGATAATCGCAGGAGAAAAGAGCGGAAATTTATCGGGCGTTCTGGACCAATACATCGCCTATCAGAAGCTGTCGACGGGATTTCGCAACAGGTTACTTACGGTTCTCATTTACCCGGCCATCTTGATCACCGCGGTAACGCTGATTCTTTCTTACCTCGTTACGTTCGTAATTCCGAGGTTTGCGCAGCTCTATTCTGAACTCGGCACGCCTCTCCCTGAATTGACAAAGATTGTGCTGGCAATCTCTCTACCGCTGCGCAGCTATCTGTTTGTGGTTTTAAGCGTACTGGCTGCTGCGATTATTTTCATCTTTCTGTGGATCCGCACGGAACAGGGAAAGATCATGATCGACCGTATGAAGCCTCGCCTGCCTCTGTTCGGCGATGTCTGGCTGAAGGCGCGCGTCGCACAATTTACGCGCACTCTCGCGACGCTCCTTGCGGGGGGTACGCCCGTTGTGAACGGCCTCGATACGGTCGCGAATTCCATAGGCAGCCGTTTATTTGCTACTTCTATTCACGAGGCAGCGGCTAAGGTGCGCGATGGAGGTGCACTGGCTGCAAGCCTGGCGGGCACGAAACTCATGCCCGACCTTGCGCTGGAGATGATTGAGGTCGGCGAAGCTTCGGGGGCGTTGACTCCCATGCTCAACAGCGTCGCGGAATTTTACGAAGAGGAGGTCAACACCCGGCTAACACGGTTGCTGGCGTGGATTGAGCCCGCCATTCTGGTAGTCATGGCGATCGTGGTAGCCTTCATTTTGATTGCCCTGTATTTGCCTATATTTTCACTCAATGCGGGAACAGCGGCGGGATGAATTATGGCCACGTCAAAAAACAATCCTAATCCTGAACAGCCCGCGCAGGCCGCCGAGCGCGAGCGAAGCATGAGGCTCGCCGAGCGCTACCGCTGTTCCTTTCTGGATCTCTCCGAACAGCGCATTGACCCTGATCTGGTCCGCAGCATTCCCGCCGAATTGATGTTTCGCTATAACTTCGTGCCGCTCGAAGCACACGATTCGACCTTGGTGATCGTTTGCGCCGACCCCAGCCAGGTGCTTGCGAACGACGAATTGTCAGGACTGCTGCAAAAGAAGCTGCAGATCAAGGTCGCCACGGCCACGCAGATCGGCGAGCTATTGAAGCGCACCGAGCAATCACAGCGCGTGCTGGATCAGGCCACTGAAGGTTTCACGCTTCAGGTCGTGGGAGAGGAGGAAGGCGAAGAAAACATATCCATGGAGCGGCTGACGCAGGACACGGGTGTCAGCCCCGTTGTTCGCCTCGTGGATACAGTGATCTTCACGGCGCTGGAACGGCGAGCCAGCGATATCCACATTGAAACTCGGAGCACCGAAGTCGTCGTGAAATACCGCATTGATGGTGTGCTGCAGTACGCCATGCAGCCACTCTCTAAGGAATGGCACAGCACCATCCTGACGCGCGTGAAGGTGATGAGCGAACTGGATATCGCCGAGCGCCGCATCCCGCAGGACGGTCGCTTTCGCGTGCGCTACAAAGGCCGCTACGTAGATTTCCGGGTCTCCATCATGCCCTCAATTCATGGCGAAGATGCCGTGCTTCGCGTGCTCGACAAGGAGACGCTGGGCGAGAAATTTCGCAATCTCACGCTCGATGTGGTGGGATTCGACGCCGAAGACCAGCGTAAATTCCGGCGATATATCCATGAGCCCTACGGGATGGTGCTGGTCACCGGCCCCACGGGCTCCGGCAAGACGACCACGCTTTACGCAGCAATCAATGAAATCAAGAACGATGAAGACAAGATCATCACCATCGAGGATCCGGTGGAGTACCAGGTTCGCGGAATAACGCAAATTCCGGTCAACGAGAAAAAAGGACTCACGTTTGCCCGGGGCCTCCGCTCTATTCTGCGGCACGACCCGGACAAGATTATGGTCGGCGAGATTCGCGACCACGAGACCGCCCAGATAGCGATTCAATCCGCGCTCACCGGCCATCTGGTCTTTACGACGGTTCACGCCAACAACGTCACCGATGTCATCGGACGTTTCATCAATATGGGAGTCGAGCCATATAACTTCGTCTCCGCGCTCAATTGCATTCTTGCTCAACGCCTTGTCCGCGTCATCTGTGAGAGCTGCAAACAGAAGAAATCCTTCCCTCGCGATTTGCTGGAGGAATCGGGGCTCGATGTGCGGGAGTGGGCGGAGATTCCCATGTATGAAGGCGCGGGATGCCTGGAATGTTCCGGTTCGGGATTTCGCGGCCGCACGGCTATCACCGAACTTCTCGATCTCTCCGACCGCATCCGGGAAATGATTATTGACCGCCGCCCCACTTCCGAGATAAAACGCGCCGCGCGCGACGAGGGCATGACCTTTCTGCGTTTTTCCGGCGTGCGCAAGGTGCGCGCGGGAATTACCACTCTCCGCGAGATCAACAAGGTGACGTTTATTGAATAGCCTCTCATCAATCGAATCGGCCTCGCCGCGGCGATCGCTTTTTGGACGAATGCTCGGATGGCTCGACGCGATGCCTCATCCCGCTGCCGTCTGCGAGATTACCTCCACGCACCTTGCGGTTTCGCGATGGGGCGGCTCGGAAGGGGACCTGGAAAATTTCTCGATTGAATCGCTGCCGGAAGGCGCCGTTGTTCCTTCGCCGATTGAACCCAATATCGCCGATGCGGGAATCATCGGCGGCGCGCTCCGCCGTGTCCTGGCGCGCGTCCCGGGAGCCGGCCCAGAGATCGCGCTGCTCATTCCCGATCCGGTTGTGCGGGTTTTTGTGCTGCCCTTCGAGACATTCCCTCGCCGCGCCGAGGAGGCCGTTCCGCTCCTGCGCTGGCGGCTCAAGAAGAGTGTGCCTTTCGACGTCGAGGAAACGGTGGTTTCCTTCGTGCGACAGCGCGGCGCTGGAGATGGACTGGAGATCGCCGCGGCTCTCGGCCGTCAGCGCATCCTTCGCGAATACGAATCCGTCGTTGAGGCTGCCGGCTTGGTCCCCGGTGTCGTGCAAAGCTCCAGCCTCGCCGCGCTTTCGCTTCTGGAAGAACGCGGCGCCACCCTTTTCGTTCGTCTGAGCGGCGCGTTCCTCACTTCGGTAATCGTGCGTGGATCAAATCTTTGCGTGCACCGCTCTTCGCAGATGAGCGCTAGCGCCGCTACGCTCGAGCCGCAAGCTGTGCTCGATGAGATTTTTCCGACCGTCGCCTATTATCAGGATACATGGAGCGGCACCATCGACCGGGTTTGCCTTGCAGGGTTTGCCGAACGCGAGGAGGTCTTTCGCCGCACGCTCGGCCGTGAAATTGGATGCGAGGTGATTGCACTAGCCACTCTCGCCGAGCATCGTGGCCTCTCGAAAGATGTTCGTTCACTAGTCGAACACGAACTGGAGGGCATGGTCGGGTGGAGCCTCAATCGTGGCGCCTAAACGTCCTCCGAAAGGGAAGCGGTTTGTCCGTGGCGACCCGAGAGTTTCAGAAAAGATTGGAATCGTGAGCGAAAACTGAGTCATGAAAACGCGTCTCAATCTCGCGACTTCGCCCATCGAGAACAATCGGCGGTTCATCGCCGCCGCCGGTTTCGTGGGCGCTGCTACCCTCATCGCGCTGATAATCCTATCCGCGGAAGCCTTCCGTGGATGGCGAGAAAACCGCGAAATTCGCACAGCGATTGCGAACTACCAATCCCAGATTCGCCAGGATTCTGCTGCGCAGGATCGTCTGCGGTTGAGTTTCCAGCAACCCACTACGGCCTCGGTGATGGACCGCTCCGCGTTCCTGAATTCTCTCATCGCTCAACGCAGCTTCCCCTGGACCAAACTTTTTATGGACCTCGAGAGACTCCTTCCTCCCGGAGTCCGGGTAGTGAGCCTGGCTCCGGCGATGAAGAACGACCGCGTGGAGATCCATCTCGTGGTCGGGGCCCTCTCCGATGAGGCCAAACTGAAATTTCTGAAGGCCATGGAGGATTCTGGCCTGTTTTCCGACATCGAAGTGAAATCGCAGGCGCACCCGACGGAAACTTCGGTGGCGGCGGACCCTGTGCAGCTCGAACTTGTCGCGTGGTATCAAACATTGTGATATGAGCACGAAATCCAAACCCTGGAAAAAGTGGGTGCAGATCGCACTCGGAATCCTGGTAGTTCTCGATCTCGCACTCTTGGGCTTGCTTTGGTACGGTAGTAGCAATGCCCCTTTCTCTCAGGCCGCCGAGCTCCAAAGCCTTGCGCAGCAGGCCAAATTGCTATCCACGGATGTCGCGCGTGCGCAAGCGATCGAGCGCGACCTCTCCAGCGTAGATAAGCAGTGCCAAAAATTTTACGCTAGTGAATTTCTGCCTTCTGCCACCGGCTATTCCTCGTTGATTCAAGATCTCGGTGAAATTGCCGGTCATGCGGGAGTTAAGGCGGGAGGCGTGGTCTTCAAGCAGCATGAGATCAGTGGACGTGGCGTCACCGAAATAAGCATCACCGCTTCGGTGGAAGGCGACTATTCCGGGCTCGTGCATTTCATCAACGGACTCGAGCGCTCGAAGAATTTTTACCTGCTCGATGGCCTGACGTTGGCATCCTCCTCCGCCGGTGGTATCAAGCTGAATTTGGAGTTGCGGACCTACTTTCGAACCTGACCCATGTCCCGGCGCACACAAGTCATTTTGCTCGTCAGCCTGCTCGGCTTGCTCGCCGCGGTTGTGATATACGAGCGCCTCGGATCGGACGCTGCCGGCGAGGTCTTTAATTCCGGAAGCGCACAATACCGTCCGCTGAAAGTGGAAGACCCCGCCCTGCGCTTTGACCTCCTCGAAAAAATTCACAAGCTCGAGTACACCGGTAGCCATCGCAACATTTTTTCAAACGTGGCGCCACCTCCTGATCAGGCTCGTTCTCACGGCAAGAATCCTCCCGTCGTAACTCCTCCTGTGGATTCAGAGCCGCCGCCAATTGCAGTTCCAGTCACGTTCTTTGGCTATGCCGCAAATCCCCAGACCGGAAAGAAGCAGGCGTTCTTCACTAACGGCGACGATGTTTACGTGGTGGACGAAGGCGGTGTATTATTGAAGCAGTTTCGCGTCGTGAAGATCCTTCCCAATTCGGTGGAACTCGAACAACTTTCGGATGGACGCCATACGACTCTCACTATGGAGCAGCCGCCGGCGCAGCAATGAATTTGGCGCGTCAATTCGCAATTCGCAGGCCCGCTTGTTCGAGTTCGCGAGCCTGTATGCAAGGCCAGCGTGGATATATGCTGCTGACGGTCATTTTTCTCGTCGCTCTCATGATCATTGCTGCCGCTATCGCTGTTCCCAACATCATCACTGAAGGCAAACGTCAGCGCGAGGCCGAGCTAATCTGGCGTGGCGAACAATACGAGAGGGCCATCGGACTCTATTTCAAGAAGACCGGCCACTTCCCGCAAACCCTCGATGATCTAGTCAAGGGCATGCCCGGCGTTCGGTTCCTGCGCGAGCCTTACAAAGATCCGATCAACACTCAAGACGGGTCCTGGCGATTTATCTACGTCGTTCCCACCACTGGACAGTTAATCGGCAGCGTGCGCTGGGCCAACCTACAGTACATGGATATCGAGCTGCACCCCTTGCCCGGCTTCGGCCCGGGCCAGACATTTCCAGGCCTGGGTGGCCAGCCTGCAGGAATGGGAGGAAGCTCAGCTGCCGGATTGTCTGGGGGATTTGGTTCGGGACAAGGCGGTACGACCCCGCAGAATTCTCCTATGCCTGGGAATCCTGGCGGAAATTCATCAGGCGTGGGCACGCCCTCAGGCCAGGGCGGCGAAGGGGAGGGAAGTAGCACTCAGGATTCGGGTGGCAACTCCGGTCAAAACTCCGCACCGCCACAGAGTCCCGCACCTGGAAGCCCCTTCACACAGCAAGGATCCAATTCCGTAGCGCCCGGCCTTTCCGGAGTCCCGGGTCAGGCAGGCTTGCCCCAGCCCACGGGCGAAGTCAGCGGCCCCGTGCTCGGCGGCTTTCTGATCGGAGTCGCCAGCAAGATGGACAAGTCGTCCCTGAAGGTGTACGAAAAGGGGAAAACGTACAAGCAGTGGGAATTCATTTGGGACCCTCTCGCTGCTACACGGGTGTCGATTCCCGGCGGAGTCTCCACTGGCACTCCGGTACAGCCGGGAGGCGCGCAGTCCACGCCACAACCATTCCCTAATTCCCCTATGCCTCCGCTCAATCCCCTACCGCCCTCGCAACCACCGCAATAGGCATTTGGGCGCGCTGGCCATCTCGTAGCGTTAGGGATAATCGCCGCCAGACGCTTCCCGTTCTTGACTCCGGAACTTGCGAGAATGGTAAGCAGGTAGCGCCAGAACGCCAATGCGCTCAGGTGCCTAGAGATTCCGCTTCGAATTTCAGCGGATTTCATGCAGCGCGTACCGAATCATTTACTGATGGGCTACACGGCAGCCTCAGCTTTCCGTTTTCCTCATTGAAATGCGGCAACCATCGAGTCTCGCTCTGCCCCATCTCCGACTAATTCCTCCTCAAGAAACTAAACGTCGGTGCGCTGATCCCAAACGTCCGTCAAACGATTGCTAGGTATGCTCCGGCTCCGCCCGTCCCGACATCTGAAGAGTCTGACGCTTCCTGCGATTCCATCTTGCTGTCGTTCGGTCCGACGCGTCTGTATAATTCATCGCATCCTAACCATTTGCTTAACGAATCCTGTGCTCAGTACTTTGATTTCTTGTTAACGAGCAAATGGGCCTTTCTTCCCTAGGGCAAAATCAAGGCGTAAACCACGAGAATTTGATATGCGCTACGAATCGATGATTAGGTAGGCCTAGTCCTCTGCTTTCCGGCGACCTGCACGCAGTTCCCCGAATTTCAGGAAGACTCTATGGACTTGCTTCCAAGCGTGTATTCGTCGCATTCCTTAGACTCTTTGGCCCCACGCTCGAGGTATTCATCTTCCTGCCGGCCCTTATACGGTTGGTGGCAATCCAGCTTCTCATGTTATCCGGTATCGTAGTCATCCTGGAATAGACTAACCTCGTTCGATACTGCAGTGACTCCCAGCCATGAGTATATACACATGACGTCAGTATCTAACGGATATATTATGTTGTGACTAACATATGCGGAAACAGATAAACAGAGTTGACCGAAGACGAGCAGAAAGTCTGAGTTCCACTGGACAGGACATTGTGTGTGAAATGGAGATGAGTAAATGGGCTGTCGCGGCTCATTCATCAATACACGCCCATCCCTGTACTCAGAGGAGGGAAGACAGTTGCTATGGACGATAATACAAGGAAGAGGTACCTAAATCTGAAGCCGTATCAAGGGTCAAAAGGGGAAGTCGCCAAAGAATCGCTCGCCTCTGGCGAGCTACGGGTGGCCTCTTGTTCCATGGCAAGCAAAAGGCACGGATGAAAGCATGGTTGAAAAGAGCACACCAATCGAATGTGGGTCGAAGCTTTCAATCCATGCACCGCAGGGCTACGCATCTAGTGTTACTAGGCAGCACTATACTTTGCACGAATACGCTTGTAGTCAGTCTAAGCATATTGAGTTCTCTAATGGGCACAATTTCCCTTTCACAACTGAGGCGGCGAAGCACGAGGACCCACATTGCGAGACGCGAGTCTACTTCTGAGGAGATCGACTCCTCCATGATTACGCGGAGCTGTTTTTGTAGACTCGACGTCCGGTTGAGTTGCGAGAGTTGAAATGATTCGAGCGAAGCCTGCGAACATTGCATGAGATATCCCAGCGGCAGGTGAGCATCAGCGGCCATTTGGGCCCTCGACGGAAGAGGGGCCTGATATTGAGGTCAGGGGCTAGTATGTGTGCCTCACGCGGCAAAAATAGCGTAATGGTATATATCTGGGTATAGAACTACATAGGGGCTATGTCGAACATTAAGCCGAATCTGAATCGGTGATGTTCCGAGGCTCATTGACGCCCCTTCAAAACTAAGAGCCAAACGTAAGACAACTGAACGGCTGAACTCTGTAAGGTCCAGGGGGAATGCGCCGATGATTGAACTATTCAAGCGGTTACTAGAAGTGGTCGTTGAATCGCCATCGAGGCTACGCTCCTGGGCCATGCGCGTATCGAAGAATCGCGCGGTGGCGGGTCATCCTTGCGATCTGCCGGACATAACGCATCGACAACGCGACCAACTTGCAGAGGAATACGCGAATGGCTACCTAACGGGCTGGAGCGAATGCTTTGATGCGTGCATGATTGCACTTGAGGAGGAACTTCGCGAAGTAGAGGTGAGATCGTGGGCGGATCTGGTGACAGAGGGTTGCGCTCAGCCCAAGGTCCCTCCGCAGCTCCATCATTTGCGCTCCACTAAAGCAAATTAACATCTGTGTTGTAACGGATCGACGTAAATCGGCGAAAAAAGAAATGTTGTGAAAGCAATGAAAACGGAACATATTTTCGACATTTGCTTCGACTTTTATCGTGCACTCAGACAGTGGCTCGAGGGTAGGGGAATTGGCATTGTGGTGATCGATTTGTCCCGCCCAGCAGTGGGATATCACTGGCGTCCGGAACGGGCGCGCGCCAAGGATTATGCCATTGACTTCGAACGCATCGCTCGTGAGACGCTCAAACGACCGGAGTGGCGAGGACGAAAGCTACTGTTGGAGATCTACTATCTTCGTGGCGTTGAATATAGGCGAGCAATCGCTCTCCTCGGCGTTTCCCCGAATACATTTGACTATTGGATGCAGGAAGTGAAGAAGTGCGTCGGAGCTAGATTGACCCGAGCCAAGCTATTTCCGCCAAGAAGCTATTTCAGGCCATAGGGAACCGTTCCGCAGACAGGCTTTCTCCTGGTGTGTACTGTAATCAATATTTAATATTACTCATTACGTAACTCTGGAATTACCACAGGAGCGAATTCGTCAAATTTGCGACGTGCGAAATGCGCCCTTCAATGATCGGGTCGGTTTCTCTTTGGCAGCAACCAAGCCAAACTTCGCGCGGGATACGGTATCTGCGGACGCCCCGCGCCCTGGTACAGGAGCAACTAAGAGCAAATCTGTGAGCGCAGCAAATCTCCTTCGAGCATTCCTTCTCCCATAAATATCGCGGGGGCGATAGAAAGTTAAGCATACTACCGCAAAGCCTTATTTGTGCAGCACGGGATGCGCTGGCAAGCGCGAAAATTACTTCGCGACCTTGCGCGGATCAAGCGAGTTCAGAATTGTAAGGCTGATTGAATTTATCGCGCCAAGCGAAACAGCAACAGATTGCCCACGCAATCGAATGGGAAAGCCGATACATAGACCCCGGCCCCTTTCATAACAAACGAAGGCGGCCGGGGGAGGTAAACGCCGAACTGCTTATCGGATTGTCAGAGTCACGGTCGTGGAACTCGAGAGCGAGCCACTCGTACCCTTAACAGTCAGTGTCCTTGTTCCACGGCTGGCGCGAGAACTTACCGTGATTTTGAGCGTCGAAGTGCCAGAACCGTTTACGGAACTGGGATTGAGCGAAGTTGTGACTCGAGATCCCGCGCCCGATACGCTGAGTGAAACGGTACCGTTGAATCCGCCGTTGGCAGTGACGGTTATCGTTGATGTACCGCTGCTACCTCGCGTAATCGTGAGAGAACTCGGATTGGCCGAAAGCGAGAACGTCCCTGCCTGGTTGACCACAAGTTTCACGCTTGTCTGGTGCGAGAGAGAACCACTGGTGCCCGTCACCGTGATCGTATAAGTACCCGCAGGACTTGAGCTGGAGGTGGATACGTTCAGCGTCGAACTGCCCGATCCCCGGGTAATTGGATTGGTGCCGAAGGTCGCAGAAGCGCCGGGGGGCAATCCTGAATCGGACAACGATACACTGCCAGTAAAGCCGTTGAGCGGGGAGACGCTCACAGTGTAGCTTGCATTGCCGCCTTGGGTGACAGTGTTTGAGGATGGCGAAGCGCTGATCGTAAAGTCTGGCACCGGAGCGGGGTTGATGACTAGCTGTACGGTTGTCGAATGTGAGAGCGTCCCGTCGGTCCCTTTCACGGTTACTGTGAACGTGCCCGTCGTGACCGAACCTGTGGTCGTGACAGACATAATGGAGCTTCCTGAACCGCCGGTAACCGGATTTGGTAAGAACGTAGCTGAGGCGCCCGACGGCAATCCCGTTGCAGAGAGAGTTACGCCGTTCGAGTACCCGTTCAACGGAGCGATGCTGACGCTGTAACTGGTTGATCCACCCTGCGTGATTGTGTTGGAAGACGGCGAAGCGGAAATCGTAAAATCAGGCGTTGTGGAGCCGCATCCCGGGAACTTGAACGATGCAATGTGTGTCGCCCAGTTAAACGAGCCGTTGCTTGGCAGATACTCGTTCGAGTACCAGAATGTGCAGTCGTCTACGGGATCTACGGACATCGAAGTGTAATCGCCCCACCGAGTGAGTCCGCCGTTCTGCGAGCCGTTCCCCTGCAAAATAGTGGCTTCCGATTCCATCGTTCCAAGCGGATCGGTCGGCACGCGTCCTGTATAGCGGATCGCCGGGTGCATCGAACTGGAGCTCACGCTGTACCCCAGCGCCATATCGCCAGCCTGGTCCATTGCGAGCGAAGCCATCCAACGATAATTCGAATCAGGCGCAAAGGTCCCAGATTGAAACACAGACGGGTTGCTGTTCGGGCTGCGCAATTCATACCACCGGACTCCGACGGAGCTGCCAGCTGTGATGGAATGGTTGACCAAAAGCGATTCGTGGTCTCCAAAATTGCGATATGCCAGCCGGTACATAATCCGATCACCCAAAGAGTCCAGCTGCTGAGATGTGCCAGATTGCGGAATGCAAGTCCCGCCACCGCACGCCGCACTGAACGCCGAAACCGGAAGGTTTACGGGCCCTGAAAAAGTGGTGTTCGCCGGCGTCACAAAATCCACGTGGAGGCTCCACAGATCGAGCGAGGCCTCGTTATTATCGAACGCCACGAAGAATGCAGGTTCGCCCGCTGGGGGTGCCGTCTTACCATCTACGTCGGAGGGCAGTAGGCCACCAAAGCTTGAAGAGAGCTGAAAACACTGTTGTGTGGCCGTGTTGCCCGCGCGCATCGCCGCCCCATCAAAGGCGCACGCTCGCCCGCCAACGAAATTGTTCCCCTGGAACATATTGAACGATTCGTAGTACGCGTCCGGCCAAATTCCCATTTTCGGATAGTCGTTGAAATACGGTTGCTGGAACGAATAGCGGTTCCAAGTGCCGGTTGCATCAGAAGTAGTCGATACGGCGACACATTGCAGGAACGGCGTGGTCGATACGCTGAATTGCGACATCACCCAGCGGTTGTTTGCCTTGTCATACTGAGCGATCGGATCACCGTCATTGTTCGTCTGACAGCCGCCCCCAAATCCCGACCAAAGCGTATTGCCGCCAGCGGGGCCGAAAATGAGGCTGCCGTTCGTCTTATTGTAGACGGCGAATTCCTCATTCACCCATTCGACGAACTGTGTCGCACCGACAGCGCCATTTGTGTCGGGAGGGGCGGAGTTTTGGACTCCGATTCCATCGAAGCTCAGGCCGGCCGTCGTATTCACGTTCGGGAGAACAGAGTTCTGCAAAGCCGAATCATTCACATGTTGCGGACGGCGGGGCGGGTGCAGCAATCTGAGTTCATGTATGCGCTCGGAGGGAGGCGTATGCAAGATCATCATGTCGCGCAGGGGCGGCGAAGTATCATGCTTCACTTCGAACGTCACTTCTGCACCGCGCATTACGGGTAGAGGATTTTGCCAGACCGACAGCGACCGCGCAGGATGCGTCTCGATCTTCTTAGGCGTTCCATTTGCGCCCAGTGCTGCTACCGCGAGTAGTGTTAGAGCTCCAGCTGCCAGCAGCTTCTCTCTCATTTGCCCCTCCTAAGATTTGCAGTTCGCTGTGCGCATGGAATTGGAATCGCAACACACCCATACCTCTCATTTCCGTAAATCGGAATTGTGCCGCTACGGTGAGTTGGAAACCAAGAGCCCAGATGCCACCCAGGTTCGACCGACGGAAGATTACGTTGTGAAATGAGCGCGTGTCAAGTGCCTGCGCGGGCTAGAATTCGGTGAGTTTGTGGCGTCGTCGTTCAAGTAGTACCTGCACTATCCCAAATTGCCCATGCGCCGGCTCGCTCCTCCTGTCCAGCGGGTCAGTTAATGAGCCCCGCACCAAGCCATTTCAAGGGCAGTCCTTCTCAACGGGGTGTGAGGATAGAATCGAACGATGGAGTGCCCCCGCTGCGGCCATGCGAATTCGCCTCAGGCTCAGTTCTGCACGAGCTGCCACCAGACGCTTGTTTTTCGCTGTCCGCAGTGCTGGCACGAGCAGCAACACGGCGGGAAGTGCGACAAGTGCGGCATCAATTTCGGAGCCTTCTGGGCCCTTTATATGGTCAAAACCAGTGCGGAAGACCAACAGGTAGCTCGTGACAAAGCCGAAGCCGAAACACTCACGCTGCTTCAGCTTCTAACGCTGCCGTTCTCTGGTCCCTGGCGCCTGGTACGCGTGTTGGCCGGCTGGCTTGCCTCATTCCTCATTCGCGCATAGATTTCGGCGAGTTCCATCACGCGCGAGAAGGACACGCAATTGCTACGGCCGGCTGAGCTCCAAGACAACGAACGAATCCGGAAGCATTGGCGGACGCGGGCGCGGATTATCGGCCGTCGCTGCAGGCCGCGGACCGAAATCCGCCGTAACCGTGAAGATATCGTGTGTCTTCAGATCAATCGCCATTGTTCGTGCGCCTGCTTTTGTCGACACATTTTCAACCAGAGTGTACTTGTCCGGTGAATCCTCATGCACGACCGTCAGCGTGCCGTCGCCATTCGAGCTGAACGCCAGTTGAGATCCGGGATCGAAGCGGTTCGCGTCAACCCCCTGTCCAATCGGCACGCTTGCGACTACCTTTCCCGTATCGGCGTCGGTGATGGCCATCAGCTTGTTGTGGCACCCGGAAAAAAGACGCCGGTGCTCGCGGTCCATCGCCAGCCCTGAAGGCGATTCGCACGGAGCGAGCGGCCAGCGATGCGCAATCGTGAGTTTCTGCGCGTCGATGTCCACGAGTTCGCTGGTCTCCTCCATATTCACAAACACGTGGCCCTTGCCGTCAGCAACGGCAAACTCCGGCCCGCTTCCGAGGTCAATCGTTCCCTCCACTTTTCCGGTTGCGCCGTCAATCGCGGTGGAGGAATTCCCGCGTCCATTCATAGTGAAAACGCGTTTAGTAAAAGGATCGTAGAGAATCGCGTCCGGCCCTTGCGCGGTATCGGCATGGCCCAGGATGGCTAGGGTTTTCAAATCGAAAATTGTCACGCTGGCCGAACGCCCATTCGATGTAAATCCGCGGCCCAGATCCGGCGCGAGCGCAATTCCATGCACGCCTTGCGTGTCGGGGATGTCTCCCACGACCTTTTCCGAATCCACGTCGAGAACCATGACGTGCGTCGCGCGCGAAATGAAAAGCCGTCGCGTAGCTGAATCAACTTCGATGTAATCCCATCCTCCCTCGCCACCCACCTTGACCGTCTTTTTGATTGTGTAACCCGAGGGCCCGGCAAGCGCCGCCGTCGCCGTAAAAACGCAGCAAACTATGAACACTGAACGCAGTTTCATTTGTCTCCTCCCGGGGCGATTCTCGCACACAATAGACGTGCAGGGGAGAGCCAAATTTCATTTCTCGACCTGATAAAAAGAGGAACGGGAAGAGTCTACGGTGTCGGCCGCAGAGTGAATTCTACTCCTCTCGCAGCATTAGCATCCACGGTGCGCTGCCAGTCAAGTTGCTCGAGCGGGATGCTGTTCTCGCCGCCGTACGACGTGATGTAGAAAAACTTGCCGCCCGATATCCAGTAGTCGCTTACTTCATACTGCGTGCCGTCGCGTAACACGATCACCGCGAGCGGCGCTGGTTGCGCGCTGGCGGCGTCGGCCGGGGGGGGCCCCATTGGCGCTTCGGACGCGTACGGTCCCACATCTGGATTGCCGGTTTCATTGTAGGCCATCGCCGAAGAATCGTTCATCGCGTACGAATCGTAGCCGTAGCCGTATCCGTAGGGCCAAAATCCGAACGGCACAAACCCGCCGCCGAAGAATCCGCCGCCGAAGCAGAGATCGGAAAACCCGTTGAAGAAGCAGCCCGTGCCGAATCTTCGACGGTGGAAAAAGAAGCGATCATCATCGCCGTCCCCATCAGGGTCGAAACGCCGGGAGTGCAGGCGCCCGCGCAGCAGGGCATTGCGATTCAGCAGGAATGGTTCCAGTTGCGTCGCCAGTTGCCCGGAGCCAATCCCGTGCAGCAAAATCTCCTGCTGTTCGAGTTGTGCTTCAGCGCGGTTGAGGTCGAAAATCGTGGGCGTTTGCGCGGGGCGCATCACGCGATTCTGCACCACCACCGAAGGCCTGCCCGGTCCGGCCATGCGATTTCGCGAATTCGAGGGAGGCGCCATCTTCGGCGCTCGTTCCGCGCGTCCCGCGGAGGGAGAACCGGAATTTGCCGGCGCATAATACGTTCCCGTGAATGCCATGGAGCTCCCGCGGGATGCTGGGGAAGCAGGTGCATATCCGCCTCCTGCTCCGCCGGGCCCGCCTGAAAAGTGGCTTGCTCCGCCACTCGCGTGGGTCGAACCAGAGGAATGGCTGCCGCCAGAGCCTCCAGAGCTTGATGCGGAATGGCCTCCGCTCGAATGCCCACCGCCGCCGGAATGACCGCCTCCGCCCGAGTGGCCTCCGCCACCGTGTCCGCCTCCGCCATGTTGCGCAAAGGCTGGCGCAGCAAAAAGCGCTAGCATGCTGACTGTGAGTGTGAAACGGTGCGCAAAGGAGGCTGGGCGCTTCATCGCATTTCTCCTCCGGGGAGTGCGCTGAGTATAACGCCGCTCCGCCGGCAAAGCCACCGCCCCCACGCATTCATGATTTCTCGGGAGGCTCGCTGAGTATAGGATGCCGCCGCCGCGCTGCGCGTTTCCTGATTCTCCATCCAGCGGTCAAAGGACAAAGGGCCTCGCCCGCCGAAGCGGACGAGGCCCAATGGGAAGTGGGTCGATTTAGTCGGGATCCGGCACGGTGACTTGGCTTATAGAGGTCGCCCAGTTGGAGGCGAAGTCGCGGCGAACGTTGGAAACATATTCGGTGGCAATGAAAATATTTGTATTGCCATCGGCCACGGCTGCCGAATAGTCGCCCCATCGACCGGTAAAGACAATATCCGACGGGGTCCGCGCGTAATCGGAGAAGTCGTCTTCCGGCGCCCCGCCTGCGGCCGCGACATGAACCGGTCCGAATGCGCCATCGTCGTCGATGCGTATGAACGCTGCGGTGGGGAAGAAGTTCGGCCCGGTGAGCGTGAACGTCATGACGCCCTCGTCGTTGGCGGTCACGCCGATCGCGGGATAAATCAAGTTCTGCCCCTTGACCGTAACGTACCTGTTTCCATCGAGCTCGGCCTTCAGCTTTCCATTTTCGTTAAAGCCCGGCTCGAGCACGAACGTTTCGATGCCGTCCACGAATTCCGTGCCGTCGAATATCGTCGTTGTGATCGCCGAATAGAGGTGCTCGCCGGTGAAGACCACCTGCTGCATGCGGTTGTCATCCGGGCTGAGCGTTCCTTCGGGATCTTGAAAAAACGCGCCCAGCGGGATCGGCCCCACTTCCTGCGAAGCAGCGCCCGGTTCCTCATACGCCTTCACCCTGAGAATCTTAT
This sequence comes from Candidatus Acidiferrales bacterium, assembly GCA_050747245.1. Taxonomy (GTDB): domain Bacteria; phylum Acidobacteriota; class Terriglobia; order Acidiferrales; family UBA7541; genus JBOGNO01. The sequence continues at coordinate 17,425 of JBOGNO010000021.1, forward strand.
TCTCCAGTGAGACATCCGGCGTGAGCGTATTGAGCGACGATGTGTTGGTCATTGCCCAGAGCGCGATGTGATTCGCCGAAGTGCCGTTGAAGTTGAGCGAGCTCATGAAGAACTCGGTCCCTCCATTCGGCTCGACGTTGGGCCCGGGCGAGCTCGCCGGGCTGACGCTCGCGGCCGTTTCCCCGGCAACGGTTAGGTTGTTCAGATGCTGGAATGTCGCAGTTCCGAGTTCCAGGCCAGCCTTCGAGAGCGCATAAATCTGCGCGCCGTTGAAGAAGGGGAAAAATTCACTGAACTCGTTCGTGGAAATGTAGAAGCCGTCGGTATTGGCGCCAATCAGCGGCTGGTCGCCGAAGCAGGGCACCCCGGCAAGCCCGCAGCCCGGGTCAATCGGTGTGCCGAAGCTGCCGTCATCGCCCGTCGGTAGAGCGTATTCAAGGAAACCCTGGCTCAGGTCGCCGTTGTTGCTCACGGAGATGCGGATCGAGCTTTCGAAGCCACCAAGGCAGCTGTCGTTAAGGTCCGTCACCGTGGAGAACCAGATGTTCGTGGCCTGATCGTAGTAGCACCGCGGATCGGAAATGAAATCGGACCCCGTGCCGAATAGATCGCTCAATGGAAGCGGCCCAACAATTTCCGATCCCGACTCGCTGTAGACATTCAATGCTAGATTCACTAACTCAAGGATTTGCCCGTTTCCGGCGCACAAGCCCTGATCCGGCGGCACCACGTCAAATCCATTCTGCGTGGCGCTGTCCACCGCGTCGATGCCGTTGAATGTCAGCGCCGTTCCCCCGGAGACGACGCGAGCGTTTGAAAACGTCCGGGGAATCTCCACGTAGGTATTCACGGCCGGCGCCTGCGCGCTGCCGTGCATGAGTCTTATCAGTTCCGGTTCGCGATCGGCCACCTGCGGACTTGTTGAAGTAGTGGGTGCAGCCGGCACAGAAGATGGAGCTTGCAGGAACACTGTGCCGCCGGACCTCAGCGTTCCCTGGCTAACATTCTGAGCCGACGCAACCATGGCGGTCGTGAGCAACAGGAGCAATGCAACTGCGGCTACCCACACTCTTTTCATATTTATCCTCCCAAGGGTTCCGGGCGTTGAGGGATCGCCCGTGAACCTCGCGCTTCATGGGCCGAACGCGCGATTCCTTCGGACGTTTGTCTCCGCCGGAATCGTGGCGTTGCAAAACACTTCCTGCTTCCTGAAATTGCTTTTGCTTGTCTGGAAGGCGCGCGGAGAGCCCCCGTGGATGGCCGCCGCCTTCGGCCCGGTTTCCGGGCGGGATACTCCTACTTATGTATTAGGTTGTCAAGTCCCGTGCGGTGGATAAATCCATCGGATACATATACGGATACTTACCGGTAGGATTTGCTGAGCCTGCGAATACTGAGTTCGGGTTCATCGTCGGCAGGGAACTCTCCGGCACCAAAATACAAAGGGCCTCGCCCGCCGAAGCGAACGAGGCCCAAGGGGAAGAGGGTTAGGTTTGGTCTTACTTTACTTTGACCTCGCTCATTGAAGTTGCCCAGTTGACGAACAAATCGCGACGAACTCCGGAGATGTACTCCGTGGCGATAAAGACATTGTGTTCGCCATCGGCCACGGCTGCGGAGTAGTCACCCCAGCGTCCCGCAAAGACTTGATTCGACGGGATGCCAGCGTAACCTGTGAAGCCATCGTCCGGGTCTTGGCCCTGCGCAATGATATGAACAAGCCCCGTTGCGCCCCCGGAGTTGACTCTCAAAAACGCCGCGGTCGGGAAGAAGTTCGGGCCGGCGATCGTAAACGTCATCGCGCCCAGGTCGTCTTCGGTTATGCCGATCGCGGGATAAATAAGGTTTTGTCCTTCGACCGTGATGTTTTGGTTTGCGTCCAGCTTGGCCTTCAAGAGGCCCGAATGGAAGCTGGGTTCGAGGACGAACGTTTCGATTCCGTCCACGAACTCCGTGCCGTCAAAGATGGTTCCTGTGAGCGCTCCATAGAGCCGCTCGCCGGAGAAAACCACTTGTTGCATGCGGTTGTCATCCGCGCTGAGTGTCTCCTCGGGATCGCCAATCGCCTGGCCCAGCGGGATGTCGTCGGGATCAGCTTCCTGTGCTGCAGAGCCCGGCTCCTCGTAAGGCTTTACCTTCACCACGATGTTTTGCAGTGCGAGGTTCGGCGTTGAATTGAGCGACTCGGTGTTCGTCATCGCCCACACGCCGATCCGGTTGTCCGACGTAAAGTTTCGATTCAGCGCGCTCAAGAAGAACTCCGTTCCCTCGTTCGGCTCCCCTCCTCCGGCCACAGGCGAAGTGGCCGGTTGCACGCTGGCCGCGAGGCCCCCGCCCACGGAAAGATTCGCAAAGTGCACCTCCGGTTGCGCGAAGGAAAGGTTAGGAAGACCTTCGAGGTCAGCCTTGGAAAAGGCGTAGATTTGTGCGCCGTTGAAGAACGGCTCGAGTAAATTGAATTCGTTGGTGGTGATGTAGAAGCCGAACTTATCTGCGCCGATGAGCGGCTGATCGCCGAAGCACGGGAAACCAGTAAGCGGACCGGGGCAGCCGACGTGTTTCGGTGTCCCGTTTAATCCGTCATCGCTCGTATCAACGGCTAATAGATCGAAGCCATCAAACGGATTCGCATCTTCGCTTACCGCGAGCACGATGAAGGACCGCGTGAGGGGAGGCGCGATGTCAAAGTCCTCGACATCCGTCTCGGTAAAATAAAAGCGCCCATCCGTCGGATCGTAGTAGCATCTGGGGTCAGAGATGAAGCTATTGGGCACGTCAAAGAATGGAGCAGTGGGCACGTCGATGGAGAGCTGGTTGCCGCTCTGGTCGTAAACGGCAAACACGTTGTTGACAGCCTCGATGACGAAGCCGTTTCCAGCGCAGAGGCCTTGGTCCGGCGGCTCGAGGTCGCCACCGAAGAGGAGACCGCTCGTCGCACTGGAATTGTCGATGTTATCGAGCCCGTTGACCGTAAATTCCGTTCCCCCGAATGTGACCCCCACATTCGTCTTCGGGGCTAATGCTCCGAACGAGGGCTGCGCAGGCCCCAGCGGTTTTCCCGAGCTCATGTTGGGATACTGCACCTTCATCAATCTCCGCTCCAGGTCGGCTTCTTGCGGGGCTTTCGAACTGGTTGGAGCTAGCGGGTGTGAAGGCACGCTCTGCAGGAATGAAACGCCTCTGTGGATGACTTTCGTCTGGGTCACTTCACCGGCAGCTTTTTGCGCCGATGCCACCGTCGCCGTCGTAAACAAAGCTAGCAATGCAACTGCAACTATCCACCCCTTTTTCATCTGTGTTTTCTCCCAAGGGTCCGAGCCGTTTGAAACTTTGCCCGTTGACCTGTCGCTGCGGGGCCCGAATGCACGAATCTGCTGGGACTTTTTTCCGTTGGAATCGTTGTGAGACAAAATGCCATTTGCTTCAATGAATTTTTTTCGCGTGCGGCTGCGTAGGGGCGTTCCGCAGCTTTTCCACCACGAATTTACGGAAGCGCTGGCGGGATACTGGGGTAAGCGAAATATGAAGTCAAGAAGAATCAGATAAAAAAATTATTACAATTCAGAGTCGAATTGTCCGGGATTCAGTACTCCTATGCCTAGGTTCGTGCGATGTGTAAAACTTTGCACATCGCCCTGTTTCGTTCGGACGCATCCTTCCCGGGACACACCTTGCAAACAGGGACTTTTTCGTCGTTTTTCTGTGGAGCGTCTCCGGTGAGAGCTGAGAATGCCTGGTTTGGTCTTTACTGTGACTTCTTCCCGGTGAGCTGATCGTAAGCGCTGCGATAATCCGCGTTGCGCGGCTCCAGTTCCGTGGCGCGTTTGAGTTCGCCGAGCGCCCCGGAGTTGTCGCCTTCTTGTTCGAGCGCCAATCCCAGATCGAAATGCGCCAGCGCGTAGTTGGGATTCAGGCGCAGCGCCGCGCGAAACGATTCCTCCGCCCCGGGCGCGTCGTCCTTGTAGCGCAGGAGCACGCTTCCCAGATTGTTCCGGAGCTTGGCGTCTCCGGGGCGCAGTTCGACGGCGCGGCGGATTTCCGCGACGGCCGTGTCCGGATCTTTAAGCTTCAGCAGTGCCAGTCCCAGCTCGTAATGCGCCATCGCATATCTTGGATCGAGCAGCAGCGCTTGCTGAAATTCGGCCACCGCGCCCTGCGCGTCGCCGGATTCCAGAAGCGACCGGCCGAGGTTGTAGTGCGCCAGTGTGTCATTCCCGTTCAGTTGCACGGCCTGGCGATACTCCGCCGCGGCGCCGGGGTAATCCGTCTTTCGAAAGAGCACTTCGCCCAGGCCGCTGTGCGCCTCGGCGTTCTTCGGATCGAGTTGCAGCGCTGCGCGGTATTCCTCCGAGGCGGCTTCCAAGTTTCCGGCGTCTTCGAGCGCCCCGGCGAGTGCGCGGTGATATGCGGGATTGGAGGGATCGCGCGAAACCGCGGCACGGAATTCCTCCGCCGCGCCTGCGAAATCGCTCTTCGACCGCAGCGCGAGCCCCAGCGCGTAGTGCAGCGAAGCGTCCGCGGGCCGCGCCGTGATCGCGCGGCGATATTCCGCCGTGGCTCCGGCGATGTCGCCCTTTTCCACCAGCGCCCCGGCCAAATGCGCGTGGGCTTCTGCGGAATTGGGCTCCACGGCTATCGCCTGGCGGTAAGCCGCCACCGCATCGTCGAGCGCGCCCTTGTGATCCAGGGCGTCTCCCAGCGCGACGTAGGCCACCGTCAGCCGCGGCTCGAGCGTCGCCGCCGCATTGGCCTCCGTGAGCGCCGCATCTACATTGCCCTTTCCCAGCAGCGTGATGGAAGCGTCGGCGTGCGTGATGGCCGATTCGCCGTCGAGATCGAGCGCCCGCGCGAGAATCGGCAGCGCCGCGTCCCATTTAGCTCGCCGCGCCAGCAGGTAGCCCGCCGCCGTCATCACCAGGGCGTCTTGCGGCGCGAGACTCGCTGCCGCGTTGCATGCCGTTTCCGCTTTATCCCATTCGCCCGCCTGTCGCGCGGTGGCGCAATCGGAAAGTTCTTGGTAGATCGCAGCATCAGAGCCGGGATTCGCGGATCCGGTGTCGGAGCTCCGCGCAGCGCTTATTGCTTTCAGTACATCCTCATCCGCGCCAGCCGAGCGGAACGTCGCTTCTTCCGCCGCCCCGGGAACAAAATCAATCCCTCTCGCGCGGATTTTATCGGCCAGCGCGGGGGAGGATTCTCCTGCGAGCAGGTAGGCAAGTATTTCTTTCTTGGAAAGCGCCGCGCTCTTGCCCTGCGCGCTCGCGGCCGCCCACAGAGCAGGGAACCCCGAAAGCAGCAAGAGCGCTACGGCCACGAATAGAAGCTCGCGCCCTCGCATGTTTGCCGCGAATCGTTTTCTGCGTCGCATCGGAGAATGGCTCTGCCTCTTTCTATCGATGCTATCGTGTCTACTGACGCGGCGCAGCGGGGAAGCCCATTCTGTTGTTTTATGCGCCAACAGATTCCATTCCGAGGCGGGGCGTTCTCCGGGCGGGCCATCCTCTTGAAATGTTGTGCAGGAAGTGGCTTGGAAAGTTCTGCATGGCAAAACACATGAATCCGGCCAAAATACATCTTAAGCGCCTGATTCCACGAGATTTTCGTGCAGGAAATCCCGAAATTCCTGCGCTCGCAGCTGATTTTTTCCGCGTTTCACCTTGGACGACTTTTATTTACACAAAAAAGGACTTGACAAGTGTATGGCCGATAGTGTATAATTTTTCTTGTAAGCTCGATTAGTGTAATTGATGTGACCGACTAGGAGCCGCCTTCGGCGGCTTTTTTCTTTTGTAACTCCGCATTGCAATCAAGAATAGCGCCCGCCTGGCGGCAATGTCTTTGTGCCGCTGCTTGGCTCGTGTGTCGCGGGCTTGCTTGACAAATTCCACCGGAGGCCTCATGCCGAATTACAACGCGCAAAATCCGCCGTATGCCATTTTCCCGGGGGACGTGGCTCTGGCTTTCAACAATGAGAATCCCTCCGCGCCGCAGTCCAGCCAGCAATTCGCGATGCCCGATTACTCGGGCAGGGGCGAACAGGGTCGCACCGTTCGCTGGCAGACGATTTTCGGCTCGGCGCCGACAGCAGTGAATATTCAACTGCAGGGCGCGCTCGACGACGTGGATGCTCATTACCAGACCATTGACACGTCCACCGCCACGGCCGGCGAAGCGCGCACCGTCACCGGCGTCAACGTAAAATTTCTGCGCGTCAAGCTCACTTCGATCACCGCGGGCAGTGGCATCACCGTTCAATTGCTTGCATAGCTCGAGAAGCTTCGCTCCGTCAGTTGGTCTCTTTGGAAGAAGATGGCCTCCAATCCCAGCTATGTGAAAAAGCAAATCGCGGTGGATACTGTGAGCTGGACCCCGCTCATCGCGCCGATCGATTGCATGGGCGTCGGAATCAAGAACAGCGTTTCCGTCAATCTTCTGATTCGCACCGACGCCAGCGACGCCACAACTCAGGACACCATTCCCGCCGGCAATCAGGAAGGCCTCATGGTCAGCCGCCATCCCGGCCCGATTCATGATAGTCAAATCGGCCCGCGCTTTCGCGCCGGAGACACCATCTGTTTTCTGCAGGCCTCTTCGGGCACCGGGCCCGTTTTGGCCACGTTCGTGGCATAGAGAGGTTCGACCCAATGCGCGTGAAAATTGTTGGCGAATGCACGTCGGCAAAATCCATTCGTAGCCTGCTGCGCAAGGCCGGGATCGCCGTCACCGAATTTCTTCCCGCGGACGCGGTTACAAAACTTCCCTCGGGCGGCTACCTCATCACCATCGAAGAATCGGAGTCGCCGAATATTGCCTTCGACTCCGCCGATTCCCAGCTGGAGCGCAACATTCTTCGCCACGTTTCGCTGCTATCCAAGCTGCCCGTCATTGTGGACCGCCCGGGCGGCATGGTCCACAGCGACTGTGAAATCCGTCTCATCGTCCCGCGCAATGATTCCGAGCAGCAGATCGCCGTGGAGTTCGGCGTTCTCCGCGGCTTGGTGGATACCATCGGCAATCGCGGACTTTCTTTGCCACAACCACCGTCACAAAAATCCTGGTTCGACAAATTCTTGGGAGGCACTTCATGACCCTATTCAATCGCATTACCCCGCGGCGCTTCGGCTTGCCCCGCCGCGGCGGAGTATCCTGGTTTGGCATCGCCTGCGCTGCCGTTTTGATTTCGCTGGCCGTGAATTGGCCCGTAACCGCCCAGCTTCAGCAGTCCGGCGGTTCGGGAGGCTCCAACGCTTCCGTCAGCGCCACCGGCTCAGCCGTGCCCTCTTCCGCAACTTTCATCGGTGGCACGGACGGCGCGAACCTGCGCGGAATTTCCACCGACTCAAGCGGCAACGTTAACGTAAAAATTCAAAGCGGCACGGTGAGCCTCTCCGGCGCCATCCCGGCCGGAACGAACGTCATCGGCAAGGTGATTCCGGCCACCGCGTGCGGCACCACGGTTGCCAACCAGGCTCTCGCGGCCGTGCCCACAAGCTCGACCGCGGTTTTTTCCTCCACCACCTGCCTCTGGATTATCGTGCTGAATAACACCACCGGTTCTTCGCTCACGGTGAGCGTCACGGATAATCAAGGAACACCCATCAACGACGTCCTCACTTTTTCGATCCCGGCGAATTCGCAGCTCATTCAGCAATTGGGGGGCGTGCAATTCACTAGCGGCGTGAAGTGGTCCGCGTCCGCCTCCGGAGTGACCGGAGCTGTCCTCGGCTATCAGTGATCGCACGAACTGCTCGGGGGAGATCCGGCGTGAAGAGATTCCTTCTGACGGCAGTTGCATTGCTTTCGATTGCGGCGCTCCTTTCCGCGCAATCGAATTTTTCTTCTCCCCTCGCGGTCTCCCAGAGCACGGCGGCGGCGGCATCTGCCCCGTGGGAGATGATTTCATCGGACGGCACGCGGAACATGGTCTGCACCAGCCGCGTGAATATCAACCAGACCGCAAGCTCCCAGCTGATCTCAGGAACCTCCTCGCAGAAAATCTATCTGTGCTCGGTGTTTCTGATCTCCGCGACAGCGCAGAACGTCGAACTCGTCGAGGGAACAGCCACAACCTGCGGGACCGGTACGGCGGGACTCTGGGGTGGCGCGACAGCAGCAACGGGACCAAACCTCGCGGCAAACATGGGCTTCGTCATCGCTAGTTCTACGTACACCAATTTCACAGCGACCGCAGCGGATAACCTGTGTCTGTTGCAATCCGGCAGCGGCCAGGTGTCGGGCTATCTCACCTACATTTCGCAATGAAAAGATTGCTCAGCCTCGGAATCCTTCTTCTTTGCGCGGCTCCGCTCAGGGGGAATCCTGCATTCGTGCAATCCGCGGGAAGCGGATCGGCCTGCTACAGCGGCAGCACTTCAACGACCACGACGCAGACGTGCCAATTTGCTTCGAACACCGCAGGCGGCAATCTCTACGTCATATTTGCACGTTGGGGAAGCGGCACCGCTACGGCATCCCTCTCCGACACGGAGGGCAATTCCTTTAGTTCTACGTCCGGCGCGGTGAATATCTTCACCGATGGGACATCTTCTCAGCTTTTTTACGCGCAAAACGTCGCAGGTGGAACGAAGGACACCATCACGGTGACAATCTCTGCAAGCGTCCTGCGAATCGAGCTGATGATTTTCGAGTATTCCGGTGTAGCCAGTTCGAGTGCGCTTGACGCCCATAAGGAAGTAACCCAGGCATCCTCATCTTCCTCATGCGCCAGTGCGTCCGTGACGACCAGCGCGAACAATGACCTGATCGTCGGCGCTTGCAACCTGACCAACTCTCCCGACAGCCCGACCTTCACCGCTACTTCCGGATTCACTCTGAGGCTGTCGGGCGTACGCGAAGGCGAAGAGGACCGGATAAGCGCCGCGGGCACGTATACCTCGTCCATGGCGCTCAGTTCGAGCCACCATTCGATAACCCACGTAGCGGCTTTTTTTGCTGCGGCAGGCGGGCCGGCACCAAAGCATCCGCTTCCGCTGCTCGGAGTAGGCCTTTGATTCAACTTGAGTTAAACTCCCATGACCAAGAAAAACAAGAACGCAAAAACCACAAACGCTACTGCGCCTTTCACAGCACGTGCCGTCACGGCAGATTCCACTAAAGCGCCCCTACAGTCTCAGATACCAAAATCGTTTGGCGAGGCCATGCACGCCGTCGGTCTTGACGACCGATATATGGCGGAGAAGCTGAAAGTGCATCTGGATCGTGTTGGCAAGCCCGGAATGGAAAAACATTTTCTTGATTCCTTCAAGGAATGGGGCAAATTGGCAAGCGCCTATCCCGCGCCGGATCGAGCCCCCAGTGCGCCCGAAGCCGTATCCGTCCAGCTCGTTCACAATGTACCGCGCCCGTCGCATGAGGAATCCTCCAAGGTTTGACCCGCGCAGTTCCTGAAAAGGAGAATCCGAAATGAGCATTACCACCAAGAGCTTGAGCTATCTGATTCAGCTTGCCGGATTGGGTGTATTTGCCGTCGGCGCTGTTTTGAGCATGCACCACATCGCGATTGCCGCGTGCTTCTCTGGTGGCGCGGCCGCGATCTACGTTGGCGGCAAAATCCGCACCACCGGTCTGTGATTTGAGCTGGTCTTTCCTAGGTGTCATGAACACAAAAACTCAATTCGCCGATGCGGGCCATTTCTCGGACGCACTTCCCACCACATTAGGCGCGCCCCAAGCTCTGTCGCGGCAAATCTATTTGGACTATAGCCCGTTCCCAAAGCAGCAGGAGTTTCACTCTTCGCCGGCGAGGTACCGGCTATTCGGCGGCGCTGCCGGCCCGGGCAAGACAAAAGCCCTGCTCATGGAGGCCATTCTCCAGGCGAATGCGCATTCCGGCGTGGATACGCTACTACTGCGTCGCACATATTCCGAACTCGAATCCACTCTCTTGCAATATTTTCGCCGCGACATTCCGCGCGCTCTCTATCGCAGCTTCAACACGACCAAGCACATTGTTACCTGGCACAATGGCTCGACCACTCGCTTTGGCTACTGCCGGAATGAAGGCGATGTTTTCCAGTATCAGGGCGGGGAATTCGTCTTCATCGGAATTGACGAGCTCACTCACTTCACCTTGCGCCAGTGGCAATTTCTCACCAGCCGCAACCGTTGCTCCGTCGCTGGAACATTTCCAAACATGGCTGGCGCCACCAATCCGGGAAATATCGGCCACGCTTGGGTCAAGGCGCTTTGGATTGACCGTGTCCCCGCGCCGGGAATGGACCGGCCGGATGAGTATGACCCGGCGGACTACGCCTTCATTCCCGCTCGCATCTCAGACAACCCCATTTTCCGGCACGACGCGGGCTATCTCAAGACTCTCGAAGCCCTGCCGTCGCATCTGCGCCAGGCGTTTCTCGAAGGCGATTGGAATGTTTTCTCCGGACAGTACTTTGATGTCTTCTCTCCGGATCGCCATGTCGTTCGGGCCGAAAATCTTCCCATCCTGCGTTGGTGGCCCCGGTGGATTTCAATTGACTGGGGATTCGAACATCCAGCGGCCGTCTACTGGCATACCTGTGATTCTAGCAATGCTCCCCCTACTGACTCGGCGACTCAACAGCCTGTTTCGTCTCCCACCGAGCTTGAAGCGCAACTGGGTAATGCTTCGCAACCTCGGACTATCGCAGTACCGCGCCGGCGAGTCTTCACCTATCGCGAACTTGTGCAACAGCATCTTGCCCCGCGCTCCCTCGCGCAGGAAATCGTCGAGCGCTCGCGCGACCGCGAAGGTTACTCTGAAAAGATCGACGCCATTTATCTTTCTCCCGACGCATTCGCTCAGCGCACCGCGGAGGCTTCCATCGCCGAGCAGATGGGCGATGCATTCTCACTCGCCGGCATGCCGCGTCCTGTCCCCGCAGACAACGATCGCGTCGGCGGGTGGATGCGCATGTACCAGATGTTGGCCGACGATGAATGGCTCCTCGCGTCTAACTGCGAAAAGCTCATCGAATCGCTTCCGCTGTTGATTCGTGATCCGGCCCGCGTCGAAGACGTCCTGAAATATGACGGCGACGACGCCGCGGATGCTGCGCGCTATGGATTGAAGTCTCGTGCCCCTCACGCGAATCCCCCATTCCCGGATCGTGTCGCCGCCAAAATCACCTCCGCGGATCCCACCATCCGCGCGATTCAGGCACGCAAGGCTTTGATCGAGGAACGCAAACGCGGGCAGCCAATCTCATTTCTCCACCGCCCAGGTGGTGTGGAAGATTCGAGTCATTGACATGAGCCTCCGCAAGATATGGCATTGGCTTGTAACTTCGCGTCGCACGCGCGCGCTCGAGGAGGAAATCGCACGCCTTCGCCAGCAGAATTTTGCGCTCGTCAGTTCGATCCTGGGCGCTACGGGCGTTCCGCCCCTTCGGATGTTTTCGGGGAAGGGCAAGAATGCATGCTCTTCCATCGGCAAGATTCAACCATCGGCGCGAGTCTCCTTGGCACAAGATCGAAGAGCTCCCCAGCCGCTGCGGCGTCTTTCCTGGCATCAAATTGGAATGCGGGCTGAATTGGCGGAAGCCCGCCTCCTGCGCATGCGCTCAAATGTCGGCGTCGTCACGGCTCCGTCGCGCCCTGATGACGCTTAGGAAACACCATCCCCAGATGGGATTGCACCGTTGCGCCGCAGCGAATACCTTCTCTCGCGGGTCATCCTGGCCTGCTTGCGAAGCACCCGACGCTTGGGAGGGTCGAGCATTGTCTGAGTTGAGGACGGAGACTCGGATCGGGACGACGGACGAACGCAGGATCGAGTGGAGGTCCCCCATCCGCGCGCGAAGGCGCATACCCCGTTGGGTACCCGTTATTTGCGGGATCCTTCTGACGCTTCTTGTCGTCACCTTTGTTTCTCAATCGGCTTCGAATTTCTTCTCGCGTCGCACGATTGCCGCGCGCATCGATGCCGCTGACCGCCCCAGCGCCGCCAGCTTCAGCTTGCGCCTCGGGCAGACACTCGAACAATCTCTTGCAAGCGCGCAGCAGAAGAATCCAGCTCAGGCTGTCGATCAGCTCAATGCCGCCATCGTGATGATTCAGGATGCTCGCACGGCGCAAATGCAGCTTCCTCCGGACCTCTTCGCTGAAACGTCGGGGCAACTTGATCGTATCCATGCGGAATTGCAGGATCCCCAGTCGGCTGCAGTCGTGCAGAATGCGCGCGTAGAACTGGCCACGCTCCGTTCGGGAATCGAGACCTTCGCCCCTCCCGCTCGCACCGTGCCCTGGACGGAGACATTTCGCCTTTCCGCGAATTCCGAATTTAAGCCCAATTCCACTGCGCGATTGGCGTTGCAGCTGAACGCAAACTATCGCCTAGTCGCGGAGAACACTCAGAAACCGCAGGCCGATTCTGCAGGTTTGCTTCTCGACGGAACGTCACTTGGTGAAGCGGAGTTTTTCGCACCGCCGTCGTCAAGGCTTTATGTCGAAAATGTCCGTGTGGAAGATGTGGCGCTCCAGAATGGCACGCAAACCCTCGACGGGATTCATTGGACAAACGTTGCTTTCGTCGGCACCTCGATTCGTTTCACGGGGGGCTCACTCGAGCTCAGAAACGCGCGATTTATCCATTGCTCCTTTGATTTTGCCCCCGGCGATCGATCTTCGCGCCTGGCAGATGCCATTGCGCGCGGCACAGTTTCTCTCGTCCTTTACTAGCTGATTCGCGACCCGCGGATCGTCTTCGCCGCTCAAGAAAACTTCTGCGGATTCAAATCGCACCTTCCTGCGCGTTGTCAGGAATCTTGGCCTAGGTACAGCCGCGCTTTGACACGTCGGCTCTGTACTCTGAACTCTTTGGGCTTCGGCATCCCGTTCGTATGAGGTAGTTATGGCGACCAGCCCTAAATTCGATGCAGTGCCGCTTCCCGACCCGGCCGTAGTCCCCGTGGAGGGTCCGGCCCCGCAATCGGAGGATTTTGAGAACGAAACCTCCGAGACGGGCTCTGTCCGCTTTCCCGCAGCTTCGCTCGATTTCGGGCCGAACAACGAAAACCTTCCCGCTCGATTGCAGGAAACACTGCGCCGACTGGTTTTGGAATTTTCCACAGAATCGGACCATGCACGCCGCGGAGAGATTCGTCGCGTCAAGCAAGCGCACCAGTACTGGCGCGGTCTCCAATACTTGTGGTGGAGCGAGCGCGACCAGAACTGGCACCTTCCCTTCGAGCAGAAAATTACCGACCAAACCTCCGTCGAAGACTTGCCGCGCTATGAATTCGTCACCAATATTTACCAGGCTTTCGGCCTTTCCATCATGGCGGTGTTATCCCAGGATGTCCCGCGCGCGCGTTTCTTTCCGCAGTCGGCGCAATCCGAAGATGACCTTGCAACCGCTCGGGCTGCCAGTGAAGTCGCCAAACTCATCGAACAGAACAACCGCGTCGGCAATCTGATCGTCGATGAAGCCTTTCACCTTTGGACTGGCGGAAAAGTTGGGGCCTATGTTCGGTTTGTCGTCGATGGCCAGCGCTTTGGATTTCATCCCGAAGCGGAAATGACCGCGCGGCAGGTGAAACTCGGCGAGGATTTGTGGCGCTGCCAGACCTGTGGCCAGGAGTCCCCAGCGCGGCCGCTCGCCGCCGCAATTGTGCTCCCCGGTGTGCCGGCCGCGTCATCGATGCCTGGTCCGACGGGGCAGGGAATCGCACTCCCAATGTGCGCAACCTGCGGTTCCCAATTCGTCTCGGAGGATTTCATTCCTGCTGACGTCGTCACTGTTCCTTCTCTCGAGACGCGTGCTCGTTGCCCGAATGGGCAGGAAGTCATCTCCATCGTCGGTGCGCTCGAGCTCAAGACTCCGCCGTGGGCCAACGAGATGCACGAGTATCCTTACATGCAGTGGAACATGGAGGTGCATCAGGCCCGCTTGCGGGCAGCTTATCCCCACGCCGCGAATAAAATTGGCCCCCCTGTTGCTCCTGGCGCGAGCGCGCAGTACGAGCGCCTTGCACGGCTCGCTCAGTCCCAGGGCGGTCCGCTCACCGAGGGCGGCGATTTCAACGTCAACCTGATTACTTTTCAGAGGACCTGGCTGCGCCCCTGGGCTTTTTACCAGCTTGAAGATAAAGTCCTGCGCGACGCTTTACTCGAACTCTTTCCGGATGGATGCTATGTCGCGCTTGCTGGCGATGCCTATTGCGAGTCGCGAAACGAAAGCATGGACGAACACTGGCGCGTGATGCACGCGCTGCCCGGCGATGGTTCGAGTGGAAGACCGGCGATCGGCGATTCGCTCATTTCCGTTCAGGAGCGTTTCAACACTCTCTCAAACCTTCAAATAGAAACTTACGAGTACGGCATACCTCCCATCTACGCGGATAGCGAGGTACTCGATTTTGACGCTCTCCAGAACACCTCCGCCGAGCCCGGCGCGCATTACCCTGCGAAAGCAAAGCCCGGACAATCCCTTGCTGCAGGGTTTTTTCAGCCCGCGCCTGCGCAGATTCCTCCTGACCTGGCCGAGCACGCGGCGAATTTGATGGGTCCCGTGGCGCAGTTTCTCACGGGCGCATTTCCTGCGCTCTTCGGCGGTGCGCTCACCAATAACGACACGGCCTCCGGCTACGCCATGGCCCGCGACCAGGCCATGGGTCGCATCGGCCTCGTGTGGCGCCGCATGAAATTTTTTCACGCGGACGTAATGGCTCTGGCTGTGGATTGTTTTCGGCGGAATCGTGCCAACGATGTCGAGGTCACCTTGCTCGGCGCAGGCTCTGCATTCGAATCGAAATGGATTCGCCTCGCAGATTTGAAAGGAAATCTATTCGCTTATCCCGAAACGGATGAGCAGTTTCCGACCCTGTGGGCGCAACAGCGCGGTGTCTTGATGCAATTGATGTCCAGTTCTGATCCTCAGATTCAGCAGGTGCTCGCCGCGCCGGAGAATCTCGCGCTGCTCAAGCGCCTGATCGGCCTCGAAGACCTGGTGATTCCGAATGAAGAATCGCGCGTGAAGCAAGCCCGCGAGATCGCCCAGCTCCTAATGGAACATCCCGCGGTTCAGTCCGATGCGCCGACGGGCCACGAAACGATCGTGCCGAGTATGCTGCCGGATGCTTTCACGGACAATCACGCCGTCGAGCTCGAGACCTGCAAGCGCTGGTTTTCCTCTGACGCGGGCCAGCTTGCGAAAATCGATCAGCCTGCGGGGTACATGAACGTGCGCGCACATGCAGTTCTTCACGCGCAGTACTTGAAAAATTCGTCCGCTTCGTCAGCTTAGTTGGCGCAGTTCCGGGTGTGAACGTTACTAACGCTGAGAATCATTGGCGAGCTTGCTGCTTCCGAGATGGCCCACATAATTATCCTGAATTTTTGGCAGCGGCGCGAGCACGGTCACGATCTTGATCAAACGCTCCTCTTCGATCGGCCGTTCCAGACACACCAGGGCTCCCTGGGAAAGTCCCTGGGCCGCCGTCTCGCCCGAGCCCGCCGATACGAGAAGCACAAATGGGATTCGTGACATCATCGGATCATTTTTCAGCATCCGGCAGAACTCCGACCCCACCACGTCGGGTAGCTCGCAATCGGCCATGATGAGCGCCGGCGCGCTTCGGTGAATTTCCTTGAGGGCTTGGAGAGAATTTTCAGAGAGCGCCACCGCGTAGCCCCGCGCATTCAGGATTGTCTTTATCTGTTCGCGCATGTGGATGTCAGTCGTTGTTACAACCACGAGCGGCCGATTCGCCACGACGCTTCGAAAACCCTGGCCGGCATTCGACGATTGAATGCTTGCTTCTGTCCAGGCGCTCGCAGGAACGGATTGCAGCAGATGCACCGCCACTCCGAACATGCCGCCCGGCTGCTCGAACGTTCGCACCACCTCGGCAACCTGCTCCGTATTGATGGCCGTTGGGTGCGGTGAATAGGGAAACGTTACTGCGACTTGCAGGCCCCGTGAGTAGAGTCGTGGAGAAACAAAGAGGATTCCATCCCGTGAGACATCCGCAGTAATCGCGATCTCTTCAAATGTCTCGTTGGAGCCGTAAGAACGCACACGAATCGGTGCGCTCATTTTTATGCGCCGCCGCCGGCGGCGGTCCGCCGCGGATGTTTCCGTCAATACGCCCGAAGCGTTCTTGCCTGGGGCTCGCATGGATAGATTTTCCCGTGCCTATTTTCGCACGGCGGTGCTGTCCCGTTTTTCTTTAGCCACCGGACGGTCGAAAAAGTAACCTTGCCGCGCTATGCGCACCGATAACTGCGCGTTTTTGCGGATGAATGAGCGTTTTGCATTTTCTTAAGCGTACAAATCTTTTTCTCGAGGTGAGCAATGTCAAAAAGCAAAACCCAGAAGTCGGGCCCGGCTGAGGCAGCACCCAATGATGACGAAATTCTCGGCCTCGATTCTGCCCAGGGGAAGGACGCATCTCAGACAGACGCCGACGACGATGGGAGCACTCCCGGCAGTGATGCGGGCGCTTCAAGTGACGCCGCCGAGATTCTCAAGATTTTCCCAACGGCAGCGGATGCTCGCTTGGCAAAATCCCGGCTCGACGAGCTGGCTCTCCTCGATGAGCTCTTCTTTGCGCGGACGCCGGAATCTCACGCGGAGCTGGCTCGACGCGTCAAAGCGTTGCATCCGGAAGCCTTCGCCGAGTTAACGAAAGCTTTCCACACGGAATCCGGCGCCCCCGCAATGAGCTCCGCCGCCGCAATCAACTCACCCGACGCCGCGCTGGGCGCTTCCTTCGACGCGGCGCCGTCTCCTTCAGCCGAATCGATGGCCGATCCAGGAAAATCCGCAGCCTCACCCCAGCACCAGCCGAGCGCGGATTTTTATCCAGCCGCCAATTCCGCTGTGGTGAATGGCGTTCTCGAAACGATTCGCCAGCAAGTGGATCGTCTCCTCCCAGAGGAAATCTCACCCGCAGCGAAAAATCGCGTTGTTGGCGAAATTTACCGTGAGCTTGATGCCAGCCTGCGCGCGAATCCCGACCTCAACCAGCAAGTCCGCCAGGCGTTTCAGGGTGGAAATCACGGTGACTCGCATCTTCGTGCGGTCGTCGGTCTGGTGATCGGACGTGCCAAGCAGGCGCTCCCGGCGATCACCAAGCGTGTTGTTAATGAATGGACTTCCAGCGTGCTCTCGGCCGCCAGTGAGCGCCGCGCGCGTTCCGATCGCGCGGCAAAGCGCGTGGACATCTCCGGCGGTTCTCCGGGGAGTTCTCCGCGGCGCCGCGTGGGATCGCGCGACATTGACTACAAGAAGTACTCCGACGCGGACATTTTGAATATGTAGGACCCGGACTGGAGTGAAGCGGTTCGTGGAACTTTAAGGGGGAAAATGAAATGGCACAGATGCAGAACGCACAATCGGTTGCGCTGCAACTGGAAAAGGTCCGGGACAAGCTCCCGTTGCTCTACGAACGGGACGACATCCTGCTGACCATGATCCAGCAGCGCGGCGACGTGGAACGAGTCAGCTCGCGCAACATGCGCTTGCCGCTGCAAATTCGTCCGGGCGGCAAGGCCGGCTTCGTGAACATGGATGGCGGCGACCTTGGCCGCGGCTCGGGCACCATCTATGACGTGGCCCAGGTCTCGCCGATTTTCTTCCGTCACGCCGTGGAAATCTCCAAGCTCGTCGAGTATTCGACGAATGCTCCCGAG
>JBOGNO010000022.1:0-34630 GCA_050747245.1 Candidatus Acidiferrales bacterium
GCTGAAGAGCTACCAGTTTCCCGGGGACACGGTTCCGGTGGTTCGCGGCTCGGCGCTGAAGGCTTTGGAAGGGGACGAGAAGTGGGAGAAGACCATTCTGGCGCTGATGGAGGCGGTGGACAAGAACGTGCCGCTGCCGCAGCGGGACATTGACAAGCCGTTTGCCATGCCCATTGAGGATATTTTTTCGATTTCGGGGAGAGGGACGGTGGTGACGGGGAGAGTGGAGCGCGGGAAGGTGAAGGTGGGCGAGGAAGTGGAGATCGTAGGATTTCGTCCGACGATGAAGCGGGTGGTGACGGGCGTGGAGATGTTCCGGAAGCTGCTGGATGAAGGGATTGCGGGAGACAACATCGGGTTGCTGCTGCGCGGGACGGAGAAAGAAGATGTGGAGCGCGGGCAGGTGATCTGCAAGCCGGGGTCGATCACGCCGCACACGAAGTTCAAGGCCGAAGCGTACGTGCTGAAGAAGGAAGAGGGGGGACGGCACACGCCGTTTTTCACGGGATACCGTCCGCAGTTTTATTTTCGGACCACGGACGTGACCGGAGACGTGAAGCTTCCGGACGGGGTGGAGATGGTGATGCCGGGAGACAACGTGTCGTGCGAAGTGACGCTGATCACTCCGGTGGCGCTGGAGAAAGGGCTGCGCTTCGCGATCCGCGAAGGCGGCCACACCGTGGGCGCCGGCGCGGTCACTGAGATCGTCGAGTAAGAAATGCGCGAGATCATCACATTGCAGTGCAACGAATGCAAGAACCGAAACTATACGACCACGAAGAACCGGAAAAAACATCCAGATCGCATGGAAACGCAGAAGTTCTGCAACACGTGCCGGAAGCACACCGGGCACAAAGAAGTGAAGTGAGTCCGGCTGTTCTTGCCGGGTTGAGCGCGAGGGCGCGATTGCCCCACGGGGTAATCCTCCGGCGAACGGGAGCTTGAGGGGAGTAGGTTCAACGGTAGACCGCCGGTCTCCAAAACCGGATGTGGGGGTTCGAATCCCTCCTCCCCTGCCAGATTGGCGGAACGCGAGAGGGGCGAGGGAAAAGCGACCGTGACATGGGGCAAACAGCACGCGCGATGGAAGATCAACATAGCGTAGCAGGCAAATTTGAAGTTCCGGGTCCGCTGGCGCGGATTGTGGAATATCCGCGGCGGCTGCGCCAGTTCCTGCATGACGTGCGCGTGGAGATGAGGCAGGTGAATTGGCCCACGTGGACGGACGTGAAGTCCACGACGACGGTAGTCGTCGTGACCGTCACATTTTTTGCCCTCTTTTTTCTCTGTACGGATTGGGTGTTCCAGCACCTGGAGAGCTGGACCTGGAATTATTTCAGTAAGTAAGGACCGCGAATGGCGAAGCAGTGGTACATCATTCACACTTACTCAGGATTTGAGAAAAAGGTGAAAGAAAGTCTCGAAGGGCGCGTGCAGGCTTTCGGGATTTCAGACAAGATTGGCCAGGTGATTATCCCGACCGAATCGGTGGTGGAAGTGCGCGGCGGGAAGAAAGTGATCTCGCCGCGGATGTGCTACCCCGGTTACGTGCTGGTGGAAATGGAGATGGACGAGTACACCTGGCACATTGTGCGTTCTACGCCGCGGGTGACCGGATTCGTGGGTTCCGGGCAAACCCCTTCGCCACTCACCGAAGAGGAAGTGCAGAGCATCTTGAACCGGGCCACGACGACGGCGGAAAAGCCCAAGCCCAAGCTCTCGTTCAACCGCAACGAGCAGGTGCGCATCGTGGAAGGCCCGTTCGCGAATTTCACGGGCGTGATTGAGGAAGTCAATTCCGACCGGAGCACGCTGAAGGTAAGCGTTACGATTTTCGGCCGCTCCACGCCGGTCGAACTGGATTTTGCGCAGGTCGAAAAGGTCGCCTAGGACGGCAGGCCGCGCCGGGAAACAGGAGTCGCAATGGCTAAGAAAGTACAAGCGCAAGTGAAGCTGCAATTGCCGGCCGCCAAGGCCACGCCCGCGCCACCCGTGGGCACGGCGCTCGGGCCGCAGGGCGTCAATATCATGGACTTTTGCAAGCAGTTCAATGCCAAGACGTCGAAAGAGCCCGAGGGAATGATTATCCCCGTGCTGGTTACGATCTACAGCGACCGCACGTTTACGTTCATCATGAAGACGCCTCCGGCTTCGGAACTGCTGAAGCGCGCGGCGGGAATCGTGAAGGGTTCGCCGGAGCCGAACCGCAATAAAGTAGGCAAAGTGTCGCGCAAGCAGGTGGAAGAAATCGCGAGAATGAAAATGCCGGACCTCAATACGACGATGCTGGAATCGGCGATGCGCACGGTGATGGGCACGGCGCGAAACATGGGAATCGAAGTCACGGATTAGGAGCGGGTAATGGGACGCAAACCAACAGGCGGAAAAAATATCGATCGCGCGCGAAAGCTGGTGGAAGCGCGGCCGCACAAACTCGATGAAGCCGCCGAAGTGCTCAAGAAAGCGCACTACGTCAAGTTCGACGAAACGGTTGAGCTGGTGCTGAACCTCGGTGTGGACCCGAAACAGTCCGACCAGATGGTTCGCGGCACGGTGGTGCTCCCGCACGGGCTTGGAAAAGCGAAGCGCGTGCTGGTAATCGCGGGCGGAGAAAAGGTGCGCGAGGCGCAGGAAGCCGGCGCAGATTTCGTGGGCGGCGAAGACATGGTGCAAAAGATCCAGGAAGGATGGATTGATTATGACGCGGTCATCGCCACCCCGGACATGATGAAGTCTGCGGGACGCCTGGGAAAGGTGCTGGGCCCGCGCGGGCTGATGCCCAATCCGAAGACCGGTACGGTGACGTTTGATGTCGCGCGCGCCGTCAAGGAAATCAAGGCTGGAAAGGTCGAATTCCGGCTGGACAAGACGGGCATCATTCATTCTCCGGTGGGAAAGATCAGTTTTGCGGCCGTGCAGCTTGCGGAGAACGCGCGCGCTCTGTTGGCCGCGATTATCAAGGCCAAGCCGGCCGCTGCCAAGGGAAAATACATTTCCAAAATGACGCTGACCTCGACGATGGGGCCAGGAGTTCCGATTGACCATGCCGAGGCGGACGCCGCCGTGGCCATGGCGGCCTAAGCCGGGAAGGAGCCGGATATGAAAAAGAAAGCCGACAAAATCAAAGACGCGGATCGCCTGCGGACGCAACTCGCCACGGTTTCCACCGTGATTCTGACGACGTTTCAGGGCATCACTGTCGAGGAAGACACGAAGCTCCGGCGAGCCGTTGAAGCGGCGGGTGGAAAATACGAGGTTGTGAAGAATACGCTGGCCGAGCGCGCGGGGGCGGGAACTCCGGCCGAAGGCATGCTGAAGGGTCTTTCGGGCACGAATTCGATTGCATACACGGCGACGGATCCCGTGGCACTGGCAAAAGCACTGACGAAGATCGCCAAGGATGTTCCGGCTTTCAAGTTCCGCTCGGGGCTGGTCGAAGGCCGTGTGCTCTCGATCGCCGAAATACAGGAACTCGCCTCGCTGCCGTCAAAGGACGAATTGATCAGCAAGGTGATGTTTCTGCTGCTTGCTCCGGCGCAGCGCCTGGCGAGCGTGCTCTCGGCGGTTCCGCGAAATGCCGCCGTGGTTGTGAGCGAGGCGATAAAGGCCAACAAGTTTAAAGGTGGTGAAGAACAACCGGTTTCTCAATCGTGAGGAGGAAGGATAAAGGCGATGGCAAATAAGGTCGAAGCTATTCTGGAAGAAATCAAGGGGCTGACGCTGCTCGAGGCTTCTGAACTTGTCAAGAAGATGGAAGAAGCCTTTGGCGTGTCAGCCGCGGCAGCGGCTCCCGTCGTGATGGCGGGCGGTGGAGCAGCCGCGGGCGGCGGAGCGGCGCCCGAAGAGAAAACGGAGTTTACCGTGGTGCTCACGGAAGTGGGCGCCAACAAAATTAATGTGATCAAAGCGGTCCGCGAGGTAACCAGCCTCGGGCTGAAGGAAGCCAAGGACCTCGTTGACGGTGCTCCGAAGACGATCAAAGACGGCGTAAACAAGGACGAAGCCGCCACGATCAAGAAAAAGTTCGAAGAGGCAGGAGCGAAAGTCGATATCAAGTAGCGGCCTGCCCGGGCGCGAGAATCGCGCTGGGATGCCAAAGGGTTTTCAACGCGCGTGCTCCATCGGCTATCCGCTTTAAACGCGTCCTTCCCGGACGGCTGTCGCGGGTGTTTTCCCGCGTCATTGCCGGGCCGGCCTGACCCTACGGGGAAGAGGTAAATCAGCATGCGGAATGGTCATCACTCTCGCCGGGAACGGGATCGTCTGGACTTCGCCAAGATTCAAAGCGCGGTGCAGATTCCCAACCTGATCGAAGTACAGAAAAAATCCTACGAGCGCTTCCTGCAAATGGATTTGCTGCCTAGCGAGCGCGAGGATACCGGCTTGCAGTCCGTCTTCACTTCGGTATTTCCGATTCAGGATTTTCGCGGGCTTTCGCAGCTCGATTTCGTGGACTACGCTATCGGGAACTGGGAATGCAAGTGCGGCCACTTGCGAGGCCTGCATCATTTGCGCGCCACCTGCCGGAATTGCGGCGCTTCGGTAGTGACCAATCCGTATCAGACGGGAGATGTCATCTGCGCGAAGTGCGGCACGTTCAACCGCAATACGCCGACGTTCTGCAATAAGTGCGGCGACCCCGTCACCCTGCAGCTCAAGTACGACGTGACCGAATGCGAAGAACGCGGCATGACCTATTCCGCGCCGCTGAAGGTCACCATTCGCCTGACCATCTACGACAAGGATGCCGAAACGGGCGCGAAGAGCATTCGCGACATCAAGGAACAGGAAGTTTTCTACGGCGACATCCCTCTGATGACGGAGAACGGCACATTCGTCATCAATGGAACCGAGCGCGTGATCGTCAGCCAACTGCACCGCTCGCCTGGGGTTTTTTAC
This sequence comes from Candidatus Acidiferrales bacterium, assembly GCA_050747245.1. GTDB lineage: Bacteria > Acidobacteriota > Terriglobia > Acidiferrales > UBA7541 > JBOGNO01. The sequence goes on from JBOGNO010000022.1 coordinate 4,900, forward strand.
GAGACAGCCAACAACCGCAGCTACTTCCTCGGGAAAATAATTCCTTACCGTGGTTCGTGGGTGGAATTCGAATACGACACGAAAAATATTCTGTACGTGCGCATCGACCGCAAGCGCAAATTCCTGGGCTCGATTTTCCTTCGCGCGCTGGGAATGAAATCGAACCAGGAAATTCTGCGCACGTTTTACCAGGTCGAACGGGTTACGCTTCGCGACCGGGGCATTTTCTGGAGCGTTTCGGAAGGCTTGATCGACCGGAAGCTCTCGCGCGAGATCCAGCATCCCAAGACGGGCGAATCCATCGTGGGGGCGCACAAGCGCATTAGCGAAGCGCTTTACAAGGAAATCGTGAAGTCTCGCGTAACTCAAGTGGAAGTTTCCTCGGCGGACCTGGAAGGCGCAGTGACCGTCAGCGAGCTGGTGAACCGCCAAACCGGCGAAGTGCTGCTCGATTCGAACAAGCCGGTGACGCCTGAAATGTGGATGTCGCTCGCCGAAGCGGGTATCACGGAAGTGGAGGTGTGCTTTCCAGACCGCGACGACGTGGGAGTGATCCTATCCCGCACGCTTGAGAAGGACGCTATCCGCAGCTCGCGCGAAGCGCTCATCGAAATCTACCGCAAGCTTCGTCCGGGTGATCCGCCCACGCTGGAAACTGCAACCGCACTCTTCAATGGGATGTTTTTTGACGCGCGAAAATACGATTTCAGCAAGGTAGGGCGCCTGAAGTTCAACATCAAACAGGGTCTGGAAACTCCGCTCGACAAGCGCACGCTCGACACCGCGGATTTCGTCGCCGCCATCAAGTATCTGCTCAAGCTGCGCAAGAATATCGGCTCGGTGGACGACATCGATCATCTCGGAAACCGCCGCGTGCGCGCCGTGGGCGAGCTTCTTGAAAACCAGTTCCGCATCGGCTTGGTCCGCATGGAACGGGCCATCAAAGAAAAAATGTCCGTGTATCAGGAAATGTCCACGGCGATGCCGCATGATCTGGTGAACGCCAAGCCGGTCATGGCCGCGATCCGCGAATTCTTCGGCAGCTCGCAGTTGAGCCAGTTCATGGATCAAACCAACCCGCTGAGCGAGATCACACACAAGCGGCGGCTCTCGGCTCTCGGGCCGGGAGGACTATCCCGCGAACGCGCCGGATTCGAAGTGCGCGACGTGCATCCGACGCATTACGGCCGCATCTGCCCGATTGAAACGCCCGAAGGCCCTAACATCGGATTGATTAGCTCGCTTTCCTGCTACGCGCGCATCAACGAATTCGGTTTCATCGAATCGCCTTACCGCAAAGTGAAGAACGGCCGTGTGGTGGACTATGTACAGATCGTCAACTCCGGCGGCAGCGAGTTCAAACCGGGCGAAATTGTGGAGAAGGACAAAGTCGACGAGCTGAACGACGAACTCAAGCGCGGCCGCGTGACCGCCGAACCTTACTGTTTTTATCTCTCCGCGTGGGAAGAGGACCGCTACGTTGTCGCGCAGGCCAACGCATCGCTCGATGAAAAGGGACGCATCACGACGGAACTCGTCAACTGCCGGCAGGCGGGAAACTTCGTGCTGAAGTCGCGCGAGGAGGTGGACTACATTGACGTTTCGCCGAAGCAGCTCGTCTCCGTGGCCGCAAGCCTCATTCCCTTCCTCGAGAATGACGACGCGAACCGCGCGCTGATGGGATCGAACATGCAGCGCCAGGCCGTGCCGCTGATTCGCGGTGAAGCCCCGCTGGTGGGAACGGGAATGGAGCGTGTGACGGCGCGGGATTCGGGCGCCGTGGTGGGCTGCAAGCGTGATGGCGTCGTGGACCAGGTAGACTCCGAACGCATCATCGTGCGCGTGGAATCCGACCAGTCGGGCGTGCTCAGCCGCGAAGTGGGCTCGGACATCTACTTGCTCACGAAATTCAAGCGATCGAATCAGAACACCTGCATCAACCAGAAGCCGCTCGTGCGCGTGGGCGATCGCGTGAAGCAGGGCCAAGTGCTGGCCGACGGGCCATGCACGGATCGCGGAGAGCTGGCGCTCGGCCGCAACGTGCTGGTGGCGTTTCTCCCCTGGCGCGGCTACAACTTTGAGGACGCCATCCTGGTGAGCGAGAAGCTCGTGCAGGAGGACTACTACACCTCGATTCACATCGAGGAATATGAAATCGAGGCGCGCGACACCAAGCTCGGGCCCGAGGAAATTACGCGCGACATTCCCAACATCAACGAAGGTTTTCTGCGCAATCTAGATGAGAGTGGAGTTATCCGCATCGGCGCCACGGTGCGGCCGGGCGACATCTTGGTCGGCAAGGTGACGCCGAAGGGCGAGACCACGCTGACGCCGGAGGAAAAACTCCTGCGCGCCATTTTCGGCGAAAAGGCCGGCGACGTTCGCGACGCTTCGCTCTATTGCCCGCCGGGAATCGAAGGCACCATCGTCGACGTCAAGATTTTTTGCCGCAAGGGCGCGGAGAAAGATGAGCGTCACAAGGCGATCGAGGCGTCGCAGGTGGCCAAGCTCGAGAAGAACCTTGCGGATGAAATCCGCATTCTCACTGACGAGCGTTTAAAGAGACTCAACGACCTGCTCGGCGGCCATACGCTTACTGCTGACTTGCACGACGAACGCACGAACAAGCGCCTGCTGGTCAAGGGAACCGAACTGACACGCGAGATCCTGGAAAAAATCACAACGCGCAACCTCAAGCGGCTGCGCCTGGATCTCAAGGACCCGCTGCTGATCGAAAAGATCGACGAAATCGAGGAAATGACTTCCCGGCAGATTGACGTTCTGCGGAAGATCACCGACGAACGAATCGCCAAGCTCAAGAAGGGCGATGAGTTGCCTCCGGGCGTCATCAAGCTGGTGAAAGCATACATCGCCATGAAGCGCAAGCTTTCGGTCGGCGACAAAATGGCCGGACGGCACGGAAATAAGGGCGTCATCGCAAGAATCGTGCCCCAGGAGGACATGCCGTATCTTCCCGACGGCACGCCCGTGGAAATCGTGCTCAATCCGCTCGGCGTTCCTTCACGCATGAACGTCGGACAGATTCTCGAAACGCATCTCGGATGGGCCTGCAAGGAATTGGGCGGCCAGGTTTCCCGGCTGTTTGACGAGGACGTGCGCGCCGAGGCCGTGCGCAAATGGTTCAAGGACGCCTTTGGCCCAACTCCCATCTGGAAGGCTATCGCCGCGCTCGAAGACGCGGAGTTGCTATCTCTCGCCCAGAATCTGAGGGAGGGAATTCCCGTCTCGACGCCCGTCTTCGACGGCGCGCGTGAAAGCGAAATCCACCATTTGCTGGAGGTGGCGGGACTGCCCAGCTCCGGGAAGATTACCCTCTATGATGGGATGACCGGCGAGGCATTCGCGCAGCAGGTGACGGTCGGCTTCATCTACATGCTGAAGCTCTCGCACCTTGTGGACGACAAGATTCATGCTCGTTCAATCGGTCCTTACTCACTCATCACACAGCAGCCCCTTGGCGGAAAAGCCCAGTTCGGAGGACAGCGCTTCGGCGAAATGGAAGTGTGGGCACTCGAAGCCTACGGCGCCGCGCATATTCTGCAGGAATTGCTGACGGCCAAATCCGACGACGTGTATGGCCGCGCGAAGATCTACGAAGCCATCGTCAAAGGCGAGCCGGGCATCGAGCCAGGCGTGCCCGAATCTTTCAACGTGCTCGTGCGCGAACTCCAGTCATTGTGTCTGGATGTGGAGCTGATGAAGCGCCAGAAGCCGCAGGTGGAAAAGGTTTCGACGGAATGATCCGGCGGAGTCGTCTGCCGGAAGGCGTTCCCGGCACGGATTGGCGGGAATGCAAAGCGGTAATTTGGATTCCAGGTTCATTGTTCCGGTAAACCGGGACGGGAGGTCTGCCCTTGTATCGATCAAGTCCATATGATCGCGCCAGTCAGATTGCCGATTTCGATTCCATCCGCATCAGCCTGGCGAGTCCGGAAAAAATCCGGTCGTGGTCGCACGGTGAGGTGACCAAGCCGGAAACCATCAACTACCGCACGTTTAAGCCCGAGCGCGACGGCCTTTTCTGCGCCAAAATTTTCGGGCCGGTCACCGACTGGGAATGTCTGTGCGGAAAATACAAGCGCATGAAGCACCGCGGCGTCATCTGCGACAAGTGCGGTGTGGAAGTGACACTCAGCAAAGTGCGGCGCGAGCGGCTCGGGCACATCGAGCTGGCTTCTCCTTGTTCACACGTGTGGTTTTTCAAAGGCCTGCCCAGCCGCATCGGCTATCTGCTCGATATCTCCATGCGAGATCTGGAACGGATTTTGTATTTCGAAGGGTTCGTGGTAATTGACGCGGGCGAAGCCCCGGGCATCAAGGAAAAACAGCTCCTGCTGGAGGAGGATTACCGCAAGCTTCTCTCCGAGTACGCGGGAAAATTCCGCGCCGGCATGGGCGCGGAATCGATTAAGGAACTTTTGAAGCATGTGGACGTGGAGAAACTCTCTGAAGAGCTGCGCGAAAAAATGAAGGTGGACCCCAGCCTGCAGAAGCGCATCAAGTTCGCCAAGAGGCTGAAAGTGCTGGAGGCGTTTCGCAAGAGCGGCAACAAGCCGGAATGGATGATCCTGGACGTACTGCCGGTGTTGCCGCCGGAGTTGCGTCCACTGGTGCCGCTGGATGGCGGCCGGTTCGCCACCTCGGACCTGAACGACCTCTATCGCCGGGTCATCAACCGCAATAACCGCCTGAAGAAGCTTATGGAGTTGCACGCGCCCGATGTGATTGTCCGCAACGAAAAGCGAATGCTGCAGGAAGCGGTGGACGCGCTCTTCGATAACGGCCGGCGCGGCCGCGTGCTCCGTGGAACGAACAATCGCCCGCTCAAATCGCTCTCCGACACTCTCAAAGGCAAGCAGGGCCGGTTCCGCCAGAATCTTCTGGGTAAGCGCGTGGATTATTCGGGCCGCTCCGTAATCGTGGTGGGTCCGGAATTGAAGCTGCACCAGTGCGGCCTGCCGAAGAAAATGGCGCTTGAGCTGTTCAAGCCCTTCATTTATCACCGGCTGGAAGCGGCGGGCCACTGCACCACCATCAAGCAAGCCAAGGAGATGGTCGAACAGCAGGAATCCATCGTGTGGGACATCCTCGAAGAAGTGATCCGTGAGCATCCGGTGCTGCTCAACCGCGCTCCCACTCTTCACCGCCTGGGAATTCAGGCGTTTGAGCCGGTGCTGGTGGAAGGTAAGGCCATTCGCATTCATCCACTGGTCTGCACGGCGTTCAACGCGGATTTCGACGGCGACCAGATGGCCGTACACATTCCTCTGTCGCCCGAAGCTCAGGTGGAAGCCTCCATCCTGATGCTCAGCTCGCACAACATTCTTTCTCCAGCCAACGGGCTTCCGCTCGCCGTGCCTACGCAGGATATGGTGCTTGGGATTTACTTCCTCACGAAGTCGAAGCCCGGCGCCAAGGGAGAGGGCCGCGCCTTCGGTTCGACCGAGGAAGTCTTGCTCGCCCTCGATGCGGAAGAAGTCGAAATCCTCACGCAGGTGCGGTTGCGGCACTCCGGCGAAGTGATAGATATGTCCACGGCATACGACGACCAGGACGTGTCGCATACCGTGCCTGTCCCTGTCGAGCGCCAGTTTATTACCACGACGGTGGGCCGCGTGATTTTCAACGATCACCTGCCTAAAGAGATGCCTTTCATCAACGGCCTGCTCAAGAAAAAGGGCGTCCAGGCGCTCGTGCAATATTGCTGGCTGCGGTTTGGACTCGAGCGAACTGTGCAGATGCTCGACAAACTGAAGGAGCTGGGCTTCTATTACGCGAGCAAGGCCGGCATGTCCATCGGCATCACCGACATGGTCATTCCCGGCAACAAGAGCCATCTGGTAGATGCCGCCGAACGCGAGGTTGTGAAGGTTCAGCAGCAGTACCTCGATGGCGCCATCACCAACGGCGAGCGCTACAACAAAGTGATCGCCATCTGGAGCGACGTTACCGAAAAAGTTGCGGATGAAATGTTCAAGGCGCTGGAACAGCAGGACAAGCAAGGAATCATCAATCCGATTTACGTTATGGCCGACTCGGGCGCCCGCGGATCCAAGCAACAGATCCGCCAGCTCTCGGGGATGCGCGGCCTGATGGCCAAGCCATCCGGCGAAGTAATCGAAACGCCGATTACTTCCAATTTCCGCGAAGGGCTGAACGTTTTGCAATATTTCATTTCTACGCACGGCGCGCGCAAGGGTCTGGCCGATACGGCTCTCAAGACGGCCGATTCCGGCTACCTCACGCGGCGCCTCGTGGACGTCGCACAGGACGTAATCATCAACGAGTACGACTGTGGAACGGCGGATGGAATTTACGTCGAACCCATCGTCGAGGCGGGAGTGGAAGTGGAGCCGCTGCGCGACCGCGTGATTGGCCGCGTTTCACTCGAAGAAATTAAGGATTACGAAGGCAACGTGGTGGTCGAGGTCAACCAGGAGATTACCGAAGAGCTGGCGAACGCCATCCAGGCTGCGGGCATCGAGCGCGTGCAGATTCGCTCGGTGCTCACGTGCGAATCCCGGCGCGGAGTTTGCGCGCGGTGCTACGGCCGCAACCTGGCCACCGGCCGCATGGTTGAACTCGGAGAAGCCGTCGGAGTCATCGCCGCGCAGTCCATCGGCGAGCCCGGCACCCAGCTCACCATGCGCACGTTCCACATTGGCGGCACAGCCACGCGCGTGGCTGAGCAATCGAAGGTGGAAACCAAGAGCAATGGTTTCGTCAAGTTCATTGACCTCAAAGTCGTGGAAGGCCGGAACAAACAGCTCATCTCCATGAACCGCTCGGGTCTCATCGCCGTCGTGGACGACAAGGCACGCGAAAAAGAACGCCACCACGTCGTGTACGGCGCGCGCCTGAAAGTGGAGGAAGGCCAGCCGGTCACCGTAGGCCAGACGCTTGTCGAGTGGGATCCGTACACGTTTTCCATCCTCACGGAAACGGGCGGTTCAGTCGAGTTCAAGGACCTGCAGCCCGGAATAACGATCGAAGAGCAAGTGGACGAAGTGACCGGACTTTCTCAGCTCGTCGTGACGCTTCCACCGGGCGATGAGAAGCACCAGCCGGCCATCCTCATTCGCGATTCCGCTGGCCGGTCGAAGAAAAAGTATCTAATGCCTTCGCGCGCCCACTTGATGGTGGCCGATGGCGATGACGTGATGCCCGGCGACGTCTTGGCGAAAATTCCGCGCGAAACCACCAAGACGAAGGACATCACGGGAGGTTTGCCGCGCGTCGTGGAGCTTTTCGAAACTCGCAAACCGAAAGATCCCGCCGTCATCAGCGAGATTGACGGCATCGTGAAGTACGGCGAAATCGCCAAGGGCCAGCGCAAAATTGAGGTGGAGAGCGAGGATCGCAGGATCGTCAAGGAATACTCCATCTCGCGCGGCGTGCACATCAACGTGCAAGAAGGCGAACACGTGCGCGCCGGCGAGCCGCTCATCGACGGTCCCCTCAATCCCCACGACCTGCTGGCCGTTCTCGGAGAGAAGTTCACGCAGGGTTATCTGGTGAATTCCGTTCAGGAGGTCTACCGCCTCCAGGGCGTGAATATCAACGACAAACATATCGAAACTATAGTTCGGCAGATGATGCGTTGGGTGAAGGTGGAGGACGTCGGGGACACTACCTTTCTGCTTGAGGAGCAGGTGGACAAATTCCGCTTCCGCGAGGAGAACGACCGCGTGATTCGTGACGGCGGACGCCCAGCCACAGGTCGTCCCCTGCTACTCGGAATTACCAAGGCCTCGCTCTCGACCGACTCCTTCATCTCCGCCGCAAGCTTTCAGGAGACCACGCGCGTCCTCACCGAAGCTGCCATTTCCGGCAAGGTGGATTACCTGCGCGGCCTGAAGGAAAACGTCATCATGGGTCGCCTGATCCCCGCCGGCACGGGTCTGGAGCGATATCGCAACATTCAATTGCTCACTGAGACGCCAAAGGAAGAAGCGGCTCCGCCGGAGGCCGAGCTCACACCCGAGGAAGCCGCTGCGCTCGATTTCCTGCGCAAGGATGCGGACGCCGTCGCCGAGAGCTAAGAATTCCGCGAGACCTCGCGCCGTTCGTCCACAATTAGGTTTGTGGCAACAAACAGCCCTGTGTTTGCCGCCACATTCGTTCATGGGTCCCGAATTGCGGACATCCTCACACTTACCACCCTCCCGTTGACATCTTTGCACCCCTTTCCGGGATTGTTGTGCTTCCACTTTGATTCGCCTCTACTATTTGAATAGTGGCCAGCCGACGTTTTCCTCCGCGCGTCTGGCCGGCCAACTTCATGTGACTCAACTTCTCATGACCCAGACGAAGGCCAAACACGAGGAGCAGGGAACTCATCGGGGGATCCCTCGCGCTGGCCGCGAGCTGACCGACAGCGAAGAGCGCTTTGCGCAATTATTTGAATCCTTGGAAGAGGGCGTCTATTTCTCCACTCCCGAGGGCTGGCTGCTGGACGGGAATCCGGCCTTGGTCCGGATGCTCGGATACGAGAACAAGGAAGAATTAAGGAAGACGGATCCGCGGAAGATTTTGCAAGATCCCGAGAAACTTCCCATCCTACTTGAAGAACTCAGGAAAGAGGGCGCCTTCAGAAGCAGAATCATTACGCTCCTCCGCAAAGACGGCACGCCTGTGCAATTCCTGAACTCCTGCACGGCCGTGCGGGATTCTGCCGGTAACATCCTGCGCTTGCAGGGCACTCTGACGAACCTCACCGAGCGTCTGGAATTGGAGAAGCGTCTCCATCAGGAGCAGGAATTTGCGCGGCGCCTGGTGGAAAGTATTCCTGACGCCATCGTCGTGCTGGATACCAACTCGTGTTACACGTTTCTTAGTTCCCGTATCCGCGAGATTTCCGGTTATGCGCCCGAGGAGCTTATCGGACGGAAGCTCGGCGAAAGAATCATGCCGGAGGATCAGTCCGCGATTCACGAACTCTTCGTCAAGATTACTTCCGGCCAATCCGAAACGGGAGTCATTGAATACCGCACTTTTCACAAGGACGGGAGCATCCGGCTATTTCGCGCGCACGCTGCCCCCCTGCGTGACGCGGAAGGAAGGATCTCTGGCCTCGTTGCCACTGCGCGAGACGTCACGGAGCTTAAGAAACTGGAACAACAACTCATGCAATCCGAAAAACTGGCGGCCATCGGGCAGATGATTGCGGGCGTCGCGCACGAATTGAATAATCCGCTCACGGCGATTCTTGGCATTTCCGATCTGCTTCTCGAACGGGCCCCGGATGAAACGACTCGGAGACAAACGAATCTGGTACACAAGCAAGCTCGGCGCGCCGCGGATATTGTGCAAAGCCTTCTAGCGTTCTCGCGGCCGGCCGTGGCGGAGCGTCGTCACGTATCTTTGGCCAATCTCGTGCAGCGCTCTCTCGACCTGCATGAGGATTCACTCCGCAAGAACGGGATCACCATCGAGTTCCAAGTCGATCCCGGACTTCCGCTTGTGGCCGCGGACTCCAATCAACTTATTCAGGTATTTTTGAATCTGCTCGTGAACGGCGTGCAGGCCATTCGCAGCGTTCGAGACGGCGGCACGGTTCGGATCCGCATTACCCGCCGTGACGGAAAGCAATCGGTTTCCTTTGAAGACGAAGGCCCCGGCGTTTCAAGTGAAGCCCTGCCGAAAATCTTCGATCCCTTCTTCACCACGAAGCGACCCGGAGGCGGTACAGGCCTGGGCCTAACGATCTGTCTTGCGATAGCCCGCGAGCACGGAGGAACGATTGAATACCAGCCAGCGCCGGCGGGGGGAGCAATATTTCGAGTTGAATTGCCGGAGTCATCGGATGCCCTCGCGCCTGCTTCCGCTCCCGTGTCTCGCTCCCGTGCTGCAGCGCTCGATGGACGTTCCGTTCTGATCGTGGATGACGAAGAGGGCATCCGCGAGATTGTGGGCGTGGGTCTAAGCGCTCGCGGAATGCGCGTGGAATGCGCAGCCACCGTTGCAGAAGCCCGCGAATCGCTTTCGTCGCAGGCGCACGATTTCGTTCTCTGTGATTTGCATCTGCCCGGCGCCAGCGGAGAGGAAATTCTCTCCGAGGTTCAATCCCAGCCTAGCTCTTCTCCTCCGAGATTTTTCTTCATGACGGGCGATCTGCTGGACAAAAACAAGCTCGAATTTTTTCACGCCAAAGGTGCGGGTGTGATTCAAAAGCCATTCCAGATCTCCGAACTCGCCGCAATTCTCACGGATACTCTGGTTGGGGTCGAGTCGCGCTCCTGAGGCTGTTCGCAGGGTTCTCCCCCTCGTGCTATTTCTTCGATTCTGGCGCGCCCGGTCCGTCCACCCCGAAATCCCAGACGTATAAATTCAATTCCTCGCCGGGAAGAACTTCGGTGAGCGCATACTCACCGGGCAAAAGCGGTTGGCTGAGCGTCAGCCGGTACACCCCGCGGGCCAGCTCCCAGCGCTCGACTGAAATGGTTTTCTTGTTGGATTCGCTCTGCGCGAAGAGGGTATCTAGGGATTCCAGCCTTCGCGAGTCGCCTCGTACCTGCGCTCGGATCAGCTCCACGCGCGGATCGGGGCCATTCACTGTGCGGATATAGAACTCGGCCTGCGAATTTGCAATGCGAATCTTCGCCCGCGCGCCTTTCATTGTAATGTTCTGTCGTTTGGCGAGCGGGATCGGAACCAAAATCTGTGTAAGAACGCGGTGTTTGTCGGTCTTAGTCCCGGTTTCAGCTTCGGTGAGCGTCAGAAACTGCTTCCCGTCCAGTAGGAATACCCCTTCACCGGACGGAAGGAAGAGGCCCGGCACAGCCTCGATGCTCGCGTCCACATCCACCGCTTGGGCCTGGGAGGCCGTTTCCCGCTCACGAATCTTGGCTACCTCTGCCTCATTCCGTTTTGCTTCTGCGGTTTCGGCCGCGTGCGTCGCGTCCCAATCCACCATCGCCTCTGGCACGAATTCCCATTGCGAGCGCTCTACGCTGTAGTAGCGCACGCGGTCACCTTCAATCACGTATTCCCGGACGAGCTGGAAGCTCCCATCCTTGAGCACAAGTTTCTTGCCCCGTGGTAGAACCGGAACGGAAGCGGAGGGACCTGCCTTGGAAGAGTCCTGCGAGGTTGTCCGGGCGGGAGCTGGGATGGCTGCGCAGAGGAGCAGTACTGCCAATGCTCGGATCGGCCTCTTCGGCTTCGACTTGGGGAACGCCCTTCCCAATGGTGCCTCGCTCATTCTTGGATGCCCATCCTACACAAGAGTTTGGCCGCAACATCAGGCGGTTAGATTGAGAATAGCTTCTCCGCGGCCACTGGACAACTGCACGGTGTCAGAATGAAGCCTGGGGGGGAGTGTGGATTTATAGCAGCCAAATCCGTGGCATTGGGATGAACCCGTTGTTCTTTGTACTGCTGGCAGGCTAATGAGAACAGCGCGTATGCAAAACGCTGAGAATCAAAAGGTCGGAATTCGTGAAGAGCAAGCGACTGGCCGCCTGCGCACTGGCTTCGGCCGCCCGGGTCAAGCTTCCGAGGTGCTTATTCTGCGCCAGGCTCCGGAGATGATCGAGGCAAATCCCTGTGAGGCGTGAAACCTCATCCTCAGTGAAGAACTTCTGGCTCGATTTGATCGTGATCATCTCCGCCTCACTCTCTTTGATGCTCCAGCGATGATAGAAGCTGCTTCATTTGGCATGCAATAGTCCTTCCGTTCTATCCTAGGCAAACTCAAGGACCACGCATTCGCAAGCATCCGTTCCTGCAATGGTTTAGACGCGGGACGTGCAGACTCCTGCTCGCGCTCCGCAACTTTTTATGCGCTTTAGGAGTAAAAATTTTCTAGGAATGAAACATTTCTACTAAATCGCCGAGTTGTTTTGTGTGCCGCACTTCGTGGTAGGAGGTCACGCGCAACCAATCATACAGATTCAGGCTCCCGAAAAACGGGTGTGGGAAGCGATAGCGCTTCAAATCACGGCCCTTGTTGTCCTCAAGGAATTGAAGTGTGGCCCGCCGCGTGGATTTCAGGCGCTCAATCGCTGGAGGTTTGTCAAATACGAGTTTGGGATCGAGGGGTATCGGCGTCTTGACTTTAAATCCGCGCCAAGCTGCCAGCCGTGAAGGGAGATGGAACTGTTTCCAAATGGGAATGGCGACCGCCGGTTTGCTGGCAACCTGGTTCATTCCCCCCAAAATCGCCTCTTCGACTGACGCCAGGTGGCCGATAATCTCGGCAGCGGACCACGCACCCGTTCGCGGCGCGTCTCGCCAGCGTTCTTCAGGAAAGGCTTTGCATGTCTCCAGCAGCGATGTATGACTCCGGTGCAGTAGCTCGGCGATTCCCTTCATTCGATCCTTCATCAGGATTCTCCGTGTTCCCTACCCGTGGAAACCGCCGGCTTGCTCGAACGCCTCGGCAAGTTGCAGCACGCGCGCTTCTTGGAAGTGCGGCCCGAAGATTTGTAATCCAACTGGCAGACCTGCGGACGTCTTTCCACAGGGCACACTGATTCCCGGAATTCCCGCTAGCGATCCTGTAACTGTAAATATATCAGCAAGATACATCTGGAGCGGGTTTGCTGTTCGCTCCCCTAGTCGGAAGGCCGGCGTCGGAGCCGTGGGCGTAATGATCAGGTCCACCTTGGAAAACGCATCTGTAAAATCCCGTGCGATCAGCGTTCGCACTTTCTGCGCTCGCAGGTAGTAGGCATCGTAGTAGCCCGATGACAGCGCGTACGTCCCCAGCATGATGCGCCGTTTGACCTCGGCGCCGAATCCGCGCCCGCGCGTCTTCCGGTACATTTCCGCGAGCGAAGCATCATCTGCGCGCAGACCGTATCGCACGCCGTCGTAGCGCGCCAGGTTGGAGCTCGCTTCGGCCGTCGCAATCACGTAGTAGGTCGCGATGGCAAAATCCGTGTGTGGCATTTGCAGTTCGAATCGCCTGCAACCCAATCCTTCCAGCCGGCGGATGCCCGCTTCCACGCGATCGCGCACGTCGGGGTCAAGACCCTCTCCGAAATACTCCCACGGGACGCCAATTCGCAGACCGGTCACCGGCTGCTTCATTTGTTCCAAGTATGCTGGGACAGGCGCTGGCGCCGAAGTTGAGTCGTTTTCGTCTCTGCCTGCGATAATTCCCAGCACCATTGCCAGGCCTTTGACGTGCTTGGCCAACGGCCCAATGCGATCCAGCGACGAAGCGAAGGCAATCAAGCCGTAGCGCGAGACGCGGCCGTAGGTTGGCATCATCGCGGGAACTCCGCAGCAGGCTCCCGGCTGGCGGATCGACCCTCCTGTGTCCGTGCCGAGTGCAATCACCGCTAGGTCCGCGGCCATGGCTGCAGCCGAACCGCCGCTTGAGCCTCCCGGCACGCGGTCCAGCGCCATCGGATTCTTCACCGGCCCATACGCCGAGTTTTCATTCGAGCTGCCCATGGCGAATTCATCGCAATTCGTTTTTCCCAGGAGCACGGCCCCGGCGCGTTCCAGCTTTTGCATTGCTGTACAGTCGTACGCAGGAATGTAGTTTTCGAGGATGCGCGAACCGCAGGTCGTCCGAACTCCGCGCGTGCTCAGCACGTCCTTGATCGCCAGCGGCACGCCCGCGAGGGGAGGCAAGTTTTCACCTTGGGAAATTGCTTTGTCGATGCGATCGGCCTGCGCAAAGGCGCGCTCGGGGGAAAGCGCCAGGAAGGCATTCAATTCACCGTTTCGTTCCTGAATGCGGTTAAAGAATTCTTCGGTCAGCTCGCGCGCGGAGATTTTCTTGGTGGTCAGTGCAGCGCGAATCGCCGGAATCGTCCACTCCGACGGCGGCTTCATCTTTCGATGACCTTGGGCACGCGGAAAAATCGCTGGCTCGCATCCGGAGCATTCTTCAGAACCGTCTCTGCGACGTCGCAGGGGCGCGGGGTATCCTCCCGCAGTGCCGCTTCTCCTTGCGGGTCGCCGGCGTAGATCAATTGTGCCATCGGTTCGACGTTTGCGGTATCGAGACCTTTCAACTTGTCGATGTATGTCAAGATTTCGCCGAGCTGCGCCCCGAAGTGAGAAACTTCCTCGTCGGTCAGCTCCAAGTGTGCGAGCTCTGCTACCCGCATTACATCTTCTCGGCTGATGTTCATGATTTTTCTCTTCCGCGATCTTGTGTGACGCCCCTCTTGCGGAGAAATGGCAGCTTTTCGTCCTTTGAATCCGGAGGTGACGTTACGCGAATTCTCTCTACGACCCGGCGCGGGCAAAAGGAGTTGATTTGCGCGGGCACTCGTCCCGCCAGCGCCTCCAGCGACTCGCGCCATTCCCTGGAATCGGCCCTGATTTCAAGTTCACCGCCGGCCAGCCGCACGGGGCGCGTATGCGCGCTGAGACTCTTACCCACGATCAGATTCCACGTTCCGGAAATCTTTGCGAGGTCATCTCCCGTTGCCGTCAGCCGCTTCAACATCGGCCGGAGAATTTCACTTGCCCTTTGCATGACGCAGCAGATTCTACCACGGTCGCCTAAACGGCCTGCGGCGCAGCGCTGTGAATATCGCTGACGAGGATTATCCGAGGCCGAGCTGCCTCGAAACGCCGCGCATGGCTGCAATACAGAATGCGATGTGTTCCTCCAGCGGAATTCCCAGCTCTTCGGCTCCTTGAAGTACATCCGCGCGATTTACGCCTCGTGCAAACGCTTTGTCTTTTAATTTGCGCTTCACGGAATCCAGCTCCACTTCATGGAGGCTCTTGCTCGGCTTGATGAGCGCGCACGCCGTCAGGAATCCAGCCAGCTCGTCACAGGCAAAGAGCGTGTGATCCAGCGCCGAGGTCCGCTCCACACCTGTGTAGTCCGCATGGCTCAGGATGGCATGAATAATTTCTTCGGGATAACCGCGCTCGCGGAGAATTTTCGTGCCGCTGGAGGGATGTTCTTCGGTCGGATGATGCCCAGCATTGGGCCAGCATTCGTAATCGAAATCGTGAAGGAGCGCTGCCAAACCCCACATTTCCTCATCCGCCCCCTGCTTTCGCGCATAGGCCCGTACGCATGCCTCCACTGCTAGTGCGTGCTTGCGCAGGTTTTCATTCTGCGTGAATTCGCAGAGCAGATTCCACGCTTCTTCGCGGTTCGGCATCGTTCCTCCGTTTGTCGGGCCTTAGTTCTCTTAAAACTCCTTGAAAGATTTAAAAATATTTCTTGGAAACTCCCGCAAGTTCTTCACGCCCCGGAGGGGAAGAAGGATTCCGGATTGCCCCAATGCCTCGATGGAGACGAAAATTGTCATCGGCAAAAAAAGACTTGACACAAATTGTCGGGCTATGCAGAATTCGAGCGCGCCAGTTCCTGCCTTCCCTAAGCTTGTAGTCCCTCCCTTCCGCAACGCCGGAAAAGTCTGTGAGGAGACCGGTGGCAGAAAAGAACGGACTAGTATCGGCCATGGACGAAGATCGCGAAGTCATTCGCTGTTCCGTATGTGGGCTTGTGCAATACCGGACACGCACCGGGAATTGCCGCCGTTGCCTGCGCTTGCTGCCTCCGAAGGTGACTGTCGTGATCCCGTCGCCTTCTCCGCAAGACATGCCGGGCGATGATCGTCAACTCTTCGAGAGCTGGCCCAACCGCGAAACGGTCGAGAACATCGGCCAGCGGATCCGCCAGCTGAGAGAGTCCCGTGGCATGACCCAGAGCCAGCTTCAGGCCCGTTCGCGAGTCTCTCGCTCCTATTTATCACGCATCGAAAGCGGGCAAATGACGCCCAGCCTCGGCACGCTTGAAAAAATCGCCGAGGCCCTGGGCGTCGGCCTGAACCGCTTCTTCGTACCTGAGTCTACGGGAGAGACGATCTTGGAAGACCCGTTCATTCAGGGACTGCGTCCTTACCTGCGGCAACTGGACTGGACGCAATGGCAATCCATTCTGAAGCGGCTTCAGGCCATCGGCGACCACGTGGGCAACAACGGAACTATGCGTGGCGCCGCGCCGGCTATCATGCAGCGCGGAGAGCCGCTTTCGACCATGCCGCGCCGCCATGCACACCCGGGCGCTGCCATGCATCGATAGTTTGAATTGAACTCGACTCGAGAGAAGTTCTCGAGGATCGGTTAAAAGGGCAGCGGCGCGGAGCTGGATTCGAAGGCCGAACCTCGCGCTGTCGTGCAACCCGGCGGCGCGCGAGTTCGCTACCTCTCGATGAGTGAACATCGAAGTATTCTGCGCGCGGCGGAGAAGTTCCATCATTGCGGCTCGCGCTTACCGATCCTTACGAGGGCGATTTCGATGCCGTCGGCCTTCTGAGTCAGTCCCACTATTTGCGTCACTTCACCGGTGTCCCGGACGAAGGCGAGGTCTGCAGAACCCACGCTCACGGCGTGGCTATACTTCTCTGCTTCTTCCGGTTTTTCTCGGCGAAAACTTGGACCAAGATGCTCGGTGTACCACGCCGCGACCTGGTCGAGAGAATCGCTGGTCCTGTACTTTTCCGCAGCCACCCCAACGCCAGTGCCGTTCGCTTGTGAGATTTCAATGTTCCCCCCTTCCGTTGCTAGTGGTGTAGCGCCCGAGTACACAGGAAGACCAGAAGTGTGGGATCCTCCAGAGTTTACTTTGAGACTTCCCGCGGGAGTTTGAATCTCGACCGTTTTCCCCGATTCGCGGACGTGAAATTGGCGAAGAACCAGAAAGGAAATCAGGGAAACGCCGAGAACCAGCAGGACCACAAGGCCGCCCACGATTCCGAGGATCCACCAGAGGGCGTTGCTCTTCGGCGGCGCGGTGGGCGGAGGAACAGAAGCCGGACCCGGGGCTGTGGACATTCGCACCTCCTTGCAGCTGCTTTACTCAATCCTACGCACAGAACACACGAAATATTTCCCGAGCGTGCGCCGTTTATGTAAAGCGCACCTTCACGTCCGGGCGCTTGTCGAGATGCACGCTATCCACGAAGCGCACATGGCGGTCTTCGTAAGTTAAAACCAGCGAGTGCGTGCGGACGCCATCGCCGAAAAAGCGCACGCCTTGCAGAAGGCTCCCCTGCGTCACGCCGCTGCAGGCAAAAATGATTTTGCTACCGGGTGCGAGTTCTTCGGTGTCGTAGATTCGCTTGGCGTCTTTGATGCCCATCTGGGCAATGCGCTCGTGGTGTTCGGGCTTGGAGACCACCAGGCGGGCGAGAATCTGTCCGTTGAGGCAGCGAAGCGCCGCGGCGGTGAGCACGCCTTCGGGCGCGCCGCCCGTTCCCATCACCGCGTGCACTCCGGTTCCCACGACGGCTGCAGAAATCCCCGCGGAGAGATCCCCGTCGCCGATCAGGCGGATGCGGGCGCCCGCGGCGCGGATATCGCGAATCAATTTTTCGTGACGCGGGCGATCGAGTACGATGACCACCAGGTCTTCGATATCGCGGTCGAGCCGCTTGGCGATGGCGCGAAGATTGTCAGCGACGGGAGCATCCAGCTCGACGGCGCCTTTGCATGTTGGCCCGACGATAATTTTTTCCATGTACAGATCGGGGGCGTGAAGCAGACCGCCGCGCTCGCTGGCGGCGAGGACGGTGATGGCGTTGGGCTCGCCCGTGGCGCAGAGGTTTGTGCCTTCGAGGGGATCCACGGCGATATCCACTTCGGGATAGCCCTGGTTTTTGTCATGCACGGCAGCGCCGACTTTTTCGCCGATGAAGAGCATGGGCGCTTCGTCGCGTTCGCCTTCGCCGATGACGATGGTGCCGTCCATGCCGACCGAATCCATGGATTTGCGCATGGCTTCCACGGCGACTTCGTCGGACTTGTGGCGCTCGCCGAGACCCATGGTGTGCGCCGCGGCGATGGCCGCTTCTTCCACCACGCGCAAAAATTCGAGGCCTAACTTGCGCTCCATAGCTTCTCCGCAGGCTTGCGATTTTTTTTGCGCCGGCGCCGGCCGGTGCGTCTACTCGAACGCGGCGATCCCGGTGATGCGCTCGCCGATGATGAGTTTGTGGATATCGTGCGTGCCCTCATAAGTGAAGACGGATTCGAGATTGTTCATGTGGCGCATGATGCAGTAATCGTCCACGATGCCATTGGCGCCGAGAATGTCGCGGGCCTTGCGCGCCGTTTCGAGGGCCACCCATACGTTGTTCATCTTCATCATGGAAATGTGCGAGGGATGCGCGCGGCCCTGATCCTTCAAGCGGCCGATATGCAGCGCGAGGAGCTGGCCTTTGGTAATTTCCGTAATCATCCAGACGAGTTTTTCCTGGACGAGCTGGTGACCGGCGATGGGTTTGTTGCCGAATTGTTTGCGCTGCTTGGCGTACTGAAGCGCCGTATCGTAACAGGCCATGGCCGCGCCGAGGCCGCCCCAACCGATTCCGTAGCGCGCTTGATTCAGGCAAGAGAGCGGGCCGCGCAGGCCTTCGACTTTGGGGAGAATATTTTCTTCGGGAATCGCGCAATCGGTCATGGCCAGGCCGGAAGTGACGGAGGCGCGGAGAGACAATTTGCCATGAACGTCCCAGGCTTTGAATCCCGGCGTTCCTTTCTCTACGAGGAAGCCGCGAATTTTTTCGTCCTCGCATTTGGCCCAGACGACGGAGACATCGGCGAGCGAGCCGTTGGTGATCCACATTTTTTCGCCGTTGAGAATGTACTTTGAGCCTTTGCGCACGGCGCGCGTCAGCATGCCGCCCGGGTTGGAGCCGAATTGCGGTTCGGTGAGTCCGAAGCAGCCGATGGCTTTGCCCTGTTGCAGGAGAGGCAGCCATTTTTCTTTCTGCGCGTCGCTGCCGAATGCGTGGATGGGGTACATCACGAGCGCGGATTGCACGGAAACAAAACTGCGCAGGCCGGAATCGCCGCGCTCGAGCTCCTGAGTCACCAGACCGTATTCGACGTTGGACATTCCCGCGCAGCCGTAGCCCTGGAGGCTGGCGCCGAAGAATCCGAGCTCGGCCATTTGTGGAATGAGTTGGAGAGGGAATTTTCCTTCGCGGTTGCACTCCTCGATGATGGGAAGGATTTGCTCGTCCACGAACCGGCGCGCCGTTTGCCGGGCCAGTTTTTCTTCAGCGGAGAGCTGGGAATCGAAATCTATGAAATCCACGCCGGCAAAAGAGGGAGCCGAGGATTTGCGTTTGGGTTGTGATGGCGCAGTGGTCATGGCGTCAGCAGTGCTTTCCGATCGTGCTCAGGGGCCGACCCGGCGGCGTATTGTAATGCGGCCTGGTGCGGGCGGGAAGAGCCAGATTCTCAAATGTACTGTTGTGTCTCGATTAGAAATTTCCTCCAGTCTTTGTTTTCAATGACTTAGAGCAGGTCTTGTTTCTGGATGTGTCTCGATTAACTTTTTCTTCGCCTTTTTGGGAGTTAAGTGATTGAAAGGAAATTACGTTAACTGCGATTTCTGCCATTTTCGGCGTTTTTGACCTTCACTTACATCCTGCGCGCGCCCGAAAGAGTAAGGGCGGGGATGAGGGCCCCGCCGTGATTTTTCCGGTGCGATTCGCAAACAATAATTCAGTCTAGCACAAAATTGGACGTTCGCAAATCCATAAATCCGCGTCATGGCGGATCGAGCCCGCAGACAGAACGAGGAGCGGAACGCTAGGTGAGGGATTTGAGATAGGCAACAAGTTGCCAACGCCTTTGCGGCGGGAGTTTCGACCACGAGGGCATACCGGCGAGCAAAATTCCGTTCTTCAAAAACCATGCGAGCTCTCCCGCGGTGGCTTCGCGGATTTCACGGGAGCGCAGAGTGGGCGCTCGATCGCCGCCGCTGCCATTCTCTCCGTGGCACTGCGCGCAATGCTGGCGATACAGTTTTTTGCCGGCGTCGAGGGCCTGGGTTTGTCCTTCGTAAGGATTCAAGCTCTGGCGTTCTCTTACTGGAGCCCTTGCAATCTCGCGTTGAAAATCTCCGGACTTTTTGGTTGCTTCCTGGCTGAGAACAGGACTCCCGAGCAACATGGCTAAGATCAAGCACGAAATCATTTTTCGCTTTTTTATTTGAGCCATCGCCGCACCCGTTGGCCAAATCCATCAATTTCGTACGAGATGCTCCATCTGAGGAGAAACCTGTGGCTCGTGCCGGTGAGTCCCCACGCGGGAGAAATCCGCAGGGTTGTATTGTCGGAGACTTGCCAAGCAACCACCGGAGCGAGGTAGTGCGAAGTTCGTGACAACGTGAATTGGTGGGCGGTTCCCAGTCCGCCGTAAATCTCCAGGCCCGCGACAAAATTCTCGCGGCAGAAGCGGCAAACATCGGGTGAGGCGGCGAGCGCGAGCGGGCGGCTGACTCCCGCAGCGTAGCCAAATTCCCAAGGCTGACTATTGAAATTTTTCTCGGCAATGAAGTTTTCGGAGACGTTCCAGCCGCGGAAATTGCTCGAGAGGATCAGCTTTGTCTCGATTTCGTGCAGATGGTCCCTGCGAGCGATTGAATTCCGGACCGCGTGATCGGTTTCCCCGTCGAAGCCGACCACTTCGAGTAGCGTTTTATCGGCGGCGTTGATGTCCTCAAATTCAGTGTAAAGAACCGGATTGATCCGGTGCTCGTGCAGGAGAGGCCGGAAGCGATTCTCCCAGCGCAATCCGGTGAAGACGGTGCCGTCGTGAAAAGTCGATTGTCCCGCCAGGTAAAACTCGCTCGTCCACCAGCCTGTCACGCCGTATTCGAACTCCGCCCACGATGCCAGGAAATCGTTTCCGCGCCTTTGTGCGCCGTAAATCGGATTGAACGATATTTCCAGATTGCCCGGCTCTTCGAGCTGATGATCGTAGGTGACGAAGTAAGGGCGTTCCTGCCCTCGGGCACCTGGCGCGAAAGAAACCCCCAACAGGAACAGGATGCTGGCAAGAATCGACGGTCGGGATGTGCTCCGCAAAGGCTGCCTTTCTAGTTGTAAATTAGTTACAACTAGATTTTAGGCAGAAATGGCAGGAATCCGCAAGAAGGATGCAGTGAACGGGGATTTCCGATAGCCGAATGGCGACGCTGGGCCGGTTGCGAGTGCGGCGTCGCGGAATTGTGGCGGCCGCGATTTTTCGAAGTTGCATTTCCAAGTGCCGGTGAAGGGGTCGGCTAAGCCCAAGAGGAATCTCCTCGAAACGCAAATCGAATTGTTATTACCATTGTACGAGGCTAAAGGTCAGGCGCGAGGGAAGCAGGTCAGTTGCAAATCCCAGTGGGAGGGGAATTGAATGAGCGCGCCCAGTCTTGTTGAGGCGTTTTACTCGCGCATCTGGAATGAGGGAGATTTTGCGGCAACCGCGGAGTTGCTCAGCGAAGAATTCTGTTTTCGTGGGTCGCTGGGCGCGGAGATGCGGGGCCGCGGGGCTTTCGGGGATTACGTGCGATCCGTGCGCGGCGCGCTGGCGGACTATCATTGCGAGATTCTGGATTGCGTGGCAGAAGGGAGCAGAGCATTCGCAAAGATGCGTTTCTCCGGAATTCATGTGGCCCCTTTCCGAGGTTTCGAGCCCACCGGAAAGCCTGTGCAATGGCTTGGCGCTGCGCTATTCCGGTTCGAGAACCGGATGATTGCGGAACTGTGGGTTTTGGGCGACCTGGCGGGACTCGAAGCAGTCCTTCAGGCGAACGCAAAGGCTACATAACGCAATGTCGATAGCGGCGCAGAAGGATCTAAGCCGAGACGGAACCACCACGGGCCCGGTGATGGCGTTGACGCAGGAGAGGAACGGATGCGATAATTTCGGGCTTTACTTGACCCGCTCGGGCGCGCGTGCCGAGGCTCGTCCGGCAATTATTAGGGACGAGGAGCGGGCGAAGAGGGAGTCCAGCAACGTTCCGGCAAGCAATCGATGGAGATCCTCCGCCAACTCGGTGAGTTGTTTCTCGAAGCCCTGCCCACCGTAATCATCGTTTTCCTATTTTTTCTATTTCTGAAATTCAGTTTCTTCCGCCCGCTGGAACGAGCCATGGAAGAGCGGCACCGGCGGATAGAAGGCGCTCGCGCGGAAGCGGCGAACGATGCGGCAGCCACGAAGGAGATTGAGGCGGCTTACCGCGAGGCTTTGCGGAAGGCTCGCGGAGAGATTTACGCGGAGCAGGAAGCGGCGCTGAAAATCGTGCTGGACGAGCGGGCCAAACGGACGCGGGAAAAACGGGCGCAGGCGCAAGAGGGGATTCGCGCAGCGAAAGAACGAATCGCGAGGGAGCTCGAAGCCGCGAGCGCGCGCTTGGAGACGGACGCGGCAGCGCTGGCAGGAGAAATCACGCGGAGAATTCTGGAGCGGAGGCTGCCGGCGACATAGCGAGGCGAGTGGGAAAGAAAAATCAAAATCCCCACCCTTCGGTCGCCGCGGCGACCGAAGGATAGGGCACCCGGACCAAGAGGCGTCGTGAGGCGAAAGCGAAACCAGATTTTCCTGATAGCGGCAGGGGCAATGAGCGCATTGCTGCTGGCCGCGCCGGCGTTCGCGCAGGAAGGGGAAAAATCGCCCGCGGACTCGACCGTCGGGTGGGTTTTCCGGTGGCTGAATTTTGCGCTGGTGTTCGGCGGAATCGCGTACCTGCTGGTGAAGAAGGGCGCGCCCGTATTCCGCAAGCGCACTGAGGAAATCGCCAACTCGATTGCGGAAGCGGCGCGAATGCGCGAGGCGGCGTCCGAGAAAAAGAGCGAAGCGGAAGCAAAGCTCGCAGGACTCGAGAGCGAAGTAGCGGGGCTGCGGGTGGAGGCGCGGCGTGACAGCGCCGCAGAAGCGGAGCGAATCCGCGGGCTGACGGGGGAAGAGCTAAAGAAAATTGAGCGCGCGGCGCAGGAGGAAATCGCAGCGGCGGAGCGCGCGGCGCGATTGGAATTGAAAACGTGGACGGGGCGGCGGGCGGTGGATCGTGCGGAAAAGATGGTGACAGAACAACTGACGCCCCAAACGGAGGCGGCGCTCGTTGAGGGATTTGTCAGCGAGCTTCGGGAGAGAGTGAATTGAGGGGAGTGGCGCGACGGTATGCAGCGGCGCTGGCGGACGTGGCGCTGGAACGGGGTGTGGCGGAGAAAGTCCGGAAGGATTTCGCCGCATTCCTGGATTGCTACCGGGGCGCGGCGGACCTGAGGAACTTTTTAGCCAGCCCGGCGGTGCCGAAACTCGCCAAGCAAGGGGCGGTGGAGAAACTGGGCGCGCGATTGGGAATAGGGCTCGAGATGCGCAACTTCTTGTTTCTGACGATTGACCACCGGCGAACGGAAAACCTGGGCGAAATTCGCGAAGCGTTTGAGACCGAGCTGCACACGCGGATGGGGGTGGCGGAAGCGGAAGTGACCTCCGCACGCGAGTTATCGGCGGAAGAAAAGCGAGGGCTCAACGGAGCGCTCGAGCGGCTGACGGGAAAGAAGATTGAATCGCGCTATCAGCTGGATAGCGGGCTCATCGGGGGGGCAGTGGTGCGCATCGGGTCAACAATCTACGACGGATCGGTGAAGCAACAACTGGAACACCTGCGCGCGGAACTCGAATCGGAATAGGAGCGGGAATGGCGAACATTCAAGCAAACGAAATCACAAAAATCCTGCGCGAGCAGATCGAAAACTACGAGCAGAAAGTGGCGGTGGATGAAGTCGGCTCAGTGATCTCCGTAGGAGACGGCATCGCGCGCATTCATGGACTGGACAACTGCATGGCCGGAGAAATGCTGGCGTTCCCGCACGACGTGGTGGGAATCGCACTGAACCTGGAAGAGGATCAGGTGGGCGCGGTGCTGCTGGGGGAGTACGCGGAAATCAGCGAAGGCGACATCGTCAAGCGAACGAACAAAATCATGTCCGTGCCGGTGGGCGATGGGCTGACGGGACGGGTGTTGAATCCGCTGGGGCTGCCGCTCGACGACAAGGGACCCATCGCGTCGGAAAAGCGAAATCCTCTGGAGAGGCTGGCGCCAGGAGTGATTGACCGGCGTCCGGTGCACCAGCCGCTGCAGACAGGAATCAAGTCCATTGACGCGATGATCCCCATCGGACGCGGGCAGCGCGAGTTGATCATCGGCGACCGGCAAACGGGAAAGACGGCCATCATCCTGGACACGATCATCAACCAGCGAGGCGGCGATTTGATTTGCATTTACTGCGCCATCGGGCAAAAGCGCTCGACGGTGGCACAGGTAATCAAGACGCTGGTGGACTACGGCGCAATGGATTACACGATTGTGGTGACCGCTTCGGCGTCGGAACCGGCGACGATGCAGTACATCGCTCCGTACGCGGCGTGCGCCATGGGGGAATTTTTCCGAGACAGCGGGCGGCACGCGGTGTGCTTTTACGACGACCTCTCGAAGCACGCGCAGGCATACCGCGAAATTTCGCTGCTGCTGCGGAGGCCGCCCGGACGCGAGGCGTTTCCGGGGGACGTGTTTTACCTGCACTCGCGGCTGCTTGAAAGGGCGGCGAAGCTCAGCGATAAAAACGGCGGGGGTTCGCTGACGGCATTGCCGGTGATCGAAACGCAGGCGGGCGACGTATCGGCCTACATCCCAACGAACGTGATTTCCATCACAGACGGACAGATTTACCTGGAGTCGGACCTTTTCAACATCGGCATCCGTCCGGCGATCAATGCCGGGATTTCCGTGAGCCGCGTGGGAGGCAACGCGCAAATCAAGGCGATGCGGCAGGTGGCGGGAATGTTGCGGCTGGAAATGGCGCAGTACCGCGACCTGGCGGCGTTCGCGCAGTTTGGTTCCGACCTCGACAAGGCTACGCAGGCGCAACTGGCGCGTGGACAGCGGCTGACAGAAGTGCTGAAACAGCCGCAGTATCAGCCGCTGCCAGTGGAGAAGCAGGTGATGATCATTTTCGCGGGGACGAACCGCTTCTTGGATTCGCTAGAGGTGAGCGAAGTGGCGCGGTTCGAGCAGGAGCTTTTCCCGTTTCTGGAAACGAATTACAGCGGGCTGATCAAGGGCCTGCGGGAGAAAAAGCAATTCGACGACGAGCTGAAGAAGCAGGCGATGGAAGCACTGGATGCTTTCAAGGAAAGATTCCTGGCAACGGCGGGCGGGAAAGCCGGAGCCGCGAATTGAGGCTCGCGAATCGATGATGCAAGGGCAAGCGAAACATGCCGACACTGATTGATTTCCGGCGGCGAATCCGCTCGGTGAAAAACACGCAGCAAATTACGCGGGCGATGAAATTCGTCGCGGCGGCAAAGCTACGGCGGGCGCAGGAGGGAGTGTTCGCGGCGCGGCCGTACGCGCGACAGATCCTGCGCGTGTTGCGGTCGGCGGCGGCGCGGATCGAGCAGCCCGCGCACCCGCTTCTGGAACGGCGCGAGGAAAAGAAGATTTTGGCCGTGGTGCTGACGAGCGACCGCACGCTGTGCGGGGCGTTCAATGCCAACGTGGTGCGACGGGCGATGGAATTCTTCCGCGAGCACAGCGCTCAAGAAGTGAACATCATCGCTATCGGAAAAAAGGGCCGCGACAGCCTGGCGAAGCGGGGGCGAAAATTTGTCAAGGAATACATAGGAGCGACCGAGCGCGTGCAGTTTGAAAAGGCGAAAGAGATCGCGGGACGTGTGGCGGAGCTTTATACCAGCCGAACGGTGGACGCGGTGTACATGATTTATAACGAATTCAAGAGCGTGCTGGCGCAGCGGCTGTGCGCGGAAAAAATTCTGCCGATTGACGCGGAAATCGTGGCGGGAGCCCGTGCGGAGCGAGGGGCGGGCGTCTCCGTGGCGCACGGCGGGGCATTGCCGCTGACGACGGGGCTAGAAGGCTCGGCGCTGCTGGTGGACTACATCTACGAACAGCCGCCGGAGCAAATTTTCAGGGACCTTGTGCCGCGGTACCTGGAGGCGGAGATATTCCGCGTGCTGCTGGAATCTTCGGCGGCGGAGCACGCGGCACGGATGACGGCCATGGACGCGGCTACGAACAACGCCGCTGACCTGATCGATCAGGTGACGCTGCAGATGAACAAGATTCGCCAGGCCGCCATCACGAAGGAATTGATTGAAATTGTGAGCGGAGCCGCTTCGGCGACATCGTAGTGCGTTTTCGGGGAGAACGAAATGGAAGAAAAGCAAGTGAAAGCCGGGCACGTCGTGCAGGTGATCGGCCCGGTGGTGGACGTGCAATTCGAGAGCGGCCACCTGCCGCAGATTTACAACGCGGTGCGCATCACGAGTGAAGGCTTCAACGTTCCGGAGCCGATTGACCTGATCGCGGAAGTCGAGCAGCACCTGGGGGAAGGACGGGTGCGCTGCGTGGCCATGAAGCCGAACGAAGGACTGGTGCGCGGAATGAAGGCTCACGACCAGGGCGGACCAATCAGCGTCCCGGTGGGACGCGGCACGCTGGGGCGCATTTTGAACGTACTGGGCGAGCCGGTGGACAGTCTCGGACCACTGAAAACGACTCTGCGATACCCGATTCACCGGGCGGCACCGTTGCTGGACGCGCAATCCACGACGCAAGAAATGTTCGAGACGGGAATCAAAGTGGTGGACCTCATCGAGCCGTACCTGAAGGGCGGAAAAATCGGACTCTTCGGCGGGGCGGGCGTGGGCAAGACGGTGCTCATCCAAGAATTGATTCACAACGTGGCGATGAAACACGGGGGCGTTTCGGTGTTCGCAGGAGTGGGAGAAAGGACGCGCGAAGGAAACGACCTGTGGCTGGAGATGCAAGAGTCGAAAGTGGTGGTGCCCGGGGATTCGGAGAAATCGCGGTGCGCACTGATTTACGGGCAGATGACGGAACCTCCCGGGGCGCGGCTGCGAGTGGGGCTCACGGGGCTGACCGTGGCGGAATACTTCCGCGACGAGGAAGGTTTGGACGTGCTGCTCTTCATCGACAATATATTTCGGTTCGTGCAAGCGGGATCGGAAGTTTCCGCCCTGCTGGGCCGGATGCCTTCGGCGGTGGGGTACCAGCCGAATCTGAACACGGAAATCGGCGAACTGCAGGAAAGGATCACTTCGACGAAGAAAGGGTCGGTGACGTCGGTGCAGGCGATCTACGTGCCGGCGGACGATTACACGGATCCGGCGCCGGCCGCGACGTTTTCGCACTTGGACGCAACGACGAACCTGAGCCGGCAGATCGTGGAGCGCGGAATTTTTCCGGCTGTCGATCCGCTGGCCAGCTTTTCGCGCATTCTGGATCCGCGCATGGTCGGGACGGAGCACTACACGGTGGCGCGCTCGGTGAAGTCCGTCCTGCAGCGTTACAAGGACCTGCAGGACATCATCGCCATCCTGGGAATCGAAGAGCTCTCAGATGATGACAAGCAGACGGTAGCGCGGGCGCGCAAGATCGAGAAATTCCTGTCGCAGCCGATGTTCGTGGCGGAACAGTTCACGGGCCTCGAAGGAAAGTATGTGAAGATCGAGGACAATCTCCGCGGGTTCAAGGAAATTGTGGAAGGCAAGCACGACGAAGTGCCGGAGCAGGCGTTTTGGATGGTGGGCACGATCGAGGAGGTGCTCGAAAAGGCGGAGAAGATGGCGGCCACGGCCTGAAATTGAATATCACAATGCTTCCTGAAGAGATCCAACTCGAAATCGTGACGCCGGCCAAGCAGGTGCTGCGCGAAAAGGTGGAGTCCACCGAGATTCCGGGGAAGAACGGTTACCTGGGGATCCTTCCCGGCCATGCGCCGCTGATCACAGAGCTGGGGATCGGGCAGCTGAGCTATAGCAAGGGAGGCGAGACTTTCTTCCTCACGGCGATGGGCGGATTCGCGGAAGTGTTGCCCGACCGCGTAATCGTTCTCGCAGAAGTAAGCGAACGCGCCGAGGAGATTGACGCGCAGCGGGCGGGAACCGCTTTAGGTCGCGCACGCGAGCAAATGGCCAAACCTCCGGCGGATTTCGACTGGGACCGGGCCAAGCTGGCGCTGGAACGCGCGCTCATTCGGGTGCAGGTGGCATCGAAGGGCGGACCGGCCGGCGGGACTGCCGACACCTCGCGGGCCGGCCATTGACGAAACACCGCAATTTCCGCGTGAATCCCCAACATCCCCGCCGCAATCCAATCTGGTTGGCAGAGTGAAAAAAAGCACAATGAGCGAAATCACGATGTACACGGCGGCATGGTGCGGCGATTGCCGCCACACGAAGAGGTTTCTTAAAGAGCGAGGCATAAACTTCCGGGAAGTGAATGTGGATGAATCGCCGGAGGCAGAGGAGCTGGTGATGCGCGTCAACGATGGCCGAAGGAAGGTGCCGACGCTAGAAGTGGACGGCCGATTTTTCGCATGCAGTCCCTTCGACCCTCATCAACTTGCCGAGGAATTGAAGATTCCACTGAACAAGTAAGGCTTCAAGCGAGGCCGACCCCACGCGCGAGTACTCCCGAAATCTGCAAATCCGGGGTGAGAAGAACTACGTCGGCGTCCGAGCCGGCGGCGAGAATGCCTTTCTTTCCGGCAATTCCCAGGCGGCGGGCGGGGTGAAGTGTAGCCATTTGCACGGCTTCGAGTAGCGGCACGCCGAGGGCGACCATGTGCCGCACGGCACGGTCGAGCGTCAGGGTGCTCCCCGCCAGCTTGCCCTCGCGATTGCGGCAAACGCCGCCCCGGACGGTGACTCCAACTTGTCCGAGGCGATATTTTCCGTCGGGCATAGCGGTTGCCGCGGTGGCATCGGTGACGAGAAGAACCAGCTCGCTCCCTTTGGCCGCGCGAAGTAGCTGCACCGCGGGCGCGTCCACGTGGACGCCATCGGCGATAATCTCCGCAGTGACGCGCGAGTCGGTGAGGACAGCGCCGAGGACGCCGGTCTCGCGGTGAGAGAACGGGCGCATGGCATTGAAGACATGGACAGCGTGGCGGACGCCATGTTCAATCGCAGCGCAGGCCTGGGCATAGGTGGCATCCGTGTGACCCAGGGCCACGAGGATGCCTCGCGCAACGGCGAGATCCACCAATTCGAGGGCGCCGGGAAGTTCGGGAGCGAGAGTCAAAATGCGCACGGCGCCGCGCGCGGCGTCGAAAAATTTCTCGAGGAGGGGGACGGACGGCTTGGCAATCGCGCCGGGCGGATGCACGCCGCGGCGGGCCGGGCTGATGAAGGGGCCCTCGAGATGGATTCCGAGAACCTCCGCACAACAAACGGAGCCAGCAACGCGATTCGAATCGCTGGCAATGTAGCGCGCAAGGCCGCTCAAACTGCGGCAGGTGAGATCTTTCGGAGCGGTGACGGTGGTGGCGACAAAAGAAGTGGTGCCGAAGCGCGCTAGCGTTCGCGCGATGGTCCGCAGCTCGGCGGGCCCCGCCTCCATCACGTCGTGACCGCCCGCGCCGTGAAGATGGATGTCCACAAAGCCCGGCACTGCGGTGAGTCCGCGGGCGACATAATCCGCGGCTCCCGCTGGGACGCGAACTTCATCGCGATGGCCCACGCCGGTAATCCGGCCGTCCTCGACGATTATGACGGAATCGGCGAGATCTTCGAGGGGAGTGAGGATGCGATCGGCATGAATTACAAGAGCGGGCATGAAGGCTTCATCGTACTCGATGTGCATGCGAAAAGCAGCATGCGGGCATTGCTTTGCGAGGCACCTCGGCTAGAATAGAGCGGCAATCCTTTCAGGATTCCATCGAGGAGAGGGAATGGCAAACGACAAGAGATTCGTAGCGTGGAAGCGCCACCACCGCAGACGCAAATCGGCGAAAGCCAAGATGAAGCTCTACGAGCAGGGAAAACTGCCGCACGACAAATTGCCGGCGCTGGCGAAACATTTCTTGACGCGCAAGCTCCGTGCGGTTTCCAAAGCGGAGTAACTGGGGCCGCAGCCGGCGCGGCAGAATTCAACCGGACAAAAAGA
>JBOGNO010000023.1:0-23696 GCA_050747245.1 Candidatus Acidiferrales bacterium
GCCGCCGCTTCCCGGGCCGTTGGAAGTAGTCACACTTTTTGCGAAGGGATCTCCCCAGTTGGGCATGTTGTTATTCTGGAGCTTCAGATCGGGCGGGCCGAGGAGATTGGGCTGCACAAGAATTTGCGCGTGATCGGGCGTCCTCGCAGAAGGCGGGGCAATTTGCGTCCAACTGAATTTCGGGGCACGGCCTTTGGATGCGGGGACGGGATTGCGTTCGCCGCCGCCACCGCCGCCGCCGGCCTTGTCTTTACCCGGAGGCAATTTCGCGAGGGTCGGCGAGTAGTCGCTGATAGTAGTGATTACCACGTTGCTGGCTTGCGTGGTGGGCGGGGTCATGATGCCGCGCCAGATAGGCACGATGATCAGCGCAGCCACCACGGCGTGCACGGCAATCGAGAGGGCCTGCACGCTCTTGAATTGTTCGTTCTTGCTCCAGATTTCTGGCACGGCGATGGGCTTGCTGGTTACGTTGAGGGGAGGCAGCTTGCGCGGAAAAAGGGAATCGCGCAGGTTCTGAATAAAGACGCCCAGTCCGGGCTTCCATTCCACCAGCAGGCCGGAGTGAACGTTTTGCGCCGAGCGTGGCACGGAGCGGAACGATTCACGGAGGTTGTCCCAGAATCCGCCGCCGAATTGTTCATCCACGAACGGGGCCGGCCCATCCGAGCCGCGCAGTTTTACAGGCCGCTCGACGAGGAAATCACGGAAATTGGAGAAAAACCGCTTGAGCGAGGATTCGCGCAGTGACAAGCGCTGGAGACGGCTCCCGAGTTCTCCTGTCGGAGTGCCCCGCAGTTCGGATTTCAGATCTGCATCAGCCATGCACTGCCCCTGGACCTTAGTGGATGCAAAATCGTCCCACAGTATTAGATTCGAAATCGTCGAAAAGGATGTCTCGGCGAAGGCGGCTCATATGCCTTCCTTTAAATTCTAACATATAATGTTTGCAGCGAAAGCAGGGTTCGCAAATAGATGCAGGGGAAATTAACAGGAGCAGGCGCTCTGGATCTGAAAGGCACGCTCAATCTTCCGCGAACAGATTTTCCCATGAAGGCCAAGCTCCCCGAGCGGGAGCCGCTGCAACTGGCGGAATGGGAAGCGATGGGGCTTTACAGCCGCATCCTGGAATCACGCGCGGGTGCGCCGATCTGCGTGCTTCACGACGGCCCACCGTATCCGACGGGAGACATCCATCTCGGCACGGGCCTCGGCAAAATCTTGAAGGATATGGTGGTGAAATCGAAGACCATGGCCGGGTTTCGCTCGCCCTTCATTCCCGGATGGGATTGCCACGGCTTGCCCATCGAAACCAAGGTCGAAAAAGAACTTGGCGGGAAAAAAGACAGCGTGACTCCCGCGGAATTCCGCCGCCTGTGCCGGGAATTTGCGATGCGCTACGTGGAGTCCAACCGGCAGGACTTCAAGCGGCTGGGAATTTTCGGGAGGTGGGACGAGCCTTACCTGACGATGAATTTTTCGTATGAGGCCGCTGTGGCGGATGCGTTTCTCACGTTCCTCGAGAAGGGCTACGTGTACCGCGGTCGGAAGCCGGTGTACTGGTGCATTTTCGACCGCACGGCGCTGGCGGAAGCCGAAGTGGAGTACGCGGACCACACCAGCCCTTCTATCTGGGTGCGTTATCAACTCGTCCAGGAGGGCGCGGCCGCTGAAAAGATCCCTTCAGGGCTCAAAAGCAAGCTCAAAGGTAAGAATGTCTACGCCATCATTTGGACCACGACACCGTGGACGATTCCAGCGAGCATGGCTTTGGCGTTTCGTAAGGACTTCGAGTACGTGTTGGCGAACACTTCGGTTGGGGATGTTTATATCGTCGCCGAGGCCTTACTAGAGAGAGTGGAACAGGAAGTAGGTTTGCATCTTTCCAGATGTGGTGGGCCGTTTCCGGGCAGCGTATTCGCAAATGCAAAATTCCAGCATCCGTTTTTGGATCGCACCGTCCCTGGTGTCTTGGGTGCACATGTAACTCTTGAACAAGGCACTGGAATCGTGCACACGGCTCCAGGGCACGGCGCCGAAGACTTTTACACAGGGCAGGAATACGGGCTCGATACTTATGCACCCATTGATGATGATGGCCGCTTCACGGAAGGATTGCCGTCTTACAAGGGGAAGACAGTTTTCGAAGCTAATCCTTTCATAATCGGACTGCTCAAGGAACGAGGGGCCCTCTTAGCTGAGCACAAGATCAGCCATAGTTATCCTCATTGCTGGCGCTGTCATAATCCAGTGATTTTTCGCGCCACCGAGCAGTGGTTCATTCACTTGGACAAAGGCTCGGCGACTATTCCTGCTCCACTCGGACACCCGCTGCGAAGCCGCGCTCTCGAAGAGGTCCAGAAAGTGAAGTGGAAGCCCGCGTGGGGCGAAGAGCGCCTGCGCGAGATGGTGACGACACGTCCCGACTGGTGCATTTCGCGGCAGCGATTCTGGGGCGTGCCGCTGATTATTTTTTACTGCGAGGCGTGCGGCAAGCGCCTGGAAGATTTCGACGCGCTGCGGAACGTGGTGCGCTGGTTCGAGCGCGCAGGAGCGGACGCGTGGTTTGCGCACTCCGCCGAAGAACTGCTGCCAGCCGGCACGAAGTGCTCCTGCGGCAAGGCGCGATGGCGGAAGGAGAAAGACATCCTGGACGTGTGGTTCGATTCCGGCTCGTCGCATCTTGCGGTGCTGAGCGAGGGCGACGGCACATGGCCCGCGGAAGTGTATCTCGAAGGCCCGGACCAGTTTCGCGGGTGGTTCCAAAGCTCGCTGCTAATCGCCGTGGGAGCGCGGGGCCGGGCGCCGTATCGGCAGGTGGTCACGCACGGGTGGACGCTCGACGCCAAGGGCGAGCCGATGTCCAAATCGCTGGGGAATTTCGTCTCGCCGCGCGACGTCTCCGAAGAATACGGCGCGGATATGGTGCGGCTGTGGGTGGCTTCGCAGGATTATTTCACTAACACGCATTATTCCGATGAGGTGATGGCGCAACTGGGCGAGTCCTACCGCAAGATTCGCAACACGTTCCGCTTCGCGATTTCGAACCTGTACGATTTCGATCCGGCGCGCGACGCGATGCTCGACGCGGAGCTAGAAGAGATGGACGCCTGGATGCTTCAGCGCACCGGCAAACTGGTGAAGGATTGCCGCCGGTGGTACGAGGAATTCGAATTCGGGCGGGTGTTTCACGCGCTGCACGATTTTTGCGCCGCGGAGCTGAGCGCATTTTATTTCGACGTGCTGAAAGACCGGCTGTACACGTTCGCGGCGCGCAGCCGCGGGCGCCGCTCGGCGCAGACTGCGGTGTACCGCATCGCTGCGGCGCTGGTGCGCCTGGTCGCGCCGATTCTGGTGTTCACGGCGGAAGAAGTCTGGAAGTCGCTGCCGAAAGCAGCCGGCACGCCCGAGAGCGTCCACCTTGCTTACTTTCCCGCCGCCGAAACGCTGGAAACCGGATTGCGCGATGGAACCGTCAAAGACTGGGAGAGTCTGCTCTTGCTGCGGGGCAACGTGCTCAGCGCGCTCGAAGACGCGCGGAAGTATAAATTGATTTCCAGCGCGCTCGAAGCCAAAGTGCTGCTGGTGGCCGATGGCGCGGACGCCGCGTTGCTCGAAAAGTATCGCAACGCGCTCGCGGCATTCTTCATCGTATCCCAGGTGGAACTCCGACGCGGGACGCCGCCTGCGAGCCCTGATGCCGGTGCGATTGGCGTGATGGTGACGCGCGCCGAAGGCAAGAAATGCGAGCGCTGCTGGAATTATTCCGTGCACGTGGGTGAGAGCGCCGCGTACCCGGGAATTTGCGAGCGGTGTCTTGCGGCGCTTCGCGAAATTGAAGGGAACGAAGGGGCGACAGGGAGCGTCGTTACGGTATGAACTCCGCGTACCGCATTCAATGGTTCTGGGTCGCGCTCCTGGTGATGGCGGCCGACCAACTGACCAAATTTGCCGTCGAGCGGCTCACGCGCCTCGATTACATCCAGGTCCTCGTGCCCGGCTTCCTGAATCTGGTGCATACGCGCAATCCGGGCGTCGCGTTTGGCCTCTTCGCGGATTCGAGTTCGTCCTGGACATCGGCGCTGCTGATAACCTTTTCCGCCGGGGTGATGTTACTGCTGGTGTGGCTGCTCATCTCCGGGCACGCGGGAGGAAAGCTGGGCGTGGCGGGCATGGCGCTGATTCTGGGCGGGGCGGCGGGCAACGTGCTGGACCGCCTGATGCGGCAAAGCGTGACCGACTTCATTGACGTGCATCTCGACACACATCACTGGCCGGCGTTCAACGTGGCGGACTCGGCCATCGTCATCGGAGCGATGCTCGTGCTGTTCGAACTCTTCCGCGATTGGCGGCATCCCAGCCAGGAGAAGGCTTAACGATGCACCCGATCCTCTTCCATCTGAATTTTCCCTGGGGCGGCCAGATGACCGTGTACACCTATGGCGTGTTGGTGGCCACGGGGGTGCTGCTGGGATTGTGGTACGCGCGACGGCGCGCGCCAGCCGCGGGTCTGGAACCCGACCGAGTGTGGAACGCGGGAATTTATTTTGTCCTCGCGGGATTGCTGACGGCCAAGCTCTGGCTGGTGGCCATCCACGCCGATGAATACTGGCGGAATCCCAGCGAGCTTTTTTCCGCGAGCACACTTCAGGCCGGGGGGACTTTTTACGGCGGAATGCTGGGCGGGATCGCAGTGCTCGTTCTCTACTGCCACTACCAGAAGGTTGCCATACTGGCGCTGCTCGACACATTTGCCGCGGCGATGCCGCTGGGCCACGCGATAGGCAGGCTGGGATGTTTTTTCGCCGGCTGCTGCTTCGGCAAGCCTACTTCGCTGCCCTGGGGAGTGACGTTTCGCAATCCCTTCGCGAATCAGCTCTCCGATACGCCGCTGGGAATTCCGCTGCATCCCACGCAACTGTACGAATCCGCCGCCGAGCTTGTGAATTTTGCGCTGCTCATCTGGCTGGACCGCAAACAAAAATTTACGGGTCAGATTCTGGGAGCTTACCTGATGCTCTACGGCGTGGAGCGCGGTCTTTTTGAGTTCCTGCGCGGCGACGGAGATCGCACGCTGATGTTCCACGATACGGTTTCGCTGATGCAGTTTGTCAGCGTGGGAATGCTGTTTACGGGTGCGTTCCTGTGGTATCGCGGTTTCAAGCAACCCGAGCCGGTGGCCGCGAGCCGGTGATTCTTCGCTGTCGATTCATTTGATGACGCAGAAAGCCCTCGAAAAAACTTCTACCGCCGGACGTTTTGTCCTCGTGGTCGCTCCCGAAGAATCGAGCCTTCGCCTCGACCGCTTTCTGGCGTCGCATTTTCCGGAGCTCAGCCGGGCGCGGTTGCAGCAGCTTGTTGATGCGCAACGCGTGGAAGTGAATGGCCGGGTCTGCAAGCGATCCCATCACCTCGAGGCCGGCGAGACGGTGATCATCGAGATTCCCGTGGCGCGGGTTTCTACGCTCGAGCCTGAAGCGGTGCCGCTCGAAGTGCTTTACGAAGACGCGGACCTCGCGATATTGAATAAGCCCGCTGGCCTCGTCGTGCATCCCGGCGGGGGCGCCCGCTCGGGAACGCTGGTGCAAGCGCTGCTGCACCGCTTCCCGCAGCTCTCAAGCGTCGGCGGGCCGCTGCGTCCCGGCATCGTCCACCGCCTCGATAAAGGAACCTCCGGTGTGCTGGTGGTGGCGCTGCGAGATGCGGCGCATCATCGTCTGGCGGAACAATTCTCCAGCCGAAACGTTTCCAAAACGTATCTTGCGCTGGTGCACGGATATCTACGCGGCGATTCCGGCCGCATCGAATTGCCCATCGCGCGGGATTTGCGGCGGCGAGTGCGCATGACGGCTCGCCGCCGCGAAGGACGTCCCGCGCGCACGGATTGGCGCGTGGTGCTTCGCGTTCCCGGGTTCACCCTGGTTGCGGCGGAGCTACACACCGGCAGGACGCATCAAATACGCGTGCATTTTTCGGCACTCGGCCATCCCGTCGTGGGCGATACGCTCTACGGAGCGCCGCGCTTTCCCAAAATTTCCGGAAAGGAATTTTCGCCGCTGGAGCGGCCGTTTCTGCACGCGTGGAGGATTGCGTTCGCGCATCCGCTCACGGGCAAGCCGGTCGAAGCGCGCGCGTCACTTCCCGGCGAGCTGGCCGATTATTTTCGCCGCCTCGCGCGAGCGTCCGGCGCGGAGGCGGAGGCGGAGGCGATTGACGCTGCCCTCCGTCCGTTCCTATAATCAAACCGTGGAGCGTTTGCCAAAAACCGCGCTTATTTGTCTTGCGCTGGGCCTCGCGGCGATGCCTGCGCGCGCGCAGAATCCCTCGCCCCCTGCTCCGCAGCCGCCGCCCGGGCAGTCGCGCATTCCGGTGCTCACCGAGCGCGTCTCCTTGAACGTCACGGTCACGGACCGTCGGCACAAATTCGTGACGGATCTCGATCGGGACGATTTCAAGATTCTGGAAGATGGCCGCCCGCAGGAAGTGACCAATTTCAGCCGCCAGTCGGATTTGCCTTTGCGCATCGGCCTGCTGCTCGATACATCCAACAGCATTCGTCCGCGCCTGCGGTTCGAGCAGGACGCGGCCATAAGTTTTCTCGATGACGTCATCCGCCGCGGGAAGGATCAGGCATTCGTGATGACGTTCGATAACGACCCCGAGGTGGTGCAAGATTTCACGGACGACCTCGACCTGCTTACGCGCGCGGTCGAAAAGCAGCGCGCCGGAGGCACTACGGCGCTGCACGACGCGCTGTACGTCGCTTCGGACAAATTAATGAAAGCGCCGCCGCCCGCGGGAGGCGGTGGGGAAGTTCGCCGCGTCCTAGTGGTGATCAGCGACGGGGACGACAACATGAGCGATCACACGCTCAGCGAAACCGTGGAGAGAGCCGACCGCGCCGGCGCCGTCGTTTATTCCATCAGTACGAACACCGACTGGCTGGCCGTGGATGGCGAAGCGCCCAAAAACATCACCAAGATGCACAAGACGCACGGCGACGATGTGCTCGAACAATTTGCCGACGAAACCGGCGGGCGCGTTTTCTTCCCCTACCGCATTGACGATCTCGCGCAGTCGTTTCTTGATATTGGCAACGAACTGCGCAGCCAGTACGCCATAGCCTACCGGCCCTCCAACGGCGTGGCCGACGGGAAATACCGCAAGATTCGCGTGGAGCTCGACCGCAAGGGCCTGAACGTGCGCGCGCGCAAGGGCTACTACGCCACGGTGCCTTCGGCAGCGGCGCAGAAGCCATCGTCGTAAGCTTCGCAGGGCTGTTCCCGCCGATGCGCGGCCGTGTCAAAAATCAGCGTACAGAAAACGTGTGTGATCTTACGGCGGACAGAACAATTGCGGGATCGGCCTGATCCAGACCGCTCCCTTGGTTAAACCGTAGGAATCTTGCTAACCCTTGGGGGCGTAGTAGCCTTTGCGAGCGAGCGCTTTCAATCCGCTTTTTGTGGTGTCCACTTTGATTTTGCGGAAAGTTCCGTCGCGCTTGCCGTTGCTGGGATAGTAGCCGAGGGTGTACTGGCTGCGAAGCTCCTCGGAAATTTGGTCGAAGGCTTTGTCGAGATCTCTAGTGTTGCGGACTTCGATCACGCGGCCGCCCGTTTCGTCGGCCATTTTCTTGGCCACGTGACCTCCAATGTAGGCTTCGCCTATCTGGAAATAGCCTGACGGTTCCGCTAGAAGCAGGACGTGAATCACCGTGTCGGCGCGCTGGGCGGCTTCGATGGCGTCTTCGAGCTTCAGCTTGCTGCCCTCGTCCTGCCCATCCGTGAGGATCACGATGGCTTTGCGTCCCGCTTCCGGAGACATTTTTTCGTTGCAAGCCAAATAGACGGCGTCATAGAGGGCTGTACCCGCCGTGTTGTTTTGAGGAATGATCCCGCCATTCACGGATGTCCCAGCGGCCACGGCGTTGATGACCGTGCGGCGAATGGCGCGCTCGAGGATGTCTTTGTCGTCCGTCCAGTCCGCCAGCAGGTCCACGTCGGAATCGAAACTCATCACCATGGCTTCATCTTTCTTGCGCATCACCTGGTTGACGAATCGCGAGGCCGCGTTCTGCTCGGCCAGCAGGACGTCGGACTGACTGCCACTGGTATCCACCAGAATTCCCAAGGTGATGGGGAGCTTCGTTTCATTCTCGAAGAAGGCGATTTTCTGTTCCTGGCCGTCCTCAAAGAGTTTGAAGTCGTCCTGCGTGAGGTTGCCTACGATCGCGTGATGGGCATCGCGCACCGTGGCGAAGAGGTTTACCAGCGATGAGCTCACCCGGATGGGGCCCCCCTGGGCTTGCGGCGTGGCGCCCGATTGCCCGCTTTGCGCGTCGCTCTGCCCGCGCAGCCTGCCGCCCGGAATTATGAGGAGGAGCGCGAACAGAATTATCAACATCCATTCGCGCAACCGGTGAGTCTGCATTGTATAATCTCCCTCGAACTTGCATCTAATCAGATGCGCCGCGTCGCCATTCAGGATGTGTGCCGGAGGAATCGAGGCGAATGAAAGCCATCATCCGAACGATTCTCTATCTTGCGCTGGCGGGCTGCGTGGCCGCTCCGGCCTTGGCCCAGGGCGACACGCCTGCGCGCATCAAAACTCGCACCGAATTGGTGGTCGTTCCGGTTACCGTCAAGGATTCCCGCGGTAACCTCGTCTCCGACGTCACCCGGGACGAGTTTCGCATCTTTCAGGATGGCGTGGAACAAGAGATCTCGCTCTTCTCCGTGGACCCCTTCCCACTCTCGGCGGTAATTGTGCTGGATAACGATCTCGGGGACAAGGCTTCGAAAGAGGTGCAGAAAAGCCTCGACAGCATTGCCGCGGCCTTCGGCCCCAATGACGAGGTCGCGCTGATCACGTTCGACGAATATCCCCAGACGGTCATGGATTTCACGCGCAGCAACGACCAGCTCTTCGCGCAGCTCAAACGCACGCGCCTGGAAAACAACTCGCCTCCGCCGGGCGGCGGGCCGTGGGTCACGCCTCCGGTAACCAACACTTCACAGGTGGGGGTGATGACTACGCCCACGCAGCGCTCGGCGCCACCTAAAGTGACCAAGTGCCTCAACGACGCCATTTACGCCGCGACAGATTTGCTCCGCACGCGCGGCCGCGATCGCCGCAAGATCATCTTCCTCGTTTCCGACGGGAACAACGCGAAGACCAATAAGTGGACGTACGACGCGACGTTGACGCATCTTCTCGAAGCGGACGTCTCGGTTTATGCCATCGGCATCGGCCACGTCCTCCTTCTGCACGAGGGCGGCCTGCTCCCGAGGTATGCGAACACCACGGGCGGCGATTTTTTCTTTGCATCCAAGCAGCCGGAGCTCGAGCGGCTCTATGCCAGCATTTGCGAGGAAGCGCGCAACCGCTATACGCTCGCTTACGTGCCGCACACGCAGGCCGCGGGACGCAATTATCATTCGATTGAAGTCCGCGTGAGACGTCCCGGCCTCGACCTGAGCGCGCGGCAAGGATTTTATTCCGGACCCGCGCAATAAATTTCGCGCGAGGCGTGCCGCTTCGCTTTCACTCCACAGATTTCTGCTTGACATCTCCGCCGCGCGACCGTATAGAGGAAGTGCAGCGCATCGCGGAATTGAATTTTTTTCGCGGGCGCTCGGGGAGAATCGCTTCAAATAAGGAAGGGCGGTTGCACTGCGCGGAGCAGCCGCGGAAAAATCAAACCAAGCGAGAGCGGGATCGGTTCGCAGTTGCAAACCGGTTCCGTTTTTGCTTTTTGGGCGGCGCGATCACGCCAGCGTAAGCCGTATGGTCACCAGTTGCTCGTGCGCCGGACAAATCGGCCGGTAATCACACCACTTGCAAATGAAACCCTCTTCTGTGGGAAATTCCTTCGCGCGAATGCGGTCCGCCACCGAAGCCACGGTTTCTTTTGTTTTCTGCAGCGACTTGGCGTCGCGCGTAGAAGCCACTGCTTCGTTTGTTTGCAAATTATAGAAGACCAGCCGCGCCGGTTCCTTCTCCAGCGATTCGCGCGCCGCGATGGCGTAAATGCCGAGCTGCAAACTTTTGTCCGCGGCCTTTGCGTCCTTGGGGCTGCCCGTTTTGTAATCCACAATTTCGATTTCTTTCGGCCCCAGGCGGTTGATCTGATCGATTCTTCCGGTCACGCGCACGTCGTGATCGAGCGCCAGCTCAAATTGCTTTTCCTGATACAGGATGTCGGCGGGCGCCGCGATGTAGCTCTTGTAAAAACTCCCCAGCTGCTCGAGACCCGCTTTGCGGTATTCCTCCTCTTGAAACGCGTCGTCGAAGCCCGCTGCGGGCCATTCGCGCTCGTAAATCGCGGCCACTTCCTTCCAGGCCATTTTCCCGCGGCTCTTCATCCCTTTCACGAATTCGGCGATGGTGCGATGCATGACGCTGCCGAAGATCATCGCCGCCTGCGGCCCTCCGCGAATGTGCCACAGGCTCGAGAGCATGTACTTCATCGGGCAGCTCAGATAGGTCTCGATGGTCGAATCGCTCAGCGCCAGCGGCTCCGCCTGCGGCGGATGGTAGGCCCGCGCCCACAGCGCGATTTGCGAATAGACTTTGGAATTTTCCGCCGCCGCACCGAAAAGCGTTGGCCGCGCCGCATTCGCCGGCGCGGAGCCCGTGGCCTCCTCGCGCGCGGGAATCTGCACGCTAGGCGAAATCTGCTTCACGTCCGCGCGCCCGGCTTTCTGCTCGCGCAAAAAATCTTCGAGGAAGGGCGACTCTTTCTTTCTCTTGTTGACGACCGTCGCCAGCGTCAGTTGCCGCCGCGCTCGCGTCAGCGCCACATAAAACAGCCGTCTCTCTTCCTGGATTTGAAAATCTCCCTCCGGCAATTCCTCCTTCATCAGTTCGCGGGGGAATTCAAACAGCGGCCTTCGCGCGCCGCTGGGAAAATCTCCCTTCGAGACCCGAATCACAAATACGTGGGGAAATTCCAGGCCCTTGGCGGCATGAACGGTCATCAATTGCACGGCGTCGTCGGCGGGTGCTTGTTCGTCCTCCAATTGGATAGCGCCGCCGGCCTCAAGGAAGTAATCGAAATACTCGATGAAGTCCCGCAGCGTTTTCCCTTCGCTCTTCTGCTGCCAATCTTCGAGGAACTTCGCGAAGCGTTCGAGCACGCCGCGATCCGCGTCGGAGGCGAGCGGCGCGACGCCCAGCGCCTCACGCAATTCTTCGAAAAGTGTCACCAGCGGCGTGAACTTTGATTTCTTGCGGAAGCCGTCGATAAAGTCCACGAGTTCCTTTGCGCGCGCGCCCGATTTTTTCATCCACGCTTCTTCTTTTTCCTTTTCGAGCGTTTCCCAAAGCGACATTTTCTTTTGCGCGTGCTCCGCCAGCCGGACCAGGTTTGCCGGCGTGAATTTCCAGTAAGGCATCGCCAGCACGCGGGCGCAGGGAACGTTGTCCGAAGGCGTGGCGATGAGACGGAGGTAGGCGAGCAGATCGCGGATCAGCGTGTTGTGCAGGATCGAAAGCTTGCGGATCACGAAGGGAATCTGCCGCTCGCGCAGCACGCGCACGATTTCGTCGCGGTTGGTGTGCTTGCGGTAGAGCACCGCGAAGCTTTCCCACTTCGCGCCCGCGCCGTGCAGCCGCTCGATTTCGTCCGCCACCCAGTAGGCTTCTTCTTCGGGGCGAGCGAATTCCGCCACGCGGATGGCATCACCTTCCAGGTTCTCGGTCGTCGGATTTTTTTCCGGCAGCAGCCGTGATTTCTCGTTGTGCGAGATCACCTGCCGCGCGATGCGGATAATTCTCTGCGTCGAACGGTAATTCTGCTTCAGCTCCACCAGGTGCCGCGTCACGCGCTTGGCATCTTTTTCTGCTGCAGTGATCCCGCAGAAGCGTTCGAGAAATTTTGTAAAGCTCCCGTAGGAAGCTCCGCGAAAACGGTAAATCGCCTGATCGTCGTCGCCCACTGCAAAAATATTCTTGTGCGCTCCGGCCAGCAGCCACAGCAATTCGATCTGCGCGATGTTGGTGTCCTGAAATTCGTCCACCAACACGAATCGGAACCGCTCGCGCAGCCGCCGCAGGATTTCCGGATCGTTTTCGAGGCGCCGCACCGCTTTTTCAAGTTGCCCGCCGAACGTCACCGCGTTTCGCTCGCGCAGAAGTTCTTCGCTCACGCGGTAAGCGCGCAGCAGCTCCTCCTGATCCGCGATGCGCTCCTCTTCCTCATCGCGCGCGTCCGGCTCGAGCGAATCCTTGCGCGCCTCGCATTTTTGGCGCAGCGATTCCACGTACTCGGCGTAGTCCTCCGCCGAGACCAATTCATCCTGGCAGCGCGAAAAAAAATCCTGGAAATCTTTCAGGTATTGCCCAGGCGCGGAGAGTTTGCCGAAGCGTTGGAGTCCCAGCCGCGCCAGATTTCGCCGCAGCAGGATCCAGTGGTCAATCGGGTCGAGCACCACAATTTCGGGATTCCCTTCGCGGAGAATTTTTTCCATGCAGAAAGAATGAAACGTACTGATGGATAGCCCCTGCGCGCGTTCTTCGCCCACGGCCTTCTTCACGCGCCAGAGCATTTCCCCGGCCGCTTTATCCGTAAACGTCAGGGCCGCGATATTGTCCGCCGCCAGGTCCGCGCGCGTTTCGAGCAGATAGCGGATGCGCTCGGTGATGACGCGCGTCTTGCCCGTTCCCGCGCCCGCCACCACCAGCAGCGGCCCTTCGCCATGCTCAACGGCGGCGCGCTGCTGCGCGTTCAATTCCAGCACGTGTGAGGCGGCTTCTTTCATTCTCGATTGTCTCGAAGCAGAATTTTATCCTAGCCCATTCGCCTCTGTGTGAATAGCCCGCCCGAAATTGGCGGGCTAAGAGGTATGACCAGTTAGACCTGCCTTCTCTCCGTCACGTGCTA
Source organism: Candidatus Acidiferrales bacterium (assembly GCA_050747245.1). Classification (GTDB taxonomy): domain Bacteria; phylum Acidobacteriota; class Terriglobia; order Acidiferrales; family UBA7541; genus JBOGNO01. The sequence continues at coordinate 12,884 of JBOGNO010000023.1, forward strand.
TAGATTCGAATTCTAAGTGTGAATCTTGATAGGGCACCCCGAAGGGAGTAATCTGCCGTCACTGTGGAGAATTCCATCGGGGCACCAAGCCTTCTGGGTATTTCGCGCGTCCGAGCCATTGCATTTACCTGCACGGTTCTCGTCGGCCTGCCCCTGCTCTCCACAATTTGGTCAATAATGAACGCAGGGCGCGGCTTGGCCCCCGAAGAAGATTTGGGAGTAGCTCTCATAACGTTTATCTGTTTTCTGCCTCCCCATCTGTTAATTCTGCGAAGACTGCACGCAGGCGAGTACAAGGATGCCTTGGCGTTGGCAAGGTCGACAGGCTCGATGGCTCTTTTGGTCGTATTGCCATGGGCACCCTTATTAGTTCTCTCCATCCTTTTGGCAGCCCCCGCAGGATTACCTATTAGCTTACTGTCGCTCGTTTGGTTTGCTGCTCTCTCACTTTCAGAAACTGTTCTGTGGAAAAGCGCAAGGAAAACGCTTCAAAAAAGATGGCCGGAGACCTTGGCTCTGAGAAAACCTGCTTGGATGATCGGAGCAATTATGGTCTACGCTGTCTGCGTATTCTTCCTAGGCCTACTGGGCTTGCTATTCGAGAGCGGAGGTGGCTAGCCTTGTCTCCGGACGGAGCGTGAGCTCGCCGCGACACTCCTTAATTTTTCCCTCAGAAGTTAGTGGCGACGAAGTTAAAATTCTGGGGTCTACACTTTCCGTTTTTCCCTCGTAAACGGGCGAGGAGTTCCCTAGGTGTTCCGGCCCAGCCCGATCGCCGGGCGCTGTCTAAAAACGCACCGATTGCTGTACCAGCCTTGAAATTGACCGCGCACAGCACGCCGCTTATACTTGAAATTCGCCGTCTTGGCGAATCCTCGAACGCCGAAGGAGAATTGTCATGGATCAGCCGGTCATCCTGAGCGCGGTGCGCACGCCGATGGGAAAATTCATGGGTGGACTTTCGCCGCTCGCCGCGCCCGCGCTGGGCGCCATCGTCGTCCGCGAAGCCATCCGCCGCGCGGATATCGCCGCAAACCTCGTGGACGAAGTCATCATGGGCAACGTCGTGCAGGCGGGGCTGGGGCAAAATCCCGCGCGACAGGCGGCGCTGCGCGGAGGCTGCGACAATCGCGTCGCGGCCATGACCATCAACAAAGTCTGCGGCTCGGGCTTGAAGTCGGTCGCGCTCGCGGCGCAAGCCATCTCGCTCAACGAATCGGAAATCGTCGTTGCCGGCGGCATGGAATCCATGTCCAATTGTCCTTACCTGCTTCCCGGAGCGCGCACCGGCTATCGCCTCGGCAACGCCGAGCTGGTTGACTCCATGGTCCACGATGGGCTGTGGGACGTGTACGAAGATTTTCACATGGGCGTCACCGGCGAGCTGGTGGCCGAAAAATATAAAATCTCGCGCGAGGAGCAGGATCGCTTCTCCGTCGAAAGCCATCAGAAGGCCGTCCGCGCCATGAAGTCCTGCTTTTTTGAATCGCAAATCGTGCCCGTCGAAATCGCGCAGAAAAAAGGCGCGCCGGTGATCATCAGCAAAGACGAAACGCCGCGCGAAGATACTTCTATGGAAGCGCTCGCTAAACTTCGCCCCGCGTTCAAGAAAGACGGCACGGTCACGGCTGGGAACGCTCCCGGCACGAACGATGGCGCCGCCGCGCTCGTGGTCACTTCGGAGCGCGTCGCTTCGAAGCTCGGCAAGAGACCTATCGCGCGCATTGTGGCCCAGGCCACGGGCGGCGTCGAACCCAAATGGGTGATGATGGCGCCCGTCGAAGCCGTCGAAAAGCTTCTCGCGAAAACAGGCTGGAATCGCGACAAGGATGTTGATCTTATCGAGTTGAACGAAGCCTTCGCTGTCGCCGCGATTGCGGTCACGCGCGTGCTTCACCTCAATCCCGAAAAAGTGAACGTGAATGGCGGCGCCGTGGCCCTTGGCCATCCGATTGGCGCTTCGGGCGCGCGGATTCTTGTCACGCTGCTCTACGAACTTGCGCGGCGCGATCTCCGCCGCGGCATCGCCGCGCTCTGCCTCGGCGGCGGCAACGCCGTCGCCCTCGCCGTTGAACGTCTTTAGGCATTCCTGGAAATGAGATGTTCTGCCCCGAATGCAAAGCGGAGTATCGCTCCGGCTTCACGCGCTGCGCGGATTGCGACGCGGATCTGGTGGATTCGCTCGATGCTTCGTCTGCATCGGGATCGGAAGCTTTCTCCGCGGATTCAGCCGAATCAAATGATCTGAGCCCGGAAGAGTTCATCGCACCCCAGCTTCTCTGGAGCGGCGTGGATACGGCCGCGTTCACGCGTATTCGCAGCGAACTCGACGAAGCGGGCATCGCTTACAACGACGAGCGTCTCGATTCGCGGTTGCTGTACGCTTCGATGCGCCATCCGCTCGAAATCTGGGTCCAGCGAGCGGACATGCAATCGGCGCGTAAAGTTCTCGATGGACAATCTGCTGCACCCACCACTGACCCGGAAGCCTTGGGGGCATTGCAAACTTCTGCTCACGGTGACGAAATCTCTGGGGAGGTTGCCAGCGCTGCAGGCTCGCTTCCAGACGACCTAGAGGACGAATCAAATGATCTCGATTCTCCGCTCATTTATGATGTGCGCGCCGTGGAAATTTGGTCGGGCAATGACATCAACATGGCGCAGATCTTGAAGGATTGTCTCCGGGAGAACGGCATCGCCGCCCTAATGGAACAGCCTATTGATTCGCCGCAATGGCGCGTTGCCGTGCGACCAGAACGCGAAGCCCGCGCCCGCGAAATCCTCCGCGAAATTCTCGACGCCGCCCCGCCCGAATAGGTCCTTGACCTCGCTCCGCTTCCCGTGTTTCCTTTTTGCTTCGCATCGCGCGGAGGAATCATGAATCTCGCGAACATCCACACGGTTGCCGTTCTCGGCGCGGGCACGATGGGCAACGGCATCGCGCACGTTTTCGCTCGCCAGGGTTTCAAAGTAATTCTGCGCGACGTCGAACAGCGCTTCCTCGATCGCGGGTTCGAGACGATTTCAAAAAACCTCGACCGCGAAGTGAAAAAAGGAAGAATTTCCGAAGCCGATAAATCCGCCACGCTCCTGCGAATTTTCACCGTCACCGATATTGCCGCACTGGCCTCTGCCGATTTCGCCGTCGAAGCCGTTCCCGAATCGCCCGATCTAAAAATAAAAGTTCTGAAAGATGTGGATTCCGTTCTGCGCCCTGGCGTGATTCTCGCCAGCAACACATCTTCGATTTCCATCACGGCCCTCGCGGCGCAGACGGGACGCGCCGATCGTTTCATCGGCATGCATTTCATGAATCCTGTTCCAGTGATGGTGCTCGTCGAAGTCATCCGCGGCCTGCAAACGAGCGACGAAACATTTGCGCTCACCATGGCGCTTGCCGAAAAGCTCGAAAAGAAGCCCGTGGCCGTGAACGACGCGCCCGGCTTCGTCAGCAACCGTGTCCTCATGCCGATGATCAACGAAGCCGCGTTTTGCGTGATGGAAGGCGTGGCCACCGCCGAAGCCGTGGACGCGGTGATGAAGCTGGGAATGAACCACCCCATGGGCCCGCTCGAACTCGGGGACTTCATCGGCCTCGACGTTTGCGTCCATATTCTCGATGTGCTCTACGATGGCTTCGGCGATTCGAAATATCGCGCCTGCCCGCTGCTGCGGAAGATGGTCTCCGCAGGCTGGCTCGGCCGCAAGTCCGGCCGCGGCTTCTATGAGTACGCGTGATCCAGTTGCCGCATTGGGCCGGCCGGGAGCAAAAATCTCTTTGCTTTTTCTTCGCCTCTGTGTTAGCCTGTCCTAGCCACAGAAAGGGCGAGCAAAAGGACGCTACTCTCTGGTAAACTCCGGCTCACCGCGGGCGTCTCCGCCGGAGAATTTCTCTTGAGGTGCAGCGATGACCGACGAAAAAATGAAAAATCTTGACCTGGCAATATCGCAAATCGAGAAGCAGTACGGCAGAGGCTCCATCATGCGCCTGGGGACGCGCGATGTGCTCGTTCCGGTCAGCGTTATCTCCACGGGCTCGATTTCGATTGATGCCGCTCTCGGCGTGGGCGGCTTTCCGCGCGGGCGCGTGATTGAAATTTACGGCCCGGAATCCGGCGGCAAGACGACTCTAGCATTGCACGTCATCGCCGAAGCGCAAAAGCTCGGCGGGCAGGCGGCTTTCATTGACGCCGAACACGCCCTGGACCCCACCTACGCGCGCAAACTCGGCGTGGACGTGGACAATCTTCTGGTCTCGCAGCCCGATAACGGCGAACAGGCCCTGGAAATTGCCGAAGCCCTCATCCGTTCCGGCGCCGTAGATATCGTCGTGGTGGATTCGGTCGCCGCGCTCGTCCCCAAGGCCGAGCTTGAAGGCGAAATGGGCGAGCCGACCATGGGCCTGCAAGCGCGGCTGATGTCGCAGGCGCTGCGCAAGCTCACCGCCATCGTCTCGAAATCCAAGACCTGCCTAGTTTTCATCAACCAGATTCGCGAGAAAATCGGCGTGATGTTCGGCAATCCGGAAACCACCACCGGCGGTCGCGCCCTGAAATTCTATTCCTCCATGCGCCTGGATATTCGCCGCATTCAGTCCATCAAGGAAGGCGACCGCGTGGTCGGCTCGCGAACCCGCGCCAAAGTGGTGAAGAACAAAGTCGCCGCTCCGTTCCGCGAAGCCGAATTCGACATCCTCTACGGCGAAGGCATTTCGCGCGAAGGCGATCTGCTCGATCTCGGCGTGGAAAAAAACGTCATCGAGAAGTCCGGCCAGTGGCTCTCGTTTGGCGGCGAGCGCCTCGGCCAGGGCCGCGAAAACTCCCGCGTCTTTCTGAAGGAAAATAAGGACATTCGCGAAAAGCTCGAGCATGCCCTGCGCAAGGCTCTCGGCCTTATACACCATCACACGGCCGGCGCCGGCGCTTCCGATGGAAATCAGGCCGCCGAGCCCGGCAAACCCCTGGCCCAGGCCGCCGCTGCCGGCAAAGCCAAGACATCACGCTAGCGCGCCACGGGATGTAACCCCACAAGCATTTGAGCGGCCCCTCCGCACTGGTCTTTGGGCCAGCGTTAGGTCAAGTGCATCTCGCGAAACACGCCCGCAGGATTGCTCTGTTTCGACTTGCGCGCGTCCAGTCGAGTGGGTAATATAGCCGCCAGTAGCACCTCAGGCGTTCGAGGGTAGGGAGCTCAATAGCCGTGCGAAGAAGGCTGCGGACATCCATACTCGCAATAGTCTCTGTGGGCGTGCTGGTTTGCTCACAGGCCGCGGCGCTGGCGGCTCCTGCACCTCATTCGCGATCCTCTGCGAGCCGTTCTTCGACGTCACGCAGGACGCGCTATTCCTATCCCAAAGTGGATCCCACGAAAGGCGACGTCTCTGATTTCGATGATCCCGTCGTTCGCCAGGTGGCCGTAGACGCCTTGGGCCATTTGAATGGCTCTGTTTTGGCCCTCGATCCTTCCAGCGGCCGGATTCTCACTGTCGTGAATCAGCACATGGCATTTTCCGAAGGCTTCGAGCCCTGCTCCACCATCAAGCCGGTGGTCGCGCTCGCGGGGCTCGAAAAGGGAGTCATCACCCGCGATACCATGCTCTCGGTTGCCCGCCGCCGATACATGGACTTGACCGAAGCCATGGCCCATTCGAACAACAAGTATTTCGAGGTAGTCGGCAAACAGCTGGGCTTTGACACAGTGGTCGAGTACGCGAAACTGCTTGGACTCGGCCAGCGCACCAGCGAAGGCATTCCCGAGGAACAGCCCGGCTCGCTTCCAGCGGCGCCGCCCTGGGGAGGCGTGGCGCGCATGTCGAGCTTCGGCTCCGGCTTCCGCATCACGCCGTTTCAGCTTGCCTCGCTGATTTCGACTCTCGCGAATGGCGGCACGATGTACTTTCTGCAGTATCCGCGCACGGCCGAAGAGCTTGCCGAATTCACGCCGAAAGTCCGCCGCCAGTTGGATATCGCTGCTCTGGTGCCTGAAATCCAGCAGGGAATGTTGGCCGCCGTGCTCTACGGAACCGCGCGCGGGAGCTATGACCCGGCCGGCGAACAGCCGCTCGGCAAGACGGGAACGTGCAACGATGAAAACGCTGGAGGGCGCATCGGCTGGTATGTTTCCTACGCTGATGTGGAGCACCCGAAAATCGTTCTGGTAGTGCTCCTGCGCGGAGGTTCGCGGCGCATGACCAGCGGTCCGAAAGCCGCCGATATCGCCGGGAAGATTTACCGCGGGTTGAGCGAGCGGAATTTCTTCGCCACTCGCGAATCCCAGCCCGTTTCCACCGCCGACGCTTCCGGCTCCGGCCGCAACTAATCCTAAATTAATTATTCCGGCCAGGCCCAGGAGCGCCGTTCGCGCCGCACGCGCGCCACGGCGGGCATTTTCAGGGCGTGTGAGCGCTTCGAAATCTTCTCCCACTTGCGAATGTGCCGCGGCTCGAACTGCGCCGTGAAGCACGTATCGCATAGTTCCTCGTAGCCGTCGCCGACAGGGCGCGGGCGAAAAAATTGCCCGCAATCGCCACAAGCTCTTTCGGGCTGCCGTTCGGGCCTGTTGGGGGGAATGATAAGGGGACCTTCCATCGCGTTTCCTCCGATGGGCGGAAAGTGTCGCTTCACGCTGCGCGCCCCTCAGTCGGACAGCGGTGGCGGGGATACATGCACGAACGGAGCCGTGGAATCCATGCCGCGGCCATTGGAAACACAGCCTTTGCGCCAGGATGGATTCAGTTCGAAACTGGTTATGTGCCCGAAATGCGCAACCCCTTGCGCTTTCCGGCCATTTACCGAATGGCGTCGCCAAGTTTCTTTTGGGTTGGCGCGCCTCAATTTCCCGCGATATCCTGCAAATCCTTTCGGCGCGGCGCACTGGGGGTTGCAGGCATTGAAGATCGCTAGGGTCATTTTCTGGAGCACTTTCGTGTTTCTCGCCGCGGGGGCACTTTCGTATTCCTACTATCAACGTTCCCAGGCCGAGAGGGAATTCGCTCGTCAGGCCGCGCTTGCTACTGAGGAAGCGCGGCACATGCAGCAAACCGTCGTGCTTTACTCCCAGCGTACCGTTCCGCGCGGCGAGCCATTTTCGGCCGCTCTCGAAGGCTTCGGGATTGACGCGGCCACCACGGCGCAGGTCGTGGCGTCCGCGGAACGCGTCTTCAATTTCCGACAGTTTCGCGCCGGCAATCGCCTGCAGGTGGGGCGCTCGCTGCTCGGGGAGCTGCGCGAAGTGAATTACAGCATCGATCCCGCGCGCGTCCTGGCCATAGCGCCCAGCGACGGCTCCTTCCGCGCGGAAGTTGAAACGCTTCCTTCGAAGACGGAAACCGCCGGAGTGGGCGGCGAGCTTCACGGCTCGCTTTTTGAGAGCATCTCCGAGATCGGCGAGAAGCCTGAGCTGGCGCTGCGTCTTGCGGAGATTTTCGCTTACGACCTTGATTTCTACACCGACCCGCGCCCGGGCGATACGTTCCGCGTGGTGGTCGAAAAGACGCGGCTCGCTTCGGGCGAGACTATTTCTTACGGCCACATTCTCGCCGCCGAATACAATAATGACGGGAAAATTTATCGCGCCGTCCTTTTTCACGACCCTTACGGCCAGCCCGCTTACTATACGGCCGATGGGAAAGCGCTGAAGCGCGCGTTTCTGCATTCGCCGCTGAAATTTGCCGCGCCGATTTCGTCGCATTTCAGCGAGCACCGCTTTCATCCGATCCTGAAAGTTTTTCGGCCGCACCTGGGCACCGATTACGCCGCGCCCATAGGGACTCCCGTGCAGGCGCTGGGCGACGGGCGCGTGGTTTTCGCGGGGCGCAAAGGCGGCTCCGGCAACCTGGTCGAAATCAAACATTCGAACGGCTATGAAACTTACTACATGCATCTTTCGCGCATCCTCGTGCGCCAGGGCCAGACCGTAGCCATGGGCAAAACGATCGGACTTGTCGGCATGACCGGACTCGCCACCGGGCCGCATCTCGATTTCCGCATTCAGCACAACGGCGAATTTGAAAATTTTGAACGGCTGCACCTTCCTTCCGCCGATCCGATTTCGCGGCGCGAATGGGCCACTTTCGCCGCGGCTCGCGATCGCGCTATCGCGCTCCTCCCCGAACCCGAGCAATTCGCCCGCGCGGCGAACGCGCCGGCGGCTGCTCCTTCTACTCCCGCGACGCCGCGCTGACCGCTTTTGGGTGCCCCGGCGGCGTTCGGACCGGCAAGCCCAGGCCGAGAAGGGCACGGGAAATGAGTTTTCCACAGGGTTAATCGGTACTCGCGAGAACCGTGCATTTGTCCCGATTAGACTGCCCTCCCCTCGTGTGTTTTCAACGAGTTACATGCGTTTCTATTCGTAAGGGTGTCCCGATTAGAAATCACCTCCGCCCATAAAATCCGAAAGGCGGAGCCCGCTCCAGCGGGTTCCGCCCTTTCATGAGATCGAATTGTTAATAGCTTCGAGGCTGTCTATATTGCAGCCCCAAAAACCATTATACCACGGTCTAATGGAAAAGTAAAGTTATAGTACTGAGTTAAATTGTATTCAGATTTTCTCAACGAAATTGAGATGGACAACCAGCTTCGGAGAACCTAAGGGCTCTTAATCACCATCACCGTATATCTCGTAGTGAGGCGTACCGCTGCGGCGGCGCCGTCACTAATGTAAGGTTCGAAAATCCAGGAGCGAGCTGCCTGTGCGAACCTGGCTCTAATTTCCGGGGTTGGCGCCTTCGTGACATTCACGTCGGAAACGGTTCCATCTGTGGCAATGAGTAATTGAATTTCGATTTCGGACGGCCCGGAAGCGGTGTCGCTGACAACGATGCGGTCGTATGGGCAAGAGATGCAAACCGGCGCAGTGTTTGTCGGCGCACCTAGAGCGGGCGGTGTTATAGTCGGCGGAACAGCTGCATTCTCCGATCTCTTGGGTATCGTGTCAGAGCGCGATACTGTAGTGCAGTGCAAATCCCCGGAGACTGCGCAGAGTGTGTCTCCTACCATGGCCCATTTCGTCGTGATCGTTCTATCGGCAGGGAACACCCAATAGGATGGTTTTTGCCCGTAGAGATCCACGCCAACCCCATCCCATAACAGACAGCCGTCAGAAGCACAGCTACCGAGTTCCTGCTCTAGCCGAGGAGAGTGCTCCCAATGCTCAGCATCCTTGGAGTGCATAACGAGCGGCACACAGTAGCCACCTCCCTTTTTCTGCTTCTCGATGACCTCTACGCCGAAGGTCCAAAATTCTCCTCCGTGGGTGACGAGGGCAGATAAGCCCACATCCGGAACATTTACGGTCTTAAACGTCATCCCGCCGTCCTGAGTGAGGAGAATTCGTTGGTCATAATAATCGGCGGGGCCTTCCTTCAGGAGCACGGCCATGTGATTTGCATCGAGTGCGGCCAGGTTGAGAACGAATTTGAACTTTGCTAGGTCGGGGTCAGACGTGAGCGCAGGAATGGGAATCCAGGTCGCGCCACCATCGGTCGTAAGTTCCACAGCCGAACGCGTATGAATCAGACCGTGCTGTTCATCGGCAAAGGCCACGGCGTAGATAGGTTCCTTCCCAGCCCTGAGGGCCTTCCAACGCTTGCCGCCATCAGTAGTGACGAGCAGCATGCCTCTGGTTCCTACTGCGTAACCAAGCTGTTCATTCGCAAATCCGAGGTAGATGAGAACCGAGCCGCTGGCGTTTTCGTGTTTGAGCTCCCAGGACTGGCCTCCGTCGGTGGACTTCGCAATCATTTCGTCGGCACCGCACGCCCAGAACGCATTTCCGGAGGCCGCGATGTCCACGAGATGGTGAGGAAGCTGGGCCAGCCGCCAAGATTGCGGGGAATCGGCCAGGGCGAAAAGGGGGAGGAATAAGAGCAGGATGAATAATTGAAACTTGTGTCGCTTGAGATGAATCACGGGCCGCCTCGTGATTGTGCTTCGATCGCTTGGAGTATAACGCAAGATTACTGAACGGTGTAGCAAACGCTGACTGCGGACGCAGGGTTGGGCTGCCGTACCGGGCAGGATCAACACCGGGCGGCTAGGGTGTTATTCCGAGCGCGCCAGGTGGCGGGCGATGAATCGCTTAGAGAAGGCCGCACACGTTGAGGACGGGGCCTGGGCTTTTCGCGAGAATCGGCGCCTAAATCTTGCCAAGCGAGATTGAGTGAATCGACGAGCGCGATCTTGCGGGCGCGCGACCATCCTTTGATTTGCTTCTCGCGCGCGATGGCAGCGCGGATGTCGCCGAACGTTTCAAAATAGACGAGCTTCATCACGTTGTACCGCGCGGAGAAACCCGGCACGCGTTTCTGTTTGTGTTCCGCAACGCGGCGCTCGATGTCGTTTGTGACGCCGGTGTAAAGAACAAGGGAAGCGCTGGACATGATGTAAACGTAGTAGGTCTTCATGATGGTGCAGATTCGGGCGTCGGCGCCATTCTAAGCCTACAAGGGGTAAGAAGGAATGGATAAAGGAAGGGGACATTGTTAAGAGATTCTTCGCCCCGATGGAAGCCATCGGGGCTCTGAATGACAACGTAAGAAGAGGCAGCCAACCCTGGGAGACAAGGATGGGGGACATTGATAGGAGATTCTTCGCCCCGATGGAAGCCATCGGGGCTCTGAATGACAACGTAAAAAAGGCAGGCTCGGCCGGACAGCGCAATAGAGGCGGCCAACCTTGGGAGACAAGGAAGGGGGACTTTGATAGGAGATTCTTCGCCCCGATGGAAGCCATCGGGGCTCTGAATGACAACGTAAGAAGGGGCGACGAACCCTGGGAGACGAGGAAGGGGGGCATTGACAGGAGATTCTTCGCCC
>JBOGNO010000024.1:0-19070 GCA_050747245.1 Candidatus Acidiferrales bacterium
CTGAATGACAACGTAAGAAGGGGCGACGAACCCTGGGAGACGAGGAAGGGGGGCATTGACAGGAGATTCTTCGCCCCGATGGAAGCCATCGGGGCTCTGAATGACAACGTAAGAGAAAGAGTGCTCTGAATGACAGCGCAGGAAAAAGCGGCCCCGAATGACAACTAAATATAAGGCGGGCTCGGCCGGACAGCGCAACAAGCGCTACATCAGCTCGTTCAAGTTGGGCGTGATGTCGCGGTGGAAGATATCGAGCTCGGCGAGCGGATGTTCGCGCAGGCCGGTGATTTTTTCCTTGAGGTAATCCTCGTACGCAGGGACTTCGAGCTTGTAATAAACGCCGAGGGGAATTCGGCCGCCCGGCTCTTCGGATTTGAGGAGCGCCTGCGCTTTTTTCTGGGCGATTTCGACAGGGTCCTTGGGATTGTGGACCAGCGGATCGTAATCGGTCTGGTCGAGGCGATAGAGTTTGGATTGCCCGTTGACCTGCTCGGCGTAATAGCCCTTGGTGTGGAGATCGTTGTACGTGGGGCAGGTTTGCAGGACGTCAATCAGCGAGCTGCCCTTGTGCTGGATTCCCTGAGCGATAATTTCGGAGAGGAATTTCGTGTCGAGGGCGTAGCCGCGCGCGACAAACGTGTAACCGCACGCGAGCGCGAGCAGCACGGGATTGAGCGCATCCATAATGGAAGGCTCGGACATGGATTTGGTCTTCAGCCCTTTGCCGATAGTGGGCGAGGCCTGGCCCTTGGTGAGCGCGTAGACGTCGTTATTCATCACCACGTAGGTGATGTCCAGATTGCGGCGGCCGCCGTTGACGAAATGGCCGGCACCGATTCCGTAAGCGTCGCCATCGCCGCCGACGGCGATGCAGGTGAGTTCGTGATTGGCGAGTTTAACGGCGGTGACCGAAGGCATTGCACGGCCGTGCAGCGTGTGGAACGAATAGGTATTCATGTAATGCGGGGCTTTTCCGGCGCAGCCGATGCCGCTCACGACCACGGCGCGGTGCGGCGCGATTTGCAACTTCCCGAGCGCCATCTGGATGGCGGAAAGAATTCCGAAATCGCCGCAGCCGGGACACCAATCGTTGTGGATGTCGGCCTTGTAGTCTCCCGTCTGGAACGTTTTCAATTCCGGTGCGACTGTGCTCATGTTCGGTCTCCTTCCTGCCTGTGATGCCAAACTTTCCTGCCTAGCGGTTATACCCCGGTGGCAGCGGAACCATGGGCGCCTGCATCTTCGCGTGCTTCTTGCGCAGCTCGATCATGGCCTGGAAATCGCGCTCGGGCTCGCCCGGCTTCACGACGCGGTTTTCGGAAATTACCAGGCGGCGCGAGCCATTAGCTACCGCCGCTTCGAGCGCGGTGACGATTTCGTCTTCGCTGAACGGGCGGCCGTCGAATTTCACAACGCGATGGTGCACGTCGAAGCAGGTCTCCGCGCGCAGCACATCAGCAATCTGCCCGGCATAATTGCAATCGAAGCTCACGACTTTGGCCGCGCCTTCGATGAGTTTCTTCGCCGCTTCCACGGGGAACGGGCGCATCATGCGAATTTGCAAAAAGCCGTAATTCTGCTGCTGCGGGTCGAGGCGGCGCATGGCGTCGAGAATCGCGCCCTTCGTCGAGCCCCAGCCGATGATCAGCACGGGAGTCCTGCGGTCCGCCGGGCCGAAATAGCGGAATTTCTTGTCGTCGGGAATTTCCCGCGCCGCGAGCTGCATTTTGCCCATGCGTTTTTCCATCATCAGCAGGCGATTGGCGATGCCTTCGGTGATGTGGCCGCGGGGATCGTGTTCGTCCGTGGTGGACCAGAAAATTCCGCCGGGCTGGCCGGGAATGGCGCGCGGGGAAATTCCGTTCTTGGTGAAGGCAAAGCGCAAATAGTCACCGTTGCCGTCCGGCGAAGGCGGATGGATCGCGCCGCGGTCAATTTTCAGATGCGCGGTCTTGAAAACCGGCAGCGTCATGTAAGAGGACGAGAGGTGTTTATCCACCAGCACGAGGACGGGCACTTGATAGCGATCGGCGTAATTGAAGGAATCGAAAGTGTCGTAAAAACATTCTTCGATATCGCCCGAAGCCATGACGATGCGCGGGATGTCTCCCTGACCCGCGTGAAGGGCGAATTGCAGGTCGCCCTGCTCCTGGCGCGTGGGCAAACCGGTGGAAGGTCCGCCGCGCTGGTAAATGAAAACCACCGGCCCGGGGGCTTCGGTGAGCGCCGCGAAGCCCAGACCTTCGGGCATCAGCGCGAAGCCCGGCCCCGAAGTCGAAGTAGAGGAGCGCACGCCGCCGTGTGCGCCCATCACCGCGGCGTCAATCGCTGCAACTTCGTCTTCGGTTTGCAGCACGACGATGTTGTGGCGCACCTGATTTTCTTCGAGGTAAACGCTCTCATCCGTCGCGGGGCTGATGGGGTAATAGGTTTGCAATCCGCAGCCGGCCTGGAGCTTGCCCATGCCGACGGCCTGCACGCCCTTCACGAAAATTTGCTCGCGCTTTTTGGGAGCAGCGGGCAGCTTGAATTTCAGTTGGCCCGAGAATTTTTCGGCGGCGTAGTCGTACGCCAGCTTGGCCGCATCTACGTTGAGCTGCGCCACTTTGCCGGCTTTCATGCCGAAGCTGTCGCGAATGGCGTGGCTGAGCGCTTCGAAATCGAAGCCCAGCACTCCGACCGCCGCGCCCAGGGCGAGCGTGTTGGTCATGATACGGTAGGCGCGCGCTTGGCCGGGCTTGCCCGCAGCCGCGAGCGATTTCTCCAACAGCTCCGCGTAAGGCATCTCCCAGAAATGAATGTCGTCGCGCTCAATCCACTCGATGAATTTTTTCTGTTCCGTGTCGTAGATAATAGCGCCGCCGGGCGACACTTCGTGGGCGTGGCCGCGATGCGCGGGGTATTCGTGATAGAGATCGCCGACCAGGGTTTCTTCGTCGAGCGAAGTGAGCAGGTGCACCGCCTCCACGTGTGAATTCACAGGCTCGTCCGCGATGCGCAGGCGGTAGGCGCTGTGCTTGCCTTTGATGTTGGAGTGATATTCGATTTGCCCGAAGACGTAGTAGCCGGAGCGCGCGCAGGCCTTCGCGAAAATTTCCGCGCTGACGTTCAATCCGCTGCCCTGCGGCCCGCCAATCATCCACGAAAGGTATGCCATGAAGACTCTCTTCGCTCCGCGGCCGCCGGGGCGGCCCGCGGAACTTAGCGTGATTTCAATTCCGCGGCGGAAGCGCCGCTCCCGCGCCCGGCCGCAATTCGCCGCGGCGCAGAAATCCTTCCGTCATGTCGTTCCGAGGAGTCTGACAGAATCCTGGAGGACGCCGAGGAATCTGCGGTTCTGCTCCCTGCATAAGACTAGCACAGCGCCAAAAATTCGAAAATGAAAAACACAGAAATCATACGGTTTTGGAGAGAAATTCGCATGTGACGCAGGTCACGCGGAAGGATGACCGGCGTCACTGCATTCCCAGTGTGGTTCATTTATCCTGCGCGCGGATTGGGATGGAAGGGAGCCACCCACGGCAAACGGTAAAGCAGTTCATCAGGAACTGGCCCGAGTAACGGGGGTCGTTTGCCGGGAACCTTATCATCCTCTCGAGGCGGCGGCGAAGCCCGAACCTGAAGTGGAAGCTGCGAGCGTTTAGCGACGCACCGGCCCAGGCGGGCCGGAAAGTCTTCGGCAACTCACCGCCGCCTTGAGTCCGATTTTTCCTTTTGAGACGGCGGCGAGCCAGAGACTCGGCGAGAAGCGTCTTCGATGATGCGACGCTCCGATCCCTCCGGTTCGGATGACCTCCGCAGCTTGCCGCCGTCTCGAATCCCCTTCATCGGCTGAAGACGGCGGCGAGTCCCTAACGACCAGACGCGTCCTGGAATTAGAGACGCGCCGATCCCTTCGGGTCGGGCCTCCAGCAACTCGCCGCCGTCTTGAGTGCCCATCTCTTATCGAGCGCGCACACATTCAAATCGCGACCCGGCGGACTTGAGTCCGGCTCCCGCACGCCATAGAATCTCCTCGACCGCCGCAAAGCAATGGCGGAGCGAGGCCCGCGTTGCAAGCCGCCCTACTGCGCAATTTCAAAACTCCGCTGGAGATGGCGGAGATCCCGCGGCCCGTGCCCGCTCCCGGCGAAGTGCTGATCGAAGTCGAAGCCTGCGGCGTGTGCCACTCCGATTTGCACGTCGCCGATGGCGACTGGCCGGAACTCCGCCGCGCGGTGAAATTTCCTCTCGTACCCGGGCACGAAATTGTGGGCCGCGTGGTCGAGATGGGATCCGGGGTCACGGAGCTCGCCGCGGGCGATCGCGTCGGCGTTCCGTGGATTCACTGGACGTGTGGCGCATGCGAACCCTGCCGCGCGGGCCGCGAGAATCTTTGCGTGGCGCAGAAAATTACCGGCGTGATGGTGGATGGGGGCTACGCCCGATTCGTCGTCGCGCCCGCGACGCACGCGCAGAAGATCCCTGCCGCGCTCGCGGCCGCGGAAGCCGCGCCGCTGCTGTGCGCGGGCGTCACCGTGTACCGCGCGCTCGGGCAAGCCGCGGTGAAAGCCGGCGAACGCGTGGCCATTTTCGGCGCCGGAGGCCTGGGCCATCTCGCCGTGCAAATCGCGCGCGCGCAGGGCGCGGAAGTCATTGCGGTGGATCTGGCAGAAGAAAAACTGGCGCTGGCGCGCGAATGTGGCGCGCAAGAGACTCTCAACGCGGCAACGGGCAATGTGGTGGAGCAGCTCCGCGCGCGCGGGGGAGTCCACGTCGCACTTGTCGCTTCGGCTGCCAAAGCGGCTTACGACGCGGCGTTTTTTTCGCTGCGGCCAGCCGGGACGCTCGTCGTCGTGGGGCTGCCCGCCGAACCGCTCACGTTTTCCGCGGTGATGATGGCGGCCACGGAAGTGCGCATCGTCGCATCGGCCGTGGGAACGCGCGCGGATTTGCGCGCCGTGCTCGCGCTCGCCGCCGAAGGCAAATTGCGCTGCCGCGTCACGCCGCGCCCGCTCGCGGAAGCCAACGCCGCGCTCGAAGAATTGCGCCGCGGCCAAATCCTCGCCCGCGCCGTTCTCATTCCCCGCTGAACTCCCGCGACTTTGCCTCGGCCTCAAACGATTTCTTGGCTTTCACGAGGAACCAGATAATCAGCCCGTTGATCAATAGAGCAGACGGAAATGCTATCCAGCGCAACGAGGCTTCGAATCCCGCCGGCAGATTGGATGAGGGTGTTTGGGGAAAATGCATCGCCGCCCGCATCACTGCCGTGCGAGCTTCAAAACCGGGTGTCAGAAATCTGAAGCCGACAACGAACGTTGCAAATAGATAGTACGCAATCGAAAGCGTCCTTGCGAGAGATCTGAGCCTAAGAAGGCCGATGCCAAGTGCAGCATTGCAAGCGCCTACGGCCAAATAGTAAGCGGTGGCCTGCCAACCGGTCAGCGTCGCATTGAATACGAAGGCCGGCAATTTCAGGAAAGCACTGGGAAGAGCGAATATGCTGCCCACAATCATGAACCACGCGATGACGCTGATGCTGAGCGGTCTCGCCGATCGAGCGGGCGTCGTCGGAGTTAGGACGATCGCCTCTGTGCCCTCGGGGATCGACGCGACGGCAACACTTTGAAACTGCATTTTGGCTCGCGTGAGATTGAAATAAGTGAGCCACCACACTCCGATAGCTGCAGGGATGAAATTAATTGCGGCCATGAATCCGCGCACAACGCCTGCGAGCCCAGGAGGAGTGCCAGGAGTCTCGGGCAATTGTATGAACAGCATCATTATCCCGGCAGGAACGGTGAAGAGAAGCAACAGCAGGCTAAAAACAATAGTTGAAATACGCGCCCATCCGCGCAGCCGAAGCAGCCCTACGCCCGTCGCGATCCCCAGTGACGCCAGCGCAAAATAAATCGCCGCCAGGACGATGAAGAAGGGAATCATGAATTTGAGTGGAAATGGAGAAAGGGGAAGCTCGCTTCCTGCAGGAGGATGCTGAAACATAAGCATCCCAGCGAACATTAGCAATCCCATCAAAATTGTCAGCCCGCTTCCAAGGAACTCGACGATGGCTGCGGCAGTGATGCCGCCCGAAGGACGCCGCCTCGCTTCGTTCATGGCAACCTCGATTGGCACGAATATACGACAGGATTACGTCCCAGCGGAGTGAAATCCACTTTGTTCCGTGCTCCATGGCTTGTTTGCCCCGCGGCGCGGCTTGACTCTCGATGCAGCGCGGTTGAGAATGGCGCGCGATGGAAGGAACGCTCAGCGCGCGGCTCGCGGACATCACGCTCCCCGATACGGAAGGCGGCGAAGTGCGCCTCGGCTCGCTCTGGGAAGCGGGCGCGGCGGTGATCGTTTTCCTGCGGCACTACGGCTGAATTTTTTGCCGCGAACACGTCGCGCAGTTGCGCGAACACCAACAAAAGTTCACGGATCGCGGAGCGCGCCTCGCGGCCATCGGCCTGGGCGACCTTCTTTACGCGAGGCTCTTCCGCGAAGAAACCGGCATCGCATTTCCGCTTCTCGTGGATGAACGCCGCGAAGCTTACTCGGCTGCCGAGCTCCGCACCGCGACGTTGCTGCATCTGCTGCGCAGGGACAATGCCGCCGCTCGCAAGCGCGCTCGCTCCGCGGGGCATACGCAGCACCGCTTCGGCAAGAATCCCTTTCAGCTGGGAGGCAGCTTCGTCTTCGCTCCCGGGAATAAGGATGTGTTCGCGCACATCAGCAGCACGTTTGGAGATAGCGCTTCACCGGCCGCCTTGCTAGCTGCGTTGCCTTGAGCGTTCGCGATTGCGCTTTCATCTTAATGTAGCGGCCACGTTGCGGCACGCGCTCCTGTACTTGCTTTTGGTTGGGACAGTAGAGGTCGCGATTCGAAGCGTCGTTCCTGAAATTGTCGCGCTGACAAAATCTGATAAACACCGATTGGCTATTTAGCGGCACTCTCTTCGGTCCACATTTGCTGGACGATTAGCCACTGCCCATTCACACGTCGCAACACGATGAGATAGCTGCCCCCGGCATGGCGGGTTGACGTGACCGCGCCATTCGCATCCAGAAAATGGATCTCTTCGGAGTAGGTCCCTTGATCGTAGGCGAGATCCCCCGAAGATTCGTGCACAGAGCTCTGCATCGATATGGTTGCGTTCGCTGCGCTCGCTGCTTTTCGAAAAAAAGCGGCAATCGCTTCGCGGCCGACCACACGCGGATTTTCACTGCTCATAAAGACAGCGTCGGGCGCGTATAAGGTGAGAATGTGCTCCACGTTCTTTGTAGACCAATCCTTCGCCCAGGTCTGCGCCACCTGTGCTACGGGGTCCGGAGAGGCGGGCGCCTGGAGTTTCTTCGCGGGCGAAGCGCCGGTACGCTCCGCCGGAACTGCCCGAAGCGCGACGTCACTTGACATCCCCAGTAGGGTCGCAAATGCGAGCGATACGAAATGCCTTCGGCGCATGATTTTCATCTCCTTGAGGTTGCGCGTGCTCGCGGCAAATGGAGCCGCACGAAACCATTTTACGAGGTAACGTTGCCGGACGATTTCTGCCGAGTCAAGTCCGCTGCTAGATTTTCGCCGCCACCGCCACCCTGCCGCAATCCTAGCCTAATGGCGCTAGTGAGGACCTGAAGGGAAAGGGAGGGAACGGAGGGTGGGGCGTGGGCATAAATTATTAAAAATAAGTATTGACATGTAGGTAATAGATTGCTAGATTGCGCGGGGGCCAGTGAACATGTGTCTCACAATTCACGAGGGGCCTGATGGGGGAGCGGGGCGAAAGTCCCGCTCCTTGAATTTCCAGCCGCGTTTACTCCCCAGAACAAGCGCGAGGTTGGCCTTGACTTTCGGTTTTTATTCGCCTAGATTCGAGGCGCACGGAGGAGGGAAGCGATGGCCCTGACCAAGCGCCAGAAAGAAGTGCTCGATTTTCTGGTGATGTTCGAAAACAAAAACGGCTACGCGCCCAGTTTCGAGGAATTGGGGAAGGGGCTAAAGTTGACGTCGCTCGCCACGGTGCACAAACATCTTTCGACGCTGGAGCGCAAAGGTTTTATTCGCCGCGGGTACAATCAGAGCCGCTCGATTGAGATTTTGGAACTGCCCAAGCCGGTGCGCTCGCAGGTGATCGAGCGCCGCGTGACGGAGCTGCCGCTTGCGGGACGCATCGCCGCGGGCAAGCCGCTCGAAGCCATCGAAGATAAGGAGACCATTTCGCTGGGCGATTTCGCGCGCGGGCAGAATTCCTACGTGCTCAAAGTGAAGGGGCAATCCATGCTTGACGACCACATCCTCGACGGAGACTACATCGTCGTGGAGCAGACGCAGGTGGCCAATCCCGGCGAAATCGTAGTCGCGCTGGTGGGGGGAGAAGACGCCACGGTCAAGCGCTTCTACCGCGAGCAGGGAGGCAAGGTCCGCCTGCAACCGGCCAATTCGCAGATGCAGCCCATCGTCGTGCCGGCCACGGACGTGAAGATTCAGGGCCGAGTGATCGGCGTGCTGCGCAAGTACTAAAACTACCCTCGTTTTTGGCCCTTCAGGCAGCTCCTAAGTCGTTGCCGGCTATTGCTCGCGCGGGCAAATGTGCAAAACTTTGCACTTGCCCCCGGCTCGGTTTCAGAGCTACCCTACGTTCCCCCAATCTCAGCTTGGGACTCTCAGATGGGCACAACATTTCCGAGGCAGAAGGAGGAGGGAATGTGGGGCACCAAAAAGCCGGAGGCACCGTCGAAACCAGCGGCGATTCCGGAAAAACCAAAGTTCAATCCGGCGCCAGCAGTGCAACCGCCGGTTTCGGAGGCTAAGAAGATGAGTCCGATCGATAACCCGTATCCGAATCCAAATTATTCAAATCCCAGCGCAGGCTCCTCGGGCGCTTCGGCGCGCCTCGGGCCCAGCCTGCACGTGAAGGGGGAAATCACCGGCAATGAAGACCTGCACGTGGATGGGAGCGTGGAAGGGTTGATCCAGCTGGAGGACCGCAAGCTGGTAGTGGGAGCGAGCGCCAAAGTGACCGCCGACGTCATCGCCCGCGAGGTGGTGGTGTACGGGAACGTGAAGGGCAACCTTCGCGCGCGCGACCGGATTGAAATCAAGAAGGACGGATCGGTGGTAGGCGACTTGACGACCGCGCGAATCATGATCGAGGACGGCGCGTACTTCAAGGGCTCCATCGAGATCGACAAGGCCGGAGAAGCGGAAACGGACGTCGAAAAGCCGGCTTTTTCACGTACGCTCTCGCGCGCTTCGGATTAATTTCGTCCCCGGGCGCATCTTCGCAGGGCGAGCCTCTGCGGAACTCCGAAAGCGGGGACCGCAGCGCTCGCCCTGATTTTTTTCGGTTGCTGTGTACCGTGGCATACAGTTTCCGCTGAGGCCGCAACAATTCTGCGCGACGAAGCGATGTCATTTGGTCCATGCGGCGGTTGAGTGGTGGCGAGCACGGTGATATAATCAGCGTATGAGTGTGATGGGTGTATTCGGCCGCAAAGGTCTGCCGCGCGCGATTCGAGCGGAAGAGCTTCAGGTGATGCTGGGATCCAGCGGGGCGTTCTGTTCCTGGAAGGCCTTGAATTCCACGGTCAGTGAGTTAACGGCTCGCTGGCCATTTTTGTTTTCGCGTGGTTGGATGGGCGCAGGCCAACAACAGCCCAGACAATAGACACTCCGAAAGCGGGGACCGCAGCGCTCGCCCTGATTTTTTCAGTTGCGGTACGCCTCGACCTATCGTTTCCCCTAAGACGGCAAATTTTGCGCACGAGAGCGCGCGTTGACAAATTAGAAGGCGTACCGTATGGTAGTGGTTTGTCTCCGAACGGAAAGGCGTGACCTAGAGATGCGGACTTACATACCCAAGGGCAAAGAAGCCGAAGAACTGACCACGGGGAAGAATTGGTTCGTGCTGGACGCTAAAGGGCAGGTGCTCGGGCGGCTCGCGGCGCGCGTGGCTTCGTTGCTCATTGGAAAGAACAAAGCAAATTTCACTCCGCACCTGGACTGCGGCGATCACGTGGTGGTGATCAATGCGGAGAAAATGCGCATCACGGGAAACAAACTGAATCAGAAGATTTATCACTCCCACAGCGGCTATCCAGGCGGACTGAAAGAAACGCCGCTCTCAAGGATGTTCCCGCGGCGGGCGGACTGGGTGCTGCGAGAAGCGGTGCTGGGGATGCTCCCGAAGAACAAGCTGCGGGCGCATCGCGCCAAGAAGTTGCGGGTGTACATGGGCGAAAAAGATCTCGCACGTCACGCCGGGCAGAAGCCTCAAGCGCTGCCGCTGTAACCGCATGGGTCATTTCGAAATTATTCAGCCGACAGGCACAGAAAAGCAGGAGGAATTTTGAGCACGAATCCAAGCACTATGGGCGAGGGCCAGAAATTTTACGGGACAGGACGGCGGCGCGAAGCCACGGCACGCGTGTACATCAAGCCGGGCGCGGGAAAGTTCACGGTGAACCGAAGGCCGGTGGAAGAATATTTTCGCAACGTGGCGTGGCTGGCGACGGCGGTGGAGCCGCTGAAATTCACACAGATGAACGATCAATTGGAAGTGATGGCGACGGTGAAGGGCGGCGGAGTGGGCGGCCAGGCGGGCGCCGTGCGCATGGGGCTTTCGCGCGCGCTGGCGCGATGCAACCCAGACCTGCGGCCTTCGCTGCGCACGAACGGATTTTTGACGCGCGATCCGCGCATGAAAGAACGCAAGAAGTACGGGCAGAAGGGCGCGCGGCGGCGATTCCAGTTTAGCAAGCGTTAGAGTCCAGCGGCTAGCGATTTGACGCAATCGGAGAGATGACGAGCCGAGCATGATAAAAACCAGGGTTTTTGAAAAAGACGGCAAGTGGTGGTTCAAGTGGCGGAGTTTCGCGGTCAGTCATGAGCTGGTTCTAGATCTCAAGGGATTCACAATCAAAGAGGAAGCAGAGGCCGCGAGGCAGAAATTCGAGGATGAACGGAGACACAAGAACCCCTGGGAGCCAATCGTAACGGAATAAGTCAAAGCAGTTAAATTCACGGCCGGCAAGAAGCCGGCGAAAAAGGACGCTGCGGCCGCAAGGCGTTCCGGAGCGGCAAAGTTCAGAGCGCGCCGAGAAAAGCGCCCCTTTCTATGAGGAGGAAAATTGGCAGTTGAAATAACGATGAAGGAATTGCTGGAGGCCGGTGTGCACTTCGGCCACCAGACCCGCCGCTGGAATCCGAAGATGAAGGAGTACATCTTCGGCGAACGAAACGGAATCCACATCATTGACCTGCAGAAAACCCTGAAGATGTTCCGCGAGGCCACGCGTTACGTGGCGGAAGTGGCGGGGCAGGGCCGCACGGTGCTTTTTCTGGGAACCAAACGACAGGCGCAGGAAGCCATCGCGGAAGAAGCGAAGCGCTGCGCGATGTTCTACGTGAATCACCGCTGGCTGGGCGGGACGCTGACGAACTGGGCGACGCTACAGAAATCCATCAAGAGACTGAAGCTGCTGAAGTCCATGGTGGAAGACGGACGCATGGCGGAGCTGCCGAAAAAAGAAGCGGCGCGGCTGGAGCGCGAGCTGAAGCACCTGCAACAGAATTTTTCCGGCGTGGAGAACATGACCGCACTGCCGGACATCATTTTCGTGATCGATCCCAACGCGGAGACCATTGCGGTGCGCGAATCGCGACGGATGGGAATTCCCGTGGTGGGCATCGTGGATACAAACTGCGATCCTGACATGGTGGACTGCGTGATTCCGGGGAACGACGACGCGCTGCGGGCGATCCGGCTGTTCACTTCGAAAATAGCGGAAGCGGTGATCACGGGGCGGGAAAGCTTCGAGCGCTCGCAAGTGGCGGAGCAAAAAGCCGTGGAAGGCGCGCCAAGCGAAGCGGCCGGCGAAGAGTACGTGGATACCAGCGCATACGAGAAGTACGAGAAGCAGGAAGGTGATTTCGTCGAGGGCGAGCCGGCGGCGGAGCTGGCCGCGGAGATTCCCGCCGCAGCGGCGGAGGAAGAGGAAAACGGAAAAGAAAAGTCCGCCGGATGAGCAGCGTTCCAGCCTCTTTACATGAGGCGGAAATCGACAATAGTCCGCACGACAAGCGAACAAATCTCAAACGAAGGAAATTCCGAGAGCAATGGCGACGAAACCGGAGCAGGCTAACATATCAGCGCAGCAAGTAAAGGAACTGCGGGAGCGAACGGGAGCAGGATTTGCCGCGTGCAAGGACGCGCTCGCCGAAGCGGGCGGACATTTCGAACAGGCGATCGACATTCTGCGGAAGAAAGGCCAGGCGGCGGCACAAAAGAAGGCACAGCGCTCGACCTCGGAGGGACTCGTCTCCCACTACATCCACGCGGGCGGAAAAATCGGGGTGCTCATCGAAGTGAACTGCGAGAGCGATTTCGTGGCGCGCACGGAAGATTTTCAGCGGCTGTGCCACGATCTGGCGATGCACATTGCGGCGCTCGATCCACGATTCCTGCGGCGCGAAGAAGTGACGCCGGAGATTCTGGAGCGCGAGCGGAAGATCTACCGCGAGCAGGCGCTGGCTACCGGGAAGCCCGAGAACGTGGTGGAAAAAATCGTGAACGGCAAGATGGAAAAATTCTGCGAAGAAAACTGCTTTTACGAACAGCACTTCATCAAGGATGAATCGGTGTCGGTGAAGGAACTGATCGACCAGGCGATCACCAAACTGGGCGAAAATCTGACGGTGCGGCGGTTCGCGCGATTCAAGGTAGGCGAATCGGAAGCCGGGGTTCCGCCCGCGGCCGAAACTCCGCAGGCTTCCACGCCGGCCTGAGCGGCAGATTCCGCAATTTCCTCTGCGAAAACTCTGTTAGAATTCCGGCGGCCAGCGCCGCAAGGGGACGCCTGCAGGCAGCGCGAGCCGAACAATCCAACCAAGCCATGGCCAAGACGCAAAGCGCGAAGGCGCCAAATTCCGAAGCGGGGGCCAACGCGCCCGTCTACCGGCGCATCGTTCTAAAACTTTCCGGAGAATCGCTGCAGGGGCCGCAGGGCTTCGGCATCCACGCCGAGACGGTGCACGCGATCGCTGCTGAGCTCAAGGAAGTTCACGAGCTGGGCGTGGACGTGGCCATCATGGTGGGCGGAGGAAATATTTTTCGCGGCACGCGGCAGAAAAATCTGGCGATCGATCGCGCGACGGGCGACTACATGGGCATGCTGGCGACGGTCATCAACGGGCTGGCGCTGCAGGACGCGCTCGAGAAGGCCGGGTGCATCACGCGGATGATGAGCGCGATTGAAATGCACCAGGTGGCGGAACCGTTCATCCGGCGGCGCGCAAGGCGGCATCTGGAAAAGAAGCGCATCGTGATTTTCGCGGCGGGAACGGGCAATCCTTATTTTTCGACGGACACGGCGGCGGCGTTGCGGGCGATGGAAATGAAAGCGGACGTAATTCTGAAGGCCACGCGCGTGGACGGAATTTATGATGCCGATCCGGAAAAAGTTTCCGGGGCGAAAATGTTTGACCGGATTACCTATCTCGAAGTGATCGCGAAAAAACTTTCGGTGATGGATTCTACGGCCATCTCGTTGTGCATGGACAACAAAATGCCCATCATCGTTTTCAATTTGAGCCGGCCGGGAAATATCCGGCGTGTGGTGATGGGCGAGAAAGTAGGCTCCAAAGTTATCGCGGAGTGATGCGGAAGGAGGTTGCTGCGCATGACGCAAATCGCCACGACGAAAGAGGCCATGGCGCAGGCCAAGACGCGCATGGAAAAAGCGGTGGAGGACTTCCGCCGCGAACTGGCGGGAGTGCGCACGGGACGCGCCAACGTGGCGCTGCTCGATCAAATTCGCGCGGACTACCACGGCACACCGATGCTGCTCAATCAACTGGGCACGCTTTCCGTTCCCGATCCGACAGTGATCGTTTTTTCGCCGTGGGATCCGACGGTGGTGCCGATCGTGGATAAGGCCATACGGATTTCGGACCTGGGCCTCAATCCGACGAACGACGGGAAGGTGGTGCGCGTGCCGATTCCTTCGCTCACAGAAGAACGCCGCAAAGATTTGGTGAAGCACGTGCACAAGGTGCTCGAAAACCATCGCACGGCGATCCGCAACATCCGGCGTGACGTGAAAGAAGCGATCGAAAAACTCGAAAAGGAAAAGAAGATCAGCGAAGACGACAAGAAGCGCTCCGTGGATGAACTCGAAAAACTGACGCACTCGGAAACGAAAAAAGTAGAGGACCTCTCGGTCACAAAAGAAAAAGAAATTATGGAGATTCGGTAGGGGCGCGGCAAGCCGAGGCGCGCTTGCCGGACCAGCTCGACTGGCAACCTTGAGAAGAAGGAATTGCTGCGGGGTGGCGATTCTTTTCTGCAACCGCGGCTCTGGTTCTAGAACTAACCTAATCCATTAAAATTCAATAGCTTAGCGAGAATTCTACGGCCGGATGGTAGTGCCGTTTCGATGCTCGGAACGTGAATACGGGGCGCTTAATTGGAGCATCCCAAGGGATTCTCCAGGAAGCGGTTTCGAAAGTTTAGAGGGGGCCAGAAAGATTTGCACAGGAAAACGGGTTGACACAGAGATATGATTTCCCTATACTTACCAGCTTGTGGGCGGGTAGTGTGCCCAATTGGTGAAGGGGTAGTGCTTCCGTCCCGGAACAGAGTACGAAGGAACGGGACAGGAAGAGCGGCCGGAATGGGGCGCCAGCCCCGCAAAGCCGTGTGAACCTCTCCGCAGTACCAAAGATGTAATTCACTCGCAGGAGTGAATCGCGTCCAAGCGGAGTGCCTGGCAGGTTCCTTCGGGGTAGCAAGTCTAACCCAATCTGTTCTTTCACCTGAATGCGCGGAAGCGGCGAAGTCTGCCGTGCGCGCGCATGTTTGCGGATGAAATTGGAGGAAAAGGGTGCCGACGTTTTCGCAACTGGTGCGTCAGGGACGCGAACAGATTCGCAGCAAGACGAAATCACCGGCGCTCGAAGGCTGTCCGGAAAAGCGCGGCGTGTGCATACGCGTGTACACGCAGACGCCGAAGAAACCTAACTCGGCGCTGCGCAAAGTGGCGCGCGCGCGGCTAACGAACAGCGCGGAAGTGACGACGTACATTCCGGGCATCGGCCACAATTTGCAGGAGCACTCGATCGTGCTGGTGCGCGGCGGGCGCGTGAAGGATCTGCCGGGCGTGCGGTATCACATCGTGCGCGGCACGCTGGACGCCGCGGGCGTGGAGAATCGCAAGCAGGGGCGGTCGAAATACGGTGCGAAGCGGCCCAAGGCCGCGCAAAAGTAAAGGAGCGGAAGGATGCCTCGCAAGGGTTGGATCGTCCGGCGCAAGATTGCGGGAGACGCAGTATACGGCAGCGACGTGGTGCAGAAATTCATCAGCTGCATGATGTACGACGGCAAGCGGGCCACAGCGCAGGCGATTTTTTACGAGGCCATGGAGCAAGTGGCGCAGAAAGCGAACGGCGACGCGCTGACGATTTTCAAGAAGGCGGTGGAGAACTGCAAGCCGGTGCTGGAAGTGAAAACGCGGCGCGTGGGCGGCGCGAACTACCAGGTGCCCGTGGAAGTGAATCCTTTCCGGCGGCAATCGCTGGCGCTGCACTGGCTGATCGAATACGCGCGCGGGCGAGCGGGGAAGAGCATGACCACGAAACTGGCGGATGAAATTCTGGACGCTTCCAACGGCAAGGGCGGGGCCATCAAGAAGAAGGAGGATGTGCACCGCATGGCGGAGGCCAACAAGGCTTTCGCGCATTACCGCTGGTAAACGCAGAAAGGAAAAATGGCACGGCAAGCCCAACTCGAACAGACCCGCAACATCGGGATCATGGCGCACATCGACGCCGGAAAGACGACGTGCACCGAGCGGATCCTTTTCTATACGGGTGTGCTCTACAAGATCGGGGAAGTGCACGACGGCACGGCCACGATGGACTGGATGGAACAAGAGCGCGAGCGGGGCATCACCATCACTTCGGCGGCGACGACGGCGTGGTGGAAGCGGTTCGACAAGCTGAACCGCATCAATATTATCGATACGCCCGGGCACGTGGATTTTACGGTGGAAGTGGAGCGGTCCCTGCGCGTGCTGGACGGAGCGGTTGCGATTTTCGATTCCGTGGCGGGCGTGCAGCCACAGACGGAAACGGTATGGCGCCAGGCGGACAAGTATCGCGTGCCGCGCATTGCGTTCGTAAACAAGATGGACCGCATCGGCGCGGATTTTGACCATTCCGTGCGCACCATGCGCCAGCGGCTTTCGGCCCACCCCGTTCCCCTGCAGTTTCCCCTCGGCAAGGAAGACCACTTCATCGGCGTGATTGATTTCATCGAAGAGCGCGCGATTGTCTGGAAGGATGAAACCTTAGGCTCAGAAATCGAATACATCGAGCTCGAGAAATTGTGGGACCCGGCGTTTCAGAAGACGCGGCCGGATATCGCCGCGGCCATCAAGGCTTCCGCGATCAGCCCGGAATTCTACAAGGAGCACCGCGAGAAAGTGGTGGAGTACATCGCGGAACACGACGACGCGGTGCTCTCGAAGTACATCGCCGAGCACAAGCTCGAGCCGGCAGAACTGCGCGCTTCGATTCGCCGTTCGACACTGGCGCTGAAATTGGTTCCCGTGCTGGCGGGCGCGGCGTTCAAGAACAAGGGAGTCCAGCCGCTGCTGGACGCCATTGTGGATTATCTGCCTTCGCCCATCGACGTGAAGCCGGTGGAGGGAATTTCGCCCGACACGGGCGAGCCGGTGCTGCGGCGCGCCAGCGACGACCAGCCGTTCGCCGCGCTGGCGTTCAAAATTATGTCCGACCCGTACGTCGGGCACCTGACATACATCCGCGTGTATTCGGGCGTGCTGAAGTCCGGGGATTCAGTTTACAACTCCGTGAAACGCACGCGGGAGCGCATCGGGCGGCTGCTGCGCATGCACGCCAACAAGCGCGAAGAAATCGAGAGCATCGAAGCAGGAGACATTGCCGCGTGCATCGGCATGAAAAACGTTTCGACCGGTGACACGCTGTGTGACGAAGACAAACCCATCGTGCTCGAAGCCATTGATTTTCCAGCGCCGGTGATTTCTGTGGCCATCGAGCCGAAGACCAAGGCGGATCAGGAAAAAATGGGCACGGCGCTCGGGCGACTGGCGCAGGAAGATCCCACTTTTCGCGTGCACAGCGACGAGGATACCGGCCAAACGCTGATATCCGGCATGGGCGAGCTGCACTTGGAAATCATCGTGGACCGCATGATGCGCGAATTCAACGTGCAGGCAAATGTGGGCCGGCCGCAGGTGGCTTACCGCGAAACCATCGGGAAGAACGCTTCGGCCGAAGGAAGATACATCCGCCAGACCGGCGGACGCGGGCAGTACGGCCACGTGAAATTGTCCGTGCATCCGCTGCCCAGCGCGAGCCACGAGGACATGCACGAGATGTCTTCAGACGAAATTGACGCGCTGGCGAAAAAAGTTGCCGGGGCGGGCGGGAAGTGGCGGTTCGACAAGGAACACCGGCTGCTGTTCATTGACAAGGTATTTGGCGGCGCGATTCCGCGGGAATACATTCCGGCGATTGAGGATGGCGTCAGCGAAGCGATGGAAACCGGAATCCTCGCAGGATACGAGATGGTGGACATCGCCGCGGTCATCGAGGACGGCAGTTACCACGAAGTGGACAGCTCGGAAATGGCGTTCAAGATTGCGGGTTCGATGGCGTTCAAGGAAGCCTGCCACCGCGCGGCGCCGCGGCTGCTGGAGCCGGTGATGCGCGTGGAAGTGGTAGTCCCCGAGGAATACATGGGCGACGTTATAGGGGATTTGAACGGACGGCGCGGACGCATTCAGGGCATGGAATCGCGCGCGGGAAGCCAGATCATCAATACGGAAGTGCCGCTGGCGACGATGTTCGGCTACGCCACCGATTTGCGAAGCCGCACGCAGGGGCGCGGGAGTTTCACCATGCATTTTTCGCATTACGAGCAAGCGCCTGCGCAGGTGGCGGACGAAGTGATTTCGAAGATGACCGGCAAGGTGGCGAGGTAGGGAACGCGAATGGACGAACTCCGGCGGTTGCAATATGGGAGAAACATAGGGAACAAACTCAAAGCAGCCGTGCGCCATTTGCACGATTCGAAACTGGGCGGCGAGCGGCTGACGGAGATGGTGAAGCGTCTGGAAGGCAACGGAAAGGATATTTCGAAAATGCGGGCGCGGGTTCCGCAAAACTTCAACTGAGGAAGAGCAAATATGGCGAAGGAGAAATTCGAGCGATCGAAGCCGCACGTGAACGTGGGGACGATCGGGCACATCGACCACGGGAAGACGACTTTGACGGCGGCGATCACCAAGGTGCTGTCGAAGAACAATCCCAAGGTGCAGTTCCGGGCGTTTGATTCGATCGACAACGCACCGGAAGAGCGCGAGCGGGGGATCACGATTGCGGTAGCGCACGTGGAGTACGAGACGGCCAACCGTCATTACGCGCACATTGATTGTCCGGGGCACGCCGACTACATCAAGAACATGATCACCGGGGCGGCGCAGATGGATGGAGCCATTCTGGTGGTGGCGGCGACGGACGGGCCGATGCCGCAGACGCGGGAGCACATCCTGCTGGCGCGGCAGGTGGGAGTGCCGTACATCGTGGTGTTTTTGAACAAGTGCGACGCGGTGGAGGATCCCGAACTGCTGGAACTGGTGGAGATGGAAGTGCGGGACCTGCTGAAGAGCTACCAGTTTCCCGGGGACACGGTTCCGGTGGTTCGCGGCTCGGCGCTGAAGGCTTTGGAAGGGGACGAGAAGTGGGAGAAGACGATTCTGGAGTTGATGGAGGCGGTGGACAAGAACGTGCCGCTGCCGCAGCGGGACATTGACAAGCCGTTTGCCATGCCCATCGAGGACATTTTTTCGATTTCGGGGAGAGGGACGGTGGTGACGGGGAGAGTGGAGCGCGGGAAGGTGAAGGTAGGCGAGGAAGTGGAGATTGTGGGATTTCGTCCGACGATGAAGCGGGTGGTGACGGGCGTGGAGATGTTCCGGAAGCTGCTGGATGAAGGGATTGCGGGAGACAACATCGGGTTGCTGCTGCGCGGGACGGAGAAAGAAGA
>JBOGNO010000025.1:0-11021 GCA_050747245.1 Candidatus Acidiferrales bacterium
GGGCTGTACTATCGGGGATCGATGACTGGTTGGACGCTGACGAACAACTATAACATGGTTACTGGGGCTCCCGACTAAACATCTCCATCGCTTCCTCATCAGCCCGTTGACGCCGCCGCCGCGGGCTCACACCGCGCAAGGCGTCACGCAAGTACCGCGGTTTCGTCGCCTGTATGTCAAGTCTTGGCCTTCCGTGCCACGCCCGGGGCCGAACACCACCGCGGGATTTCCCCGTTGTTGCCCATGGATAGACCTCATTCCGCCTGAAAGGCAAGGCTCATGCTCGCCAGGCTCAAAATTCTCATGAGGTTACCATGCACACTGGCCCTCAATTCTGTCGTCGTTCTCTAAGCTCTCCCGTTAAGCTTGACCGTATCAATGCTGACGCGGGAGGCGATCGGCATCGCGGCAGCAGACAAGGCAAGCCCGAGCGGCATCCGAGCTGTCTTCTATCAGGGAGTGTGCCTCAAAGCGGCCGTCGCCGCAGACTTTTTCCCACGGGGCCATCGCGCGCAAATACGCTTGCTGAGGCGGAAAAATTGAACCGTCGAATTCCCGGAAAAATCCGAGCCGCCGCGATGCTTCTGATATTTATAGCGGCGCAAACGCACTTTTCCGCGCTGGCGCAGTCATGCCCGCCGCCGCCGCCGCCGCCGCCTCCAGCGGCAGCGGGCGCCCAGCACCCCACTTTGCTCCAGGGCTACGCGCTGCGGCCACCCTTTAGAGTTGCCGGCGTAGACTATCCGGTAGGTGTTCCGGCGGGAACGAAGCTGACCGATTGGCAGGCATTGAGTGGCCCCGGCATCACCGTTAGAGCGGACGCCTCGCCGCCTTATGTCCGCGTCGATGATACAAGCAACGTCGTGATATCCGGCGTCGATTTCTCCCTGCATGGCGGGGCATATCTTTGGTTTAAAAATTCCCCAAACCCCACGGTCATAAGCAGCAATTTTGGGGGGCCAAATCTAACCCTAATCTCGGCCGGAGTTATTAACACCGACAATTGGTCTCCTAATCTTACTGTATCTTATTCTACTATCGACGGCGCGGGTATGTACGTCAACATTGGAGTTAACGGGCCAGGTGGATCAGGACTTATCTTTAATCAGGGCGGCGGAAGGAACACGGTTATACATAACTGGCTCAAGAATGCTCCGGAACATACTCTCGAGGAAGTCCAATTGCCGACTGTCCCGCTCGTTGTTATTTACCGCAAAAACCTTATTGAACAATCTGGATGGGGTGTTGCTTCGCATCCAAATTACTTGCAGTTTGGCAGCGGATATATTAGCTGCGTTGATGTAAAATACAATACTTTTTATAATACGCCACAGGCTTCATCTGGTGAGTCATTACAGTTTTACAACAATTTTAACGGATATGTTCATAATGCCCACTGGGCATATAATGTAATGATAGCAACAGGTGGCATCCCCGGCGACGCCAGGGATTATGTTATCCCCGGCGGAGGTGACCAAAATTCCGGCGTAGGACATGATAACTATGTGGATACAACCGCCGCTTTTGGTCTATTCTACCCGGGATCGATGACTAGTTGGACATTGAGGAACAACTATAACATGGTTACTGGAGCTCCCGACTAAACACCTGCATAGCTTCCGTATCAGCCGGAGTGACGAAGCCGTCGCGGGCTGATTGCCTCATGATCATGGATTCCGGCGGGGCTACGGCGCAGGCGATGGCGCGTGAGAGCGACGTTTTGAGCGGTCTTTTGGCGAAATGGGTGGAGATGCCGCGTTTGCCGGGCCGTGTCTTCTGCGACCGTTTGCAGAAGCCTCTGCGCGAGGCCGGCCGCGACGCTTTCGTCGAGCAGACCTGTCAACCGTTCGCCGCCCAGAGGATGGTGCGCCCAACGGCCACCTGGCCACTCGTTTTGGCTGCGGATGATCGGATATCTCGCAAGTGAGCAACAGCAATCGGGCATTGTCCGGCGCTGTTCTGATTGGCTGCTGCCCGAGTTTTTGCGGCTTGCAAACCGGCCAAGGTTTCCGATCATTCATGGCTGGCGAAGAAGCGCAGCCCCTGCGGCGGCAGCGCACGCGGCTAACGATTGGCAACATCGTCATCCCCCGAATAGGTGTTGCGGAGGAAACGGATTTGTGACCATCTCGTGCCCATCTAGTGACAATCTATCCAGGCGATGTCGGTTGAAACCAATGGTCCCGTGGGGAAGTATCATGTTCGAGGCGGACAAACCAAGGCTCTACAAGAAAATTACTGTGGCATTAAGAGCGATACCGATCGTCCCGGTATGTCTTTGTATGTACGCCTATACATTGCTTGTCGGATTAACATTGCCTGTCGGAATACTTTTTACCATGTCGCCGACCAACGCAGCATGGTATGTTGCACGAATCATTGCCGGTTTCGCATTTAGCTTGTTCTTTTTTGTGATCTTGACAACGATAATAGAGAATCTGGGTATCTTCATTATAAGAAAAATAGCGTGGTTGTTATTGTCATTATATTTGTTGCTTTACACATTTGTGTATGTGTATCATTTTTTGTTGTACGGCCAATTACCGGGAGCGCCTAGCGTTTTTGCGCTGATTGATACAAATAAGAGCGAAGCTATTGAATTTGCTTCGTCCGTATTTCAGTTAAAATATTTCTTTTACGCGACAATTGCTGCCGTGCCGCTTCTTTTTATCGCAAGGTCTTCACGCGCGCGAAAGAGGTCCGGGCTTACCCCAAATCGCTTTGCAGTCCTGGGCCTTTGTTTGCTACTGGCCGGATTGTGGTGGACAGGATTACCGCATTATTCCCTATATGGCTATAATCCGTTCATGTCTCCATACGCCTCGATCGCGCAGGCATTCGAACAAAAGTTTGCCATTAGAACCATATATTCAGGTATGTCGGCAAATTCACTTAAGGTTAGTGTAGATCCAACGCGATCTCATGCTGTTCATGTCCTTGTCATAGGGGAGTCTCTTACTAGAAATCACATGTCACTCTACGGGTACTCGCGCGATACGACGCCAAATTTAACGCGTATAAAGGGAGAGTTATTTCTAGCAACAGATAGCTGTTCGGCGAGGGGTGGAACGGTTGCAGCTTTACAAGACCTACTGACGTTTGCAAATAGAGACGATTCTGGTCCGCTGTGGAACGGCCCTAATATAATCCAAATTCTCAATGCCGCCAACTTTAGGACGTATTGGATATCGAATCAGCAGCAAGTCGGGGTCATGGATAGCTGGGGCAGCGTTTTCGGTCGCTCTGCCGACATCTCGATTTTTGTAAACAAGCACGATTACGGCGAAATGGGTGATGGAAGTAGTTATGATGAAAAAGTAATCGAACCGTTTGAAGAAGCATTGCGGTCTGAAGGCGGAGCAAAATTTATAATTGTGCATCTTCTGGGATCTCATTCCTATTATCCCAGCAGATATCCTGGCAGTTTCGCAAAATTCCAGGGAATTGACAAAGTTCCTGGTTTCGTTCGCGAAAGGTTTTCTCTCGGAGGACCCTCCAAAGGAGGACTCTTCAAAAACTTGAGTTTCTTGGCATATAACAAAATTGCGCAGTACAATTATTATGATAATACGGTATATTATAACGACTCAATTGTTTATAAGCTGCTGGAGCTATTTAATAGATATAATGGATCGACATTCACGTATTTGTCTGACCATGGGGAGTCGCTTGGAGAAACCTCTGATTTCATCGGCCATATTGATGGACCTGCGCCTCGACAAGTCTATCAGATACCACTAATGTTTTATCTGGCACAGCAATTTCAGGAAAAACTGGATGGGCGCATCGCGACGTTTCGTTCTAACCTTAGTAAGCCGTTTCAATCAGATAGCATGATTCACACTTTGCTCGACCTGTACGGTGTTTCTTACAGTATGTTTCGGGCTAACGGAAGTCTCTTGAGCCCAGAATATCAAGCTCATCAGCGGTTTTGTGATACCTTGGCGCCGTGAGGGTCTCCGTCAAGGGATGAGATTGCGCGCTTGGTCGTAATTCGATCACTCATAATTCTTGCCAACCCGAGAGCTGGCGGTTTCTCACGCCGCAAGGTCGAAGGTATTGCGTCCATTCTCCTGCGACACGGCTTGCGGGTCGAAATCTGCTATACGAAGCAATCCGGCGAAATCAGCCGCATCTCGGAAGAACGATGTGCGGAAGTTGACGCTATAGCAATTCATGGAGGAGACGGATCGATCAGTGAAGCTATAGCCGGACTCCATCGCCGCCGAGGGCGCCGCCCCGTTCTGATCGTAATCCCAGGGGGGACGGCCGATGTTCTGGCAAAAGAACTCGATCTGCCGGTCGCATCGAGTCGGATTGCTCAGAGTATAATCAACGGCAAGACGCTGCCGCTTCACTACGGTCTTGCAAATGGTCGTCCATTTTTCCTCATGGCGTCCGCTGGGTTCGACGCCGCGGTGGTTTACGCCATCTCGCCTGGACTTAAGCAACTCATGGGCAAATTCGCCTTTGTCGTTGCCGCCTTGAGGCTCGTCTTCCGCGAGAAACTGCCCGACGTTCTGGTTGAAGCCGAAGGCCAAACGATCCGCTGTCGGCTCGCGATCGTGACCAATTCCGCTTGTTACGGTGGCGGTTATCTCATTTCCCCCGATAATTCGGTGACACGTCCCGGTTTGCGGCTCATAGCGTTGACTGACGACAACTTTATCTCTTTGGTGCGCGCCGGGTGGCGTTTAATCACTGGCCGTGTTGAAGACGGGGCGGAATTTTTCGTTCGCTCGATCACAAACGTTCGACTCGCAGGAGACCGACCTGTGCTCGTGCAGATTGACGGCGAAGCGTTTGGAACAACTCCGGTCTTGCTCGAGCCGGTCGTTGAAGCGCTAAGGATCGTTGTGGCGCAAGGTTCTGTTGCCAAGCGCCCGGCGGACCGCTCATTTTAGAGCTGGTCGTTTTGTGCGCAAATCAATCAAACGTTTGCTGCCACCGCTTTTGGCGCGCGCTAATCGCAGTGCGATATGCTCCCGTCCGGCTCGGCTCAATCGGACAACATCGTCTATCGCGGCCGCATTACGCGCGATCTTGCCACTTCGAACAACGGCCGCTCCCGCAGAATCGGGCCATGTCTGTTGGATCATTGAGACTCATCCGGGTCAGCTTCATTTCGAACGGACATTAAGGGCATTCCTTCAACCGTCGCCGTCAAGTCCCGGTTCGCGTGGCAGGGCTCCGAGCGCACCCAAGTGCGCTCTAATGCCCGCCAGAAACGTGATCAGAATATAGACTGTCCCCCAATAGTCTACGGTAAAACCTATATAAATGATAAGCCCTAGAATTAGGCTTAGCACTGAGCCTAGCCGCCTCTCCTGCTCCGTCAAATTTAGGCCCTTGTTTCCGATATCCATCGAACCTGAGCATGCGGTGATGTAGGACAGAATAGTAAGTATTGACCCCGGGATGCCAAACAACATCGCCATCCGAAGCCAATTTGCGTCAATCGTAGGCGCGAGCCCGGCCTCGGCTAATATTCCTACGTCGGTTAGGCCCATGCCAAAAATGGGGGAGTTCATGACAAAGGGGCCGACGGTTTCCCATTGCAAAAGGCGATAATAGCCCGACTCCTCGTCGAATGTTACATGGGCAAAAATAAACCCCCACGGTCTGGGATGGGCGCTGAAGATAAATAGGATGACTCCGGCGGCGCTTGCGAACAGGAAACTCCAGCGAAAACGGAAGTTTCGCAAGAGCTTATTGTAAAGTAGAGCACAAAAACCTATCACAGCTCCACTAACTGGGGCCGACGACGCCGATAGCGCCAGCCCCAAGGCAGACCCGGCGAGCATGAATTTTCGCCGCGCTCCGCGCATCGTGGTTGCCATCAGCAGGCCAATCATACAAGCGGTTCCCAGCAAGATCGGGTGTTCCAACGTGCTTTCCGTGCGAAAGAGAAAGCCGCGCATATAGATGCTGTAGTCGACACGCTCTTGGGGATATCCTGTAAAAGATCCCACGAGTGCCCGCACCGCGTTGCGCCTCGAGAACTCATCGAAAATCGCGAGCACGCCTATCGTGGCAATCGCGATGCAAAGGATGCGGACAAGAGCAACTGCTTGGCCTCTTTCAGTGAGAAACACTCGTGTCGTCATATAGGGAATACAAAATTCCAGCGCCAAGATGCCACTAGACACGATCGACCGGTCGAACCCCTCGGTTTCATTCAGCGCAACGATCATCCAGAGTCCGGTGACGGGTACCAACACATCTGACCAAACAAACCGGTAATTTCCGCTGATCGTCAATCGCACAAAGCAGAACAGGATCGCCGGCGTGATAAGCAAAAGGAGTACCCGGCAAATGGTCATGCGTAAGTCGCCAAAATGGAATGATGTTTCTTCCGGCAGGAACATGGTCAATGCGATCAGAACCAGGACGAGCGGCACCTTGACCGAGGATGCGCTGTCGCGGCTTGGCGCGGCCGGCAATACATCGGAAGACTGAAAATCGGAATTCAGCGCTTGAACCATGACACCGTTTGTCCGGGACTGCTACTTGTTGGCTCGAATGAGGCGACGCGCCGCCAGCTCAAAGTGCCCCAATAAATTCAGGCCTATCTGTCAACTCAGGAAAATCGCGGCGGCCACCGAAGGACCAGAGAATCCAGCCCAATTCGTAACTGCGGACTTCCAACGAGAGAGTTCGTCCCGCGCCCCTTGCGGTGCCAATCTCGTCATTCCGGTTAAGCGCCGCGTTCGTCAAGGCGCGCAAACCGCGCGCGGCTCGGCTCGCGCTGATGCCGGAGCGCCTTTGCGATCGGTAGAAAAGGTGCAGGTCAGGCCGCAACATCGTGCGGCCCAATTCGTTGTCGCCAAAAAGCCAAATGAAGCCTTTCACCAAAGCCTCTCGCGCGCCTGGCACGCCACGCATAATCGCATGATGCAAGATTGCTGGCGCCATGCCATGCTGGTGCACCGCATAAACTTCATAGAAGTCGACGACCGTCCCCCGGCCGGGCGCAAAAAACCAGGGCCATTCTCCCCGCGGCCCCTGCAAAGCGATCAGCTGGGTGACGCAAGCGTTCGCCGCCGCGATTGCAAGAGGATCGTCCATTGCCTCGCCATAGTGGAAGAGCCCGAGACAGCTATAAACCTGAGTGGCGAACGACGCGAAATACCTTCTAAATCCAGTGCCGGAATCGAAGAATAACCCGCTCGGCGCGCGAAATGAGGTGAGGATCACATCACGCAATGAAGTGGCTATCTTGCACCATGCTGGATCGACGCGGGATTGGGCGACAACGCCTGACAGCATCAGTCCGATGTCCTGTGCCTTCCAGTGAACCGCGGCGGCTGGATTAACCATTAAATCGCGGACCTTGGCAAGAACGTTTGCAGGGACATCGAAGC
Organism: Candidatus Acidiferrales bacterium; assembly: GCA_050747245.1. GTDB lineage: Bacteria > Acidobacteriota > Terriglobia > Acidiferrales > UBA7541 > JBOGNO01. The sequence continues at coordinate 7,365 of JBOGNO010000025.1, forward strand.
CAAGCTCCGCACCCGCCCACAGCGCCATGCCAAAGGCGTAGTTGCGTGCCCGGTGTAACAGAAGTGAACCCGTGGCCGTCTTGAAAATCGCCTCTAGATGGTAGGGCTCGCCGGCAACAATCTCTAGATTGCGCGCGAGGCCCAGCAAGACATTGAGACTATAGAAGCTGTCGCTATGCGGCACAGATTCGTTTGGCTCCTTCCGTCCGTCAAGATGATATTTATGCGACCAGAGCCCGGCGCGCGGCATGTAGCACCGCCGTAAACCGAGCGTCGCGTAGCGGATAACAGCGCTTGGAGGTACCGTGATAGGACATTTCAACTGTCGATCCCCTGCAATGGCCAACCCATGTGGTATGAGACGCGGTTGGATAAGGCATTGAGATGATTCATAAAAGTGCTTCTTTGCCGCTCGGAAAGGAGCGCCGCGATGCAACCAGCATTCGCGAACGCCCGCTCTAAGGCCGGACAAAATCACATCAAACTGTCGGACACAAGGCGTGCGACAATGGCCTGGCTGGCGCTCTTGTGATCATGCCACAAGGCACGATCTCCTTGCGGCGATTGGCGGCGCATATCGCGTGCGATGTCCCGCCTGCGATTTTAGGGACACCGGATGAGGCGGCTTGGCGGGTGGCCTGTTCGGGGGTGATATAGCCGAGGGCGTAAGCGAGCCGCTGACGATTGGAGCATCCTTCGATGCAGGCGAACAGGCGGTGCCGGCCGGCATCCCGGGTTGCGTGGCAAGCCTGGTCCACGAGTTCGGTTTTCCGAGTGCCAAAGCAGCTTTCCAGCGCTGCATTGTCCCCGTCATTTCGCTTGCGGCGCGGGGATTGGATCATCAAGGCCGCGCTGAAATCCTTGCGGTAATCGGCGGCGGCGTATGCGCGGCCGCGATCGAAATGGTTGAGTCCGGCCGGGCGCGAGGCGTCGCCTCTGGAGGCAGGCCAGCCAAACTTCATTGGGCCGCTCGGCTGCGAAGTTCCGGTCGCCAGATCCGTGCTCCATTGCAAACAGGGCGCAACCAGGCCCTGCCTCGAAATGGGGGTGCCTTTGAAAAGCTCCTATGGGTAAACTTGCGCGCAACTGATCCCTGTATCACCCGGGTCTCCGAACTATCTTTGTTTAGCGTGAGGCGGGTTATGGTCTAGACGCCAAAGTTGATTTGTGCGATGTTCAACTAGATCTGTCGGACCGAGAGATTGGAAGCCCGCAACGCGGTGACAAGGCCTAACCAGGAGACCTTTGCGTCGCGCGCCGATGAAAGACAAAACCGTAGCCATTCTCGAAAGCCGGGCGGGTGATCGCTTTGCCAGCCTGGTCCGCAAGCATGGAGGCACGCCATTTTCGGCGCCAGCACTGGCCGAAATCCCAGATGTCGATCCCGCGCGGATCCACGCGTTGATCCGTGACTGGAATACCACACCGCCCGATATATTCGTTTTTCAGACGGGCGTCGGGACGCGCGCGCTGTTCGATGCAACAGATTCGCTAGGGCTAACCGATCTTCTGTTACGGTTGCTGGACAAAGCGCGGGTGGTCGTCCGGGGCCCCAAGCCGACCGCGGTACTGCGCTCGCGCGAGGTGCGCATCGACCGCGCCGCCAGCAACCCTTTCACGACGCACGAGGTACTGGCTGAAGTTCGCAAGATCCCGTTACCCGGCAAACGCGTCGTGGTGCAGCGCTACGGCGACACCAATCGCGCCTTACAGGCCGCGCTCGAAAGCGAAGGTGCGCAAGTAACCGAAATCGTGACCTATCGCTGGGGCCTGCCAAAGGACACGACTCCGTTGCTAAGGCTGATCGACGCGCTTGGTCGCGATGAGATTGATCTTGTGGCGTTTACCACCGCATCGCAGGCGAGCAACCTTTTCGCCGTCGCGCAATTTGTCGGCAAAAAGGCGTCGCTCCTGCAAAGTCTTGGCCGAACGCTCGTCGCGTCGATCGGCCCGGTGTGCAGCGCCGCGCTCCGCAAGTTCGCCGTAAGGGTCGATATTGAAGCACAACCGCCAAAGCTCGGGCCGTTTGTCGATGCGATCAACGCGGCGTTGTCCGATCCGCGTCGATTGGGCAAATTCTAATGCTTGGGGTTTTTTGCAAAAAAACTCCGGTTGTGGTCGCCAGGGCCTGGGCCTCGAGCGAATTGAAGGCGAGACCGAGACTGTGCTCGGTCGATTCGCGCCTGTCGATCGCGCAGCGTTGCGCGGTCTTCCGATCGTCCATAGTTGATCGGATCGAGCGGAGCATTATGTGTTGCTTGCGTAGCGAGCGGTCTGCTTTTGTCTTTCTGCCACACGAGCATGATACAAAGGGATGCCTCCAGTGAAGCTGTTGACCCTGTTCCTGTCTCTCTGTCTGGGCCTTTTCCCCACCGCCGCAATGGCGGCATTGAAGCCGGGCGACGCCGCGCCCGATTTCACTTTGGACGCTGCGCGGGGCGGCAAAGAGTTCAAATTCTCCCTCGCCGAAGCATTGAAAAAGGGACCGGTGGTCCTCTACTTCTATCCCAAATCATTCACGAGTGTCTGCACGATCGAGGCGCATGAATTTGCTGAAAGCATCGAGAACTTCGCGACCGCCGGCGCCAGCGTCATTGGCGTTTCGGGCGACAAGATCGAGGTGCAACGCGACTTTTCGACGAAGGAATGCCGCGACAAATTCCCGGTGGGCGCGGACCCCAGCTTTTCGGTCATCAAGGCCTATGACGTGGCGTTCAACATTCCGCTCGTAGGCGCGGCCTTTGCTAACCGCGTTTCCTATGTGATTTCGCCCGAAGGAAAGATTCTTTACTCCTACGCGGATTCTAAGGCGGAGAAACACATCGAGAATACGCTGGCCGTCGTCAGGAAGTGGCGCGAGCAGCACAAGCGCTAAGGGTCCGAGTCTCTCTGGGTCGTTCGCCTCGACATTCGCAGGAGTGGCTGGGGATGTTTGCAGTGGCGACGTAGGCAGCGGCTCGACGGTTTAGTTTCGTTTTCGTTTACGGCGAGGGGAAGAGCCGGCGCGAGGCGGCGCGGCTCTTTGGTCTCTGCCGGGAGACAATTGCCAAAAGTGCCGCTATACGGCGCCGCCCGGCTATCTGCGATCCAAGGCTCCGGAGTACCCTCGCTCTATTCCCTTCTTCATTTTCGCAGGGGTCGTGAGCATTATCGAATCGATCGGCCCACACGAGCCGCGCCTTAGCCCCGTCGGCGGATCAGTGTTATCTCGGGACAATTGATCGCCGCTCTTCGTGCGTACGATATCGCGCGCCCGACGGAACCTCAATGTCAAACACCCTTCGTGCCCCAGCAAACGGTGATCGAATGAGCGGTTCGCCACGCGTTCATCGTCTCGTATTTGTCAACCGTTTCTTCTACCCCGATTCTTCAGCAACGAGTCAAATCCTTTCTGACCTGGCCTTCGCGATGGCGGAACGTGGCTTCGACATCCATGTCATCGCGAGCAGGCGGCAGCGAGCGGGTAATGAGTTGGCTCTGCCAGCGAAGGAAATTGTTCGCGGCGTATCTGTGCACCGAACCGTAATTCCCGATTTGGCTCACCTTGGGCTAGTTGGCCGAGCTATCGAATATGCCGCCTTCTATCCCGGCGCCGCCGTGGCTCTGCTCTGTCATGTGCGTAGGGGCGACATCGTCGTGGCCAAGACCGATCCGCCG
>JBOGNO010000026.1:0-6764 GCA_050747245.1 Candidatus Acidiferrales bacterium
GTCTACACCCTCATCTGGTCCCGCGGCCGCAAGGCCAACGGCGACTAAGCCGGACCCGCAGCGAGCCCCGTCCGCACCAGCGGCCGGGGCCTTTCCCGTCCAAGCGCGCCACCCCACTTCGATGCCGGCGGCCCGGGTTTCGATTTTGCCCGGCTTTCCGTGCGTAAGCGATTTCGTCGCAGCTTTTTCTACCGATCCAGTACCCACTATTCCTAAATGGTGAGTCGTGATTCTCATGTCCGTGGTCAAGCATGATGGTCGTGCGCGTTCGTTCCGCGGCGGCGGTTATAGCAAGACGGGCTGCGCATGGCAGGAGACGGAAGCTTCGCGACGACGGTTGATCAGACTCTGATGCGCGGATTGGATACCGCAAGACCGGGTATTCGTCTCGGGCCTGCCTCTGTCGCAATCCGGGCGTCGATTGTGGTCGGCTACAGAATCACGTCGAGGATTGCCTGACCCAGCCTCCGCCTCCGGCGATGCGCAGCTTATTTCGGCGATGCGTGCTCGGCCCTCCCTTTCGATAGCGGCGTTGTTTGTTCAGGCGAACCCAACATATTCATTGGTGGCGATCGCCGACCATCGGCAAGCTCGACCTGAATGCGCACCTCAGGATCACGTCGCGCATGCAAGCATCGCAGTTTAGAAATCTCCCCGCGATCGATTATTGGGTAGTGGTACAGTTTGAAATTCATTCATTGCCGCACCTCGCCTCCCAAGTTTCCAGGACATCCACCAAATCGGACATTTCCCAAAGCTTGAGGGTAACGCCGGCCGCCATCGCAGGAGTGATCTTGAGCGTCTGGTGGATGCGCACGAAATTGTAGTGCATGAAGTAGATCGCCATCATGTGCGCGTGATTCTCCGCCTTCTTTGAAAAGGCATTAGTAAGTCGCGTCATGCGGCGGTTGCCCATGCGCATCGAAAGATTGTTGCGCTCCGCAAACGACGTGCTGATATGCTTCGGGTCTGGACTACCTTCTACACGATGTTTGTGCGCGCTATTGCAAACTGCGGGACTGTAGCGATGCTGACCTTCCGGCGCCGCGCCGTACATTTTTACTAGCATCGCGTAATCAATGTCGGCACCGAACGCGCCTTCAACTGCTTGCAGATATGGCCTGTGACCGTCACTCGTTAGTTGAACTCGATTGGAAAGTCGCTTCGCAAGGTCGTTTATGAAAATCTCGGCCGCTTCGCTATCGCGGTCGCCGACATGCCAAGAAACCGCAAGCTTGCTATCCGCGTCCAGCCCAACCCACGTCCAAATGTCCCCAGCGCCTTCAGGAGCGGCTTTCGCGGCGGCGACGTTCCTCGCCTTCGCATAGCAAAATGCCCATGCCTCATCGACTTGCACGCGCTTGCAGGACAGATTTACGAGCGTGCGATCTTGGTAGTCGGAAAATGCCTTTCCCGCATCGACAAGGAGCTTCAGCAGCGTCGTCCGATTAATCCCTGTGAGTCGCGTGATCGCCCGTAGGGCAATGCCCTCCGCCATCATTTGAAGGGCCTGTGCGCGCTTTTCGGCGGGGAGCTTGTTCATAGGCATGATAATACACAATCATACCTGATCGGTCAAGCACAATCTTCCAGTTTAAAGGGGATTCCCTAATGTTTCTCATGATGCTATAAAGGCACTGCCACGCGCGCCGTTCGGCCGATTGGTCACGCGTGGCCAGTTCCTATCCCCCATACCAAGGGGGCGGCGCTAGCAGGGTATGTCTCCCCGCCATACGGACCCGAGGTGCGACCTCGGAGCCCGAACTTTATAAAATGGCCGCTTATGTGTGCTGCCCATTAGGGGCGATCACGTAGCGGCCATTGCGATTCTCAATTTTCCCCAGCTTTTTCTGATTCCAGAGCATAGCGCGCATGCTGCTCCGCTTGTATTTGGCCCCAAACTTGGCGGTGAAGACGGCGAAAAGTTCGTCGGGTGTGAGCCCCGACGGGGATGCCGCCTTAATCCTTTTCAGTGCTTCCGCATTCTTGTTCCCGTAACCCAACCGGCGCCCCCGGCGCGTTAGTGCCTGACTGTGAGCGCCATGGCTCGCATCGCCATTTATCTGGGCAGGCGACTCATTGTTCACCGCCTGCAATTCCAGCCATTTATCGAAGGCGCGCTGCAACGTGTCCGCTTCCGCAGATGCATTTTGAGCCTCCGCGCGAAGGCGGCTTATCTCGCTACGCGTCCATTCTTCATATGAATGCATCTTGCACAACCCGTTTATTCGATTCGCGGCAAACTAACGGCAGAATCGAATTTTGGCAAGGTACAAGCGTTTATTTGTTTGGGGAACCATACGGCTGCAAGCGCAGATTTGCGTTAGTTTTTATTCCAACGCTTTTTCGCGGCTTCCTGCGCAATCCTTTTGCGCTCGGCTGGCGTCAACGAATCGGCACGTGCCCGGCCGCCCTTAATGCCGCCTTTACGGCCTAGCTCAACGGCGGCGGGATTTTTGCCTTCGTCCTTTGGATCGGGGCCGGCGACGTCTGCTACCTGTCCGGTCAAAATATCGCCGATCAACTTTCCCAATTGAATTGGGTCACGCGGGCGGGGAAGGCGCTTGGGTGTCATGCTAAAAATATGGCACGCCCCAGGCGATGGAGCAAATGGCCAAAACGGCCCAGGATTTCAAACTGTACCACTACCGATTATTGCCTTCTGTAGGCCGCCACCTTGAGATATGCTAATGTCACGTAAAAACGGGAATACGTCGTGCAGATTAGACGTGCCGGTAGCATTCGCTCCTAGGAGGTACGTGGTTCCCCTAGGCTCACATTAACATCACATAAATTTCACCAATTCTTGAGGACTAGGCGGATAACAAACATATTTCTTCTCCCAAATCGCGATCTATTACGTTTTACGGGCAGCGTTGACGGAGGGGCGCTCATGTTCGCACTGTAGAGATTGGACGCGCCTTTGTCGACACGACGGCACGTATTACCTACGGGGCATTGGGTGAATCGCGCCCAGCTAACATTCTCAATCAAGCAAATTAAGCAATATTAGGGATCAATCACCCCGAACTTCAAACTGACAGTATCGCGTTGGCGGTCCCATGGACTTCGTCCGCTCTCCCGTGTTACGGCGCGAGACAATCACGCCGGCGCCATACCACGCCGGGCGCGCCTTGACATAGAGCCCCCCAAATGATCCCGCGCTATTCCCGGCCTGAAATGTCCGCCATCTGGGAGGCGCAAACGCGATTTCGCATCTGGTTCGAGATCGAGGCGCATGCCTGCGATGCGCTGGCCGAAATCGGCGTCATCCCGAAGGAGGCCGCCAGAGCGATCTGGGAAAAGGCCGGCAATGCAACGCTCGACGCGGCGCGGATCGACGAGATCGAAAAGGTCACGCGTCATGATGTCGTCGCCTTTTTGACTCACCTCGCCGAATTCATCGGAACAGAGTCGCGCTTCGTGCATCAAGGCATGACATCTTCCGACGTGCTCGATACATGTTTGGCCGTGCAGCTCACCCGGGCCTCGGACATTCTATTGGCCGATATCGACGCCTTGCTTGACGTGTTAAAACGCCGCGCGTTCGAGCACAAGCTCACGCCCATGATCGGCCGCTCGCATGGCATCCACGCCGAGCCAATGACATTTGGGCTAAAGCTCGCGCAAGCCTATGCCGAATTTTTGCGCGCCCGCGCGCGGCTGGTAAATGCGCGGAAAGAAATCGCGACCTGCGCGATTTCCGGCGCCGTCGGCACTTATGCGAATATCGATCCGCGCGTCGAGGCTCATGTCGCGGCAAAACTCGGGCTTGCGGTCGAGCCTGCCTCGACGCAGATCATTCCGCGCGATCGTCACGCGATGTTTTTTGCAACGCTAGCCGTCATTGCGTCCTCGTTGGAGCGGCTGGCAACCGAGATCAGGCATTTGCAGCGAACAGAGGTGCTGGAAGCGGAGGAGTTTTTTTCGGAAGGCCAGAAGGGCTCGTCCGCCATGCCGCACAAGCGCAATCCGGTCTTGAGCGAAAACATCACAGGCCTCGCGCGGCTCGTGCGTGGCATGGCGACGCCGGCCATGGAGAACGTCGCACTTTGGCACGAGCGCGACATTTCGCATTCCTCCGTCGAGCGGATGATCGCGCCGGACGCGACGATCACCCTCGATTTCGCGCTCGCCCGTCTTACCCAAGTGATCGACAAGCTCATTGTCTATCCCGCCAATATGAAAAAAAATCTGGACCGGCTAGGCGGCCTTATTCATTCGCAGAGGGTTCTGCTCGCGCTCACTCAAAAAGGCTTAAGCCGCGAGGAGGCTTATGGCTTGGTTCAGCGCAACGCCATGCCGGTCTGGCGCGGCGAAGGTGATTTTTTGACGCTCCTGAAAAGCGACAAGGACGTGCGCAAGGCGCTAAGCGATGCCGAACTCGAAGAGTTGTTCGATCTTGGTTACCATTTGAAGAATATCGATTTCATCTTTAAGCGCGTCTTTGGCGAGAGCTGACGGTCGCTGTGGCTCTCGGCGCGGAAAAAGGACCTGAGACGCCAATGCCTCGGCGCTCTCGCCTGGGACCTCGCACAAAAGAACCTAGGCACGGCGCCGCCTGAACGACGGCCACGAGTTTTTTTCGATGCGCGCAGCCGAAGCCGAAATTCTCGTCATACCGGGCCTCGGCGGGTCTGGGCCGGACCATTGGCAGAGCCGTTGGGAAGCCAAAATCCCGTCCGTGCGCCGCGTCGTTCAGGCGGATTTTGAGCATCCCGCCCTCGACGCATGGCGGGACCGCATCGGCGAGGAAGTGGAGCGCGCGGCGCGCCCGGTCATTCTTGTCGCTCATAGTCTCGGCGTGCTCGCGGCCGTGCATGCCGCGCCCTTCTTGGCAAAAGGCGAAAGCAGCGGCAAGGTCAAGGGGGCCTTTCTGGTCGCCCCGCCTTCCGTAAAGATTCTCGCCGGGCTCGATGCGCTCGATCCCGCTTTCCTGATCGTGCCGGGCGAACCGCTTCCTTTCCCTTCCCTAGTGATCGCGAGCCGCGACGATCCTTTTGCGTCCTTTGCCGAAAGCGAGGCTTTCGCGCACACGCTTGGCGCGGAGCTGATCGACGCCGGATTTTCAGGCCACATCAATAGCGAAAGCTGACACGGCCCCTGGCCGGAAGGCGTCATGCGTTTCGCTGCATTCTTGAAGACGCTCTGAGGGCGAAAGAAGCATTGTCGCAAGTTGCATGCGCACAATGCCGAAAAGCGCGTCAAACGGTGTAAAGTCCAGCCCTAATCGCCTTGGACAATTGCTGCGCAACACGTCCCGGTGTATGTAGCTGAATTAAATAAGGTTGGGTTTCACGCACGTCTATGTGTCCCTTTGTCGACCCAACCGAAGAATTTGGGGGCTACTGATGTGGTGGGACCAGAAGTTCACGCCGGAGAAGGACGGAGACCCATACGAACGTCTTTGGTGGCATTTTCTGAAAATGGACTTTCCCGCTTGGGCAACATTCTGGGCTCATCATTGTGTGCCTTTGACAAATCGAATTGACGATAATTCTAAACAAAATGACCAAGCAAGGTTGTTTATTCGAGATGATCCCAAAATCTCTAAGGGCATCGAGGCCTTGGTCATGAGAAATTACTCTGTGTTCTACTACTTGGCCCGCTCCTGCGCCATCGTCGCGTCTGAGCCGCATCTGTTCACGGAAGACGCATTCATCTTTCTAAGAGCGGCAACAGAAAATACTCAGGAGTTTTTAAAAAAAACTTTTGAGGATCGGCTAGCAAAAAAACTTGATATCAATCAAGATGATCTGCCAGATTGGAAAAAAATACGGGACTCCGATACAGCAAAAGAAATACTGCATTACAGGGACGCCTATGTCCACTTTGCCCGGCTGGGACGGCACCCAAATTTATCTTGGGAATTTATTCCCAATCATTCTCATATCTCTCCCGAGCATTCTCATGTCTCTCAAGCGAAAAACTATTGGAGTAATATGCAGAAACTTCCAGAGAAGGACTTCATAAACAGCAGACAGTATCTCAAGGAGCTTCAGACAAAGTTGATGAAGGAACTCAACCCGGTTTGGGAACGGATCACGCACCTATTGGACCAAAGCCGGACAAACGAGAAGTACTTTAACCTTTATAGGCTGTGCAAAGACGCCTCAGGAAAATACCGGCCCATTAAGTGAATTTCTAAAACTGTTTAGGACCAGTGCTCACTCGTGCAGACTCGGACTTCCCAGAGAGGCAACATTCCTCGTTGAAGAGGCCATGCGGCTTCGCCTTTGGTGATTGCTTTAGATTTGTCCACCGCCATCACAAAGCCTGCAAAAACCGCACCGGCTGGCCGTGCCCCGGCATGGTTAGCTCGCCCTCCCACATGACGCGCCGGCCGCGAATGATGGTGCCGACAGGCCAGCCCAAAACTTCCTTGCCGTCATAAGGTGTCCAGCCGCACCGCGAGGCAATCCAGCGGTTTTCTATTGTCGCCCGCCGCTTCATATCGACGATCGTGAAATCGGCGTCATAGCCCACGGCGATACGCCCTTTGCCGGCTATCCCAAAAAGTCGCGCGGGACCGGCGCTCGTCATGTCGACGAAACGCAAGAGTGAAAGCCGCCCCTTGTTCATATGATCGAGCATGACCGGGACAAGGGTTTGCACGCCAGTCATGCCGGAAGGGCTTTGCGGATAGGGTTTTGCTTTTTCCTCAAGGGTGTGCGGCGCATGATCGGACCCAACAATATCGGCGATGCCTTGCGCCACCCCGAACCAGAGGCGTTCGCGATGACGCGCATCGCGGATCGGAGGGT
>JBOGNO010000027.1:0-5346 GCA_050747245.1 Candidatus Acidiferrales bacterium
GCATGGCGCAGTATCCGGAGTCCGGATTTATCCGGTCAGAGAACACGATTCGCCTGCATTGACGGCGATTGTGCGGCTTCGGTAACCAGATAAAAGAGCGCACAAGCGCAGACGTTCTTTCTGCGCCGTCATCCAAAGCGATGCTGCCGCGTTCTCCCCCTGCATGTGGCGACAATATGGGAAGCGCGTGTCCGAGGATGGAGCTATGTCAGTAGCGACGTTCAAGGTTGGTCTAGAGATCGAGAGAATCTGGCGCGAGAATCGTTGTCTCACGCCCGCGTCGATCAAGGCGTATGAATATCGTGTGAACGACTTCATCAACTATTGCCGTGGTCGGAATCTGTTGGAGAAAGCACAACTCACTCGTGCCGGCGTCAGGGTGTTTGCTCGTTGGTACGCATGCGCGTACAAGCTAGATTTCGAGGACGTTTTCGACCGGATGCACGCGGCATTGAGCACCTGGGCGACGGCCCGAAGGACACTGGGTGAAGAATTGCCGCCTTGGGTTCCCGTGCCTAACCCGCTGGCATCGCTCTCACCGATGTTGCGGGAATTTGCCGAACATCTGCGCGAGCACCGTGGCAATCCACCGGGCACCATCCACAAAAAAGCGGAACACGTCAAGAAGTTGCTCGCGTTTCTACGCGTCCGTCGAAGGCATCCGTACCGAGCGCGATTGACGGATATCGATGCTTTCCTGATCAAGTGCCGCGAACGTTATGCGCGTGCCACGGCAGCTGATATCGGCTGTAGCGTCCGCAGCTTCATGCGGTTCATGGTGGTGAGCGGTCGCATGACGGTCGATTTGGCACCCTCGATTGTGGGGCCGGTCATCCGCCCCGCGGAACGTCCCCATCGGACGCTGCCGTGGGAGGATGTCCAGGGCATTTTGCGCGCCGTGGATAGATCGACACGGTGCGGGCGGCGCGACTACGCGCTGCTATTGATGATGAGCAGCTACGGTCTGGGGGCCGGGGAAATCATCCGTCTCATGCTCGATGACATCGATTGGCAGGCGGCAACGATACGCGTCCACCGACCAAAAACCGGCGTGGAGTTCTTGTTGCCGCTGCTACCGGCAGTAGCACGTGCGTTGGCCGCGTATCTACGTCACGGTCGCCCGATCCACGCTCAGACGCGCAACCTCTTTGTCACCCTGCGTGCACCTCATGGGGCACTGGCGTGTTCGGTCACGGTCCGGCATATCCTGCACACCCACGCACAGCGCGCCGGTGTCTCGGCGCCCTTCCTGGGCACCCATGTGCTTCGCCACACGCATGCCTGCCGCCAGCTGGAACTGGGCACGCAGGTAAAGGTAATCGGGGACATCCTCGGGCACCGCGATCCGGAGTCAACGTCAGCCTATCTCCGCGTGTCGGTTGAGGGTTTGCGGCAAATGGCGCTGCCGGTGCCGCGATGACCACCTTGACGTTAAGCGAGCTGGCACGCGACGTTCAGAAGTTCCTCAAGTTCAAGCGGGCGATGGGGTACTCGTACGTCCGTGGCGAACTCATGCTCGCCAGCCTGCAGCGCTTTGCTCGGAATCCGTTACCTCGCGGCTCAGCGCATCCGGCCAAAATCTCGCTGCAGGACACGGCCCGAGCGTGGCTGTCGCGCACAGAGAACCGTAAAGGCAATACCGTAGCACAGGAGTTCGCGGTGGTGCGCCAGCTATGTCTGCACCGCCGTCGCCGCGATCCGCACGGCTTCGTGCCAGAACGGTCTTGGGCACCGAAAACCGAACTGCCGTTCCTGCCACACATCTTCTCGCGCCAGGAAGTTCATCGTCTCTTGCGCGCCGCGGACCACTATCGACACCGAAACGTCGATCCCGGTCTGATGCGCACCCTGTTACTCATACTTTACTGCACCGGTCTGCGCTTTGGCGAGGCGGTACGACTTCGGTTGTCGGACGTGGATCTCGAACATCGGGTGTTCTTTATCCGCGAAAGCAAGGGCCGAAGTCGCTGGGTCGCCTTCGGCGATGACTTGGCGCGCCAAATCAAGCGATGGCTCGCCGAGAGAGACCTCAGTGTCTCCGTTCGAGGCACCAAAGCGCAGGAGGCCTTATTCCTCCGCCGTAACGGACAGGCACTATCGATCAAGTGCGCCGGTGATGCAGTCACGAAGCTTGTCCGCCAAGAAGGCATGAAGCCGGCGCACGGTCGGGTCGGCCCACGCCCGTATGACTGGCGCCATGCCTTCGCCGTTCATCGGCTCACCGACTGGTACCGCAAAAAGGTGGATGTCCATGCGCGGCTGCCATGGCTCTCCGCCTACATGGGCCACGTTAACGTCCTGGGAACCGAGGTGTATCTCCATGCCACTCCGGAACTGCTGCGTCTGGCGAGCCTGCGCTTTGCCGGCCGGCTTCGATCGGCTCGGACAACTCCATGAGTTACGCGACAAAAGATCGGCTGTTGCCTCTGGTCGAATCGTTCTTCCGCGAACACTTGCAGCGGATGTGCGGTGCCAGCCCCCACACGGTTCGAGCGTATCGTGATGCACTGCGCCTTCTGTTTAACTTCCTCGCCGATCGGAAGAAATGCTCCATGGCTGACCTGAAGCTCACCGATCTGCACGTCGAATCCATTAAGGCGTTCCTGGTTCATCTGGAATCGCAGCGGGCCAACACGCCTGCCAGTCGAAATTATCGCTTGACGGCGATCCGCAGCTACTTCAGGCATCTGGTCCGCAATGATCTAACCCATGCGGCACAGTACCAGCAAGTACTGGCGTTGCCGTCCAAGAAGACGCGTACGGTGCCGGCCTCCTATCTGGAACCCGAAGACGCCCGCCTGATCCTCACGCAACCGGACTGCGGAACGGCGCTGGGTCAGCGCGATCATGCCTTGCTGCTCTTTTTGTACAATACGGGCGCGCGCGTCAGCGAAGCCCTCGGGGTGCGCAACGAGGATCTCAGTCTCGGTCACCCAAGACAAGTGCGGTTGCATGGAAAGAACCGAAAAGATCGCTTCTGTCCTCTATGGCGCGAAACCGCGGACAGCCTTCGACGCTTGCCCAGTGTTCGTGAAGCTCGTCCCGGCGATATCATCTTCCGAAACGTGCGAGGCAACGAGCTGACCCGTGACGGCGTCGCCTACATCTTGCGAAAATACACCGCATTGGCGGCGCGCAAAGCACCGGCATTGCGTCGGCGAAAAATCACTCCCCATGTCATGAGGCACGGATGCGCCGTCGCGCTACTGCAATCAGGTGCCGATGTCACCGTTATACGCGATTATCTCGGGCACGCGAGCGTTGCCACGACAAGCCGGTACATTACGACCAATCTGCAAATGAAGCGCGAAGCACTCGAAATGTTTTGGCGTCACGCGGGCCTAACACCGGCGCGTGTGACACCTTGGAAACCAAAACCCGATCTGCTTGCGTTCTTGTCGTCCCTGTAACCATCAAGAGTCTGTGTCTTTATCTTGCCAGCCCTATGAGCAATTTACCGTCAATGCAGGCGAATCGTGTTCTCTGACCGGATAAATCCGGACTCCGGATACTGCGCCATGCATCCCGCGTGCACCAAGGCGAGCTCGCTGGCGACGGTGGCATAGGGCTCGTAGCCGTCAGTGAGCAAGATGCCTTGATACCCTTGCAGCAATCGCTTGGGTACTGCACCTCCTCGAGAGGGGTCGTAGTCGAAGAGCACGATCCTTCCGCCCGGTGGGCCGCTGGCCCGCACCCACATCCAGTGATCTGCGGTCGGCGCCTTGTCACTGTTCAAGACCTGCAGGCGGGTCTCGTCGCAATGGATCACCGGGTGCTCGAGCATCTGCTCGTTCAAGAGGTTGATGAGCGGCACGACGTGCGTGCCGCCGAGCCGGATCATCCAGCCTGCCATCGTCGCGCGGCCGAGTGTCACGCCGAGTCGGGCAAACTGCGCCTCCTGGCGATAAAGCGGCAGGCCATCGACGAACTTCGCGGTCGTGATATGCGCCAGGAGCGAGGGTGTCGCCAGGCTCTTCGGGAACAAACTCGTCGGGGTCGGTGCGATCTTCACCCCCTGCCGGCAGCAGGGGCAGGCGTACTTGGGGCGGATGTTGCGGATCACCCGCACTTGGGCGGGCTTGAAGTCCAGCTGCTCGGCGATCTCCTCACCGATACGCACCAGAGCGGTGCCGTCGGCGACACAGACCTTCTCGCTGTCAGGCAGGTCATGCACCACCTCCACGCGCGGCAGTTCTGCGGCGAGCTTCTTGCGGCCGCGCTTCTTGCGCTCATGCGCGGGAATCTTGATCGTCTCGGAGGCCGCCTCAGCAGCCTTGGCCAAGGCTTCCGCCTCGTTGAAGAGCCACGCCTGATCGGGGGAAATCTCTTCGGCGGGTGTCTTCTCGGAGGAGCGGCCAAAGAGCTGCGCCTTGAGCCAGCGGTTCTCTTCCTCAAGAAGCTTGATGCGCTCCTCGCGCGCCGCCCAGCGAGCCGCCATCGTGGCGCTGTCGGTGTTGGGCGGTGCGGGTGACTCCACGCACGAGATTATACCGCACTGCGAGCAGCATGACTCAACCTAACACCGAAAAATGTAGCGCCGCGTGCGGCTTCATCCACACATCGTAGCCATCGATCAAACGGTTGAGCTCATCCCCCGAGAGTGTCAGCACCGCATCCCCAACACGCGGCCAGTGAAAACGATGGCGCTCGAGTCGCTTGTACCAGAGAATGAAGCCGTTGCGCTCCCACACCAGAATTTTTAGCTTATTGCGTCGCGCGTTGATGAAGGCAAACATCGCGCCCGCGAGTGGATCCTCCTTGATCACATCCCGTGCCAGGATCGCCAACCCGTCGATCTGCTTCCTCATGTCCACCGGTGCACGATGCAGATATACGCGCTCGATCCCGTGCTCAGGCCGCAGCATCCTTGCGTCCCGTCAGTACCGCCTCGACCCACCTCGGCTCCGGCCACTCGCCGCACTCGATCGCGCAGCCGTCGCCGCGCACCAGGCGACACACAAGACCGCTGCGCGCCGCGGCCGCCGGTGCGGGCGAGCTCCTCATCCGCACGGCGACAAAGCGACTCTTGCTCTTAATCCTGCGTTTGCGCGGTCGGTCCGTCGGCGGCAGAGCGCCTCGCCGGCGCAACGTCGCGATCGCGTCATACACCGGCCGCAGCTCAAAACCCTTAGACTTGGCGTACTCACTCAGCGCTACGCCGGCTCGGCGCGCCCCCTCCAGTGCCTCTACCGCCTCTCGTTGCTTCTGCGTCAGCGTCTCGTCCATCGTGGACCCTCCCATCGCCGCAGGTACACTGCCAGCGGCGAGCTCACGATGGAAGAACGGGCTTCTTTAATCGCTTACCTACGGGTTCACCGAATATTTACGACTAACAATCCCTTGGTC
>JBOGNO010000028.1:0-4721 GCA_050747245.1 Candidatus Acidiferrales bacterium
GAATCTCCGTGGGGCGCGCCAGGTAGCTCATCCGGTACGTCAGCCAGGTGTAGAGATCGAGCGCCAATGGGGAGCGCCGCAGTGCCTGGATGGCCCTTAGATCGATCGGGATGGGCCGGTCAGTGACCTCGCGAAAAAATCGCTCTGAGAGAGTCACGGTCGATTCCCAGAGGGCTGCCTGGTCCGGCCGTTTCGGGTCCCACCAGAGCCTCGCCCGATCAGCGACCGTGACCGTCTCGAGCGCCCAGGCGCCAGGGGCTTCGTAGGTGCAAGAGATCGTCGCGGCAAACAGGCGGCGCATCTGTTCGCGCAGCCGCGTGATCGTGCCCCAGCGTCCACCGGTCGGGATCAGTTCAATCTGCGCCATGAACCGCGACAACGTGTCCCCCAGCACCAGCTCGCGCTCTCCGCGCCGGACGGCCTCGGTCGTGAGCCAGACCAGCAGCAGCCGCGGCACCGTGCCGTACGGCAGACCGGCATGTGGATGTCCCATCATCACCAGAGAGAACGCACCATTGCGCCGCTCGAAGGTCATCCCCTCTGGCCGACTGTGCGGCATCGAAGCTTGCACGAGCGCCCGGGCCATGTAACCGAGCGCGCCGGCCGTTTTGGCATCCTCGGCCTCGATCGCGAGCGCTTGCTCGATGAGCCGATCGACCGAGGTCGGAGAAAGCTCCATTATAGTTTATAGCTATATTTCTAGTTATGTAGAAATCTGCGCAAGGCCTCTTCCACGATCTGCTGCTGCGTCACGCGCCGTCCCGAGCTCAGTGACAGCTCAAGCGCGCGGCGCTTGAGGTCATTGATCAGCGCCACCGGCAGCTGCATGACCATCGCTTTCCGAAAATCGCTCGGGACGACCGGCGCCGCGGGCGAGCTGGAGGCCTTCGGCTTTGCCGACCGCCCCTCGGGGGCCGCGCCGGCTTGCAGAAAGGCATCGATGTTGGGTTTGGATTTCACGCTCTGACCTCCGCTAAGAAGGCTTCCATTTCCTGATTGGCTGAGGGGTCTTTGCCCAGCTCCTGCACGATCGCCCCTTCGCCGATCGCGCGACGATACGCAACGCGTTCGCAGACTCGACTGCTAAGCACCGGCAGCTTCTGCTCCTGCAGAAACGCCAGCATCTCGGCGACATCCTTGGTGCGCGAATCGATGCGCGTGAGTAGGATTCGCACCCGCAGGGCCGCGTTGTAGTCCTTGGCCATGTCGATCACCTCGAGCAGATCGGTCATGGCCGCCGCATCGAGGTTCGAAGCGCCGACCGGCACGATCGCCTGATGTGCCAGGAGCAGCGCGCTGCGCAGTCCCACCGAATCGCGCCCGCCGGCATCAACCACCGTGTGCGCAAAGCTCTCTGAGAGCATCTTGCCTTCCGCGAGGATCGCTTTGCCCGCCAGGCAGGTCGTGGTGGGGGAGGGTTCGCGGCCGGCCTCACGTCGCCACGCCGCCACGCCGCCCAGCTTGCCGCACTGGCCTGCGGGTCCCCATCGATGAGCAGCGTGCGCGCGGCGCGCCCGAACATCGCCGCCAGGTGTACAGCGGTGGTGGTTTTGCCGACGCCACCCTTGGTGTTCACAACTGCGTAAATCACTGGATCAATAGCAGCTATTAAAATGTATATAAATATTACCAATATAGCTATATTATTGCAAGTAGTATGTTTTTAAAGTGAATTAATCAGATCCTATCGTGAGTCACAAACTTAAAAAATACAGTCTGGTAACCGAAGTTGACATCGTTAGTCGCAAGCGCGACGCTTGGACCATGAATATTTCTCTGACTGAGCAGTTGGAACAATTCGTCACCGAGCAGGTGAGGTCGGGCGAGTATCAGTCCGCCAGTGAAGTCGTGCGCGATGGCCTACGTTTGCTAGCCGACCACCGCAAGGCGCGGCAGCTCAAACTCGAGGCGCTGCGCGCGGCCCTTCAAGAGGGCCGCGACAGTGGCCCGGCGAAGCCGCTGGATATGGAAGAGATCATCGCGGAGGCTCGAGCTCGCTACCGACACCCAGCCTGATCCATGGCGCGGGTCATTCGCCGGCCTCGAGCGCGGCTCGATCTGCTCGAGATCTGGCGGTACATCGCCGATGAGGCCGGGGAGACGCGCGCAGATCAGTACCTGCGCCGCCTCAATGACATCATCGACTACTTAGCGCAGCAGCCGCTCATGGGACGCGCTCGCCCCGAGCTCGGCCCGGTGGTTCGAAGTTTCCCGCGCGCGGCGTATGTGGTTTTCTATGAACCGATCGACGACGGTATCGAGCTGCTGCGCGTCATTCGCGCAGATCGGGATCTCGACACGGCGTGGAACGAACCGTTCAATGAACCAGGCTGAGGCGCCATGAATGCGGCAACCGCTTTGCGTCCGACTGTCCCGGATACGCTTCGCGCTGATCCACAGCTGCGTGAGCTTCTATTGAGCTATTTTCTCGAAACCTATACCGGCGTTGAGCTCGCTGTCTGGCCGTCAGTGCCGTAGCTCGATCCGAATTGCAGTTGCAGCGCCGCCCACGGGATCACTCGAGCATGGCGCAGGTAGCTGAGCCGATAGGTCGGCCAGAAATAGATATCCAGCGCGAGTGGCGATCGCTTGAGAGCCTTCATGGCACGCATGTCGATCGGCACAGGACTGGTCCTGACCTCCTCGAAAAACCGCTCTGAGATCGTCACCGTGTTGTTGAAGAGGCTCCTCTGGTCCGGTGACTGGGGGTCCCACCAGAGCATGTGGCGATCCGCGATCCGAAAGCCCGTCTCTCCGGTGGCGCCCTGGCCGTCATACAAACAACTGACCGACGTGGTGAATAGCCGCCGCGATTGCTCGCGCAGACGGGCGATGCTGCCCCAACGGCCACCGGTCGGAAGCATGTCGAGCTGGTGCATGAAATGAAATCACTCATGGAGTCGCCGAGGACAAGCTCGCGGGTCTTGGTGCGCACCACTTCCGTCGTCAACCAGGCGAGCATCAGTCGGGGAATCACGCCATATAGGGAAGCCCTACCCGGCTCGGCGCGGTCATCACGAGAGTGAACGCGCCGTTGCGGCGCTCGAATTCGTTGCTCTCGGGTCGGCTGTGCGGCAGGGTCGCCTGCACCAGCGCGCGGGCCATGTAGCCGAGGGCGCCGGCCTCCTTGGCGTCCTGGGCCTCGATCGCCAGGGCCTCCGTAATGAGCTTGTCCAGGCTCTTGGGCTGCATCGGACAGCACTTCCCGCGTTCAGAGTGGGAGCTTCTTCAGTCCCATGCGCTCGCGTCGCTCGTTGATCGCACGGATGACGAGTTCCTTGAGGGTGAGATCCTCATCCAGTGCCATGCGCTTTAGATCCCGGTAGGCATCGCGGTTAACGCGGAAAGAGATCTGAACCGGAGTCTTCCCCTCATGCTCCTGCTGCTCCCTATCCTGCTCACCAGCTTTCCTGCTAACTTTATTGCTAGCAAGCTTGCTATCTGGCTTCCGCGTCTCCGGGGCATTCACCGCCAAATTGGCCAGTGATACGTGCTTGGTTGCCATGCTCTTGCGCTGCTCCATAGTTTGAAGCTGAATCCCTCTCAGGCCGCGTCTAAAGCGCCGTCCCTTGCTTTCGACACGTTTCGGACGAGCCGTGCGAGCTCCTGCGCCGCTATCTCATCCCCCATCTCGTGACCTCCCAGACCGGCTGGCAGGCCGCGTGAATAAGCAATCCGGTCACCGAGGGAGCCCACGATCGGGAGCTGATAGGTCGCGAGAATCGGGGAGATCTCTCTGGCCTCAACGAGCTGTGCGCGAAAGGCATTGAGGATGAACCCGGCCGGGCGCTTGGCTCCGTGCACTAGATCGATGGTCTGCTTCAGGGTGACTAGGTCAGTCGCAGTAGCCCGGGTCGGCACGAGGATCAGGTCCATGCTCTCAAGGAGCCAAGTGACCTGTGCACTCGAGTGCGGCGGCAAATCGAGGATGACGTGCTCGATGCGCTCCTGACGCGCAAGCCCGAGAGCCTGCAGCACGCTATCACGGCCGGGACAGGGGACGGCCAGGGGACTTTTTAGCTCGGTAGGCCTGCGCCGCAGCCACTCGGCTGCGGTCCCTTGCGGGTCCATATCGAGGAGCGCCGTTGTTCCTGTTTGCGCGTAGGCAAGTGCCAGGTGTACCGCTACGGTCGTTTTGCCTGTGCCGCCTTTATTCGAGAACACGCAAATCGTGGAGCCCATCGCCATGAGCTACCATGCTAGCATACATGCTAGGTTGCATGCATGATGACATTTAAGCCTGATTGCTATCTATTGCAGTGTATAGTTGGCTATACGGGATTCCCGTAGTACGATGACGCTCGAGTTCGAATGGGATGACGACAAAGCGGCCGCTAGTTGGCGCGATCACGGCGTCGCGTTTCACGAGGCGATCAAGGCATTCCAGGATCCCTTTGCGGTGGAGCATATCGACGAACGCGAGGACTACGGAGAGGAGCGCATCAACCTGATCGGCATGTGCGAGGGTGTCCTCGTCCGTGTCACGTACACCGAGCGCGGCGAGCGCATTCGGATCATTTCGGCGCGCCGGGCTGAAAGCCATGAGCAAGACGACTACTACCGCGAGAATTCGCCCTGACGGCAAGGTGATGAGGGTGTCGAAGGACGGGAAGGAAGCCGTTTTCACCGAGACACCGATGCGCCCCATGACGCCCGCGCAGATCAAAGCCGCGGCTGCAGCGGACCCGGATGCGCGTCCGATGACCGAGCAGGAGTTACGT
>JBOGNO010000029.1:0-4586 GCA_050747245.1 Candidatus Acidiferrales bacterium
TCGCTGTCTAGGCGCAGCATGGCCGTGCGCAGCTTGGCGAAATCCTTAAAGGCCGAATCATAGCCCGGGTCGGCCGCCAGCGCCTCATAGGCCTTGATCGCCGCCTGCGGATCGCTCGCCGCGCGCTCGTCCGCCGCGCGCAGACGCGCGAGGATCGCATAACCCTTGGGCGCGGTTTTGCTCAGCGCCTCGAAAGCCGCTGCCGCCTCGGCGGACTTGCCGTCGCGCGACAGTTGCGCGGCGGCTTCGTATTTGGCGCCGGCCGCCAGCGCCGCCGCGTCGCGGTAATGGCCGTAGAGGCGGAAGCCCCCCGTCCCGGCCACGACGAGAACCGCCAAGGCAATCAATAAATACCGGTATTTGGTCCATAGCCGGACGATGCGGTCGCGGCGGACGTCTTCGTCGACTTCGCGGAAAAAATCGGCCATCTCGGTCACTTACACTCAAAGAAAGGCGCGAAGGGCATTGCATGAATAGCGCGCGGATGGAAGCTTCTTTTTGGCAAGCGTCCGAGACTCCGGTGCAGAGCCCGGCGTGGCGGCAGCTGAACGCCACGCAAGCCGGGGCGAAATGAGAGCTTCGCCGAGAAATCAGAACTCGGACCCGCCATCGCAGTGGAATGGCGCTCCTTCACACTGGCGCCATGCGGCACCGCTAACGCCAGCCCGCGACGGTTAGGAGTAAAAGTTCCCAATAAATGGAGTAAAGTCGATGGCGACCCGAATTCGGTGGCTTGGCAGCGCGCTCGGAGCATGCATGATTGCCGCGGTGAATATAGCTCCCTCAGCCAGGGCTGAAAATACCGCAACACCCATTAGGCACGTCGTCGTGATTTTCCAGGAGAATGTCTCCTTTGATCATTACTTTGGCACTTACGCTTATTCGCAAAATCCAGGCAATGAGCCAGGTTTCTGGGCGGCGCCGGATACGCCGTCGGTGAACGGGCTCACTGGCGGGCTGCTCACCGCCAATCCGAACAAATTTAATCCGTTCAGGCTCGATCGCAGCCAAGCGGCAACATGCGATCAAGATCACGATTATACGGCCGAGCAACAGGCCTTCCACGCTGGATTGATGGACAAGTTTCCGCAGTTTGCCGGGGTCGGCGGCCCTGGCTGTCCAGACTATGGCTTCGGCACGAATTTGGTCATGGGCTATTTCGACGGAAACACGGTCACCGCGATGTGGAATTATGCGCAGCATTTCGCGATGAGCGACAATTCTTTCGGCACAACCTTTGGGCCATCCACACCGGGTGCTATCAACCTGATCTCTGGCCAGACCAATGGCGCAAGCCCGCCCGATCAGACTGGCGATACCGTTCAAGGAACGATCATCAGCGATCCACAGCCAACAGGCGATGTCTGTACAACGCGCAACAAGGTAAAGATGGTCAGCGGAAAAAACATCGGCGATTTATTGAATGTGAAAGGCATAAGCTGGGGCTTTTTTCAGGGCGGATTTGATCTCACGATCACCAATCCCGACGGCAGCACGGGTTGCAACAGGTCGCACACTTCGGCGGTGACCAATGTTAAGAAGGGTGACTACATCGCCCATCATGAGCCATTTCAATATTACGCGTCGACGGCCAATCTGAACCACGCCCGTCCAAGCTCGGTCGGGGCTATTGGCACAACCGATGCTGCAAATCATCAATATGATATTCATGATTTCTTCGACGCGTTGGCCAGGGGAAACTTCCCGGCGGTCTCTTTTCTTAAAGCGGCAGGCTATCAGGATGGCCACGCAGGCTACTCTTCCCCGCTCGACGAGCAAACCTTTGTCGTAGAGACCATCAACAGGCTGCAAAGGAGCCCGGAATGGGGGTCCACCGCGGTCATCATCTCTTGGGATGATTCCGACGGCTGGTACGATCATCAAATGGGGCCAATTGTAAGTCAGTCGAACACCTCGGCTGACGCGCTGACTGGCCCGGGCTCCTGCGGCCAAGCACCGAGCGGGGCCGCACAGGGCCGTTGTGGATATGGTCCCCGCTTGCCGCTTCTGGTGGTTTCACCCTACGCCAAGAGAAACTTCGTCGATCACAGCGTGACAGACCAGAGTTCCATCCATCGCTTCATCGAGGATAATTGGGGCGTCGGCCGCATCGGCAATGGATCCTTTGACGCAATCGCCGGGTCGCTAGAAAATATGTTCGACTTTGACAGCAGGGAGAGGGATCGTAGGCTCTGCCTCAATCCTTCAACCGGCGAACGCAAGGATGATTGTTTTGAAGACGACCGTTGAGAACATGCCGGGGCGCCTGTAAACGGCGCTCCGGAATTCTTTGCGCTCAACTTTCGAGACGCGCCCTTTATGCGCCGCCCATAATTTGTTGAGCCACATGCCAATCAGAAAGAGCGCAAGAGGCTTGTCCGTGCGGGCGGTATATCGGCCACTGAAAATCTCGGTCATCTCCAGTCTCCGCGCCTGAAATATCAGTCGAGGGGGGCAGCCCCGGATTAAAAGTCCGGGGCATTTCATCGAGCAACTCCCTACTTGTACGGCATCAGCCCGAGCATCCATGAAAAGTCCTGCGATGTCCAACCAGAGGTGTTGGCAGGAGGCAGGCAGTTCTCGTTCGGGTTGCTATAGCAGGCGAATCCTATAGATGGCCAATTTGTTGGGAAATTCGGCGGCGCTAGGGGCCCCCCGAAATTCTGCTGAGGTTGGCTGTTCTGGCCGTTGAAATAAGCATACTTGTGGCACGTAATGCATGACGCCTGGCCTGGAGCAACTTGAGCATTAAATTCCACGAAGGAACTCCCCAGGGGAAGCGCCGTCCCGTCGCGATCAACGAATTGGGTCTGGACTCCAGTAAGGAAGTAGTTATTGAAGGCCGGGTCGAGTTTCGCTGATTTCATACGTTCCCGCAACTGTGGGCTCTGCGCAACGGATTGGCCGGGCCCGTAGGGCTGTCTGGAGTTTGTCCCCCAAGGATCGTAGCAAGCAACATAGAGTGCGGGATCACATCGGTTCGGATTGGTGATGGCGCTGTTTGGTTCGAATGTTGCCCACACCCAATCCTTTAGGACTTTGGATGTGACGTGGAGGCCAACGAGAGCATAGCAGGTCCCATTGATGTTCTCTGTGTAGAGTTGATGAGTTTGGTCAGGGCAGGTGAATGTGGCATTGGTAAAAGAAGAAGCGGGGACCCAGTCTACTTTGACCTCCACCGCTTCTTTGGGGAAAGTGATTGCGTTCGAGTGCTGGTTCCCATAGGCCTGTTGCCCAGTGAGAGTTGTCAGGCCATTCTTGGTGAGAAATTTGAGTTCGGCTGGATTGACGTATACCTCCTCATAAAAGCAGGGGTTCGAGCTTAGGTTCGCGGGAAAAAACCCATTAAAAACCGGCGTGGTTTCCGCACTCGGCGCATTCATTGGTGCACCGGGGCTGCACTGGCCCTGAGCCAGGGCGGCTGCGGTCTTCGCGCCGGCGTTCTTTCGAAGAAGAGGGCTTTGATGCAGATGGCGCAACTTCCTCGCGGTTTCCCCCGCCGCAGCGGCTGGCGGACAGCTGCCCGGTTGGATGAGGCAGGTTTGCTCTGTCCAGCTCTCGAACAACGGAGAGCCATTGTCCGGCTTCATCACTTGCACGAATAGCCACCAGGCAAAGTTTGCCGTGCTAACGGAATCACCTACCGCTGGCGCTTCGCCTGCTTGGGAAGCGGCGTTGGCCGCCGCAACGAGAGAAGTTCTTTCCTTCCAGCTTTGACCAAGCACAGAACTGCTTGCCGCGACGGCAAGCAGTAAGGCGATCGCGTGAAAAATTCTTTTTTTCATCGGGGGCACCTCTCGTTGGAATTCATCATGGTCTGTCACAAATGATGGATATCAAATGAGGACCACCGTCATGCTATCGCAGCAATTCGCTCTTTTCAAGCAGAGTTGCGCATTCCCACGGGGCGGGAGAGGAGTTACCACTTCGCATGTAGCCGTTTCCCAATCTCACTCAGCCGCATAGCGCGCTGGCTTACGATCTTGCTTAAGGACGAGAGGCTTTACTCCGCGCTCCTTGCCATGATCCCGTGCGATCAGGGTGTAGATTGCCGGCGTCACGAACAACGTGAAAATCGTACCGATGCTCATCCCCGCCGCGATGACGATGCCGATCGCGAAGCGGCTCCTCGCGCCGGCGCCCTCGGCGACGATCAGGGGAACCATCCCGACCACCATGGCCGCCGTGGTCATGAGAATCGGGCGCAACCGCACGGCGGCGGCATGTTCGATCGCCTCGCGGCGGCCAAAACCTTCCTGCACCTGCAGCCTGTTGGCGAATTCCACCATCAGGATACCATGTTTGGAAATGAGGCCGATCAGGGTGACGAGCCCGATCTGCGAATAAATATTCATGCTCGCCGCGCCGACAACTCCAAGGATGTTCATTGGCAGTAGCGCGCCGAACATCGACGTCGGCAGGGCGATGAGAATAATGAAAGGATCGCGGAAACTTTCAAATTGCGCCGCGAGCACGAGGAAAATCACAATTAGCGCGAAGACGAAAGTGACGATGAGCGTGTTGCCTTCCTGGACGAACTGGCGGCTCTCTCCCTGGTAATCGACGCTGTAGCCCTCCGGCAAAAG
>JBOGNO010000030.1:0-4360 GCA_050747245.1 Candidatus Acidiferrales bacterium
CGTCAGATCGGTCGTACAGATGCCGATGTTGTCGATGCCCTGTATCATGCGCCGCCCTTGTGCAGCCCGCTATTTGGGAGGGATATTCTGATAGTAGCGGAAGAAGGTGGTCAGGTCGAACCTGGCTTTGAGCGCGACCAGCCGGTCGTAGTTGACCCCATAAGCTTCGCGCACTCGAAGGCCCTCGCCCTCATCGAGCGAATTGACGAACGGCTGCATTGCGAAGAAAGAGCCTTCGACCCAATCCAGATTGGCCGCGCTTTTGTTTGGAGAATCCCAGAAGCCGAGAATCTAGCGTGCCCAGCGCATCGAAGTCGATGCGAAAGAAGTTCGCGTCATGGGGTCGAAAAGCGCTGCGCACACTCGTTGCCGCCTCGAGCGCAACTACCGCGGGTTTTGGCGGGCCCAGTTTTGTACCGAAGTGGCGCGCCCGGAGAGATTCGAACTCCCGACCCCTAGATTCGTAGTCTAGTGCTCTATCCAGCTGAGCTACGGGCGCCTCCGGCGGGACGGTCGTCTCGGGGCCAATGGGCCGCCCCAGCCTCTCAAAATCACGCGCAGAAACCGATGCGAAACCTAGCTGCTCGGCATCCTCTTGGCAATAGAGTGTCCGGGCCCAGCAGGGCGATTTGGTGAAAGCGCAAAACCTCTTGAATGAACCGGGACAATTTGATGCAAGCGAGTCTCGCCGATTCAAGAACACGGGTGCCAAGAACATGGCCGTGGTCCGCCACTTTGCCGTTCATCGCCTGCGTGTCGTCAAGGACAAGCGAAGCTTCAAACTCAGACGTAAGCGCGCGGGATTGGACCATGATTATCTCGTGACGCCGCTGGCTTCCGTATCGCGCTTACCCGGATTCAAAACCCTGGTCGATCAAGTTGAATCGCGCGAACGTTCGCAAGCTTCGGGCAGATGCGACGATCAACGACGCCGCGGTTGCGATCCATGCGCCGAGCGCCACCCAGGCCATCGAATGCGACAGCACTTGGAGGGGTGGATAAGCATCGGCCAGCGAGAGGCGGTCGGTTGCGACAGCATACATTCCGAGCGGAAACACAACGCTCCACAACATCGGAGTGTAGCTCAGCGGAATGCGGCGGACACCATGTTTCCAAATGCCGAACATGACGAGGAGCGGAATCCACCAGGTCCCCCACGCCCAAACGGTAAAGCTGGCGCCGTCAACGAACGGTCGCAAGGTGTGCAGGAAATCCGGTCCTTGGACCAGCATAGACCCGGCATTTGCGCTGATTGCGGCCGCGCCCATGACCACCCAAAGAAGCGGGGTCATTTCTTGCGGCTCGACAAGCATGTAAGAGATCCGATAGGCGAAGTGCGTAACGAATATCCCATAAAGAACCAGTCCTATTCCCCAGAGCGCCTGAATGAGGACGAATATGGCGTTCCCGTGTTCGCTGATTGTTGCAGCCACATGGGCGCCAAGAAGTACCAAAGATTGGGCGCCTACGATAGCAAGAAGCCCGCCGCCACGAACAACCAGATCGGGCCCCCAACCAGTATTGCGGAATATCAGCAAGCCAGTACTGAAATACGCGAGGACGGCGAAGGCCGCGAGTGCCGATAACCACAACAGAAGGGGGATTATCGCAAATCCGCGCAAGGCGATCTGGACGCCGAGTACGTCTGATGCCGCAACGAACGTGAAAAACGAAAATACGAGACGCGGGTTGACAAGGTCGCTCGATAGTGCGGGACGGGCGTCGGTCATTCGTAAGATGGTGGCGAGAACCAGCCACGGATAGACAAAAAGGTTCACGCGAAAAAGCACGTCCGACAATCCACGCTGGCCCTCGGCAAACATGGCGTTCGACGTAATTCCCGTCGCCATCACAATAGCAAAGCAGCCTGGATCGAGGGCAGAGACCTCGCGAGCGGTCCAGGCAAGGAAGATGCGGAAGAGATTAGGAATGCGTCTTTCAGGCGGTCGAGAATGCACTCCGGCGCTCCTGCTGGATCCGTATAGAACGCCCGTCGAGCCAGCATGGAATGAACGCTCTGGCCGCCGCACATTCGCTTGCCGCCGCGCCTCGACCGGGGTGAACTGCGCGCGGCGGCGTCAGGATTTTCACGGGTTTTTTGCTGGACTTGGGATCAAACCTCCCCTATTAACGTACAAGCTACTGACATATTGCGAGACATTGTGCTATGAGGATTTTCTCAGGGATGAGACGGCTTGCCGTGCTCAACCGGTGTCGCGGAAGCGCTCGGCCTCTTCGAGATCGACGCTGACGAGCCCACTCACGCCGCGGCCACGCGGCCGCTTCGCTGGGAAAATTGGCTAGAGCTTGTCGCAAAAAAGTTGCTGGCCTTTTTCGCTCAGGACATGCTCTAACTTTGATTTTGAACTAGCTTTATCGATTCTATTTGATCGGCACATGCTCTAGCGTCTTTGACTTTCGTCCGAAAGCTTCAGCTTGCTGCTCTGATCTCAGAAGAGCGCGAACCGCCCCGGCGCCGGACGTCGGCAAGTACAAGTTGAGTGGCAGAAGGCTCTGGACGTTCAGCAGAACAATGTAGGCCGTGGTGTGCTGGTACAACGCTTGGTTTTCAAACGAATTAAAATTGCTCACCGGAATGCCGGCGTTGAATGTGCCTTGGAGGCACTGGTTCGCGAACTGCTCATACGGACCCGCACCCGTCGCAGCACCTTCGTTCGAGAGGTGCTTGGCACCAGCTATGCCCGCAGTCAGCTTGAGCGGCGGGTATGGCCACGAAGCTGGATAGAGCGTCGTGATCTCGTCCAGCATACTGATGTTCCAGGCATGCGGCACAATGTCGATGTTGTTCCAGACGTTCATGTTCCAGACCTGGTAGGGAAGGTTCGTCGAGCCGATCGGCGCGAACACAGAGGAAAAGAATGTCCCGAAATCGGCGTTACCCGGCGTCGGACCGGCGGTCGGGTACACATAGACCGCGCCCCAATTCGACTTCGACACGCTGAACTTGCCGGCGGCGGGATTGAAGAGTGCCAGCGCGAGCGTTGGCGCAAGAGCGCCGCCTAGACTGTGGCCGCAGAAGATGAGGGTCGCCTGCTGCGTCTCGGACGCCGGGAGCGACTTCAGAAAATTTACGAGGGTCTGGTTGGTGTTCTGCAGCGTGTCGATCATGGCCAAGAGGTTGAGCACGCCCGTCCCCGTACCGGCCGAAATACAGGGTTTTAGGCCGGGCGGCGGCTGCTGGCTAAATACATTACTCCATGAGTACGTGTATTGGACGAGCTCGTCCTCTTCGTCTTTATCGTAGGTCGAGTTCGGGTTCGTTCCCGCAATGCAAACAACGTAGACCGTTTGATCCGCGTTGGCCGCAACGTACATCGTGTTGTCAGAATAACTTGTGTTGCTTGGGGTGTTCTCGAATACCACCGGACCCCACACCGTTGCCCATTGGCCGATGCAGTTCACCATATTGGAATCACTGAAAAATGTATTGAGCGTGGAGTTGAGCGCCCCAGCCACAACGTCCGGCATGCCTTGCTGCGCGTCCTCGGCGCCGGTCATCGACGCCAAGGAAAAGGCTTGTTGCCAGAGGTCAAACGTCCCAGTCATGATTTTACTCCTGTGACAATAATCAGATATTGAATATCGTATCATAGATACCGTCAATTGTCAATCATTAATAGACACTTTGAATCAGGTGGCCTGGTAGCGATGCGATATACGTTCCAGAACCCCGCCGCCGCCCCCATGCGGAGGAACGCTACAACAAACGCCGGCGTTGTGCCGGCAACGCGGTCGATCCGCAAGCGACGAAGGCGCCGACGATCACCGCCGCGACGAACTCGCTCAGGACGAAACGAATGGCTGGCGTCCGCCTCAGTCAAGACTAAGCCAGAAACATCTAAACTATCGAAATATTGTAGGAATACAGCGCTAGGATTCCCGCTGGAGCAACTCGGCTTGCCGCGGTTAACCCGTGTCGCGAAAGCGCTCGGCCTCTTCGAGATCGACGCTGACGAGCTGGCTTACGCCGCGCTCGGCCATGGTGACGCCAAAGAGGCGGTTCATCCGCGCCATGGTGATCGGATTATGGGTGACCGTAATAAAGCGCGTCTCGGTCTTGCCGCGCATATTGTCGAGAAGATCGCAGAAGCGCTCGACATTGGCGTCGTCAAGCGGCGCATCGACTTCGTCGAGAACGCAAACCGGTGCCGGATTGGTGAGAAAGATCGCGAAGATCAACGCCATCGCGATCAGCGCCTGTTCACCGCCCGACAGAAGCGTCATGACCTGCGGCTTTTTACCTGGGGGCCGGGCGAGGATTTCGAGCCCGGCTTCAAGCGGATCGTCGGATTCGATCAGTTGGAGCTCGGCCGAGCCGCCGCCGAAAAGCGTCGTGAAC
>JBOGNO010000031.1:0-4153 GCA_050747245.1 Candidatus Acidiferrales bacterium
ACCTTCGGCTAGCTGCAGCAGCCGGTCGGTGCGATCGGCAAAGCTTTTCAAAAGCTCTTTGGCATCGACGCCCTCGCGCGAGCGGCCCTCATAGAGCCAGGATTCCGCGCGGGAAGCATCCTCTACCGGCGGCATCCAAACGAGCGTGAGATAATAAAAGCTTTCGAAATGGACGCCGTCTTGCTCGAATTGCTCGCGTCGCTCAGTGTCGACGAGGGCGGACACGGCATCCGGAAACCGGCTGCGGGGATAGTGCTGCGCCGGGACCCGGCTCGCCTCGACAAAAATTGCCCAGCCGCTGCCGAGGCGCCGTAAAGCATTGTTGAGCCGCGCCGTCGTGCCGACGAGTTCGGATGGCGTTGCGCTGTCGAGATCCGGCCCGCGAAACCGCGCCGTGCGCTGGAACGAGCCGTCTTTGTTGAGGACGACGCCTTCTGCCACCAAAGCTGCCCAGGGGAGAAAATCGGCAAGGATCTGCGGCTTTTTGCGATATTCAGCGAGGCTCAGCATTGGCTTAGACCCCGAACTGTGCCGGGTAGCGCAGATGGCGCTGGACCACGTCAACGAATTGCGCGTCGCGTTTCGCGGCCCAGACCGCCACGGCATGGCCGATCGCCCAGATGATCAAACCAGGAATCCAGAGCCGCAGGCCGAGCCCCACGGCCGCAGCCAGTGTGCCATTGGCGATCGCAACCGTGCGGGGCGCCCCACCAAGTAGGATCGGCTCGGTCAGGGCCCGATGCACCGGCGCGTCGAAACCGGCCACGGGTTCGTGACCAAAAATCATGCCCATCAAACCAGCACCCCGCCGCCGAAAGAAAAGAAGGTCAGGAAGAAGCTCGAGGCTGCGAAAGCGATCGACAGGCCGAAGATGATTTGGATCAGACGGCGGAAGCCGCCGGACGTGTCGCCGAAGGCGAGCGTCAGGCCGGTCGTGACGATGATGATCACCGCGATGATTTTCGCGACCGGGCCTTCGACCGACTGCAGCACCTGCTGCAGCGGCTGCTCCCAGGGCATGTTGGAGCCGGCGGCATGGGCCGGACTCACCGCCAGCAACGGCAAGGAGACCGAAAGCAGCTCAATGGAAACGATTTTCGTGCAGTCGCGAAGCGAGAGGAAAGGCTTGTTCATGCTGGATCTCCCAAAGAGGCGAGCTTGGCAGGCGTGACGAGGCGATAGTCGCCGCGCTTATCGAGACCCTCGACACCGGCGAGCTCGGCAAGCCGGCGCTGGGCGCCGCGCCCGGCAAGCACCGCAATGACTCCGATGGTCTCGGCGATCAGCGCGCGCGGCACGGTGATGACGGCTTCCTGAATGAGCTGCTCGAGACGGCGCAATGCGCCCAGCGCGGATCCAGCATGAATGGTGCCGATCCCGCCTGGATGACCGGTACCCCAGGCTTTCAGAAGATCGAGGGCTTCCGAGCCGCGCACCTCGCCGATTGGAATGCGGTCGGGACGCAGGCGAAGCGACGAGCGAACGAGATCGGAAAGCGACGCGACGCCATCCTTGGTGCGGAGTGCCACAAGGTTTGGTGCTTTGCATTGAAGCTCGCGCGTATCTTCGATCAGAATCACCCGGTCAGACGTTTTGGCGACTTCGGCCAAAAGCGCGTTGACGAGCGTGGTCTTGCCGGTCGAGGTCCCACCGGCGACGAGGACATTGCGGCGCTGCTCGACCGCCTGCCTCAGGATCGCCGCTTGCTCGGGCAACATGATTCCGGCATCGACGTAATCCTCGAGGGTGAAGACCGCGACGGCAGGCTTGCGGATCGCAAAGGCGGGCGCCGCGACGACGGGGGGAAGCAAACCTTCGAAACGCTCGCCTGTTTCGGGCAGTTCGGCGGAGACGCGCGGGTTTCCGGGATGGACCTCGGCCCCGACGTGATGCGCGACAAGGCGGATAATCCGTTCGCCGTCGGCCGGAGGCAGCCATTCGCCGGTGTCCGCTAGCCCGTCCGTCAGCCGGTCGATCCAGATGCGGCCGTCTGGATTGAGCATGACCTCGATGACCGACGGATCTTCGAGCCATCCTCCGATCGCGGGTCCCAACGCCGTGCGCAGCATGCGTGCGCCGCGCGAAACCGCTTCCGACCGGAGAGAATATGGCCCCATGTGTACCCCGTGCGTCACGGGTACTGGATGTGGCCCATGAACGGGGACGATTAGAAAGGCCAGGAACTGGGGCCATGCAACAAGTCTGAGTGGGTCGTAGGGCACTGGCGTGGAAAAACAGGCAATCGGCGAATTCGATAGCCGGTTTGAATGGAAGGCTTTATGGGCCGCATATGAGCAAGCGGCACGTTTACTATGCCGGGTAGATAACCCCGAGCCTGGATTTTACATTTATTTCAACGCTGCGTTAGATCTCGATCTCAACAAGGTCTATCTTAGAGTCGGACTCGAAACGACGTGAGCGATATCAATCTCTTGCGAGCCGCCTTGTGATGGCTCGAATGTGAGCGACCAGCACCCATGAGGTAGCACTAGCGATGGTCGTTTCAAAATCCTTGGTAAGTCTGCGACATCGTCAAAGCCTCTCTCGGCGACGTATCCGCGCAGTAGAACCTCAAAGGAGGATCGTCCGCGCGGGCGGAGTTTCAAGCCCCATTGGCACGCGGAGACTAATTGTAAATGTTTGCGTGAGACACTACACTAAGCACCAGCAGAAGATGCTAGGGATATCAAGTATACTTGCAAGCGCTCGCCGCACTCTACCATCAATGCCTATTGACAAGGTGTAAGCCAAACCCAAGCGGTTTCGCGATCGCAGGGGCAGACCGGCAGATAATAATAGGCGGCTGGCTGATATGCTGTGAAGGCAAACCAAGAACGCTGGCACGAGCGCGGAACTCTTTTGATCTGGACTATTGCTGATTACTTAGCTGGTCTAAAAGAACTCGAAATCTGAGAAGCAATATCATCGTCGGCACTTTTTTGAGACGATGGATATTCAATCCAAAGTGTCGAGATCGTCGATTTTTTTACGAATGACTTCACGTAGTAGATGTTGTCACCCTTATGCCCTGAAACAACATACCAATCCTTGCCTTGCTTCTGATACGTGGATGGTCCAACCTCACCAAGAGTATCGAGGGTCATTTTTATGGCATCCTCCAGCGACCAGTCCAGATTATACGAGGCAGAGACCGTCACGGACATAGCGTTTTCGTCACGAAAAATAAGACCATCTCCGTTCGCTGGTGGCGGATCACTCTTGAAGGTTGAGGGGATATTTGCACATTGCCCAAATCTGGCGTTGCAATAGACCACCCAATCTTCATATGCATCTTCCGCAAACGAAGCAGTGGAACCAAGAACGACCCGCACCGTGCTCGTCAACAGTATCTTAATCATCTTTCACCTCACCAATGACGACACGACGAACCAGCGATCACTTCGGCAGGATCGGCTGATTTTCTATCGTCCGCGGCGTGGACCGTACCGACTGAGCAAAGAAACCAAATTAATAGATAATCCTTAATGGGCATTTCAAAATCCGGAATGATGAATGGATAAACAAAAGCGATTCTCGCTGATAGTAGCGTTAAGGCTGACCTTCCAGTCTACTTGCTTGTCATCATGTGGAGCCCTAACGAGAGTGAGTGACGTTACACGCCTGGAGGATAGCGACCATCTCGCACGTTAACACAATACGAAACTGGGTTTGAAATTTCAAAACGGGACGAAGTCGCCGACCATGTCGTTGCGGGCGAACCATGGGGTTTGGCGGCCTTCCGTCGCCTCGACGACGGCGCGTTTGACGGTGGCGTAGAGTTCCGAGGCTTCGATCACGCCATTGTGGTTGTGATCTGTCTTCGGGTCGGAAAGGGCGGCGATGACCGCGGTGGTGAAAACGCCGCCGCCTTGCCCAGGTGATTCCTCGGATTCCTCTCGCCCTTTCGAGGCCGAAAAAATCAAAATGCCGGAAGGCGCGCGGTCGAGCAGGGCGCTCACGGACGCATCATTCGTGGCGAAGAAATCCGTGCCAGCGGCGCCGCTCTGGCAGGTGTCGAGAAACACCGCGATCCTTGTATGCGCCTTGGCCAAGGTATCCGAAAGTTCTGTCCAGGGCAGCGACGTGTTGGGAATGTCGTCTTTCCGTGTCGCCGACGTAGCGAGATAGTAGTTCTTGTCGGGCGTTTGAATGC
>JBOGNO010000032.1:0-4131 GCA_050747245.1 Candidatus Acidiferrales bacterium
GTGCGCGGCTTCGCCGATGAGCGCGATGCGATTGCCAACAAGAGTATTGGCGCTCATCCCCGCCATGGGGAAAAAGCCGCCTGGCCCATCGATCTCGATTTTGCCCAAAAGAGAATCGACTTGATCCTCGATCTCGTGCGCCAGCTCGGAGTTCGAAAGCGCGCGACGGCGCTCCGCCGCCTCGGGGGACATCAGCCAGACGAGGCTCGAACGATTTGGCTTACCTTCGGCCGCGCGCAGCGGAACCAGCGTGCAGGGACCCGACCGTGTGTGAAACTCCGTCGAGATATTCCGGTGCGGCTTTGGGTGCGAAAGGAGAGCGGTGAAGGCAATTTGCGGATAGGTCCAGGTGCGGGTGCCGATCCCGGCCTTGGCTCGCGCGGGTGACATGCGCCCGTCGGCGGCGGCGGCGAGCTTTGCCGTGACGCGCTGCCCGTCGGCGAGCGTGGCGCGGACCGCATGCTCGCCAAAGCCTATGTCGTCGATCATGCCTTCGTGCAGAACGAGGTTTTTGGTCGCGGCTGCAATTTCGGCAAGGCCTTCGACCAGGACATTGTTCTCGATATTCTCGCCAAAGGCGGAAAGGCCAATCTCGCTCGCGGCGAAAGACACCGAAGGGACCGGAAACCGCGCTCCGGTGACGTCGATCATGGTAATCCTTGCAAGCGGCGCGGTCTTGCCGCGAAAATGCGGCCATACGCCAAGCGCCTCATAAAACCGCAGCGAGGCTTCAAAGAGCGCGACGGTCCGCCCGTTGGCGCGCGTATCGACATGGCCAACGCAGACAACCGAAAATCCCGCCTGCGCGAGGGCGATCGCGGCGGAAAGGCCAGCGGCCCCAGCGCCGGCAACGAGAATATCGGCATGCGTGTCAGCAGTTGCGAGGGACATGGTCCACCTTTGCCAGCCTTTTTAGTCCGGCGCCGAGCTTTTGGCGAGTTGGCGGCATGGGATTTTCACCGGACGCTTTTTCCGCGCGACGAGCGATCGTGAGGGCGCCATTAAGCCGGATGGTGGGTAGTGTCTCAGTTTGAATTTCAGCAATGGGTGGTGAGCGGTCATTTGTCCTCGCTGAATTGGCTTGAGTGCGCCAGAAACGGATCTCCTACGAGCGGAAATTGAGCGCCCAATGTTGCGGCCTCCGACAGCACCTTACGTTAACCTGCGGCCCGCCGACGCTCTCGACGCTCAGGTTGTAATCTTCCCCAGTCGGCTTTTTGCCTCATTCCGTTTCTCGTCTACGATGCGTACGGCTTCTTCAGCTGCTTGAATATCGACGTGAGGCTTCAATGAGTTGAGCTTTTTTGCGCGTTCAACTGCTGGATCACGAGGATTCTTCTTAGTGACGTAATATGCGGTCGCCACCTTTTCCAAGTACCTCACATCACTCGCCCCGAACCATTCGGCTAGAAAGCTCATTATTGGGATATACTTTCGAATGTTTTCCTCATTGAACTTGTAGACGCGCTCTCCGAAGGATGTCGGGGCAACGCTTGGACCATAACCCTCTCTAGGAAATTGAAATTCAAGGATATTCGCGGCACGCATTGCGGTCAATTCATTATTGAGTTCGAAGGAATACGGCCCATGTTTGTAGATTACGAACTTGTAGCCAAAGTTTGACTCGGACAGGTCCTGCAAGATGTAGATAGCCTTCTGAAGGTGCGTCTCTCCGCACCAACTTCCTCGGGAACGTAGCCACCTTGCAAGGTCGACCACGAGTGCACATCGGCAACTGTAAGAGACACGTTCCATAATCTGCTCCTATTCAAGACATAGCAGGGAATTTTTGTTTTGATCTCGCCACACGATCGCTTCGGTAAGAATGGACTTGTCGCAGTAGACGTTATCGACGCCAATTTCAGGCATGCGCGCGAGTACCTGGGAAAGGCGCAGGGACGACTCGATCCTTCTGTCGAACATCAGCACTGGAAAGATGGGAGCCGCCGTCTTGGGTGAAATGTTGTCGTATCGAATATGGTCCAGACCAAACTGCGCTTCTGCCGCTTGAGCTACAACCTTACCTGGGATCAATTTTCCCCCTTGCGTGTCGGATGGCGCAGCCTCGTAGAAAAGTCGAAAATGCTCCCGACATTGAATTCGGCGAGCTAGTTCGTGCTGAGAGGATTGTTGATTTTCATAGGCATTACGAATGGCCCCGAGAACCTCAACATCTGAGGTATTCAGATATTTGTTGAGCTCCGTCGAAAATTTTCCCCCCGCGAGCCATTTGATCAGGAAGTCCTTCAGATGGATATCGTACACACGTCGGATGTGATGAAGGTAAACCTGCTTGTACATGAAGTGTCTGGCGATCATCAGTCCTACTGACGACTCGAGCCCGCCCGCTTCAAGGCCCAACGCCGGCTCGTCAGATTCTTCATACTTGGCCGGTAAAATGCGAAGTGTGTTGATCAGAGGATGATGGTCAAATTTGCCGTAGGCCACCCCTGCGTGGTAAGAATCGCGCAGTAAATAGTCCATTCTGTCTGCGCCAAGCGCATCCCCGATAATGATCTCGGCCAACACCGTTTCCCAAGTATCCAATTCAAGTGGCGCAGCCTTTTTCGGTCCGACCGCCAGCTTCACGATATGATCCGATCTTAGTGGCGGCGTCATCGCCTTCCATATCTCTTCCATCTCCCCGCTGTAGATAACATCTTTGGTGAGTTGCTCATGGTCATAACCTTCGGGCAAAAGCTCCTGCTCAGCGGCGTGGGAGAAAGGCAAGTGTCCGACATCGTGGCACAAGGCCGCCATGCGTAGGACAGATTTCCAATAACTGCGTGCTTGCGCGTCAGGAATAATGTCGCGAACGCTGTCGTGATTCACATTCTCGGGTGCGGTCACGATATCGAATATCCGCGAGGCGACATCCATCACTCCTAGCGAGTGCTCGAATCGCTTGTGAGTAGCGCCAGGGTAAACGAGATACGACAAAGCAAGCTGATGAATGTGGCGCAGCCGCTGAAACGGTCGAGAATCAATCACTTTCCGCTCTTCGGTTCTGACCGAAATGAAGGTGTGTATTGGGTCGCGAAACTCGTGACTATGTTTCATAGCGGCGTGAACTCGAATCGGGCAGCATGATAGTGGCCCTCGGCAATCTTGCACAAAATACCGACAGAACAAAAAGGGAACATACATGCGTAGAGGCAAGCTGTCAAATTATTATAACGCGGCGCTTTCGCCTTTAGAAACAATCGGCTAAACGCTGAGGCAGTGGCGAAAGAGCGGCAAGAGGCCGGAAAAAGCGTTGATGGCAGCGCAGCGGCAAGGAAATTTAGATCAAGGTCAGCTTTGGGTCGAAAGCAGTAATTCAAACTGAGACACTAACGGGCGTTGCCGAAAATGGCGCGAGGTGCAAGACTCCGCCCTAACAGCCATTCCCGAATGGTCCGGGCTGGCGTAATCTCGACAAAAGCCCGGATCGAGCCCGCCCAAGCGTGTCGAAGTTGAATGAGCCAATTCAATCTTTCGTTTTCCCTGCTTCTGCCCTGGCCGTTTTTGCTCGCTTCAAGGCGCCGCTGCACGCGCTCATCAGCGGCCATGAGGGCAAGCGCGCCCGTCGGGGCCTGTTTTGGTAGCCGCCCGCCATTGACTCAAGGTGGACATTAGGTCGAGCCTGTCGGTGATAAGGCCTCTGCCGATGGATAGATGTTCAGGCGTCAACGAGTGAACCATATCACGCTCGCCACCACCCCAATTGCTATCGCTGTTCCGAGCGTGAGAATGGCGGCGCGCTGGAACCACCGCCGACCTTCTGCAAAACTGTCCAATCTAAAGACAGCCGGCGCAAGATAAAGCAGCACCGACACCAAAAACAGCGCCCTCAGGAGTTGATCAACATCAGGCAATGAATTCATTTCCAGAGCGGCTTCAACTCCGCAGGACGACACAAGCACCACCTGCGCGGAGAATCTTTTCACAAAGTGCGTCAGCTGCCGCGCGCGAGCGCGCAGGCGCGCGGACCTGATAGTATGGAGCGAAGCCGCGGCTGGGCACGCGACCGCCGATGACCATGGGTTCGATCTTGCCAATAATAGCGGAATAGCTGGTCCGGGCGCGTGTGTAAGCGGCCAGCGCCGCCGCCTTCGAAAAACTGCCTGCAAGCTGGACGCCCCATGGCGC
>JBOGNO010000033.1:0-3960 GCA_050747245.1 Candidatus Acidiferrales bacterium
CTCACATTTTCCAGATGCGCTCCCGTTGGTCACGTAATTTAGCGTGAGCACCCTGGCCGTCTTATCGATCGTCCCCTCGAAGGTAATGGTGTTCCCAACTTCGTCAGTGCTGGCAAGAGCCACATTCGAGCCGTTGACGATAACGTGAAGATCGGCATCCCTAAGGAGGCAGTAGGAAGTCAGACCAGATTTGTTGATGAGATGCCCGTGCATGGTTGGGTTAACTACCAGCGTGAGCGTAAACGGGGCGATATGGGAATGCTTCGAACGGAAAGTGCCTGACCATGTCCCTTGGACGGCAGCTTCTGGTGACGCCGCGGCCGCAGTGATACGACTTTGATCGCCTGTCCCGCTTGTGCCAGGGAGCGGTCCCGCTCCAACAATCGACGCCGGAAGCATAAGCAGAAGACCTAGCGTGAATTTTGCTCTTGTCATCGTCTTTCTCAGTTTACCCCACGAAATCATCCACTTTGAGGCAGCGTTAGTGGAGTCGCACGCTCGACGCCACCGAAGGCACACCGGTCTTGTTCACAAGAAAAAACATATAGTATCCTGGAGGGGCAATATTTTGGTTGGGCGGAGCCGTAATGGTCAATACCCCAGTGCCTGCAGTGAAAGACATTCCTACCAGGCGTTGATCCGTGTTGAAGGCGTGAGTGACTGTGCCGTTGCGCACCAGTACCACCGAGGAAATATTGGCAGCGTCTGGACTCTGCACGGTAAACTGGCTGCCCCAAGAAATGGAACTGGGCGCGCTACTGATCAATGGCTGTATGGCCGGCGCTCCATTCGGTTGGAACAAATATGCGGGCTTATAAATCTCCATGCGCCGCTCATAGCTGCCGCGCGAGGGATTACCTCCGGCCACCCAAACTGTTGCGTCGGGAAAGAGCAGGGCCACGGAGTGATACAACCGCGCATACGCATTCGCTCCGGCGGATGAAAACGTATTCTTTGCGGGGTCATAGAGGTCAGCTTTTAGACTGGCCGAGGTAACGCTCTCATCATATTTCGAGCCGCCCAAAGCGAGGACCTTGCCGGTTGGAAGAATGACGGCATTCATCTCGATTCGTGCCTGGGACATGCTCGGTCCATACTTCCACGTTGGATTAGCGGCGCCGAGGTCGATGATTTCCGTCGTAGCGGTCGCAGGGTTGTTCCCGCCCATAATCATCACTTTTGGGTTGTAGTTGTTCGCCGGGGTCAACGGAAGCAGAACAGACGTGCCATATCCCCGCCAGGAGTAATTGGTATTGGTAACGTGCGACCAGGCCTTGATGGAGGGATCGAACAAGTAGGAAGCGGCGCTCGGCCCCGAATAAAACACCTTGCCATTCGGGAGAAGGTGCATCCGCGGATAGAGCGGCGGGGTCCAACAATTCGCGCCTGGTGACGAGCAATCGACTTGTGTCCAGCCTGAGCCCGCGGGATCATAGATTTCTACCAGGTCGGTGGTGTTGCCAGATCCGTCCAGCCCGGAGAACGTCATCGCCCGGCCATCCCCGAGAGTGGTCACTGTCGGATACCAGCGCCCCTGCGCCATACTCTGCACATTTGTGAAGGTGTTTGGCGTCGTCGAAGGGTCAAAGATTGATGTCTTCGGCTGTCCGTAGAATGGGTCGTATTGGGTCGTCCCGCCAACGATCAACGCGCGCCCATCCGGTAAGAGCACCATGCTATTGCAGAACATGTCCCATGAAAGCGAGAATTGAGTGAAACTTCCAAATTTCGGATCATAGAGGGCCGCACCGGAACCGTTAGAGGGGCCGTATGGCGCTCCCGTTGGGCAACCTGTCTGGGAAGGCGGGCAGTTCCCCGAACCCGCAACGATCAACACTTTGCCGTTAGACAAGAGCGCAGCATGGATCGGGTTGATCGGCGCGTAGAGCAGCTGGTTCGTGTTGGGAGCAAGTACCGTGCTCCACTGTCCTCGGGGGGCGGGTTTGGCCGCCGCCCCGGGTACATGCAGGCCGAGCAGTAGCAGGGACAAGCAAAGAGCTGACCAAATGGATGCAAATATCTTCTTCGGCATCACTCACCTCGTCGATGGGTTATATAGGTGCCGTCACATATTAAGTTAGTTTGACATTGAAAATGACATTCGGGAAATCAATTTAATTGAGAACTAACCTTATTTGTTAATCGCCCTGAATTGCGGGCGAAGGTCAATTATTAAGCGCCTTCGGTAGATCGGCGTGGCGGAGCAGGGCAGGGATTGCGAATCTGTGGCGAATTATCCCTTTGTTGGGATAAACGTC
Source organism: Candidatus Acidiferrales bacterium (assembly GCA_050747245.1). Taxonomy (GTDB): domain Bacteria; phylum Acidobacteriota; class Terriglobia; order Acidiferrales; family UBA7541; genus JBOGNO01. Next base: position 2,259 of record JBOGNO010000033.1, read on the forward strand.
CTGCCCCGCAAATTATAATGCCAGCGCGCACCTGAAGAGCTTTGCCGCTCATCCTTCGAGACACTTGCTTCGCAAGCTTTTCAGGATGAGGGCTTTGGTTCTGCACTAGACTTATACGACAGGCTCTCTTTAATACCGCCGATGACAAAGCCTCTCGTCTCTTTCCAAAATGCCAGCAAGATCTACCAGAATGGCACGGTCGCGCTCGTCGGCCTCGATCTTGAGGTGCGGGCCGGTGAGATCTTGACGCTGCTTGGTCCTTCCGGCTGTGGCAAATCGACAATATTGCGGCTCATCGCCGGTCTCGATACGGTCTCATCCGGCTCGCTCGCCCGAGGGTTTTCGCTTGATCGCGGAAAGATCGGCTTTGTGTTTCAGGACCCAACCTTGATGCCCTGGGCGAGCGTCTTCGACAATGTCTTTTTGCCGCTGCGTTTGCGGGGGTTCGCGCGGCGCGAAGCAAGCGCCGCGGTTAACGAGGTCTTGGCGCTCGTTGGGCTTGCCGCTTCCGGCAGGGCTTTTTCGCGCGAGCTTTCGGGGGGCATGCGCATGCGCGCCTCGATCGCCCGCGCGCTCGTCCCGCGCCCTTTGGTTTTGCTGATGGACGAGCCTTTCGCGGCGCTCGACGAGATCACGCGGTTCAAGCTCAACGACGATTTATTGGCCTTGCGGGGCGAGCTCGGGACGACAATCGTCTTCGTTACGCATTCGGTTTTCGAGAGCGTCTATCTTTCGACCCGAATCGCGGTGATGGCCCCACGGCCCGGCCGCATCGCTGCGGAGATCGGGATCGACGCTCCCTCAGTGCGCGGAAAGGACTTCCGGACGAGCACTGTCTATGCGCAGTATTGCGCGCAAGCCTCGGCTGCGCTGCACCGCGCGATGGGCGAGGATCTAAAATGAAACCCTTTGGCGTGACCCTGCCGCGATGGGTCAATCGCTACGGCCCGCCGGTCTTGGTCTTTTCGGCCGTGCTCGCGGCCTGGGAAGCCTATGTTCGCTTGCAGAACGTGCCCGCTTACATTTTGCCTTCGCCCTCGCGCGTGCTGGAAACGCTCTTCACCGACCGGGCCACGCTGTTCCCAGCCTTGCTCGTGACCCTGAAAACCACATTTGCCGCACTCGCGGCTGCCGTCGCCGGAGGGGTTGGCCTCGCGATATTGTTCACCCAATGGAAATGGGTGGAGCGCTCGTTTTTGCCTTTTGCAATCGTGCTGCAGGTGACCCCTATCGTTGCCATCGCACCCTTGCTTTTGATCTATCTCGAAGCGCCGGCGGCGGTGCTCGTCTGCGCTTTTCTCGTCGCCTTTTTTCCCATTTTGTCGAATACCGCTTTGGGGCTCGCCTCGGCCGACCGCAACCTCGTCGATCTCTTCAAGCTCTATCGCGCGAAACGCTGGCAAACGCTGCTCTATTTGCGGCTGCCCGCCGCCTTGCCGTACTTTCTCGGGGGGTTGCGGATCGGCGGCGGCCTGGCGCTTATCGGCGCGATCGTCGCCGAGCTCGCGGCCGGCAACGCGGGCAAAGGGGCCGGCCTCGCGTTCCGTATCTCGGAAGCGGGCTACCGGTTGAACATCCCGCGCATGTTCGCGGCGCTGGCCTTGATCTCGGCGACCGGCATCGCGATTTTCGTGGCGCTTTCCGCCTTGTCGTCCTATCTCCTCGGCCGCTGGCACGACAGCGCGGCCGGTCCCGAGCGGTG
>JBOGNO010000034.1:0-3873 GCA_050747245.1 Candidatus Acidiferrales bacterium
AAGAAACCTAGTGTCATACATTGCCATTCTTTGACGCATCACTCAAGTTTTCTTACATGCCTACGTGTGCTACTGTCCACACGTACGAATACCCATGTGTGAAGGAGCAGCGTTGAGAACCCTTGCCATCATTTCGCAGAAGGGCGGAGCCGGGAAAACCACCCTCGCGGTGAATCTCGCGGTGATGGCGGAGATCGAGCACCAGGCGACGGTGGTCATCGACCTTGATCCGCAGGCGAGCGCCAAGACCTGGCACGACATCCGTGCGCGCAAAGACGCTCCCTTTGTCGTCTCCGCCCAGGCGACGCGGCTCGAGGAGGTGCTGCAGGCTGCACAAACGAACGGCGCGCAGCTCGTCATCATCGACACGGCCCCGCATTCAGAATCCGCGGCGCTCGCGGCAGCGAGGGCGGCGGATCTGGTGCTGATCCCGTGCCGGCCAGCGATCCTGGATCTTAAGGCGATCGGCGCGTCCGCAGATCTCGCGGCGCTTGCCAAGAAGCCGGCGGCGGTGGTGCTAAACGCCGTACCGCACCAGGGGAAACTCGCGGATGAAGCGGAGCAGGCCGTACGCAGCTACAACCTCACGATCGCGCCAGTGAAGCTCACCCAACGCGCCGCCTATGTGCACAGCCTTACGGCTGGACAGGGGGCACCAGAGTTCGACCCTGAAGGTAAAGCGTCAATAGAAATCAGATACTTACATAAGTGGATACGTACACGTGTCTACGTGCCCACACTAGAACAGGTGAGAATGTCAGCATGAGACCCAAACGAGCAAATCTCGCCGCCGCGCTGCAGAGCGCGACACGAAGCGGGGAGGGCGCGCCGGCTGGGCGCACCTCCAACGCGGCAGCGTCGGCAGGGAATACAGCCCCACGCAGCTCTCCGGGACGCGTTGGCAAGAAGACCGTCGCGGCACACTTTGATCCCGCGGTCTCCCGGCAGCTGAAGCTAATTGGACTCGAGCACGATCGCTCTACGCAGGATCTGCTACGCGAGGCGATCAATGATTTCTTCACCAAGTACGGCAAGGCGCCCATTGCGTGATCAGTAATCACATTCCGACATGTCCACACGTGTACACTGTGAGAGATAGAAACTGAAGGGGGGCGAGGTGAGCGACGACGAGGAGCACCCGAAAGATTCCAAGAAAACAGGACCGCGACCGGCGCTCGAACTGATTCCCGGATCGCTGAAAGCGCCCCGACCCTTACGCGATCGGTTACTCGCGGTCGACCCCTTTCTGATCGACCCGAGTGCCGATGGACCGATCCTCTACCAGCACTCGGTCCTCTGCCAAACCTGTTTGCCGTACCGCGATCCGGGTGAGACTCGCGTATGGCAGCGCAAGAACGGGCTCGTGCGGCTGGAGGTGGAGGCTGGGCGAGCTTACGACGGCGAGGACTTCGTCGACGTGGGGCTGCCCTACGGCCCCAAGCCGCGCTTGGTGCTCTATCACCTGAACGCCGAAGCCCTGCGGACCCAGTCCCCTTACATCGAGCTCGAGGACAGTCTGACGGCGTTCGTGAAGCGCACCCTGGGCCTCGACGTGCATGGGCGGAACATCCGCACGGTGAAGGATCAGCTGGTGCGGTTATCGGCGTCCGACTTCCGCATTGGTACGGTGGCGACGGACGGTCGGGCGATCACCCTGAAGGGCACGGTCATCGACGGCTTCGAGCTGTGGGTCACGAAGGACCCGAAGCAGCGGATGCTCTGGCCTTCCACCATCGAGTTCTCGGAGCGCTACTTCCAGAGCCTGATGAAGCATGCCGTACCGCTCAATGAGACGGCCGTAGCGCGGCTTTCACACAGTGCGATGGCTCTGGACATCTACACCTGGCTTGCGCAGCGCCTGCACCGCGTAGAGGAGGGCAAAGGCATCCTCATCCCCTGGACCGCGCTGCACGAGCAGTTTGGGCAGGGATACGCCCAGATTCGGCAATTCCGGGCGGTGTATATCCGAACTCTCAAGATGGTCCGCTGCTATTACCCTGATGCGAAGTTCAACGTCGGGAAGGGCGGCATGACGCTCTGGCACAGCCGTCCCCCGGTCGCCCGCAGGTTCCTCCCGCTCAGCGGTTCCTGACCACGATCACTTTGTCGCGCCCTCTGTGGATAAGTATGTTCGTTCAAAGACTTATCCACGATCACTTTGTGACGCTGGCTACGATCACTTTGTGACGTTTTGAGCGCGAAAACCACGATCACTTTGTGACGCAATCCTATAGTTAAGAACCTATAGCTCTCCGATAGCTGGCCTCGCAGCCGTGTGGACGGCTCGCGGAGGCGAGACCGTCCACCCGCTGCGGGCCTCACAACAAGCTTTCGATAAAACGACTCGAAGGAAGCCGCCAAGTCCGGGAGAGCAACAACACCTGAGCGGCAGCGAGCCCGCAGGAGGCTGGCGTCGTCCTCCTGCCCAGGAATGTCCAACACGCCGCGTGACCCTCAGGCCATCCGTGCCACGGTCGCGGCGCCTCTTGGTCTTCATGCCTGGGTGAGACTGATAAACCCCGTAGCGCCTAGTGTCATGTCCCGTTAATACGTGACATATATAATGGTATGCTTGGGGTATCTTTCGCAGCGGAGATACGCCCGTGGCACGAGGTCGTCCGAAGGCTGAACTGATGTTGAGCGAAGCTGAACGGGTCCAGCTGTCTTCGATCGCGCGTTCGCGCTCGATGCCGGCGGCACTCACCGCGCGGGCACAGATCGTACTGCGTTGTGCAGGCGGAGAGTCCAACCATGCGGTGGCGCAGCGCTTCACCGTGACCGATGCGACGGTGGGCAAGTGGCGCGGGCGCTTTGTGCACGACCGCATCCGCGGGCTCTACGATGAGTTGCGGCCCGGTCGGCCGCGCACCTTCGGTGAGGAACGGATTGCCCGGCTCATCCGCAGGACGCTGCAAAGCAAGCCTCGCGATGGCGCCACGCACTGGAGTGTGCGCCAGGCGGCCCGCGAGAGTGGCATCTCCAAGAGCAGCGTGCAGCGCTACTTCGAGCTCTTTGGCTTGCAGCCCCATCGCAGCGAGAGCTTCAAGCTGTCCACGGACGCCTTCTTCATCGAGAAGTTGCGCGACGTGGCGGGGCTGTACCTGCACCCTCCGGAGAATGCCCTGGTGCTGAGCGTGGACGAGAAGAGCCAGTGCCAGGCGCTCGAGCGCACTCAGCCGATGCTGCCGCTGGGGCTCGGGTATGTCGAAGGGGTGACACACGACTACAAGCGTCATGGCACCACGACGCTGTTCGCGGCCCTGGATGTGCTCAACGGCACCGTGCTCACCGACTGCAAGCCACGCCACCGCCATCAGGAGTTCCTCGCCTTCCTGCGCCGCATTGAGAAGAACGTTCCCGAAAAGCTCGACATCCACCTGATCGTGGACAACTACAGCACCCATAAACACGCGCGGGTGAAGGCCTGGCTCGCCCAGCGCCCGCGCTGGCACATCCATTTCATTCCGACCTACAGCTCCTGGCTCAATCAGGTGGAGCGCTTCTTTGGCCTGATCACCGACAAAGCCATTCGCCGCGGTTCCTTCCGCAGCGTCAAGGAGTTGGTGGGTGCGATCGATCATTTTGTCACTCAGTACAACCAGCACTGCCAGCCCTTCGTGTGGACAGCGACAGCTGATTCCATCCTGGAAAAGCTGGAAAGACTTACCTCACGAATCAGCGGGACAGGACACTAGTGGTAATCGACGATCTCAACGTCAAAGGTGTGACCGTCACGCCACCTGAAACAGATCCGCCACTGCTTGTTGATCCGAATGCTGTACTCGCCATTTCGATCACCCTTCAAAACTTCGAGCTGATTCGAGCTCGGAATCGACGGATGCTGGAACGCAGTGCGGAGGAGTCAGGTACTGC
>JBOGNO010000035.1:0-3758 GCA_050747245.1 Candidatus Acidiferrales bacterium
CCCCCGCTCCGATCACCGTGTGTATCTCGTCGATGAACAAAATAGCCTTCTTGTGGTTTTCGATTTCCTTCATCACCTGTTTCAGGCGCTCCTCGAAATCGCCTCTATAGCGGGTGCCCGCCAGTAGCGTGCCCATGTCGAGCGCGAAAACCGTCGCCTCGGCGAGGACTTCCGGCACCTCGCCCATGACGATCTTGCGGGCGAGACCTTCGGCTATGGCGGTCTTGCCGACGCCAGGATCTCCGACCAGCAGAGGGTTGTTCTTGTGACGGCGGCACAATACCTGAATGGTGCGCTGGACTTCCGCCTCGCGCCCAATCAGCGGATCGATCCGCCCATCCCGCGCCTTCCTGTTGAGGTTGACGCAGTAGGCATCGAGTGCGCCTTCCTTCTTCTTCGACTCGCCGGTTTCCTTGGTGTCCCTTGCTTCACGCGCCTCGGCGTCCTCCTCGGCGCCGCGCGGAGTCCTCCGGGAATCGGAAAGGCCCGGCCGCTTGGCTATCCCGTGGCTGATGTAATTGACCGCGTCGTACCTGGTCATATCCTGCTCCTGCAGGAAATAGGCGGCGTGACTCTCGCGTTCGGCGAAAATCGCGACGAGCACATTGGCGCCGGTGACTTCTTCCCGCCCCGAGGACTGAACATGAATGACCGCCCGCTGGATGACGCGTTGAAATCCCGCCGTCGGCTTGGCGTCCTCGCGATCCTCGCTGACCAGATTTTCGAGCTCCTGGTCGATATATTCGCGAAGATTCTTTTTCAGCAGATCGAGATCGACCGAACAAGCACGCAGGACCGCGGCGGCGTCCCCGTCATCGGTCAAACTGAACAGCAGATGTTCGAGCGTGGCATATTCGTGATGCCGCTCGTTGGCGATCGCCAAGGCCCGGTGCAGCGATTGTTCGAGATTGCGGGAGAAGGACGGCATTGGCTCCAACCTCTCATTTTTTTTCCATGATGCACTGCAGGGGGTGCTGATGCTTGCGGGCGTGATCCATGACCTGCGTAACCTTCGTCTCGGCGATTTCGTAAGTAAAGACCCCGCATTCGCCGACCCCATGTTGATGCACATGAAGCATTATACGCTTTGCCTCTTCCGGACCCTTATTGAAATATTTTTTCAACACGGAAACAACAAACTCCATCGGTGTGTAATCGTCGTTCAAGAGCAAGACGCGGTACATGCTCGGATGCCGGACCTGCGTCTTTGGGCGCGTGATGACAACCGTGCCTGGTCCTGGGCCTCCCTCGCCGTCCCGTTGCGGGTCCTTGGCAGCCGCAACCGGAGCGGCCAATGCCGGCAAGGCCGCGCCGAACCACGCGCCCGTGCGCGCGGCGCCGTCAACCCAAACCTGCAATTGCCGGAAGGCTGCGTCCGTCACCACCAATACCTCGCCCCTCAATCGAATCCGCCGGGTGACAGCGCCCAATAGCGGACCGTCAGCAAATGATGCGCCGGGCCTTTGCCGGCAAGCGGGAATTGACGCCACCGCCAGCGCGTCTCGATCAACGCCCTAATCTTAGCCCCTGTTCGGCTCTTGGGCCATACGAGTTTTTCGGCAAAAGTAACCAATTTCACGTCGTTCATGCCTCAAGGCCATGCCGCGGCGCCGAAAAACAGACAAAGGCAGCATGAGCGAAGGAAGAACCTTTGCAACAAAAAACCCGGCAAATGCCGGGCTTCTCAATTTTCGGTGACTTCATATTTCTAAATATTGCTAACCGCACATCCGCGGTCAACACCGCTTTTGTGAAGACAGTGAGTATCTAAATCTTCGACAGTGTCCAGGACGCCTCCATGACACCTGGGTCGACGTGCTTAAAACCTATGTCTTGACGCCCTCGATCTTGGCCGCCGCTTTTTCGATTGGCGTTGAACCTCGTTTGAAAATGTTGCATAGAGATCCCTCGGGTTGGACAATTACGACGGAGAAGGGGGGATGTACAGTTTTCCAGGCGCCAATCACAATCTCCGCCGTAGGCGCGTCAGGTGGCGTACCAAGTTGTACAATATTAGCACGATTGTGATGGGATTCTCGTTATGTCTGGCGCAGCAAGCGCAAGCCGGTGCGATCTCGATTTCCAATCGAAATTGCGCCTACCAAGGAATATCCAAAACTAACCAGACTAACTTCTATCTTTTCGCGAGCGTCGGCGGTGGTGAAGACAAACCTCCTAATGTGACGTTCGCCAACAAGTGCTCCGACGGTTGGATCACCCTGCACGTGGGGAGGACTCAAACGCAACAGGTGGCGGAGTGGATACGGTTTGTTGGCAAAGTTGGCCAGCAGTGCCGTTATAACGTTCTACCGGAGGGCGCGTTTCTTTCAAACGACCAGGTATTGGGAAAAGACATCTCGAAGTACGTGTGTGAACTGGATTGGATAGATGTCTGTTCATGCCGAACCGAGTGATTTTCATGACCTCCTGCAACCCCTTGTCATGGTGCAGATCGGCGCGGGCAAAGCGCGCGGCGAGACCGGCGATCTGCCGGCCGCCCGTTGAGGCTAACAACCGCGCATTGCGTGCGTCCAAAAGAAGGGAAGCAGCATGCGAAAAACAAGTCTGACAGTTGCAGCAGTATGCGCCACGTTGCTGTGGGCCGGGGTGGCGCATGCCCAGCGGTTTACCGACAACGGCGACGGCACGGTCACCGACCACCAGACTGGTTTGATGTGGGAAAAGAAAACCCCAGCCGGCAGCGGCGGCGTGCACGACGTGAACAATAAATACACGTGGTGCAACGGTGGTAACACCGGGTGCCCGAGCCCGAGCAACTTAGCGGACGGGACGGTCTTCACGATGTTTTTGGCGACGCTGAACAACGGCGCCAACCAGAAGGATAGCGCTAGCGGCGGCGAATCGCCCATCACCGGCTGCTTCGCGAATCACTGTGATTGGCGACTGCCGTCGGTCGTGGAACTCAAGAGCATATTCGATCGGGACAGAGCAGCCGGTTGTGCCACCGGAAAAACGTTAGGCCTTCCTTGCATCAACCCCGCATTTGGGCCGACGCAGGCCGACTCTTACTGGTCGGCCACTTCCCGCATTGACAGTACGTACGTGACGCGGAACGTAGACTTCGGCGATAGCAATATTATCGGTTTACAACGTAAGACAGACGGTGCCTACGTACGTGCAGTGCGTAGCGACTGCCAATCAATTATTCGGTAATCCGTTTCACTCGGTTCGGTATAGACAGACACCAGCCCAATTCGATTGGCATCTGAACTTTTGGCCCTTTGTTCCCCTCACCTTTTGATCACCACCGGCCAGGCATTCTGAATGAACGCTTAGCCAAGACAAAAGGCACGGCCACGGCCGGGGCTTACAAACTCAGCGCCTCAAATCGCGCCTGGCCGGTTCGAACTCTCGCTAACCCCTGCCTGCTGGAAACTACGACGCCGTTCCAGCGTAGCCTACATCTTGCTGCCTTGCACCTTGGCGAAAACCGTTTCGACCGGCTTGAAAGCCTCCTTGGCCAGGCTGGAATAAAGTTCGCCCATTTTCGTCGCCTGCGCGACAAAGCTCGCGTAAGAGGTCTTCCAATATTCGGAATGGATCTGGATCGCGGTGTCGTAGGACTTGGCGCCGAGCAATTTTTCCAGGAAAGCGGAATTATTATCCAGGGCTTTCTTGGAATAGTCTGCCGTTTCGGTTGCGATTGTCTGGAGGGTCTTGGTGAAGCATGTCGTCGCCGCGGCCGCCGCGCCGAATTGCTCCTTGCCGTAGTTTTGGACGTCATCAAAATCGTTGGC
>JBOGNO010000036.1:0-3611 GCA_050747245.1 Candidatus Acidiferrales bacterium
GGGTTGGTCCTTCCGCGATCTCGGTCACGCCCAGGTCGTCGGCTATCCCCGCAGTGCGGCCGCTCTGCATGTACCGCTGGGCCCGCTCGGCTGTCTGTTGGTAATAGCGGATTGAGCGAGCCAACTCCTCCCCACCACCAGGCTCAGAGGTTGCCTTGACACCCGCAATCCGCAGCATCGCTATCTCACGCGGACACTAGTTACCGCCGTTTTTGTCTTTTAGCGTAGGGTCCGCTGTGAATTAGTCTGCGCATGTGTGGCAGACGTTGTTGCTAATCGGTTGGTTCCGCTTGCGTTACGGTCTGGAGTATCAGTCGCGGATGGGCTCGGTTACATGGATTGCAAGGCCGTCGGGCGGGGTCTCAGTGAAGCTCAGCCCGAGCTTCGCCCACATCGCCATGATCGCGTCCGCTCCTGCCTCGACGACACGCGTTTCGATAGCCTTGAACTCGGCCAGAGGCGGGACTAAGGGCATCTCGGTCCCCATAACGGCATCCCAAGGCTCGCCTTGAGTCGCTCTGGGTTTGATGGAGACTCGCGGGGTTGGTTTTCACGCCGCGGGTGCGGCTGACGGTCGACGGTAGAACATCGCTTCATACTCGGCTGGGGGCACGTCGTTGCAGGCACCGTGGAGGCGTCGCTGGTTGTACCAGTCGACCCAGCCGAGGGTCGCCAGCTCGACGTCCTCGACGGTGCGCCACGGTCCGCGCTGACGGATCAGCTCGGTCTTGTACAAGCCGTTGACGGTTTCGGCGAGAGCGTTGTCGTAGCTGTCGCCCTTGGATCCCACCGAGGCGACCGCGCCCGCATCGGCGAGCCGCTCGGTGTAGCGAATAGCGAGATATTGCCTAGGCTCAACCGGTCGTCGCAACAATGGCTTGTTGGACGGATCGTAGATGTTCGTCAAGCGCTTCTGCCGGTGTCTTCCAATTCAGTGTTTTACGCGGGCGTGTGTTGAGTGCATTGGCCACGGCGTCGAGCTCATCCGCCGACCAGCGTGACAAGTCGGTGCCTTTCGGGAAGTACTGGCGCAGCAGTCCATTGGTGTTTTCGTTTGTGCCTCGCTGCCACGGACTGTGTGGATCTGCGAAGTAGACGGCAATGCCGGTTTCAACTTTGAAAGCAGCGTGGGCGGACAGCTCTTTGCCGCGATCCCAGGTCAATGAGCGGCGCAGTTGCTCGGGTAAGGAAGTCATTCGGCTGGCAAGCGCGTTCTTCATCGTGGTCGCGCCATAGCCGGCGAGGGGTGGACCATTCTTGACGCGCGGAACCGTGCCAAACCCTTCTTCGCGTGGAAGATGGACGAGCATCGTGAATCGAGTGGTTCGTTCGACCAACGTTCCAATCGCGGAACGTTCCAGGCCAATGATCAGATCGCCTTCCCAGTGTCCAGGCACGGCGCGATCTTCAGCCTCCGCGGGACGTTCGCTGATCAGCACCTCGGGCGTGACGTGGGCCCACGTCTTTTGCTGGCTTCGTGAACGAGGAACGCGGAGAGCTCGCCCGGTGCGCAAACACGTGACCAGCTCGCGTTTGAGTGCGCCACGGCTTTGCACATAGAGAGCCTGATAGATCGCCTCATGGCTTATCTGCATCGATTCATCATTGGGGAAGTCGATCCGCAGGCGCTGAGATATCTGCTCGGGGCTCCAAGCGCGGGCCCAGCGACGATCGCCACGGTGTGGCTTGTTGCGGCCCCTCCATGGCGCTTCTCGCGGCCCAGCCACCGGCTTTCCGTCTCCGCGGCTAATGCTTCCTGCCAGCCGATCTTGCACGTAGCCGCGAAGCAGCGGATTGGCGACCAGCTTCGAGATCTTTGGTCGTTGCGCGACCAACTCGGCCTTCCACTGCGCAACCGAAGCTCGATACTCCAGTTTGCCGCATCGCGTCGCGGCATTGCGGCGCAACTCTCGCGAAATCGTCGATGGACTGCGAGATAGCCGTCGAGCAATTTCCCGCACGCCGAGGTGTTGAGCACGCAGCATGGCGATTTCTTCGCGCTCGGCGAATCTGAGGAAACGACCGGACGGTTCTGCGAGACTGATCGGTGGCATCCCGCCACCATGCCGGAACCACCTGCATCCGACGGCCGGAGCGACCCCAACGCGCTCTGCTGCGGCCTCGCTGGTAACACCAGTCGCGATGACCCGCCAGAACTCGCGCTCCGTCGTTCTCTGATGCGACGGCGCGCCTGGCGACTTCATCGCCGAGCGTCCCGTCAACGCTTTCATCCATCCTGCTGGCCGTCCCATGTTCACCTCCATCGAAGAAGTGTTGCGACGACCGATTGAATTCACCTTGACCGCCGCGGTCCGAATGGTGCACCAGGCCGGTGAGGTCGGCGCCGGCGCGTGCCCAGATGGCCATCTCGAGAGCGTCGAGGGCCAACTCGGCACGCAGGGTTGCGGCCACGCGCCAGCCCACGATGCGCCGGCTGAAGGCGTCGATGATGAAGGCGGTGTAGGCGAATCCGGACCAGGTGGCGACGTAGGTCAGATCAGCCACCCAGAGCCGGTTCGGCGCTGGGGCGGAGAACTGTCGATCGACCAGATCACCCGGCCGTGCAACAACCGCTGCTGGCAGCGTGGTGCGCGTCCGCTTGCCGCGCACGACACCCGCAATACCCAGCTCCTGCATCAGCCGATGCACCCGGTCACGGCCCACCGTGCAGCCCTCACGGGCGAGTTGACGCCACAGCTTGCGAACCCCGTAGACGCCGTAGTTGGCAGCGTGCACGCGCAGCAACTCGGGCTTGAGGAGCGCGTCCGAACGGCTCCGCGGCGAGGCTTGGCGCTTGCTGGCGGCGTAGTACGTCGACGGGGCCACCTGCAGGGCGCTGCAGATCGGCTCGACCCCGAAATGCTCCCGGTGCGCATCGATGTACTTGGTCATCGTGGCGACCGCGGGTCGAGCTCCCGCGCGAAAAAAACCGTCGCACTCTTGAGGATTGGCGGATTCAAACGGTCGGCGCAACGAGTCCTGTGATATGAGCCAGGGCAGATCACAGGAGAGCGCCGATGCAAGGGCAACACGGTCACCTGAGCGCAGAGCAGAAGCAGCTGGCCTTTCGGTTGCGAGCACAGGGCTGGCGCCTGGTGGACATCGCCAGGGAAATCGGGTGCACGGGACCGATGGTCGGCATCATGGTGCGCCACGGCAGACACCTGCATGGGGCCGGATTCGGCTGGGAGCCGCGGCCGGGATGTCTCACCATCCGCGCGCGTGAGCAGATCCTGCTCGGCATCGGTCGTGGCGAATCACTGAGCGTCATCGCTCGCTCTCTCGGACACTCGCCTTCCACGGTCACTCGGGATGTGAAGGCGAACGGCGGTCGAGAGCACTATTCGGCGTGGCACGCGCTCGAGCGAGCCCGCAACGAGGCTCGACGTCCGAAGCCGTGCAAGCTCCGCCGAGGACCGCTGCTGCGCGAGGTTTCCCGGCGGCTCGTGAAGCTCTGGTCGCCCCAGGAGATCGCCAGGCGCTTACCGTTGGAGTACCCCGACAACCTGGAGATGCGGGTGAGCCCCGAGACGATCTACCAGTCGCTCTTCGTGCAGGGCCGAGGCGACCTGCGCCGCGAGCTGGCCCGTTGCTTGCGATCCGGACGCACC
>JBOGNO010000037.1:0-3425 GCA_050747245.1 Candidatus Acidiferrales bacterium
AATAAATTCTCGCGGCCCGAACGGACGCTTCGCACGACTCCCGCACTCTCCAGCACCCGGAGATGCTTGGTGATTGCCTGTCGAGTAAGATTCGAGCCCTCTGCGAGCTGAGAGATCGACTGCGGCCGCCCGCCGCAGAGCTTTGCGACCAGCGACAGTCGCGTTTCATCTCCCAGAGCGGCAAACACGGGCGCATGAGCCTTCCGCTCAGCCAGGCTGCTGCGGCCTCTATCCGACATAGCGCTCGATATTTTTCATCTGCTCCGTCCAGCCATCCTCATTCATCCGAAATGCTTCATGGCGCCGGTCGCTGGGGATGCCGCCAAAGCCGGATTCCGTGAGTAGAAGCAGTGTTCCATTTGCGGTCGCTTCCAGCCTGAACTCGACAAGTGTCGGGGGTTCCCGCGAGTAGTCTACTTTGGGATCGATGGCGTAAGGGTGCCAGGTGAACGAGAAGAGCCGTTCATCCTCCATTTTCTGCACAGTCGCCTCCCACTTCAGGTGCTCATAGCCAGGGTAAGTAATCTTGCCACGCGAGACCCGGCCCGGCACAAAAGGGCCATCCAATTTTACGCGAAACCACTCACCGAACTCACGGTAATCCGTTAGCGCACGCCAGACCCGGGAGACCGGTGCCTTGAGTTCAATGCGTTTCTCAATGCGATCATCCATAAGCAACCTCCTGGTTGGAGGTTAGTATGACTTACTTTTGAGATAACGCAACCATTGTGTTGCGCATTCTGAGTAGGACTCCCGGCTGATGCACAGGGGAAAAAATTCCACACGTCCTGGAGCTGCGGCAGGCTGGGAGGTTCCTGAGCCCCGGCCGAGGCCCCGCGGGGAAGCGGTTTTCTCGGCCATCGCGGGGTTCGTCGCTTCCTCGCATGGCAGAGGACAAGTCCGGCCGCCCTTGGGGGGCAAGGGCGGCCGGTCCCGGATAGCAGTTCCGCGCCGACTGGTTAGGGCTAGACAGGCGCGGGACCGCCACCGGGAAGGCGGGGAGGTATCGAACTTGATGATAGCCAATTCGGCGCCCGATCGCTTGACCCGAACGTGCTATCCCCTCGCGAATTGCCGGTAAATTTTGGCGCTGGGCGTTCTTGCGTAAGGGAAAGCTCAAAGTGAGCAGGAATAGGAACCGCAATTTGCGGCGCCGATGTGTTCATAGTATATCGGCCAGACAAAGAATTATCAAATTGAAGGTGCTTTGGGGAAGCATAGAAAACTCCGCGCGATACACCTATTACCTTATCAGGGAGCGGTAGATCGCGATAGTTGCTCGAGCGGACGTGCTCCAGTTGTAGCGCCGGATCAGAAAGCCTCATGCGAATCGGAATATTCCAGTTTCCTCAACTCCTTCGAGCCATTCCGCAAATCACCCTGACAGTGCCCAGGGGCCTTGCTTTTCTTGTTGCTTTGCTTATAAGGCACGGTCCCGAACCGCACGGCTGAAGCGCCGCCATGGTGGTTCCTTTCGCTCGTTCAATGCGCTCTTGTCGCGAAATCTCGGGGCGCGGCCGTCGCTCCGACAGGGAGCGCGTTTTGGGTGCTTGCCGCCCGGCGGAGACTTAACCAAAATGCCCAAGCTTAAAACCAAATCCAGCGCCAAAAAGCGGTTCAAGATCACCGCGACAGGCAAGGTGCTCTATGCGCAGAGGGGCAAGCGCCACGGAATGATCAAACGGACCAATAAGCAGATTAGAAATCTGCGCGGCACGAGCGTCCTGTTCAAAAGCGATGGCGACAAGGTCATAAAATTCTTTCTGCCGAACGGCTGAGGGCCCCGCCGGCCATTTGGCCTTTCATTGTCAATCCGGAGATCAGCCATGGCACGCGTGAAACGCGGGGTTACCTCGCACGCCAAGCACAAGAAGACTTTGCGGGCCGCCAAGGGCTTTTACGGCCGCCGCAAGAACACGATCCGGGCGGCGAAGGCGGCGGTCGATCGCTCGATGCAATATGCGACGCGCGACCGGCGCGCCAAGAAGCGGGTTTTTCGCGCCTTGTGGATTCAACGTCTCAACGCCGCGGTGCGCGAGCATGGGCTCACTTATTCGCGCTTCATCGGTGGTCTCGCCAAGGCCGGTATCGAAATCGATCGCAAGGTCCTTGCCGAGCTCGCGATCAGTCAGCCGGAGGCATTTAGGGCGGTCGCCGAGAAGGCGAAGGGCGTCCAGCCCGCACCGGCTTGAGGCGGGGGACTGGTACGCCCGCGCAAAAGACTTATTCCGGTGCAGGCTTAACATTCTCGGGCAGTGGCATTTTCGCAGCATCTGCGCCAAAAAAGCAAACGAAGCGTTGTAGCGCTATTTTTTAATAAATAATTCATGTTATTGTGGGTCGTCAAATTTATTGGGGGAGGGGGCTATGAAGATAGCAGGCTCAATTAGTTTGCTGATGCTCGTCGGGGGATGCAGCTATTATAATGAAAATTTGCTGAATACGCCTACGCCAACTCAAGTTTCGAACTATGCAACCGAAACTGGCGCAGTAACGGTCAATGCATTCGATAGATCGGGCACATACGGGAACCGCGTAATGTATTCAGCTGAATATCTTCTTAGTAGCATAACATACACGAACCAAAAATGTGATGAATTCTTCGAGGTGCTCGCCCATTCCCAGCAAGATTCCTCATTTATCGATAAGGTCTTGACAACGTCTATTGCCGCTGCGACACCTTTGATGGCCGCTTATGGCGTCGGCGCGACGGCAATTTCGACAACAGCGGCAGGTGTAGCGTTTGCGGGCGATATCAATAAATTTACATCTGAAATTTACCTATTTGCGCCCTTTGCAGGGCAATTACAACGGCACGTCAAGGAACAAATGCAAGCGAAAAGCAACAATCTCTCATCGCTTTGGAAAGGCGGTCGCCTGAATCCGGACGCTTGTCCCGGCGGGGGTTGCTACAATGAGTTAGAGCGCATGATCGCCGTACGCGGACAAGCTCAAGATTATGCGAATATTTGTTCGATATCAAACTTTCGCACTATAATTGCTTCTTCATTAGAACACACAAGAACAACTTGTCCTCCAAAGACTACCGGCCAAACGGTAGCAAGCGCAGTTGCGCCCCCACCCTGCATATCCGAAGCCTTAAAATAGCAAAAGAATAGCGAAGGATCTGAGCTTGAAATACTTGCCTCAGGCGCGGCAAGCTGATCCTTATAGCCGTGCCGCATTTGCTCCACCGCCGCCGTAGGCGCCGGATCATATTTCGACGCCGGTGCGGCTTCCCCTGATGATTCGGCTAGGCGAGCCAAGCCTCGCCGGCGAACGCGTTGATGTCGTTATTCCGCAGGCTTGATCCCGAGCCTCCGCAGCTTGGCCTGCGGACTGGCGTAGGGCTCTTGCAGATCGACGTTCCAATAGCGCAGATCCTCAAGCTTAATTTCCGTTCCGGTCACCGCGCAGAGCACGAA
>JBOGNO010000038.1:0-3251 GCA_050747245.1 Candidatus Acidiferrales bacterium
TTCGCTGTCCGCGCTGTGGCAATCCGGCCGTGTATGACCTGCCATCTCGTAAGTGGCATTGGCAGTGCGCCCAATGCGCCCCTGGGGGTTCTATGGGCTACCGTTTTTCGGTTATTGCCGGAACGATCTTTGAAAACACAAATAAACCCCTTCGCGACTGGTATCGCGTCATCCATTTGATGTTGACCAGCAAGAAGGGAATAAGCGCGCTGCAAATTTTCCGCTACATGGGTTTCGGTTCCTACAAGACTGCTTGGGGAATGTGCCATAAAATCCGCGTCGCCCTCATAGAGGATATCGGAAAGCTCGGCGGAATTGTCGAAGTCGATGAAACTTTTGTCGGCGGCTTGGCAAAAAACAGACATTGGGATAAGCGCGGCGGCGGGGGCGGAACCGGCGGCATCGGTTCCGGCAAAACACCTATCGTCGGCGCGGTTAGCCGCAAGGGAAATGTGGTCGCGCGCGTGGTCGCGAATATCAGTTCCGCCGCTCTCACTGCGTTCGTGCATGAAGCCGTGTCGCATAGAGTGAGCTTGCTTTGCACCGATCAATATCCTGGCTACAATCAACTTGATAAGGATTATCCACACGCGACTATTGACCATGCGCGAGGTCAATATGTCGTTGGTGCAATTCACACTCAAACCATCGAAGGCTTCTGGTCGATTTTCAAGCGCGGCGTGGTCGGCACGTTCCACAAAATGAGCCGGAAATATATGCCGCTGTATGTTGCCGAATTCCAATTCCGCTACAACAATCGGGAGAATGCGGACATTTTTGGAACGGCAATACGCGGGAGCTAGTAAGTCGATCATGGCCCTTCTCTGTGTGCGACTACATGAATTGTGTTGAATAGCGGTGCTTGGGTATCGAACCATGCGATTGGATATTCGACTTTCTGCCACACGGTCCGGATGCCGAGCGGCGGATCGTTGTCATAAGAGATTTCGATCTCGGCCGTAACTTGCTTGGCGCCGTGAGCAACCTGGAGCGGGGTGATGAATTTGATTGGGAGATCACTGAACCGCATGCCTGGAACGGGCCATATCGCGGTTTCGCCCATTTCATGCAATTTGGCCCCATCGATGGATAAACTGAGATGCTTGATGCCCCATAGTAGCGTTTCAGGGCCATTATTGTGAACGACTAAGCGAAATCCATTAATAACAGCATCTTGGCCATTGGCCGCAGTTACTAAGTCGGTGCTTTCATAGGCCAATAGTCGCGGCAGTCTGATAGAAAGCATCACATCTGGCGTTGTGGCTCCGGGGCGAAATACCAGTGCAATGGTGCATCCAATGACCAAAGCAATGCCGAGCCCAATCCCGCCAAGTAACGCTTTCGGTTCGTTCGGCTTGTTATAATCAATCAGAAATACACAGGCACATGCGATAAACACCCCTATGCCGCCCCATAGAACAAACTTCCAAAGTGGTGATTCAGGCCGGATTAAGACTGCGAGAGCGGTCAAGATCGCTGCCCCCGCAAGGCTGGCAATAAGCAAAACAATATCACGCATGCCGAAAATCCTCCCTTTGGGGATTGTACCCTGTGGGAGACGCAATAGAATAATCGGCGTCTTATGTCAAGTTCGGGCCAATCGCCCTATTTTGGGTGGTCAACGAGGCGCGAGGGGGAGGGCTCTAGAACCCCTTTGCTAGGCTCACGTCGGCCGTCACGAAGACGGACGCCGTTCACGGCCAACAATGAAAATGCTCTAGATTGAAAATCCGGTGCGGGGTCCAAGCCTTGCTTACGACCTTCACGAAGATTAAGACTGCGTGGATCTACGTCAGCGTTATTAGGATCCGGATTTCTCTCCAAATACCCAGAGGAATTAAAATACCTGTTCGGGTTCCGCTGCTCAGATTTACCATGTAATACATAGTGAAGGTATGGATCGATCCCAGATTTTCTCACGTCTGGATATTCTTCAAGATAATAGCTTGAATCGAACGACGGCGGAGCTTTCTCCCACCCCCACTTCAGCGCAGCCTTTCTTATTTTCAACCGCAGCCTTTTCCACACCGATACGTGCTCGACTAGAGCGATAGTTAGGTGTTCCTCGCTTTCCGATTGTGGTGCCTTTGTTTGAACTTGCCTTGCCCACAAGTTTTCGAGTTCGGCATGAGCCTGGGCGAGTTCGGCGGTGCGATTCTCGAGGTCGTTCGCGAGCTGCACGTTTAGGCTCCTCTCGTGCGCCAATGCAAGCTCCGCTTGTTCGCGCTGGCCGCGCTGCTCGTCGAAAGCCTGGGCGAGGTCGCTCGCCTCGCGAGCTCGCACATGCAATTTCAGGGTAACCTGCTCTTTTGCTTGCAAGGCCACCGCGAGTTCGGCTCTGGCGGCATCGTGCTGGCGCGACCAATGACCACATTCATCCGCCAGCTTCGCCGTCTCGCGCCGCAAGTCCTGGGTTCGGATTTCCTCCTCAAGCACCGTGCGGCCGAACATCCTGCTCGCACGATTGAAGGCTTGCCGGGTTTTGTCCAATGTTTTCAGCGCTGAACTCGATTGCGGCTGACGTGCGAGCTTGAGCATCGCGCGATAGGCGGACATCGTCCATTCGTGAATATCCGGGTGGGCCGCGAGTTCCCGCGCGCTGACGCTATGGTGGACCAAGTCATAGCCGATGAAGTTTTCAATCTCATGCGCGGTCGCGTCGGATAGGCGCGGCCAATGAAGACCGAGTTCCGTCGACCCTTTTTCGGCTACGCTGCGCCAATCCCGCAAAAGCTGATCCCAGGGAAAAATAAAACGGGGAAGCGCGCGGCTCGCGATTTCGGCGTCGAGAACGTGCCGCAACCAAAGCACCGCCCCCGTGGCGAGCGAGAATCCGTCCCGCTTCCGCATGGAAAAGGCGACTTCGAGCGGCGCGCGAACCGGAATGACGACACGCGCCGGAGCTTTGATGCCAGCGAGAACATCGAGCCAGAACGGCGCGAAACGGCAGACCCTGGGATCCTTGAGGACAGCGAGAGGCTCGCCATGGAATTCCTCCTTGAATAATCGCTTGGCGCGTTTCTGAAACGCGGTGGCAGCCGGCGACCGGTACCAGGCAGGATTGAATTGGCGCCAATCGGTCCAGGATGAGCCAGCCGACGCCAGAAGCTCATCGTGAAAAGTCATCAAAGCTTGCGACTCGAAATAGCCGCGTTCGTTTTCGTCGTGAGCGGGCATCGAGGTTTTCGGTTGCGCGCCGCCGAGCTTCACCAAAAGACCCGCGGTCGCACTTGTTCCGCTACGGTGCATTC
>JBOGNO010000039.1:0-3153 GCA_050747245.1 Candidatus Acidiferrales bacterium
GGTTACTAACAGATTCTGTGAATAAGTTTACCTATCAAATCCAATTTAAAGCGATTTGAGCGTTAGTTAGATGATTATAGCTATGGGAAGATAGGGTAACAGGCAAAAGCTTATCTATGCCGTTTAAAATTCGTTCTAGCATTGGTTTTACAACTAGTTTGGCCGAAGGCCATAAGCACCTCCTAGAAAGCTAAACGAAAGTCTGCCTTAGTTACCAGGTGCGAAACGTGAGCGAAGCGAACCTCATTGCTAACCAAGGCTTTTGAGGCTAAGGGTATGGGTCTTGAAAAAACCTTACCTTTGATCACAACCCCCTTGTTATCAACTTTCAATTTTATAAGGTTGTCTCCTATGGCTGGGTGTTCCTTAATTGGCTTAATGATTAGATAGATTCTTTCGAAGGAACACTAAATTTGTGAGCGAAGCGAACTCCTTACAAGGCCAAAAGTCATTTGCTCTCAAATGCGCACTTACACATCGCGTTGCGATGTAGTGGTTTGATATAGAAAAAGAGGATAATAAATTTTTTCATCGCCACTGAGACTAAGTGAATTTATTTTGTGAGCAAAGCGAACTATTCTCATCTGACGAAGCAGAAATGTCGAAATAGTTGGGAGAATTAAATGAAGGAGCCGAAATTAACCAAAGAGGAAAGTGTTCATATAAAAAATGGCGGTCGAGTATTTCTTGTTGAAGAAATATCAGGATCGCTTTGGAGAATCCTTTTAATTTCTAAGAAAGGAACTTCTTTGTTGTGTAACCCAACTGTCCCTAGAAAACAAGAAGGCTATAGTGATTTTGAGGATGCTAAAAACTTGGCTTATGGAATCGCAAACCTATCTGAAGATAACCCTATAGTACGTATCATTTGTATGCCTTAAGCCTTTTAAGCAAGCACACAAGCCGTTTTAATGATCCTGCTTAGCAAGTATGTCTTGATGCAGTCTTGAGTAAAGTTCCAAGACAATTTATGCGTAAGTGATTTAAGTATATAGGTTACTAGTAAGCAAGTTGTCATAAGGCTTTCTAGGATGTAATTGGGACAGTTTACGATTGTTGTTCAGAGATCTAGGACAAACATAATACTTGTACAATAACTCGGAGGTTGTCCCAATTGATATCTGACGTAGGTTTCAGGAGATTCTGGGTGATATCCACAGAAGTTGCCCGCTAACTACAGGTTGTTTAATACAGGTAACTACAGGTATATAGTATGCGCGAGAGTTTATTCGTAAAAGCGCGAGAGTTTATTCGTAAAATAGGGTACTTATGCGCGAGAGTTTATTCGTGGACAACTTTATAAAATCACAGGGTTATGAACTACTTTTTTGAAATATGAGGCCTACTAGGTTTTAGAATAAGACCGTTGCTGTTTATACCTAGTTTCGCCTCAGAGTAAATAATATTGACAACTTTTAACTGGTTTAAAAAATATCTTTTAAAGTCTCGCGTTCTATCATAGTCAGCACCAAATTGAGCTTGAAGCGCTTCCCAAGGAATTGTTGTAACTCTCTTAAGGTAACTCATTCTGTAAGTAAGCCAGCAATAAATATCTAAGGCCATAGGTGAACGTTTGAGAGCTTTTAAGGCAGCCATGTTGATAGGGACTGGGTTTTTAATTATCTCATTAAAAAATCCCTCTGTCAGATGAACACTAGATTGCCACAAATCCATTTGTTCTGAATTTCTTGGATCCCACCAAAGCATATGCCTATCTGCTACCCTAAAACCAATTTCAGCATTAATATCTTTATGCTCATAAGAGCAAGAAATTGTTGAGGTAAATAGCCTTTTAGACTGGTCTCTTAATCTAGTGATAGTTCCCCATCTTCCCCCAGAAGGAATTAAACCTAATTTCTCCATAAATTGGCTCAAAGAGTCTCCAAGAATTAACTCTCTTTGTTTTGTTTTTAATGCTTCCGTAGTGATCCAAGCGATTAATAATCTTGGTATTGTTCCGTAGGGAAGACCAGTTTTTGAAGGAGCTAAAATTGATAATGTATAAGCTCCATTTTTTCTAGAAAACTCATTTTCTATGACTTTCCTATGAGGCATAGTTGCTTGAACAAGCGCTCTAGCCATGTACCCTAAAGCTCCTGCTTCTTTAGCTTCTTGAGCTTCAATGGCTAAAGCTTCTGTTATTAACTTATCCAGTTGCCTACTTTTCATTGCCTTTCCCTCGATGCAAGCAATACAAATATGGTGGGCTAAAATTTCATCTCCTAAATAACCACCAACGTTTTTGTGTTTTGTTTTCTAAGAACCTATATAACATCTTTTCCCTTTCCTTATAACTTTCTAATTCCTCCTCCCTTGCTTTAAGCAAGGCTTCTAACCCTTTAATTTTCTCCTGTAAAATAGCTTCTGTAATGTTACTTAATTGATATTTTTCCTTGTCCCCATTAGTAATATTTGGGTCATCTTTATGTAACGCACCAAATACACGAAAAAGTTCTGATAATTCAATTACAGGTTTACCTATTTTATTTCTAGAGACACTCACTATTCCGTCATTGATATATTTCCTATAGAAATGAGTTCGACTAACACCTGCTAGTTTTGCCGCCTCACTAATGCTGACCTCTGTCACCTTTAAATGTACCTCCATGTAAAATTTGTAACAATAAATAAGGTCAAGATGGTATATGAAAACAATTAGATTTTCATTTAGATATTTTACTTCTATCCTTTTGCCTCCGGCTCTGGTGTGCAGCCACGGGTTTCTAACCATGTTCCCGACCCCGTAATTTACTCCAACGAAGTGACGAGGAAAGTGCGGGGTCGGAAACTTTTTTGCCCTTGGCAAAAAACGGGAAGAAGCCCGTGGCTGCACACCAGAGCCGGGGGCAAAAGGATGCATTTACCTATGCACTCCGTGTGCACCTCCTCAAAGGGCTTTCTTGCAAACTTAAAAAGTTTGCATATTGCGCTTTTAGACATTCCTGCTTGAGGCCATAAACGGATTGATCAAAAATTAACCAATTTAGGGACAACTGCTAACTTATACCTTTAGGCCAAAATGTTAACAGGGTTACTAACAGATTCTGTGAATAAGTTTACCTATCAAATCCAATTTAAAGCGATTTGAGCGTTAGTTAGATGATTATAGCTATGGGAAGATAGGGTAACAGGCAAAAGCTTATCTATGCCGTT
>JBOGNO010000040.1:0-3111 GCA_050747245.1 Candidatus Acidiferrales bacterium
GTATAGGGGGGCTGGAAGCTAAAGGTCCCGGATTTGGAAAGGTTGCCAAAGGGGTCATAGGAAAAAGTTTGCAGATGTTGTTGTGACTCCTATTCCACAGAAAACAAAAGTCAAAATGGGGTTGTCCCCTTGAGTGAGACACGGAGTTAAGAGTTGATTTGCGGTTTGCTGCATTTTGATGGTACTGCCAACGGCTGGTGTCGCACCATACGAGCCGGCTGGTGAAGCGGAGGTGGGCTCTGCGGGAGCGCAACTCGCCAAGGAATAGCCAGCCGGAAACTCATCGTACCGATGAGGCCGGGGGCGGTTGCCGACCAGCCGCCCCGGCACATTCATCGGGCGATAGATTTCCCCATGCCTCGGAAAACTCATCTTCCCAACTCCTCGCTGGCCAACGCAACGGGCCCCGTTTGCGTTGCTGGTTGCACTGCGGGCCGCTGCAAAAGCTCGAACTCGGCCGGTGGTCGATAGCCCAGCGCCGAATGCAGCCGCCTTTCGTTGTACACCTGCTCCAGGAAGCGCGCGATGGAAGCCCGCGCCTCCGCCAAGTCGCGATATTCTTCGCGGTAAACTTCCTCGTACTTCAGTGTTTTCATAAACGATTCAGCGATGGCATTGTCATAGGGATTCCCTTTGCGCGACATGCTAATCACCACGGCGTGCGCATGGAGCAGATCGGTGTAGTCGTGCGCCGCGTACTGCACCCCGCGGTCGGAATGGTGCAGCAACCCCGCCGCCGGCTGCCGCCGCGCGATGGCCATGCGCAGCGCCGCCAGCGTCAATTCGTCTTCCAGCGTGCGCTCGAGCGCCCAACCGATTACCCGTCGCGAAAAAGCATCCAGAATCACCGCCAGGTAGACGAATTCGCTCTGCAACCGAATGTAGGTAATATCGGCCACCCACAACTGATTGCTGCCCGTCAGCGTCACGCTGCGCGCCAGATTCGCATACACCGGCAGGCCGTGCGCCGCGTCGGTAGTCACCACGAATTTCCTCCGCCGCAAGCACAGCAGATTATCCTCGCGCATTAGCCGGTAGACGCGCTTGTGATTCACGGCCCAGCCACGCCGCCGCAACTCCGCGGTCATGCGTGGCCAGCCGTAGCTGGGAAATTCCAGGGCCACGCGCTGCAGCGCGTCGCGCACTGGCATATCGCCATCGCGCACTGGCAGGCGGCGGCGCGCACGGTAAAATCCCGCGCGGCTCACCTGGCCTAACCGGCACATGCGGCGCACCGTCAACGCTCCGTTTCTCTGCTTGGCCATCTGCCCATAGACAGCGGCTTTCCAACCACCGCCTGCAACTGCCGCTGCTGCTCGATGCGTTGCAAGCACCCCTTCAAAAAATCGATCTCCAACGCCTGCTGGCCGATCTTGCGCTCCAGTTGCGCTACGTGGTCCGCTTCTGCCCGCCGCTGCCCCGCCCCGCAAAACGCGTTGCCCGGCGAGGTGCGAAACTCCTGCCGCCAACGCTGTAGCACATTGGCATTCACTTCCAACGCCCGCGCCACCGACGCCAGCGATTCACCACGCTCCATCCGTCCCAAAGCCGCCAACTTAAACTCCCGTGTGAACTTCCGTCGAGACAACCCCATGTCTTCCTCCTCCATTCGATGAGCATTGTCTCTTATTACTCCGGGCAGTAAGTAGTGAACGGTTTCAAGCGGCGTAGGCGACATGTTCTTCGTGGAAATAGCGCCGCACCTTGGCGGGTTGTTTTTGTGTGCTGCGCAGATGACCGCGCAGCGAGCGCATCATCTGGGCTTGGTCCTGGGGACGCTGGCGGCCCGCGCGGGACTTGACGTCCTGGTTCAACAACTCGTCGGGGTTCAACTCGGGACTGTATCCGGGCAGAAACAATAATTTGATGCGGCCTTGTTGCGCGGCCAGCCAGCGCTGCACCATTTTCCCGTGATGCACCGGGTGGCCGTCCACGATCAAGAATATCTTCCCGTTCACCGAACGCAGCAAGCGGCGCAGAAAGGCCAGCAGCACGGCCTGCGTGAATCGTTTGCGGAACACCATGAAGCGCAACGTGCCCCGGTTGGTGATGGTCGAAATCATGTTGCAGCCAAAGCGCTGACCAGTTCCCGGAATCACCGGCGTGTGTCCGCGGCGGCCGTAGCTGCGTCCGCTCTGGTGGTCCGAACGCAGGCCCATCTCATCGCCCCAATGGATTTCCGCGTTGGCCTGCTTGGCTTTTGCGCGGATCGCAGGATATTGCTCTTGCAGCCAGCGCTGCACCGCAGCGGGGTTCCGCTCGTAGGCGCGCCGCACGGGCTTCTGCGGAGTCAGGCCCCAATGCCGCAGATAGCGTCCCGCTGTCCACACCGACACGCGCAGAGCGAACCGCGCGGCCAGCAATTGGCACACCGCCTGGCGGGTCCACAGGGCGAACGGCAACTGCAGTTGATCGGGACAACGCCCGGTGATCAGCTGCACCGCCGTGGCGGCCTGATGACCGGCCAGCCGCGAGCGTTTGGGGCGGCCCAGCTGGTGGGCGGCCAGCGCCCGCGCACCGCCCGCGCGATAGGCCTGCACCCACACATGGATCGCCGTGCGCGAGACGCCAAACACACGCACCGCCTGGGAGGGCCGCATGCCCTGCGCGACGACCGCGCGGACCACGCGCCGTCGCAGAGCTTCTTTAGCCTGAGGGGAAAGCATCCGAGCATCATACTGGTTTGCGCGCATGCCTCCTTAGATGCGGCCATCCTGCATATCGTTCACTACTTTATGCTCCTATTAGTAATTCGCGTCGGGCCCCATCTCCCTCGACCAGGAGTCCGTGCGCGGTCTCGATAGTTTCCGAAAATCCCAGGTCGCATGCTTGCTTTCCGGGCGCGGACAAACCAATTGACAACTGTGAGGGTGTGTCGGTATTTTTGATATCGACTATCGATATCCGTCCTCGATATATATATCAATGAAACTGACCGAAATTACGCACTCTAGGGATCAAGCGCTTTTGTCCGGCCTGATCCGTATTCACATTCTTTACCACGCATGCAAGGAACCCATTTATGGGTTAGGAATGATCGAAGAGTTGCAAAGGCATGGGTACAAATTGAGCGCGGGGACGCTGTACCCTTTGTTACGCGGCCTTGAAGAG
>JBOGNO010000041.1:0-2925 GCA_050747245.1 Candidatus Acidiferrales bacterium
GCGTTGGGCCTATCGCATCCCATATTGATCGCTTTGCTGCGTAATTCAGGCGAAGTCGGTCCACGGTTTCACGGCATGTCGGTCCAGCATTTCAGGCCATGCCGGCCAGGGATTTCACGGCATGTCGGTCCAGCATTTCACGGCATGTCGGTCCAGTTCGTGAGGTAGGACAACCACGGTTACCGTGGTCTCCGTTTCCCAACGGGAGGAGATCGACGGTGGGCCAAGAAAGGTTGTCCATGCGCAAGATTCGAGAAGTATTGCGGCTGCGGGCCGAGGGGTTCAGCGAGCGACAGATCGCTCAGAGCATCGATTGCGCGCGTTCGAGCGTGCAGATCTGCCTGTGGCGAGCCGAGCGTGCCGGGGTGGGGTGGCCGCCGCCAGCCGATAAAGACGACGCGGCGCTTGAGACGCTGCTCTATCCGCGCCGGCCGCCGGGCATCGAGGTGCACCCGGCGCCGGATTTTGAATGGATCGAGCGGGAACTGAGGCGCAAACATGTCACGCGCCGCCAGCTGTGGCGTGAGTACCTGGCGCGACACCCTGAGGGGCTCAAGTACACCGCCTTTTGCGTGAAGTTCCAACAGTGGCGACGCAGCCGCGGCGTGACTCTATCGCTCACGCACACCCCCGGGGACCGGTTGTTCGTCGACTACGCCGGCGATCCGGCCTTTTTCACCGATCCGACGACTGGCGTGGCGCAGAAGGCTTGGCTGTTCGTCGCCGTGTGGCCGTACAGCGCCCGCCTCTACGCCGAGGCCACGCGTACGCAGAGCTCGGCCGACTGGCTCGGCGCGCACGTGCGGGCGCTGGAGGCATTCAATGCCGCCCCGCGTGCCCTGGTGCCGGACAACTGCACGACGGCGGTGAAGAAAGCGCTGCGCTACGATCCGCAGTTCAATCGCGCCTATGCGGAGTTGGCCGAACATTACGCGCTGGCGGTGCTCCCGGCACGGGTGAGAAAGCCCCGCGATAAAGCCGCCGTCGAAAATGGGGTGCTCATCGCAGAGCGACGCATCCTCGGAGCACTGCGCGATCGGCAGTTCCTCAGTCTGGCAGAGTTGAACACGGCGATCAGCCAGATCGTGGCCGAGATCAACACCGAGCCCTTCCAGAAACGCGAAGGTAGCCGCGCCAGCGTGTTTGAAAGCGAGGAACGTCCCGCCGCTCAAGCCCTGCCACTGCGGCGCTACGAATACGCCGAGTGGAGGATCGGTGCGCGGGTGCATCCGGACCACCACATTGAAGTGGGACGCGCGTATTACTCGGTTCATTACAGCCTGGTAGGCCAACGCCTGGACGCGCGTCTCTCGGCTCACACCGTGGAGATCTTCCTGCGCGGGGCGAGTATCGCCACCCATGCGCGTGCCACCCGCCGCTATCAGCGCCTGACGCTTGAGGCCCATCGCCCGCCCGAGCATCGCGCCTACCTGGCGCTCGGCATCGATACGCTGCTCGCGCGCGCGGCCCGCATCGGGGCGGCGACGCGCGAGATCCTCGAGCGTCAATTGCGCCACAAACGACATCCGGGCGAAGTGATCCGCGAAGCCCTCGGGGTGCTGCGCCTGGCGCAGGACTTCAGCCCCGAGCGACTCGAGCAAACCGCCAGCCTCGCCCTCGAACACGGCCTGTACGGCTACCGCGCCGTGCACGAGCTGATCCAACGTCCCGCTCACAGTGTCCACGCAACGGTCCGTTCACCCCTCGGAATGCATCCGAACGTGCGCGGCGCCGATTACTTCCAGCTGCCCCTGAAGGAGAAACTTCCATGTTGATCGAACCGCTCCTACAACTACTCAAGAAGCTCAAACTCCATGGCATGCTCAGCGCCCTCGAACGGCAGTTGAGTGATCCGGATATCGGCGCGCTGCGCTTCGAAGAGCGCTTAGCTCTGCTGCTGCAGCATGAGCTCGCCGAGCGCGACAACTACCGACTCAGCCAGCGCCTGCGGGTGGCGACGCTCCCGCAGCCAGCGTGCTTGGAGGACCTGGACACCCGGATATCGAGGAACCTGGATCCGGCGCTCATCAGTACCGTGCGCGATCTCGCCTGGATCGGCCGGCATCTGAACGTCCTGATCACCGGCCCCACCGGCATCGGCAAGTCATTTATCGGTGCAGCGCTTGCGCATGCGGCCTGTCGCGCCGATTACAGCGTGCGCTGCTTCCGCTTGCCGCGCCTGATCGATGAACTCTCTCGTGCACATGCCTTCCAACGCCGCTCGAGCTTCCTGCGCGCCCTCGCCAAAGCAGACCTACTGCTGATCGATGACTTCGCTATCGCTCCGCTCTCGGACCAGAGCAAGCGCGATCTGCTGGAAATCCTCGACGACCGCTACGACAAGTCTGCCACCATCATCACCAGCCAACTGGACGTCAAGCAATGGCATGCCTTCCTGGATGATCCCACTCTGGCGGATGCCATCTTGGACCGCGTGGTACACAACGCCTATCACCTGGACTTAAGCGGTGAGTCGATCCGCAAGCTCAAATCTATCCGCGCCAAAGCTGCCAGAAACGGGGGTAGTCAAGCTACCGGGTCGATCGAGATCGCCGCTCCTGGGGCACCATAGGAGGTCGCTGTGTTATCAAAACCGCAGAAAACTCCGAACCGCTCCGATCCGACTCTTCCCATCCGGTTACCCACCGTCCCGCGCGCACGGGCTTTAGTGAGCCCGCGCGCGGGCCCGTGGATAACCATCGCGCTGTTGACGCACGCTCAGCACTGCGAGAAAGTCACACACGTCCTGCATCACGAGCAGTGGACCGACATGGCCTGAAACCATGGACCGCCTTGCCGTGAAACGCTGGCCTTCCTTGCGCGAAATACGCAGCTTTGCGAAGTTTCTCGCCGACGAGGGTTACGCTCGGCTCACGGTAAGAAGCAAATGTCTACTGGTGGTGGATCTCAGTCGCTGGCTCAAGC
>JBOGNO010000042.1:0-2473 GCA_050747245.1 Candidatus Acidiferrales bacterium
GGCCTCGACATCGGCCAAAAATTGGGTGGCGGTGAACTCCCCGTCGACCATGTAGCTTTCGAGCTTGGTCATATTGACGCCATTGGTGGCGAAACCGCCGAGCGCCTTGTAGAGCGCCGCCGGCACGTTGCGGACCTTGAAAACAAAGCTCGTGACGACCGGTCCGGCTGCGGCCTTCGCCCATTGCGGGATTTTCGAAAGCACGACGAAACGCGTCGTGTTATGCGGTTCGTCCTCGATGTCGGCGGCGAGCACATCGAGACCGTGAATTTCCGCCGCGAGGCGCGTGGCAATCGCCGCGCGACACGGATCGCGCCATTCCGCCACCTCCCGCGCGGACCCAGCGGTATCTCCGGTCACATGCGCGGCGAGGCCATGCGCGCGGATAATTATGCGGCATTGGCCAAGCGCGTGCACATGGCTGTAGACCGCTCTCACCTCATCCAGTCTCGCCCCCCTGATGCCAAGCAACTGAAAATGGACCGGCAAAAAATATTCCGCGACGATGTAGAGACCGGAGCTAGGCAATAGGTGATGGATGTCGGCGACCCGCCCTGCGATCGAATTCTCGATCGGAATCATGCCGAGCGTCGCGGCGCCGTCGGCGATGGCGGCGAGCGCATCCTCGAAGGTCGCGTAGGGTAAAGCTTCCCATGTGGGATAGACGTTGTCGCAAGCGATATGGGAATTGGCGCCCGGCTCGCCCTGGTAGGCGATCTTGTTGACACTCATTCAGTCCTCGAACAGAACCCGCGCGTGCCGGTGGCCGCGGGTCTTTATTGCCAACCGCGACTGAAAATGAGCGTCGGCTTCCCCTGGCCAAGCAACGGCGTTTCAACTGGGCAGCGGCCGCCAATGCCGCTACAGGGATTTAAATGCTAATGGCACCGAAAAGTACAAACTGACCACTAGCGCGATCGAAATGGCGAACGAAATGACTGTATCAGTACGGAAAGATCTCCGGAACAAAAATGCAAATACAAAGATGTTCCACACATAAAGAGGAAACAGCAAAAATGCCGTCAATTGCCGGACATTAATATCTGGCAACTCCGCAAGATTTGGTGCAACGAATATGAAAAATCCCAAAGCCGTCCGGACAAAAATCACAATGGCGCCGCCCAAGGCAAGCGCGGTAAGCGTCTGCGTCAGCCGTTCGTTGTGACCGGAAACACGCGCACACACCAGCGCGACCAAAGCCAATAAAACGGCGCTTCCGATACCGCTCGCCGCCGCCCTAGCCAGGGAATAGAAATTATATTGAAACAAGAATACAGCCGCCGCAAAAGCAACGGTGCTGACGGCCAAGAGAACTGGCGATTTCGGGAGCACGTCCGGGCCGAGCTTAAAGCTCAATATACCTAAAATATTTTGAACTTGGGAAGGCAGGGTAAGCTTCATGGTCACACTCTAAGATTCATACTATGGTTGTTCTTTACGCCTTCGGGCGGTATATTTTTGTGAACCAAGCACTGCTACGCCCCATGCCGCCGTCTTTGGGCTGCCCGCCCGCTGGCCTGGCGTTCCTCCCGACGGCGAAACTCGAAGGCCAAGAGCCGCAGCTACGTCGGCGGCTATCCGAAAAAAAATGGCCAGCCGGAAAATTCTCCGGAACCAACTCACGCCGGCTTGTTCGGGGTAGCGGGCTTCTGCTTTCGGCCCAGGTGCCAAAGCATGAAAACCGCGGCGAGGAGCACCACGACCATCGAGATATAGATCCCGAAGCTTTTGCCAAATCCCTTGCCCACCGAAAACGGGAACTGCGACACATAGGTCTGTCCGTGCGCGTTTTTCACCGTCACGATGCCAATGAATTTGCCGGTCTCGGGAAAGGTGTAGTCGAAGTTCAGCGTGCCGGTCGGATAGGTCTTCGGCTGCACATGCTTGATCGTCACCGGGTCGAGAACTTGCGGGCTCCCCAGCTCGGCGTCGGTCAGGAACGGGAGCCCATTCATCGTCGTATGGTTTCCCTCATCCTTGATGATGCGGATTTCGGTCTGCATGTCGCGGAGCTCGCTATTTTGCATATCGAGCACGACAACCGTTTGCCCGGTGTTGGGAATATCGTCGCAAAACTCGTCCCGGGAATTTTGCGGCTGGTATCCGGTGAAGAACATGATGTCCGGCCCAATCCGCAAAACGCATCTATTATCCACCATGCCCACCCCGCCATGCGCATGCGCGGCGGCAGCAAACAGAACCATGGCCAAGAGCCACGCGGCGATTCCTCGGATCAACATTGTATTGAGCTCCCATAATATTTCCCCCGCTGGAGCCGAAGCGCCAGCGGGGGAAATTACCTACTCTTGTTCAATCGTCAACAACACACGAAGCGCTTAGTTATTCCGCCGGCTCGAGACCGAGCAGCTCCTCGTGGCCGTGCGCAAGCTCGACGACGCGGCCAATCAGCTGCAGCGTCACGCCGAACACCGCAAGCGAGAACCAGCCGAAGAAGACGAACATCCAGTGCAGC
>JBOGNO010000043.1:0-2276 GCA_050747245.1 Candidatus Acidiferrales bacterium
CGTCATCAGTCATGCACGATGGTCCTTGCGCCAGGTGTGGCTGCGCCCGAGATTCGGGGGCACCAATTCCCGCCCATCAAAGCGCCTTGTCGACGCTGGCAAGCGGCGCATTTCCGTCCAGGTCATTCATGTTCCGACGCATGGTCATGAGGTTAGGACGGGCGTGGACCGCACAACATTTTCGCCCGGATCGCGGACCGATCGGGTCGCCGAAATCTCAAGGATTCCCGGTTGGTCCCAGTCGCCTTCCGGGCGGAGGATCACCATTGCCCCGCTGTCGCGCGTTATTGGGTCATCGTGGGGATCGAACTCGGCGACCATTTCCGTATAACGATAACCCGAGAACATGAACTTCTCCCGCTCCGGTAATGGCTTGGCGCCGAACTGCGCCCAGAAGGCAACTACCCCCTCTTGCGCGTGGCCATACATCCGCGCAAATCCCTTGCGCCGGGCGTGCTCGATACCGGTGCGGACAAGATCAAAGGCGACACCAGATCCGCGGTATTTCCTGCGGACAGCAAGCCGCTCAAGTTTGCAAAAATCAGCGAAGAACCGCGCGCGCAAACATCCAACAGGCTCCCCGTCAATGAAACCGATGAAATGCGTTGCGCAGTGGTCGTTTCCATCAAATTCTTCCGTGAACGGGCATTCCTGTTCTGCAATATAAACGGCGGAGCGAACCGCATAAACCATTAAAAGATCGTCGAAGCTGCGCGCGATCCTGACCTCCGCACGGCGATTACTTTGTCGCGGGGCAACGGCGGCATTTAGCGGTGGATGATCTGTCGTCTTTGCGTGATTCATTGAAATGACTCCAAGCTGGAATATTCGACATCCGGGCGAGGGTGACGTTGGTATATCCACAAGTCCGGAATGCCGAATGCACCCGCAACAAACCCCGTGTCTCGCATGTAGCGCATCCCGGCGACCGTTCCCGGACGGGCAAAAATGTCGGCTTGCTGATAAAGAGGGCGCTGAAACCACTGCATGACGTTGCCCATGGCTTCACTCGCGCCCGCAGGCAGGCAAAGAGCCCAAGCATAGATGGCCGCAGCCGGCTCCCCAGGAAGGGCCAAGACATCCATTTCCGGCGCGCCGTAGGAAAAGGTGCCGGATCGAAGCTGCGCCAACCCTCTAAAATTGAGACACAGGCAAGCTACGGCACCCACAATTCTTTCGTCGCGAACGACAGCCAGCACGCTGCCTCGATGATGAAGATGTACCCGGCGTGCGGTCTCGCACCCATTGACGATCCCAGGAATGTGCCGCTCAGCCAATGCCGCCAGCTCCGGAAGCTCTTTATCTTCGGCAATTCGAACCATGTAACGCCTGGTCAAACGCAGGTGATCGAGACTGCGCTGTTTGCGCCCTGTAGACGCTTGGGGTCGATCGAAATCCATTTGCCACCGTAAGAATTTGTGCGATATTGTCTGACGAATATTAGTATTGCTTAGGAGGTCGATATGCCGGGAAACCCACGCCGAGGTGTTGCGGTCGAGCAACGGGAGATTGTGGACGCATCCCGCTCAGTGTCGTGGGATTACCTCCGCCTCTTCCTAGCCTGTGCGGACAGTGGTAGCTTTCGGCGCGCAGGCAAGCGCTTGGCAATCGATTCCGCTACCGTGGTGCGACGAATCGACCGGCTAGAAGCGGCGATTGGGCAGCGTTTGTTCAATCGCCTGAATGCTGGAGTGACGCTAACCGACGACGGCAACTTGCTCGCTGCCGACGTGCGCGCTATGGAACGTTGCAGCCTGGATATCGTTCGCCGCACCAAAATCATCGATGAGCGAGTACGCGGCGTGGTGCGCATCGCAATCACCGAGGGCCTAGGCACTTATTGGTTAATGCCCAAGCTCATCGAGTTCCAGTACGCTAATCGGCTGCTCACGTTCGAACTGAACTGCACCATGGAATTAACGGATGTTTCCCGTTTGCAGGCCGACATTTCAATTCAATTCAAGCGGCCGTCTAACCCGGACATGATCGCAATACGCATTGGCCGTCTGCACGTCTTTCCATTCGTCGCCGAAAGCTATCAGCGGTTGCTCGGCCTGCCGACATCGCTGCACGATCTTCGTCACCATCGCCTGTTGCAGCTAGTCTCACCGCAACTTGAGGAATCTGTCTTTGCCGAGAAACTGAAATTGCCCGATTTTGAAGGAGCGGTAGGCATTCGGACCAATGCGAGCTCGGCTTTGCTCTACGCCGTTGAGCGGGGTGCCGGAATCGGGCTTCTGCCGACCTATGCTCTCGCTTTGGGCGCTCGTTTGGTT
>JBOGNO010000044.1:0-2259 GCA_050747245.1 Candidatus Acidiferrales bacterium
CCATCGCCCCTTCCTTCATCCCTGATCGGCCGGGCGGAGAGAATTCCGCGAGCGGAATTCTCGGAGGGGCAGTTTTTGGCGACAAGGCCTATGATGCGGATTCGGTGAAGAAGGCGATCAGGCCAAGGGAGGGTCCGTAAAGGTCCTGCGCAAAGGCCATCGCTGGTTGCCCCCTAAAAAATTTCTCGCGCGCAATCGCAAGCTTGCGCGGATCCGCGCCAGAATTGAGAAAATTTTCGGGACCTGGAAACGCAGCTATCGTTTCCGCGCGATGCGCTGGGTTGGGCTTGGCCTGAGCGAGGTGCCAAATCCATCTCGCGGTCATCGCTTACAATCTCAAGCGATATGGGCGGCTTCAAGCCGCGTGAGCAGTTTTGCAACTGACCTTCAACAAGGCCGAGGGATCGCCACGTAAGCGAAGCGCCAAAAATTCGCGGGCGCAAAGCCAAGGGCAAGCGTCCTCTCAATCCTCAACCAGCGACTTCCGGGCCGCGGCGATCCCCAAAAAGGCTCAACATCTCGTCCCCAGTTGCAACCTGCCCCTTCGAACAAATGAGAACAGACCCGCGCACGGGTCTCGCTTCACGTGAAACATTTTGGTAAGATTGACGCGCAACAGCGGGCACCGCAACTTTTTTAGGACATGTTCTAGAGCATATCGCATTTAAGTTTACTTGTATCCGGCATTTGCCAAGTAGTTCGCGCATTCCTTTGGGGCACTTCTAAAAACCCCGGCATTTTTTGTTTGCCAAGGATAAACGGTTCTGATTCAAGAAGTCCATCGCGATTTGATCGAGGTGGACGATGCGCCAGGCTGGATTTTTCGACCTGAGAGAGCGGCAGAGGAAACTGCTGGCAACGCGCGATTTTCTGGATCGCGTGAACCGGTTCGTGGCGTGGGAATCGTTTCGGCCGGTGCTGGACAAGGCCCTCAAGCGGTCAACGGGCGGCAAGGGCGGACGGCCTCCGTTCGACGCGGTGCTGATGTTCAAGGTTCTGGTGTTACAGGCCTTGTACAATCTGTCGGACGAACAAACGGAATATCAGATACTGGATCGGCAGAGCTTCATGATGTTTTTGGGGCTGGAGATGTGTGACGACGTACCGGATGCGCGGACAATATGGCTGTTCCGCGAGATATTGCGGCAAGCCGGAGCGGTCGAGCGCCTATTCGCGCGGTTCGACGGGATGTTGAACGCGCATGGCTTCGAGGCGAGCGGCGGCCAGATCGTCGACGCGACCTTTGTCGAGGCGCCGCGGCAGCGCAACAGCCGCGATGACAACGCGGCGATCAAGGACGGCAAGGTTCCCGAGGATTGGAGCGATAAGAAGAAGGCGCATAAAGACGCCGATGCGCGGTGGACAAAGAAGAACGGCGTGGTTTTTTACGGCTACAAAAACCATGCGAACGCCGATCGCAAACACAAGCTCATTCGCAAATACAAGGTCACGGATGCGAGCGTCCACGACAGTCAGGAACTGGATGACGTGCTTGATCCCGATAATGACAGCCAGGACATCTGGGCCGACAGCGCCTATCGCTCGGAAGAGCAGGAACAACGACTGAAAGAAAAAAATTGCCCTTCACACATCCATGAACGCGCCTATCGCAACAAGCCGCTGACGCCGGAGCAGGAAGCCGCGAATACCGAGCGTTCGCGCGCCCGCGTGCGTGTCGAACATGTCTTCGGCCACATGGCCACCGCCATGAACGGCTGCTATGTCCACACCATCGGCATCGCCCGTGCCCGTACCAAAATCGGACTAGAGAACATCGCCTACAACATCTCGCGTTTCACGTTTCTGATGGGAGCTCACGCCAGAGGTGCGTCGGCATGAGGAAAAAACCGGTTGTCAGAAGGAGATAGGGACGGACCACAGACCACAGAATCCAAAAATCGGGGGCGCAATCGCGCAAACCCGTGTGCCCGCTTCCAACAACCCGTTTTGCCGCCGCCGGACGTCCGTGAACCGGGTTGTTAGAAGTGCCCTTAAAGAGCTGACCGCCGCCAAGCAGCTTCCATTAGGCGATCTCTGGAGCGGGACAATGGAAAGGATCGAGAAAAACCTCTATCCAAACAAAGCCCCGGAGGGGGAAGAGGAGATGGCGAAGGTCTGGGCCGCTCAGGCAAGCTTTTCCCCCGCACAGGAAGTCTATGAGAAGAGCGTCGCCGAGCAATGGCGCAAGACGGGCTGCGACGCCGAGGGAGCGCCTTACGTGCTTCGAGCACTACTCCGCCGGTTGGCTAACCCCTACCC
>JBOGNO010000045.1:0-2221 GCA_050747245.1 Candidatus Acidiferrales bacterium
ACGGGGTGCAGGGCAGACCCGGCGGCAAGCTTCCGGTCGAGCGCTTCGTGCAAATAGACGATCATCACGACTCCGGTCTCGACCGCGATTCCAAACAACGCGATGTAGCCGACCCAAACCGCGACGCTGAAATTGTAGCCAAGGTACCACTGGAGAAGAAGGCCTCCCGTTATCGCGTACAGGGTCGGAAAGATCAAAATCAGCGCCTCGGTCACGGATTGGAACACCATATACAGCAGCAGAAAGATCGTAAAAAAGACAATCGGCAGCATGATCTTCAGCCGCTCCTTGGCGCGCAGTTCGAATTCATATTCGCCGGACCACTTTAGGCTGTAGCCGACCGGCATTTGGAGCTTCTCATGGAGGAGCTTGTCGGCCCGGGAGACAAAGCCGCCGTAGTCCCGGGTGTTCAGATCCAGGTAGACATATCCGGTGAGCGCCGCATCCTCGTCCCGAATCATCGAAGGCCCCTTCGAAAACGAAATCTTGGCGAGTGCGCCAAGCGGCACCTGCGCGTTGGAAGGCGTCGCAATCACCACCCGCTCGAGCTTTTGAATGTCGTCCCGGAAATCGGGGGCATAGCGGATGGAGATGGGATAGCGTTCACGGCCCTCGATATTCTCGGCGATGTTCTCCCCGCCGATTCCGGAAGTGATCGCGCGCTGCACATCGCCCACGGTCAGTCCATAACGCGCCGCTTCCGCCCGGTTCACTTCCACGTTGACGTAGAATCCCTGCGCGACGCGCTCGGCAAAGATTGATCTCATCTCCGGCGTTGCACTGAGAACCTGTTGAACTCTCGCACCCAGTGCCTCGATGCCATCCAGGCTCGGGCCTTGAATCTTGATGCCCACCGGGGTCTTGATTCCGGTGAGTTCCATGTCGAGACGATTCTCGATCGGCATGGTCCATGTGTTGGTCAACCCGGGAAACTGGAGTTTGGCATCCATTTCCGCGACCAGCTTCTCGTAAGTCATCCCCGGGCGCCATTGGCTGTTGGGTTTGAGCGTCACCGTGGTGTCGTACATGTCGAGGGGAGCATTATCGGTCGCGCTGTCAGAGCGGCCGATGGAGCCGAACACGGTTGCCACCTCGGGGAAGGAGCGAAGAATTTGGTCCTGCTGCTGCAACAGCTGCGTCGCCTGGCCGATCGAGATTCCGGGGAGCGCGGTCGGCATGTACAGGGACGCACCCTCAAATAGCGGCGGCATGAACTGACTCCCCAGCTTGAAGGCAAGAGGAAAAGTCAAGGCCAGGAAGACGAGATTCACGAGCACGGTGATCTTTGGAAATCGCAGGCAGACTCTCAAGATGGGCAGGTAGAGCGCCTGCGTAACCCGCGAAACCGGATTGCTCGATTCCGGGCGCAGCCGGCCCCGAACGAGCAAAAGCATCAGCGACGGCACCAGAGTGATGGCAAGCAGCGAGGAAAAGCCGACGGCGAGAGTCTTGGTCCAGGCCAGGGGCCGGAACATCCGTCCTTCCTGCGCTTCGAGCAAGAAGACGGGGAGGAACGAAACGACGATAATTAAAAGCGAGAAAAAGAGCGCCGGTCCGACCTGCTTTGCCGCCTCCAGAAGGATTTGCCGTCTTTCGCGGGCTGAGACGCTGGGCGGACCGGATTTGTCGCCTGTGCCCGCGTGCTGCGCTTCGGACAGGCGCCGGTAGCCGTTTTCCACCATCACGATCGCTGCGTCCACCAGAACCCCGATGGCCAGCGCCAGCCCGCCGAGAGACATAATGTTCGAGCTGACCTGCAGATAGTACATCGGAATGAACGATGCGACCACAGCGATCGGCAGGGTCAGGATCGGAATGAGGGCCGAGCGGAAGTGAAAGAGGAAGACGATGATCACCAGGCTGACAATGATCGCTTCCTCGATCAGGTCGCGCACGAGGGTGTCGATCGACGCCTCGATTAGGCCGGATCGATCGTAACCGGAGACGATCTCCACTCCCGGCGGTAGCGATCCGGAGATTTCAGCGAGCTTTTTCTTGACGCCGGAGATCACATTCAGCGCGTTCAAGCCGTAGCGCATGACGACTATGCCGCCTACGGTTTCGCCCTCGCCGTTCCATTCGGCGACGCCGCGACGAATATCCGGCCCGAACGACACCGTTCCGAGGTCCCGGACCAGGACTGGCGTCCCATTCTTACTGGCGACAGGAACCATTTCAAGATCCGAGAGCGACCGCAGATAGCCCAAGCCCCGAACCTATC
>JBOGNO010000046.1:0-2039 GCA_050747245.1 Candidatus Acidiferrales bacterium
GTTCTCGTCGACATGACGTCCGGACAGAGTCGGAACGAAGATTTTAGGGTCTTGGCGGATAAGCTCGATGCCGCCGGATTCAAACCCGGCGCCTGGAACTTCAGGGCAGGTTTGGGAGGCAGGATGATCGTCAGCGACGATCAGCAAGCCGCCTTTATTGAACTTCTTTAATGCGCTCCAAAATTTATTGGATTGACCTGCCCGCGGGCGCTCGTTTTGCGATCATGCCGCGCCCGCGCGCGGGCGATTGGCTCGACGGCGAGATCGCCGGTTGGCGAGGGGAAGGAATTGACGTCATCGTGAGCCTTCTTGAAGCCGAGGAGGTCGAGGAACTCGGCCTTCGGCGCGAACCCGACCTTTGCCATGATGCCGGTATGGAGTTCATTTGTTTCCCCTTCCCGGACCGTGGCGTGCCCGCGGCAATGCGCGAGGCGACGGCCCTCGCGGCAGGGATCGTTGCACGGCTGAACGATGGAAAAGGCGTCGCTTTGCATTGCCGGGCCGGGATCGGGCGCTCGGCTCTCATGGCAGCCAGCGATCTCGTGCTCCTCGGGTTGACTCCGGCAGCATCATTTAATCTCATCGGCGCGGCGCGGGGTCTTAAGGTCCCAGACACTGAGGGACAGCGAGACTGGGTCGAGAGGTTTAGTGAAGCAATGACAACTGACGGCATCCATCCGGCCTGAAATTCGCCAAGGATGCCAGCAAATGCGAGCACAGGATTTGGCTACTCTCCGGCCGCGTCGAGGAGGAGGCCCCAGAATTGCGCTGTCGGCATGCTTACGGCAGCCGTATTTGTTGCGAGGCGGAACAGGCCTTACCAAAATAACCGACAAAATCCGTGGTTCTTACGTCCGCACTCGCGCCTCGCCGGTCCACCCTTCGCGGCGACGATGCGCGCTGGTTTTCTCGTTCATGGTAATTGGGCGCAAAGCTGCGGGTCTGGCCCAGATGTCGATGCGCAAGTCTGATCAGGTGGAACTACGGCCCCAACATGCAAAAGCATTTTCAGGCGAAGCGGATACCGGTTCGCCCGAAAACGCGACAAAGCAAAGAATTCGGCCAGTCTCGTTTATCAAGAAACTTGAAACCCGTCTAACCAGCCATCTTCAACGCCGCCTGTTGAACCTCGTCAACTCGTTTGGTCCACCCCTTGCCGAACCGCTTGAATTGATCGTCGCCCAAGCTTCGAAGGAACTCCAGCCGATCGCTCGCCAATTTCGCAATTAATTCCTTCGGTTCCTTCGCCTTGATCCCGGCGAGCGTTACCGGGCCCAGCGAACTATCATCGTGAACTCCCGTTACTTGCTGCAGCCGCCGGAGCGATCTTCGCACACCCGAATTGACCGCAAAATCAAAAACTTCGAGATCCACGCCTTTTGGCAAGTCGGCGCAACGCGTTGGAATCCAATAATTTGCCCGGTAAATTTCGCGCGCTTCGTCTTTCGTCAGCTCTTTTACATCCGCGATGGTAACAGGACAGTCGCGCCATTCCGCGAGGGTTTCATGGGCGATACCATAGTTTGTCGCCCCGCCATGATCTCCCGCATCGTTGCAATAGCCTCCCTCCTGCACCAGCGTAATGTCTAGGCATGCCTCGAAATTGTCTGCCTTGCCATTGACCACCCCGGAGGGCGTAGCACCTCCCGCGACAACCGGATGTGCTGTCTTGTCCGCTGTCTTGTCCGTGCTGGCGTTTTTCAGCATATCTTTGTTCAGCTCAAGTTGGGCTTTTCTCGCGGCGTCGTTCTGCGCGGCTTGTTGCGTCTGAAGCTGGAAGTTTGCGTCATCCTTGGCGCGAGACCCCTGGGACGATCCGAGCCAGAAATTCACCACGGTCGAGAATGCGGCAACCAGGGCACCCACCGTGATATTGATGAGCTGGTTACTGGAAGCTTCTTTAACATACGGTGAAAGCATAATTAATAGAATCCCGAAGAATCCAACAGTCACGACAAGGGACACAACTGAGGGAACCCACCTTAGAGGGCTGTTGTCCGTATCAAGTTTCAGCAAATTTGATCTGGCGCCACTGGTGC
>JBOGNO010000047.1:0-1981 GCA_050747245.1 Candidatus Acidiferrales bacterium
ATTTGACCGGACTGCCGAGCTACCCCGACGCAACCACCTTGCGGCGCTTTCTGTTGCGCGCAGCGCCGCAGATGCTGCCGCGTTTGCGCGCGCTGCACGATCACTTTCTTCGGCGCATGGCGAACCGACCGCAGCCGCCCGCACGACTTATCTTCGACGTCGACTCCACGGTGCTCGTGCTGTATGGGAACCAGGAGGGAGCGCGCATCGGTTACAATCCCATCAAACGCGGTCGACCGTCCTATCATCCACTGCTGTGCTTCGAAGGACAGACCAAGGATTACTGGCACGGGGAATTGCGGCCGGGAGATGCGCACACGGCCAGTGGCGTACGACCTCTGCTGCAGACTTGCTTCGCCAAACGCACCGATCCTCGACAGAGCGTGATTATCCGGGCGGACAAGGGCTTTTACGATGGCGCGCTCGTGCAGTGGCTCGAAGAGCAGCGGGCTCATTTTGTGATCGTCGCGAAACTGACCGCGCCGATCAAACGCAAGCTCGCGGCTTTGCGTTACTCCACTGTCAGCCGTGGCGTCGAGGCAGCGCAGTTCAAATACCAACCGCATGGTTGGCCACACCCTTTTCGCTTCGTTGCGATCCGCAGGCCTCAGCCCGAAGAGATCACTGCTCAGCTCACTTTGTTCAAACTCGGGCGCTATCACTATCAGGTGCTCGTGACGAACCTGGAGCTGCAACCGCTGAATCTTTGGCGCCTCTACAACGATCGCGCTGGCATCGAACTCATCATTCCACAGCTGAAGGGCGACTACGCACTCGGGGCCATACCCACGCGGCACTTCTTCGCCAACGACGCGTACTTTCACTTGTTGCTGCTTGCCTACAACCTGATCAACTGGTTCAAGCGGTTGTGTCTGCCACCCGAGCTGCAAACCGCTACCCTTCAGAGCTTGCGCGAGCGCATCCTGCTGATGCCCGCCGAGTTAGTCCGTACGGGCAACCGCCCCCGCTTGATGCTCCCCGCCAGCGGGCCACGGGAGCTCGCCTGGCGCTACGCCTTGCGCAAGGTCCAGGGCCTCAAGGGGTGAAACGACCATTTTTCACGCCGGATTCAGGTTTATGTCTTCTTGGCCGTGACGCCGCGGGTTCCGAACAGCTTGAATACCCACACCGAGCAGCCTTGCTCGAGCATGCTGACCTTCTTCGCGACCTCACCACCCCACAGGGGCACTGCGCCACCCCATCCCGACATGACCGCGATGTACTGCGAGCCGCCCTCCTGCCAGGTGACCGGCGGTGCGACTACCCCGGAGCCAGTCTGGAACTGCCACAGAACCTTGCCAGTACGCGCGTCGGCGGCCTTCAAGTAACCCTCGGGCGTGCCCCAGAACACGAGCCCACCTCCGGTCGTCATCACTCCGCCCCACAGCGGCGCTTCGTTCTTCACTTCCCACATGATCTTGCCGCTGCTCGGATCGATCGCGCGCAGTGCACCAATGTAGTCATCGTAAAGCGTCTTGATGGTGAAGCCCGCGCCGAGAAACGCCGCGCCCTTCTTATACGCGATCGGTTCGTTCCAGATCTCCATGCCCCACTCGTTGGCGGGCACGTAGAACCAGTGAGTCTGCGGGTCGTAGGCCATCGGCTGCTGGTTCTTGCCGCCGAGGAACGAGGGCGCCGCAAACACCACCGTACCCTTGGTTGCGCCGGGCTCGGCCGTCGGATCGCCCGGGCGGTCAGCGGCGATGAAGTTTGGCCGGCCGGTTTGCTGGTCGATTCCGCTTGCCCAGGTGATTTTCGTCACGAACGGAAAGGCGCGCTGCAGCTGACCGCTCCTGGCGTCCAGAACATAGAAGAAGCCGTTGCGATCCGCCTTCGCTCCGAGCTCGCGACCGTCCTGGTTGTAGGTGATGAACTCGTTGACACCGTCGAAGTCCCACGAGTCGTTGGGTGTTTCCTGAAAGTGCCACACGATCTTTCCGGTCGCCACATCGAGAGCGAGCGTCGAACATGAGTACAGGTT
>JBOGNO010000048.1:0-1952 GCA_050747245.1 Candidatus Acidiferrales bacterium
CCATGAGGGATTGCCCGAGGAGTTCAAGCGCAAGATCAAGACTCAAGACCGTTCCGCGATCAGCGGAAACAGCGGCCATGCTGTTCCGGGCTCGCCTGGCTTCGCGGCGGATCACGATGGGCAAAGTCGATGGTTGCCAGACCCTCAACGAAAAGCCCTCCGATCAGGCGATTGACCAGGCCGCTTGATCAGATAACCTTGCCATGCTGGAGATCGCGCTAAACCAAATTCCAACCGAAATCGCGACGGCACCGTCACCGCGAACCATAGGTTCTCATCCAGTGTGGGCTGGTTCTAAAAGAAATCTGGTGGCGATACTTCCACCGATGAGCCGGGCTCAATCCTCAAGCTCTATAGCGTCGTAATATTCATTCGCGGCTGCCCCCCCGTTTGAAACACCTGCGCGTACTTGACTAACCAATGGACAATCCGCGTCTTCGATACAATGGCAACGCTGATCGCTATTTTGATCCGAAGCTTGCGGGCCGAGACTATGCCATTGTCCGCTCTTTTCGCCTTCAAACCCGAGCGCGTGTTCACGGAAAAATGAGCGCCAGAGAGTGCCGCCGCTGCCGCGTCAACCCGCGACCCCTGCGGTGGTGCTTACGCCGTGGTGCACTCTGGCGTAAATTATCGTGCAATAGCGCGTGGTAGCGGAGGGGCGCTACCGTCTTTCCCCACACCTGCCGACTGTGCGCTATCGCCTCCGTTCATGCGCCTAATGCCAATCAGCAAAGCTAAAGGCTGATGTTTTTGCGACGACGAGGTCTCGCCTCGTATTTGTATGTGGCCAATGATACCAACCGCGCTAAGTTTTGACCTGTGCCCAATCTCTGGTTCCAAGTGAGGTGACGAGTTCGGATTTGGCCATCAGGGCATTCCAGGCACCGCAACAAGCGTCGAGGATCGCCTCGTAGCTGCCCCCAAACGCAAAAAAACCGAAACCGCGCTGTACGGGCTTCTAACGCCTTGTGGATTGGCATGGGCCGTGTTATATTTAAATATAACTTATGAGGTGGATCATGTACACGGCAAAACTGAGGGCGGTTGGAGGGTCGGTCATGTTCGCGATCCCCAAGCCCTTGCTGGACGGTCTGGACCTGCATGCCAATCAGCAGGTTGGCGTCTCGATTTCCGGGGGGCGCATGATTGTCGAGCCGAAGGTGAGGCCGCGCTATACCCTGGCCGAGCTTATGGCCCAATGCGACCTGGATCAGCCGATGACGGCCGAAGACCGGGAATGGCTGGATGCGCCCCCCGTCGGCCGTGAAGGAATCTGATGGATCGAGGGGATATTTATCATGTTGATCTCGATCCAACCAAGGGCAAGGAGCAACAGGGCGCCCGGTATGTGCTGATCGTCTCGCCGCGCGATTTCAACCGTGGCGGAACGTCGTTCGTCTGCCCGATCACGCAAGGCGGCAACTACGCCCGGAGTCAGGGCTTTGCCGTCTCGCTCTCAGGGGCCGGAACAAACGCGCAAGGCGTGATCCTCTGCAATCAGCCGCGCACCCTCGACATCGCCGCCCGTGGCGGCCGCTTCTCCGAAAAAGCCCCCGAATATATCATCGATGAAGTCATAGCGAAGCTGCAAACCCTGCTCGATTGACTAGGTTCCTGTCCCGGAAACCGGAGCGATCAGCGACGGATTCCCGCCGACTCTGCTTTGAGCTACGCTCTGGCCCGGCTGGTTGCATCCTGAAAATTTCAAGGCGGAGATTATCGTGTGGCTTCGCAAGGCGCGTGGAACACCTGCGGAATGGAAAAGGCGAGCGGCCGAAGAACAGCGCACGATCGAGCGGACCGTCGTGGAACTCAGGGCGGCGGGCTTGGACGACGCTTGCGTAGGGGAAGCTATCCGCGACGTGCTGGAGACAATCGAGGTTTGCAGCGTTAATGTCGAGTTGCTGACCGGGACAGGATCGTTCGGTAATCCAAGATGGGTCGAGTGG
>JBOGNO010000049.1:0-1858 GCA_050747245.1 Candidatus Acidiferrales bacterium
TGGCGTCGAGGCCTCCCTAGCGCCGCCGCAGATTAAAAAAACCCACTTGCCCGATCGCACAAGCTCCCGGCGGTCAAATTCCAAGAGACTCTTTGAATCTGATTTGCCGGCCGCGCGGAAGGGGTATTTTTCGCGGCGCCCCTTCAATCGTGGAATCCTCAGCCATTATACGCCATGCCTGAAGCACAGCCCGGCACGATGACCTATCTGGTTGACCGCTATGTGGCCGCGGAAACGGTGATTAACGCAACGGAAACAAATGCGGGCTTCACAGGGACACTTACCTCGCACGGAATGCCGGTCGCCGGCGCAAAAATATTCGCTTACGCGGTCGGCGACGGAATGCTGAACATCACGAAGACAGCATCGCTTATGAACACCGTTCCTTCCGGCGCCGCCGCTGCGTTGGTAGCATTGCGTATCAATACGGACCGCTATTGCAACGGGCCGGCCAATGTGTTGCTGGGTTCGGCGCTATATGTTGACCAAACCTCCAATACCACCGTCACAACCAATGTTGTGTCCCCATCTCAACGCGTCGTCGTTCCGGTGGGACAAACCATGCCGGAAAACTCTACGTCTTTCCCAGTAACGCCGGGCGATGCGTTCTCGTTTTCTGTGCCAATGCAGGTGCCTTATAGCTCAAGCAATAGCGGTTACGTCGCCATTGTTTTCTTCAATGGAACT
The DNA here is from genome assembly GCA_050747245.1 of Candidatus Acidiferrales bacterium. GTDB lineage: Bacteria > Acidobacteriota > Terriglobia > Acidiferrales > UBA7541 > JBOGNO01. The sequence continues at coordinate 688 of JBOGNO010000049.1, forward strand.
GGAGCGGAAATTGAGAGTTTGGAGCTGCCGTTCCAGCCGCGGCAACGTTTTATCGGGGCGAACACAACGAATAGTATGGGTCAATTTACGATAACCACGAAGCCGCCAACTATAGTGATGTTCAATTTTTTGGGAAATCCGAATTTGAGGCTTAGTTCCGCGTTATGGCGTTATGATCTTCCCTCTGGATCGGTCTTACGCTCCGCGATACCGAAAGTCTAAGAGTCTGTCCGGTGACTTCATACGGGATTACAAAGTCTTCTGAGCATGAGGCGGATTGAGGCGAGGCGCAAGAAGGCGAGCGCTTTTCGATTGAGATTCTCCCAGTCCTTGGCGAGCCTACGACATCGATTGAGCCAGGCGAAAGTGCGCTCGACGAGCCAGCGTTTGGGCAAGACCATAAATCCGTTGGCGTGACCGGAACGCTTGACGATTTCGGCTTTGAGATGCGGGAGCACGCGTGCCAAAGCCTGGTTGAATTCGGGTCCTTGATAGCCGCCGTCGGCGAAGAGCTTTTGCAAAAAAGGAAACATCCCGAACAGTGTCGCCATGACGAGAATGCCGCCATCACGATCTTGAATATCGGCCGGATGGACGATGCCATGAAGCAGCAAGCCCAACGTATCTACAAGAATATGCCGCTTCTTGCCCTTGATTTTCTTGCCGGCGTCGTACCCATGCGGGTCGATCGAGGCCCCCCTTTTTCGGCGCCCTTGACGCTTTGACTATCGATGATGGCGGCGGTCGGGCTGGCCTCCCGTTGGGCCTGCTCGCGACACTTCACATAAAGGGCGTGGTGGATATCCTCCAATGTGCCGTCGTAGGTCCATAGGTCGAAATAGTCGTAGAGCGTGCTCTTCGGCGGCAGGTCCTTCGGGATCGCCCGCCACTGACAGCCGGTCGATAGAATGTACATGAGGCCGTTCACCACCTCACGCATCACCACGGTCCGCTTGCCACCGCCGCGCTTGCCCGGCGGAATGAGCGGTTTAACCAGCTCCCATTCGGAGTCGGTCAGATCGCTTGGATATCGCAACTTGCCGCGGTCGTATCGCCCGCGATTCTTCGCCGTCCACATGGGTGACCCCTTCGAATCAGGCCACCCCCCTTGAATCACAAGTGATTCATAGAATTCAATATCTCTCCGGACGGACACTTAGGCGAATGGGTA
>JBOGNO010000050.1:0-1763 GCA_050747245.1 Candidatus Acidiferrales bacterium
GTGCATAAGCGTGTCACGCGCCACCGGACTCTGGCGGACGTCTGGCCGATGATCAAGCGCAGCCAATTGGCGAATGACATAGTCATGGAACGCAAGACCGGGCTCGGATTGGCTGAGAATGAATATCTCGCCCCGCAAATCTTCCCATGCGACGGCATTCTTGGCGCAAAACCTATGCGTTTCCGGCAGAACCACGAACATTCGCTCGCTCCAGAACCTGACGACATCGCAATCACGCGCAACGGGCTCGCCCATGACAAAGGCGATGTCGAGCTGTTCGGCACGCAGAAGTGTCAGGTTTTCACGCGGTGCCCCTTCCACAAAGCTGACAGCGATATCGGGATGCAGAGCGGAATAGCGTCGCAGCAATTCGGGCAAGAATCCCGATGCAAGCGACGAGATTATACCGACTTTCAGATTGCCTCGTTCAACGCGTCCGGCCATGCCGGCCGCCTTCACCGCGCAATCGAGATTTTCGATTGCTGTTCTCACCTGGTCGAAGAAATGAGCACCTGCATTCGTGACTTTGACACCGGTATGATGACGATCGAACAGGTCGACACCTAGCACGTTTTCAAGCTTGATCACGCGCTTGCTGACACTGGATTGGCAAACACCAAGCGCCTCCGCCGCGCGGCGGAAGCTCCGATGCTCCGCGACTGCCAAAGCTTGGATCACCGAGGTCAGTTCAATTTTCGGTTTCACAAAAATCCCCCCAAATCGGGGAAAGCTCACGCGCCGGCGAGAGAACTCGACTGCGCGGCAGAAAAGGGAGGATCGCCCAATGTAAAATGCAGTTTCCAGCCTACACGCCAGCTCCCGACCGGCGAGCACTACACGGCGGAAATCGTCCGGATAAATCCGCACGGGAAAAGGATGATCGGCGTCGGGAGCTGAAACATCTTGAACATTCAATTTTCGATAAACCCGAGATCAGCGCCTTAAACTGAGAACTCGTCGTTACGGCCGACGTGGCGGCATCCTTTAAGCATTTGGCGTGATCACATGAATTCAGATGAACTGGCGGTTCCTGTATCTCAATAGGAGTGGCAGACCTCTGGAAAACCGAGCGCTAATAGATCCAGATATTGCGCCTCGGCTACTCGGGCATCACAGCGAAAAGGACACTAACGCCGTCTAACGCAGATACCTTGCTGAAAACCTGCGGTAATATATCCAATTCATGGCAAAGGACGCCCTTGCCTGTGATTGACAAAGATCGCGTAACGGGGCTACGCCAAGGTCCGGTGGCAGGCGAAGCCCGGAGAGCTAGTCTCATTGTGTCCCGAGATCGCGTTGTCCTTCCGTAACACCCGCATTTTATCGGAAATCCCGCGTCTCCATCTTGATCGTGCCGACATGGGAACCGGGAATGTAGATATCAACGGACCCCTCTAATGCTAAAGCTACGTTCAGCAAAATCGCTGAGTCTGGAGATCCCAAGACGGTAGCCGCGGTGGCAGTAATGTTTTTCGATGGGATCGGCTTCCCTGTAAACCATCGTGAAGCGATGCCGTTTTTGCAAAAGGCGACAGACCTCAATCGCCCGGAGGCGCAGTACCGTTTAGGGCTTGCCTACTCCTCAGGCTTGCAAAAGTTCTATGATGAACCACCCCGTTGTCAGCGGCGGAGCAAAAACCGGCCATTTGGGCGGAGCAAAACCAGGCCAGTTTGCGGCGTGGGCGTAGGGCGCGACAGGCCGCGTCCGCCCCGGCGGAGATGGCCGGGGTTTCGCAGCCGGGGCGGACGCGGCTTTCAGGACG
>JBOGNO010000051.1:0-1692 GCA_050747245.1 Candidatus Acidiferrales bacterium
TGCTTGCTGCGCGCCCATTCGATGGCGCGCACGATGGCTTCGCAGGCCGAAACCGACAGGGGGATGAATTCGCCACGGGATCCGCAAAGCGTGAAGCAGTGTTCGTATTCGCCGCGAGACGGATAGGGGCCGAGGGCCGGAATGACAATCCCATTCTCATGTTCGAGCGTCTGAGAATACCAAAACTCGGGCGAGCCGTAGGATTCCGGCGGCACCCAGCGCTCGATGTGCCAGCGGTCGCAGGGAGCATACTTTGGTTCCTGGCGCATTTCGACGCACTCGCGCAGGATGTTTCCGCTGGCGTCGCGGTCCGTCCACTTTCCGCCGATCCACGTAAGTCGCGACCACCCCCAAACTAGACGAAAATTCGGCTCGCCATAACGGTTGGTGCCGCCGGCACGGAAAATGCGCTGCTGAACTTCCGGCGGGGCCTGCTTCGTTTCGCGCAATACCTGAATCACAGAACGGAACCGGCGGAGGCGCGAATGCGGTCGAGAATTCGAACGGCGCGACTCGTCTCGTCAATCTGGCCAAAGATCTGGCTCGCGAACACAAGAAGTCTTGTCAGCAACAATAGCCAAAAGATAAGGCCCCAGCGTCCCGCGCGTGCGAGACGCTGGGGAGTCTGCCATTGACCGACACCGGCGCTGAATCGCCCGACAAGGAGAGCCGCCGCTTCTTCTTAGCGCGCGGGCATGGGAGCCGAGCCGAGATCCATTTCAGAGCTAGTAGCCGGAAGGCAATGCGAGGTTATCGATGTAGGCTCCGGAACGAGGGGAATCGTTCCACACCTGAAAGCCAGTGATGAAGTAGAAGATGTACGCCGCAGAGAGCCCGCCGCTGGTCCCGTAAATCGGGAAAACGACCTGGCCGCCGACGTCGTAAAAGTCAATGTCCTGCATCACGGCGCGGCCCCAGTGCGAAACGTCGAGGAAATCGACGCGCGCCTGATTGGCGTTAATGGAGGATTTGATGGGGACACCAGCCATGGTTTTTTCGCCGGTAAAGAGCAGATCGAGATCGCTGGCGCGCCCTCCGGCGCCTTCCTTGATGATCTGCGAGATTGTGACGCCCAACTGTTCCCACGCATGCTCCTGTTCAAGCGAAGTGTAGGCGATGAGCTTGCCCACCTGGCTGGTTCCCAGGGACTTTCTGACTTTGTTGATCGCCAAGCGCACGACGCCGGGAGTTAGTGTGGAATTGTTGCCGTTGACGCGAGGCGTGGCCAGTTCGACGGGATAGGTGGCGCGATTGAGGTTGAGCCAAGTGCCCGTCGTCGCGTTCGACTGGTGATACAAAATGCCGAAGAGCGATTGCGGCTGAGCGCCGGTGAGGCCATCGTGAACAATCAGGTCGCCGACGGATGTGCCGGAAGGAACGTTGTCCACAGTGACGGTCGAGCCGAAGGGATCCACCGCGAGGATGCTGGTTACAACGCTGCCCGCGGTGTTGCGGTTCGTCGTCAGAGTGGGGTCGTACACCTCGATACCCTGGTTGAAGTAGAAAAGCTGGGCTTCCGGCGGTTTGGCCATGGTGAACGTGGAGCCGTTGATGGCGCTAATCGTTCCCAGCACGCCGTTGCCATTTGTTTGCATGACCTTGTCGAGAAAGGCGCGAAACTGGGCCATGGCGTTTTTCACTTCGCGTTTGGCGGCATTCTCAATCGCCTTCTCGGGAGCATTCGTCGAATAC
>JBOGNO010000052.1:0-1591 GCA_050747245.1 Candidatus Acidiferrales bacterium
GAACTTGCTCGACTCGGTAAGACCATGCGCGCATGCGCAGAGGAAGGCGAACATCCCACAGGCTTGGCAGCCATCCGGCTTATGCTTCTCACGGGCTTTCGCCGCATGGAGGTACTGGCTTTGGAGCAATGCTGGCTGAACGCGAAGGAGCATTGTGTTTACTTTCCGGACACCAAAAGCGGAGAGCAACTCCGGGCCATCGGGCTGGCAGCCGTGGACTGCATTAGGGCTCAACCGGTGCGCGAGCGCGCACGATTCGTCTTCCCCGCGGATTGGGGGGATGGCCATTTCGTTGGGGTTGTTCGCGTATTGCAACGGGTCTGCTCGCGAGCCAATCTTCTTGAAGTCACTCCGCACACATTGCGGCACACGTTTGCCAGCGTAGCTGGTGATCTCGGGTTTTCAGAGCTTACGATCGCCGGGCTGCTTGGCCATGCGGCGCGCGGGGTGACGCAGGACTACGTGCATCTCGACGCCGCGTTGGTGGTGGCCGCGGACCAGATTGCGGCTGAGATCGCTATGATGCTAGACCAGGAAGGTAAGATGCACCGAACGACAGCTGTGGGACCAAAGCGTGAGCGGTCCAACTTAGTTGCCTAATGGCGCAAGCTGATCATTTTTTGGTCCCTTCGCAGACAATCAACAACCCTTTGTCGGTCAACGAATCGCCAAATTACCAGATCGGCGAGCACAGCGAACCCCATCAAATTTCATGACTCAGTAGAATTAATCCGGTGTCCACAAAATCGCAGGCGCGCGGCTTCATTGGCCGTGGCAACCCGGACCGCCGGATCTTTCGGCTCCGGCGCGGGCTTTCCGGCTGGCAGCGGTTTCAACTGACCGGGCAAGGGCAGGGGCGTCGAATGCACCACAACCTTGACCGGCGTGCGGGGATCACCAGCGAATGTGGCGGGCGTCAAATCATTATCATAGCCGATTGCCGGCGGATTGAAATTGGCGCAAGTCGTGAGCGAGCCGGTGGCGAGCGGGACAACGGATAAAGCTTTGAGATGCATCAGCCGAGTTCCTTCGACCAGTTGATGGCATGGATGAAGACGCCGAGCGGATTCTTGCGCAGGCGTTCCGCATCGCGCGGGGTCTCAACGACGATGGTGAGAATGGCGGTCCAGCGCTCCGTCGCAGCAAGAGCGTCATTCTCGTAACGGGGTTCTTTCCTAGCGACGCGGAAGGAATCGCCCGAGGCGCGGATGACGTTCGACACGGCGATCGCGACCTGAACCCGCCCGATTTTGGCGAAGGGATCGTTGGAGCGGGCGCAATTCTTTGGATTTAAACCCCCGTCTTCAGACGGGAAGAGACTTTAGCCGTTTTTTGTTCATAGACTGACCCCTTAAAATTGGCGTCCCGCGTGGGGGAAACGCCCATTTTAAGGGGTCGGTCCATGCGCGACACAAGCGGGAGTCACACGGTTTTTCACCATCGGTACCACATCGTCTGGATCACGAAGTATCGCTGCAAGGTGCTGGAAGGCGCGTTGCGGGAGCGGATCCGAACAATCATCCGGCAGGTCTGCAAGGAACTTTGCGTAAAGATCGTCTCCGGCGTTTTGTCGCGGGAACATGTCCATATG
>JBOGNO010000053.1:0-1541 GCA_050747245.1 Candidatus Acidiferrales bacterium
AGAACAACAGCGCGAAGGACATCCCGCCCACGATGCTGGTCACGGTCACGCTGTTGCTCAACATCAGGATGGCATCGAGGACCAGAGCGCTTGGCAACATGGTTGCCGGCAGCACCTCGTTGATCGGGAAATAATTCCAGAGGTGATAGGAGAAGAATCGCGCGATCCAGGTCCCAATCAGAAGACACGAGATGCACAGCGTCGCGCCCATTGGCAGGCGGAAGCTTGTCCAAAGCACCGCCTGGACAGCCGCTGGGAAGGTAATCATCATCAGTGGGGTGAGAAGCGGCCACCATTGGCGGTCCTTCCAGTCCACCCAGAAGTCCCAGTCTCCTACCGTCAGCATCACATGCAGATGGAATATGCCAATGAACAAGAACAGGGCCAGCACCAAAATGAGATAGTCATAGGCTCGGGTGAGCCTCGCTTTCTCCCCCGTATAGGGTTGTGGCGGAACTTCGAGAGCCTTGGTCGCCATGGGATTCTCCTGACGAAGGTGGATGTCTGCCGGGTTGCCAAATGAATGTCGCGTCGCTCCCGCAAAGCTTCACGTTCAGGGCTTGGTGTGAACGAGTGGCCATGCGGGGCGATGACGGCAATCTAGGCGCCCGTAGACGCCGCGTGAAATGATGAGATTTAATGGTGGTATGAATGAAAAACACAGGCAGGAAAATCGCGCCCGGATCGGCGTGTCCGGTCCGTCCTCATGAACAAAAACGTCACCCCAGCTGTGCTTGAAATATGCCGGAATTACGCAACTTCGATCTCAATCTGCTGGTTGCTTTCGACCTGCTCATGCAGGAACAGAACGTCTCGCGCGCGGCGGAACGCATTTTTGTCAGCCAGTCGGCCATGAGTCATATTTTGCAGAGGTTGCGGCAACAACTGGATGATCCTTTGCTGGTCAAGACTCCCGGCGGCATGAAACCAACTGATCGCGCGCTGGCCCTGATCGGTCCCGTCAGGGTTGTCCTGCGCGACTTCGAGCGCCTGCTTCGCGCGCAGGAAGAATTCGAACCGGCCAAGAGTCAACGGCGGTTTGTTATAGCGGCCACCGATTATATGGAATTTTTAGTGCTGCCGGCGCTTGTCGAGCGGATTGCCCGGAAAGCGCCGAATATCGATATTCATGTCAAACGGACCGAACTTCCGTTTCCCGAAGGCGAACTCGAACACAATGATCTCGATGTCGTGCTGGGATTTGCGGCGATCCTGAAGCCGGCGGGCTATTTGATCAGCGAGAAGCTGTTCGATGATCGAATGACTTGTCTGGTCAGCCGGAGTCATCCTGCCAACGAAGGCGCTCTCTTGACGCTCGACGAATATCTCTCGATGCGGCACATGCTGATATCGCGCACGGGAACCCGCATCGGCGTGATCGATGAATGGTTGGCCGAGAAGGGCCTTGAGCGCCGCATCGCCCTCATCGTGCCGCACTTCCTCTCCGCGCCGTTGATCGTCGCCAAGACGGATTTGCTGCTGTCCTTACCCGAAAGAATCGCCAGGCAATTCGTTGGCTTGGCGCCGCTCAGCATATTGCC
>JBOGNO010000054.1:0-1538 GCA_050747245.1 Candidatus Acidiferrales bacterium
CTCTGGCGGAGCGGCGGGTGAAACTGGGGCTGTGCCGCGGGTGTGGGTACGATTTGCGGGCGACGCCGGATCGGTGTCCGGAGTGTGGGTTGATTCCGCGGGGGAGCGGATAAGGGGACATCACTGAATGCCTTTCGGATAGCTCATAACTCCGCGCTGAAACTGCATTTACAACATTTGCGCCAGAAGTGGCCTCCTGCCAGAATGGTGGTGCTTAATCTCACCAACCAACAGGAGGCCACGGATGGCTCAAATCGCTCATGTGCTGGCTCGCCTCAAACGTGATCCGATCGCCGATCTTCCCCTCGCCGCCCCTCTGGAGCAAATGCTGCAGGATCTTGGCCATGTGTGGCGCGAGCGGTTGCTCACGCCGCTGGTCACCTTGCGGCTGTTTCTTGTGCAGATCCTCAACTGCAATGTCTCCATTGCGGCGCTGCGGCAACTGTCCGGCATCCACTTCGCCCCCTCCAGCTACAGCGAGGCCCGCGATCGACTGCCTCTGGAGCTGTTGAACCGCTTACTGCGATGGCTGCACGAGCAGGCCGGGCAGTCGCTCGATTCGGCCCGGAAAATCGGAGCGCGCATCTTCATCGTCGATGGTTCCACCTACTCCGTGGAGGACACGGAGTCGCTCCGCAAGCATTTCCATCTGCCGGCTGGAACAAAGCCTGGCGTTGGTTACCCCATGGGCAAGCTCATGGGACTGCTGGACGCGGCGACGGGGATGTTTGTCAGCCTATTGGCGCTGCCGCTGTTTGAGCATGACATACGCTCGGTGATTTCGCTGCATCCGATGCTGCGCGCCGGGGACATTCTGCTGGGAGACCGCGCTTTTTGCAGCTTTTGCCATCTGGCGCTGCTCAACGCCCGCGGCGTATTGGCCTGCGTGCGGCTGCATCAGCGTCGCAAGGTCAAAGGCGGCGGCGTCGATCGCTGGCACAAGCCGGCCATGATGCCGCAGTGGATGGACCCGGCGTCGTTCGCGTCGCTACCGCGGTTCATCGACGTGCGGATCGTCCGCTACGAGGTGGTCCACAAGGGATACCGGACCCGCCACGTGCTGGTCGCCACAACGATGATGGATGAAGTGATGTGGCCCCAGGAAAAGATCGCCGAGCTGTACGGGCAACGCTGGCAAATCGAAACCTGTTTCGATCATCTCAAGACGACGATGGGAATGAACGCCCTGCGCTGCAAAACGGCCGACGGTGTGCGGAAGGAACTGGCCGTCTATTTACTGGTCTACAACCTCGTGCGCCTGGCGATGCTGAAGGCGGCCCGGCGGCAAGGCGTGAGCGTCAAACGGATCAGTTTCATCGACGCCCTGCGATGGCTGGCCGCCCGCATGGTGGGACTGACCGGGGTGCCAACTCTGATTGTCAATCCGGATCGGACCGGCCGTTGTCAGTTGCGGGTGATTCGCAGGAGATATAAACAATACGATTTGCTGAGAAAATCCAGGCGAGAGACGGAGGCGGAAATAGCGGCAAAAGCAGGCAAATATGCTTAACCGAAAGGCATTCGGGACATTCGTAATA
>JBOGNO010000055.1:0-1531 GCA_050747245.1 Candidatus Acidiferrales bacterium
GGGCTGTACTATCGGGGATCGATGACTGGTTGGACGCTGACGAACAACTATAACATGGTTACTGGGGCTCCCGACTAAACATCTCCATCGCTTCCTCATCAGCCCGTTGACGCCGCCGCCGCGGGCTGATTGCCTCATCACCAATGGTGGCGGGAGAGTCCGGAACGCTGACAGGGTGGCTATTTGGCATCGCGCTGTTCGGCGCAGTGGGGCGGCGGGAAGCGATCACCGTCAGCCGGTCGGCAGTCGAGGCTTTGGCGCGAGCTCGGAATTTTGCGCCCGCAGCGGCCGCCGTGCTCGATTGTCCTGCGCAGCTAATAAGCGTCGCACTCTTCCTCCATAATGGCTTTCTCGGAGCCGGCTAGCGCGTAGCGTTGCCACAAGGCAAGGCGCAATTGCTGCAACAGTGCGCGCCGAAGACGTATTCCTTGATCAAGCTTATGCTGGCGAAGCCATGGCCGGCTACCGAACGCAGCTGTCGCCAGGCCGCGATGTCGGCGCGGATGACGTTCTGTTTCTCCATGTTGGTGGCGCGCCGTGCCTGCTCACCGCTGCCGTGGAGGGACTGCCGTCACCGATTGCCAACGCGCCTTATCAGGCATCGCCTTCGCCGTCTCGAGCCCGAGTCTACGCGACATGCTACATCTAGAGATACGTGAGTTGACGGGATAAGCCACTGCGCGACGGCACCGAAACGCCTGTCTCGAAGTCTATATCAAATTCTACTGTATGTAATCGCCATCTAGAAAGTAAGCTGCTTTAAAGTTCCGCAAAGCGGAAAATGCGCGATATTAGGCTAATGATTGATTTGGGGTTTGCTCCTAAACTGTCTGACTATATCGGAAAGCAGTGCCAAGAGAGCCGCGTGTGAACCTCTCCGTTCCGTCGCAATAAGCCTAGAAATCGTTTTGGGTATTGATCTGGCGAGCTTCTTTAACAAGGAAGCCCACTGAAGATGCATGCGCTTACCCTGCATGGCGGGAGGGTGCGGGAATTGTCGGAGAGACCGCGGCGAGGCGCCATGCAAGTACCGCGGCTTCGTCGCCTGTATGCCAAATCTCGGTCTTTCGTGCCCGCCCGGGGCCGAACATGACCACGGGACCTCCCCGTCGTTATCGACGAGAAGACCTGACTCGCCTCAACGACAAAGCTTATGCTCGCTGCGAGGCGCTATCTTTGGTGAATAATAACTACTGTCTGACTTCATTCGTTAGTTCGCATCTTCCAGCCACCTAAAATTCTCGTGAGGCCTCATGCACAGTCGTATTCAATTCCGTCGTCGTTGGCTTAACTCTCTTGTTGAACTTGACCGTATCAATGCTGGCGCAGCAGGCGTTCGGCCTTGCGGCGACGGACACGGCAAGCCCCAGCAGGATCCGATTTATCTTCCATCAGGGAGTGCGCCCCGTAGCGGCCGTTGTCGCGAACCCTTAGCCGCCGGACCATTGCGAGCAAATGCGATTGCTTGGCGGAAGAAATTGAACCGTCGGCTTCTCGGAAAAACCCGATCCGCCGCGATGCTTCTTACGTT
>JBOGNO010000056.1:0-1491 GCA_050747245.1 Candidatus Acidiferrales bacterium
CGCCCCGACCAGGCGGGTCACGGACGTTCCCACAATGTTGCCGATTGGAAGACGCAGGACCAGGGGCCGATCCGGACGGTCCGCCGTCAGGAGCTCGATCCGGCACGCGGAACACGACATCGACATCGTCATGGTCGATCTCGATTCGCCTGATCAACGCGCGAATGACATCGCGGCGGCCGTTCCAGTCCAGCTCGCCGACTCCCGTCCGCATCCGCGTGATGAACTCCTCCAGGCGTCCAATGACCAGCACGAGGTCTCGCTCGAGTTCGAGTGTCTCGGAGAGCGCGCTCCGTTCGCCTTGCAACTTGCCGAGACGCTGTTTCAGGCCGGCAACGCGCGGCTGGAATTCGGGACGGCTGATGATCCCTTCGGCATATCCATCAATCAGTCGGTCGATGCCGCGACGGAGGCGTGCGATTTGTTCGTTCAGCGCGTCGACATCTTGTCGGATCCCGGTGCCTCCTTGGGCATCGGCAATTCGACGCTGGTACTCCTCCGTAAGCCGCGTCGGATTCTCCAACACGGCCTGCACCTCCGCCCAAACCGCCTGCTCGAGCTTGTCGCTCCGGACCGAGCGATTGTCGCAGGTGGCCTGCCCGCCGAAGCGATGAGCATCAGTGCCCGTGCAGCGATAGTACCCGTAATCGGCAGGTTGCCGGCTGCCAATGAGCCCGCGCGCCATCTTCCCGTAGAACGCGTAACCACAGCGACGGCAGACGACCAGACCCTGCAACAGCCAGCCCGGCCCGCGCCGGCCTTCTCGCTTACGCTTGCGGTTCTCGTCGAGCTGCGCCTGCGCCGCCTCGAATTGTTCCTGGTCGACCACCGCGGGGACCGAAATCTCGATCCACTCCTCCCGCGGGGTCGAGCTCCGCGAACTGGAGGCCCGTTTGGGCGCCTGTGCGTGTCGTCCGATTGGACGCAGGCGCGGCTTCGCAGGCATGGACCGAGTGCGGCCGAACATGGCAGTTCCACGATAGACCGGATTGCGCAGCATCCCGCAAACAGTGGTGGGGTCCCAGCGCACTCGGCCGGTCCTCGTCCGACATCCCATCTGCTGCAACCGATGGCAGACCTCGCGTAGACTGACGCGGTCAACACCGACCCAGCTGAAGATCGAGCGGACGATACGGGCCTCGTCCTCACATCGCTCAAAGCGCGCGATCCCGCCGCCCGCATGCCGACCGATGTAGCGGTATCCATAGGGCGCACCGCTGAGCGCACTGACCGCCCCAGATCTTGCCGCGTGACGACGACCTCGCCGTCCGCGCTCGAGGATCTTGGCGCGTTCGTATTCGGCGATCACGCCCTGCACCTGCAGGAGCAGGTCGTCTTCCGCCGAACCCCCGATAGCCCGGTTGAGGAACACCACCTCCGCGCCGCAACGACGGAACTCCTCCACGAGCAGCACCTGATAGGCGTAGCGGCGTGCCAGCCGATCCGGAGCCAGGACGTAAATCCGGTCGATGTGGCCCCCAGCGACAGCAT
>JBOGNO010000057.1:0-1482 GCA_050747245.1 Candidatus Acidiferrales bacterium
ACGTAACTCCTGCTCGGTCATCGGACGCGCATCCGGGTCCGCTGCAGCCGCGGCTTTGATCTGCGCGGGCGTCATGGGGCGCATCGGTGTCTCGGTGAAAACGGCTTCCTTCCCGTCCTTCGACACCTTTACCACCCTGCCGTCAGGGCGAATTCTCGCGGTAGTAGTCGTCTTGCTCATGGCTTTCCGCCTGGCGCGCCGAAATGATCCGAATGCGCTCGCCGCGCTCGGTGTACGTGACATGGACGAGGACACCCTCGCACCTGCCGATCAGGTTGATGCGCTCCTCCCCGTAGTCCTCGCGTTCGTCGATATGCTCCACCGCAAAGGGATCCTGGAACGCCTTGATCGCCTCGTGAAACGCGACGCCGTGGTCACGCCAATTGGCGGCCGCTTTGTCGTCATCCCATTCGAACTCAGGCGTCATCGTACTACGGGATTCCCGTATAGCCAACTATACACCGCAATGGATCCCCAGCCAGCTGCGCCTCGAGACCCCCTCGCCTGATTGGCAAGCCTGTGGATAGGCCGAGTTATCCAGTTATCCACGCATTAACTGTCGCGCTCACAGCGAGGGGGCACGCGCGCATTAAGAAGACCGTTCAGCCGCACCAGTCGCCATGGTTTTGTGCAAAAGCCTGCGTAAACAGCCGCTATGCTTTGGGAGTCTCGGCGGCCTCCTGGACTAGAGGCTCAGGTGCTCCCCCCTGGAGACTCACTGGACTCCCCGAAAACCGTATTCAGCCGCTAGACCGCCCTACTCTTCAGGAGCTGCCGGATAATCAAGCCATGCCAGCTCGCGCGCGCCGTGTGCGACGCGTAACACCGCAATCCCGTATTCCATAGGCTGGTAGACGATGAGGTAGCCAGCGTGCACAAACGCACGTGCACCCGGGTGCAGCTCGTCCGCGGCGCGGCCCATGAGAGGAAACCGCACGAGCTTGTACGTCACCTCGTGGATCTCATCAACAAGTCGGTCGGCGGCAGATTCGTTCTCGGGTGCGATGTGGACCCAGATATCGATCAGATCGTCTTCCGCCAAGTCGGTGAAGACAATTCGATTCACCGCTTCGCATTCCGCAGTCGGGCCAGCTTCTCACGGCCGCGACGCTTGATGGCTTGGGGATCAAAATCGCGAACCTTGCCCTCCTCCACTTGCTGCCAGCCCGCCTCCACATCTGCCTGAAGCTTGGACAAGGTACTCGCGCGCACGCGCTCGTAGGTATCCATCAGCCGCAGTGCTTCGCGGACCACTTCGCTAGCGGAGTTGTACCGGCCGGAGCTGACCTTCTCGCGCACGAGATCCTCGAGCTGCGGGGTCAGTGAGACATTCATCGTCATGGGGTGATGCTCCAAGAAACCTAGTGTCATACATTGCCATTCTTTGACGCATCACTCAAGTTTTCTTACATGCCTACGTGTGCTACTGTCCACACGTACGAATACCCATGTGTGAAGGAGCAGCGTTGAGAACCCTTGCTA
>JBOGNO010000058.1:0-1459 GCA_050747245.1 Candidatus Acidiferrales bacterium
CCGCATGGATTTCGCGGGCGGTTGAATCGTCGATATCGCCGATGAAGCGCAAGGTCAGATGGTAGTTTTCGGCTTCGATCCAGCGCGCGCCAAAAATGCCGCCGCGCAACATGGAAAGGTCCATCGCGAGATCGGAAGGGATTTCGAGGCCCGTGAACAAACGGGGCATGGATCCCTCCTGTCGATGCCAAGCAGCGCCAAATCATCGTGGCAGACGGGCTAAGACGAAAAGCAAAACGCTTATAGCGAAGATTCCACGCGAAGGGAAATTTTGCCGCGGAAAAACGCGCGGTTTATTTGCGTCGCGCGGCCCGTCGAGCGACAGCGTGAAGGGCTCTCACTGTCCTCGCATGCTTCGTTGCGGGGCCGCTGGCGCGGGAACTGTCATCCCGGGGAATTGGGTACGGCGCTTCGCAAGCTGGGTTTAATTAAGAGAACGGCGATGGCATGGCGGTGATGTTTTTAAGCCAGCCTGGCGCAAAGAAGGAAAGCTAAACTAACATTGGACCGCGATGACTCCATAGGGGCCGGTCGATGTGAAGAATATGTTAGGCGGAAAAAGAGGGGACGCTAAGAATGACGCGCTCACCAACAATACTATGGTGCCCAAATTGCGAAGAATGTCGTCCTTGTCGTTCACTCAACCCTTCCGATGTTGGTGAAGATAGCGGGCACACTTTTTACAAAGTTGATCATGAAGACTTGCAGTATTTCCGGCGATTTCGTCGATGCGTAGAATACGGTCACGATTTTGAGACTGTTGAAATGGAAGTGAAGTTTCTCGACGAACTTGTGAAGCTACGAACTTCTTTGGCGGGCATAAAGCTCAACGCCGCAGCGTATGAGGAGGACGCAAAGAAGACAGCGGAGACACTCGATAAGCTCAGCACGTCGCTCGCAGTTTCGAAAGCTCTTGGGTGACGTCACTCCCCAGTTTGTGCGTCCGACGGCAACAGGAGGCATGTACAAGTGCTTACCTCGCTGAATTGAACGCTGCCATTGCAAGCGAACAAGGCAACGTGAATAAAAGGAACATGTGGCCACACAGGGGGCGCGTGACCGCCTCACGCCCCTAGAAGAATGGCTGGCGCGGTGACTGGCGACTATCCCAATCGAGATTCAGTGCAAAAGGGCTCTCGCTGTCCTCGCTGCAAGCTTCGCTCTGTGGCCGTTGGCGCGGCAACTGTCATCCCGGCGAACTTGGATTGGCACTTCGCAAGCTGGGTTTACGCGACAGAGGCGATGGCATGACGGCAGTGGCTTTTGTGCTCTGTGGTATCTGGCCCGCTAGCGATCGAGGCACATTTGCTGCTTAGCCGCTGAATCGCAACCCAAAGCTGCTGCGAAGTAGTGGTCTGCTATCAGGCCATCGTAGGGTGAAGGACGAGGCCCTAATTTCTGCAAACAGATTCTCAGCACCGCATCGAATTCATCCTTATGGTATTTATCAGGGCAGGGG
>JBOGNO010000059.1:0-1252 GCA_050747245.1 Candidatus Acidiferrales bacterium
CTCGCATGCCGCGCGGCAATGGCTTCGGGGGATTGATCGCGCCGCCCCGGTAGCTCAGGCAAAATGCCCGCCGTGCGCGCTTTCTCTTCAAGCGCCTGCCTGACGGCCTCATCAACAGAGAGGCTTTGGGCTGCCGCAAGCTGCTTGGCGAGCGCCTCGGTTTCCTAGAGCAGGATGAGTTTTGCCTGAATCGGAGGGGGATTCCCAAATTACAGCGTTTCTGATTCAAATATCGCATATCGTGTTTGATTCGAAGGCAGGCGGGAAATGGCAAGACCCTATTCGATGGATTTGCGGGAGCGGGCTGTTGCGCGGGTGAAAGCGGGCGAGAGCGTGCGTGTGGTTGCTCAGGCGCTGAGCCTCAGCCCGTCGAGCGTGGTGAAATGGTCGCAGCGGTTGCGCGCGACGGGAAGCGCTGCGGCCGGGAAGATGGGCGGCCATCGGCCGCGCCTTCTGGTCGGCGAGTATGCCACCTTTCTTCGGGAGCGGATCGCACAAGGGGCTTTCACCTTGCGGGGCCTCGTGGCGGAGCTTGCCGGCCGCGGCCTTGAAGCCGACTACCGGACAGTCTGGAGCTTCGTCCATCGCGAAGGTCTGAGCTTTAAAAAAAACCGTTCTGCCCAGCGAGCAAGATCGGCCCGACATCGCGCGCAAGCGGGCACGCTGGCAAAAATATCAGGGGCTGGTTGATCCAAGGCGTCTCGTCTTCATCGACGAGACCTGGGCCAAGACGAACATGGCTCCGCTGCGCGGATGGGGGATGCGCGGCAAAAGGCTCGCGGCCAAGGTGCCCTACGGCCATTGGAAGACGATGACCTTCCTCGCCGCCCTGCGCCACGATCGGATCGATGCGCCATGGGTCGTCGATGGTCCGGTCAACGGCGAGCTGTTCCGTCTCTACGTCGAGAAGGTCCTCGTTCCCACGCTGAAGCCGGGCGACATCGTCATCCTCGATAACCTCGGCAGCCACAAGAGCAAGGCCGTCCGTGCCGCGATCCTGGCGGTGGGGGCAAGGCTCTTTTTCCTGCCGCCCTACAGCCCCGATCTCAACCCGATCGAGCAAGTCTTCGCCAAGCTAAAGCACCTCTTACGTAAAGCTTCCGAGCGGACCTTCGAAACCACCTGGAAGCGCACTGGCTCTCTGCTCGATTGCTTCTTTCCGAACGAATGCCAGGCGTACCTCGCCAATGCAGGATATGGTTCGACATAAAATCATCCTGCTCTAGTACGATGGACCTGCTCAGCCTAGGCA
>JBOGNO010000060.1:0-1187 GCA_050747245.1 Candidatus Acidiferrales bacterium
ATTTCCCGATCGCCCAACTGCGCGCTTCGGTCTTGGAGTGCGCGGCGTCCGGGACGATCAGCAGTGGTGAATCAAACAGGGCTTCAATTTCTGCCACTGGCACGCCGTGTTTTTGGCACTTGGCCAAGTTGCCGGCATCCCAGTCGAAGCCTGCCAGCGGCTCGCTCATGCCACTATGCTACACAAATGTATATACAGCAGCAAGCCCGCCGTTAGACGAGCCGGGGTGGTACCTACCCATGCAAGGCGACGGCGCCGGGCGTTGCTGAACATGATAGGCGAGATCCTTTGGCATTCCCATTAAGAGCCCTAGATGGGAATGTTCTATAATGCGGAATGGCTAAAGCGCCGAAGAAAGTAGCTGCGCTCAGTGCGTTGCCAACACTCGAAAATGGGAAAGTCCGGCGGCGCCAACGCACCAGGAAGCCCTCAGCGCCGAGATCTCGAGCGACCCCTGGTCCTACTATCCCCCCTCCTCGCCAAACCAACGCTTCGCGCCGCCGGCGTGAATATCTGACCCCGGATGAGATCGAGAAGGTCCTGCGGACCGCAGGTCAGAGCGGTAGGCATGGGGCTCGAGACCGCACGTTAATCCTGTTGGCGTATCGGCATGGGTTGCGGGTGTCGGAGCTCGTGAGTCTGCGCTGGGACCAGGTCGACCTCAAAGCCGGTCTCCTGCACGTCGCGCGGCTGAAAAATGGTATCGCCTCCACGCACCCGATCCGCGGGCCCGAGCTACGCGCGTTGCGCGAGCTGCGCCGGCAGTATCCGGCCTCGCCGTACCTCTTCGTCACCGAGCGCGGGGGACCCCTGACGCCGGCGACGTTCAGGAAGTTATTCACGCGCGCCGGCGAGCTCGCCCGCCTCCCCTTCCCGATCCATCCGCACATGCTGCGCCACTCGACCGGCTACAAGCTCGCCAACGACGGCCACGACACGCGCGCGATCCAGCAGTACCTGGGTCACCGCAACATCACCCACACCGTGCGTTACACGGAGCTCAGTCCGGAGCGGTTCAAGGGGTTTTGGAAGGATTGAGGGGTGCCCTTGCTTTCGTAACTTTCCTGGTCAGGAAATCATCACCCTATCTCCCAATACCCGGCGCCACCTTGAGCATGTGATAGATGTGCTCCGGATCTTGTGCGATGACCTTCAGGTAGGCACGGGTCGGCTGATCGGGCTCTGAG
>JBOGNO010000061.1:0-1137 GCA_050747245.1 Candidatus Acidiferrales bacterium
GGCTTGGGCACCTAGAGCATTTCCATAAATGATGTAGCTTTACAGGAGCGAGCTGCTGTGGCAGAGTAGGGCTATGACGCCCATCCCTGTGCCCGTACGCGGGCGAATCCTGCGACTCTACGAGCGAGGCAAGAGCACGCGCGAAATTGCGCAGTGGTTCGGTTTTTGCGTGGCGGCGGTGCGCCGCGTGCGCCAGCAGTTCCAACAGCGCGGCACGCTGGAGCCGCGGACTCATCGCAGCGGGCGCCGCACGCTGCTCACCAAGGAGCGCAGGCGGCGGCTGGAGGAACTGCTCGCCGAGCAGCCCGATGCGACGTTGGCCGAGCTGGGCGCGCGGCTGGACCGGCGTTTCCGCCCTTCCACGGTCGACCTGTGGCTGCGTCGGCTGGGCTGGAAGTATAAAAAAAACTCTGGCCGCCGCCGAACAAGAGCGGCCCGACGTGGCCGAAAAAAGAGCGCACTGGCATGAGCAATTCGCCACCGAACTGCTGCACCGTTTGGTGTTCGTGGACGAAAGCGGAGCCAACACGAAGATGACCCGTTTGCGCGGCCGGGCGGTGGGAGGACGCAGGCTGGTAGGGCGCATCCCGTGGGGGAACTATCAGACCAGCACGTTGATCTCCGGCATCCGCCTGGAGGGCCCTTGCGCTCCTTGGTTGTTTGAGGGGCCCATGAACGGAGAGATGTTTTTGGCCTGGGTGGAGCAGGGCCTGGCTCCCGCTTTGCGGGCCGGTGAGGTGGTGATCCTGGACAATCTCGCCACCCACAAAATCCGCGGGGTACGCGAAGCCATCCAGGCGCGGGGCGCGCGGCTTCTCTATCTGCCGCCCTATTCTCCGGATTTCAATCCCATCGAACCGATGTGGAGCAAGATTAAACAAGTGCTTCGCAGCCACGCTCCCCGCAGCGATGAACAACTTCTGCTGGCCGCCAAAGCTGCCTTTCAGTCCATTTCGCTCGCCGATTGCCGCGGCTTCTTTTTTAGCTCCCAATACGCTACATCATTTATGGAATTGCTCTAGCCCCAAGGAGAGAACGACATGAAGATCGAAAGCATTGTTCGACGAAGCCTTTTGGGATTTGCCGCTGCTGGCCTGCTCTCGGCTGGCGCATGGGCGCAGTCGCCGGCCACTCCCC
>JBOGNO010000062.1:0-1010 GCA_050747245.1 Candidatus Acidiferrales bacterium
ATTGCGGTTCGGCGTTGCCGCGTGAAGGGAGCCCGAGCGATCCAGAGCCGACGCGGTTTCAGGTCGTGGAACTCCCTCCGTTGGCGGTCGATGTGACCGAGTATCAGGCTCATGGGCGGACGTGCCCGAGTTGTGGCCACCTGACCCAGACGACGATCCCGGCCGAGATTCGGGCGCATAGCGTTGGGCCGCGGTTGACAGGAACATTGTCATATTTCAGCGGTTGTCACGGCGTTAGCAAGCGTGGCGTGGAGGAGATTTCCGAGAGAGTCTTTGGCGCGCCGATCGCGGTGGGGACCGTAGCGAATCTCGAGCAGGAAGTGAGTGCCGCGTTGGAGCCAGCGCACCGCGAGGCTTTGGAAGCGGTGCGTCGGGCGCAGGTGAAATACGCCGACGAGACAAGTTGGAAGCTGTGGGGCAAGCTCTGTTGGTTATGGGCGGCAGCGACGGTGGGTGTGGCGGTATTCGTCATCCACGCCAAACGCAGCGCCTTGGGGCTGAAAGCCATCCTGGGAGAGAGCATTGAAGGGATCGTGCACAGCGACCGCTGGCATGTTTACCTGCAAGTGCCTGAGCAGTTCCGGCAGCTTTGCTGGGCGCATTTGAAACGCGATTTTCGCAAAATTGTCGAATGCGGCGGCCCCAGTGCCTTCGTGGGTCGCCGCGGGCTTCGCATCGTCAGAGACCTGTTCGCGGCGTGGCGCGCGTTCGCGGCCGGCACGATCACGCGTGGCCGGCTCCAGGAGCTTATCGCGCCGCTCGAACGGCGCTTCGGCAAGACGCTTGTCGAAGGCGGACTGGGGGACGATGCGCGCGTGGCGAAGTTCTGCGAGAACCTGCTGAATCTGGAATCGGCACTATGGACGTTCGCGCGGGTAGAAGGCGTGGAACCGACGAACAACTTTATGGAGCGTCTCGTGCGTCTGGCGGTGCTATGGCGGCGTCGGAGTTTCGGCTGCAACAGCTTAGCGGGCTGCCGATTCGTAGAGCGAATTCTCACAGTCGTGCAA
>JBOGNO010000063.1:0-1003 GCA_050747245.1 Candidatus Acidiferrales bacterium
ATAGTTGTTAACTTCCGCGCCATTTCCCAGGAATTGTTGAAATTGATCATATCTAAACTCTTGCTCGAGCCGCGGCGTGACGGTCGTGATCGGGGTCATCCAATGCGGCTGGCTCGCCTGCGCCGCTGCGCGACTCTGCCACGTGGCGAAATATTCGGTGATCGGGTCTAGTGGCCCGAGTCAGCTAAAAAGTCGGGTAAAGATGCTTGAGTTTGATGCGCGCGTCATCGGTCGCGAATTGCCAGTTGGCTTTGGCGTGATGTGCGTTGCGGTCGGCTTCCCATGCGGCGACTTGGTGGATGAGGATTTGCTTATCGGGGATGCGGCGACCGAGACATTGCGACGCGAGAACGGCGAGTTCGGATTCCGCCATGTCAAGCCAACTGCCGTGCTTTGGCGTGTAATGCCACTCGAATCGCTCGACAAGCCGTCTTGCTTTGTCTGGCGGAAAAGCCTCGTACAACGATGCGGGTTTGTGAGTGTTGAGATTGTCCTGCACTAAAACGATCTTCTTGACGGTCGGGAAATGACGGTCGGATAAATCCTCGAGGGCGTGAGCGTAATCAATGGCGGTGCGGCGATCGGTGATCTCAATGTGGCGCCAGCCTTCGAGCGGCGCGAACATCATGAACAGATTAGCCGTGCCGTTTCGTTCATACTCGTAATCGCGGCGCTCTGGTTGTCCTGGCTTCATCGGGACCGGCGTCCGCGTATCGGCAAGCAGTTGCTTTGACGTCTCGTCCAGACAGACCAGCGGACAATCGCTGTCGCGTGGCCGCTTGTAGACGGCCAGAATATCCTCCATCGCCGCTACGAATGCGCTGCTTGCTTGCGGCGGGATGACCCATTGCTGCGCGAGGTGAGGCTTGAGCTCATTTTTTTTAGAATGCGACCAATCGTGTTGTCGCTCGCATGATCCACGATGTTCAGTTCGACGACTTTGGCTTCCAACAAGCGCAGCGTCCATTTCGCGCGGCCTTCGGGAGGCCGCGAGCAAGCCAAG